>DATCBS010000015.1:0-27637 GCA_036511715.1 Caulobacteraceae bacterium
GCCTCATCGACCGGACCTCGGGAAAACTCGCCCGCTTTGGTCCGGGGCGACCGCCCCGGACCAAAGCGAACACGCGAAACTAGCCAAACACTGTCAGGGATGTATCTGGACCAAAACGTCAGGAAGCTATCGGGTTGCACACATTCGGCGTCCGCAACGTACTCGATCTCTTGAAATAAGTTGTGGAGCGTAAAGACTCTGCCCGGTTCTGTCGGCGCTGGGGCGCCGCGGGGATGTCTCGCCGGATCCTTCCCATGCTCAAGCATCGAAGGACCGTCTTCTAAGTAGGGAAGCTCGTCGTTAGAGTGGGCCGCATCCCAAAGCTCACATTTCAGATTCACCATCAGTCCGGCCACTTTTGGACCGGCGGGGGCTATCTTTGATGAACCTCCCTTTGCCACGAACGCGGGAATGGTCGTGCATCCACTCAATGACATTAAGCCAATCGTCAACGCCGAGCATAATGTCGTGCGCCCCATCGTTTCGCCCTTTGACTAGTTCCTGACGCCATCCTGACTTTATGACTATCGCTGCTCTGGACGATCATCGCAACATGCATCTGGTGGGCTCCGTCGTAGACCCACGCACCGGTCTGGCGAGGCTGCCGAAGGGCATTTTCTGTCAGTGGTCTGTGGGATCGACCATCTGCAGGATCTTTGGGAAGAGCTATGCCCCACGACTTCATGCGGAGTTCGCAGGAAGCATTTGCGGGGTAGAGGGGGGCCGAGCGTCCGGCGATCCCGGCTTGCCTGCAAGTGGTGGTGGTTGCGGGCGGGCCCCCGGAAGAGTGGCGCCAGCCCGTCAAATCGAGGCACAGCCCCGGCCATCCGAGAGACTTTGACGCCTGTCGCCGCGGGCACGAATTGAGAGGGGTCGAGGCTTCTAATCCCCGTCGTCGCCTGTGAAGTCCACCAGCGGCACGCGACGGCGACGATCCGCGCTGGACCGTCTCAGACTGTCGCACGACTTTCAATTCGGCGTGTTTGCAAACCCTCGATCCCGGGAGCATCCTGGCGACGATAGGCGCGGAGCTGAGGTGGCGAGGTGAAATTCAATCCTCCTCTCGAGGTGTCCGACGCCGACACCGACCTGCTGGCTGACGCTCTGGAATGTGACGTGAAGGTCCTGGCCTCTCGCCTCGCCGGGCATGCGCAGGCGGCGGTCGCCGAATATGTCGAGATGTACCTGGGCAGGCGGGCCTTTTCTCGAGGCAGCGACATCCTGGAGCACCGCCTGGCGCTGCTCATGGAATATCCATTCGCCAACCAGGTTCCAGCCGAAACGCAGGTCGCGCGCCTGTTCCAGGTCACCCTACCGGCCAGCCGGTCTCTGATCCGCTCGGCTCTTTCCAAATACCGCTATCAACTTCGCGCCGCGACCACCGCCTCGGCCAAGGCGACCCTCGAAAGCGCGAAGCTGACGAAGAACGATCAGTTCCTGCTCGAGATCAAGGTGGCGAGCCTCGTCGATCTGATGAACCAAAGTCTGGCGGCCAAGGACGGCCGCGAAAAGCCGGTGTTGCGCGTGGCCGACAGCGTATCGAACTATTCGACCGCTCGCAGCTCCTACGAGTTCCTCTGCCAGGCGTTCGGGGCGACACCCATCAAAGAGTGACGAACATGGCCGACGTCCTGGCCGCGGCCAGCATGCTCCTGGCGATCGTGGCGGTCCTCTTTGGGGTGTGGAATGGCGATGTCGTCGATGCGATCCGCATCGATCTGGAAGACCTGCGCGCCAATCGCAGGCCGCAACGCACGAAGATTGTCGATGTGCTGCTGGCGAAGGCCCTTCCGCTTACCGCGGGCGCCTGGCTCACCGTCGCTGTGTTCGCCCCTCGGAGCCTCGCCCTCATAGGCGCCGCGCGTGCATGCCGAGCCTTGCCGACCTGCCGGTATGACGACGTGGGCGCGGCGTTTGTCCTCACCGAGTTCTTCGTCGTCCTCATTGCCGTGTCGGCGAGCGTCCAGCTCTTGCGACTGATCGCGACACTCTGGGCTTCCTACGGACCCGACACCCCGTAAGGTTCGCGCGGCGCTGGCAAGGTGAAGGTGGCGCGGGGCGCGCGCGTGCTTCGACGCGATGCTCCGAGCTCTCGGACTCAAGCTTCAGTTGCGTCCGAGTTCGAAGTGCGGACCATCGACGAAGACGTTATGATGTCCAGCGGAGCGACGCCGCGCGATATAAGCGACTTCGCCCGCGCGCATCGCGGCGGCGTCATCGCCGGGGATTTCGCCCATCAGCCTGTCCCAGACCGCGCCCCAGGTGATGGGCGTGGCCAGGCGGGTCGAGGCCGCCTTGAAAGCCGCGGCGACTGGAAAGATCAAATTCCAATCCCAGACGAACTTTCCGTCGGCAAAAGGAACCGCGTCCAGAGCCTCGCTGAAGCCGGTCGCCGGGTTGATCAGGTGGTGGCTGTGCAGCGTGTGTGACGCGCCAGAAGCGACCTTGGCCGCCTCCTCGGCGGCCGTGCGGCTCTGCTCCTCGGTGAATCCGAAGTCCTGGCTGGTGAGCTCGATCGCCAGGAGCGCGACCGCCATCATCGCTGGCGCCACGTGCGAGGTGTGGCTCAGCGATGTCGCGCTCAGAGAAAACGCCATTTCCGTCCTCTCAACATGGGTTCCCTCGTGGTCGCGGCCAAATCGCCAAGACGAGGCGCCGATAACCCCGACGGCCCTTCGCCGGATCGCGCGTACCGACCCGAGCTCCGATGTTCGGCCAAGTCGTCGTTACCCCTCTCCCGGCTTCATGGCGGCCTTCTTGACCAGATAAGCGCCCTGTCCCAACCCGAAGCCGGCGAGAAGGGTGCTGTCGACATCCGGCAACATCGTAGTGTGCGCCAGTTCAAGGCCGCCCAGGAAGGTGAACGCCTGGGCCACGAAGATCGCGACCGCCGCGAGCGCCACCAGGATCATCTGGAAATCGCCCAGGTCGGCTTGGCCCTTGTCGTTGTTGACGAGGTCGCGAACGATGTTGGCTCTAGCGGCCGGTGGCTTGATTGCGGCCAGAACCCGCTGCGGCGCCTGGGCGGCCGGGAGAGGCTGTTGCGGCGCCGGGCCGGCGGGGAGAGGCTGCTGCGGCGCCTGGCCGGCCGCGTCGCCTTGCCGCGGCTGGGAAGCGTCGCGCGCCGCGGCGTCGACCTTCTGATTGGTGATCACCTTCGCGCCGCCGAAGGTGAAGGCGCTAAGGCCGGTAAGGGCGATGAGGTTGGCCGGCAATCCCACCCCGCCGATGTAGCCTGGGCCGAGAAGGACGATGCGCAGGGCCACGGCGGCGGCGTAGATCGAAGCGACCGCCCCGAACCAAAGCGCGAGCTGGCACTGCGAGTTGCTGTAGCGGTTGTCGACGCCGATGAGAAACCGCTGCGGCCGCCATCTGGTCACCAAGCCCGCGGCCAGGGTCAGGGCCAAGATCGCCCCGCCCAATGCGATCAGTCGCTGACCGATCGTGACGGGCCTGGTCAGCCGATCGATGCCGGTGATCACATGGGGATCGGCGACATCGTCGGCGAGGATCCTCAGCTTGTCGCATTTGAGAGCGTCGGCGAGCTTGGCCCGGATCGCGGGGTCCTTGAAGGTGAGCTGGCGGGGCTCGGCCTCGCCGTGAAGGAAGACCGGCAGGGTTTTGGCGCCGGCCGTCCACGCCCCCAGGGTCACATCCAACGGCCCAGGACTCTTGGCCGGCGTTCCGCTTACGACTGGCGCGGGCGCCGGGACGGGTGGACTGGGTTGAGGGGCGGCTTTGGGCGTTGGCGTCCGCGCGGTCCCCGCAGCCGGCGCGGTCGCGGAGTTGCCTGCCGGCGAGCGAGCATGCCTGATCCTTGCCTGGGCCGGCTGGCTCAAATCGACCGCGAAAGCGAGGATGAGGACCAACGCGACGAGGTATCCAGTCTTGGTCAATGGCCCCTACCCTCCTCCCGTCGCCCGCTACTTGATCTCACGCCACGCGGCCAGCGCGTCGGCGAACGAGGCGTAGCCCAGTTCCGGCGCGAGCGTGTCGCCGTTCATCCGCATCGGCTGGTTGGGCGCGAGGTTCGCCAGCCAGGAGGCCGCGTAGCTCGTGATATAGGCGACCTGATTGGGATCGATCGCGTCCATGTCGATGTTCGCGAAATACTTGAACTGGGCGGTGGTCATCGATCCAGGCGCCTTCCAGGCGCCGGCTTGCGGATCCCAGAGAGGACTGATCAGGGGGTTGAGGCGCACGATGCGGCTTTGCGCCGGCGCGGTCACGCCCGCGCCGCCGCCGGTCATGACATGGGCGAGGAAGGTCGCCACGTCCGGGGGATCATCGACGATGGAACCGGCGAGCTTGCGAAGATCGTCAACCACGCTCTGGTTGGTTGTCGCTTGCACGAAGGGCGTCGGAGGATTGGCGATCGGCGGTCCGGCTAGGGCGGTCGTGCCGGTGCCGATGCTCAAGGCGGCGATGTCGGTGGGCTGGACGCCGAGCATGATCGCTTCGGTGACCGCCGCCAGCACCGGATTGTTGTAGCCGGCGATCGCGCCATCCCAATAGCGGTTCGCGGCGAACGCGGCGGGTTCGTCGAAATAGTTCACCGGAGCGTTGGTCGAGGCGTGGATGGCCTCGGCCAAGGTCGCGTCGGAAGCCCCGCCCATTCCCCATTGCACGCCGCCGGCCGGGGCCGAGCGAAAGAAAGCGGCGCGGTTTCGGTCGTAGTCGAAAGCGGTGATCAGCAGGTGGACATCGAGGTTCGAGCCGGTCCGGCGCACGCCCAAGGCGGCGCTCGAAAGTGGGATCGGGCCGCGATTGGGAAGCAGGCGCTCCAGAGCGGGGAGCTTGGCCTCGGCGCTGTACCTCGGCCCAAGGCCGGTGAGCGCTTTTAGGCCGACATCGAGGATCTTGCCGGTCGGGGAGAAGATCGCCCGGCGGTTCTGCTCGATCTCGAAGAAGTCGAGCAGCGCGCCAAGGGTGACGTCTTCCACCAGGCCGCCGAGCACGATGCTCCCGCCCGAGTTGGCGGCGACGAGGTCGAAGTCCATGAGGACCTGGTGGCCGCTTGTCTTGGCGTCATAGAGGGCGATGAGCGCCTTGACCTGGATGAGCGCCCAGGTCCCGCCACCGTCCAGCGCGAGCACGCGAAACGCCATCAGGGCGCCTCCCCAGCGTAGAGGACCATCTAGTCACGGACACCCTGGCGTTACAACGGGGCGGCTCGCCAGGCCCAATTCGCGCGCGCGCCGGCCAGCGCAAGCTGGCGTCGTGGGAGTCTCAGGCGCCTCGCCGAGACCACGCCAGTGATCGGACTGGGGTGAGCGCCTCAAGCCCTCGCGAACTTTGGACTCGACTCCTTTGGCAAAGTGACCTCAGCTTCGCCTTCGAGCGGCTCGGGGGCTATCGTGTCGGCTCTTCCTGGTGGCGTCCTCTTCGCCATTGCATTGATCGCGGCGCTCTGGGCCTGCGGCCCGGCGCGGGCGGAGTCGGTCGCCTACGATTCCTTGGGCAGGGTCGTTTCGGTCATCACCGATGCGGGCGCGCAGACCCTCTACAGCTATGACGCGGCCGGCAACCGAACTCTCGTCAGCACCACGCATACGGTTGTCGACACGCCCCCGACGGCGACCGACTATGGCCTGAGCTACACCTACGGCGCGGCCGCGCCGACCTTCGATCCCAGGAGCGACACGACCAATCCGATCGTCGCGATCGGGACGCCGCAGTTTGGGACGGCGAGCTTCACCGCAGGCTCGGTCACCTACACCCCCTCCACCTACCCTGTCGTGGGGACCGACTCCTTCGTCTACACGGTCCAGACCAGCGGCAGCCCGCCGCTCACCGCCTCGGCGGTGATCACCGTGACGCTCATCGATCCCGCGCCGATCGCCTCGCCCGCGGCGATCACCGTCGCGGAGAACTCGTCCGCGACCAACTTCGATCCCAACCCAGCCCACCATCCCTTCACCGTGAGCGGCGTCTCGGCGGCTGCTCACGGGACGAGCGGCTTCACCTCCACCACCGCCAGCTACCAGCCCGCGGTCAATTTCTGGGGCGGCGATGGCTTCACCTACACGATCCACTATGGACCTAGCCCCAGCGCCACCGCCCAGGTCAACGTCACGGTGACCGCCACGGCGCCGAGCGCGGGAGCGATAAACATCGGGACAGCGCAGAACGTCGCCCTGACCTTCGATCCGCGGGCCTATGCCACCGACCCGCAGGGCCTGCCGCTCATCGTCACCGCGGTGACGACGCCGAGCTTCGGGACGGCCAGCGTGAACGGCGCCGTCGCGGTCACCTACACCCCCAACAGCGGCTACACCGGTTCCGACAGCTTCTTCTACACCGTCGCCAACAGCGGCGGGGGAACGGCCTCGAACACGGTGAGCGTCACGGTTGGCGGCGCCCTGGCCGCGTCGGTCACCCCGACCACCTGGAATTGGCACAGGTTCGCCGGCGGCAACGTGGCGGTTTCGCCGGCGGTCGGGGGAAGCATCCTCGGCGGCCAGGCGCCCTACACGCTGCTGTGGCAGTACGTCGCCGCGCCGCAGTACGCCACCACCCCCACCGCCCCCAATTGGCTTTCCACCCAGTGGACCTCGACGGTTCCTCAGGACAACAACGTCTACACCTCGACCTGGCGGCTGAAGGTCACCGATAGCCAAGGCGCCGTCGCCTACAGCAATCAGGTGAGCGTGAACTTCGAGTGGGACAACCACAATTGACCCGCGCCCGGCGCCCCCTCGCACGCCCGCGCGCCGCGATGGCTGCCTGGCTGGTCGTCGCGGCGGCGGCGATGGCCGCGGGCGCCTCGGCTCAGACCCTGCCGGCGATGAAGTTCGTCACCGGCCCACTCATCTCTCCCACCGCCGCCGAAACAAGCCTTGGGACCGGAACCACCCACACCAATTCCCTGGCCGCCATCCCGGCCCTCACCGGCCCGGCGCCGGAGATCGTCGAGACGGCGCGGGCGCTGAAGAACGATCCGGACCTGATGTTCGAGTTCGTCCACAACCAGATCGAGACCGAGTTCGCTTTCGGCGAGCGCAAGGGCCCGCTGGGAACCCTGATCGACAAGTCGGGAACCCCCTTCGACCAGAACGCCCTCTTCGCCGCCCTGCTGCGCCAGGCCGGCTACGCCCCACAGATCCAGATCGGCGCCTATACCCTCAGCCAGACGAATTTCACCGCCTGGACCGGGATATCCGACCTCGGGGCGGCCTGCAGGCTGCTCTCGTCGGGCGGGATCCCGGCGGTCTTCACCCCTCCGGCGCCGACCACCTGCCAGACGAGCGGCGCCTTTACCTCGGTCACCATCCTCAACGCCTGGTCGCAGGTGACGATCGGCGGGACCGCCTACTACTACGACCCCGCCCTCAAGACCTACGCCGGCCCCGCGCCTTTCGGGCTCGTCGCCGGTTCCAACTTCGCCCCTGGCCAGCCGGCGACCCAAGCGGCCGCGGGCATGACTTCAAACTTCAGCCCCAACGGGGTTCCCTACATCCAGGGCGTCAACTCCGCGGCGCTCGATACATACCTCCAGGGCGTCGGCGCGACCCTGCTGAGCGGCCTCAAGACCCAGGCGCCCGCCCTGGACACCGACACCGTCGTCGGCCTCACCAAGATCCAGCCGATCTACAAGCCGGTCGGCGGCTGGCGGATCACCACCAATCCGGGGACGACCTGGCTGGCCGCCGCCGATGTTCCCGACCAGATGCGCGCCAGGTTTCAGGTCGCCATGAGCGGCGCCATGGACGGCATCAACCAGCAGAGCCTGTTCAGTTTCCCGTTCTTCGTCGACGACATCGACGGCCGGCGCCTGGGGATCGCCGCCACCTACGCCAACCCGCAGACCAGCTACACCCAGGCCACCGAGAGCCTGGTGCTCGACGACGTGGTCGTGGCGAGCGCCACCTGCATGATCAACCAATCGACCTGCCTTGGCGGGGGCGAGCCTGGCCAGCTCACCCTCACCGCCACCCACCCCTATCCGGCCGGAACCTTCGCCGACGAGACGGTGGTCAAGCCCTTGACGATCATCGCCGTGCCGGTGGCCATCGTCAGCGGCTGGGGGAGGATCTCGCCGGCCAGGCTCGCCAAGTGGAGCGACGAGGTGGCGCACGACACGCCGCTGCCGCGCGGTGGGACCATCCCCTTCCTCTGCGAACAGGGCCACGCCTGGTGCATCGAGCCCTACAGCCAGTCCTCCGGGGATTTCACCCGCCAGAAGCTCGCGGCGAGCTGGCTGGCGCAGCTGACGCGGATGGCGCGGCTGCAGGCGGCGATCGGCGCGGGAAGCGTGGAGTTCCATCACTCCATCGGGGTGGTGGACTGGCGCGCCAAAATGCAGGGCAACCAGTTCCCGCCGCCGCCGCCGCCGACCAACCCCAACTTCCTGGGGATCACCGACGAATTCACCGACCTCAATATCGATAGCGTCCTGTCGGTCACCCAGCACTCCAGCGCCTCCACGACCGTGGCGGCGCTTTCCAGGTCCATCGCCTTGGCCGCAGCGACCCTCGAAGGCTCGGTCCTCGAACAGATGGAGGATCTCCCCGACACGGCCTCCACCGCCTCGCGCTTCGCCTGGGCCAACGCCCCCGACAACGAGGACCCGTGTTTCTCCTCGAGCCATCCTCGGCCCTTCTACAATTACACCGGCACGGGCTCGACCCAGCGCGCGCCCCTCTATCAATACGAGGGATCCCCCGGCGGCTGCGGCGCGGGCCCTTACGATCCCGCCCAGGTCCCCGCCAACGTCATCGCCAATACCGAGGCGATGATCGCCAGCTATGTCGCCGGCTGGGGCTCGGCCACCCAGATCAGCGGCCCGGCGGAGACCTTCCTTGGCCCCGGCGCGCGCTTTGGGCCCGCGCACGTCTCGGGAGTGACGCCCTTCAATGATCCCTCCAGCCAGCGCGGCGGGGCGATCATCGCCACCCAGTTCGACGGCTCGGGCAACGTCATCCAGGTCGCCCACGTCCTCGCCAATCCCTCGGGCGTCTCCAAGGGCGGGGGTGGCAAGCAGCCGCAGTCCTTCTCCGAATACGACCCGGCAAAGGCCGCCGACGCCCTGAAGGACCGGTTCGTCGATCGCAGCGTCGTCCTGGGCGTCGATCTGAAGACCGGCCAGGTCGGCTACACCACCCCGACCTTGCTTTCGGTGGGGACCGGCTCGGCGCCCTACCGCCTCGACTACGGCCTCTCGTTCAAGGCCGCGCCGCGCGGCTGCGGCGGTTTTGGTCCGTGCACCGGCCCGGTCCAAGGCGGCTGGAACCAGACCTGGGACGTGCGCTTCTCCAATTCCGGCTCCGGCATGGAGGCCATGGGCCAGACCAGCCCCTTCGCCGCCGCCGGCAGCTTCATCGCCTTCATGGCGATGCAGGACATCTTCGGCCAGGCGGGGCTGGCCGACCTGAACAAGGACGTCTTCGCCGCCCTGGTCGCCGACTGGTGGCGCTCTCAGATGGTTGCCAACGTCGGGACGATCAATCGCGGCTTCACCGGCGCCCAATACATCCGGCTGGTGGACCAGTCCTGGATGGCCCCGGTGGGCTCTCCCGGGGTCCTCAGCCAGGGCGGCGTGCGGGTCAAGGTGCGCGACCAGTGCCAGCCCCAGGCCAGCATCGAATATCCCTATTCGACTTCCAGGCGCTGGGACCACTCGGGGGTCAGCTTCTCCCTCCACAATGCGGGAGGCGATGTCCTTTCCATCGCCCCGTGGCTGTGGCGCTACGAGACCGACAACCAGTGCGCGGTCGCCTACGGCTATCAGCCGACGACCTGGACCTGGGCGCAGGGGCCGAGCCTCACCTTCTCGTACGATTACCAGCAGGGGGTGACCGCGATCACCTCGAGCCTCGACTCGGCCGGCTCGCGGGCCATGAACTTTACCGGCGTCATCAACAGCCAGGGCGCGCTCACCGCCAGAGTCACCGCCCTGGGCCTCGCCGCCGGCCAGACGTCGGCCTCGGCGATCAGCGACGCGGCGGGCGATACCTGGAACTTCGCCTACACCCCGATCCAGGCGCGCTCGGCCACCACCCGGCCCGTCCCCTACCCGCAGCTCTTTCAGGTCTACGAACCGGTGAGCTCGACCCAACCGGCCCTGCAATACGGCTATGACACAAGGGGCCTGGTCAATTCCGCCCAGGACGCGACCAGCCTGCAGTGGGGGACCCGCGGGGCTTTCGCCTGGTATCTGGCGGCCGGCGGGCGGGGCGAGCGCGACGATCCGGCCACCGGCGCCTACACCGTCTACTATTCCACCGACGGCGACGCGGTGCGCAACATCGACGAGATCGCCCGCGAGGTCGACAGCGCCTGGGACGGCCGCCACCGGGTGGTCTCGCGAACCTATCCGGAGAGCGATCAGGACCAGTTCGCCTACGACGCCAACGACAATGTCACGGCGCTCACCAGGATCGCCAAGAGCGGATCGGGCCTTGCCAATCTCCTGATCACCGCCAGCTACGATCCCACCTGGAAAAACAAGCTCGCCGCGATCGTCGATCCGATGGGGAACGAGACCGACTTCTTCTACCATCCTGCCGGCGACAACGGCGCTTCGCTGATGAGCCAGGCGCAGCGGCCGGCGGTGAACGGGACGCGACCGACCTTCACCTTCACCTATAACGCCATCGGACTTCTCATCAAGAGCGTCGATCCGACCGGAGTCACCACCGGCCACGACTACGACTCCCTAGGCAACCTCATCTCGACCACCGAAGGGGCGGCGGCGGTGGGAACGAACCCGGCCCTCAATCTCACCACCATCTTCACTCCCGACGCCTTCGGCAATGTGACGGCGATCACCGATCCGCGGGGCAATGCGACGACGACCCAGTTCGACTTCATGCGGCGCAAGGTCGGCGAGCAGAACCGCGATGGCGGGTCCACGGCTCTGTCGCTGATGGGCAAGGCTTTCATCTATGACGCCAACGGCCGGCTCATCGAGGAGCAGCGGGCGGCCACCATCGATGGCAATGGCAATCCCACCAGCCTGCAGAACTGGTTCACCAGCTACACCCCCACCGGCAAGGTCGCCGAGACCGACGATCCCCTGGGCAACGCCACCCGCACCACCTATGACCCCATGGACCGGCCGGTCCAGGTGATCGACGCCTCGGGGCGGGTGATCGCCAGGACCTGGGACCTCGCCGGCCAGGAGACGAGCGAGATCCACGGCCAGGGATCACCCCAGCAGGTGACCTGGGCCGCCTTCACCTGGGGCCTGGACGGCGAGAAGACCTCGGTCGCCGACGCCAACAACAAGATTGTGACCCTCGGCTACGACGGCTTCAACCGCCTCGCCGTGATCACCTTCCCCAACAACAAGACCGAGACCAGCCAGTATGATCCGGACGGCGATCTCACCATCTGGACCAACCGCGGCGGGTTCTCGGTCGTTCGCTGCTATGACGTTCTGAACCGTAAGGTCAGCGAGACCGGGACCACCGGGGCGGTGAACAGCGGCGCCTGCCCGACCGGCGGGACCTCGAACCTGGCGAGCCGCAACTGGGACATGCCGCCGCGCACCTTCAGCTACGACCTCGCCGGCCGGCTCAGCGGCGCGACCGTTCCCAACTTCCCCTCCACCTGGGCCTATGACGCCGCCGGCCGGCCGACCGGGCGGGGAGCGTCCTGGCCCACCGCCTATCAGTGGGACGGGGCCGGGAACATGACCTCGGTCACCTATACCGACGGAACGACCTTCACCTACACCTACGACGCCATGAACCGCACCACCGACGCCTGGTTCGGATCGGGGCATCTGGCCAATCTCGGCTACGATGCGCTCGGTCGGCGCACGGTCCTGACCTTCGGCGACCTCTCATCGCAGAGCTGGAGCTACTACGGCGACGACAGGGTGATGAGCCTCGCCCACTCCTTCCCCAACACGCCGGACAACGTGACCTTCGGCTACGGCTACGATCCGGCCGGCCGGGAGACGAGCCGGACGAGCACCAACGCGGCCTATCTCTACACCCCGCCGGTGAAGAGCACGGCCTACACGACCAACACCCTCAACCAGTATCCGAGCGTGGCGGGCTACAGCTACAGCTGGTGGCCGGAAGGGCCTCTGCACCAGGACGACCAGCGCCTGGCCAGGTACGATGAAGTGGGCAAGCTCGTCACCGTCTTTCCCACCGTCACCCCAGGGGTGGTCGACACCAACAACTGGGCGGTCATGGGCCCAGACGCCCTGGGCCACATCTACTTCCACGAGCGGCAGAAGGTGGCCGGGACAGCGTTTCCCTTCATCTACCATTCCACAGACGGGCTTCGTCCCGAGAACGTCGTCGACTGGCAGTACCAGTCCTCGGGCGGCGTCCTCACTCTCCAGGGGACGAGGCTCTATGTCCTGGGGCCGGACCCCGACGAGCGGTGGCTCTTCGTCGACATCAACAGCGGCAGCTACTATCCCCACACCGACCGGGAAGGATCGACCATCGCGCTGAGCTACGCGGGCGCCGCCGCGGCGAAGTACAGCTACGGACCCTATGGCGAGAGCGGCGACGCCATCGTCGACGCCGGCTACGGGCCTTCCAGCTATCCCTTCCGCTACACCGGCCAGAGGCTCTACCCGGGCCTCAAGATCTACGACTACAAGGCCCGCGATTACACCCCCGACCTCGGCCGCTTCCTCCAGCCAGACCCCGCGGGCCTGGACCAGGGGCCGAACCTTTATGAATACGTGGGGGGGAATCCGATTGGCGCGGCGGATCCGAGCGGGATGTGTGGCACGGTGTCGTTCCCGTGCGGCGGGAGCTTGGACATTACTGGGGCCATCAAGGCGTCCGCCAGCCAGCTTGACTCATCCCAACGACAGCAGTTGCCTAGTGCAGTCCCCACTTCGCATCCGGGATCAAGCGAGGGTGGCGGGAATTCAGCAAATGGGCAAAGTTCATCTGCGACAACGTCCTCGCTTGGCAAACAAGCTGCGAAAGATGCGCAATCCGATGACCATTCGGTCCGATTTGCGGGTGTGGAAGGAGGCGGCGGTGTCGATATTGCGGGCGCTAATGGCGGCGGCGGCATCTACGTTGAAAATGGCTTTCCAAGTTCAACGGTTGGAACTTACGCCACTGGCGGGTGGATACAATCATTGGGCAAAAACGGTTCGGCCGCGATAACGCTCGGCAGAAGCGATTCGATTCGTGCCTTCGCAGGTAACTCTATGTCTGTTTCGGGAGGCGTAGCCCTTGTCGGCGGCACATTCTCCGCGAATTCTCACGGTACGACAAGAACTATAAGTGCCGGTCCGCAAGTACCCGGTATATCCACCGGGAGTACCTACACTTTCGTTTACCCAAGGGCTACGATACCATGGTGGGCCACGTTGCCACTTACCGTAATGGACTTAGTCGGTAGGCTAGATCGATTGCCTTAGGCCAATCTCTGTGGATCTGTAGCGGTGGCTATTTCAACATGGACTATCTTGTTGCCAATTACAAACAGTTTCACTTTGATAGGTCGTATATAGGCGGTCCAAAGTGCATTGTTGCCGTGGAATGAACTGGAAGGTGAATGTTCCCAGAAGGAAAAGTTACGCCCATCTACGTCAAAACTCTGTTGACCATGCCCGCCCCCAGGAGTTGGCGAGAAATGTCGTCTAGTGCCCTCAATTATTTTATATTGACCTGCCTCAAATTCACGAACTAATTCGTCGTGTTCTCTCCAGTTCAACCAAGTTGGGACTAGCACGACGCTAGCTGCGATAGCGCAGATTGCCAGTCCGAAGCAAATGCGCACTCTATTGTGTAACTTATTAAGCACAACCGAGGAAAGGAATCGCCGCGGCAGGGTAGCCAACCCCAATCCAGCGATAGCCGGCAATATGCCGAATGGAATTCCCATCCAGTCGCTCAGAACGTCGTTGTGGATGTCATAAACGATAATGAAATGATCGGGACTGACCATTTAGGAGCATCAGCCGCTAAGTCGCTGGGATCGCCACGCCTATCACAAATCGTAGCGGTGCGCCCTGTCAAAGCAGACTCGGGACGCGATAACGGCCTCCCGTGCGGGTTCCGAGGTGATCGCGCTCGGCGTTCCGATTTGATGCCGCCTACCATTCCGAGATATTCCCGCCCGGCATTCCGAGATGATGTCGCCCAGGACGCGGGACCGGAAGGGTCTTCGCTGGCTTAAGGCTTCCTCATTTTGGAGGGGCCGACGCCCACGGAGAGGATCGCCATGCGCCGTGTACTCGAGATGTTGAGATTGAGCCGGGACGCGGGGCTGGCGAGGCGCGAGGTCGAATTCGGTGACAGTGCGCCCAATTGACCGGTCTCCCTCGACGGCGCCAACAGGGTGACGAGCCTTGCCCATTCCTTCCCAAACACGGCCGACAACGTCACCCTCGGTGGGCGTCCTTTTTGACCCGCCTGCTGGAGGGCGGCGGCGCGCCTTGGTGTCTTCTTCTTCTTCAAGGTGGACACTTGAATGATGGGCGAGGTTGCGCGGCTGGGTGTGTCGAGCGTGGGGGTGAGGCGGACACGGCGACGCTGGACCATCGACGAGAAGCTGGCGATCGCGGCGCCGGCGAAGACTCGGGAAGACCGGCTTTGCCGATCGGCGATCTCGTGCGAGCCTGAGCCCAATGGCGCTGTCCGCGGTCAGGAAGGCGAATCTCGGCCGAGTGGGAGCGGGCCCGTCACGACGAACTGGATGCCGCGTGCATGCGCGCCGGCCGCCGGCCGACCGTCGCCGTGCCCCGCCATCGGCCCGTCGCGGTCGCGCCTACACCCCCGCCGCCATGACGAGCCGGACGACCTCCAACGCCGCCTATGGCAGTGTCAGCCCAAATTTACGCCGGGCTAACCGGCCGGCGCTAGCGATGCGCCATGACCAAGCCGTCCAACCCGTTTCGCTACTTCGACTCGTCGCCCGAAGTGATCCGGCTGGTGGTGATGATGTACGTGCGCTACCCGCTGTCCCTGCGCAACGTCGAGGATCTGCTGTTCGAGCGCGGCATCGACATCTGCCATGAGACGGTGCGCCTATGGTGGAACCGGTTCGGCCCGATGTTCGCCGGCGAGATCCGCAGGAGGCGTGTCCAGAACATGCGATCCTACACCCACTGGAAGTGGCATCTCGATGAGGTCTACGTGAAGATCAATGGCGAGATGCGCTACCTCTGGCGGGCGGTGGACCACGAGGGCGAAGTGCTGGAATCCTTTGTCACCAAGGAACGGGACAAGGCCGCGGCGCTCAAGTTCATCAAGAAGGCGCTGAAGCGCCATGGGCGTCCGCAGCGGGTTATCACCGATGGGCTGCGCTCCTATGGCGCGGCTTTGAAGGAGATCGGGGGCGCCGGTCGCCAGGAGACCGGCCGTTGGTTGAACAACCGAGTTGAAAATTCCCATCTGCCCTTCCGACGACGGGAGCGGGCGATGAACCGATTCCGCAGGATGAAGACCCTGCAGAAGTTCAGCTCGGTCCACGCCCAGGTCCACAACCATTTCAGCCAGGAGCGCCACCTCATCAGCAGAGACCTCTACCGGGAGAGACGCTCCGCCGCACTCGCTGAGTGGCGGGGAGTCATGGGCTAAAGGAAGGTCGGGTTTGGGTTTCCTGCGCCCGCCTGGAGACAAGTTGCCGTTGGACTGACAGCACCCCACAGAGACTTCATTGCGGCCCGAATAGACGTGTCGGTCGTCGCGGGTGCGACGTCCCGATGTTCGCCCAGCCACGCCAAGATTTCCTTGGTCGCCAAGTCATTGTCGATCCCTTTGGGAATCGCGCAAGCCTGGGTTGGCGGCGTGGCCCAAAGAGCAGCCCCCATGGCGGCAATGTCGGCTTCTATGACCTTGCCTTTGCAGTCATGGAAATGGCTCGGGCAGTAGGCGATGAAGGCAGCCGTGTTATCTGGAGCAGGATTGGCCGCGGCCCTCGCGCCGGAGCACAAGCAGAGCGCGGCGGTGGTCGTCAGCATCGCCGACCATTTTCCGACCATAAGCCGCCTCCCCGACGACAGTCACAACGCCTTGTGATCCCAATAGATGTTCCCGAACAGACCCGATGTCCGGGTGCTGCGGAAACCAGAGCATTGTCGGGCCAATTCGCCCCGCGCCAACCGGGGATCAGCGAGTGCTCACTGACCGGCTCCCTTGCCGATTTCGTCGAACTTGGCGAGCGCCTGGCCGGGCAGCGAGAGACCGGCTGCTTTGAGGTTCTCGTGCAGATGGTCGAGCGAGGAGGTGCCCGCAATCAAAAGGACGTTGGGCGCGCGGTGGAGCAACCAGGCGAGCGCCACCTGCATCGGCGTTGCGCCGAGCCGCGCGGCCACGTCGGAGAGGCTCGAGGACTGGAGGGGCGTGAAGCCGCCGAGCGGAAAGAACGGCACATAGGCGATGCCCTTCCCCGCCAGCTCGTCGATCAGCGCGTCGTCGTCGCGATGGGCGAGATTGTAGTGATTTTGCACGCAAACGACCTCCGCGACGCCGCGTCCCTGTTCGACTTGTCTTGGTGTCACGTTGCTCAAGCCGAGGTGGCGGATCAGGCCCTGCCGCTGGAGATCCGCGAGGACCGTGAACGGCCCCTCGATTGATCCCTCGCTGGGCCCGTGAACGCCGCCGACCCGCAGGTTGACGACAGCGAGCACATCGAGCCCGAGATTGCGAAGATTGTCGTGAACCGCGGCGATGATATCGGCGGGAGTGAGAGCAGGGTTCCAGGAGGCGTCGGCGCCGCGCACCGCGCCGACCTTCGTCACGATCACCAGATCTTGCGGGTAGGGATGCAGCGCCTCGCGGATCAGCTGGTTGGTGACGTGCGGCCCATAGAAGTCGCTGGTGTCGATGTGGTTGACCCCGCTGGCCACCGCCTCCCTCAGGACGGCCAGGGCGGCGCCGCGATCCTTCGGCGGCCCGAATACGCCGGGCCCGGCGAGCTGCATCGCGCCATAGCCGAAGCGGTTCACGGTGCGGTCGCCGAGCGGGAAGGCGCCGGCGGCGGTAGTGTCGGTCATGGCATCTCCGAAGGTGAACCAACGGCAATATGGGTGTGAGGGCGTCGAGTGATAATCCCGCGTGTCGGTCGGGGGGCTCGGTCAAAGCAAACTCAGCCCCGCGGCAATCGCCCTGCCCTCCCCCGCCCGAATGGGGCCGGGCGCCCCTCTGGCGCGGGCGTCTATCGCAGACAATGAGCGACGTCGTCGGGGGAGATCCGGACCACTCCGCCCGGGGTCGCCGACACCGTTTGCGTGCAGAGCGCGGCGTTGGCTTCGGATCGTTCGATGAAACGAATGACGTGGGCGCCCGGGGTCAGGCCACGCACGCTCTTGCAACGCCCGGGATGCAGGTCGATCGGCGAAGGAGTGACGCGCTCGGGTCCATCGACCGTGAGTTCGGTCAGATCCACTTTCATGGCGTTGCAGATCAAGACAGCGGGTGTCGGAACACTCACGGCGCCGGCGGCGAGGACGAAGGCCGACGCGATGAAAACCATTGGCCTGCCTCCAGACTGGTGAGGCCGCCAGCGCCCGCCGTGGAGTGAGTTTTGCGCTCCCCTTCGCGCGCGGCGGCTGGTCATTCGGCCTCGCCGACGACGATGAAGGGCGCCCAGGCCTGGGGATTGGCGAAGGTCTGGCCAGGGTTGTCGTCCTCCGCGGGGTCATCCATGAGGGTGAGCATCGAGCGGCGCAGCGCCTTGGCCTTCGAGAGCTTCGGATCGGCTTTGCGCAGGCGGAAGGTTTCGGTCACGATCCGCTGGGCCGCGTCGTCCCTCACTCGCCAGTGAGAGACCAGAAGCGATCGTGCGCCGGCGTAGAAGAACGCCCGCGCCAGGCCGGAGAGGCCCTCCGCCCCGGGCGCCCCTGGGCTCGCCGTATTGCATGCCGACAGCACCACCCAATCCGCGTCCAGCCTCAGGCGGGCCGCCTGCGAAGCAGTCAAGAGACCATCATCACCGGGATCGGCGTTCTCTGGGGGGTGGGCCAGAGCCAGGGCCGGTTCGGTCAGGCCGAGGTCGCCGGAGACCAAGCCGTGGGTGGAAAAGGCGATCACCCGGCTTCGAAACAGCGTGCCATCGCGCTGCCTGGCAAACAGCTCGGTCTTGCTCGCCGCGGGGCCTAACAGAAGGTCCTGATCGCGAGCGCCCAGGAGCTTCGCCAGGGCCTCGCCCTCGGCGAGCGTCCCGTAGAGCGGGGGCAGGTCCTGGAGCCGGCGACCGATTATCGCCGCCCGCGCGACGGCCGCCGAGCTGTCGACGACAGCCGGATCGGGCGGCGGGCGAGGGATCGCATGATCGCCGTGGAAGTCCGGGTCGGCAAAGGCCAGCAGCGGCAAGTCAGCTTTCACCCCGGACCGGGACCGCGCCTGCGGCAACACCTCCCGCAGCGTCCTCAGCGACGATACCGCCGGCAACACCGCGATCGCTTTGGCGCGGATCAGCCAGGGGGTGGCTCTGAGCGCCGCGGGATCATCGTCCTCACCGATCGGCGCCTTCACAACCAGAAGCGAAGGCGGCAAGCTGGTCAGGGGCCCCGAGGGCACGATCAGCAGCGTGTCGACACCGGGCCCTTCGATCACGCGCTGGATGGCGGGGTCGCCCAGCAACGCATCAAAGAGCTCGTAGGCGATCTTGCGGTCGAAGCGCGGGACGACGCGGCGCGACCCCTGCGGATCGATCCGCGACCGGAGGAACTTCACCCTCGATCCGAGGTCATCGCCAGTGAGCGCCATCCGCGCCCAGCCGACCCTGTTCTTGCTGACCGCGAACACCAAGCCCTTGTTCCCGCCAGGAGCGATCATCCACAGCACCAGCGCCTCGTTCGCATGGAGAAGCGCCGCGTCGGGACCAGAGCGAGCCTGCAATGAAGCCACGCTCAAAGGCCGTGGCGAGCGGAGATCCCAGTAGAGCGGGTTCTGGCGGGCCAGGGAGTCGGCGATCTTCGCGATCTCCAGCGCGAGATCCGACCTTCGCTTGACCAGGGCCGCCGGTAGTGCGCGACCGGCGGCCTGGCTGATTTCTTTTTCGACGGCATCGCGCTCGGCCAGCTTCATCTCATAGGTCTCGGGTCCATCACCGGCGCCTCCCGATCTCGCCGCGGTATCCGCGACGGCGCGAGCCAGCGCATCTCCGGCGCTCGACTGAAGCGATGCCTGCGCGGCCTCGAAGGCCTGGGCTCTCAGCGCGGTCTCGAGATCACCCGGCGCGGGACCGCCCCCCTGCGAGCCCCAAGCCTGCATCGACAATGCCTCTTCCAGCGCGCAGTTGGACGCCTGCGACTGGATATTCGTCGAGCCTGAAAGGCTGGCCAGCTCCCCGCGGCCGGCCTCGAACGACCGCTCGGCTCGTCCGCCACAGGCGTCCCTGAAGGCCACGACCGCCCGCGCGAATTGGCCCTGTCGTGCGAGCGAACTTGCGATCAGGTGCTTGTATTCGAGCACGTCCGGGCTAAGGGGCCCTCCTCGCATTTCATAGGCTTTCGCAATTTCCCGGTAGAATTGCTCAGCGGCGAATATGTGTCCTTGACGATCCAGGTTCGCGGCCACGCGCGAATATTCATCGATTTGAACTGTGTCGGTGTAATCCAAGGGGTGAGTCGAGACATATAGTGCGATCCTGTAGAAGCTCTCTGCGTCGGAAGATTGAGCCGGGGCTTCGTTCGACTTGGCTTGTTCGAACAGGATCAGGACGGCCCGCAGGGCCGCGCCCGACCCAGCCTTGCCGCTGACCTGTTCGGCCTGCGCCCAGCGGTGTTGGAGAGAGAGGTTGAACCTCAGCATCCGGCGCACCGAGGAGGTCTCCGGATGCGCCGGGCCCAGGGTCTGCTCGTCGATATGCAGGATGTCCCGGTAGAGCGACTCGGCGTGCGACAAACGACCCTCGTGATCGTCGGCCTGCGCCTGGTTCCACCATGCCGCGACCTGGGTCTTCTCGGCTTGCGTCGGCGGTCGGATCGCCGGGGGCCAGTGGACATTGGCAATGCCGGGCAAAAATGTAGCGCTGCTGTAGGGTCCGGTCGAAATCCGAGCGCGCCCATCCGGGGAGTCGTGTTGCCGGAGCATCGCCGCCACCACTTCCGCCTCGAGGGGCCGCCGCTGTTTCTCCAGGTTTTCGATCAAGCCGTCGCCGAACGAAAACAGATTTGCGTCCTCGGCGACCTTGAATCGCTGCTCTGGGGTCCAGGTCGAAGCGGCGACGATCTTGAGCGAGATGGCCACCGCGCGCCGATAGAGGGGTTCGGCCTCGCTGAACCGAGCCTGCCCATCGATCTTTCGCGCCAGGACGAAGAGGATGTTCGCTGTCTTCAGAGAAGACGGTCCGTACGCGTTTTCGGTGGCCCTCAACAGCTTGCGGCAACGCGCCTCCGACAAATCGAGACGGGGCTCCGCGCACGGGTCATTCTCGACATCGTCGGCAGCCGCGTGCGCGGAGGGCGCCACGGGATTGCGCGAAGCGGCGGTCATCTGACGGGCGGCGGCCGAACCTTGGAGGCAGGCCCAGAGGCCCGATGCCAAGGCCGCCGCCAACACGGACCGCATCGCAGCGCTCCAGAGGTTTCGCGCTGTCATAGGGGCCACCGCTGCGGGGGTCGTGGGGATGGGCAAGCTCGTCGGAACCTTACGCCTTGTCCCAGGCCATTCCGAGGTAGATCACCACCTCGCGGGAATTGAGGTTGATCGCCGCCGTCACCGCTGCGATCTCGCCCGATCCCAGGCGCCCGGAACCGTCGCCCAAGCCCGTGTCGCCGCGCAAGGTCGAGGATCCGCTCCGGGGCGCCTTCTTCGACAGCCTGCCAGGCTCGGGTCAGCGCGGGGAGTTCCGCCGACACCTGTTTTCGGTGGGCCCGCGATGGCCGTGCACCGATGACTTCCGGCCATGCTCATTTCTGATATTGTCGCTGTTAACATCAGACCCGCCCCTCATATCGTGGTGTGGATCGCGGGCGGAGACGGGCTGGCCCGGATTTAAATCTCGAATGAGTGTCGCCGAGGGTGTCATCGCTCGGAGTTCACGGAATTCTGATATTATGTGGGATACAATACAGTGAACAATTCTTTGAGCACGAGACGTATCGTAGCAATCTCCGCTTCAATCCTTTTGTTTTCTGTTGCGAGCTTGATTTGTACAATAGCCCGTGCTGAAACAGTTCGACTTGTTTGCGATAACCCGGTCGGTGGCGGCGTTCCGAACAAATTCGAGATAGACTATTCCCTCAAGACTGTGCTGGAGTTCGAGGGAAGCGGCGACGCCGGCGAGCCTATCCAACCAGATGACACAAGAGCTAACGCGAGCATTACCAGCGCCTGGATACGGTGGACTGATACCTTTGACGGTCAAGAGTACACAATTCAACGCTCAACCGGTCAATTGAAGAAGATACTATTGGACGGAACGATCCTCTATACAAAAACCTGCACAAAATTGGCCCCTGGCGCGGCATGGCCGGCTTGGCGACGCCGTTCGCGATGAGCGTGCGCGTTCGCAGCGGAACCTGGTCGACCGAGAAGTCCTGGGCGCAGTTGACGGCCCTCTCGAAGACCTCGCGCGGCTCGCTGCACATCCTGGCCGCATAGGAGGTCCAGCCGTCCGCGCCGGTCTTCACGCTGTCCATGTCCACGCAGAAGGCAAAGTCGTCGCCCACGAGCGAAGTCGCGCCCGCCTTGACCCATCGCTCCGCCTGGGCAGGCTCTGAAGACAAGGTCAGGGCCGCCACCATGAGCTAGGCGGCGATACCTTGCAGTGCGATATCTCTCGTCTTCGATCGCATGTCACCGACCCAACCCCATCGCAGAGCGCAAGAGAAGCGCCTGGCGCACCCAAAGTAAAGATTGGTTCGATTGGCAGCCGCGTGAGAGCGGGATGGTGGTTCCCATCGACCACCGATGACGTCAACCCGGGTCCGTCTTTAGCAAATGGTGTTTCCGGATTGGTCCGTGCGGCAGGTTACAGATTGGTTTCCGGTCGATCCGGTTATATCTTGAGCCCGATCGTTGTGAAAGACGACGTTCCTCGTCGCATCAAAGGACTGATCCGAATCGGCGCCAGATGACTGATCGCCCACCGATCCCGCTCTATTGCCCGATTGGTCAGGATGGGTGTTGCGAGTTTGACCTCCCGCGGACCCAGATGTCTGTGTATTGGCTGGTTGGCCGGCGACAGCGCCAGAGCAATTTCCGAAACTATCGCAGTTCATATTGGTCTGTGAGTAAGATGAAGTCGCGGTTCCGAAGAACGCGCCAAGCAAAAGCATCACTGTCCGATTGCGCATAGGATTCTCCCAACCCATAGGCGACGCCGAATCAGGCTTGGCCTGAATGGCGCGCGGTTGCAATGGCGCGCCGCGACGACAGCCGTCTGTTTGACGTCTGCAGTCTGGTGGATTTCGCCGCCCCCGTCGTGGTCGGCGTGGCGTCCCGGCAAGCGCCCATTGCCGACCGAGCGCCGAGGACGGTCGCGCGCCGCTCCGCTCATCGAAAACACCGCCAGCCTCGGCGCAGTCTCTTAAGATAACACGCAAAGGGGCGGATCCCCGGGGAGGCGTTCCGGAACCCGCTCGTGCGAGTGTCGGCCTCTCGGACAACGCCGCATTCCCCTTGCCGGCAAAGTCAAAGCAAGTGACCGCGCAAAGTCCGTCGGGGACTCGCGACCATGAGAGTGAGGCGAGGGCGCGCCAGCCTGCGCAAAGAACCAATATGGACTGTGCTTCGCTAGCGCTCTCGAAAGAGATGCGACTTGTAGGCCCGATCACCTCTTGGTCGATTATTCCGTCGCCCGACCTCTTTGAATCGAGGCTCGACGTGTGCCCGCAGCCTGACGCCCGCGCCCTCGCCATTGTCGTCAAGAAATGACGCTCCCGCCGCCTCGAGGGTTCGGCGCACCGCGGCAACGGTGCTCGACTTGAGCCCTTCGCCGGCCTCCAGGCGGATGATGGTGCTCGTTGAGACCTGGGCAGCGTCAGCCAGCTCGCGGACTCCGAGCCGGAGGGCGGCTCTGGCCATACGGCATTGAGAGGCCAACAAATCGGTGCTCCGCGCTGTGTCGGTGTACCTGTTCGGCAAACGGGACGGCGCGGCCGCCGTCGTGCGGACCAGTTCAGTCCGGGTTGTTGCCCTCGACGCCATTCTCCAGGACCGTTCCGGTCCTGGCGTCGACGCCGATTTCATAGATCTTGCCGCCGCTCCTGATGTCGAAGGAATAGCGAAGGCCACTGCCGCCGGCTTCCTTTTCCAGCTCCTGCTCGGTGATCGCCCCGGGTCTGGCCTTGAGGGCCGTCGCGCGCGCCTGGGCCAGGCTGATCTTGGCCATGGATGCGAATTGTTGCCCCGGGTAGCTCGCCAGCTTCGGCGCCGCCGAGACCGCCGTCGCCAGCAGGGCCGCGCCCGCGACCATCGCGAAGCAAGTCGTCAGTCTCGTCATTGGGTGTTCCTTCAATTCAAAGCCCCCGCCACGCACGGGGAAGGTAGGAGGCCGCGGATGCCGTGCGCATGACCCGCACCTTAACGTTTCCCAATCCGCCAGAGGGCTCCGCTCGGTCGTGTCGGGCAATTCAACCGGTCCGCGCCCGCCGACTCTCTCAGGCGCAGTCGAGGCGCCGTTCCACAGTCGAGCGTCAGCGCCTGCATTGGCGAGGATAGGGCGAATTGGTAGTGATGCGCCGAAGCTTCTACCGAAGGCGATGATGACATGGTCCGAGCCCCGGAGAAGTTGCTCCTGCGTGCGCTCAGGGGAGAGCGCACCGAGCGGCCCGCGATCTGGCTGATGCGTCAGGCCGGGCGCTACCTGCCGGAATATCACCCGACCCGCGCCGACGCCGGAGGGATGCTGGCGCTGTGCAATTCGCCCGAGCACGCGGTCGAGGTCACACTGCAGCCGATCCGGCGTTTTCAGCTCGACGGCGCCATCCTGTTCGCCGACCTACCCCAACTCGCCGCTGCTCTGGGCCAGACCCTCGCCTATGCGGATGGCGAGGGACCGACGCTCAGCCCGGCCATCCGCTCGCGCGCCGACATCGGCCGATATTTGAGCGCGTCGGGCCTGCACGAGGCCCTGGCCCCCATCTACGAGACGGTGCGGCGGCTAGCGGTGGCCCTGCCGGCCAACGTCACACTGATCGGCTATGCCGGCGCGCCCTGGACCATCGCCACCTACATGGTCGAGGGCAAGGGCGGCGGCGGAACCGACCACGCGATCATCCGGCAATGGGCCCTGGCCGATCCGGACGGGTTTCAGCCCTTGATCGACCTTCTGACCGGGGCGGTGATCGAATTCCTCGACCATCAGATCGAAGCCGGCGCCGAGGCGGTCCAGCTGTTCGAAAGCTGGGCGGGAATCTTGCCCCAGCCCTTCTTCAGGCGCTGGTGCATAGAGCCGGCCGCCGCGATCGTCCGCGCGCTCAAGGCCAAACACCCGACGGTTCCGGTGATCGCCTTCCCGCGCGCGGCGGGCCTGCTTTACGAGGACTACGTCGCCGCGGTCCCGGCCGACTGCATCGGGCTGGACCCCACCGTGCCGCTGGCCTGGGCCCAGGCCAGGATCCAGCGCGACCTCGGCCGCTGCATTCAAGGCAATCTCGACCCCCAGCTCCTCGTCGCCGGCGGCGCGCCCATGGCCGCCGAGGCGGAGCGGATCCTGCGCGCGGCGACAGGCGGTCCGTTCGTCTTCAACCTTGGGCACGGCGTCCCGAAGACAACACCACCAGAGCATGTCCAGGCCCTGGTCAGGCAGGTTCAATCCTGGCGCACCTAGTCAGGTGGTGGTTCCCCGCGGCTCCTTTCGCGAGGTGGCGGCTCACCGTGCGAGGCGCCGAACGGCGGATTGTCCGCCAATCGATGGCCGCGCGGACCAATGGCGTCGTTGGCGAATTCCCACCTGCCGTTCCGACGACGAGAGCGGGGGATGCTCAAATTTCGGAGGATGAGAACAATCCAGAAATTCACCTCGGTCCACACCCAGGTCGACAACCACTTCAATTGGGAGCGCCACCTCATCACCGGAGACCTCTACCGGCAAAGACGCTCCGTCGAACTGGCCGAGTGGCGCGCAGTCATGGGCTAAGGCCAGTAGGCTTGGGTTTCCTGCGCTGAGCGCAGACAAGGCGCCGTTGGACTGACAGCACCGGGCCGTGACGCCAAAGCGCACCGGCGTTACCATCTGGCCGCGGCTCGTTGCGCCGGGCATAGGTAGCCTGAGTATTTTCGCGATGGTCCCGCGGTCTTCAAGCGATCAGCGAGGTGCGTTATGTCCACCAACGACGCCGTCCCGCGCCCCACTCTGCATGATCCGGTCAGCAACGTTCTGAAGTGGCTATTGCTGGCGGTCGCCGTGGTGACCTTCTCGGTCATGGCGTGGGCGACGGTGGTCACCTACCACACCACGCCGCCGCAACCCGAGCGCTTCGTCTCGGCGAGCGGCGCCCTCATCATGTCGGGCGACGATGTCCTGGCCGGCAAGGGCGGCTTCCAGCGGGCCGACCTGATGGACTACGGCAGCCTGTATGGCATGGGCTCCTATTACGGGGAAGACTACACCGCCAGCACGCTCGTCAGTCTCGCCAAGGGGACGCAGAACGCGATCGCCCTGGCCCGATACCAGAAACCGCTGACGGCCCTGGCGCCGGACGAGGCCGCCGCGACCCAGGCGGAGATGCAGCGCGACCTGAAGGGCATAGACCTGACCCGCAAGGAGGTTGTGCTGCCCGACGCCGTTGTCGCCGCGGTCATCGGCGTCCGGGACGGCGCCGCGGCGACCTTGAATCGCACCGACCGGAAGTCAGGATGGACGGCGGCCAACAGCTTGCGCGGGCGTCTCGCCTTCCAGACCGCGGATTTCCTGGTCTTTTCGGCGTTCACGACGGTGGCGCGGCGGCCGGGGCTGAATGTATCGTGGACCCAGAACTGGCCCTACGAACCCATCGTCGGCAACGCCCCGACACCCTCGACGTTCATCTGGACCTGGGCGAGCTTCTGCTTCACGTTTCTCTGCTTCGGGTTGGTGCTCTTCATCTACGAGCTGTTCCTGAACCACGCCGACGACGCGCCAATGGACCCGGTGCTGGCGGACTTCCTGCCCTTGACCCCGAGCCAGCGGAAGGTCGGAAAATACTTTCTGGTCGTCGCGGCCCTGCTGCTCGTCCAGATCGGCGCGGGCACGATCATGGCGCACTCCTATTACGACCGCGTCGGGTTCTACGGGCTCGATATCAACGCCATCTTCCCGTTCAGCTTCCTGCGTGACGTGCACATCCAGGCGCCGATCATCTGGATTTGCCTGGCCTGGATCGGCGCCGCCCTGTTCCTGGCCCCCGCCATGGCCGCAGGGCGAGAGGCGAAGGGCCAGGGGCTCTTCGTCGACCTGCTGTTCTGGGTAACGCTGGCGATCGTCGCGGGGGCGCTCATCGGCGACTACCTGGGCATCATGGGCCACATCGGCCGCGCCTGGTTCTGGTTCGGCAACCAGGGACTCTCCTATCTCGAGCTCGGCCGGTTCTGGCAGATACTGTTCTCCGTCGGACTGGGTTTCTGGTGCCTGATCGTGTTCCGGGCTCTTTGGCCCACGCGCACCATGATGTGGGCGGCGACCCGCCAGTTCTGGTCCGGGAGGATCAGGCTGGAGAATCTGATCTGGGCCTCGACGATCAACATCGCCGCCCTCTACGTCTTCGGCATGATCCCACTGACCGGGATCGAGAAATCCTTCGCCATCACCGACTACTGGCGCTGGTGGGTGGTCCACCTGTGGGTGGAGCAGTCCTTCGAGTTCTTCGCCGCGGCCATGACCGCCTATCTGTTGATGGCGGTGGGGCTGGTGTCGCGCAAACTGGCCGAGCGCACGGTCTTCTTCGAACTGATCCTGATCTTCCTGGGCGGGGTGCTGGGCACCGGCCACCACCTCTATTGGGTCGGCGCGACCAGCCTGTGGGTGCCGCTGGGCAGCATGTTCTCCTTCATCGAGGTGCTGCCGCTGGTCCTGCTGGTGCTCGATGCGATCCGGCACTACCGCCTGATCAAGGCGCACCGGGAGTTCAAGTATGGGGTGGCCTACACCTATGTGATCGGCGCGGCGTTCTGGAATTTCGTCGGCGCCGGCGTCTTTGGCGGCGGCACGCTGAACGCCCCGCTGGTCAACTACTACGAGCACGGCACCTTCCTGACCCTGAACCATGCGCACACGGCCCTGTTCGGGGCCTTCGGGGAGCTTGCCATCGGCCTGGTTTACTTCTGTATCCGCTACATCACGGCCGGACATGTCCGGTTCAAGTCGGGCCTGGGTCTGACCGCGTTCTGGCTCTACAACGCCGGCTTGGTTCTTTGGGTGACGCTCAACTTCTTCCCGATCGGCTGGCCGCAGTTGATGGCCGTCTACGAGCACGGATACGCCTGGGCGCGCAGCGAGGCCTTCTACAAAACCACCCTGCTATGGCAATGGATGCGCATGCCCGGCGACATCGTTTTCGCCGCCGGCGCCTTGTTGATGGCGGCGGATTTCCTCATCAAACTCAGCCCGCTTTACCCGCCGCTCGCTCATCTGTTCGGACAGGATCGCGCCGTCGCGGTCGTCGATCAGCCAAGTCACCGTGGCCTCGGCGTGGCGAATCCCACGAGTGAATAGCCGTAAGGCAACGCGCGGTCGCCTCACGCGACACGCTCTTGAGACGAATATCGCCGCGCTGATTGAGAATCGAGCGAGGACGTTTGACGCCGGCATCGGCGCGGCCACTATTCGATCG
>DATCBS010000016.1:0-94569 GCA_036511715.1 Caulobacteraceae bacterium
GAGCGCGACGTTGTTCTGGTAGGCCCAGGGCAGGATGCCGTCGCGGAATTCCGTCACCTGCAAACCGTCCTTGATGACGATGGCGTCCTTGCCGATCAAATCGATGCGGCTGATGTGGCTGTCGAGGTTGACGCGCACGCAGGGCCAGTTGAGCCGCGCCGCCACCTGCTCGATGTGCGTCGACTTGCCGGTGCCGTGATAGCCCTGGATCATCACCCGGCGGTCGTGGGCGAGCCCGGCGCAGATCGCCAGGGTGGTCTGCGGATCGAAGCAATAGGCGTCGTCCAGGTCGGGCACGTGGCTGTCGCGAGTCGAAAACGCCGGGACGAGCATGTCGGAATCGACGCCGAACGCCTCGCGCACCGAGACATGGCGGTCGGGGACGAGGGTGGTCAGGATGTCTTCGGCCGGATCGGCGAACGCGTTCATGATCGCCGGTTCCCTATCGCGACGCTGTTGGCGACGCAAACCTTCCGCGCCGGGTAGCGCTATGCGGCTTAGCAGGTCAGCGAGACTCCCTGACCCGCCGGTGGGTTTACCCGTTCGGCAACCAGGCCTTTGGCCGATTTAAGAGCTACGTCGAACTCAAAGCGGTTGGCGACGACCACCGGCGTTTCCGCTGGCAAGTCATTCTCGACGTCTAGGCGCAGGCGCCTGCGCAGGTAATAGAGAAATGCCCGCCTCACCGGAAGAGTCACCTGTCCGGCCGGCATGGCATATTCCCAGGCGACCGCCGCACGCTGACCTTCGGACAGGCCGGGGTTGGGTTCCAGCACTGCGTCGAACATAGCGCTCCAGTCCTCGTCCTCGCGCGCCGAGGGGCCGGCAGGGCCGATCGCTCGAACTCCGCTCACGCGTGAGAGGATGAAATCCTTGAAGTGGTGATCGATGTGGCAATAGCCGCGAATGTGCCAGCGCAGCCCGTCCGACCCAAAAGCGTGGGGAGTCACCCGGCGCCATTGGGGCACGGGACGGGCGGCGTTCATCGACTGATAGCGGAACTCCACAGATAGCCCCCCGCGAACCGCGGCAAGTATGTGTCGGAGCATGTTCGGGTCCACGCGTCGGTTGGGGACCGGCATGGCCACGGCCACCGGCGGCGAGCCGATGAAGGTGTCATCCAGATCAATCACCCCTTCTGCCAGGGCTTTGAGTTGACTCAGATACCGGTCGGCGTTGGGCGTGCCGAACTTCGGGACGAAGTTGGCGGACGCCACATACCGCTTGGCGCTGGCGTCGTAGTTCAGATTATCCGGAGCGATGGCGCGATATTGGGCCAAATCGTTCGAGGCCTGGGGGGTCGAGACGCCGAATTTGTCGGAAAGGTCAGCGCGATTGATTCCGCCCTCCCAGAAGGCGCGGGACTCAATAAACTCAAGGCGCTGCTTTACGCCCCAGGCACGCCGCGTCGTTTCCATCTGACTCAGCACACTACGACTCCCAACGGCCTGCTTGACGCGTCTACTTTTTAAACCCATAAGGAAACTAGATTGAATTTCGTCAGCCGTCAATCGTCCGGCTGGTGGACGTGTAGATGAAGGCGGAACGCGATGGTGCTGCGGGACTCCAGGATCGAGGTGGGGCATCTGGAGTGGCTTGCGGAGCTTCGAGAGCGATTCGAAGCCAACCGGTCGAACATCACGATTCTCGAAGCGTTGAATGAAGCTCTCCGAGCGGAAACGAGCGACGAGGCGGCGGATCTCCAGTGCGATGTGATGCTGGCGATTCTGGCACTGCGGCCGGCCAAGGCGGTCGCTCGGCCGCCCGGTGGTCCTGGGGTGCTGACCGGTGTTCTGGCTGACTGCGGGCTCGCGAAGGCCGACGGTCGCCCTCTGCACCGGTACCGCGTCTCGGACGTCCGGTTCGGGCAGCTCAAGGCCGAGATCGAAAAGCTGCCACGGGAATACGGTGCGCATGGGCTGGTCGCCCATGGTGGACCAGTGTTCGTCCTCTACTGTGCCGAGTGGTTCCGTCGTGAGTATCAGGGAGGCCACTACGCGTGGCGAATGCCGTATCCCGAAATCTTCGGATCGCTCTCGCCCGCCGAAACGAAGATGCTTACCCAGGGCGGGCTCAAGTGGTGGGGCCTGAAGCCGCGCCGCTCGGGATCCCTCGAGCTTCGTCTCCAGTCTCTGATCCTGGAGGGGGGCTTCCCTACACGGCTGCTCGAGTCCCGAGAGCACGGCCGCATCGCCACTCATCTGCGGGGCCTACTGGCGCGCCTCGAGGCGCGCTCGGACCCCACGGACGAGGATGCGCTCGCTCTCTCACGCGCCTCGCTGACGAACCTAGGCCCGTTCGACCATGAGGGGTTCCATCTGCTCTGCGCCGAGCTGGCTCTCGCCATCCTGGCGCTCAGACGGCTGGTCCACTCCAAGGCGCCACCCGGCGTTTCCGCGTCTGTGTGGCTGGATGCGGCCCAGTCCGGTTGGCGCGGTGAGCTGCCGATCAGTCTGTCCGGTGACGGCGCCACGCGCCTGCTGGACGACCTCGTCAGCGCGCGCATGGAGCGCCTCGCCAGCGATGCGGTCTGCCAGAGGCTTCTGATCCGATCCGAGACAGGGTGGGAGCCGGCGGTGGGGATCGGCGTGAGCGGCGAGGTCAGTATTCCCATCAACGCGGCCGATCCATCGGTCGGGCGTATGCGGGCCTTCGCCGCTGGCGAACTCTCCAACGTCCTGGCCGGCGAACTGGCGATGCTGGAGCCGCCCACCGAGGCAGGAGAGCACTGGCTATGTCGACCTCGGGGCGGTAGCCGTCACCGTGCGCCGTTCGATTTCGCCCAGCCGGTGGCCGTCGAGCTGCGAGGAGGCGACGCCGCGCCGATCCCGTTCGTCTGGCCCAAGGGCGGGCCGCGCCGGTCCGAGCTGCTGGTCTTCGCCGACGACAGAGGTGATGAGGTCTCCACCGAGCCCGACGAATTGGTCCTGATTGGCACAGGGTCTATGAGCACGCGCCGACATCACGTCTACCTCTGGGCGCCCCGGGATTTCGCCGTGACCCACAAGGAGGGCGGGATGGCGGTCGCACCCCTTTGGGAGGGCCAGCGGCGCCTGTTCGAGGTGACGGCCTCAGTCTATGCGGGCACCTCCGAAGGGGACCGCTACCGCGTGGAGGTGGGCGCGGATCAGGACAAGGTCGAGCAGCTCGACCTCCGAGGGACGCCGTTTCGCGGTGCCGAAGTCAAGGACCGCCGCGTCGAGATGTTCGCCGGTAGGCCGGAACTCCACGTCCGCACGGGGGATCGTGGGCAGTCCGCCAAGGCGGGCGAGGTGCAGTGGCGTCGTCTTCCCGCTGGGCAATGGAAGGATTGGGCTGGCCAGCCGCCCCAGGTGGGCGAGGGGCTCGTCGAGGTGGTCTGGCGCGACCCCGTCGCCAACGTCAAACGCGACCGCCGTGTCGTGGCCATTCTGCCCGACGGCGCGGAGGTGCTCGCCCGGCCTTCCGGCCCCCTGGGCGTCGAATACGAGCTGCGAGAGATGGCAGGTTGGACGCTCAGGCCGGCTGATCGAGCAATCGCGTCCGAGGCGACGGAGACCGGCCTGATCATACGCTTCGAAGCCAAGCCCCTTCGTCGGCTGGAAGTCGCGCTTGCCAAGTTGGGGTCCGAGCCGATCGCTATCGTCGCTCGGACGCGATTGAAGAACGGCGGCTTCGCTAGGGTCGACGGCAGCCTGTTCAAGACCCATGACCACGTCATGCTCGATGACCTGCGCGGCTCGGTGGCTTTCGCCGACGGCCGCGACCGCGTCTATTTCCGCAACAGTTCCGGCGACAAGGCCCACTTCGCCTTTACCGACGAACTGGCACTCTGGTCGCTTTCCGAGGATATTTTGAGGCTCCTCGCGGGCGGCGGCGATCTCGATCACACCGTGTTGGCCGAACTGGGGCAGGCCGAGGGCCGCCGGCTGAAGATCGGCCGCTATGCGGCCCAGGTGATGCTCGTGGGGCGAGAGGTTTCAATCACGGACGAACCGGTCCCTGCTGACAATGCCACTATCCGCAGCCTCGAGTGGTTTCCGATCCTGCGCCCGGCCGCTCAAGTTCTGGATCGTCGCTCCTGGAGCGAGCGATTGCTCGAGCCCACATGGACCTTGCCTGATGACCTTGAGGGACCGGGCCTGGTGCTCTTGCGGGAAGGTGATCGCGTGATCGGACGACCGACGCTGTTCGTCGGTCACAGCCCGCGGGAAGTGGGCGGCCTTTGCCGCCTGCAGCACGCTGCCCTCGTGGACACTTTCTTCGCCCGTCAATCGGCAATCGACGAGGCACTGGACGGTCTCGCTGATGCAACGCCGGCCGCCGCCGCGGATCGCGCCTACCTGCTGTCACTGGTTACCGCACTTGATGGCATCCCGGCCGCCGCCCTCAATATGCTCGAGCGGCTAAGCGCGAACACCGTTGCCCAGGCGGCTCTGATGGCAGCGGCCCTGGATGAATCGACGCAGGGCAAGATTTGGAAGCTCGACCGCGAACTGCCGTTAATGTGGGCGCTGATCCCATTCGAGGATTGGGCAAGGGCGTTCGATGCCCAAAGCGTCGAACTGAGGGCGGCGCTCGCTGCTGGCCTCTTCGTCGGTGACCAGGCTGACTTGATGGTCAAGGACACCATCAAAGTCCGGGCGCGTTCCCTCGTGAGCCTCGAGCCGATGCTCTCGTTGCCCCTCATGTCCTACACCCACACGGGTGGCCAAGGCCTCAACCGATCCCTCGCCGAGGCCGCGCAGGATCGTCTGCGGCGGTCCGGCGATCAGTCCGCGGCGGCCACTAACGCCACCGACACGCAGATCGATCCGGCTAGGGCATCTTGCTTCCGGGCCATCGACAGCCTCGTGCGCGATCGGTTGCCGGCAACCTGGCCGTTTCACACCGGTCAGTGGGAGGGTCTCGACGCCGCCTGCGCTGCGGCGATCGCGGCCGCCGGCCTCGCCCGCCTGGAACCGAGACACATACAACGTATCCGAGCCGCCGAAGCGCAGGAGCCCCTTTCCTTTGCTGACCTGTTCGCCGCGGCCTTCTTGTCGCTCGCCCAAGGGCGAGCCCTGGCCTGCTGAGCCGCCATGAACACCCTGAACCCCTTCGCGACCATCGACGAACTCCGCGCCCGCACCACCGAGGCGATCATCGGCCAGAGCGGCCTGAACCACGCGGGTCTCAACGCCGAAATCCGGCGACGGTTCGCCTGCGCCGAATCGCGGGAAGGCGGCGTGATTCAGGAGCCTGTCCTGGAGGCGGCGCTGCCCTACGTCCCCGCCGACGAAACCCTGGACGATCTGTCGGGCCAGCTTCTGGAGCCAGCGCTCGTCGACGCGCTCGACGGGGCTGAGACGCCCGACCGGCCCTACCGCTTCAGGCGCACCCAGCATCCCTACGCCCACCAGCTCGAAGCTTGGCGCCGCCTGAACGACCAGGAAACCAAGCGATCCGTTCTCGTCACCAGCGGCACGGGCTCAGGCAAGACCGAGTGTTTCCTGGTTCCGATCCTCAACGATCTTGCGCGCCAGGCGTCCGCCTCGAATCAGCGGCTTCAGGGGGTGCAGGCGATCATGCTCTACCCCCTCAACGCCCTGATCGCGAGCCAGGAGGAGCGGCTCCGGGCCTGGACCGAGCCGTTCGGAGGCAAGGTCCGTTTCGGACTCTACAACCGGATGATGCCCGAGCAGCTCAGGGCGGCCGAGGCGAGCGCCCGGCCGGAATGCGTGGCCGACCGCAAGACCCTGCGCGCAGCACCGCCGCCAATCCTGGTCACCAACGTGACCATGCTCGAATACATGATGCTGCGGCCGCAGGACGTGCCGATCTTGACCGCCTCCCAGGGCAAGCTGCGCTATGTGGTGCTCGACGAGGCTCACTCCTACGTCGGCGCCCAGGCCGCCGAGATCGCCCTCCTGCTGCGACGCGTCTGCCTGGCCTTCGGCGTTGATCCGTCGGAGGTGCGGTTTGTCGCCACCTCGGCCACCATCGGCAGCGGTGACGACGTGGGAGCCTCGCTTGGCAAATTCCTCGCGGACGTATCGGGCGCGCCGGCTGAAAATGTGCATGTGATCACAGGTCGCCAGAAGCAGCCAACGCTTCCGCCCCTGCACGCCGGTGGGCCGATCGGCGAGGAAGCCCACTACGCCCACTTGGGCGGCCACCCTGCGATCCGGCCGCTACTCGAAGCCCTCTTCAAGGGTCCCATCGCGTGGTCGGCGGTGCGCTCGGTGGCGGATAGGGTCGGTGCCGATCCGGCGGATCTGGCGCTGAAGCTGGCCCATGCCCGATCCACCACAGACGAGAATCTGGCCCCGCTGAGGGTTCACAGCTTCCACCGGGCGACCCCTGGCCTTTGGAGCTGTCTCGATCCCGCCTGCAGCCGCCACCGACCGGCGGAATGGCCCTTCGGCTCTATCCATCATCAGCCGGCTGACGTTTGTGGCTGCGGCGCGCCCTTGTTTGAAATCGTTTCCTGTTCGTCTTGCGGCGAGCCCTTTCTCGACGTGGCGGAGACGCCCAACCAAAGGCTCGTCGCGCCGCGGCGGGGCGTGGTTATCGACGAATTCGCCCTCGACGCCGACGCCGACGCGCCCGAAGTCGACGAGGATGAGGCCGCCCCGCCGCCCCAGCCGCCCGCCGACCGCAAGCTCATCGCGCTCAAGCCTCTCAAAGGCCCCGGCGCACGCTCCCTGTGCGTGGAGGGGGCGACGGGCCTCGTTCATGATCGCGAGGGCGCGGCCGGCGTTACGACATTCTTCGCTTACGATCGGGCGACACCGGAGACCTGTCCGGCCTGCGCGGCGCGGGCGGGCAACGGAATTGACATCATTCGCCCGCTCCGGTTCGGCGCGCCTTTCATTCTGGGAAATGCGACGCCGATCCTCCTTGACGGCGCGGAGCATCCGGGGGAAGCGGCCGATCCCGCCCATTGGGTCGAAGGCGCGCCGCCGCCGTTGCGCGGCCGGCAGCTCCTCTCCTTCACCGACAGCCGCCAGGGCACGGCACGGCTCGCCGCGAAACTCCAGACCGGGTCGGAACGCAACTTTGCGCGGTCGGTCATCTATCACGCGGTCCAGGACGTGCTCGCCCAAGCGGTCGACTCAGGCGAGCGCTGTCAGCAGGACGAGAGGATCTTGGCGCTTCGGCACGTACTGGAGAACACTCCCAACCCGGCGCTTGAGAAGATGCTCGCCGACGAGGTAGCCAAACGTGCTTCCATCGAACGCCAAGGAGAGGCCGGGCTGCCCTGGGACCTGATGGTTCAGAGGTTGGCCGAGCGGCCAGAGGTGAGGGTCTGGATCAAACGGGTCTGGGCGCGCCGCTACTCGAGCTTTGAAAGCGAGACTAAGTTGGCGGAGTTCCTATTGCTCCGTGAGTTCTTTCGCCGTCCCCCGCGCGCGGTAAGCCCGGAAACTCTGGGCCTCGCACGGTTGAGATTTGAGGGCATCGACAGCATTCCGGACGCTGCCACGCCGAGCGCCTTTCTGGAACTGGGTGGCTCTGCCCAGGATTGGCGCGACTATCTGTGTCTCTTGACTACGTTCCTTATGCGCGGCCGATATGCGCTTAGGGTCCCGAAAGAAACGCTTCACTGGATCACACCGGGCGTCGTGCCAAGGGATCTAGCCTTCGCCCCGCAGGCGCCTCTTGCCACTTGGGAGGTACTCTGGCCGAGGTTCGGCGCTCGGCCCGTCGGAAACACCCCGATGATCGTCAACCTCCTGGAGCAGGCGAGCGGTCGGTCGCTCGACGAGCCGCTACTTCGTGAGACTTTCCAGGACGTGTTCACTGCCGCCTGGGCGGCGCTCGGTGACATCATCACACTGCCCGGAGCCGTGAGCCGCCAGATCGGATTCGCGAAGGTGCATGTGGCGCCCGTCACCACCGCTTGGCTCTGTCCCGTGACCCGGCGGCTACTGGACGTGACCTTGAAGGGGTTGAGCCCCTACGGCGCCAAGACGCGCGGCGCGCCGCCTACTCCGGCGGTTCTCCTGGGCATGCCGCGGCATCCGCTGCCGTACGCCGGCCAGCGAGAAGGCATACCAGCGCAGGAGGCTCAGGCGACCATTAAGGAATGGCTTGAGAGGGATTCGGCTATCGCCGACCTGCGCGCAAGAGGCGCCTGGGGCGACATCAGCGACAGGATCGCGCTGTTCTCGGACTATTTCCGTTCGGCCGAGCATTCGGCGCAGCAACAGCCCGCAAGGCTTCGCCGCTACGAGACCGAGTTCAAGGCCGGCGCGATCAACGTGCTGAACTGCTCGACCACCATGGAGATGGGCGTCGACATCGGCTCGGTCTCCCACGTTATGATGACCAATTTGCCGCCGAACATCGCCAACTACCGCCAACGCGTCGGGCGCGCCGGCCGCCGGGGTCAGCCCCTCTCCATGGCCTTCACCTTCTGCAAGGACCGGCCCCTAGATCGCGACGCCTTCCTCAATCCGTTGCGCTACCTCGGTCGCGAAGTCCGGGCGCCGCAGGTGGCCCTGAGCAGCAGCGTCATCGTGCAGCGCCACGTCAACGCCCTCCTCTTCGCCGGCTACATGCGCGAGCATGGCGGCAACGCCATGAAAATGCAGGCTGGCCCGTTCTTCGGCTGTGGCGACGCGATCGGCGCCATCGAAGACGCGGACAACGCGGCGGCTCGCATGGTCGACTGGATACGGAGCCCGGATACCCATCAGGTTTTGGGCCCCCAGGTTGTGGCGCTCACCCTTGGTACCGCCCTCGAGGTCGATCTCGGCATCTATGAGGCGGCCGCCGCCGCCCTGCATCAGGCCCGGGAGGCGTTCGCTGCCGAATGGAGCGTCATCCAGGACTTGGCAGGCGGCGTCGGCGCAAACGACAAGGCTGCGCGCACGCGGCTGGAGATCCATCTGCGGCGTCTCTGCCAGGAGTTCCTGCTGCGCGTGCTCCCCTCGCGAGGTTTTCTGCCAGGGCATGGTTTCCCGACGGATGTGGTCTCGTTCGTCATCCGAAAGGAGAACCGGCGGACGCGCGACCCCTCCGAGCCCGAGGACACCAACCGCTTCAACGCCTACCCACAACGCTCACTGGACTCCGCGATCCGCGAATACGCTCCCGGCTCGGAAGTGGTCGTAGACGGCCTGGTTTACAAATCGGCCGGCGTCACCCTGAACTGGAAGCAGCCTGCGTCGGAGAGCGGAGTGCGCGAGATCCAGGCTCTGATGTGGCGCTGGCGTTGCCCCTTGTGTGGCGAGTCCGGCACGATCCGGCATTTCGATCCTGATCATCGAGAATGCCCGGCTTGCGGATCGGGTAGTACGGAGTGGTTCGAGTACCTTCAGCCCGCCGGATTCGCCGTGGACCTGCGGGCCGAACCCCACGCAGACGCCGATATCGTTACATACGTCGCCCCGGAGCCCACGGCGGTCTCAGCAGCCGGCGCTCCCTGGGTCTCCCTGTTCGACCCGGCGCGTGGTCGCTACCGGTCGGCGCGGGAAGGATCGGTCTTCTATTGTAACGCTGGAGTGAACGGAACCGGCTACGCCATTTGTCTGGCCTGCGGGCGGGCCGACGCCGCCATAGGGGTGCCGCACGCTCAACTCCTCGGCAAAGGGGAGTGCGAAGGCTCGCTTAGGTCGTTCGCCCGCAAGGACGGCTTGCGGCTCGGCCATGAGATCCACACCGACGTCTTCGAGTTCCAACCGGCCGGATGGGACCAGCCCGGCGGAGCGCTTGCGCTGGCGGTCGCGCTGCGAGAGGCTCTGGCGCGCAGGCTGGGGATCGAGCCAGATGAAATGGGCCTGAGCGCAAACCATCGTCGAGATCAGCTCGGCGGCCAGACGATGTCGATCTTCCTGCACGACAAGGCCACTGGCGGCGCCGGGTTTTCCATTCAGGCGGAGGAACTCTTCGCCGAGCTCATCGCCGACGCCGAAGATATCCTGGATTGCAATGTCCCCGGTTGCCTGAGGTCATGCCCAGCTTGCGTCCTTGTGGGCGATCTTTCCGAAGACCAAGCCCAGGGGATCGACCGCGGACCGGCCCTGCAGCTCATCCGTCAGACGCTCCGGGCAGACGCTGCGCCCGAGGATATCGATCGCGCCGCGACGGGAGCGCGCTTCAGCCGCGACGTTCTCGCCGAACTCGATCGCGCCTTGGCCGCTGGCGGCAAGCGAATGACGCTGCGCCTGGCGGGTGCAATCGACCCGGGCGCGCTCGAGCATTGGAGTGCGGTGAGCTTGGTGGAGAGATGGCGCTCCCGGGGCAGGGTGATCGTGCTCGCCATCGATATGGGTGGCATGACCGCTCTTGACGGGGCCCAGAAGCTCGGCCTGCGCGATCTCGCCAATCGCTGGGGCGTGGCGATCGAGGCGGGAGAGGCGGCAACGTTCGCCAACGGATCGGCGTTCCTCGCCGAGATCACGAACGAGGATGGCAACGCCACCGTATTCGCGACGCGCGACGCCGTGGCGCTAGACGGCGGCGAAGGCTGGGGTCGACCGAGCCACGCGCCTGTGGTGCGGTTCGGCCAAAGCGGTCCGGCTTGGACCGGAGTAGCCGTCCCGCTCGGCCGCCTGCAGCCGGACCCGGGGGCGAAGGTTCTCCACGTTTCGCGGGAGTTGGATGGCCGCATTGGCGAGTTCGGCGGACGGATGGCGGCCACGATTCGTGGACTGGTCCTGCAGCTCGGCGTGCAGAACGACGATGCAGTGGCGAACCTCGACTATGAGGACCGCTATCTGCGGTCTCCGCTGACAGTAAGGCTGTTGATCGATGCCCTGGGCGGTCTAGCGCTCGGGTCGGGAAAGACGACCCCGGTCGCCGTCAGGACCATCCCGCTGGAGCCGAAGGACCACATCCCGCGGTGGTTGGACAATGACTGGAAAAGTGAAACCGATCGCGCCGAAGTGGCCCGGGCTTTGGCGGTTTCCAAGGCCCTTGTCCTGGACTGGCGAACCGACAGCGCCGGTCACGCCCGACGGTTGACGGTCGCCTTCGCCAGCGGTCGGCGTGTTGAAATACTTCTCGACCAAGGCCTCGGACCCTGGCGATGCGATCGGGGGACGAGCTTTGAGTTTCGGGCGCCGCCGCCCGAACAGGCCAGCCGCCTGCGGCGGCTTGAGACCGGTCTCCGGGTCGCGCCTGGCGCTCGGACGTTCTTTGTCGCGGAAGCGGTGCCGGGGGCATAGCGGCGACGGCAGGTTGAGCATCGGGCGGAAAATCATAGGATGGACGCGCGTCAACGCCAGGGGAAGGTCGTGAAAGCTAGTCGTGCAGGCGCGGACCTTCGGCTGCCGGCGTTCGTAACGGCGACGACCTTGGCGGGCCTGTTGAATTGGGCCAATAGTATCAAGCGCCAGTTCCGCGAGGCCGCTAGACGGTCCGCCTTTCCTGGCTGGACGCTAAGCGCTTCAGAGGCAGATCTATACGCCGACATCGCGCGCCTTCTCGCTGTGCCGGGCGGCCTGAGTCACCTGGAGCACTTGGTGGAGGCGGCTGACGAGGTCAAGCACCGTGGCCTCATCCGCGCCCTCGAACGGCGCGCCATTGCCTTGTTAGGCGAGGAGAACGAGCGAGACGACACCGCAGCCAAGATCAGGACGCTCTGGCGGGAAGGAGAAGTCGATCTCGCTGCCTGGCTGGCGTTCGAGGATCTTGCCTGGGCATCCAGACCAGACTTGGCGGACGAGGATGTCGTCACCCTGTTGAAAGCCGATGACGATCTTAGGGCGGCCCTGGGCGACTATTGGACAGATTGGCTCGCGCAAACGGGGGAGGATCAGGCTGAGGAAAAGTCCGATCCGGCCGCCGCAGTTCGACATTCGATGGCGGAGGCGGCGAGCGACGCGAGGGTCGTGACGCCCAGTGACGAGAGCGTGGATGACGATCTCAAGGCAGATCGTGGGGCCTGGGCAGCCGCCCTGACGAGGCTCCGCGCTGAGCTGGATAGCGCCGAGGAGTTCTCCGCCATCCTGATCGAGCGTCTGGTCCTTGGCGCAGACGACCTACGTCCACTTGCCGAGCGCGCAGTGGCGCGCTCGGCTCGGACCACCACCCGCCTTTGCGAACTCGCGAGCGAGCACGTTGAGCGGCTCGCTGGCGCATTGGCCGCGCTGGACCGAAGCGTGGCCTGGGGTGAGGGTGTTGTGGGCGCTGCGGCGCGCCTCAACCCGGACCAGGAAGGCGTAGAAACTCTCAAATCATGCGCTGACTGGGCCGAGGATCTCCTTCGTCAGACACATGCGGCGGAGGGCCGCCGACGAGCGGCGCTAGATCGCGCCGGTGCCGATGACAGCGACGAGGCCGTGCAAGAACTCGCTGGGGCGAACGCCGAGCGCAGGCGCTTGTGGCAGGAGATCGACAGCCAAGCCGCCGGATGGCTCGACCGCCTCTTGCCCGCCCTCGACCCGGTGGTCCGTGCGGGTGGGCAGAGTGACAGAGAATCGCTCAAACACGAGATTATGGATGCACCCGAGCCTGGCGCCGCCGATGATGAACGGGAGTCGGTCGAGAGTTCTCGATTAGTCGAAGATACGATTGACGGCGCTCTGAGGGACGCTGCGACCCCAAGGGGCCAGACTCCTGGAAGCGATGAAGCCGGCCGCCCTGCTCCACCGGAGTTGGCTCCATCGGTCGTCGGTGTGCTGGCGGATCTGGAAACCGGGGAAGAAAAGTTAGACCCCGCCCCGCCCGGCGAACCGGTGGCGAAAGCCCCGATGGTTCGGGAGGACGTTATAGAGCCCGAAGACGAGGCAGTTGTCCGGCCCGAGGAAACCACGGCTGTCTACAGCCAGCTTGTGCGGCGCGCGCTCGACGAAGGCCGGTATGGCCTTGCCGCCCATCTGCAGCGCGCCGTCGAGGTGGTCTCCGCCGACCCATGCAGCGGCGCCATCGAGAGCCCGGTCCTTGAAGCGCTTTGCATCGGTAGTTCGATCACGGTGTCGCGGTTGGGTCCAGCCGAGTCCCGATATGACAGCGTCCTGGATAAGGTGCTCGCGAGCTTGGCGGGTGCGTCGCAGGCGCCGGAGAGCGTCCGCCTCCTCGCGTTCGCCGGCGCCATCAAGCCGGCGCTCTTCTCAGCCCAGACGTCGGCAGCCGAGGCAATCCGCGCGGCCGCAGTGGGCAACCTGGGCCCCAATCTGCACGCGCTGACTGAGTTCGTCGTGGAGCAGTTGCCCAAACGCGGCGGCACCATTGATCTGGCGTCACTATCCGCCCGGTCCGAGGAACAAGGTTCCGCCGACGACCTTGAACCCCTTCGCGCCGCGCTCGTCGAAATGGCCGATGGAGCGCCTGCAAGAAAGGCCGTCTTCCAGCGCGCAACCATCATATGGCGGGATCTGTTCGTGAGGGATGTCGCCGTCAGCCGCGCGATCGCCGCACTCCGCCAAAACGCGCCCAACGCCGGCGCGCTTGCGCAGCTGGCCGGAGAGGAGCTTGAACACCATCTTGAGCGAAAAGTCCGAGAGCTCGACCGGGCGGCCAAACGCAACCGCGACGGCTGGCTAGAAGGCAAGGCGCTGGAATGGCTGCTTGGCCTACTGCGGGAGTTGACCGACCTGCTCGTGGCCTATGCCGCTGTGGCTCGGCGTGCGGCGGCACCCAAGAGCACACACACTGCGGAAACCAAAAGGATCCTCGTCGGTCTCGTTGCTGCGGCGATCACGGACCTGGAAAAATGCGCGCAGCGAGAGTTCTTGTCGGTTCCAGCTCGCTCCGCAGCCCGCGTCTTGGGCGAGGTGGCGGCTCTCCTCCAGGGAAAGCCGAACTCCACGTTGGCCGACCTGACAGTGGACGCGCTATTGGACGGAGACTTGTTGCTCATTGAGCCTTACCCCGCTGAGGCTCGCCGGCGAGAGCTGACCGTGCAAAGCGCGCTCCGCCTGTTATCGGGCGCCGAGGCGGTTCTTGGTCGGTCGCCAGATTTCGCGGCCGCCTTCAAGTCGTTGCTCGACGCCGGCCGTTTCGAAGAGGCGGCGCAAGCCGGGGACCGGCTTGGGCGCCAGGGTGATGACCGCGATCGGCTGGCTCAGGAGATCGCCGACGCGCGGCTTGAGCGCCTGGACCGCGTCGCCGCGCGAGCGACGCGGCTTCGCGGCCAGCTCGATGACCTCCTGGGCGCAGACACCGAGGGGCGGATCGATCCGGCCGGCCTAGTGCAACTGGAATGGCTTGAGGCTAGGCTCACCAGCTCAGAGCATCAGGCCGAAGTCTTGCAGGGGACCGACTTTCCAGCTGTCGAGGTGGAACTCGACGGACTCGAGACAAAGATCCGCGACGGAAGCGATCTCCTGCTGGCGCCGCTTCAGCGCGAGATCCACGCACTCGAGGCGGCAGGATGCCCAGTGCAGTTGCTCCAAGACCTGGCGGCTAAGGGAGAGCTCACCGCGCTTCGGGAATGCATGAACGGCGTCAAGGCAGGCGCCGAGATCGACCTCGCGGGGTACCAGGAAAAGCTTCTCCGACGGTTCGCAGACCCGTTCTTGTCTCCGGGCTTTGCGCAGACGGATCCGAAGCTGCGAAATGTCGCCGAGCTTCTGCAAGCGGCCAAGGAACAGCGTCGTGCGGGACTGGTGGACTTTTCCATCCTGCCCGATGGAGACGTCCAGGTCGCGGAAGGCCTGCTTTCGGCCTGGCTCAAGCTCAAACGCGCGGGCGAGGAATCTCCGGCGCTTCGCGACCTTCTCGCGGAGCTGCGGCTTGGCAAGGTCAAGATCACGGCGGAGCGCCCTCTGCCGAGCGGCCGCCGCTACTCGGTGACCTGCGATCCCACGCGCGATCGGGGGGACTGTCCCGTGCCAGCGTTCGGCAGTGCCTCGAACGGCCGCCTGGAAGTGATCGTCGTGGAAGCGGTCAGCGTAACCAATGGGGTGGAGTTGTATGGCTTGGTCAAGAGCCTGGAGAACAGCACCACCGTGCCGTCGCTGGTGATCGTGAAGGGTATGCTACCCAGCGGCCGGCGGATCCAGTTCATGAAGGAGGCGAGACGTCACGCGGCCACTGTGCCATGCGCGCTGCTGGATGAAGTCGGGATCCTGTTCCTTGCCAGCTGGCCCGGGCGCCGCCGATCGGACTTTTTCGCGATTGCGCTTCCCAGTGGCGGCGTGCAGCCTTACTCGGACGCTAGCGGCGGAACATCGCCCGAGATGTTCTTTGGTCGCTCAACCGAGCTCGCGGAACTCTGGCGCGCCGATGGGTCCTGCCTAGTGTTTGGCGGTCGGCAACTGGGCAAGACTGCGCTCCTCGAACAGGTGCGCCTGCGCCACCATCGCCCGCCCGACCAGATTGTCGTCTATGGCAGCTTGCAGGGCGACACTGATCTCTGGCGCATGGCGGGGCGCCTACTCAGCGAAGCGACCGTCAACATCAAGGGGCACTCCGGGGCCGCTGTCGAAGCGGGAATCCGCGAGTGGCTTGGGCAAGACGAAGCGAGGCGGATCCTCGTTCTTGTCGACGAGGCGGATACCTACCTCGAGGCTGAGATGCAGTCCGGTTACAGGTCGCTGGCGAAAGTTCGCGATCTGATGCAGTCGACCGGGCGGCGCTGCAAATTTGTCTTTGCCGGACTGCACAACGTCCAGCGGCTGGCGCGCGCGCCCAACTCGCCGCTGCTGCATTTTGGGACACCACTGCGCATCGGGCCTCTATTCGGCCAGGATTTGGGGGAAGCGAGAGAGATGGTCGTCGGCCCCATGGCGGCTGCGGGGATCGTGTTTGAAAACCCCACCCTACCCAGCAGGATATTGAGCGCCGTGGGTTTCTATCCCTCGCTGTTGCAGACCTTCGGCACCACCCTGATCGACCGAGTCAACAAGAGCGCCAATGGTCGACTCACTCCCTCATCCCTTCTCCCGATTGTCGTCACCGAGCACGACGTGGAGAACGCGCTAGAAGATCCATATTTCAAAGAAAACATCCGCTTCAAGTTTCGCATGACGCTCTCCTTGGATGAGCGCTACCGATTGATAACCCTGGCGATGCTGCAGCGATTCCTTGACCGGCGAGAGCAAGCCAGCGTCGCGCCCTCTCTCACCGACGTCGAGGTGCAGGCGCTGGCGCGGGAGTGGTGGCCGCAGGGTTTCGAGGAGGACAGCTCACTCGACGCATTTCAGGGGCTACTGCAGGAGATGGTCGGCCTAGGGGTACTCGTCGCCTCTGGCGACAGGTACGCCATCCGTTCATCGCGCATCGCCGCAATGCTAGGCGGCGAGGACCAGATCGTACAGGAGCTCGTCGACCTGAGCGCGAGCCCCGGTCCCGCGAAGCTCGACACGGGCAGCCTCCGTAGACTCGACAAGAACACCAAGGCGCCGTCGCCCTTGACATCGCGGCAGGAGGCCCAACTGCTCGGTCCGGCCGGGGCCGTGCCCAGCGTCCACCTGGCGTTGGGCTCTTCGGCGCTGGGGCTCGACCGAGTCGCGCCGTCGTTGTCGGAATTGCAGGACGACGAGCTTGCGATCCGCACCGGGACCTACAGAACGGCTCGCGGGTTCGCCGAACAGCTATCAACTGCGGTCGAACGTCTCCGCGCCGGCCGCCGCAACCTGCTGGTGATAACAGGGCCCTGGTTGGGGCGTGAAATGGTCGACCTTGCGCTCGATGCGGCCACGCGGCGAGGTGGGAGGATCGGCACCCTTCGTGTTCTCATCGCTCCAACGCGGATTGATTGGGCGTCTGTCGATGAGGTCGACGAGCACGATCGACTGTGGGGGGCAGATCTCCTGAGCCTGTCAACCCTCGGGCGCAGCGGGCTCGCGCAATGGCTCCGCGCCCGCGGCGCATCGGAAACCCTTCACGACGAACTGCGAATCCTCACCGGAGGGTATCCCCTATTCCTCTCCGGACTGGGCCGCAGCGCTGATATCCTTGAGAGCGCCAAGGAGGCGCATGACGGCCATGTCGCCGCGCCGGCAACCCTGACAGCCCTCGGATTGTACGACGAGCGGCTCCAGGCGGCGGCCCGCATTGTGGCGCAATACGAATCGGACGACCCGGCGGCTGACCTCAAGAGCATGGGTTTCGAGCGGGCCGAGAAAGTGGTTGGCCACCTGGAGCGGCTGGGAATCCTCGAGCGCACGCCGGGACGTGATGGCACGCGGTTGACGCTCAATCCTTTCGTGGCGACGGTGCTTTCGCAGCACTCTTGATCATGTGGCGCCCCAAGCCATGGACGCTGCCTGGGCCGGCGAGCTTCGTCACCCGTGCGTGCAGCGTCGCCAACCGGCAGAAGGTCACGGTCCTCCACGCACCGCACTCGCCCGAAGCCCTCAGCGAGGCGTTGCACGACCACCTCGTGAACGACATCGGCTACTCGGTAATTCGCCTCGACCAGAGAACCGGAGAACCGTTCAGCAGCGCCCTTTCGGCTGAGGCGGGCGTCCGAGCTTCCGGACCAGCCAGCCTCGCCACGTCGCCAGCCCTGGCCCATGCGGCCCTCGTGATCCTGTGCTGTGGCCCGGTGGAGGCCGACTTGGCGACCTTCGCCCGTCTCGTTCGTCGCCAGCCCTCAGGCGAGGGGCCGATCCTCGTGGTGGTCAGCGAGGACGGAGCCTTCCGGATGGATGACTGCTGCACCGAGAACGTGCGTGATGTCTTTGGTCCCTTGGACGGGGCGGCTTATGCCGCAGCTATGCCAAGAGCGGCCAGGCCGCTGGAAGGGCGCCTCGTGGCGTCGGTGGCGATCGAGGTAGCGGCGTGGGACGTGAGCCTGCTCGACCTACTGACCGTCCTGCCGATCGAAAGGGCGGTCCGGCCGGACCTGTGCGTGGAAAGCTGGGACGACGGGCGCAAAGATGGCTGGCGGGGCGTGCCGCTGGCCTGGGAACGCGGCTGCCTTGATAGCTGGGGGGGCGAAGACGCCGAACACGCCCTTTGGCTCGCGGCCAACAAGCCTGCAGTTCTGACCAAGCGGGTGTGGCGCGGTCAGCTTACCATGATGTTGCCCTGGATCGAGCGTCAGCGCCTAAGTATTATCGAACAAGAGCGGCGAACACTGCGGCCGGATCCGATCCGCTCTGGCCCAGATGTTGAGTCTCTGGATTGGGGTCCATTGTCGGCTCAGCTTGAGCGGGTGCCCAACCTGAAGCGGTTATTGGAGGTCTTCCGGGAGGGGCGGAACGAGCTAGCCCACGGCCGCCCGCTTACCTGGGCGCAAATTAATGCGTGCCTGGTTGCGGCCAGCGGTCGCCGGGGGCCTGCAACCGTAGGTCGCGGGGCATAGTGTGGCGGGAGGAGTCTGACCCGGTTCCCTTGCTGGTCTGAGCTCAAGTTCCCCAACGCGCCGAGCGACGATCCTCAAGCGCCACAGCCAGCGCCTCGTCTCCGCAGGGCCACCTGAATCCCGCCGGAAAGGCCGTGAACGCGAAGTCCATCAGCTGGGGAAACTCGCGGCGGCCGGCGATGGTTCGGGCGAGCCCGTCGCTGAGCGCCGCCTCCAGCCAAGCGAAATTCCAGCCATGGTAATAGTCCACTGGGGCAAGAACCCGCAGATGGACGGCGCGGGCGGCCAGGAGCGGCCCTGTCCGGCCGCCGAGCGTGGGATAGTGCCGGCGGGAGACGAGATAGAGCACGCCGTAGAGCAGGGCCTCCACCGCGGCGAAGAGCGGGGTGTCGCTGCCGTGCTTCAGTTCGATCAGCTCGAAGGCTCCCACCTGTCGATCGAACACGAGGTCGATGTTGCGGCGCTTGTCGCTCGTGCCCGAGAGCAGCCCCGAGGCGGTGGGGACCTGATTGGCCCAGGCTTCGCCGCTCACCCGGGCGATCGCCTTTTCCAGGGTCTTTTCCGGGCTGGTGTTGTGCTGCGAGATGAAAAGCTGCTTGGTCAGGCGCCAGTTCTCCTTCGAGGGAGCGCGCGCCGACCCGGCGGGACCCCAGTTCGCCTCGATGCGGGCGAGAAGCTCGCCGATGAGAGCTTCGCCGCCGAACTTGGCCGGCGGGCGGCCGCTGAGGCGCTGGGCAGCCGAACGCGTGGCGACGCGCGGCTGGCGTGTCCCGATATCGCCGATGCCCAGGGAGCGTTCGATGATGTCGTCGACGCCGGCGAAGAGGCCGGCCGCAGTGTTGGGGTGGAGGCTCACGGGACCTTTTCTCGGGTTTCCATGCCTTTCAAAGCCTTCACAGGCGGCGAAGGTTCAAAACTCCGCGCGCCGGCGCGGCGGCTCGAGGCGGGCAACACCACGAGCCGCGCGAGCCCGACGACAACCAGGAACGCCAAGGCAATGACCAATGCCACTATCCAGACCGCGGCGATGAGCAGACCGCGGACGATGAGATAGATGGCAAGGACCGCAGCCACGGCGGAGAGCAGGCTGGAATGTCTCACGGGAATGATCCCCGGCGGGGCTCGGGGAGTCGCATCCGACTAGGACAGGCCGACATTTTCACGCCTCCCCAGTTCCGCCTTCGCGTGCCTCAGGACATTCCCGTCCATCTCCGCCTGCTGCGACATCCACTGCAGATAGTCGAGCGGGGCGGCGGTCCAGGCGAGGCCGCGGTGCTTGCCGAAGGGAATGGCGGCGAGGGGCCGCGGCTCGTTGCTCCAGGCGATCAGGCGCTCGATGGGCGCGGCGGCGAGGAGCTCGGCCAGCAGATGGGCGGTGACGTAGGCGTCTGGCCCGGCCCGGTGCGCCGGCGTGGCGATGGCGGGGTCGACGGCGAGGCCGCGCCATTGGCGCAATCCCTGGTTGGAATGGCTGGGGGCGCGCGGCCAGATGCGCTGGGCGGCCCGCAAGGTGCAGATCCATGGCAGGCCGCCGTCCGCCCGCGGCCCGATGAAACGCCGCTCGAAGGCGCAGTTGTGGGCGACAAAGATATCGGGCGCGGGGTGGGCGAGGAGGGCTTCGCGCAGGCGCTCCGGCGTCGCTACGGGCGCGTCGGCGGGGATATCGGCGGCCGTGATGTGGTGGATGGCCGAAACCTCAGGCGGGATGCCGTTCCGAGGCCGGAATAGTCGGGTGACAGGCGGCCGAATTCGGTGGTCGGCGGGCCGCCATTCCACATCGACGAAGCCCAGCTCGATCACCTCGGCCGGCGGGACAATGCCGGTCGTTTCGATGTCCACCACGCGCAGGCGGATCGGCGACCACGGCTCAGACATCGAAGCGCTCGGCGATGGCGCCGGCGTGGGCGGCGAGGCCCGGATCGATCGCCCAGTGGGCGAGGAGCTCGCGCCAGGTGAGACTCTCGAAGGCGACCTCGCGGGCCGGATCGTTGACGTCGGCGGCGAAGCCGGCGAGTTCGGCGCGGTGGCGGGCGTGCTCTTCGGCGGCGATGGGTGGGCCGCCCGGGAAGGCGGCGGGCTCGGCGTAGAGATAGAGAAGCACGGGCTTCAGGTCGCGCCGGTGCGCCTCGTGCGAAAGACCGAAGGCGTGCTTGACGAGCTGGCATGCATCGAGTCGGCGGAAGGGTCGGCCGGCGCGCAGTTGATCGCGCATGGCCTGGTACGGGCCCATGGCGGAGCCCCATACGTTGCGGTCGTAGGCCTTCGAGAACTGTGGCGGCTGGCGCGCATCGAAGGGCTCGAAGCGCTTGGCCTCGATGCCGATGAGGAGGTCGGCGGTCTCGATCGCCACGTCGAGCCATGGATGCCGGCCGCGGGTCCAGGGAAGGCGCATCTCCACTTCCAGCGCCACCGATCTCGCTCCGCCCGGGGCGAGGGCGGGCCTGGGCAGGGCAAGGCGCCGCGGCGCCTCGAGGAAGAAGCCGAAGGCGTTGGCGACAAGGGCGGCGGAGGATCTCGGGCTCGCCAGACGGGCGAGCTCGCCTCCCGGCGCCGCGGCGTAGGCGGCGATGATGCCCAGCTTTGGCAGGCCGTCCATGAGGGCGCCGCCGAAGGTTTCGATCGATGACGTCATCGGGCGCCCTCCGCGTCGAAGGGCGGAATTGCGGAGAGCAGGCGGGCCAAGCGGAAGAAGGCCTCCAGCGCCAAGACCCCGGCGACGAGGCCGACCGTGAGGAACATCAGGAAATGCACGGTGATCCCCCCCCTCAAGCCGCGCGGCGGTAGTGGCGGCCGTGAGCGCGGCCGTGGTCGTGCAGGACCGTGACGACCTCGCCGGTGTCCCCGGCGACGACGAGGGCGAGGGAGCGCACGCGGTCGGCCAGGGCGCCGAGGGTGGCGCGCAGGGCGCGGTCGGCCAGGCGTTCGCGCGAGAAGCGCAGGACCGTGCAGCCGTCGCGGGCGGGCAGTTCGATATCGGCCCAGGCGATGACGGCCTGGACCGTCTCGTGGGTCACTCCGCGCTGGTTGGCGCGGACGGCGGCGTGGCGGGTGAGGCGGGTCGGGTTCATTGGCGGCGCTCCTTGTTGGTTGATGGGAGCGACTTTAGGATGCCGATGCGTCAGAAGCGGACGTAAGGGAGGACGATGCGCCACGAAAAAGCCGGGGCCTTGCTGGGACTGGCGCGGCGGCTGGCGGCGAGTGCCGAGGGCCTGACCCTCGATGAGATGGGCGAGGCCTGCGAAGTCGGCAGGCGGACGGCCGAGCGCATGCGCGACGCCCTGGCCGATCTCTTCCCGCAGATGGAGGAGACGGCCGATGGGAGCTCAAAGCGATGGCGCATCCCGGCCGGCCTGGACGGCTTCTTCAATGCCCCGAGCACCGAGGAGCTGACCGAGCTTGGCAAGGCGGCGGCGGCTCTGCGCGCCGCAGGGGCCGAGCCCCGCGCGCGCATGCTGGAGGAATTGCAGCACAAGATCGAGGGGGCGGTGAGGCGCGCGACCCTCGCCCGCATGGCCCCCGACGTCGAGGCCCTGGCCCGGGCCGAGATGATCGCCGTCGCGCCAGGACCCAGGCCGTTCGAGGATCCGGCGATGATCGCCCAGCTGCGCGAGGCGATCCTGGCGCAGAGGGCCGTGCGCTTCTGTTACCGGGGCGGCACAACGCCGGGCGTGGCGCGGACCGTGGCTCCCTACGGCATGATCTTCGGCCGGGCCAACTATCTGGTGGGCCCGGTGAAGGGCGCGGGCCGGCCAGTGAACTGGCGGCTCGACCGGATCGAGAAACTGGAGGTGCTGGAGGCCTTCGCCGTCAGACCGGAAGGCTTCTCCCTCACCGAATACGCCTCCCGCTCCTTCGGAATCTTCCAGGACGAGGTGGAGGATGTGGTGCTGAAGGTGACGCCGGGGGGCGCCGAGGACGCGCTCGGCTGGCGCTTCCATCCCACGCAGAAGGTGGAAAAGCAGGAGGACGGCTCGGTGATGGTCCGCTTCCGCGCCGGCGGCATGCGCGAACTGGCCTGGCACCTGTTCACCTGGGGCGAGACGGTGCGGATCCTCGCCCCCGAGCGGCTGAAGGCGGAGATGGCCGGCCAACTCGCCCGGACGGTGGTCTGGCACGGGGCGGCCAGGCTGACGGGGAGCGTGTAGGGCTTGGACGTCCCCGGCTGGCCGCGCTGCGCGGCCCTCACACGAGCTTCGCTCTGCGCAGGGTCTTGTAGGCGCGGATCACCCGCTGGAGCTTGTGCTCGGCCGAGCGGTCGCCGCCGTTGGCGTCGGGGTGGCAGCGTTTCACCAGTTCGATATAGCGGATGCGGATCGCGGGGCTGTCGGCGGTCGCGTCGAGATCGAGATCGGCGAGGGCCGCCCGCTCCAATCGCCCCAGTCGCCGGTCGAAGGCGGCGCGCTCGTCGTCGGCCCTGGCCTTCGCCGGGCCGAATATGCCGAAGGGATCGCGGAAGAAACCGCGGCTGGCGGCGGCTTCCCGGTTGCGCGCGCCGGCCTTGAACGACCACGTCGGCCTGCCGCCGGTGGCCAGTTCATCGGCCATCTTGGCCCGCATCTCACCCTCGCTCATGCCGGCGAAGAAGTTCCAGGTGCGGTTGTATTCGGCGGCATGCGCCTGACAAAACCAATAGTGCTCGCCGAGAAGCGCTCGCGACTTGGGCGCCCGGGTCACGCCCGCCGCTCGACATCCCAGGTGGTCGCAGAGCCGCTCGCCGGGCTTGAGATCGAGCGCGGCGGCGTCCGGTTCGTCCTGCGGCTTGGGCGGACGGACGCGGATGTCGACGAATCGCGGGCGATATTGAAATGCGGCTTTCATCGATCCCAATTAAGCGGTGAAAAATGCTCGGGTTCAAGAATTGACAAGCGACTGCGGGAGGGGCGAAAATATGGGCGAAGTTTCCGACGCCATCGCTAAGAAACTGCGGCAGGGACTTCGCCCCACCCGGCTCAAGGTCATCGACGACTCCCACCGCCATGTCGGCCACGCCGGCGCTCGCTCTGGCGGTGAGAGCCACTTCACCGTGATCGTGGCGAGCGCCCAATTCGAGGGGCTCGGCGCGGTTCAGCGCCAGCGAATTGTCTATGGCCTTCTTGCCGAGGAACTCCGCGGCCCGGTCCACGCCTTGTCGGTAAAGGCCCTTTGCCCAAGCGAATCCTAGGGCGCGCCGAGGGCCTCTGTCAGGGCGCGGGCGAGATCCTCTCCGCGGAACGGCTTCTGCAGAACCGGCGCGGCGCGATCGATGTCCCTGAGGCCGGCGTCGCCGTAGCCGGTGGCGAAGATCACCGGCACCCCCCTGGCGCGCAGCGCATCGGCCAGCGCGAACACCGGCTGGCCGCCGAGGTTGACGTCGAGCAGGGCGACATCCAGCTCGGCGCCGTCGCCGACCACCGCGAGCGCTTCGTCGAGACAATGGGCGGGTCCCACCACGGTGCAGCCGAGGTCGGCGAGCATGTCTCCCACCAGCATGGCGATCATCGCCTCGTCCTCGACGACGAGGACTCGGCTGCCGGCGTGATCGTTGCTCCCCCCCATGAACCGGCCTGCCGTGGTCGTGACGATTCCGCAACCTAGGCGCCGCGGGCGCAGGGAGCAACCGTTCAGCTCTCCTCGTCCGGCGCCAGAGAGGGGCTGATCCGCAGCGCCGTGATCTGGTTGCGGTGGCGCCGGAGGATCTCGAATCGCCGCCCATGGAACAGAAACGTCTGTCCTTGTTCCGGGATCGTCTGGGCTTCGTGGATGACCAGGCCAGCCACCGTCACCGCGTGCTCGTCGGGAAGGTCCCAGTCCATCGCCCGGTTCAGGTCGCGCACCGTGACCTCACCGTCGACATGCAGCCAGCCATCGGCCTGGCGGCGAACGCCCGTTATGGCCTCATCATGTTCGTCCTCGATCTCGCCGACGATCTCCTCGAGGATATCCTCGAGCGTCACCAGCCCTTGCAGCGCGCCGTATTCATCGACCACCAACGCGAAATGGCTGCGGCGCTTGAGGAACGCATTCAGCTGGTCCTTGAGCTTGGTCGTCTCGGGAATGAACCACGCTTCGCGGGTGATCGCGGGAATGTCGATTTCGTCGGTTCTGCCCTGGGCGTCGGCAAGCGCGCGCAGCAGGTCCTTGGCGTGCAACACCCCGACGATATTTTCGGGCTCGTCCCGATAGAGCGGCAGCCGGGTGTGTTCGGAGTCCAACGCCCGCGCGATGACGTCTCGCGGCGAGAGTCCGGCGTCGATCATCGAGATGGATTTCCGGTGGACCATGATCTCGGCGACATCCATGTCCGACAGATCAAGCACCCCGCCGAGCATCCGGCGGTCGCCGCTCTCCACCAGTCCCTCGGCGTGGTGGTACTCCACCGCCCCGCGGATTTCCTCGTGGGCCGCCAGGACATCGACGGCCATGTCCAGGTCGACGCCAAAGAAGTGCAGCGTGTGGCGAACGATCCATTGGATCGCGTAGATCACCGGCCCGAGGACTCGGACCACCAGCAGCATCGGACCCGACAGCGAGCGCGCCACGGCGTCGGCCCGGACGATCGCCAGCGTCTTGGGTAGAACCTCCACGAAGACGACGACGAGGATGGTCATGACGGTGGTCGCCGCCGCCACCCCCAGCGGCCCGGGAATGAGCTTGGTGATGACCACGGTGGCCAGGGCCGAGGACAGGATGTTGATGACGTTGTAGCCGATGAGCACCGCCCCGATCATCGTCTCCTGATCGGAGAGCAGGCGGTTGACGCGCCCGGCCGCTTTGTCGCCGTCACGCTCGAGCTGGTGCATGCGGCCGCGGCTCGCCCGCGTCAGCGCCGTCTCGGCCGCGGAGAAGATCGCCGACACCGCCAGGAGTGCGAGGATGATAGGCGCGACGGCCAGCAGGGCGCCGATCATGGCGCCGCGCCCTCGGCGAGGAGAAATTCGCGCAGGGCGCAGCCATCGACGTCCTGCGCGACAAAGGCCTCGCCGACGCCGCGCACGAGGACGAGACGCAGATTTCCGGCGCGAGACTTCTTGTCCCTCGCCATCTGGTCGAGGAGGGCGCCGGCGGCGAAAGGATGGCCGGCGATCTGGTCAAGGCCGGCGGGCAAGCCGGCCGCGGAGACGGCGCGGCTGGCGCGGGCCGCATCTTCGTCGCCGCAGAATCCGAGCCGCGCCGAGAACCGGAATGCGAGGGCGCAGCCCAGGCCCACGGCCTCGCCGTGCTTCACCGCCCCGCCGAAGCCGGTGAGCGCTTCGACCGCGTGGCCAAAGGTGTGACCCAGGTTGAGCAGAGCCCGAGCTCCCGCCTCGCGCTCGTCGGCCACGACAATCCGCGCTTTCATCTCCACGGCTCGTCGCACCGCTTTGGCGACCGCGGGCCCTTCCAAGGCCAGGACCTTGCACCCATCGTTCTCGAGCCAGCTGAAGAATTGCGCGTCGCCGAGAAGTGCGCATTTGAGCACCTCGGCGTAGCCGCAGGCGATCTCGCGCGGCGGCAGGGTCGCGAGGAGGTCGAGGTCGGCGAGCACGAGCCTTGGCTGATGGAAGACGCCGATGAGGTTCTTGCCGCGCGCCGTGTCGATGGCCGTCTTGCCTCCCACCGAGGAATCGACCTGCGCCAACAGAGTGGAGGGGATCTGGATATAGCCGATACCCCGCTTGTAGATCGCCGCCGCCAGTCCCGCGAGATCGCCGATGACCCCGCCGCCGAACGCCACGACGAGATCGCCGCGATCGAGATCGAGCTCGAGGAGATCGTCGCAGAGCCGGCTCAAAGCCTCGAAGCTCTTGGTCGCTTCGCCGGGCGGGACGAGAACGGCCCGCGCGTACACACCTGCTTCTCGCAGCGAGGTCAGAAGCCGCGCCCCATGCAAGGCATTCACCGTCTCGTCCGCGACCACCGCCAACCGCGCCGATGGCGCGAGCGCCGCGATCCGAGCCCCCGCCTCGGCGATCACGCCCTCGCCGATCACCACGTCGTAGGCGCGATCGCCAAGGCCGACGGTGACGGTCGAGGTCACGGCGGCGCTTGCGCGGCCAGAGCCGTCAGCGCCCTTATGATCGCATCGACGGCGACGTTGTGCGCCGTTTCGCCGGTCTCGACGATGATGTCGGCCTCGCCGTAGGCGCCATAGCGCTCGCTCGCCTGGGCCTCGAGCACCTCGAGGGGGTCCTTGCCCTTTACCAGAGGCCGGGTTTCCCTGCGGCCAACCCGGCGCGCCAGCACCTCCAGATCGGCCTTGAGCCAGACCGATACGGCCTTTTGGGCGATGAGCGCCCGGGTCTGAGGCTCTGTGAAGGCACCGCCTCCGGTAGCCAGGACATGCGGGGGGCCGTCGAGAAGGCGAGCGATCACTCGCCGCTCGCCGTCGCGGAAGGCAGCCTCTCCGTAGGCCTCGAAGAAATCCGCGACCGAGCGGCCGGCCGCCGCCTCGATCTCCGCGTCCGCATCCTTGAAGGGCATCGCCAGCGCCGCGGCCAGCCTGCGACCGATGCTGCTCTTTCCAACCCCCATGAGTCCGACGAGGGCGATGGTCTTGCGGTTCAGTGGCGAAAAGGCGGGCATGGCGGAAATGCGCCTTTACACGAGCGGCGGCATGCGCGCCAAGTTTCGCGCAAGGGAGTTGACGCCGATGACCAGCGACGACTGGGTCGAGGCCTTTCTGGAGATGATGGCCGCCGAGCGCGCGGCGGCCGCCAACACCCTGGCCGCCTACGCCCGCGACCTCTCTGACAGCCAAGCCTTTCTCGCCGCGAAGGGCAGGAACCTCTCCGACGCCTCGGCCGAGGATATCGAAGCCTATTTCCTGTTTCTCGGCGCGCGCGGCCTCTCGGCAGCGACCGCCGCACGGCGGCGGGCGGCGCTTCGCCAATTCTATCGCTTCGTCATGGGCGAAGGCTGGCTTGGTGAAGATCCTTCGCGCCGGCTCGAGGCGCCGCGCCGCGGCCGCCCTCTGCCGAAGGTCCTCACCCGGGAAGAGGTCGAGCGCCTCGTCGCAGCGGCCGGCGCTCGCGATGGCGCGGCGGGCTTGCGCCTGGGGGCCATGGTCGAGCTTCTTTATGCTTCCGGCCTCAGGGTCTCGGAGCTGATCAGCCTGACCCTCGCCCAGGTGGTGGGCGACCCTGCCTACGTGTTCGTCAAGGGCAAGGGCGGCAAGGAGAGGATCGCCCCGCTCAATCAGACGGCCCGAACCGCGATCCGTGCCTATCTTCCCGCGCGGGCGGATTTCCTGCCCAACGGCATGAAGGAGAGCCCCTGGCTGTTCCCGTCTAGGGCTCGGAGCGGGCGGCTCACGACCCGCCGGTTCGCCCAGCTCCTCGACGAGGCGGCGCTTGGCGCGGGTCTGGATCCGACCAGGGTCAGCCCCCACGTGCTGCGCCACGCTTTCGCCACCCATCTGCTGGAAGGTGGCGCCGATCTGCGCACCGTCCAGACGCTGCTCGGCCATGCCGACATCGCGACAACCCAGATCTACACCCACCTCACCCAGGATCGGTTGCGCGAGGTGGTGGAGACCAAGCACCCTCTCGCCCGCCGCCGCGGCTAGCATCGTGTCGCCCACCCGGACCCCGAGAGCCTTCTTCTCCTCCTTGGCGAACGGCGCCCCCGAGCCTCTTCGCGAACTGCCGCCGCGGCTCGAGCGGGTGATCCACTTCCTACCACTGCATCTAGAAAAGCTGCGCGCCAAGGCCGGCGAAACGGCGCGGCAAGTCGATGTCCTGTGCGGCAACCTCGAGGACGCCATCCCGGCGAACGCCAAGGCGACGGCCCGCGCCGGCTTCATCGAGATGACGAAGGCGGTGGATTTCGCCGCCCTCGGGACCGGACTTTGGGTGCGCGTCAACGGGCCAGCGACGCCCTGGCACTTCGACGACCTGACGCAGATCGTCGCCGGGTGCGGCGAGGCGCTCGAGGTGATGATGGTCCCCAAGATCGAGGGGCCATGGGACATCCACTACTATGACCAGTTCCTCGCCGTGCTGGAGGCGCGCCACCATCGCGAGCGGCCGATCCTGCTCCACGCCATCCTGGAGACCGCCCAAGGCGTGGCCAATGTCGAAGCCATCGCCGCCGCTAGCCCGCGTCTTCAGGGGATGAGCCTCGGGCCCGCCGATCTCGCGGCCAGCCGGGGGATGAAGACGACCCGTGTCGGTGGGGGCCACCCGGCCTATCGGGTTTTGGCCGATGCGGACGAGGATGGCGCCGCGCGCGCCTCGGTCCAGCAGGACATCTGGCATTACACACTCTCGCGAATGATCGACGCCTGCGCCGCCGCTGGGATCAAGCCCTTCTATGGCCCGTTCGGCGACATCGATGACCCGGAAGGCTGCGAACAGCAATTCAGGAACGCCTTCCTGCTCGGTTGCGCCGGCGCCTGGAGCCTGCATCCGAGCCAGATCGCCATCGCCAGGCGGGTCTTTTCCCCCGATCCCGCCGAGGTCGCCTTCGCGCGCCGGATCCTCGCTGCCATGCCGGACGGCGCGGGCGTCGCGATGCTCGACGGCAGAATGCAGGACGACGCTACCTGGAAACAGGCCAAGGTCCTTGTCGATCTGGCGTCCCAGGTGGCGGCGAAGGATCCGCTGATGGCGGCTGTCTATGGACTGTGAAGGGCCGCGCCGCATTCCCTATGAGGAGGGCGGCGAAAATCGCCGACATCCGACTCGCCACCGTCAGGCGCGCTCGACGCGCGCGGCGTAACAGCCTCTTTTGGCGAAGTGGGCATGCAGATAGGCGGCGTCCGGGTTGGCGAACAGGTTCTCGATGAGGGCTTCGAGATCGCCGCCGTCGCCGAGTTCGGCGTCGATCATCATATGGGCGGCGTCGAAGGCGCGCAGTGAGATCTGGCGTAGCCGCAGAGCCTGCGGGATGTGGCCGACGCGGTCATAGGGGATCGTCGCTCCTTCGAGAACGAAGATCGCATGCCGCGAGCGATAGGGCGTGTCGGCGCTCTGATGCTCGTAGTTTACCAGGATCAGCGCCTCCCCCGGCTCGGCGTCTCGCAGCTCGACGCGGTCGGGGAAGCCCGGCTTGGCCCCGGCGACATGGCGCTTCGCTCCGCGCGCGGCCAGTTCGTCGTCGGCAAGTCCGAACAGATGGCGGAACGGCTCGGGCGAGAGGCCCAGGATGCGAAAACCCATAACGTGTCTCCCCAGGAGAGGGCGTTCGTACCGGCCCGGCCGCGGCCAGGCGCGCGGTTTTCGGCTCTGTAACAGGACGAGCGATGGTGCGATGATCGCAGTCCGAAGGGCGGCGCGTCCGCAACTTGCCCCCAGCCCGCTTCGATCTCTAGTTTGCGAACCGCGACGAAGTGGAAGACACCAAGAGGACAATGGCCGGGCACTATCTGGAATTCGAGCGGCCGATCGCTGAACTCGAGGCCAAGATCGAGGAGTTGCACAAGCTCTCGGAGATCAACGGGCCGGGCGCCTTCGACACCGAGATCGCCGCCCTGCGCGAGCGGGTCGCGGAACTTCGCGCCGAAGCCTATTCCAACCTCGACGCCTGGCAGAAGACCCAGATCGCCCGCCACCCAGAGCGGCCGCACTTCATCGACTATGTCGCCGGCCTGATCGAGGAGTTCGTGGAGCTTCGCGGCGACCGCAAGTTCGCCGACGACCAGGCTATTCTGGGCGGCCTGGGGCGGTTTCGCGGCATGCCGGTGATGGTGCTCGGCCACGAGAAGGGCCACGACACCACGACCAGGATCAAGCACAACTTCGGCGCCGCGAGGCCGGAAGGGTATCGCAAGGCGGTCCGGCTGATGGATCTCGCCGAGCAGTTCAATCTGCCGGTGCTCTCCTTCATCGACACCGGAGGCGCCTATCCCGGCGTCGGCGGCGAGGAGCGCAGCGTCGCCGAAGCGATCGCCCGCGGGACCGAGCGATGCCTCACCCTGGGCGTCCCGATGATCGCGACCATCACCGGCGAGGGGATGAGCGGCGGGGCGATCGGCATCGCCGCAGCCAACCGCGTTCTCATCCTGGAGCATTCCATCTATGCGGTGATTTCGCCCGAGGGCTGCGCCTCGATCCTGCTGCGCGATCGCGCCCTGGCCCAAGGCGCGGCCAAGGCGATGAAGATCACCGCGGAGGATCTCATCGTGCTCAAGGTGGTCGACAAGATCATCCCAGAGCCGGTGGGCGGCGCCCACGCCGATCCGGCGCTGGCGGTCAGCATGGTCGGCGACGCGGTAGAGGCCGAGCTGAAGACGCTGCTGCCGCTTTCGCCGGACGCACTGCGCCGCCAGCGCGCCGAGAGGTTCATCGCGATCGGGCGGGGATGAAGAAGGGTTGTCAGCCGATAGTGGCGCTCGCGGGCGCGAGTCGGTACCGCCTCTGACGGATTAGACTCGCGGGGGCGCGAAGGGAGGCCGATCTCGTCTGTGAAATGGAGGCCCAGCTGGAGCAGCACTCGGCCGGAAGCCGGGTTGTCGCTGGCGTGACTGGAACGCAGGCCACGCAGCCCCGCCTGCCCAAAAGCGAAGCGCGCCACAACGCGACCAGCCTCCTGGGCGAAACCGCGACCCCAAAAGTCCTCGTCGAGCCAGTACCCTAGATCGGCCGACCCATCGCCGATCTCGTCCAAGTCGATGAGCCCGATCATTCGTTCCGCAAGCACGATGGCGAAACGGTAGGCCGAGCCCTCCATCCATTCCCGCTCATGCGAGGCGAACCAAGCGGCGATGTCGTGGCGCTTCGCGCGCCATGCGGCCATTCGCAGCATGCGCGTGACGTTCCAGTTCGACTGGATCTCGAATGCACGCTCGGCGTCGCCGGCGCCGCTTGGTCTCAGAAGCAGCCGAGGTGTGGAGAGGACGGACCGCGGGAGAGGTGTTGTCGTTTCTGGCACGGGGCGAGGTCCTCGGTCGTCGATCGCCTGGCCGGGTGCTCAGGCGGCGAACACCTCGACGCCTCGGCGTCTCGCGGCGGCGATCAGCTCGGCGTCGCACGAGGCGAGCGGCAGGGTGAGGCGAAGCGCCATTTCCAGATAGGCGGCGTCGTAAGCCGTCAGCCCCTCTTCGAGCGACAGGGCGCGTGTTCGGCTCCAGGCTTGGCCATCGGTCTCCGCGTCGACCGTGATGGAGAGACGGCCGAGGCGCGCCAGCGAGACCTCGGCGTAGGCCTCGTCGCAGCGCAACCGCCGAACCGCGTTGCTGAGGATGTTGGCGACCTCGAGGCGCCAGAACGTAGGGACCGTCGCGCCCTCGGACGCGACGCGCTGCAGGACATCGTGCGCCGCTGCCTGGCGTTCATCGGCGAACAGCCATGCAGTGGTCATCGAGGCGTCGAGGACCAGGCTCATGAGCCTCGACCCTCCTCGAGCAATGCGCCGATGGTGACATCGCCCAGAAAGCGCTGCCGGCTCTCCTCGATGATTTCCCGCGCCGCCGCCCTGGCCTCCGCGAGCGCCCGCGCCTTGGCGCCCGGCCTTCGGATCAGGATGTCGCCCTCGTGTGCCTCCACCTCGACGTGCTCGCCGTCCTTGAGGCCCGTCGCCCGGCCGACCGCATGCGGGATTCGCACCGCAAGGTTGTTTCCCCACTTACCGACCGTCACCTTCGGCATGCCGCCTCCAAGGGCCTTGCAGGATATTCTCGCATAGCCAACCGGAGATCGGAACCATCTAACCAAAAGCGGATCACTCGGTGCGAACCGGGTCTCTCCCTCCGCATCTTGCCTGAGGCGCGGAAAGTCCCCTTAAGTGGCGGCTCAATTCAAACGCGTGTTGGGAGAGCCGTCGATGATCAGGACCCGCTTCACCGAAATGTTCGGCGTCGAACACCCCATCGCGCAGGGCGGGATGCAATGGGTAGGGCGGGCGACGCTCGTTTCGGCGGTGGCCAACGCCGGCGCGCTTGGCTTCATCACCGCCCTGACCCAGCCGACGCCGGAGGCCCTGCAGCAGGAGATCGGCCGGTGCCGCGACTGGACCGACAAGCCTTTCGGCGTCAACCTCACCATCCTGCCGTCAATCAAGCCGCCGCCCTATGCCGAATACCGCGCCGCGATCATCGAGGCTGGGATCAAGATCGTCGAGACCGCCGGCTACAAGCCGCAGGAGCACATCGACGAATTCCACAAGCACGGGATCAAGGTGATCCACAAATGCACCTCGGTCCGCCACGGCCTTTCGGCCGAGCGGATGGGCGCCGACGCCCTCTCCATCGACGGTTTCGAGTGCGCGGGCCATCCCGGCGAGGACGATGTTCCGGGCCTGATCCTCATCCCGGCCGCCGCCGACAAGCTCAGGATACCGATGATCGCCTCGGGCGGGTTCGGCGACGCGCGCGGCCTGGTCGCGGCCCTGGCGCTGGGGGCGGACGGCATCAACATGGGCACCCGCTTCATGGCCACCAAGGAATCGCCGATCCACGAGAACGTGAAGCAGCAGATGGTTCTGAACGACGAGCGCGCCACCGATCTCATCTTCCGCACCATGCGCAACACCGCCCGCGTGGCCAGGAACGCCATCAGCCAGCAGGTCGTGGAGCTGGAGCGCGGCGGCGCCAAGTTCGAGGACGTGCGCGAACTCGTCGCGGGAACGCGGGGCAAGGTCGTCTATGAGACGGGCGATCCGGACCATGGCATCTGGTCGGCCGGGCAGATCCAGGGGCTGATCCACGATGTCCCGAGCTGCGCCGAGCTGATCCACCGGATCGTCGCCGAGGCCGAGGCGATCATTCGCGGGCGGCTGGAGGGGATGATCGAGGCGCGGGCGAAGGCGGCGGCGGAGTAGGGGACTCAGCCACCGCCTTCAACGCGGTGGCGAGTTCGTCGACGGACTCGGCCGTGGTCGCCCAGGAACACATGAACCGCACGCTGCCGTCGATGAAGCGATAGACGAACCAGCCGGACTGATGGAGGCGTGTCAGCGTTGCCTCATCCATTGCCACGAAGACGGCGTTGGCCTCCACCGGATGGGTGACGGCCAAGGGGCATGCCAATGCGAGGCGTCGGGCCATGGCGTTGGCGTGGTCCGCGCGTGTGCGCCAGGCCCCGTCTTCGAGCATTCCGATCCACGGGGCGGCGAGGAACCTAGCCTTGGACACGAGCTGACCGGCGTGCTTCAGCCGCGCGCCGAAGCGCCTGCTCAGCGTCTTGTCGATGAGCACGATGGCCTCGGTGGGCGTCGAGCCTGCCTTCGTGCCGCCCAGCACGACCACGTCGACGCCCAGCCGCCCCAGGACCGAAGGCTCGAAGCCGGCCGCGACGGCGTTGGCCAGACGCGCGCCGTCGAGATGAATCTTCAACCCTTGAGATTTGGCCGGCTCGATGAGCTCTGCGAGCGCGTCGTGTGAATAGACGGCGCCGTATTCGGTGGCGTTGGTAAGAGAGAGCGCTGCGGGCGACTGCCAGTGTGGCTGATCGGGGGCCTGCAGCGCCTTCTTCAGGGCGCCAGGATCGATGCGGCCGGAGGCCCCTGCGAGAGGGATCACGCCCATGCCGGCGCCGAAAAATCCGGGCGCCCCGGTCTCGTCGGTGGCGAGATGAGAATGCTCGTGGGCGAGCACCGCTTCGTGCGGCTCAGCCAGCGCCGCCAGGGTCAGGGCATTGGCCGCCGTTCCGGAGGCGGCGAAGCGCACCTCCGCGTCCACGTCCAGCAGGCCCCGGATCAGTTCGGAGGCTCGGATGCAGATCTCGTCCTCGCCATAGCCGGCGGCGAATCCGGAATTGAACCCGGCCAGGGCGCCCAGAACCTCCGGCATTGCTCCGGCGACATTGTCGGACGCGAAATCGTAGCGCGCCGCCACCTCAGCGACCCGGCGTGGCCGGGCTCGTCTCGAACTGCGCCGCGCCTTCGTGCGGCCGATGCCACGGCTGGGCGCTCTTCATCCAGATGTCCACCTGTACCTTGAACATCGAGGGATCGTCGAGGCTGCCGACCTTGATCACCGCGATTTCGCCGATGCCGGACGGCTCCGAGAAGAGGGGCGTACCGCAGGCGCCGCAGAAGCTGCGGCCGACCTTCGCGCCGCTGTCTGCGGCCACCCAATAGGTGCGCGGCTCGCCCCTGGTGATCTTCAGCGCCGGCTTGGGCACGGCCACCGCCAGGGTCGGCGCCCCGCCCGAGGTGTACTGGCAATCGCGGCAAAAGCAGGCCAGCTGGAAGATTGGCTCTGCTGATACCTCGTAGCGGATCGCCCCGCACAGGCAGCCGCCGGCAGCGGTCGTCATGATCGATTCTCCTTCACTTCACGCGACTTCCCGCCCCCACGCCCGCAGTTCGTCGACAAAGAGGTCGGGCTCCTCCATGGCCGCGAAGTGACCACCGCTCGAGGCGTCGGTCCAGCGCACGATGTTGTATGCCCGCTCCGCCCAGGACCTGGGAGGAGCGGTGTACAGGGCTTCGCCGGGGAAGTTGGCGAAGGCCGTGGGAACCTCGCACCGCTCGCCGATCTTCAGGACCACCCCGCCCTCTTCGATGAGGGCGCGGTAATACCAGGCGCCGGTGGTGAAGCTTCCGGTCATCACATAGATCATGATGTTGGTGAGGAGCTGGTCCTTGGTGAACACCTTCTCGAACGGCTTTTCGCGCCGGTCGCACCAGTCGTAGAACCGCTCGACGATCCAGGCGGCCTGACCGACCGGATTGCCGGCGCCGAGCCAGGCCAGGGATTGCGGCTTGGAGGCCTGGAGCCGGAAATAGGCGCCCAGCACATCCATCATGCCATTCTGGCGCGCGATCCAGGCGGACTCCTCCGCCGTCGTCGCGCCGCCAGCTGGGCGAAAACCAATCATGTTGAGATGAATGGCTTTCAGGTGCGAGGGGTGATCGAAACCGAGACAAGAGGTGACCAGCGCTCCCCAGTCTCCGCCCTGCGCCAGATAGCGATCATAGCCGAGCGTCTGGGTCATCAGGGTGTCGAACAGGCGCGCCGTCCCCCGTTGGCCGAACGGCCGCCGCGGCTTGGAGGAGAAACCGAAGCCGGGCAGGGAAGGGATCACCAGATCGAAGGCGTCGACCGTCTCGCCTCCGTGCCGGGACGGCCAGGCGAGCTTTTCGATGACGGCCCAGAACTCGTAGTGGCTGCCCGGCCAGCCGTGGCTGAGGATGAGCGGACGCCTGCCGCCCGCCTCGCCGACGACATGGACGAAGTGGATGTCGAAATCCTCGATCCGGGCGATGAACTGCGGATAGCGGTTGAGCTCGACGACGGCGGCGCGCCAGTCGTAGCCCGCAAGCCAGTGGCGGGCGAGGCTCTGCAGGTAGACGCCATCGCAGCCGTAGGCCCAGCCGTCGTCGACCTGTGGCGCGGCCGGCCAGGGATAGTCGCGCACCCGCGCCAGGACATCGGCGACGGCGGCGTCGCTCCAGTCGACGGTGAAGGGTTCGATGCCGGCCATTGGCGCCTCCGCGAGTATCGGACGCTGGCCCGGCATGCACGCAAAGGTCAAGGGTCGCGGTTGAGGAGGCCGGTCGTCCGAGCCAGAGCCCCGGTCAGGACGTCGATCAGGGCGCTCGCATCGACCGGCGGCGCGAGCTTTCCGGAGAGCTGCAGCATGATCGGTCCGTGCATCGCGGCCCAGTACGCATGGCCAATGAGATTGAGGTCTTCGCGAGCCGCGCCGTTCGCCGGTCCTTCGAGGTGAAGAGTCATGGTCGCCCGGGCCCGTTCGGCGGCCCGGACAAGGTCGGGATACAGCTCTTCTCCGGCCTGGGTGATGTCAAACATCAGCTTGTAGGCTTGCGGATTATCGAAGGCGAAGCGGACGTAGGCCTCGCCGATCACATGGGCCCTCCCTTCGGGATCCCGCCTGCGTCTGCCGTGGGCGCCCTCCAGGGCTGCGGCGAAGCGATCGAAGCCTCGGGCGCGCACGGCGGCGAGGATCGCGTCCTTGTCCTTGAAGTAGCGATAGGGGGTCATTGGGCTGACGCCGAGCTTTGCCGCCAGCTGGCGGATGGTGACCGCCTCCGTCCCATGCTCGGCGAAGAGCGTCTCGGCGGCATCGCACAGCCGCTCACGAAAGTCGGCGATGTCGTCGCTGGAAAGGGCTCTGGGCACGAAAACTCGCCTGATCTGAAAATCCGCTTGCGTGGGTCTATCGCTTACGCCATAAATTTACAACGTAAGAATTAACATTGCCTGGAGAGCCGAGCCCATGGACGGATCGCAGCCGATCAACCCCTATCTCGTCGGAAATTTTGCGCCGGTGCGCAGCGAAGACGATTTCGAACTCGAGGTCGTCGGGGAGATGCCCGCAGGCCTTGCGGGGACCTTCTACCGCAACGGCCCCAATCCCCAGTTCGACTCCAGGGATGAGTATCACTGGTTCTCCGGCGACGGGATGATCCACGGCTTCTTCGTCGAAGACGGCAAGGTCTCCTATCGCAACCGCTTCGTGCGCACGCCGAAATGGCTGACCGAGAACGCCGCCGGCCGGTCGCTCTATGGGACCCTCGGCAACCCCATGACCAGCGATCCTTCGGTGATCGGCAAGGACGGCGGCGTCTCCAACACCAACATCCTCTGGCACGCCGGGCGCCTGATGGCCCTCGAGGAGGGCCACAAACCCTTCGAGCTCGACCCGGTGAGCCTCGAATCCCGCGGCTATCTCGATGCGTATCGGGGATGCGTCACCGCGCACCCCAAGGTCGATCCGGCCACCGGCGAAATGGTCTGGTTCGGATATTCGTCGGGACCGACGCCGCTCAACGCTCAGGTCTCCTATGGCCTCACCGATGCGGCCGGCGCCGTTGTCCGCCGGGACGATTTCGAAGCGCCTTTCTGCAGCATGGTCCACGATTTCCTGGTCACCAGCGGCCACGTGCTGTTTCCGATTCTGCCGCTCACGGGCAGCCTGCAGCGAGCCATGAGCGGGGGCCCGGCCTTTGCGTGGGAGCCCGACAAGGGGGCCTTCATCGGGGTCATGGCCCGCGACGCCGGCGTGAAGACGATTCGCTGGTTCGAGACCGAGCCGTGCTACGTCTTCCACCCGATGAACGCCTGGGAAGAGGGCCGGCGGATCTTCGCCGACGTCATGGAGTATCCGGCCGCGCCGCTGTTTCCCAATGCCGACGGCGGCCGCGGCGCAAAGGTCGTCGCTCGGCTGGTGCGCTGGACCTTCGATCTGGACGCCGACACCAATCGGGTCAAGCGCGATCCGCTGGATGATCTGGCTGGAGAGTTCCCGAGGTTCGACGAGCGCCGGGCCGGACTTGCCTATCGCCACGGCTGGTTCGCGGCGGTCGCCGGCGCGAGCTTCGAGGCGCGCTTCAACGCCATCGCCCACATCGATCATGCGACCGGCAAGCGCGTCACCTACGACTTCCCCGCCGGCGACGTTCCCGGCGAGCCGGTCTTCGTTCCGCGCTGCCCCAATGCCGAGGAGGGCGACGGCTGGCTGGTCGCCCTGGCCTATCGCGCGGCCGAGGATCGCAGCGACTTCGTGGTCTTCGAGGCCCAGGACATCGCCGCCGGCCCGATAGCGACCGCCAAGGTTCCCCGTCGGGTTCCTTTCGGCTTTCACGGCAATTGGCGAGGGGCATAGGCGGGCGCGGGAGACCCCTGCACCGCCGCAAGCCTTGACGACCAGATCGTTCGCGCAATCTGCGCGCCGTAGCGGTCCGAGAATCGGTAGGATTCGCGGTCCCGCAGCTCGTCAAACCCCGATTCCATGGGGGCGGATCGTTGGCCGCGGACGACGGGGGCGATCCATCCAAGGACGCCCTCTTCGATCCGATCTGACTTCGGCCGATCACCTCAGCATCCGAGCAATCTTCGCACCTCGTCGTGAGGCAGGGCGTGGATCACGTGATCGTCTGCCCCGGTCATGGTCTCGTTGGCGACCAGGGCGTTGAGCACGGCCTCGTCGACGCCCTGGATGGTCGCGGCGAACAACGGATCGAGGGCCTCGTCGGGGACGAAGGTCGCATTCGCGAGGGACTCGCGCGCATTCAGCGCCGCCGCGTTGGCCGTCGACAGAGCCAGGAATATGTCCCCCGAACCGTGGCCCGAGATCGCCCCGCCCCGCCCGATCCCCAGGGCGACGCGTCGCGCGCAGCGCTCGAGCTGGTGGGGGAGCAGCGGCGCGTCCGTGGCCAGGATCGTGATCACCGACCCGGTCTCGGCGCCCGTCCGCGCATCGGGCGACCAGTCCTTCAGAGCTGCACCCACCGGGACGCCGGCGATGGTCAGCTGCTCGCGGCGGCCGAAATTGGCCTGGACGAAGGCGCCGACCAGGTAGGCTTCGTCGGCGAAGGCGACCGTGCGCGAGGCCGTGCCGCAGCCGCCCTTGAAGCCGTAACAGATCATGCCCGTGCCGCCGCCGACGCTGCCCTCCTCGATCGGCCCGGCGGCTGCGGCGTCGAGGGCGGCGAAGACATCGGTCTCGGTGACGTGGAAGCCGTTGATGTCGTTGAGCCAGCCGTCATAGGTCTCGCCGGCGACCGGCAGAGCCCAGCTGCCGATCCCGCCGAACCGCTTCACCAGCCACTTGATCGTCGCGTCCCGGGCGACTCCGCAGGAATGGGTGTTGGTGAGGGTGATCGGCCCATCGCAGCGGCCCACCTCGCGCGCCCAGTGCGAGCCGGTGAGTTCGCCGTTGCCGTTGAGGCTGAACATCGCGGCGAACACCCCCTGGTCCGCGCCGGCCCGGCCCCTGGGGAGGATCGCGGTGACCCCGGTGCGCACCGGGCCCTCGCCGAGCTTGCGCGCGCCCGAACCACTGATCAGGGTGCGGTACCCGACCTCGACGCCCGCAACGTCGGTGATCGCATTGAGCGGCCCTGGCTCGCCTTCGAAGGGGATGCCGATGGCGCGGGCGCGGGGCTTGCCCGATGGGGTGGTCAACACAGGACTTCGGCCACCGAGGACGCCAGAACCTCGGCCATCAGATCGATTTCGGCTTCGCTGCAGATGAACGGCGGCCCCAGGCAGATGATGTCGCGCACCGCGCCGGTGCCGCCGGGATAGAAGAAGACCCCGTTCTCCAGGCCCTGGGCGACGATCTTGTTGGTGACCCTCGCCGCCGCATCGAACGGTTCGAGGCTGTCGCGGTCGCGCACGATCTCGATCGCCTGCAGCAGCCCCATGCCGCGAACCTCGGCGACATGGGGGTGTTGGCCGAGCAGATCCTGGAGCCGGGCGGAAAGACGCGCGCCGAGAATCTCCGCGCGCTCGATGAGCTTCTCGCGCTGGATGATCCCGAGCACCGCCTCGGCCGCAGCGCAGGCGGATGGCAGGGCGGCGAAGGTATGGAACATCACATCGTAGCCGGCCTCCCGGATCGGCTCGGCGACCTTCGCCGTGGCGAAGACTCCGCTGATGGCCGCGTATCCCCCCGCGAGGCCTTTGCCGCCGACCAGAATGTCCGGTTTCAGCCGCCAATGATCGCAGGCGAACCTGGCGCCGGTCCGCCCAAAGCCGGTCATCACCTCGTCGACGATCAGCAGGATTCCGTATTCGTCGCAAAGTGCGCGGATCCCAGAGAGATAGTCCGACGGCGGAACAATGGCACCGCCGCTCGATCCGGTGATCGCTTCGATGGCCAGGGCGGCGACGGTCTCGGGGCCGGCTTCATCGATCGCCCGGCGGGTGGCTTCGATGTAGTGTCGCCCGGCGTCGGGGTGGTGAGGGCCGAGGGGGCAACGCAGTCCCCATGGGGTCGGCGCGCAGGCAAACCGCGGTAGGAAACCTTCCAGTCCACGTTTGCGGCCGAGGTGTCCGGAGAACGCCGCCATGCTGATCGTGGTGCCGTGGTAGGAGAGGTCGCGCGCCATGATCTGCGTTCGCCGCGTCTCGCCGCGCGCGGCGAAATGCTGCAAGGCGATCTTGAGCGCCGATTCCATTGCCTCCGACCCGCCGCAGGTGAAGTGCACGTGGTGCATGCCATCGGGCAGCCAGTCGGCGCGCAGCCGTTCGACGAGCGATTCGCGCTCGGGCGTGCGCCAGGTGGGGACCACGAAAGCGGCTCCGGCGCCGGCGCGCGCGATCGCCTGCGCGACCTCGGCGCGGCCGTGGCCGACATTGACCACGATCGCGCCGCCGGCGGCGTCCAGGATTCGCCGCCCGTCGTCGGCGATCAGCCAGGCGCCTTCGCCGCCCACTATCCGTGGCGATCGCCCGGGCAGGAACGGCCAGTCAGTCGGGCTCACGACCGATCTGTCACCTAGGTCAGGCGCCCGTGACAGTGCTTGAACTTTCGGCCCGAGCCGCAGGGGCAGGCGGCGTTACGGCCGGTGCGCTCGAAGCCGGCCGGAAGGGCGGTGAGCGGCAGGGCCGCCCGCTCCTCCATCGAGCCCGAGGCGAGGGCCGCGCCGGCCATCTCCAGCGTGCGTTCGTTTTCACCGGTCAGCGGATCGAGATGCACCTCGTACATCTGCGCGGGGGGTGGTTCGGCTTCGGCGAACTGTATCTCCACCGTCATCAGCCAGCGGGTGACGTTCTGACGGAGATCCCCGATCAGCTTTTCGAACAGTGAGAAGGCCTCCGTCTTGTACTCGTTGAGCGGATCGCGCTGACCGTAGCCGCGCAGCCCGATGACGTTGCGCAGATGGTCCAGGTGCATCAGGTGTTCGCGCCACTGCATGTCCACCATCTGCAGAAGGAAGTTCTTCTCGATCATCCGGGTCTGTTCCGCAGACATCACCGCTTCCCTTTCGACCGCTCGGGAGTCGGCGGCGGCGAGCAGACGTTCCTGGATCTCCTCGTTGGCGATCCCTTCCTCGGCCGCCCATTGCCTTATCGGCAGCTCGAGGCCCAGCAGCGCCTTGACCCGTTCATCCAACCCCTCGACATCCCATTGGTCCGCATAGGCCTTGGGCGGCAGGTGCCGAGCGACGAGATCCTCGACCGTGTCGTGACGCATTTCGCTGACGATTTGTGAGAGGTCGGTCGACTCCATGAACTCCTGGCGCTGTTCGAACACCGCCTTGCGCTGGTCGTTCACGACGTCGTCGTATTTCAGGAGGTTCTTGCGGATCTCGTAGTTGCGCTGCTCGACTCGCTTCTGGGCCGTCGCGATGGCGCTGTTCAGCCACTTGTGGGTGATCGCCTCGCCCTCTTCGACGCCGAAGGTGCGCATGATGGCGTCAAGGCGATCGCCGGCGAAAATCCGCAACAGGTCGTCTTCGCAGGAGAGAAAGAACTTGCTCCTGCCCGGATCGCCTTGGCGACCGGTGCGCCCGCGCAGCTGATTGTCGATGCGGCGACTCTCGTGGCGCTCGGTTCCAAGGACGAAGACGCCGCCGGCGGCGAGCGCCACGCCCCTCTTGCCTTCGATTTCCGCCTCGATGGAGAGGCGCTCGCGCGCCTCGTCCTCAGGAGTCGGCTCGATGCCCAGGCCCCTCTGCTCCGACCGAAACCTGGCCATGCGCATGTCGAGATTGCCGCCGAGCTGAATGTCGGTGCCGCGGCCGGCCATGTTGGTCGCGACCGTCACCGTGCCTGGAACTCCAGCCTCGGCGACGATGAAGGCCTCCTGTTCATGGTAGCGCGCGTTGAGGACGCTGTGCGGAAGGCCGGTGACGGTCCTGCCGTCCATCTCGAAGCGGTGCGCCTTGAGAAGCTCGGAAAGCTGTTCGGATTTCTCGATCGACACCGTGCCCACAAGGACCGGTTGACCGCGCCTGTGGCAGTCCTCGATCTGGGCGATGATCGCCTGGTTCTTTTCCGCCGCCGTCCGATAGACCTCGTCGTCCTCGTCCACGCGCGCCACTGGTCGGTTGGTCGGGATCTCCGCGACGTCCATCTTGTAGATGTCGAGGAACTCCTGGGCTTCGGTGGCGGCGGTGCCGGTCATCCCCGAAAGCTTGGAATAGAGTCGGAAATAGTTCTGGATCGTGACCGAGGCCAGGGTCTGGTTCTCGGGCTGAATCTCCACCCCCTCCTTTGCCTCTATGGCTTGGTGAAGACCTTCCGAGAGTCGCCGACCGTGCATCATGCGGCCGGTGAATTCGTCGATCAGCATCACCTCGCCGTCGCGCACGATGTAGTCGCGGTCCCGCTGGTAGAGGACGTTGGCCCGCAGCGCCTGGTTCACGTGGTGGACCACCGAGATGTTGGCCGGATCATAGAGCCCCGCGGAACCGTCCTCGAGGTGACCGGCTTTCTCGAGGGTCTCCTCGATGATTTCGGAGCCTTCCTCGGTGAGAAGGACCTGGCGCTGCTTCTCATCGTGCTCGAAGATCGTCGGATCCTTGATGAGGTCGCGAACCAGCACGTCGATTGTGCGGTAGAATTCCGAACGGTCCTCGGTGGGCCCGGAGATGATGAGTGGCGTTCGCGCCTCGTCGATCAGGATCGAATCCACCTCGTCGACGATCGCGAAGTTATGGCCGCGCTGGACCATCTCGGATGCGTCGTAGACCAGGTTGTCGCGAAGATAGTCGAAGCCGAATTCGTTGTTCGTCCCATAGGTGATGTCGGCGGCGTAGGCCTTTTGGCGCTCGCCATGGGAGAGGCCGTTGATGATGACCCCGACCGAGAGGCCGAGGAAGCTATAGATCCGGCCCATCCATTCGGCGTCCCGACTGGCCAGGTAATCATTGACGGTGACCAGGTGGACGCCCTTGCCCGCCAGGGCGTTGAGATAGATGGGCAAGGTCGCGACCAGGGTCTTGCCCTCGCCGGTTCGCATCTCGGCGATTCCGCCTCTGTGCAGGACCATGGCGCCAACCAACTGGACATCGTAGGGGCGCTGACCCAGCGTCCGCCTGGAAACCTCGCGGACCACCGCGAACGCTTCGTTCATCAGGTCCTCGAGGCTCTCGCCGGCCGCCACACGGGCCTTGAACTCGTCGGTCTTGGCGCGCAGTTCCGAGTCCGAAAGGGCGGATATCCGCGGCTCCAGGGCGGTGATCCTGGCCACCTTGGCCGTCATCGCCTTGACCTTGCGGTCGTTGGAGGAGCCGAAGAGCTTTTTGAAATCGACCATGGAAGAGAAAGCGGCGTCCCGTTGAAGGCTTGGCGCCGGGCGCGGCAAAGCCAATCGCCGGCTTGGAAAAACCCGCTCATTGAAGCGCGCGCGAGACTTAGGGAGCGCGCCCCGCGGTGTCAACGCGGGGAGGTCTCACCTAACGGCGCGGCGGGAAGAACCCACGAAGTTGCGCAGTTTGCCAATTCCAATCGGCTTCGCTCCGGAAAACCAGCTTGGGCCGGATCAGCCGCCTCGGCTAACGGGACCGCCCTAGGCGCTGCTTGCGGCGCTCGGCCTCGCCTTCACACGCTCGAACCAGGCGGCGAGGTTTTTGTTCTGTGGATCGAGCGGCTGGCCGACCTGCGCGCCGAAATCGAGAAATGCGTAGAGAAGGATGTCGGCGAGGGTGAATCTCGCTCCGACGACAAATGCGCGGCCGGCGATCTGGCTGTCCAGCCAGGTGAGCTTGTCCCGCGCCGTGGCCTTGAGCTCATCAGCCGCCTGCGGAATGCAGCGGATGCGGTCCTTGAAGAGCGCGAGCCCTTGCGAGAACCGAAAGCCGTTCGCCATCGGCTCGACGATGTTGAGATCGATCCGGCGCACCCACATGCGCGTCTCGGCGCGCTCCCTCGCGTTCGATCCGATGAGTGGTGGGTCGGGATGAAGTTCCTCGAGGTACTCGCAAATGGCCGTAGTCTCGGCCAGGACGAAGCCATCTTCCAATTCCAGGGCGGGCATCTGGCCGGACGGATTCTTGGCGACATACGGCGCCTGGCGGTTTTCGCCGGCCATCAGGTTGACTTCTTCGCGGGGGATTTCGAGGCCCTTCTCGGCCATGAACATCTTGACCACCCGAGGATTGGGCCCGATGGAATTGTAGAATTTCATGGCTTCCGCCTCCGCCTGCACATTTCTGGGGCGCCGTGATCGTTGCAACGCGCCCCTTCGAGACGCCTAGGACGGAAACTCCCATGAAGGCAAGTTTTGCGAAGGCAAGGCGCATCGCATGCGCCGGGCTTTGCGTCCTGGTCCTTTCTGCCTGCGGCAACAAGAAGACCACCGCCATTCCCCCTCAGCCGGGGGACCGCGCCGTCGCCACGGTGAACGGCGCGGTCGTCTGGGCTTCGGACGTCAAGCGGGAGGCGGTCGCCCAGGGCCTCATCGGGCCGGGCGAGCCGCTCGATACCTCTTCGGTATCCTTCCGGCAGGTTCTCGACGAGGTGGTGGATCAGAAACTGCTCGCCACCGAAGCCGTCCGCCGTCGGCTCGACAAGGACCCGGCCGTTCAGCGCCGCCTCGCCGCCGCGCGGGATCGGGTCCTCGGCGATATCGTGCTCGAAAGCGCCGTGGGAAAGGTGGTGAACGAGGATGCGATCAACGGACTCTATGCGGAAATGCTCAAGAATACGAAGGCGTCGCAGGAAATCGGCCTGCGCCAGATCGTGGCGCCTACGCAGGCTGAAGCCGAGCAAGTGAAGGTGCTGCTCGCTGGCGGGGCGACCTTCGAAGCTCTGGCCGCCGAGCGATCTCGCGACGAGAACACGCGTTTTCAGGGAGGCGCCCTGCCGCCGCTCACCGAGGATCTGCTGCCGGCCGGTTACGCCGCCGCTCTCAAGGACGCAAAGCCGGGGCAGGTGGTGGGGCCGTTCAAGACTTCCACCGGCTGGGTGATCGTGCGCCTGGACGAACGCCGACAGGAACCCCCGATCACGCGCGAAGCGGCCCGGCCGCAGATCATCCGCTTTCTGACGTTCGACCAGGTGAAGGATCTGGTCCTCGATCTCCGCCGCAGAGCAAAGGTGCGCTCGCTCATCGGCCCGCCTCAAGCCCTTCCGGGGGCCCCCACCGAACCGGCTTCGGCGCCCGCGGCGGCGGCTCTGTCCCCGCCCACGGCGGCTGCCGGCAAGGCTGCGCCGCAATGAGCGCCGCCGCCATGCCGCTGTCCCCGCTGGCGGTCCCGTTTCCGGCCCTACCGCCGATCGGGGGGGTTGAACTCGCTGCTGGCCGGGCCGGACTCTACGGTCACGAAAGAGACGATCTGCTTTTGATGCGCTTTTCCCCAGGCACGTCGTGCGCCGGGGTCTTTACCCGCCATGCCGTGAGGGCCGCGCCAGTCGACTGGTGTAAACGTCAGCTCGGCCGCCGCGCGCAGGCGCGTGGGCTGGTGGTCAACGCCGGTTGCGCCAATTCGTTCACTGGAAGACCTGGAGACAGGGCCACGAAATTGGTGGCCCGAACGGCGGCGAAGCTCCTCGGCTGCCGATCCCGCGAAGTGATGCTCGCCTCGACCGGCGTGATCGGCGTGCTTCTCGACCACGCAAAGATCAACACGTCTCTCCGCCGGCTCGTCCCCGCGTTGTCGCCGACGTCGTGGGAAGGCGCTGCGCGGGCCATCATGACCACCGATACCTTCCCAAAGGGGGCCTGCGCCTCGGCGAACATCGATGGCCATGCCGTGCGCATCTGCGGCATCGCCAAGGGCTCGGGCATGGTGGCGCCCGACATGGCCACGGTTCTCGCATTTGTCGTCACCGATGCGGCAATCAGCCAGCGCGCGTTGCAGAGTCTCATCAGCCGCTTTGTGGAGACGACCTTCAATCGCGTGACGGTCGACGGCGATCGGTCGACCAACGACACGCTCATGATGTTCGCGACCGGCCGCAGCGGAGCGCCGCGCATGTCCAGGGCCGGGGACCGGCGACTGGCCGACTTCCGCGCCAAACTCGAGACCGTGTTGCTCGATCTGGCGTTGCAACTCGTCCGAGACGGCGAAGGCGCCTCGAAGTTCGTGAAGATCACTGTTCAGGGCGCCAGGAACGACGCCTCGGCGCGCAAGATCGCCAGGACGGTCGCCGAGAGTCCGCTGGTCAAGACCGCCTTCGCCGGGGAGGACGCCAATTGGGGAAGGATCGTGATGGCGGTCGGGCGCGCCGACGAGCCGGTAAATCGCGACCGTCTGTCCATCGCCTTCGGACCGCTGGCGGCGGCCAGGAATGGCCAGATCGCCGACGGCTATTCCGAGGAAGCGATGAGCGCCTACATGAGGAACGCCGAGCTTTCCGTCACCATCGACGTCGGCGTCCGCCGCGGTCGCTGCGAGATATGGACCTGCGATCTCACCAAGCAGTACGTGGCGATCAACGGCGATTATCGTTCGTGAGCGGTGAATCGCCAAAACGGTCTCCGGCGGTTCACCGCTCTTTGCGAAGAGCTAGTCCACCGGACTCCATCGGCTGGCGGCCTCGAGGCGGCGACCGACCGGCGCAGCGCCGGGGCGAGAGTCCAAGCCTGGCGTTCGGGCGCCGCGGCGCGGGAACGAACGCCGCCCGCGATTTTTCTGCCGGGCGCCGAGGGGGCCGTTCTCGGTACGCCCCGTCCGACCGACGGGCGCCGCCGGCCGGGCGACGATTTTCGGTTCGAGGGCCGCGGTGGCCCCAAGCGATCGATCGTTGCGACGGTCAAAGGCGGGAATCGTCTGGCGCGTGAGTTTCTGAATGTCGCGCAGCAAGGAGCGTTCGTCGTCGGAGCAGAGACTGATCGCCACCCCCGCCGCCCCGGCGCGAGCAGTTCTGCCGATCCGATGGACATAGGCTTCCGGAACATTGGGAAGTTCGAAGTTGATCACGTGGCTGACCGCATCGATGTCGATGCCCCTGGCGGCGATGTCGGTGGCGACAAGCGCGCGCACCGCGCCGGCCTTGAAAGCCGCCAGGGCGCGTTCGCGCTGTCCCTGGGACTTGTCGCCGTGGATCGAGTCGGCGGCGACCCCCTGGGCGGCCAGATAGCGGGCGACCCGATCGGCGCCGCGTTTGGTGCGCGTGAACACCAGCGAGCGCGCCATGCGGGGGTCGTCGAACAGCTCGGCCAGCAAGGGGCGCTTGCGGTCGGCCTCGACGAACAGCAGCCGCTGTTCGACGCGCACGACCGTGGTGGCCGCCGGCGCCACCGCCACGCGGACAGGGTCGACCAACAACTCGCCGGCGAGCCTGCCGATCTCGCCGAGCATGGTGGCGGAAAAGAACAGATTCTGGCGATTTCGCGGGAGGGTCGCGACGATCCGGCGGATTGGAGGAAGAAACCCGAGGTCCAGCATCTGGTCGGCTTCGTCCAGGACCAGCACTTCGGTGGCGGAAAGGTTGGCCACCTTCTCGTTGATGTGGTCGATCAGCCGGCCAGGGGTCGCGACAAGGACATCGACGCCGGCGGCCAAGGCGCGGACCTGCGGCCCATATTTCACGCCGCCGAACACGACCGCGACCGTGACCCCCATGTGGCGACCATAGGCGCGGAAACTCTCGGCGATCTGGCTCGCCAGTTCGCGGGTTGGAGCGAGCACGAGCGCCCGACACCCGCGCCTGGGCGCGGGTCGGCGATCGGCGGCCAGCCGATGAATGATCGGCAATGCGAAGGCCGCCGTCTTGCCGGTGCCGGTCTGGGCGATGCCCAGAAGATCGCGGCCGCAGAGGACGCTGGGAATTGCCTGTTTCTGGATTGGGGTGGGGTGGCTGTAGCCTTGCTCGGAGAGCGCCTTCAAGAGGGGCTTGGCCAAGCCGAGTTCGTTGAATTGAGTCAAAATGCGTACTTTCAAGTGCGCGCACGAGCCCTCACCGCTGGTGAGGCCCCCTGGGCGCTGGATTTGTTGGAGAACGCCCCGCGTGGCCGGGCGATCAGAATTTGAAACTACTGGCGCTCGACAGGCTGGGACTGAGAACGTCCCTCACGCGGCTGGAGCGCCGATAACGCCCCAAGCCTTTCTGGAACGTGCACTGCAAATCGGCTTTGGAGCCGTTAAAGTCAAGCCGCCGATCCTTTCTCGCCCACCGGAGCGCTCTATTTGCCACAGCTCACACCCGGCCCGGTGAGGCCCTGTTGGTCAAGATAGTTCTCGTGGTCGCGTGCGCCCTGGTCGACGCCGATGGACGAATCCTGATCGGCAAGAGGCCACAAGGTAAATCTCTGGCAGGGATGTGGGAGTTTCCCGGCGGTAAGGTTGAGGAAGGGGAAACCCCCGAGTCCTGCCTCATCCGTGAGCTGAACGAAGAATTAGGGATAGGGATCACTGAGGCGTGCTTGGCGCCTTTTGTATTTACCAGTCACGGTTACGATTCGTTTCACTTGCTCATGCCATTGTATCTGTGCCGGCGATGGGAAGGTTTTGCGGCGGCGCGCGAACATGAGGCGATCGCATGGGTGAAGCCAAACAAATTGGAGGACTACCCGATGCCCCCGGCGGACCGGCCCCTCGTGGCGTGGCTGCGCGATTTTCTCTGAGACGCTTTCTGTCGTGCGAGAGCGGGGCGACGGCGGTCGAGTATGGCCTGATCGTCACGGTGATCTTCCTGGCGATTGTGTCGTCGATCACCTTCTTCACGTCCAACGCCACGACGATGTTCAACAACATCAGCAGTTCCGTCGGCGCCGCGAGCTCCTGACGCAAGGCCCCAGTCGCCGCCGCTCGGCGCCGCCCCGAACTCGGAGCTCGCATCGTCGTGACGTGAGTCTCTCTTGGCGGGCTCTCACTGGCCTGGGCGCGGCGCCCACCCCGTGAGAGCGAGGATTTCGAACGTGGCGGTGATACGCCCGTCGGCGCCTGAGAAGCGCCGGAGATAGAATTCGCAGGCGCGCCGCAGGACCTCCCGGCTCAGAGCCGCCGGCCGTTGCACGAGCACGCTGGTCTCTCCCATGGCGCGCAAATCCGCCAATAGTTTCAGCGGGTGATCGTAGCGCACCCTCACGGTGTCGACGTCCACCACCGGGAGAGCGAAGCCCGCCCGCTGCAGGAGGGCGGCGCAATCATAGGCGTCGGCGAACGGCGAAACCCGGGGGCCAGCCCCGCCGAGAATCTCGATCTCGGCTTCGAGCAGAACCTGGCGCAGTTCCGTCAATGTCGCCCCGCCCAGCAGTGAACCGATGAAGAGTCCGTCTGGCCTCAGGGCCCGGCGAACCTGGATCAGACAGCCGACCAGGTCGTTGATCCAGTGGAGCGAGAGAGCCGAAACGATCAGATCGACGGCTTGCGGCGCCAGCGGCAGGCGCTCCTCGTCGGCGACCACCCGAATGCCTCCCGTTCGTCTGAGCATCACTTCGGAGAGCGCGGTTTCGACGAGCAACCCCACTCTTGCCCTCTCGCCCTCCAGCACCCGCCTCAACACCCCCTGGCGGGCGCCCATCTCCACCGCGATCGGAAAGGCACGGTTCACCATCCGCAGACGCGCCGCGAGATCGACTGCGGCTCGGCCGACGAGGAAATCCGCGCCTCCGAAACGCCTCGCGGCCCGATCGAGGCGGCGGCGATGCAACGCGCGGTCGAAAATGCGTGGGAGTTCAGTCATCGGGAGCTCGGCGCGGCGAGGCCTACTCCAACGGGTTTTCCCGTGCAAAGCTCGCGAGAGACCTCAGAGGAGCGCCGCCGCATATGAAGCCCGTCGCGCGCACTAGATCGCTGGCGTCGCCGCGCGCGCGGCAGGTGGTCAGGGCGATCGTGGATCTCGCGCTGCCTCCCAGGTTGCTCGAGGAGGCGATGGGCGCGCCGGCCGCCGTTCAGGCGGGCGGCCTCAGCGCGGAGCGTTGGAGCCGAATCCGTTTCATAGAGGCGCCCTTCTGCGAGGCTTGCGGGTCGCCCTTCGAATATGACCTCGGTTCCGGGGCGCTTTGTGTGCCCTGCCAAACGAGGAAACGCGGTTTCGACCGCCTTCGCGCGGCCTGCCTGTACGACGAATACTCCAGGGACCTGATCCTCAAACTCAAACACGCCGATCGCACCGACCTCAGCGGGCTGTTCGCTCGGTGGCTCGCCCGGGCGGCGGCCGACGTCCTGCCCAGTATCGATTGGATCGCGCCGGTGCCGATGCATCGCTTGCGGCTTCTGCGCCGCCGCTACAATCAGGCGGCGGAGATTGCCAGGCCACTGGCCCGCCTCGTGAGGGCGCCCTACATGCCCGATGGGCTCGTGCGCTCCCGGCCCACCGCAAGTCAGGGCGGCAAGAGTGGGGCTGGACGACGCCGCAACGTCGCTGGGGTGTTCTCCGTGGCGCCTGGGTGGCGCGCTCGAATTGAGGGGCGTCGGCTATTGCTGGTCGATGACGTATTCACCACCGGTGCCACGGTCGAGGGCTGCGCGCGAGCCCTGAAGTCCGCCGGCGCCGCTGCCGTGGACGTGGCGGTGATCGCCAAGGTGGAGTTGTCGACGCCCAGGTGAAGTTGGTTCGCGGCGCCCGAGCCGCCAACCGTGGCGCCGGGCGAAGTCACGTCTCCATGCGCGGTCAGCCGGGAACTTGCGGGCGGACACTGTGCGTTCACTGCTCATGATCAGATCCCACACAGCGGCGAACTCATTTGAGATCGCTCGATCCCCATCGTTTCCAGGGTCGCGCCGCCCGCGTCGGTCCGCGACGTGATGGCGAAGCTGGCGGAGAGCCTGGTGGCGAAGCTTCGCCCGAGTTGGCGTGATCCGATGCTCAGGGCGTGGACGGCGTTCAACGAAGATCATTTGTCGATCGTCGCCGCCGGCGTCGCGTTCCATATTTTGCTCGCCCTGCTTCCGGCCATGGCGGCGTTCGTCGCCATCTATGGCTTGGTCGGAAGGGTCGCCGAACTTCCGCAACAACTCCACATGCTTTCGATCATCCTGCCGACCGATGTGGTGAAGGCGATCGGCGAGGAAATGACCAGGATCGCCCAGGCCCGGACTGGGGGGCTTTCTCTGGCCGCGACTCTCGGCGCCGCCGTGGCCTTCTGGAGCGCCAACGGCGCCATGCGGGCGATGTTTTCCGGCCTGAATATCGCCCAAGAGACCCGTGAGGAGCGCGGCTTTCTCCTCCTCAACACGGTTTCGGTCGCTTTCACCGCCGGGCTTCTGGTGTTCTTGACCTTCGTTGTCGCGGTTTTCGGCGCGGGCGCTGTCATTGGAGCGGTGTTGGGCAGGCCGGCGATGGTCATGTTCGACTTCATCCGATGGCCGCTGTTGGTGGTGGCGTTCGGTGCCGGTCTTTCACTTCTCTACCGGTTCGGCCCCAGTGGCGGCGCGGCGCGCCGGCGCTGGTTCCAATGGGGGACCGCACTCGCGACGGCGGGATGGCTTGCCGCCTCGGCGCTGTTTTCGAATCTGCTGGGCCACTTCACTCACTACGATCGGACCTACGGCTCCCTGGGAGCGGCGATCGGCCTGATGATGTGGCTGTGGCTGTCCGCGGTGATCATTCTCGCCGGCGCCGAGATCAATTCCGAGCTGGAACGGCGGTTTCGCTCGGCCGCGCCCTCCAGACCGGCGGCGAGAGGCGAGACGGATCCCGCCGGCCCAACCTGCCGGTGAATCCTTTCGCTCCCCGGCGCGTTGTGGTTTCCGGGAGACGCCGGATGAATGCCGCCGCGAGCCGCCTTTTCAGCGCCCATTGCTCGAACGAGGGCAGTCACCGGTCGGACTTCGTCACCGCCGCGGACTCGTTCGAAGAGGCGGCCGTCTTGTTCGCTGAACGATGGCCGGAAATCGGCGAAGCCTGCAGGATCATCGTGGTCGACGCCGAAAGCGGGGAGCAGCACTGTTTCAACGTCGATCTTGAGGAAACCCAGGCAACGCCCTGCTGATCGGTGAACCAATGTGCGTCGCGCCGCGTTTGAATGCGGTTGCTCGGGTGTCTCAGGGAGTGGCGTTTTCGATGGCGATGAGCCGCCCCACTTGGCGAGGACATCTGCGCCTGTCGCTGGTCACCTGTCCGGTGGCTCTCTACACCGGAACTTCGGCCGCTGGCGATGTCCACTTCAACCTCATCAATCCCGAAACCAACAACCGCATCAAAATGATCACCACCGATCCGGACGCCGGTCCGGTGGACCGCTCGAAGCTCGTCAAAGGCTATGAAGTGGAGCGTGGCCGCTACGTCCTGCTCACCGACGAGGAGATCAGGTCGGTGCGGCTCGAGAGCACCAAGACCATCGACATCGAGCGGTTCGTGGCGGCGGACAAGATCGACCGGCTCTACTGGAAGGATCCGTACTTCCTGGTTCCCGACGGAAAGATGGCGGCGGAGTCATTCAGCGTCATCCGCGAGGCCATGAGGGCTTCGGGACAGATTGCGCTTGGCAGGGTGGTGATGTCCACGCGCGAGCGCATGGTGGCGTTGGAGCCTCGCGAGCGTGGAATCGTCGCATTCTCGCTGCGCAGCCACGATGAAGTCCGCGACCCTCACGAGGCATTCGCTTCGATTCCCGATGTGAAGGTCGATCCGGCGATGATCGCCATCGCCCACAAGATCATTGAACAGCAGGAAGGGCCTTTTGATCCTTCGAAGTTCACGGACCGATACGAGGATGCCCTGAAGGCTCTGATCGCCGCGAAGGAGAAGGGTCACCGGCCGGTCGCGGTCGAGGAGCCGCAAGACACCAACGTGATAGATCTCATGGCGGCTCTGCGGGCGAGCCTCGCGGGCGACGGCGCGGCCCGCCGCGGCGGGCCATCCAAGGCGACCCCCAAACACGAGAAGAAAGCGACGGGACGACGCGTCCGAGCCTGACGCCTCAATGGGGTGGAGGTCTTAGCAATCCTCGCGGCATCCTATATGACCGGTAGCATCCAACCCATACCGCCGAGGCCATGGCCCACGTCACCATCTACACGCGCCCCTTCTGCGGTTACTGCGCGACAGCGTTGGCGCTCCTGGGTCGCAAGCGCGCGGAGTTCACAGAGATCGAGGCCGGTTTCGACCCGGGGCAGCGCGCGGAGATGGTTCGTCGTTCGGGCAGCAACACCTTCCCGCAGATTTTCGTCGGCGACCAGCACATCGGCGGGTCGGACGAAATGATGGAGCTGGAACGCGAGGGAAAGCTCGACGCGTTGCTGCGCGCCTAATGGTGAAGCTCGCACTGGTTCAGTTGCGCACCCCCGCGACGCAGTCAGAGGCCTTGCGCCGTCTCTCGCCCCTGGTGCGCGAAGCCGCGGCCGGCGGAGCGAAACTCGTCGTGACGCCGGAGGGAAGCAATCTTCTCCAGCGGGACCGCGCGCGACTCCTGACTCAGATTGTCCGGGCCGAACAGGACGAAGCGGTGGTGGGAATGCGGTGTCTCGCCAAGGACCTTCGCGTCTGGATTCTGATCGGCTCGGCCATGGTGAGGCGCGAGGACGGCAAGGCCGCCAACCGCTCGTTCCTGGTCGATCCCGACGGCGAAATCCAGGCGTCCTACGACAAGTTGCACATGTTTGACGTCGACCTTCCGACAGGCGAAACACACCGAGAATCAGCGACTTATGAGCCTGGCGGCCAAGCGGTCGTGACCCACGCGGCAGGGGCGAAGCTCGGCCTTTCCATCTGCTACGATCTGCGCTTTCCAGCCCTCTACAGGGCTCTCGCGCGGGCCGGGGCCGAAATTCTCGCTGTACCCTCGGCGTTCACCCGGCCGACAGGGGCGGCCCATTGGGAAGTGCTTCTTCGCGCCAGAGCGATAGAGACGGGGGCTTTCGTCGCCGCGGCCGCGCAAGGCGGGACGCACGAGGATGGGCGAGCCACCTGGGGCCGGTCGATGGTGGTAGGGCCATGGGGCCAGGTGGTGGTCATGGCCGACCATGACGAGCCATGTGTGCTCTGCGCCGACATCGACCTCGAGGAGGTCTCGAGAGCCCGCGCCGCCATTCCGGCGCTTCAGAACGCCAGGACGTTCGCGGACCCATGATCCGCTATGCCCTGGTTTGCGACCAAGGACACGAATTCGAAGGCTGGTTCAGCGCCTCGGGGGACTACGACGGACAGGCCGCAAGTGGTCTCTTGTGCTGCCCGATCTGCGCCTCCGCGGCGGTGCGCAAGCAGATCATGGCCCCGGCAATCGCCTCGACCGCCTCGCGCGCCGCGGTCGCGACGCCGGCCAAGATGCAGGCGATGATGATGGAGGCCATGGGCCGGGTCCGTCGTCACGTCGAGAACAATTTCGACTATGTCGGAGACGCCTTCGCGGCCGAAGCGCGCTCGATCCATGAAGGCCGATCCGAGGAGCGGGGGATCTATGGCGAGGCGAGCAGCGTCGAGGTCAAGGCCTTGGTCGCCGATGGGGTCCCAGTCGCGCCGCTCCCACCAGCGTCTCCCAAGAGGACCGAGGTCAATTGAGCCGCCGGTTGCGAAGTGAACGCGCCCGCCACCCGCGGCGTTTCTCAAGAAAATGTCTCAATCTCGAAGGAAATCGATGAAGATCGTCGGCGGAATCCTCGCACTCGCGGTTGTCGTCGTGGTGGTCGGCGGCCTGGCGTGGGCCCTCTACGCCACCGGCGCGCTCAACTTCCGCGCCGGTTCGACCGCGATAGTCCTCATCATCGTCGGTGGGGTGCTATCCACCGGCGGTCTGGCCGGGGTGTTCATGTGGTTGGCGTTCTACTCCTCCAGGCACGGCTATGACGACAGTCCCAGGTTCGATTCGGCTGGCCGCGGCGAAGGTCTCGACTGACGATTGGCCGCACGGGGAGACGACGGAGTGTTGCGCCGGAGAATGGCGATCTCGAGCGCGGTCTATCTATAGGGCGCCGAAGAGGCTTGGTTAGGCAGATAGCGCGCAGAGGCCCGCCCGCCCATGGCGCGAGTCCTAGTGGGCCGCGTCTTTCGCGTTTTCGCCGGCTTTGTTCGCTGCGTCGCCAGCCTTTTCGGCGGCGGCGCCCGCCGCCGCTGCGGCATCTCCCGCTGCCGCTTTGGTCGCATCCGTTGGCGCGGTGGCGACATTGGCGCTGGCGTCGGCTGCCTGGCTGGCCGCCGCGGCGGCCTGGTTGCTCGCGGCCGCCGCATCGGTGCTCGCCGCCGTGGCGTCCGCGGCGTTGTCCTTTTTCTGACAGGCGGCGACCGCGAGGCTCAGGGCGAGGATAGTCGTGAAGGTGAGCAGGCGCATCGGGTGAATCCCTCCTAACGAAAGAACCAGCTTAGCGCTGGCCCGCCCGGGCGCGCAATGCGCCGTTCGGCGGACGCGTCGCGGTCATCAGGTAATTCACCTGATGGTCGCCCGAGCGAGACCAGCGCCCGGTGAAGGGGTCGAAGGTCACGCCGAACGGTCCTTCCACCTCGCAACCCGCAGCTGCGAGGATAGCGCCCAACTCCTTGGGCGTAACGAACCTCCGCCAGTCATGGCTGCCAACGGGCGTCCAGCGTAGAATGTACTCGGCGCCTATCTTTGCGAGCGCCAGCGATTTGAGAGTTCTGTTCAAGGTGGAGACGATCATGAACCCTCTCGGCGCGACAAGGTGGATGCAGTCACGCAGGAACTCCTCCGGATTGGCCACGTGTTCGACGACCTCCATGTTGAGGACCACATCGAACGGCGTCTCGCCCCCCGCGATCAGATCTTCGCTCGCGGCGACCCTGTAGTCGATCGCCAGACCACCCTGCTCGGCGTGCGCCTGCGCGGCCTCGACGTTCCGTGGCGAGGCGTCGACGCCGGTCACCGCAAAGCCAAGCCGCGCCATCGGTTCGCACAGCAATCCGCCGCCGCAGCCGATGTCGAGCAGGCGAAGTCCGACGAACGGCGCCCGAGTGTTTGGCTCAATCCCGAACTGGGCCAATGCTCTCTCGCGAATGAAGGCGAGGCGTACGGGGTTCATCGCGTGAAGGGGGGCGAAGCTTCCCCTGGTGTCCCACCACTCGCCGGTTGTCGCCGAGAGCTTCGCGACCTCCGAGGGGTCGACGGTGGAAGAACGGGCTGGGTCGTTCATTGCGCCAGTGCTGGACCATGCCTGTTTCGTCGTCAACGCACGGCGTCGGGCTCAAAAACGCGCGGGCCGAGATTGCCCGGCTGAGGCACGCTCGTTAGAACCCTCGCCGGTCGTACGAGGGCGGCGCGTCGTGTCCCGGCTGGTGATGAAATTCGGCGGCACCTCGGTGGCCGACCTCGAGCGCATTCGCCGCGTGGCCAAGATCGTGGCTCACGAGGTCGCCGATGGCGCGAGCGTGGCCGTGGTCGTCTCCGCGATGGCCGGCAAGACCAACGAACTCGTGGCGTGGACTGACGGCGCCGGCGCGGCGCGAATGGGAATCGAGCCTTCGGACGACGAGTACGACGCCGTGGTCGCGTCGGGGGAGCAGGTGACTGCCGGTCTGCTGGCGATGACCCTTCGCAATCTCGGGGTCAGGGCGCGCTCCTGGCTGGGTTGGCAGATTCCGATCATCACCGACGACGCCCATGGCCGGGCCCGCATCGAAGAGATCCCGTCCGTCGCGCTCGATCAGGCGCTCGACGCCGGGGAAGTCGTGGTCGTGGCCGGCTATCAGGGCGTGACCCGGTCCGGGCGCGTGGCGACGCTGGGCCGGGGTGGATCCGACACGACCGCGGTGGCCATCGCGGTCGCGATCAAGGCTGGGTGCTGTGACATCTATACCGACGTCGACGGTGTCTACACCACCGATCCGAGGATCGAGGCCAAGGCCCGCCGACTGCCGCGGATCAGCTATGAGGAGATGCTCGAGATGGCGTCCTTGGGCGCCAAGGTCCTGCAGACCCGCTCGGTGGAAATGGCGATGGCCCATGGAGTGCCGGTACGGGTCCTGTCGAGTTTCGCCGAGCCCGGCGCCGAGGGCGGCGAGGGGACCATCGTCTGCGACGAGGAGGAAATCGTGGAAAAGCGAATCGTGAGCGGCGTGGCGTTCAGCCGTGATGAGGCGAAGATCAGCCTCTTCGGTCTTCCCGATCACCCCGGCGTCTCATCGGAGATCTTCGGGCGCCTGGCCGACGCAAACGTTAATGTCGACATGATTGTTCAGAGCCACGCCCGCTCCGAGGGCGCGGCCAATATGGAATTCACAGTCGGCAAGCGTGACGCGCAGCGCGCACTCGAGATTGTGCGCTCCGCCCAGGCGTCGATCGGGTTCGAAGAAGTGGCGGTCAATGAGGATGTCGCCAAGGTCTCGGTCATCGGCGTGGGCATGCGCAGCCATGCGGGAGTGGCCAAGACGATGTTCGGCGCTCTGGCCGAACGCGGGGTGAACATCCAGGTGATCTCGACCTCGGAGATCAAGATCAGTGTCCTCATCGATGCGGCCTACACCGAGCTTGCGGTCAGGGCCCTGCACGCCGCCTACGGGTTGGACCGCGTATGACGCTCTTGTCGGCCCGCGCGAGCAGTGCGCGGACGATAGCTCGCGAGGCGCAGGCTGATCATCCGGGGCCACTTCAGTGTGCAAAGCGCCCGAGTCGATGCACTCCCGAGACCGTGGCCATCGAGGCCGGCCGATCCGGATAGAGGCCGGCGGTCTTGGGCGGCCGCCAGCCCTCGGACCAGTGGGTCGCCGTTCCCGCAACGATATACCAGGTGACGACCAGCCCGCAGATTGCAGCCCCCGGCGCGTAGCTGTTGGTTCGCCGGAACGCGTAGGATCCGATCAGTCCGACGAATACGAGAATGGGGACAAACTGGATCGCGATGATGGTCGAGAGCGCTTCCTTAGGGGTTATCAGTCTTCCACTCCAGAACAGTGTCGCATACTGCGCTGCGAGCAGGATCACAAAGCCCAGCGCCATGGCGCAGATCGCCCAAACGCAGGCGAGTGCAGGCTTCTCGCCCCGAACGGCCAGGTTCACATTCGCCGCGCGCAGCATCGCGGCGAAGGCGAGCGTGAAGGGCGCCACATAGGCGATGAAAATCGCGAAATGGCGGCCGTCCAGCGGCTTGAGCCCGACCACCCAGAACCGGAAATCGACCTTGAACAGACGATCACAGAGCGCCAGCGCCAGACAGCCCACCCCGACCGTCGCCGCGGCGATCAGGAGCGACTTGGCCGGACGAAGGGCGAAGGCGGCCTTCGGGGCGCCGGGGATGAAACCCAGACCGAGGCTGATGGCGCCGTTCAGCAGCGCCCATACGAGGACCTGGTTGGTCACCCATTGCGGAAAAAACCTCGACGGAGGGAAGGCGAGACCGAGGGTCATGAACGGGTAGAAGGTCAGGGCGGGAATCGCCGCAGTGAGAATGAAAGCCACCCACCAGCGAGGGCCGCGTCGTTCGGTCGTGGCGACCCCGGGTTCAGCCAGCCCTGCGAAGAGCGGCGTGGCCAACAACAAGCGAAAGGCGCCCAGCAACAGCACCACGAAGCCGGCAAGGGCGACACCGGTCCCCACCTCCTTCCACGGCCATATCTGATCGCCGGGCGCCCGAGGCGAGGCTTCGCCCCTCAAAGTCCGCTGAAACCAGTCCACAGCGGCGGCGACCCCGGCTGTCGAGAAATGCTCCGCCGGATGAGTGATCCCCGGATTGACCAACAGCCTCGCCGTGCCGCCCGCAAGGGAACCGTAGAGGCGGTCGGGAACAACCGGTCGGGCCGAGCCGAAGAGTGTTTCGAGCTTTGGCGCGCGGCCCACGTCGGAGCCTCTGGCTTCGTGCCACATGAGCGGCGCGAATTCGTCGTAACGTCCGAACACCAAGGCCAAATTCCGAGGAAAGCTCGGTGTGCCGGCGCCGAGCTGCCCAGGCTCGGGGGTGGTCGAGCCCTCAAGCACCATGGAACGGTATCCGCCCGGTTGCGAGAGAGCCGCCCCGACGATAGGCAGGCCGCCCATGCTGTGGCCCTCCAGTCCGATCTCGGTCTTGTCCACGAACGCCAGACTCTGAAGGAATCTCAGCCCTTCGGGGCCGCCGCCGTCGTCTGCTCCAGCCGATCCGCCGCTATAGCCGTGGCCGGTCATGTCGATCGCCAGGACCACGAAACCGCGCCGCGCCAGTTCGATGGCGAAGGGGCTCTGCATCTCGCGGGTGTTGATATAGCCGTGGCTTACCATCACCGCGGGGGCTGGCCGGCGTGGCGTGGCCGACCGCGGAACATAGAGGAGCGCCGAGAGTACGGTCCGCGCCTGACCTGGATAGCGGACATCCAGAACCCGCGTGCCGCCGGCCGTCTGGACACTGTGCGCCATCAGCCCCCCCGAAAGGATGAGCAACCAGCCCACGACGAACAGACCCAGCCGGTCGGCCATTCGCCAACTCCTCTGCAAACGCGTTGAGGACGGTGGCACGGTTGGACGCCCATGTCGCCGGCCTGACGGCGCCGTTGGCTGTTCCCATTGAGAGCTTTCCGGAACGAAAGTCGCGGCGTGCCAACCAGGTCGCGGTGCGTCTGGCAAAACCTGCTATAGGCGCGCCCGCCAACCTAGCCTTGCGAAACACCACGCCGCCATGCCGACGCCAGGGTTGACCATAAGGGGACCGCGAAGTCTGCTCCGGCAGATTCGGGAAGCCATGGCCGGCGCTGGGCCAACCCAGGCCAAGCTCACCATGGTCGTGCGGACGATCGCCGCCTCGATGGTCGCGGAAGTCTGCTCGATCTATCTGCGCCGGGCGTCGGGGGAGATGGAGCTTTTCGCCACCGAGGGTCTCGACCCTTCGGCCGTCCATCTCACGCGCCTTCGACCCGGTGAGGGCCTGGTCGGGGAGATCATGCGCTCGGGCCGGCCACTGAACCTCTCGGACGCTCCTAACCATCCGGCGTTCTCTTATCGGCCAGAGACCGGCGAGGATCCGTTCCACGCCCTTTTGGGCGCCCCTCTGCTCCGCGGCGGTCGCGCCATCGGTGTCCTGATGGTGCAGAACCGCACCAGCCGGACCTATGGCGAAGACGAAGTCGAGGATCTTCAGATCATCGCCATGGTGCTTGCCGAAATGGTCGCCGCTGGCGACGTCCTCGATCGCCGCGACCTCAAGGACGTCGATATCGCCCCGCACCGGCCCGAACGGGTCAAGGGCGCGATTTTGGCCGATGGCCTCGCTTTCGGCGTCGCGGTCCTCCATGAGGCGCCCGTCGCGGCAAGCCGGCTGCTGTCCGACGACGCCGCCGCGGAGGCGCTGCGATTGGCCGCCGCGATCACCGGGTTGCAGAGCCAGATCGACGGCATGCTCGACGGTCACCAGGGGATTCTCGGTCCCTCGTACGAGGTCCTCGAGAGCTACAAGATGTTGGCCCACAGCCGCGGGTGGAACCACTCGCTCCACGAGGCGGTGCGTTCCGGACTCACCGCCGAAGCGGCCGTGGAGCGCGTTCGCTCCGAACACCGCGCCGGCATCGGACAGGCGCGCGATCCCTATTTGCGCGAACGAGTCCATGATCTCGAGGATCTGAACGACCGGTTGTTGCGGCATCTCGCCGGCGACGGCGGCAAGTCCAGAATTCTGCCCGAGAACGCGATCCTGATAGCCCGCAATCTCGGACCGGCCGAGTTGCTCGAGTACGATCGCTCGCGGCTGCACGGATTGCTGCTCGAGGAAGGGTCCTCGGCCAGCCACGCCTCTATCGTCGCCCGGGCCCTCGACATTCCTTGTGTCGGACGCCTGGCGGGTCTTCGCGACAAGGTCAACGAGGGCGACCCGGTCATCGTCGACGCGGAAACCGGCGAAGCCTACCTCCGCCCAAGGCCGGACGTGGTCAAGGCGGTGACCGCCCGCATCGGTGTGCGTATCCAGCGCCGCGCGGAATTCGCAAAACTGCGAGCCACGCCGGCCTTCACCCGCGATGGGGTCAAGATCACCCTGCTCATGAACGCAGGTCTCGCGGTCGACCTGGAGATATTGGCCGAGGCCGGCGCGGAAGGCATCGGACTGTTCCGTACCGAATTTCAATTCATGGTTTCTGAGGATCTTCCCCGGTTCAACGCCCAGGCGGCCCTCTACTCACGCGTCCTCGAGGCGGCGGGAGAGATGCCGGTCACCTTTCGCACTCTCGATCTCGGAGGGGACAAGGTGCTGCCATACCTGGAAGCGGAGCGCGAAGACAATCCCGCGCTTGGCTGGCGCGCCGTCCGAATGGGACTCGACCGCCCGGCTCTCCTACGCCTTCAGCTGCGCGCCCTGATCGCGGCGGTAGCGGGCCGGCGCCTGCGGGTCATGTTTCCGCTCGTGGCGAGCGTCGAGGAGTTTCGCTCCGCCCGCGGCCTGGTGGACCATGAACTCGCCTGGGCGGAACGCCGGGGCCGGCCGGCGCCGTCCAGGTTGGAAGTCGGGGCGATGATCGAGGCGCCATCCCTGATCTGGCACCTGGACGCCCTGCTGCCGATGACGGACTTCGTGTCGGTGGGCACCAACGATCTCATGCAGTATCTGTTTGCCGCCGATCGCGGCAATCCCAGGGTCGCGAACCGCTATGACCCCCTCTCCCCGCCGGCGCTGCGCGCCCTGAACGCCATTCGCCAAGCCTGCCAAGACACCGGCACCCCCGTTTCGGTGTGTGGCGAAATGGCCGGACGGCCCTTGGAGGCCTTTGCCCTGGTCGGTCTGGGATTCGACCGACTGTCCATGCCGCCCGCCGGCATCGGGCCGGTGAAACAGATGGTTCTGTCCTGCGACCGGGAGGCGGCCAGAAAGGGGATTGAAAATCTCTTGAAGAGTTCGGCCGGATCAGTGCGGGGCGAGGTCGAGGCGCTGGCGCGGAAGCTCTACGTCGCAGTCTAGATGGCCAGCGCCGCATGCCTGACCGCGGCGTCGGCTGTGTATGCTCGAAGCGGCGCAAGTGTCGGCTCCGGCCGCCAACCTTGCTCAGGGGCGCGTCGGCGCGTTTGTTGGACATACCCCGGCCCGACGGGATTTGGGGCGGCGACCTTTTTCGGCTAGTCTGGACCGATCATGGCAGTTCAAGATCACACCCGTCTGCGACCGTGGCGATCCGTCGATCGCCGCCAGTGCCGGCAGATTCACGTCGGCTCCGTGCCCGTCGGCGGCGAGGCCCCGATCACCGTGCAGTCGATGACCAACACGATCACCGGTGATGCGGCGGCCACGATCGAGCAGATCAGGCAGTTGGAGGAAGCCGGTGCCGACATCGTGCGCGTGTCCTGCCCGGATGCCGACGCCACCGCCGCGCTGAAGACGATCGCCAAGGCGGCCACGGTTCCCTTGGTCGCCGACATCCACTTTCACTACAAGCGCGGCATCGAGGCGGCGAAAGCCGGCGCCGCCTGCCTGCGAATCAATCCGGGCAACATCGGTTCGCCTGACCGCGTGCGCGAGGTGATCCAGGCCGCGCGCGATCATGGCTGTTCGATGCGGATCGGGGTCAACGCGGGCTCTCTGGAACGCGACCTCCTGGAGCGCTACGGCGAACCGTGCCCGCAGGCGATGGTCGAAAGCGCCCTGCGCCACGCCAGAATCCTCCAGGACCACGACTTCCACGAGTTCAAGATCAGCGTGAAGGCGTCCGATGTGTTCATGACCGTCGCCGCCTATCAGCTCCTGGCCGACGCTGTGGACTGTCCGCTCCACCTGGGTGTGACCGAGGCCGGGGCGTTGCGGTCGGGGACGATCAAATCGGCCATCGGCATGGGTTCGCTGCTCTGGGCCGGGATCGGCGACACCATCCGCGTTTCACTCGCCGCCGATCCGGTCGAGGAGGTCAAGGCCGGCTTCGACATTCTGAAGTCGCTTGGCCTGCGCCACCGGGGCGTCAACATCATCGCCTGCCCGTCCTGCGCCAGGCAGGGATTCAACGTGATCGAGACCGTCGGCGCGCTCGAGGAGCGGCTCAAGCACATCTCCACGCCGATGAGCCTCTCGGTCATCGGATGCGTGGTCAACGGCCCTGGCGAGGCGTTGATGACCGATGTCGGATTCACCGGCGGCGGCGCCGGCAGCGGCATGGTCTACCTGGCCGGCAAGGCCGATCACAAGATGGATAACGCGCACATGATCGACCACATCGTCGAGCTGATGGAGATCAGGTCGGCGCAGATCGAAGCCGAACTGGCCGCGACCGATGCTGCCGAGATCCAGGCGGCGGAATAGACTTCGGCCATGCGGCGCTTGCCTCGCCGCGGCCCGCCTGATTAGGTCAAGCTCCATTCATGACCGGAGAGACGCAGATGTCCGCCGATGGCGCATGGAAGACCACGATCAACTCACCCATGGGTGTGCAGGAAGGTACGCTCAACATCACCACGAGCGGGGACACCTTCACCGGCCAGATGTCGGGGCGCGCGGGGAGCCAGGATATTTCCGGCAAGGTTGACGGCGACACCCTCACCTGGACGGCGCAGATCACGACGCCCTTTCCCCTGACCCTCGATTTCACCGTCAACGTCGACGGCGACAAGATGAGTGGCTCGGTAAAGGCTGGTTCCTTCGGCTCCTCGCCCCTGACCGGCGTTCGGGCCTAGCGCGACAACCGAGCGGAAGTGGAGGCCGCCCTGGCCGCGCGCACGCTGGTGTCGGCGTGGACGGCGGCCAGGATGCGGCTCGAGGCGGCCGGCGTAGACAGTCCGGTAATCAATGCGCGGCTGTTGGTGGAGGCCGCCGCCAGTTCGTCGCGTACGGAACTCATTTCCGATCCCCATCGTCTGCTCACCTCGGCGCAAGGCGACAAATTGGAGGCGATGCTGGCTCGTCGCGAAAAGCGGGAGCCGATGAGCCACATCCTGGGACGCAAGGGCTTTTGGAAGCTCATGCTCGCCGTCACGCCGGACGTTCTGACGCCTCGGCCGGAGACGGAGACGATACTTGACGTCGTGCTGGCGAAGTTCGACCCTGATAGTCGCTTCTGCGTCCTCGACCTCGGCATTGGTTCGGGCGCCCTGCTGCTGACCATCCTCACCGAGCGGCCGCGTGCGTGCGGCCTCGGCGTCGACATCTCCGAAAAGGCGCTGGCGGTGGCCGCCATGAACGCGGCCGCCCTCGGCCTTGCGAGCCGGATCGCCCTGGTCCGAGGCGATTGGACCTCGGGACTGGCGTCCAATTGTTTCGATCTGGTGGTCTGCAATCCGCCCTACATTCCTACCGAGGACATCGCGGGTCTCGCCCCGGAGGTGCGCGACCACGAGCCGCGCGTGGCTATCGACGGCGGCCGGGGAGGGCTGGTCGCCTACAGGCTGCTGGCTGGCGAGATTCTCCGAGTCCTACGCCCAGGCGGCGCTTTCGCCCTGGAGATCGGGCGCGAACAGAGAGAGCCGGTGGAGCGGTTGGCGCAAGCCGCCGGCGCCGTGGAACTGGCCGTCATACGGGACCTCGCCGGCCGCGAGCGAGTGGTGTGGGGCGCCAAGAAAGCCCTTGGAGAATGATGCGCGAACCGCTAGGTCTTCAGATTCTCCAGCCATATGACCGGATCGGTCTGAGGCGCGGCTACCGCCGCCTGGAACGACTTCTCCAGGAGCCTGCACGACGAATTCTCGCGGAGGCGATCGTTTGTCGGGCGAGACCGGAGGGAAGTGCGGTCTCTCTTGGGCTACGGCTGGGGTGGGTGCGGAAGCCGTACAGTTCGGCGGAGACCCCTAAGCACGCCACTTCTTTGACCGTCGATGTCTAACAGGTAAAAAAAATGAGAGATTTCAAAGGTATGAAACGGCAGCGCGGTCGCAACCGCAATGGCGGTGGCGGCGGTGGCGGGAGTGGACGACCCCAGCACAACGCCAACCGCGCGTTCGATTCCAACGGTCCCGACGGCGTCAAGGTGCGCGGCGCCGCCCAGCACGTCTACGAACGCTATCAACAGTTCGCGCGCGACGCCCACACCGCCGGCGACCGCGTCGTGGCGGAAAATTACCTGCAGCACGCGGAGCACTACTTCCGTGTGATGCGGGCGATGCAGCCTCAGCGACCGGTGTCCGAGATCGTCGGCCGCGACCAGTTCGTCTCGGGATATGACATCGATTTCGAGGATGAGGGCGGCAATCTGGATGCCTCTGAGAGCGACGGCGAGGTCACGGACGCTTTCGCCGAGAGGCCGGACCGCACCGAGGCGCGTCAGGGCGAACGCCAGGACCGCTTCGAGCCGCGCCAGAATGAGCGGCCTCGCGAGGATCGAGCGAGGGACGAAAGGCCGCGGGACGACCGGTTCCAGAACGATCGGCAGCAGCGCGCGTTTCGATACGATCGCCCAAGGCCCGACCGTGTCGAGCGCCGCGATGAGGCTCCGAATCTGCGCCTCGACCAGGCAAGGCCGGACAATTCATCGTCCGGCGGGGGCGAGTCGGCGCCTCTGGCCGCCGGGCGGTCCAGCGAGCCTGTTTCTTCAATGCTGCGGGCCGATGATGGAGAGGTCAGTCACGCCCCGGCGTTTCTGCAGGTCCGTCCCGCGGAGCCTCGGGAGGAATCGTCTGGCGAACCCCGCCGACCGCGCAGACGGCGGGCGCCACGATCCTTCGAAGGCGGGGAGAGTTCTCCCACTTCGGCCGAATCCGGAGATAGCTAGCCGGCCTCGGTCGCCGGACGGTGAAGCGCCAGAGGAGAGAGCGGTCTCGACCGGAGTATGGCGCTCCATGTTGGCCACCGCCGGCCGTTCGACGTCCCGAGTTCGTGGATGCAGTTCTCTAGCGATTCGAGAAGAGTGCTCACGGGACCATCGTTCAGGAAATGGTTGGCGCCCCGAACGCAGTGAAAGCGCATCGGCGAACGAGTAGCGGTCTCCTCTGCGAAACGGCGCGCGACCTCGATGGGGGCGAAGTCGTCCTTGTCGCCATGGATCACGTGGATCGGCGCGCGCACTCGCCGCAGCGCTTCGCACACGAGAGGCATCTGTGCGGGTTGGCCGCTGATCTCTTGCACGGCGTTGCGGAGATCACGGGGAATCACATTCAGGAATCTCGAGCCCATCGCGACGAGCCATCGGGCCGTGGGTCCTGGTTCGCCCAGGTAGCTGGATAGGAGCGCAAGGACATCAACCCGGCCAAGCTGGGCGGCCGCCATCAGGCTCGCCACCCCCGCGCCGTAGGATTGGCCGACAAGAAGGAGCTTCTGGCCGGGGGCCGCCTCGAGAAGCGGGCTGAGGGCGCGCGCTTGTGCGGCAATATCGGGAACGCACTTGAGCGGTTCGCTGCACGCGTAGCCGGGACGGTCCACCACAACCATCTCGCGGTCCTGCGGAAGCGCCGCGATCGCCGGCGCCCAGTACTCCGCCCACGACGGAGCCCCGGTGACCACGACGATCTTCCAGGCCGCGGGCGTGGGCCGAGGGCTCGCTAAAGCTGAAACACGCCATCCGGTCCCGCCCGCGGCGGTGAAGCTGATCCGGCGGACCGTGTCGTTCGGGTAATCCGCAGGGGTGGGGCGATGCTCGGCGCGCCCACTCGCCGCCGACTCCACGCACGCCCATCCGAGCGCCAGCACTCCCTTGGGCCGGTTTAGCCTCACTCTTTCCGCCCTCTCGGGTTCAGAATGCCGTTTCATGTCCTCTAACGCCGATCACGTCGCCGGGTTCTCCCGCGCGTCTCCCCTGCCATTGGAACATTGGAACGAGGGTAGCCGACACAAGTTGAACCGCTGCTGAAGCTCGCGCGCGCCGCAAAGGACGGGCCCCTTGTGTGGCTTTCCCGCAACACCCACATCACGCCAATCACGCTCTCCATTGGTTGCCCATGAACATCGATCTCTATTCCGACCGCGCGAAACAGGCGATCCAGTCGGCCCAATCCCTCGCCATCGCCAGACGCCACCAACAGTTGGCGCCGGAGCATCTGCTCAAGGTTCTTCTGGAGGAGAAGGACGGGCTGGCGCGCGCCCTGATCACAGGCGCGGGCGGCCGGCCTGAGGCCGCGGATCAGGCGGCCGAAGCGCTCTTGGCCAAGGCGCCGAAGGTCGATGGCGGCGGGGGCCAGATCTACATGAAGCCGGAGACCGCCAAGGTCCTCGCCGCCGCCGAAGACGGCGCAAAGGCCGCTGGCGACAGCTTCGTCACCACCGAGCGGCTGCTGATCGCCCTGGCGAAGGAAGGCGGCGAGGCCGCCAAGGCCCTCGCCGCGGCGAACGCCAACGCCGCCGGCCTCGAGGCGGCGGCCCAGGCGCTACGCAAGGGCCGCACCGCGGACACAGCCTCGGCGGAGGAGGGTTATGACGCCCTGAAGCGCTATGCTCGGGATCTCACCCAGGTCGCCCGCGACCAGAAGCTGGACCCCGTCATCGGCCGCGACGAGGAGATCCGACGAACGATCCAGGTGCTCGCCAGACGCACCAAGAACAACCCCGTCCTCATTGGTGAACCCGGCGTTGGCAAGACCGCGATCGTGGAAGGCTTGGCGCAACGGATCGTCAATGGGGATGTCCCTGAATCGTTGAAGGACAAAAAGCTTCTGGCCCTCGACATGGGCTCGCTCATCGCTGGCGCAAAATACCGCGGCGAGTTCGAGGAGCGTCTCAAGGCTGTTCTGGGCGAAGTCACCGCCGCCGAGGGCGGTATCATCCTGTTCATAGACGAAATGCACACCCTGGTCGGCGCCGGCAAGACCGAGGGGGCGATGGACGCCTCCAACCTCCTGAAGCCCGCGCTCGCGCGGGGCGAATTGCACTGCGTTGGGGCGACGACCCTCGATGAGTACCGCAAGAATGTAGAGAAGGATGCGGCGCTGGCGCGCCGGTTTCAGCCGATCTTCGTGGGCGAGCCGACGGTCGAGGACACGATTTCGATCCTAAGAGGCCTGAAGGAAAAGTACGAGGTCCACCACGGCGTGCGCATATCGGACAGCGCGATCGTCGCCGCCGCGACCCTCTCGAATCGCTACATCACCGACCGTTTTCTGCCGGACAAGGCCATCGATCTCATCGACGAGGCGGGCAGTCGGGTGCGCATGGCGGTGGATGCGAAGCCCGAGGAGCTGGACGAGATCGACCGTCGCGCGGTGCAGCTCAAGATCGAGCGCGAGGCGCTCGGTCGGGAGACCGACAATGCCTCGAAGTTGCGACTGGAAAAGCTCGAGGACGAGTTGCGCGAACTCGAACCCAAGTCGGCCGAACTAACCGCCCGCTGGCGCGCGGAGAAAGAAAAGGTGGGTCAAGCGGCCCAGGCGCGTGAAGCTTTGGATCGCCTCCGCGCCGAGCTTGCCGCGACCCAGCGGCGAGGCGATCTGCAGCGTGCGTCCGAAATCGCCTACGGCGAGATTCCGTCCCTGGAGAGGAGGCTCGCCTCCGACGAGGCGGCGGAGACCGAGACGCTGACCCCCGAGACGGTGGACGCCGAACAGATCGCTTCGGTGGTCTCGCGCTGGACCGGCGTTCCGGTCGAAAAAATTCTCGAGGGGGAACGCGACAAGCTTCTCCACATGGAGGATTCCCTTCACGGCCGCGTCGTCGGCCAGGATGAGGCGCTGAGAGCCGTTTCCGATGCCGTTCGCCGGGCGCGCGCCGGGCTGAAGGATCCGGCCCGTCCCGTTGGCTCGTTCATGTTCCTCGGGCCCACCGGCGTGGGCAAGACCGAACTCACCAAGGCGTTGGCGGAGTTCCTGTTCGACGATGAATCGGCGATCACGCGCCTGGATATGAGCGAATATATGGAGAAACATTCGGTGAGCCGGATGATCGGCGCGCCTCCAGGCTACGTCGGCTACGACGAGGGAGGCGCCCTCACCGAAGCGGTGCGTCGCCGGCCCTATCAAGTGGTCCTCTTCGACGAGATCGAGAAGGCCCACCCCGATGTGTTCAACGTGCTCTTGCAGGTGCTCGACGACGGGCGGCTCACCGACGGTCAGGGTCGCACGGTCGACTTCCGCAACACCTTGATCATAATGACCTCGAACCTAGGTTCGGAGCACCTGGCCGCGCAGAGCGAAGGCGCTGAACCCGAGGCTTTGCGCCCGATCATCATGGAGATCGTCCGCCGCCATTTCCGACCCGAATTCCTCAACCGGATCGACGAAATCATCCTCTTCAAGCGTCTGAGCCGAGAGCAGATGGACTCCATCGTGAGCATTCAGCTTCAGCGGGTGGACAAGCTGCTGGAGGGCCGCCACATGGCGATATCCGTGGACGACGGCGCCCTGCACTGGCTCGGACAGCGCGGCTACGACCCGGTGTATGGCGCGCGCCCGCTGAAGCGCGTGATCCAGAAGGAGTTGATCGACCCGATTGCCAGGAAGCTGCTGGCGGGCGAGTTCGCGGACGGGACCTTGATCGACGTCAAGGCCGGCGGCGAGGGTCTCGTGATCGGCAGGGCCGCTGTGCACTGATCGCCGGGATCTGTCGCCAGAAATGAACGAAGCCCCGCGCCGGTGGGCGCGGGGCTCGATGTTCGACTGGCCTTGCGGGCGCCTAGCAGGCGTAGGTGAAACGCCTGACAATCCAACGGTGGGCGTAGGGGTCCCAGACGTTGCGACGGCCGACGCAGCCGCGGTATCCGTAACCGTAGCCGTAGCCATAATAGGGGTACGAAAGGGCAGTGCCCACGGCAACGCCGGTGGCGAATCCGCCCCAGCCCCAACCGCAGCAACCGTAGCCCCAGCCGCCGCGCCAGCCGCCCCAGCCGCCGCGCCAACCACCCCAGCCGCCTCGCCAGCCGCGGTCATCGCCGCGCCAGCCACGGTCGTCGCCTCGCCCGCCGCGGTCATCGCCGCGCCAGCCGCCGCCGCGATCGGCGAAGCCGCCGCCACGACCGGCAGAGCCCGCGAAATGGCCGCCGCCGCCGCCCCGCTCTGCGGCCGCCGGAGCGGCCGTCGCGAGGACCGAACCGGCCAGAGTAAGGGCAGCCACGCCGGTGGTGAGAATCCTGTTCATTTCGAACCTCCTACTTTCGTGCACGTACGGAACGCTCGAGGGAGCCGCCGGGCTCGGTGCGAGTGATGGCCAAATGGTAAAGATCCGGAGCTGAACCGGAGCTGAACGAGGCTCAGCGGTTGACGTCGACGACCACTCTGCCGCGGACGCCGCCGGCCAGGATGGCTTCGCCGTAGGCCGGGACCTCGGCGAGGGTCGCATCGGTGGTCATCGCGGCGAGCTTGCCGGGATCGAGGTCCCTTGCGAGTCGCGCCCAGGCCTCCTCGCGATCGGCAATCGGCCGCATCACCGAATCGATCCCCGCCAGGGTGACTCCGCGCAGAATGAAGGGCGCCACCGAGCCCGGCAGATCCATGCCCTGGGCCAGTCCGCATGCCGCCACCACGCCGCCGTAGCGAATCTGCGCCAGAACATTGGCGAGCGTGTGACTGCCCACACAATCGATCGCTCCGGCCCAACGTTCGCGGCCCAGCGCCCGCCCTGGCCCTGCCAGCTCGGCCCTGTCGATGATCTCCGCGGCGCCGAGGCCCTCGAGGTAGGAGCTCTGAGCCGCGCCACGGCCGCTGGACGCCGTAACGCGATAGCCGAGCGCCGAGAGGATGGCGATCGCCACGCTACCGACACCGCCCGCGGCTCCGGTTACCAGAATATCGCCCTTGTCCGGCGTGACCCCCAGTCGTTCCAGCGCCAGAACGCTCAACATGGCTGTGTAGCCTGCTGTGCCGATGGCCATGGCCTGGGCGTTGGAAATCGACGCCGGCAGCTTGACGAGCCATTCGCCCTTGACCCTCGCCTTCTGAGCAAAGCCGCCATGGTGCGTCTCACCCACGCCCCATCCGTTGAGCACCACCCGGTCGCCCGGGCGGAAGCCTGGATGCGACGCCGTCTCGACGACACCTGCCAGGTCGATGCCGGGTGTGAGGGGCCAGACCCGCACTACTGGCGCGCGTCCGGTGAGCGCGAGGCCGTCCTTGTAGTTCACCGTCGAATGGCTGACCGCCATTGTCACGTCACCGTCCATCAAGTCGTCGTCTGTCAGGTCCAGAAAGCGGGTCTCCTGGCCACCCTCGGTCTTGAAAAGGCGGATGCCTCGGAAGGTCATGTCCTCGCGCCCATCTGCTGCGCCGCGACTGCAGCCTGGGCGAAGCGCTCTCCGCGCCGGGCGCGAAGGGCGAGATCAACCGCGAGCAACCTCATGCCGCCCTCCGTGCGCAGCTCGATTCCCGGCATGTTCATCATCGCCACATAGTCGCCGAGCGAGTCCTCGAGCGCACGGGTGAACCCCTGGGCGTCCTGCGCCTTGTTCATCTGGATCTTCGCAAGTCGAAGGACTTCGGGGCTGTTCTCCGCGACCCTGCGCGCCCATGCGAAGCTCTCGCGCTCCAGATCCTGCGGCGCGAGCACGCGGTTCACCAGTCCATGAGCGGCGGCCTCGGCGGCCGACAAGAAACGGCTCTCGAACACCAACTCCTTGGCTCGACGAACCCCGATATCCCAGGGCACGGACATGTACTCCACAAAGCCGGCGAGGAATCTCGCATCGTCCGCGGCGAAGACAACGTCCATGGCCGCCGCCAGCATCCAGCCGGCATAGATGCACCAGCCCTCGACAACGGCGATGGTTGGTTTGGCGAAGTTCCTCCACTTGAGCAGAAGATCGAGATTGTAGCGCTTGAACTGATCGTAGGTTTCGACGCCGGGCTTGGCGCCCAGCGCGGCGCGATAAGCCTTGTCCTCGGGCGTGCCCAGATCGTGGCCCGTCGAAAAGACGCCTCCGGCGCCCCTCACCATCACCACGCGCACCATCGGATCGGCCCCGGCCAGGGCAAATGCGGCGTCGATCTCATCGAGCATCCGGTAGCCTTGGGCGTTTCGATAGTTCGGCCGGTTGAGAGTAATCACGCCGACGCCTCCGGCGACGGCCTCATACAGAATGTCGCTGAAAGCCATGGACGGCGTTTGGGGTTGGCGCTGCTAGTTCAGACTCACGAAGCGCCTGCCGCCGCGGGTCTGAACGCGCCTCATCAGCGCGACTGTATCCGCGCCAGGATCGGCCGGCTTGGCCACTGTGATCACGAACCAGCTCCCGTCCGGAAGGTTCGTGAAGGTGAAATGGTTGTCGCCATCACATTTGGCTTTGCGAACAAAGCGGACGTAGTCCCCGTTCGGTGCTGAAGGAATCCGCGAGCGGACCACGCCTACCGGGACCGCGGCGCTGAAATCGGAGCCGTAGAGGATGATCATCCTCCGGCGCGACCAAGCCGTCTCGGGCGTCAAGATCACGTCCTCGCCGGAGCAGGAATAGCGAACCGGTCCGTTGCGATAGCCAACGGCGCCGACGATGGAGGCCGACCCAGGTTCCGTGGACCAGGCGAAGTCCCGCTCCCGGAACACGCTGGCGTAGGGCGGAGCATAGGGGTTCGCCAGAGGAGCTGGCCCCATGGTCGCGGCCGGACCCATCGGAGTCTCCTCGCAGGCCGACGCGAGAAGGGCGAGCAGGGCGATCGGTACAAGGCTTTTCATGGCCCTAGCCTACGGCGGACGGACGAAGCGGGCAATCTCCGGTAACGATGCTCTGACCTTCACCACCCAGGCTGCCGTCGAAACACCTTGGCTGGCCCACCCTTACCGGCGATAAGCCAACGACGGACCCTGGCCAAGGGCGCCGCCATCCAGGACCACGGAGAATTGAATCGATGAAGGCCGCTGTGTTGCGAGAAGTGAGGACCCCGCTTCAGATCGAGGACGTGCGCATCGGCAAGCCGGGCCCGCGCGAAGTGCTGATTCGGACGGCGGCGGCAGGGGTTTGCCACTCCGATCTTCACTTCATCGAAGGTTCCTATCCCCATCCGCTGCCGGCGGTGCTGGGCCACGAGAGCGCTGGAGTCGTCGAGCAGGTTGGATCGGAAGTTTGCACGGTGAAGCCCGGCGATCATGTGATCACCTGCCTTTCGGCGTTTTGCGGCCATTGCGAGTACTGCCTCACCGGTCACATGAGTCTGTGCGTGAGCCCCGAGACCAAGCGCGGGGCCGCAGACGAACCGCGCCTGAGTTCAGAGAAGGGAGAGATGCAGCAGTATCTCAACCTGTCGTCCTTTGCCGAGCAGATGCTGGTTCATGAACATGCCTGCGTGACGATCCGTAACGACATGCCGCTCGATCGCGCCGCGCTGATCGGCTGCGGCGTCCTGACCGGAACGAGCGCGGTCTTCCACACCGCCAAGGTGAGCCCAGGGGAGACGGTCGCCGTGATCGGTTGCGGGGGAGTCGGTTTGGCGGCGATCAACGGCGCCGCGATCGCCGGCGCGGGGCGAATCATCGCCATCGACATGTCGAAGTCGAAGGACAACATGGCCCGCCACTTCGGGGCGACCGACTTCATCTGCGCCGCCGAGGGCGATCCGGTGACCCAGGTCCTCGAAGCGACCAAGGGCGGCGTCCAACACGCCTTCGAGGCGGTCGGAATGAAGAAGACCACCGAACAGGCCTTCGGCATGCTCCGCCGCGGCGGCACGGCCTATGTCATCGGCATGATACCGATCGGCCAGTCGGTGGAGATCCCGGGCTATGCGTTCCTGGGCGAGAAGAAGCTGGTGGGGTCGCTCATGGGGTCCAATCACTTCCCGGTCGACATGCCCCGTCTTGTGGACATGTATCTAGCCGGCAAGCTTAAGCTCGACGACATGATCTCCCGGCGCATCAAGCTCGAAGAAGTCAATGATGCGTTCGACGAGATGAAGACCGGCCAGATCGCCCGGTCAGTGATCGTATTCGACGCCTAGGCGCTACTGAGCAGACCCGCCGAGCGACGAAAGTCGCCGCTCGGCGCCGCCGTCAACGTGCAAAGGCTATCCAGCGTCCGTTTTGGTAGTAACCGTGATCGTCGTCCCGATCACGACGCCAACGGTAGCCGCGCGCGTGGGTTGCGCGCCACTCGTCGCCGTAGAAGACCACGCGGGCGGCGGGCGGATAGTTTGTGTAGCGTTCCTTGACGCGCCAGCACTCATGCCAGCGGTTGCAGGCGATATCGGCGGATGCGGCCGTGCTGGCGAGCACGCCGCCTGCGACGATTACGCCGAGGGCGCCGGTCTTGAGCAGGGTCTTCAAATTGGCCACGAAAGTTCTCCTTGAGAAGCGAGCCGTCCTCGGCGTGATTGAACGAACGCGCTCACATACGGTTCCGAGAAAGCTTCGAGAGCCTAGACTTTTTCAACTGCGATTGCGGCGGCGTCAAGGGCCTGGGCGATCCTGGCCACGCCCTCTTCGGTCGGCCTCCCGCGCTCAAACCTGAGGCGGTGCGCCGCTACAGCCGCACGAGGCGCAGTCCGTCGCGTGACGGAGAGGCGGCGTCCAAGCGAGCGTTTTCGACTGATTCCGGGGGCTGCAACGGCGGCGCACCGCGTGAGGCCAGAGCGAGCAGGCGCTCGATTCGCCCTCGTTGCACAGCGAACCGGGCCATACCCTCCAAATCGAGCGTTGGCGCGGCGACCGGCGGTGAACGCGCCGGGTCGACGCGAACCCCGCCTTCCCAGAGTTCGAAGTGAAGGTGGGACCCGGTGGTGAGGCCGGTCCGGCCCACGTAGCCCACAACCTCGCCTTGTCTCACTCTCGATCCGGGCGAAATGCCCGCGGCATAGCCGGCCATGTGGGCGTATCCGGTCTCCCAGCCGCCTGCATGACGTATGCGCAGCCAATTGCCGTAGCCGCCCCAGGGGCGAGCCTCGACGACCACCCCGTCGCCGGCGGCAAGAATTGGTGTTCCCGATGCGGCCGCGAAGTCCACTCCCTGGTGCACGCGCGTGAAGCCCAGGATGGGATGGCTCCTCATGCCAAAGGGCGAGGTGATCCGCGCTCCGGCGACCGGAGTACGAAGCAGCTGCGCTTGGCCCGATCGACCCTGTGCGTCCAGGAACTCCGTATGACCGTGGTCGTTGAAGGCAAACAATTTCACACCGCCCACCCTGGCGACCACCTCGGCGTAGACCAGGGCGCCAGTCTGAACGGTTGCCCCCGCCGCGGTGGTTCTGCGCACAAAGACCAGGCGCAATCTGTCGCCTGGGCGAATGTCTCGGGCGAAATCCAGCCTGGCCGCCAGAAGCCTCGTCGCCTCTCCGATGAGAGCTGGGTCGGCGCCCGCCTGTTCGGCCGTGTCCAGGACCGAACCCGCGATCGGCAGGTCGGCCACCGTCACCACATCGCGAACAGCTCGTTGATCGGCCCCCAAGCGGTAGCGACCATCGTACCCCAGGGTGAGGCTAGGAGCCGCGCCCTGGCCGCCGCCGATCCACAGCGCCATCAGGCGCCGCCCACCGTTCCGCCCCTCGGCGAGGGCGATATGGAGCGGCGTGCCGGCGAGCATCCCCGCCGGGGCAGATTCTGCAATCAGCCGGGCCGCCGCCGCGGCGTCGTCGCGCCCGACTCCGCCGCGAAGCGCCGCGGCCTCGAGGTCTTCTCCGGGCCTGAGGATGATCGTCGCCGCCCTGAGCGTGTCATTTGCGTGAGGACCGGCCTGGCTCACCAACCAGGCGCCGCTCAAAGCCGTCGAAAGTGCGAGGCCAAACCACACGCGGCGCGGCAGGTTCTGTTTTGTCGTATCTATGGTGGCGGCCCGCCTGTGAGGAAGAGGCGCCGTCGACGCCCCCGTAAGCGACTCAGCGTGTCTAACCTAGAGCAAGTCCTGTACTCTCTGCCAGGGGCGGCACAGTGCGGCGCCTTTCCAACTCACGACAATCGGACGTTCAACCAGAATGGGCTGGTTGACCATCGCCCCAAGGATCGCCTCGTCGGAGACCTCGGAACCGGTGAGCCCCAGCGCCTCGGCCTGGCTTCCGCGCACCCTCAAAATGTCTCGCGGGCCAAGCCCCATCTGTTTCAGCAGGCTTATCAGCTGCTCGCGCCGCCAGCCCACGTCGAGGTATCTGACGATCTGGGGTTCGAGACCTGCGCCGCGTATGGCCTCGAGCGCGTTGCGCGAGGTCCCGCACGCGGGATTGTGATAGATTGTGACATGCCGGTTCCCGCGGGAGCCGGGCGTCGTAATTTCTGGCGAACTGCGTTCTTTCAAGATCCGCCTCAATAGGACCGCTTGTCCGAGGTTGCGGTTTTCAATAGCTCAATGACATGATCAGGGCGATGCGTCGGTATCCTGCGGGGGCGCGCCGCGGAGCACGTTCGGAACGAGTCCGTCATCAAGGCGGCGGCCTCGGGCGGTGCTGGCGGTGACCGTCGCACTCACTCTCCTGCTCGGTGTCGGCCTGCTCGTGTTCGTCCTCCAGGACGCATTCGAGGTCATGCTGCTACCCAGGCGCGTCACGCGCCGCTGGCGCCTCACCGGCGTCTACTTCCAGGTCACCTGGGCGTTCTGGACTCTGACTGCCAAGTTGATCCCCGCCGGCCCTCGGCGCGAGCGCTTCCTCAGCATCTACGGCGCCCTTTCGATGATGCTGTTGTTCTCGCTCTGGGCCGCAACTCTGATCCTGGCGTTCGGGCTCATCCAGTGGGTCGCCCAGCAAGCCGGCGGGGCGGCTCCGACTTCGGATGTTCGCGAGCAGGTGTATCTGAGCGGCGTGACGTTCTTCACCCTGGGGTATGGAGATGTCGTGCCCCACACGCCGCCGGCCCGGGTCCTGGCCGTGGTCGAGGCAGGCGCCGGATTTGGCCTCATCGCGGTGGTGATCGGCTACCTGCCGGTGCTTTATCAACTGTTCTCGCGCCGGGAGGCGCACGTCATTCAACTGGATGGGAGGGCCGGCTCGCCTCCGACGGCGACCACGATGCTCTGCCATCACGCCGAGAGCAGCGGTCTGGAGAAACTCGACGATCTGCTCCGGGCCTGGGAGATCTGGGGCGCGGAACTCCTGGAGAGCCATCTGTCCTACCCGATGCTCGCCTACTATCGCTCTCAGCACGACGATCAGTCGTGGCTCGGCGCGCTCGCCGCGATCATGGACACCTGCGCCTTGATCCTGATCGGGGTGCAGGACATCAAGCCCCTGCAGGCCCGGATGACCTTCGCCATGCTGCGCCAGGTGGTGGTGGAACTGGCGCGGTCGCTGCGCGTCCCCACGGCCAAGATCGTCGACCCACCTCGCCTCAACCCCGGCGATTTCGACAAGATACTGGGTGCGTTCGAGACCGCCGGCCTGGTCTGGAACGGCGGATCCTCGGCGCTGGAAACGCTGGCGGCGGTGCGCGCGACCTACGAGCCGCAGTTGACGAGCCTGGGGGACTACCTACTCATTCCAGTGCCCGGCTGGGTCGCGGAGGATCAGTCGGCTGATCACTGGGAACGCGGACCCCGAGGCATCATCGCCAGGCGCCTGATCGTGGGTCTCGCCGACGGAAGCATTTCTTCAGCCGCCAACCGCGGCAAGAGCGCCGGGCGTTCAGTGGCTCACCGGCTGCGCGACCGACTGAGATGAGGCCTTGTGCGGCGTGCGCGGCGGAGCGGACCTTCTAAGCCGCGACCTTGTTCTCCTGGGGATCGCGCAGGACGTAGCCGCGGCCCCATACCGTCTCGATATGATGATCCTCGGCGGCGGATTTCAGCTTCTTGCGGAGTTTGCAGATGAAGACGTCGATGATCTTGAGTTCCGGCTCATCCATCCCGCCGTAGAGATGATTGAGAAACATTTCCTTGGTCAGGGTCGTGCCTTTACGCAAAGACAGCAACTCCAGCATCTGGTATTCCTTGCCGGTGAGATGTACTCGCATTCCATTCACTTCGACAGTCTTGGCGTCCAGGTTGACAATGATGTCGCCGGTCTTGATCACCGACTGGGCATGTCCCTTGGAGCGGCGCACGACTGCATGAATGCGAGCCACCAACTCTTCCTTGTGGAAGGGTTTGGTCATGTAGTCGTCTGCTCCGCCGCCGAGCGTCTTGACCTTTGTTTCGATCTCGGAGGTTCCCGAAAGGATCATGATCGGGGTGTTGATCTTGCCAACGCGGAGTGTGCGAAGGACGTCCATGCCGCTCATGTCAGGCAGGTTCATGTCGAGGAGGATGAGGTCGTAATCATAGATCTTGCCGAGATCTATGCCTTCCTCGCCCAGGTCGGTCGTATAGACGTTGAAGCCTTCGGACTTCAACATCAGTTCGATGCCCTGCGCCGTTGCGCTGTCATCCTCGATCAAGAGCACCCGCATCGCCAAAAGTTCTCCCCGCCCGTGGGCGGCGCTCCACGCTTTGAAAGCAAAGCCACCGCAAGCCCGCCGGCCACCTTGCCAACGAGTTAATTTAAGACCGGTTAATGGTGATCTTAGGGGAGAATCGTTAATCCGATTTGGCGAAGCTGATCAAGCGAGCCCATGCCCAGGCGCGTCGCGTGGCGATGAATCTTCCGTGAGCGGAGCGGACGCCGAAGAATTTCGAAGGTCCGAGCGCCAGGCGAAATGCTGATCGTAAGGCTGCTTTTCCAGACCGTGATGATGCTGCTGGTCATGGCTGTGCTGCTGTTTGGAGCGGCCGGAACGATGTTCTGGCCGGCAGGGTGGATTTTCATCACCGAAATGGGCCTTTCGAGCCTGCTGATCAGCTTTTGGCTGCTGGCGAAGGACCCCGCGTTGCTGGCGGAGCGATTGAGCCCGCCCGTCAGCCGAAATCAGACGGGCTGGGACCGCCTATTCATGCTCGCCGCCCTGGTCGCCGTTTGCGGGTGGTTTGCGATCATGGGGTGGGATGCCGGTCGCACCCACCGCGGCGCTGTGGCCCCTCCGTTTCAGGCCGTCGGAGCCGTCCTGATCGGGCTTTGCATGACGGTCTGCTGGCTGGCGTTCCGCTTCAACACCTTCGCCGCTCCAACGGTGAAGGTGCAGGCTGAACGCGGCCAACATGTGATCACCAAAGGGCCTTACAGGCTCGTTCGCCATCCGATGTACGCAGGCGCCATGCTCTATTTCGTCGGCGTTCCGCTGTTGCTCGGATCGTGGGTCGGTCTGATGCTGAGCCCGGTCCTGGTTGTCGGCGTGGCGGCCAGGGCGGTCGCGGAGGAGGCGGTACTTCGAAATGCGCTGAGCGGCTACGGCGCCTATGCCGCCAAGGTCCGTTACCGTTTGATCCCAGGCGTCTGGTGAATCAAATGACGTGGTCCACTCGCCGCGAGGTGATCGGGTCGGCTCTCGCCTTGGCCGCATGCGAGCGGCCCGGCGCTTCGCGGGCGTTCGAGAGCTCGCCGCAACCTCTGAAGTCGGTCGCGCCATTTCCGGTGGGCGTGGCCGTCCAGGCCGAGCAACTCGGCGTTCCCTCCCTCGCCGCTCTGATTGCGTCCCAGTTCTCGCAGCTCACGCCGGAATGGCAGATGAAGATGGAGTACATTCTTCAGGGGGACGGCAGTCTGCGTTTCACGGCCCCGGATGCGATCGCCGACTTCGCGGCGCATAGGGGCTTGCGACTCTTCGGACATACCTTGGTCTGGCATGCGCAAAGACCAGCGGCCTTCCTCGGCCTCGATCCCAACCGCGCCACATTTCACCAGGCATTCGCCAACTACATCGCCCAGGTCGTCGGGCGCTACCGGGGCCGGTGTGTGGGCTGGGACGTGGTCAACGAAGCGGTGGCCGAAGACGGCAACGGCTGGCGGGACAGTCTATGGAGCGAGCGGCTGGGCGCCTTCGAACACATCCGTCTCGCCTTCGAACTGGCGCGGCGGGCGGATCCCGACGCCGTGCTTCTGCTCAACGACTACAACCTGGAATCCATTCCCGCCAAACGGGCCACCTTCATGAGGCTCGCCGAGGCGCTACTCAACGCAGGCGCGCCCCTCGGCGGCCTTGGGAGCCAGACGCACGTCAACACTGATCTCGCCGACGGCGCGATCACCACCACGGTCCGCGACCTGGCCAGACTTGGGCTACCGATCCACATTTCGGAAATGGACGTCTCGTCGGCTCGGATGCGGGGCCTCACAATACCTGGCCTCGACCAAGGCTCCCGGCGGGACGCGCTCTACGCCGAGGCGGCCGGCGCTCTCATGGAGCTTCCTTCGGCGCAGCGGTTCGCCATGACCGTTTGGGGCCTGCGCGACCGGGACTCGTGGCTCCTGCGCCGAAACGCCGACGACGCCCCTCTTCTCTTCGACAACTCATTGCGCGCCAAACCGGCGCTCGCCGCCATCGAGGCCGCCCTGAAACCTTAGGACATGGATGAAGGCGTGCGCGCCTGTTCGACTTCAGAGGCTTCCCTGAGGGCGGCCAGATCGTCGCCGATCTTGAAGACGACGACATAGAATTCGCAGAACGCTCGCCACAGCAGGCCCAGGGCGCCGACGATCAGCAGGCCGACCGCCAGGACCGGGATCGCCAGCAGGATGGCGGCCCAACTTCCCTCGCGCAACGCCACTCCGATCGAGGCGCCCACCACCGAAAAGGCGGCGATGACGATCACGCCCAGACCGGCCCAATAGACCATATGGATCACCGGCCCGGTGACCATCCGCTCGAAAGTGAGCGCGTCCCAAAGTCGGCCCCGGCGACGGCCGCCGCGCGTACTTCCCCTGCCTGGACCCATGGGTGCGAATCTTCCGGCTGGCGTCTCTGGATTGTCCTGGCGAATGGCTATCAGCGTGCGTGCGCCGCCGCAATGCCGAGACAGCCCTCGCCACGCCTCGCGGGCAAAAGAAGCGACCGCGCCCCCGGCGAAGGGAGCGCGGCCGCGAGGTCGCCAGCCTTGGGGAGGTCAGCGGTAGATTTTTTCCGGCTGCAGGGTGGTGCGTAGTCCGGGCAGTCCGTGCTTGTCGAAGGCCTCTTGCCAGGCGAGAAATTCCTCGTTGGTGAGAGCGTAGCGCTCGCACGCCTCATCAAGGGACAACAGACCCCCACGCACCGCCACCACCACCTCCGCCTTGCGCCGGATCACCCATCGCTGGGTATTGGCTGGCGGCAGATCAGCCAATGTCAGGAACGTGCCCGTCGGACCGACGACGTAACGATCGCCCCTGCTGTTGGTTCGCTGCTGTTGCAACATTGGCTTTGCGCCCTTCTCACCATCGTTGCGTGCAGCATAGCGGCCGAGCGATAACGACGACTTAATGCCGATAGTAAAAAATTGACTAATATAGTGTTCACCAGCTGTTTACAGATTTAAATGGATCGAAACATAGCTGTTACCAGGTATTAACCAAAATGTATAACTTGTATATATAGATAAATACCTGTCTGACGATGTTATCTGATAGTATTGTTCAGGAATCCCTGGGTCGATCCGTCGAATGGGCCGCGAGCGAGCCGCCAATCCCCACCCTTCGCATTGGGCGCCCTGATCGCTACAAGGGCTCTCTTCGCCAGGTCACCCAATTTCCATGTCTCCAACCATTGCTCGCCTTCACCAGGACGGACACGCCCTTTCGGCGGCGCGCCAGGCCTGTGGCCTGCCGCCCGGTTCACGGGTGGTGGCTGCTATGTCCGGCGGAGTGGACTCCACGGTGACCGCCGCGCTGCTCAAGTGCGCCGGCTATGACGTCGTGGGAGTGACGCTGCAGCTCTACGACCACGGCGCGGCGACGGCGCGTCGGGGGGCATGCTGCGCCGGCCAGGACATAGAGGATGCCCGCAGGGTCGCCGAATTCTTGGCGATTCCGCATTACGTGCTCGACTATGAGAGCCGCTTTCGGTCCGCGGTGATGGACGATTTCGTCGACACCTACATCCGCGGCGAGACCCCGATCCCCTGCGTGCGCTGCAATCAGACCGTGAAGTTTCGCGATCTGTTGGAAGTGGCCCGCGACCTCGGCGCGGAGGCCTTGGCAACCGGTCACTATGCGCGCCGAGCCGAAAGTGAGAACGGAGTCCGTCTCCACCGTGCGACAGACCAGGGGCGCGACCAGACCTACTTCCTCTTCGCCACCACCCGCGATCAACTCGATTTCCTGCGGTTCCCTCTGGGAGACCTCTCCAAGACCCTGGTGCGGACCACCGCCGCCAGCCTGGGCCTGGCAATCGCCGACAAGGCCGACAGTCAGGACATCTGCTTTGTTCCGCACGGTCGGTACACGACCGTGATCGACAAATTCCGCCCCGGAGCAGAGTCTTCGGGCGACATCGTCCACCTCGATGGAAGGGTGTTGGGCCGGCACGAGGGTGTCACACGCTTCACCGTGGGCCAACGTCGGGGCCTGAGCGTCGCGGTCGGCGATCCCCTCTATGTCATCGCCCTGGACGCCGAACGGCGCGAAGTCGTCGTCGGACCACGCGAAGCACTGCTCACGGCCGCCCTGCGACTGGGAGAAACCAACTGGCTGGGCGACCAACGTTCGCTGCGGGCGGCGGCCGCCGAGGGGGTGGCCGTGCTCGCCCGCGTTCGCTCGACCCGCGAGCCGGCCGCGGCCTTCCTGCGCTTGCGCGAGGCAGAGCCGTGGGTGGTTTTCGACACCCCGGAGGAGGCCGTCGCACCCGGTCAGGCCTGCGTGCTCTACGAGGCCGCCTCGCCCAGCCGCGTCCTTGGCGGCGGCTTCATCGCCGGTGTTTCCGCCGCCGCCGAGGTCGGTCTCATCCAGTCGGGCGCCGCGACCTGAACGGTTAGGGCGGAGGCCTTGCACCGCGCACAGCCCAGGGCCAAATCCCTGCTTGCCAGCCGTTGGAACTCCACCCGATGAACTCCGATCCGATCGTCATCGCCTCCTATGCGCGCACGCCCATGGCAGCCTTTCAGGGCGCGCTCTCCGGTGCGAGCGCGACACAGTTGGGGGCGTGCGCGGTCAGGGCAGCCGTTGAGCGGGCGGGAATCGACAGCGACGCGGTTGACCAGATTTTCATGGGCTGCGTGCTGCCCGCGGGGCTGGGTCAGGCGCCGGCTCGGCAGGCGGCGCTGGGCGCAGGGCTCTCCCAGTCGGTCGAGGCCACGACCATCAACAAGATGTGCGGCTCGGGGCTGCAGGCGGCGATCCTCGCCCATGACGCCCTGGTCGCCGGATCGGCTCGGATCATCGTCGCCGGCGGCATGGAAAGCATGTCCAACGCGCCATATCTGCTCGCAAAGCATCGGGGGGGCGCGCGCATCGGCCACGACAGGGTATTGGACTCGATGTTCCTGGATGGCCTGGAGGACGCTTACGAGCCTGGCAAGCTGATGGGCGCCTTCGCTGAGGAGACGGCGGCCGTCTATCAGTTCACCCGGGCCGACATGGACATTTACGCCGCTGAAAGCCTTGCTCGGGCGAGACGGGCGATACAAGCCGGGGCGTTCGACAAAGAGATCGTCGCGGTGGAGGTGGCCTCACGCAAGGGCGTGGAACGCGTGGCGGTGGACGAGCAGCCACTGAAGGCGGATCCAGCGAAGATCCCGACGCTCAAACCGGCCTTCGCCAAGGACGGGACGATCACCGCGGCCAACGCGTCCTCGATCTCCGATGGCGCGGCGGCCCTGACCATGATGCGCGCATCTACCGCCAAGGTGCTGGGCGTAAGTCCCTTGGCGCGCGTGGCCGGGCACGGAGCTCACGCCCAGGCGCCTGGCCTGTTCACGACGGCCCCAGCCCCGGCGATGCGAAAGGCGTTGAAGCGTGCGGGCTGGTCGACCGACGATGTCGACCTCTTCGAGGTCAACGAGGCGTTCGCGGTGGTTGCAATGATCGCCATGCGGGACTTGGGCATCGACCGCGACAAGCTCAACGTCAACGGCGGCGCATGCGCCCTCGGTCATCCCATCGGCGCGTCCGGCGCGCGCATTCTGGCGACGCTTCTGGCAGCGCTCGAGGCCCGTGGCGCCTCGCGCGGACTCGCGGCCCTCTGCATCGGCGGGGGCGAAGCGGTGGCCATGGCTGTTGAACGTCTCTAGCCGGCCGTGGCGGTGAAGCGCGGCTGGACCTTGGAGAGCCTCTGATCAGGGAACGGCGGGCGCCCCGCCCTGCGCCATGCGATCGATGTTCACCTTCACTCCGTTGCCGGCGTCGACATCTCCCGGAGTCATGTCCGGCGGACAAGGGCCGGCGTAGGTCGCGTGGAGTTCGGTCACGTGGTGGCCGTTCATCGCCGCGTAGGCCGCGCCTGTCGTGTCGCTCTCCATATGAATCACATAACCCGAGGAAAAGTCGCCGCGCGCCACGCCGGTCGAAGTCGTCGTTCCCCCTCGGCCGACGGCGCAGGTGGAGCTGAAGCGCACGCTTCCGCCGAGATCCTTGGTCACGACCTGTCGAGCGCAGATGCGTCTGCCCATCTGTTGTCCGAACCCCGACATGGCGGCATCGGTCGCCGCGCTGATGCACATCCGCATCTTGGCGCCCAGGCCGATGTCCTTGCCGTCGAAGCTCATGGTCTGCTCCCACAGACCTGGCCGGCGCGCAGGGAAACGACCGGCCGTGGACGCTTCCGCCGACGTGCGGTCCGTCACTGACGACGCGCCAGCGCCCGGGGATTTGTGACAGGCGCACAGGGTCAAGCCGGTCAAGCAGGCCAGTTGGACTATTCGCATCGCGACCTTCCTTGCCTTCGAAAGGCGCCGGGCCTCCGGGAGCGAATCCGCAGCCTAATTCCGAATTCACCGGAACGGAAACCGCTGGTTTGAGCCTATCTACAATGGATAGGGAGAAACTGATGAGCCCACTCAGAGACAACGCGGCCGCCCATCGCTTCGAAATCGACGAGGCCGGTCACACGAGCTTCGCCAACTATCGCCGCATCGGCCAACGCCTGATCATCGACCATGTCGAAGCGCCTGATGCTCTCCGCGGCACGGGGGCGGCCGGGCGGCTGATGGAGGCGCTCGCCGCCCAGGCTCGGGCCGAGGGCCGCAGGATCACTCCGATCTGCGGCTATGCGGCCGCATGGCTGGCCCGCCGCCCGGAGCACGCGGACCTTCTGGCATGAGGCGGCGCATCCTAGCGGGCCAGAGGTTCGCTCGCGGTCACCCCGGTCCGCGATAGTACTGAGGGGCGGCTCCGTCGGGGGCCCCGCGGTCATCGCACCGGGCGGCGCTCGAACCGACCCCCGCGCCGATCGCGCCGCCGAGCACACCGCCGACCACCGCGCCACTACCGCGATCATCGCCGCCGGCGACGTTGGAGCCGATGACCGCGCCAGCCACGGCGCCCAGGACGCCGCCGACGACGGCGCCGCCGGCCCTGTGCGCGGCGCAATCCTCGGCATAGGCCGGGGAGCCACCCGGCGGGCCGTAGTACGCCGGTGGCGGCGGGACGCCGTCATCGGGACGAGGATAATATCGTTCGTATGAGCCCGAACCGTAATGCGCGTCGTAATCGGCCCTTGCGCGCTCATAGTCGGCGCGCCGCCGCTCGTAGTCCGCGCGCCGCGCGTCATAGTCCTGGCGCTGCTGCTGGTAGGTGTTTTGTTGATCCCGATAGGCGGCGTTGTTCTGTTGGTATTGGCGCTGGTCCTGGTCCTGCGCGACCGCGCTGGCGGCGCCGCCGCCGGCCATCAGCACTGCCAGGACGGCCACTGAAAACGTCCTCATCCGGTTTCACTCCGATCTGTCCTTCGCCGATCCTAACGTCGAAACGCGCGGGACGCTCGCGAAATCAGCGTTCGCCTCAGATCAGGTCCGAAGCCCTGACGCCGAGTTCCTGCAGGAAGGGTTCGGCATAGGCGATGCGGCCTGTCAGAGTGGCCGGATCGCCGCTCGCGAGCCTGTAGACGGCCTCGGCGATGACCTCGATCGGCTGGACGCGGTCGCGCGTGGTCTCGTTGATCAGGCCATGCACGGCGACACCGGGGGTCGCCACCAGGCCCGGGGAAACGGCGTTCACGGCGATGCCGTCCTCGAAGACCTCCGAGGCCAGGCCAGTTGTGAAGCGCTCGAGCGCGGCCTTGCACATCCCGTAGACGGTTCCCCCGCGGCCAGCGCGAGGGTACGGCGGCTTGGGGTGAAGGCCGGCTCCCGAGGAGATGTTGACGATCCATCCCCGCCGGCGTTCGCGCATCGCCGGAAGGACGAGCTGGGCCAGATGGAACGGCGCGCGGACCTGGACCTCCATCATCAGCCCGAACCGCTTCTCCGTGAACGCGAGCACCGGGCTGAAATAGGTGATGGCCGCGTTGTTGATGAGGATGTCCACCGGTCCATAGGCGTCGTTCACGGCCTCCACCAAACGCTCCCGCTCCGGACCCTGGGCGAGGTCGGCCCTGATCGCCGTCGCCTCGCCTCCCGCCCGCCTGATGCGCTCGACCGTCTCGGACAGGGCGCCGGCAAGCCGGCTTTCTCCGGCCTCGAGGGTCCGGGCGCTGACCGCGACCCTCGCCCCCTCCATGGCGAGACGAGCGGCGATCGCCTCACCGATGCCCCTGCTCGCGCCCGTGACGAGGGCGACGCGGCCGGCGAGCGGCCCCTTTGGATCGGCGCGCGAAGGCGACATGGTCCGCGGCTCCTTGTTCGGCGGCCTTCAGGAAAAAGGGCCGCCCCGGCGGGACGGCCCTCTTGAAACTATGCCTTTGAAAAGGCCTACTTCTTGTCGGGCGCCGGAGCAGCCGCGTTGTTGGCCGAAGCGGCGGCGCTGTCGGCGGCCTTGGAAGCGTCCGCGGCGGACATCGCTGCTGAATTGGCGGCGGCGGCGTCGGCGGCCGCCGGAGCGGCGGTCGCGGCGGTGGTCGCGGCCTGAGACGCCGAGTCGGCGGAAGTGGCCGCGGAGTTGGCGGCCGAATTCGCGGCGTCCGCGGCGGCCGTGTCCTTCTTCTGGCAGGCGGCGACCGAGAGCGCCGCGACGGCGGCGCCGGCCACGAGCAGGGTCCGGACGGTGCGTGAGGTCATGGTCATTGTCCCTTCAAGGCGTCGTTGCGACGTCATTCATGTCGGTCGGCGGGAGCGGCGAACTCGCGCCCCCCGCGCGCGGCCGATTCACGGACGCCGGGAAGAGAAATAAGCCTTCACCGAGCCGGAAGGCAAGCCGCGCCGACCGGTCGGGCGAAGGCTTTCGTTCTTAGGAAGGATCGGCTCAGGCGAAGATCGTCGCCAGCCTCGCCATCGCCTCGGCGAGAGCCTCTGGCGCACGGGCGACGCAAATCCGCAGAAAGCCCTCGCTCCCAGGTCCGAAGAACCGGCCCGGCGCGACGCCCACCCGCGTCCGGCGCAGGATCTCCAGGCAGACGGCCCGGGAGTCGGTCATCCCGTCCACTTCGAAGAAGGCGTACATCCCCGCGGCGGGCCTGGGCCCAAGCCGCACCCGCCCGGCGCCCTCCAAGGCGGCGCAGACGATTTCCATCCCTCGCTCGCAGTAGGCCCGGACCTGGGCGACGAAGTCTTCGCCGTCCTGGACGGCCGCAACGCCGGCGTGCTGGAGAAAGGTGGTGACGCCGCTGGTGGTGTACTGAACCATCATCGCCAGAGTCGGCCCCAGCGAAGCGGGATGGACGATCCAGCCCAGGCGCCAGCCGGTCATCGCCCAGGTCTTCGAGAAAGTGTTGACGACGAGCAACCGGTCCTCGGGCGCCGCGATATCGAGGATCGAGGGGGCGCAGCGGACGCCGAACACCAGCCGATGATAGACTTCGTCGGCGATCAGCCACACCCCGCGCGCCCGGCAGAGCGCCAACAGCTCCCCCTGGACCTCCATGGGAATCATCGCTCCGGTCGGATTGCCGGGGGAGGCGAAAAACACCGCGCGCGTGCGGCCGTCCATCGCGGCGGCGAGCTTCGCCGGATCGAGCCGCCAGCCGCCCGGCCCCAGCTCCATGCGCACCGGGCGCACCTGCGCGCCGACGAGCCGCGCCATGCCGCCGAGGTTCGGCCACACCGGATCGACGACGATCACATTGTCGCCCGCCTCGGCTATCAGCTGGATCGCCAGCATCAGCGCGTTCATGCCGCCGGCGGTGACCGTGATCCGGTCGGCCGCGATCGGCGCCGCGCCAAGCCCGCTCAGATATGCCGCGAGCGCCTCGCGGAGCGCCGGAATTCCGTTCTGATGGGTGTAGAAGACGTGGCCGGCGTCGATCGCCCGCGCCACTTCCTGGCCGATGAACGCGGGCGGCGTCAGATCGCTCTCGCCGAACCAGAGCGGGATGAGATCAGGACCCTCGAAGCCGCCCCTGGCGAGGCTCGAGATGTTCTCCAGCGGGATCGCGCGGATCGTCTGCCGGGCGCCCATGAGGGCCATCTCTGGCGATTTCGTCGGATCCGCGAAGGCCATGGCTGCTGATATCGCCGGTACGCGGCCAAGTCACGCCGAGGCGAGCACGGCGCCGATGGCTGGTCGAGCGCCTTGACAACCGCCCTCGTGGTCTTCGCGGACCTCGTGGCGCCAAATTCGCCGGAACGGATTCCTGATCTCGCCGTCGACGGCGCCCAGACTCCGAGCGAGAACATCGCCGACCTCGCTGGGCTGGCGGTGGGTGATGACGCCTGGCGCCACGCCATGGCGCGCCGGCCGGCGACGGCGACGGCTGGTACGCCGCATTCCATCCGGCGCCCGGCCAGCGGCTCTGCCTCGCTCCTTCGAACCGCGTCCGGATGTGGTGAGCCGCCGGGTTGCTCGCTGTCGGAGCAGGAACGAAAGTCCCCGCCATCGGTTTTCAAGGATCGGTTCACAAGGAGGGCTCGAAAAGCTCATGCGCCACCATAATCTGATCCTGACAACGGCCCTGGTCGCCTCGCTCGCCGCTCTGGGGGCTTGCAACAAGTCCGGCGGCAGCGCGCCTGCAGCCACCGACGCCGCCAACAACGCCGTTGCCAGCTCCAGTCCCACGGTCGCCGGGGCCGAGGACGCTACCGCCGCCGGCGTCGGCGCGGTGTCGGCCGCGACCACCATCACCACCCCCGGCTTCGTCACCGGTGCGGCCACAAGCGACATGTACGAGATTCAGTCGGCCAAGATCGCGGCGCAGAAGTCGACCAACCCGGCGGTCAAGAAACTCGCGGCGAAGATGCTCCACGACCACACCGCCAGCACCGCCAAACTCAAGACCCTGCTCGCCGGACCCGGCGTCGGCGCCACCGCCCCGACCGACCTGGACGAACGCCGCAAGGGATTGATCAACAACCTCAACTCGGCCAAGCCCGCCGACTTCGACAAGACCTACATCGACCAGCAGGCGGCCGCCCACCAGGAGGCGGTGACCCTCTTCCATGGCTATTCCGACAAGGGCGACAACGCCGCCATCAAGGCCTTCGCCGCCGCCACCCTGCCCACCATCCAGGCCCACCTGGACATGATCAAGCAGATGCAGGCCGCCCCTCCGGCCGCGCCCGGCCAGTAGCTGCCGCGCTCAGAACTCCATCGAAGGGCCGCCCCGCCGCGAACGGGGCGGCCCTCTTTCTTTGCGTGGCGCGGGCCGAGGGGCGAGGAGCGGCGCATACGCCAAGGGCCGCCCCCGGTTCGGGGCGGCCCTGCGATAAGGTCAGCCGTCGGTGCGGGTCAGACGGTCCGGCGACGGAAGATGAGGTGATAGAGCAGCAGCACGATGATCGCGCCGACGACGGCGACGAACATGCTGTAGAGATTGAAGCCGGTCACGCCGTTCGCGCCGAAGAAGTGGCTGAAGACGAATCCGCCGACGAACGCGCCGACCACGCCGAGCACGATATCCATGATCAGGCCTTCGCCGGTCTTGTTGACGATCTTGCTGGCGATGAAGCCCGAGACCAGGCCCAGTACGAGCCAACCGATGATTGACATGATAGCTCCTCCAAGCCTGCTTCGGCCCAGCGCCATGAGGCTCGGGCGAATTAACGTCACTGGCGGATTTTCGGTTCCCTGGGTCGGATCGCCGAGGGCCGGCACGGGCGCGGGGTGATCAGGGTCGGAACCGCGGGATGGGCGATCCCGCGGGCCAGCGCGCACGCGTTCCCGGCGGAGGGGACGACGCTCGAGCGGTACGCTTCTTTGTTGAGCGCCGCGGAGATCAACTCGAGCTTCTATCGCCCGCACCGGAACGACACCTATCGGCGCTGGGCGGCCTGCGTACCGTTCGACTTCCGCTTCTCGGTGAAGCTGCCGCGCGCGATCACCCACGAGCGGCGACTGGTCGAGGTCGAGCCTCTCCTGGAGATCTTCCTGGGACAGGTCGAGGCTCTGGGCCCTCGCCTCGGCGCCCTGCTCGTTCAGCTTCCGCCGAGCCTGGCCTTCGACGAACGCTCGGCCGTAACCTTCTTCGACGGTTTGCGGCGCCGGTTCGAAGGCGCCGTGGTCTGCGAGCCACGCCATCCAAGCTGGTTCGGCCCGCCCGGCGAGCGCCTGCTCGAAGAGCGCGGGATCGGAGTCGTCGCCGCCGACCCGCCGCGATCGCCGGCGGGCCTGGCGCCGGGCGGCTGGGGTGGGATCGCCTATTTCCGCCTTCACGGCTCGCCGCGCACCTATTGGTCGGCCTATGGACGCGACTTTCTGGAGCGGCTCGCCATCCAGCTCGGCGAAGAGCGCGCGGCCGAGACCTGGTGCGTGTTCGACAACACCGCCTCGGGCGCGGCGGCGACCGACGCCCTGAAGCTCGCGGCGCTCCTGGCCAAGCGCCGCCGGCCAAGCAGCGGAACCAACCAGCCGGGCTGAGAATTGGCTGGACCAGCGATCTTCCGAATTCGCGAGAGGACGACCATGAGCAAGGCCCAAAACACCCCGTCCAGCCGCGCCCGGCGCGCGGCGGGCGCGCAGCGCTCCATCCAGGCCAGGACCGACGCCAAGGACATATCCCGGGGCGGATCGGCCAAGCGCAACGGCGCCATGCAGGCCGGGGCGCGGCCCTATCCCTCGCCGCCCTTCCCCAGGCAGCACCAGCCCAAGCCGGGCGATGAAGCCATGCTCGATCCGGCGCCGATGTACGACGCGCCTTTCTGGAAGGGCTCGGAAAAGCTTCAAGGCAAGGCCGCGATCGTCACCGGCGGAGATTCCGGGATCGGCCGGGCGGTGGCTATTCTCTTCGCGCGCGAGGGCGCCGACGTCGCGGTGGTCTATCTCGACGAGAGCGAAGACGCGAAACAGACCAAGCGGGCCGTGGAAAAGGAAGGGCGGCGGTGCATCCTGATCTCCGGAGACGTCTCCGACCCGGCGTTCGCGAACAAGGCCGTGCGCAAGACCATCAAAGCCTTCGGCAAACTCGACGTCCTGGTGAACAACGCCGCCTTCCAGGAACACGCGCGGACGCTCGAGGAAATCACCGAGGCGCATTTCGACAAGACGCTGAAGACCAACCTCTATGGCTATTTCCACATGGCCAAGGCGGCGGCCCCGCACCTGAAGAGGGGCGCGGCCATCGTCATGACCGGCTCGGTGACCGGCCTGCAGGGCAACAAGGATCTCCTCGACTATTCGATGACCAAGGGCGGCATTCATGCCTTCACCCGCTCCCTTTCGAGCCAGTTCGTCGCGCGCGGGGTGCGGGTCAATGCGGTCGCCCCCGGGCCGGTGTGGACGCCGCTCAACCCGGCCGACAAGCAGGCCGCCGACGTCAGCGAGTTCGGCGCCAGGACGCCGATGAAGCGCCCCGCCCAGCCCGAGGAGATCGCCCCGGCCTACGTCTTCCTGGCCTCGGCGCAGTGCTCCAGCTACATCACCGGCGAAATCCTGCCGATCATCGGCGGTTACAAGGGGGGCTAGGGGTGGCGGCGCGCTGGCCGGAGCGCCTGTGGCTGGTTCGTCACGGCCAGAGCGCCGGCAATGTCGCGAGGGACGCGGCGCACGCCGCGCGCCAGGGTCGGATCGACATCGCCGAGCGTGACGTCGACGTCCCCTTGAGCGCGCTCGGCGAAGAGCAGGCCCGGGCGCTCGGCGCCTGGTTCGCCGCCATGGCCCCCGAAGAGCGGCCATCCGCGGTGCTCACCTCGCCGTATGTTCGCGCCCGCCGCACCGGCGAGATCATCGCCGCCGCCGGCGGCCTCGCGCCGGGCGCGCCGCCGCTGGCGCTCGACGAGCGCCTGCGCGAGCGGGAGTTCGGGATCCTCGATCGCCTGACCAGCGCCGGCATCAAGCAATACCATCCCGACCAGGCGGCGGCGCGCAAGACGCTCGGGAAGTTCTATTATCGCCCCCCCGGAGGCGAGAGCTGGTGCGACGTCATCCTGCGGCTGCGCAGCGCCCTGGACACCTTGAGCCTCCACCACGCGGGCGGACGGGTGCTCGTCGTCACCCATCAGGTGGTGGTGCTCTGCCTGCGCTATCTGCTGGAGAACCTCTACGAGGCGGAGATTCTCGCCATCGACCGGCAGGGCGATGTCGCCAACTGCGGGGTCACCGAGTATCGCTTCGACGCCCAGGCGTGCGCCTCCGGGGCTCTGGCGCTGCGCCGCTACAACTTCGTCGCTCCACTCGAGGACGCCGGCGCGGCGGTCACCGCCGAACCCGATCCGAAGGAAGCCGTGCGCTGAACGCACCGCATGCCCTCCCTCCCCTCAATGGGGAGGGTGAACCGCGAAGCGGGACGGGTGGGGTCCTTCGCCGCACTACGTCTCGGCGCCTGCCGCGCCGATCCACGTCCCCCACGAGGGGGGAGGAGGCGCCGACTTGCTCAGTGGTGCGCGGGACCGGCGAGCTTGGCGGTCAGCTCCAGCTTGCGGGCTTCCATCCGCTTGCCGATCGCCTCGAGGTCGAGGTCGGCCTTCTTGGCCTGGCGGAACATGTCGCCCTCTTCCTCCTTGACGTGGTGGGTGATGTATTCGCCCAGCACCTTGATCTTGGCGTCGTAGAGCTCGTCGCCGGGCTCCATGCCTTCGATCTGGGCGATGAGGCCCTTGGCCCCGGCATGCTCGACCAGGGCTTCGTCGAGCAAATCTTCCTCGATCTCGCCGCGTTCGGCCGGGTAGAAGATCTCCTCCTCGATCTGGCAATGGACCTTCAGCGCCAGGGCGATCTTGTTGAACAGGGCGAGCTTCTCGTTCTCGTTTTCCAGCTGCGCGTATTCGTCGAACATGCCCTCGACCTCGCGGTGATCCTTCTTGAGCAGCCGGATCGCCTCGGGATCGCGGGCGCGGCGGCGGCGGTTGGCGGCGGCGCGGGCCTGGGTGGAAGTGGTGGCCATGGGGCGGTGTTCCTCGCGTTCAGGGTTGCGACAGGCGAATTGGTTCAAGGAGGGAAACTCTCCGCGGCGAGGCGAGGTTCCGCCGCTGGGTCGGGAACTTAGGCTCTCCGATAAGGTTCGGGTCTTCCCCGCGCAGGCCCCACTTTCGTGGGGAAAACGGGGCATCCGGATCGGCGCTAAATGGTCGCTCCGACCAGGGCGCCGATCGCCGCGGTGGCGGCCATGGCCAGGGCGCCCCACACGGTCACGCGCAGCATGGCCTTGGGGACGCTCGCCCCGCCCGTCCTGGCGCCGATCGCGCCCAGCAGGGCAAGGGATGCGAGAGAGGCGAGCGCGACCACCGGCTTCAGCAGTGCCTGCGGCGAGACGATGGTCATCAGCAAGGGCAGGGCGGCGCCGACGCTGTAGGAAGCGGCCGACGCCAGGGCGGCCTGGACCGGCCGGGCGGCCGTCGTCGGGGAGATTTCGAGTTCGTCGCGGGCGTGGGCCCCCAGCGCATCCTTCGCCATCAGCTGATCGGCGACCCGGCGGGCCAGGTCGGGGTCGAGCCCGCGCTCGACATAGATCGCCGAAAGCTCGCGATGTTCGGCGCGAGGATGGGAGGCCAGCTCCTTCTCTTCCAGTTTCAGATCGGCCTTCTGCGCGTCCGATTGCGAGCTGACCGAGACATATTCGCCGGCCCCCATGGACATCGCGCCGGCCACCAGGCCGGCGACGCCGGTGAGCACGATGCTGTGATGGCTGGCCGCCGCCGAGGCGACGCCGAGGATCAGGCTGCTGGTGGAAAGGATGCCGTCATTGGCGCCGAGCACCGCCGCGCGCAACCACCCCGACCGCCCCGAGGAATGCCTTTCCAAAGGGGGTCGAGATGCTGACAACAGAGGTTCCGGGAAACCCTCTGCCTAGAGCGCGGTCCCGATGAGCAGGCCGAGCGCCAGGCCGGCGACCGTCGCCACGGCGACCGCAGCGAGCGGCTGGTCGGAGATGAGATCACCGGCGTTGCCCGCCGCGCTTTTGACCTGATCGACCGCCCGGCCATAGAATTGCTGGGCCGATCCGGCCGCCTCGTTGAGCTTCCCCCGGGCCTCCAGCCGTGTATCGCCAGTCAGGGCGCCGGCGGCGCCTTGGATTCGTCCGGCGCCGGTCTTCACCGCGCCTTCGATTCCGTTCTCGTCCATGAGTTCGTTCCTCGTACTTCAAAAATGGGTCGCAAGCGCTGCTACAACGCCGCACGGGCGCCGCCGTTCCGACACGCCGGCCCGGCGCGGAACGCCACGGCGGGCTGGCGCATTGCGGAAAAGCGGAACGGGACCGGCCCATGAACATCCTCATCGTCGTCACCAGCGCCGCGAGCCTCGCGCCCGCCCATCCCACGGGCCTTTGGCTCGAGGAGTTCGCCATCCCCTACACCGCCCTGGCCGAGGTCGGGATCGTCCCGACGGTCGCCTCGCCCAAGGGCGGCGCCGCACCGATCGATCCGAAGACCGCGCCCGACGAGGCGGCAAAGCTCCAGTGGCGGGCGGCTCTGGAGGCGCTCTCGGCCACCATCCCCCTCGCCGAGGTCTCGGCCGCCGATTTCGACGCCCTCTATATCCCAGGCGGCCACGGGCCGATGGTCGATCTGGCCAAGGACTCGGTTCTCACTAGCCTCATCGAGGCCTTTGACCGGGCCGGCAAGCCGATCGCCGCTCTGTGCCACGGCCCGGCGGCGCTTGTCGCGGCCAGGGCCGCCGACGGCCGGCCCCTCCTCGCCGGCCGCAAGGCCACCGGGTTCACCAACGGCGAGGAGACCGCCGCCGGCCTCGCCGCCGTCGTGCCGTTCCTCCTCGAAACCAGGATGCGCGAAGCCGGCGCGCTCTTCGAGCACGCGCTCATCCCCGGCGCCGGGCACGTGGTCGCCGACGGCGCCCTGCTCACCGGCCAGAACCCCGCCTCGAGTACGGCCATGGCCAGGGCCCTCGCGGAGACCCTCGCCGCGCGCCAGCGCGCCGCCCTCGCCGCCGCCGACACCGCGACCTGAGGCGCCCCACCAGCTTTTCCGTCATCCCGGACGGAGCGCTTCAGCGCGACGATCCGGGACCCAGGGGACCGGAAGCGGCCGCGAGGGTGCGCCAACGCACGTTGTTGCAGCCGTGGCGCGCGGTCCCCTGGGTCCCTGTGTCTATTGCACTTTCGAACAGGCCGCGGCCTGTTCGGCGGCGGGCGTAGCTCGTTGGGTCCCTGGTTGCATGCCGTGATGCCGGCAAGGGCGCGTCCGCAGTCAGGTTTTCCGAACAGTCGCATGG
>DATCBS010000017.1:0-12397 GCA_036511715.1 Caulobacteraceae bacterium
GAGCACAGATCGAGGCGACGAATACGGTTGCGCTTACAGCCTCCCCATTGGTCAAAGACCGTCACCCCTCACCTTCCCACGCCTCCGGCGCGGGCCCCTCCCTCTCCCCTCCGGGCGAGGGGTTTTGTGGCTTGCCCGCCGACGTTCTGTGAATCCGCTAGCCCCTCTTGGCGAAGGTTTCTAGGCGGCGGCGGGGCGGACGGCGGTCACGGTCATGGGCCGGGGGGTCGCGGCGGCGCCGGCGGCGATGCGTCGCTCGATCGCCTTGGCGATGAGCCTGGCCGACCATTTGTGCATGGTGAGCAGGTCGGCGGCCAGTGGCCCGGCCAGGGGGATGGCGGTGATCAGGGTCCGCGCCCCCATCAGGCCGGCGGCGGCGGCGAGGGTCGGAAGACCGACCCTGGCCCTCGCGCCCTGGACGATCAGGAAGGCGCCGGCCGCGACGCTGTAGATCTCCCCGGCGCCGGGAATCCAGTCGAGGATCCCGTCCAGGCCGATGCTGAACGGGCCCAGCTTCACCAGGCTGTCGGAAAGGGCGCCCATCCGCAGCACGCTGAGGCGGATCGCCTCCAGATCGGGTTCATGTCCAAAAGGCATGGCTCGCCTAAGCTCCATCAACGCCCCGCGGATGATGAGGTGGGAAGAGCGGGGCCTTTCCGCCAGGGGGGCCGCGGCGATTGCGCCAGGGCTTGGATTGGCGCGCCTCTCGCCCTATCGGTGTTTCGAGAAGCCTGAACAAAGGAAGCGGCATGCCGAAGATCAGGGCCAACGGCCTGGAGATGGAATACCAGAGCCTCGGCGACGAGAAGGACGAGACCGTCCTGCTCATCATGGGCCTTGGCGCCCAGATGACCCGATGGCCCAAGGCCCTCAACGACAAGCTCATCGCGGCCGGCTTTCGGGTGGTCAGTTTCGACAACCGCGATGTCGGGCTTTCCGAGAAGCTCGAGGCGGCCGGCCCCCCCGACATGGGCGCGATCCTCCAGGCCCTGCGCGATGGCAAGAAGCCGCCAGCGGCCTACACCCTGGACGAGATGGCCGCCGACGCGGTCGGGGTGCTGGACGGTCTGGGCATAGCCAGGGCGCACATCGTGGGCGCCTCGATGGGCGGGATGATCGCCCAGCTGGTCGCGGCGGACTATCCGGACCGGGTGCTTTCCCTGACCTCGATCATGTCCACCACCGGCAATCCCGAGCTGCCGCGCGCGACGCCGCAGGCGCTCGCCGTGCTCAACGACCGCGGCCCCGACCCGGCAAAGGACTTCGACGGCTTCCTGGCGCATTCGATCAAGGGCTCGCGCGTGGTGGGATCGCCGGCCTATCCCGCCGACGAGGCCGAGCTGCGCGACAACGCCGCCGCCGCTTTCCATCGCTGCTACTATCCGCTCGGGTTCGCCCGCCAGTACGCGGCGGTCATGGCCTCTCCCGACCGGCGCCCGAGGCTGCGCAAGATCACCGCGCCCACCGTGGTCGTCCACGGGGAGGCCGACCCGCTCGTCCCGCTGGCCGGCGGCCGCGACACCGCGCGGAACATCCCCGGCGCGGAACTCGAGGTGATCGCCGGCATGGGCCATGACATCCCCGCCGCGCTGCACGACCGGATCGTCGCGGCCATCGTTCGCGCGGCCGAGCGGTCCAGAGTGAGGGCCTGAAGCCATGGCCAGCGCACTCATCGTCGGCGCTTCGCGCGGCATCGGCCTTGGCCTGGCGCGGACCTATCTCGAGCGCGGCTGGGAGGTGATCGCGACCGTCCGTTCGGCGGCCAGCGCCGGGGAACTCGAGGCCCTGGCCGACGCCCACCAAGGCAAGCTCAGGATCGAGACCGTCGACACCACCAGCGCCGCCTCGGGCGAGGCTCTGCGCGATCGCCTGGCTGGGCAGGCGTTCGATGTGGTGATCATCAACGCCGGGGTCGGCGGACCCCGGGACAAGAACCCGCGCACCGTCGATGACCAGGCCTTCACCCATCTCTTCGTCACCAACGCCCTGGGACCGTCGCGACTGGCCGAGCTGCTTTCCGGCCTGGTGCGGCCCAAGACCGGGGTCGTCGGGTTCATGACCTCCCAGCTCGGCAGCATCGGCGGCAACACCGGCGGGATGGAGCTCTACCGCGCCAGCAAGGCGGCGCTGAACTCCTTCACCCGCAGCTTCGCCGCGCGGCATCGCGACAAGGCCCTGGCCGTGCTCTCCCTGCACCCGGGCTGGGTGCGCACCGACATGGGCGGCGCCGGGGCCGACATCGATGTCGAGACCAGCGCCCGGGGCCTGGCCGGGGTCATCGAGCGCGCCGCCGCCGACCGCCGCGACGGCTATTTCGACTACAAGGGCGACGAACTCCCCTGGTAGAGCCTACCGGCCGGTGAACGCCGGGGCGCGCTTTTCGACGAAGTGGGCGACGCCCTCCTTGAAGTCCGCGGAGGTGAAGCTGGCGGGCATGTCGAGGTTGGCGGCCTCGACCGCTTCGCCGAGGCTCTGGAACTGGGCGTTCCACATCTCGCGCTTGATTTCCCGAAGCGAGCGCGGCGAGACCTCGGTGGCCAGCATCTTCGCATAGGCCATGACCTCGGCCTCGAACTCGGCGAAGGGGATCACTCTGTTGACCAGGCCCATCTCGCCGGCTTCACGGGCGCTGATCTTGCGCGCCGAGAACAGCAGATCGGCGGCCCGCGCGATGCCGATGAGCCGCGGCAGGAGCCAGCTGATCCCGTGCTCGGCCACAAGCCCCCGGCGCGAGAACGAGGTGGTGAACACCGCCGCGTCCGAGGCGAAGCGGATGTCGGCGTAGAGGGCGATCACGAACCCCAGGCCCGCGCAGGCGCCGTTGATCGCCGCGATCACCGGCTTGGGCAGGGCCGGGAAATAGCCGTAGGTCTTGGAGAAATTGGGGTTGGCGCTGGCAATGGCGGGCGCCTCGCGCTCCGCGGCGCCGCGGCCGCCGGAACTCTGGATCCCCTGCAGGGCGGTCATGTCCGCGCCGGCGCAGAAGCCGCGCCCGGCGCCGGTGAGGACGATCACCCGCACCGTCTCGTCATCCGCGGCCGCGGCCATCGCCGCCTTCACCTCGCGGTGCATGGTCGCGGTCCAGGCGTTGAGGCGCTCGGGGCGGTTGAGGGTGATCACCGCGACGCCATCGGTGGCGGAATAGAGGATCTCTTCATAGGCCATGGCTCGCGCCTCTCGTCTGGGGTCTGAGGAGAGCAGCATATCCCTCCCCCGCCTTCATGCTATGGCATTCACACATCTCCACGGATCGCCCCAAGAAACCCTCTCCGTGAGGGAGAGGCCGCCAACGCCCATTGCGCAGCAATGGGAGGGTGAGGCGTTACGCCGCTTGGGTTTGAGCACACGTCGAAGTGCTGCACGCAGTTGCGCTTACAGTCCCTCTTCTCCTCAAAGACCGTCACCCCTCACCTTCCCACGCCTCCGGCGCGGGCCCCTTCCTCTCCCCTCCGGGCGAGGGGTTTTGTGGGTTGGCGGCCGACGTTCTGTGTATCCGCTAGCGCCTTCATGGGGAGGGATGAGAATGCTCGGAAGGTCAGGCTCTCATCCCTCGGCTCTGGGCGAGGGCGGCGACGCTGGAGGTTCCGATCGCGCCTTCCTCGTCGAAGAGCCGGCACTCGCCGATCGCCACCCCGTCGGTCGCCTCGTGGTTCACGACCTCGAAGCCGATCCACTCGCCGATCGGCAGGCGGTGCAGATAGAGGCTGACGTCGCTGTTGATGTAGGAGAGGCCCGCATCGCCGGCGTTGGCGAACGGGCTGGCGAAGTCGGCCGCGACCGCCGCGCGGACGAAGGGCGTCAGCGCCTCGCCCTCGATCAGGGGGCGCACCTCGGCCATCCAGGTGCGGCGCGGCCCCACCGTCCCCATGGCCCCGGAAATCGGCTTCATCGCCCACATTCCGTCCATGCCGGCGCGATCATCGGCAGGCGGCGCGATCTCATCGGGGGCCGGCGCGTCCCAGTTGGCCGGGCGCCAGATGACGCCCGCAGGCTTGGCGGTGCGGCGCAGGAGCTGGCAGGTGGCCAGGGCCGCCGGCGCGCCACCGGAAATGAACTCCGCCTCGACCAGCCGCAGGCGATAGCCGTCCTTCACCAGCCGCGTGGTCACCTCGATCTCCTCGAGGTTGGGCAGGCGATACATGTCGACCGTGAGGCGCGCCGGCATATAGGCCTCGCCGCCGTGGCGCGCCTCGATCACCGCCGCCATCAGGCCGGCGATCACGCGCCCATGCAGCGACTTGGGGTCCCACGGCCCGCGGCTGGCCGAGGTCGGCTGGAAGCTGTCGCCCGCCCGGGTGAAGAAGGGTTGCTCGGCCATCGCAGGCCGTCATCGCCGATTTGCCCCCTGGCGTCACCCCGGAACGGCGGGCGCGCCCGGCGCTCGGCCCAAATCGTCCGGATTCGTTCGCTTTTTTTCGTTTTTCTTCCCGATTCGTTGGCATTTCTTGGTCCCGCGTGCGGGTTTTTGCCGCCTTTTTCATCGGTTTTTCCGCTCGCCCGGCGCCGCGGACCACCCTCTTCCCGGCCTTTTTCCCTTGCCTTCCAGGCAGTTGAGCGGCGGACGCCGGCGAGGAGGCGCGAGTGGCGCCGGCGCTCGCCCGGCGCGAGGTCACGAAGAGCGAAATTTTTTTGCGAAACCGCCAAGGTCGCCTGCGCCAGCTCGGCGCGCAGCGCGGCGATCCGCGCGGCGACCTCGGGCCGATCGGCCAGGCGGCTGGCGTGGCCGCGGTCGGGAGTGAACCCGGCGTCCTCATAGGCATCCTGCAGCCGCGCGCCCCGGGCCCGCTCCTGGGCGAATGCTTCATGACGAGGATTTTGCAGAACGGGCACATTGATCCCTGTATGGCGGGACTTGAACCCGCATATTGCAATGTTCTCGGCGCTTGTCAATATGCAAAGGGGGGGCTTGGCCCATGTTTCGCCCTGTGGAAGCCGATCCAAATTCCGCGGCCCAGCACCTATCCGCGCGCTTCGCTCTTCACCGGTCCAATAGCCGCGTGACGAGTGAGTCGATGACGTCGGAAACGCCGGCGGCGCGAAGGCCATCACGGACGATGCGGCGGGCGCGGGCGAAGGGTGTCGCCTCGGCGATCTCGAAGCTGGCGGCTAGACTCTCCGCCTCTCGGGCGGCCGCGGCGAGATCGCCGTGGAGCGGATTGCGCTCGTCGAAGCGGGGGATCGGCAGGGTGAACATCACCTTGTCGAAGTGGCGGGCCCCGAAGAGGCCCCGCGCCTGGAGGCTCGCAATGCGGCTTCTAGCTTCCTCGCTATTGAGAATCGCAACTAGGTAGCGCCCCTGCTCTTCAGTCTCGATCGCACCCCAATACAGTCCGTGCTCGACGATCGCGTTGTCGTCCATAGCAATGGTCGCAGCAGGATTCACGCCCGACGCGGCGTAGAGAAGACGCATGGGATTAATAGGAAACTGGGCTCCTAGCTCATTGTGGAAATTCCAGCGCTCCCCGAGGCTCATCACATCCCGGCTGTGCCCGGTCCAGGTCGCCTCGGCGGCGCGCATCCAGCCGCTCAGTCCCGACCAGCCCTGGTCCGCGGCGAGCTTGGCGCTGAGCATATTTCCCTTGTCGTCGACCGGCACGACGCCCTCGAACAGCCGCCAGACGCGGAACGGCAGGATGCTTTCGCCCAGATAGACCGGGCGCAGGAACTCGCGCTCGACCGGATGCTCGATGCCGGGAAGGTCCTTCCACGGCCGCTTTTCCTGGCTCGTGCGGCGGCTGGCGACCAGCGGCGCGGCGGTCGAGGCGCCGAGGCGTCCCCGAGACTTGCGCTCGACGAGGCAGAGCATGCGCGGGACGAGGGTCGCGCCCTGGCGAAACATCTTCTGGAATTCCGAGGGTCGCTGCCCGGCGTCGATGCGCGCCGGCGGCGGGGCGTCGCTTTCCGAGACCGTCAGCTTCTCGTCGGCAATGGTTTCGCTGGCGTCGCGCATCGGTAGTCGCCCGGAATATCGGCGCATCTTCTCCGGCGTGCGCCGGCCGACGGCGCGGCGGCGGCCGAAGAGGACGCACGCCGGGACGGGAAAGAGCGGCTCGACCTCATCGAGATCCCACGCCTCGTCCCAGGCGATGCGCAGGGACTCGAAGGAGCCGGTGCGCAGGGGCGCGAACTGGCCGCCGCGCATGACGGCCCTGGGCAGGACGAAGGCGATCGTGCCGGCGGCGCGCAGGTAGAGACCGGCGGCGCGAACCGTGAAGAGGGCGCAGAGATCGTTCTGCGTCGCCATCTTGCCGCCGACGTGGATGCGCTCGCCCCGCGCCAGCTCGCGGAAACGCGCCTGCAGCTCGCCGGTCATGTGCCTGAAGGCGAGCCACGGCGGGTTGCCGACCATGACGCTGGCCCAGCGGACCCCGGCGGCGAAGGTGAACGGGCGCGTGAGATTGCGCGCCACATAGCCCCAGATGGTGTCGCGGCCGGCTCGACGCAGGGCGTCGAAGGTCACGTAGGTCTTGCAGAGGTCGTCCAGAGCGGCGTTCTCTTCACCGATCAGGTCGCGCTTGTAGTGCTGCTCGATGGTGCGCACGGCGCGGCGGCGGAATTGCTCGGCGCTGTCGGCGCCGAGAGAAGCGAGGCGCACGTCCTCGATGAGCTTGTCGAAGAGCGGGCCGTCCTTGGCGAGCTGCTCGGGAAAGACCAGCATGGCCGCGCCGTTGGTGACCGCGCCCCCGGTGGCGCCGCCGTTGGTGAGGGCCTTTGCCTCCTCTCCCGGCGCGGGGGGAACGACGATCACCAGCTCCTGTCGGCGCATGTATTGCTGCACCGAGAGCTGCAGGGCGTCGCCCAGATAGACCGGCACGCTGACCGCTCCTGCCCGCGCCGCGATCGCCGGGGCAAGGGCGAGGAGATAGGTCACGCGGGCGATGATCACGGCCACCGGATGGATATCCATGCCGGCGACCAGGCGGGTGGCCTCGGCCGCCCAGTCCTCCGGCTCGAGGCCGGCATCCTTCGCCTCTTCCATGACCCTGCGGACGGCGTGGAAGAGGAAGGTCCCCGATCCGCAAGCCGGATCGAGAACGGTCTGCTCGAGCGGGGACGTCACCGCCTTGCCGACCATTTTCGCGGCCAGCCAGTCGGGCGTGTAGTATTCGCCCAGGCCGTGGCGCTGGTCACGGTCGATCAGGGACTCGTAGAGCACCTTCAGGACATCGGTCTTCACCTCGCGCAGCTTGAAGCGGCCGACATGGCGGGCGAGGCGGCGGACGAGGTCGGGACCCTGGGGCGCGACCAGGATCCAGTCGAAGAAGTCGCTCTCGACGGCGCCGAGAATCCCGGCGTCCGAGAAGACCCGGCCGGAGAGTATCGCTTCGGGATCGTCGGCCTCGACCTCCATGATCCGTGCGGCGATGGCCTTGGCGACGATGACCAGGAAGGTGTGCTGCAGCCAGAGCTCGTCGTCCTCGACGCGTCGGCCGTAGACGAGGGTCAGAAGCTGAGACCACAGCTGGCGGTGGAGGGAGGCGGTGGGATGGTCCTTCACCGCGCTCCAGGCCTCGGCGAGCACGGCCTTGGCGCGCAGGAAGGCGACGCTCGACTGGCCCAGTTCGCGAACGACGTTGAGGGCGTCCGGGGGAATTTCGGCGCGGGTGGCGACGGCCCCGTCGAGCCAGGCGAGAAGATCGTCGGGTTTCCTCGGATCGGTCTTGAAGGTGCGCAGGGAGAAAGGCGCGCCGGCGCGCAGTTCGAAAACCTCCCAGTCCGCGCCATCGGTGGCGATGCCGATGAAACGCTCGCCGGTCGCCTTCTCGCGTTCGGGCAAATAGCGCGAAAGCTCCTCGACGGCGTCGGCGCGTTCGCGGCTCAGGTTGGACTTGAATTCCAGGATGGTGCGGCCCAGCAGAGCGTCGATCCGGCCCTTCGCCTCGACCACGCGGGTTTCGTGGGCGATGTCGCGCAGCTCGGCGCCCAGCCCTTCGGTCAGGAGCGCGCAGACGTGGGTGCGCACCGCCTCGTGCCCCGGCCGCCGAGCCAGTTCGGCGGCGATCTCGAAGAGGCGGTCATGGGCGATGGGCATGGGCGGCGACTCGGGGACCGCCGTTTTGATCGGTCGGCTCCTTCCTAGCCTGACGATGGCCGAGACGGAACGGGAACGGGCCTCATAACGAGCGCGGAGGGCAGATTGAGCATCGCGACGACGCCGCATCCGGATACGGCCACTCAGCCATTACACGCCCCCACCGCGACGGGGTCTAATGCGCAGCAACCCACGCGGCCGCCGCATCCGGAAACCGCGCGAAGATTTCGGCATCCGTCAGCTGCTCTTCGCCTGAACGTGGAAGGCGTCGTCGGCCTGGGCCACTCGCCGGGTCGGCTCTTCCGGCCAAGCAGAGCCGAAGGACACCGCCTTCAGGAGCCCCTGTTGAGGATCGCCTTGGGCGAGGCTCGTTCAGCCTACCCTGGTGAACGTGCACGCCGGCCAGGAATCCAGCTGGACGTGGTTGGAGTCGAGAATCTTGTAGGTGACGTGAGCGGCGATCCCGGCGTCGGACAGGACAAAGACCCCCGTCGGCGAGGCATTGTAGGTGACATTGTGGCTGGAGGTTCCGCTGACGTCGGTCATGGTCTGCTGGGTGGGGGTGAAGGTCACGGCGGTGGCGCATCCTCCAGGCGCCGCCGTCGGGTCGGCGCCGATGCCGCTGAATTTCCAACTGCCGATCAGCAGATTGTTCGGGTCTCGTGGGCCCGCGGAGGTTTGTGCGCCGGCATCCTGCGATCCAGCCGCCGATGGATGGCTCGGCTCGCAAGCCGCCAATCCCAAGATCAAGGCCGCGCTTCCGGCCAGCCTCAGCATGTTGCTCCAGCGCATCGATCCCCCCGAGTGGACACGCTTACCAGCGCGGCTGAACTATCCACCGATTTGGCGTCGGCGGCTAGGCGGCCGGGGGTGTCGGGCCGGCTGACGAGCCAATCTCCAGATGGTGCGGAGCCGAGAGGGCGGAAGAAGAGTGGTCAGAACCAGTAGTCGGCGACCATGCGACCATCGCGCGGCAGGTCCTTGAACGTCTCCAGACCGTCGAAATGGTCGATGGCGATCGACCTCACCGCCTCCGGCTCGGCGAGCCGCAGGTTCACCGCGATCCGCCGCCGGCCGTCCTCGCCGGGCTCGAGCGACCGCCAGTAGGCGAGGCACCCGCAGGTCGGGCAGAAGTGGAAGCCGATCATGCGCGCGGGCGAATAGACCTGGGTTGGCCCGCGGACCCGGATCCCTTCGTCCTGATAGTCGTAGGCCCAGAGCACGCCGTAGCGGCGGCAGACCGTGCAGTTGCATGCGGTCGCGCCGTCCGGGACGCCGGCGAAGCTCCAGCGGACGGCGCCGCAGTGACAGGACCCTTCGATCATCTCGACCTCCCCTTGCAATCAGTCGTGACGCGCGGCCGTCATCCACCGCCATCCTCGCATCCGCAGGTGGCGGCGACCCTGGGTCCCGGGTCCGCGGCTCGCTGACGCGAACCTTCGCCCGGGATGTCGTTGCAAGAGAGAGGCAGCGAGCGCGCTCGTATCATCAAGGCCGAGGCTTATGCGGATCAGCGCGATCGTCGCTGGCCCCTAAGGCTGATACTTCCGGGGGATCGCCGCGGCTTCTTCGGGGGTGAGCCTGGTCAGGGAGCGGGTGATCAGGGGTTCGACGAAGCCGTGGCCGTCGGAGACCTCGAGGTCGAGGTCGATCGCCGAGCAGATGCTGTCGCTGCCGCGCACCTTGGAAACGAGGTGGACCCCGGGCGAGCGCAGCATCGCCGAACCGGCGCTGAGCTCGACGCGATAGATGTCGCGGTTGTTGACCTTCATCAGGATCACGTCGTCGCTCGGCGCGCTCCATCCCTGCCACTGGGTGACGAAGAAGCATGGATGCGGACCAGGATCGCTGTCGCGATGGGCCGCCACCGCCGCGGAGGCCATGGAGAGAGCGCCGGCGGCGACGAGGCCGCTCAAGGCGAGTTTCGAAAGGGACATGGTCTTTTCTTCCCAAGAAGTCTCCCGCCCAGCGAAGATGGGTCCGGGCCAGGTCCTTGTCAAACCGCGCCGCGCGGCGGGACGGCCCTATTCCTCGGCGGCGTCGGGCTCGGCGTCGAGCTCGCCGGGCGGGGGCCTGGGATCGTGGTTCTTGGTATAGGGCCGGCCGACCGCGCGGGCCCACGCCTTGCGCTTGGCGGCATAGGCTTTCTGCAGTTCGCTGGCCTTCTGCGGCTTCATCGCGCCATCATATAGGAACAGGTGCGCCGGTTCACGACAGCAGCCGGGCGAGGGTGAAGATGATGAGGCCGGCGAGGCCTCCGACCAGGGTGCCGTTGATCCGGATGTACTGAAGGTCCTTGCCGACCTGAAGCTCGAGCTTCTCGACCACCGCCGCGGCATCCCAGCCGGCGACGACCTCGGCGACGAAGGCCCCGATCGCCTCGCGCCGGGGCGCGATGGTGCGGCGGACCGCCACCCGGGCGAAACCGTTGAGCCGCTCGCGGGCGAGGGCGTCGGCCATCAGCCAGCGGCCGATGGCGACAAGGGCGCGCTCCACCGCGTCCCTGGTGAGCCGCGCCGCGCCCTGGGGATCGGCGTTGAGCCGCGCCTCGAGCTCCAGCCATACGCCGCGGACATGGGCGAGAAAGGCCGGGTCGTGGAGGAAGCGGGTCTTGAGCGCTTCGCCCCGGGCGATGGTCTCGGGATCGGTGGCGAGGCGGTGGATGAAGGCCTCCACCGCCGCCTTGAGCTCGATCCGCCACGGGTGGTCCGGATCGGCCATCTCCTCCACCGCCCGGACCAGGCCGGCGGTGATCTTGTCGGCGAGGATGCGGTCGACCCATTTCGGCAGCCAGCGCCAGGAGTTCTGCGAGACCTTTTCGCGCACCACCTCGCGCCGCTCGCGCAGATACTCGCCTAGCAGCACTGTGCCGCGGTCGAGGAGCCGCTGCGCCGCGGCCCCGCCCCAGATCAGGCCCAGGATCCTCGCCGCCATCGGCGCGGCCGGGACGGCGGCGGCGATGCGCCGGGCGACATCGCCGACGAACGCCCCCAGCTCCTCGCCCGAGCGGGCGATTTCCGGCACGAAGCCGGCGATCTGTTCCGCCAGGGCGCGGGCGGTCGCCGGATCGGCGAGCCAGGCGGCCGCCCGGCCCGCCGGATCGAGCTCGCGCAGCCGCTGGTCCAGGACCCGGGGAGTGAGGAAATTGCCGGCGATGAAGTCGCCCAGCGCCGCGCCGATGCGCGCCTTGTTGCGCGGAATGATCGCGGTGTGCGGAATCGGCAGGCCGAGCGGCCGGCGGAAGAGGGCGGTGACCGCGAACCAGTCGGCGAGGGCCCCGACCATGCCGGCCTCCGCAAAGGCGGCGAGGTACTGCGTCCAGAGCCAGCGCGGCGGCGCCAGGCGGGTGGCGACGAACACCAGGCTCATCAGGACGAGGAGCCCGGTGGCCAGCAGGCGCATCCTCGCCAGGTCGCGGCGGCGACGCCCGTCCGCCTCGCCCGGCCGGGGGAGCGGGCGGGCCATCGAGCCGTCGGCCAGGGCCTAGGCCTCGGGGCGCGCGGGGCGGCCGGCGGCGGTCCGCTTGCGCCGGTCCATGGCCGCCGAGACATTGTCGGCGGTGCGCTGGATGCTGTCGTAGATCTTCACATCCAGTTCGGCCATGTGGCGGCTGAAGGCGGAATCGGGGCCGAGGCTGTCGGTGAGCTTGCGCCCGAGGGCCGAGAGCTCGTCCTGCATCCGCCGGGTGGCCGCCTCGAGGTCAGGCATGGCGCGCGGCCTGGCCCCCGGCTCGCCGAGGGACGCGCGGGCGGCGGCGGCGACGAACCCCGAGCGGGTCATGCCCCGCGCCTGGGCGGCGGCGTCGATCCGTTTCAGGAGCTGCTCGCCGATCGAGAGGTTCACCCGCACCGGGCTATCCTCGACCTGGACGTCGACCATCAGCAGCGCGCCGGAGCGGTCCGGGATGGTCTCGATGGCGCTGGGCTTGGGCCACTCCTCGTCGCGCTCGGCCAGCAGCTTCAGATGCGCCCCGACCGCCTCGCGGGCGTGGACGAGAAGCTGGCCCATGTCCTCGCCGACGGCGGCGCACCCGGGCAGATCGGGGAAGCGGGCGCGGTAGCCGCCGGCGGCGTCGGCCTCGGCGAGGGCGGGATAGATCACGGTGTGCATCGGGGGCGGGCTCCTAAGGGGTGGTCGTGTAGATTTGTGTATTTGTGCGCATTTTTCAAGGAGCCGCGGTCAGGGCCATCTCAGCGTCTACCCGCACAGGCGCTATGGCACTCACATCTCTACGGATCGCCCCAGGAAACCCTCTCCATGAAGGGAGAGGGAGGGGCCCATTGCGCGGCAATGGGAGGGTGAGGGGTTACGCCGCTTGGGGTTGAGCACAGATCGAGGCGACGAATACGGTTGCGCTTACAGCCT
>DATCBS010000018.1:0-118356 GCA_036511715.1 Caulobacteraceae bacterium
GAGTTCGGCCTGGACACGGGCGGCCGCATCGTCCTGGCCGATGAAATCCACACCCCTGACTCCAGCCGGTTCTGGCGCTCGGCAACTTACGAGGACCGCTTCGTGAAGGGCGAGCGCCCCGACAGTTTCGACAAGGATTTCATGCGGAGCTGGGTCGCCGCGCGGTGCGATCCGTACAAGGACCCGATCCCGGAGATTCCGGAGGAGATCATCCTGGCGACGTCGGAGGTCTACATCGAGGCGTTCGAGACCATCACCGGCCTGCCGTTCGTGAAGCCGGACGCCGGTGAGCCAGTGCTGGCGAGGGTCCGGCGCAATCTGGCGCTGTTTATGGGGACGGGAGCCTAGGCTGGTGCGCAGTTGTGCGCGCCGACATCTGATTGCTGCATCAGTACGCCGGATAGAGAAGTCACGATTTCTCACCGTTAGAGATGAGACAATAGCGTCGGCCCGAAATCCTCGTAGCGGTCGCGGACGATGGCCAGGCGGGTCTGACGGAAGACCACGCAGTGAGCCCGGTTGCTGGGCTTGCCGCGACGTATGGATATCAGCGCGCCCGCGCCGTGCGCCCGAAACGCATGGAGCAGCCGGTAGACCTGTCGGCGACCCATGCCCATCAGAGCCGCGGCGTCTTCAACCCGCATGCGGCCATCCGCGAGAGCTCCTTGCGGCTCCGTGATCACCGTCATCCGCCGTCACCCTCAGCGCCGAAATCGAAGAGAACGCTTGTGACATTCCAATCGGTGAGGCCGGTGACATCTCTATCGGTGATCTACATCTGGATCGCGCCTAAGATAGATTATCGGAAATAGTGGGGCGACGTTACACTTGAAATACCCGACACATGAGGTAGGGTGACGTCCATTGGAGATATCCGATGGCCCGTTCCGTTTTCGACGCCCCGCACTTCCAGACTGAAGCCGTCGCTTTCGCCTACGTCGAAGCGCATCTGTGGCCGACTGGCCCCGTCTGCCCGCATTGCGGCGAGAAGGACCGCGTTGGTCGCCTCAATGGCAAGACCACCCGTCCCGGCCTCTGTAAGTGCTACGCGTGCAAGAAGCCCTTCACCGTCCGCATGGGCTCCATCTTCGAGTCCAGCCACCTTCCCTTGAATTTGTGGCTCCAGGTCATCCTCCTCATGTGCGCCTCCAAGAAGGGGATCAGCACCCGCCAGATTCAGCGGATGCTTCGATGCTCCATGAAAACCGCCTGGTTCCTCGGCCACCGCATCCGCGAAGCTATGGCCGGTGATCGCTCGACCAAGATCGGCGGCTCTGGAATGACCGTTGAAGCGGACGAAACTTTCCTCGCCAAGTCGCGGAAAACCCGGCGCGAATATCATGAAATGCCGGCCACCCAAGTCCTGAGCCTCGTTGAGCGCGGCGGCCCCATCCGTTCGGTCATGATCGACCACCACACCGTCCGCTACAAGGTCTATCGCAACCTCGATATGGCGAGCCGCCTGGTCACCGATGGCCACGTCAACTATCGCAAGATCATGCCGATGGGCCGGCATGAGAGCGTCGATCACTCGCGCCGCGAATACGTCCGCGGCGACGTTCACACCAACACCCTCGAAGGCTTCTTTTCAATCTTCAAGGGTAAGCGCCTCACCTATGAAACGACTGGTCTCGGGACCGCGCACTGAGCGCGGCGACAAGCGGCGATGGTGGCCGCCCCTCCTGCCAGAGGACGAAACCCAGCTCGAATTGCCGTTCGAGGAATAAGCCGCGATGAACTCGGAGCTGGACTTAGAACACGGCGTGTATCGCGTGATGCACACGTTGCAGACCGGCGCCGCATATCTCATGTGCGAGAACGATTTGATCTTCATCGAGGGCCGGCCACTCGTGGTTTTGGAGTGGACACAGCCGGGCGGCCATCCCCCGCCAACCGTGACCGTAGCGCTCGATCCCGCGCACCTGACAGAACGGCCAGGGCCGCCAGGGTACTTTCTGTACGATCTCCCCGTCGTAGACCCTCGCACGCGACACTGAGCGCGCGCCGGAGTTCGGGTGCGTTCCCCAGGATTGGCGTATCTGGTCGGCCGCTGATCATGCGTGGCCGATCCGAAGCGACCCTAAGCTTGGTTGGTGGCGACTTTCGTTGGCCGACGCGGCAGAAGCTTCAGCGTTACGAAGGTGAAGAAGGCTAGGATTCCCAGGGCTATGGGATCCACAAACGAGCCCACGAAGCCCGCAACGGCAAATTCCCATTCGGAGCCAGAGGGCTCGCGTGCCTCGATGTCGCGTTTCTCTCTCTCGTGGTTGATTTCTGCCACAATAATCTCGGCTTCGGTCCTCGTAACGGGCCGGTACCAGACCTCTTTTCCGACCTCCCAGTTCCTGACTTCCTGAGGCTTGGTCGCCTCTGCGATCCCAAAGGTGACAAGTCTGGTTAGCGCCATGGCTACTGCCAATGCGACCGCCCATCGCAATGCCCGCGGCATAGGAATCCCCCCTCGCAATCGATGCGTCAGGGCGTATCATTGCGCGCATGGCCGACCGACGGAAGATGAAGCCCGCGCCCAAGCCCAAGCTCACTGACGCCGAGCGCCAGGCGCGCTTCAAGGAGATGGCGCGCGAGGTGGAGGCGTCGGATGATCCGAAGGATTTCGACAAGGCGTTCACGAAGATTGCCCCTCCTCCGGTTCCGCCAGCCCCGCCAAAACCCTCCTAGCTTCCGAACGATCGTTCTTCCGTTCGACTATCCACCACACCGATTGAAAGACCACCCGCACTACATCTGGCGGCATGGCCCGATCTTTTAGTAATCGACCCAGCGTAAAGGCGCACAGATCGGCGAGCTGAAGTGCTCTCGCGTCGGCTTTTTCTGCGAAATGCACGGTATCTATAATGCGCTTAAGGGGAAGGCCCGCTGCTTTCGCTGTTTCTCGGTCCAATCCATATTCGAACATAAGCCGCTCATCGCGCAGAGCACGAACGGAGTGTTTGATCAGACGTTTGGCGTCCGTCCCGTCCTCATGAATCACGGTAGCCAGCTCGGTCGGCGCGTAGGTTTCCAACCATGCATCGGCATGAAGCAAGCAACCCAAAACCGCCATGTCCTGGACCATGTTGTTCTTGAATGACGGCCTCTCAAGACCGGAAAGAACACCGGCCCCAAAGCCCTCCTTCTTGTAGGTGCCGGCCACTACGGGGAGCTTTAGGTCCTCGACAATTTTCGCCAGATCGTAGAGGGCCTGCCAGCGGTCGGCGGGGTTGGCCCATTCGGGCTTCCTGTGATCAAAATACCTTGAGCCATGAAAAATGTCGGTGGCGTGAAACACGAAGTCGGGCCGGTTCTCCTCCGACACATACTTGTCGATCAGCTTAAGAACCCTGCGGTCGAACTCTGGCCATTCGAGGTCGCCGTGAATGATCACCCCGGCAACCGCTAGGTGGGGGGGCCTATGATCACTGCCGGCTTCGTCGAGATAAACCAAGCGCTCCAGATCATTTCCCAACAGCGGCGCGTTCACGACGCACCCCGCTATCTATCCCTTGGGATCGAGTATGGGAAGTGTAACGCCGCCAATAGTGGTTCCATCGCGCCATCGTTGACCTGAATGGTCCGTGAGCTCCTTGACCGACCAAAATAGCCGCCGCAAGCTCGACCATGGCGCTGATAATTTACGGCTCCGCGAGTTCACGGACCATGCGAGTTCTGTGGATGGCCACCGAACTCGGAATTCCGTTCCAACACGTACCGCTGGGACATGACGATCCGGTGCTGAAGTCGCCTGGATATCTGCGGATCAATCCTGCTGGCGCTATCCCGACCATCGTCGATGACGGCTTCGCCCTGGCCGAATCGTTGGCGATCAATCTCTTCTTGGCGAAAAAATACGGCGATGGCGCCTCATCCCTCTATCCATCAGACACAGAAAGCGAGGCCCAGGTCTGGCGCTGGAGCCTGTGGGCCCAGCGCCATCTCGAGCCGTGGATTCAACGCGACCGTCTGCACGAGGAGCTGCGCAAAGCGGTGGGCGATCGCGGCGGCTTGTCGGCGACGCATTCACCGTCGCCGATCTCAACGTTGCGGCGGTGCTTTCTCCGTCGCGCGCGGTGCATCTCGACTTTGCCGGCAGCCCCATGACCCGGGTGTGGCTGTCTCGGTGTTATGAACGTCCGGGGGCGTCAGCCGCCCGCGCCCGATTTGCGTCGCGGGCGGAACCCCGCGCGCCGGGCAAACGCCATCCATCACGCCTGCGAAATGTGTAACCTACCGGTCGCAATCGCCTGTAAAGTAGAAACAAAGAGACCCTGTTCGACGGCGACGACCCGTTGCTCGATTGTCTCGGCGGTGTCCGTCGGCAGCACCGGCACCTCGATTCTCGCTAACGCGTCGCCGTGGTCATATTCGTCGTCCACGAGATGAACGGTGGCGCCGGTCACCGAATCGCCGGACGCCAGCACCGCGTCATGGACGCGCCGGCCGTAGAGGCCCTTCCCGCCATGTCTGGGCAAGAGCGCCGGATGGATGTTGAGGATTCGTCCGGCAAACGCTCGGAGCGTGCGCGGGCCGATCTTGCGGAGGTAACCGGAGAGGATCACCCACTCCACCATCGCCGAGGCGAGCGCGTCCGCGAGGTCCCGATCCGCCCTCTCGGGATCGGCGGCGGTGGGAATGACCAGCGTGGTGATCGCGTGATCGCGGGCGAAGCCGAGGGCCGGCGCCCCAGGCCTGTTGCTCACGACGATGCAAGCCTGTGCATCGAGATCGCCGGCATCGATGGCCGTGACAATGGCCCGCATGCTCGTACCAGTATTTGATACGAGAAAACCGAGGTTTATCAAATAGAATTCTCGTCTATTTCTAATCTTACACGAAGGCCGTCGTATGCTGGCTCGACACCCGCCGGCAATCGCCGCGCCAATTCCGAATAGTCCAGATCGACATGCATGTTGGTGAGAATCGTCCGTTTAGGCCTCAGCTTCTCAATCCAGGAGAGCGTCCGTTCAACATGCGCGTGAGTTGGATGTGGCCGATACCTCAGGGCGTCGACGATCCACAGGTCCAGACCGCGCAGCGCCGCCAGCGATTCGTCGCACAGATCAACGACATCGCTGGAATAGGCAATGGACCCAAATCGATAGCCGAGAGACCTGACTTCTCCGTGGTCCTGTTCGAAACTCAACACCGAAATGGGGCCGGAGGGGCCTTCCACCGTCCACGGCGCGCCGTGGGGCGGGGTCTGGCGGATCGCGGCGATCGCGGGATAGATCCCCTCCCCTTCGAAGAGATAGCCGAAGCGGCGCATCAGGGAAAGGCGGGTCGGCCCGTCCATCCAGCAGTCGATCAGAGTGGATTGGCGCAGCGCAAAGGCGCGGATGTCGTCGATGCCGTGGCACTGGTCGGCGTGGTCGTGGGTGAGAAGAAGGCTGTCCAAGCGCTTCACCCCCGCCGCGGCGCACTGCATCCGGAACTCCGGCGAAGCGTCGACGACGATTGTCGTTTGTCGTTCGGGCCCTTGCGCTGACCGCCGGCGAATCATCAGCGAACATCGGCTCCGGCGGTTTCGTGGATCATCGGGATTGCACGCGCCCCAGGCGCCGTCCGCGCGCGGAACACCGCCCGAGGAGCCGCAGCCCAGAATGATCGCTTCCAGTGTTATGCTCACGGCCGCTTGATCCTGGCGAAGAGGCCGAAGAACGCGGCTTCGGTCCGCCGTTCGGCCTCCTCCACGGACCACCCGCGGATCCGGGCGAGCTCGGCGAGCACGAAGGTCAGGAAGGCAGGCTCGTTTCGTCGTCCACGCATCGGCGCCGGCGCGAGATAGGGGCAATCGGTTTCCACCAGGATCTTCTCGGCGGGCATCGCCGCAATGGCCTCGCGTACCGGCTGTGCGGCCCTGAATGTCGCGATCCCGGAAACCGAGAACCAGGCGCCCAGAGCGGCCGCCCTCTCGGCGAGGCGGAGGCCCGAGGTGTAGCAGTGCATCAGAATGGCGAACGGGCCCCGGCGGTGCTCTTCCTCGAGAATGTCGGCCATCGACTCATCCGCGTCCCTGGCGTGCACAATGAGCGGCAGTCCCGTGCTCCGGGCGGCCTCGATGTGAATCCTGAACAGCCTCTCCTGAATATCGCGCGGGCTGAGGTCATAGTGGAAGTCGAGCCCGGTTTCGCCGATCGCCGCGACCTTCGGACGCAACGCCAGCGCGCCAAGCAGGGAGGCGCTGAGGTGGGTGTGGTTCCTCGCCTCGTGCGGGTGGGCGCCCACGGTGAGCCAGATGTCGTCGTGGCGCATGGCGAGCGCGTGCACGGCTTCGAAGTTCGAAATCTTGTCGCAGACGGCGAGCATCAGCGACACGCCCGCCGTGCGCGCCCTGGCGATGACCTCGTCCCGATCGGCGTCGAACTGAGGGGCGTGCAGATTCACATGACTGTCGATCAGCATCCTGGTCAAGACCCCTAGGCGATCGATCGCAGCCGCGAGAGGGCGGTGTAGAAGGCGTCCACACGGTCCAGGTTGAGCGCCTCTGCCTCTCTTGGAAGACGGACCAGGAACTCCCAAGCCTCCGCCCAGCGCCACTGCTTCTTTGCCTCCGCGCTGTTGCCTTCCTCCGTGGCCAGCTTGGTCGCCGCATTGCGGATCTGGGCGGCGAGCCGCTCAAAAAGAAGATCGAAGCGCGCGGCGCCTGTCGCTCCGCGAAATCCATCCGCCAGTTTGAGCAGCGCCAGGGAGTCGGGGCTGGGCAAGGTCCGGAGAATCTCCTGCGCGGCGCGGTCGATTTCCAGCCCCTCGCAGATCGCAAGACGCCAGGCTCGACCCGGCGTACCCCTGGCCATGGCGATAAGCTTTTCCGCGTCTGCTTCATCCACACCTGACTTGGCGACAAGCCATGCGCGAACCTCGGCTACCGGAGGTGGATCGAGTTTCAGGCGGCGACAGCGAGAACGCAGAGTCGCGAGCAGACCTCCCGGCGCATTGGAGATGAGCAATATGACGCCGCGCTCCGGCGGCTCCTCCAGGGTCTTCAGGACCGCGTTGGCGCCATGGAGGTTGAGATCATCGCCAGTGTCGATAATGGCCACGCGAAAGCCCGCCAAAGCCGGCGACTTGGCGAAGAATTCGGAGAGGCCGCGCACCTCCTCGGCCGGTATTCCCTTGCGCGACCGCCCATCCTCGGGATCGCGCTGCAGCACCAGCAGATCGGGGTGAGCACGTGCCGCGATCTGGCGCGAAACCGGATCATCCCGCCGCGAGCCCAAGGGCCCGAAGGCCGGATCGGGGGCGGCGCCGAGCAGCCGCCGCGCGACGTGATAGGCGAAGGTTGACTTGCCCACGCCCTCTGGCCCCACCAGCAGCCACGCATGGTGCAGACGGCCCCGCTCCAATGCCGAGCTGAACGCGATCCGGGCGTTTTCGCCAGGCAGAAAGTCGAACACTTCCCGCGGATGGGGAATGTCGCTGTTCACGAGATCGCCAACCGCTCGGTAGTCCTGGCCCAAATGGCCGCCTCCACCTCGGAGAGCGACCGTGACGCGTCGATGACGACGCAGCGCTCCGGTTGCGCTGCGGCGATCGCGAGAAACGCCTCGCGCAGTTTTCGGTGGAAATCGGCGCCTTTCGCCTCGAAACGGGTTTCCGCGTTCTTGCGAGCCGCCGCGCGACGAAGTCCCGTACCCGCCGCCAGATCGAGGATGAAGGTAATGTCGGGCCTGATTTCACCGAGAACGAAGGTCTCGAGAGTCTCGATCAATCCTACCGGTCCGCTAGCGGCGGCGCCCTGATACGCTCGCGTCGAGTCTGCGAAACGGTCGCACACGACGATCGCTCCGCGTTCCAGAGCCGGTGCGATGAGTCGTTCGATGTGGTCAGACCTCGCGGCGTAGAGCAGAAGCGCTTCGCTGGTCGGCGACCAACGATCCGGCTCGCCGCGCACGAGCATGTCGCGGATTGCTTCAGCCCCAGGAGATCCGCCCGGCTCGCGCGTGCTCACCACCTCGCAGCCCACATCGGACAGCCTTTTGGCGAGTCTTGCCGCCTGGGTGGACTTCCCAGTCCCCTCCCCGCCTTCGAAACTGATCAGCCGGCCGCGCGCCATGAACCAGCCACATCGGCTGAGATCACCCCGGTTGTCTACAAGCCATCGACCCGGCCGTGGTCACCGAGACGACGCAACGCGCGCGCCGACGCCGCCCGCCGCTGGGGCAGGACCGAGATAGCGGACCCGCACCCGCGCGGTGCCCTTGGCGTAGAACCCCAGATCCTTCGCGGCCTGGCGCGAAAGATCAATGATCCGACCGCTGACGAACGGACCACGGTCGTTCACTCGCACCCGGATGCGCCGGCCATTCTCCAGGTCCGTCACCTCGACGATGCAAGGCAGAGGAAGCGTTGTATGGGCGGCGGAGGCCACGTCCATGTCGAACGCCTCGCCGTCGGCCGTGCGGTGATTGTGGAACTGCTGGCCATACCAGGAGGCGACTCCCTCCTTGCGATAATGCGGCTGCGCCGCGGGATGATACCAAACGCCGTGGACCTCATAGGCGCGCATCGTCCCGTTGACGCCGCCGGCGGCGGCGTTCCGGATGGCCTCGGGGCCGTGTACAGTGGCGCAGGCCGCGAGGCTCAGCCCCGCCAGCGCGATACACGAGCCGCTCGGCCACCAGCCGCCCGGCCGCGCATCATCAACGCTCGCCGACATATCGCGTCCTCGAACCGTTCACTCCGGAAGATCGAGGTTAGTGGGGAGACTTTGCGGTCGGGTTAAGCGCCTCGCCTAGAGGGCGATGGCCTCCCCTGCTAAAATGGAACCGCCGGACGGGTGGCCGAGTGGTTGAAGGCAGCGGTCTTGAAAACCGCCGTGGGTTAACGCCCACCGTGGGTTCGAATCCCACCCCGTCCGCCACCGCTTCCAGAGGATTGAGCTTCGCCACGCGGACTCGGGCTCAAACCTTCCAAACGCGCCGGGAGTTGACGATGGCCGTGGCGAGGCTTCGACAATCCGCCGCCGGCGCGGATGGCCATGGCATCGTTGGTCGCGAAGCGCGCCGGGCGGCATTCCGACGCTTTGCCTCGCTTGCCCCATCGCCGGGCCCCACCCGGCGCCTCAGCCGGTGAATGCCCTGACCAGCGCCGCCACCTGCTCGGTGGCCCGTTGGCGGTCCAAGGCGCCGAGCCGCTTCAGCAAGACCGTCCCCAAACTTCGTCGGGCGCCCTGCCGCCGCGAGCGCCTGTAGGCGGGGTCATAGTGGGATTCTATCAGCGCCAGGGCGAGGGCCTCGAACGCGCCGGCGCGGGCAAGCTCGCGCCAGGCCTCGAGGCTCTTGCGCCCCAGGTGTCGGGGAAGCTTGGCCAGTGTCGCCTCGAGTGCCGCGGGGTCGCACACGATGTCGCCATAAGCCTGCGTGAGATAGCGGGCGCGCACCTCCGCCGGCGCGCTCAACTCGATGTACGGCGCGGCGAGCATCGCCTTCCACAGCATCGGCGGCGCCATCACTTCGCCGATCTTGCTCGACTCGGCCTCGATGACCACGGGCCGGGCCAGATCTAGTTCGTTCAATGCGTGAACCAGCCGGGTTTCGAACAGCTTCTGACTGGGCTGGGAATGTCCGGGGATTGCCCCGAACAACGATCCGCGGTGTTCTGCCATCGCCTCGAGATCGAGGGTCTGGAGGCCCAGGTCAGCCAGCCGTCCAAGGACATCTGTCTTCGCCGACCCGGTGTCGCCGTCGAGCAGGATGGCGTGGAAGGTGGGCTCGGCGTCATAGAGCGCGGCGGTGATCCAGCGCCGATAGGTCTTGTAGCCGCCGCGAAGCACCCAGATGCGCCAGCCGACCTGGGAAAGTACTGTTGCGAGTGCATTGGAACGCTGTCCGCCGCGCCAGCAGTAGACCAGGGGCGCGAACGATCCTGGCTTGTCCCGCAAGGGCCCTTCCAGGTGGAGGGCGATGTTGCGCGCCACCAGCGCCGCGCCAATTCGCCTGGCCTTGAGGCGGGACTCCTGAACGTAGATTTGGCCCACGCGGGCGCGCTCGGCGTCGTCCAACACCGGCAGGCTGACGGCGCCTGGAATGTGGTCATGGGCGAATTCGGCGGGACTGCGAACGTCTATCACCGCATCGAAGCGATCCAGGGCTTCCAAATCGAAGCGCTCCAGCGTCTCGATCATGGCCTCTTCTTCAGGCCCGCTCGAAGATCGCCGCGATACCCTGACCGCCTCCGATGCACATCGTCTCCAAGCCATACCGGCCGTCGCGTCGCTTCAGCTCGCGCAGCAGAGTGGCGAGAATCCGTCCGCCCGTGGCGCCGATCGGGTGCCCTAGAGAAATACCGGAACCGTTGACGTTCAGCCGATCGAGTTCACTCCACCCCCACCCTTTCAGGACCGCCAGCACTTGCGAAGCGAAGGCCTCGTTGAGCTCAACCAGATCAATGTCGTTCCACCCCATTCCGGTGCGCGCGAAGAGGCGTTCAACCGCGGGCACTGGGCCGATGCCCATCCGCGAGGGTTCGCACCCGGCGGCCGCCCATCCGACAAGCCAGCCCATCGGCTCGAGGTCGAGTTCGCCGAGCTTGTCCTCGGCGACGACCAGGCACGCCGCCGCCGCGTCGTTCTGCTGGCTCGCGTTGCCCGCGGTGACCACCCCGCCCTTCTCGAGCGGTTGGAGGGCGGCCAGGCTTTCAGTCGTCGCGTCCCCGCGAACGCCTTCGTCGCGGGCGAAAATAGTAGGATCACCTCTCTTCCGCGGCACGGCGACGCTCTCCACCTCGTCGTCGAATTTGCCGGCGTCCCAGGCCGCGGCCGCCCGCTGGTGGCTCATTGCTGCGTATTCGTCGCAAGCCTCGCGGGAGATTCCCCAGTCGCGGGCCAGGTTGTCGGCGGTTTCGATCATCCCGGAGATGACTCCGAAACGGGCGGTCGGTTGACTCATCAGCCTGCCACGCGACAACCGGTCGTGAAGGATCACAGAGCCGGAGCGGACGCCGCCGCGCATGTCGGTGGTGTAGTGTTCGGCGTTGCTCATGCTCTCGACGCCGCCGGCGATGACCACGTCGGCGGCCCCGGTCTGGACCATCATCGCGGCGTCGATCACCGCCTGCAGGCCGCTGCCGCACCGCCGGTCGAGCTGATAGCCGGGCACCTTGATCGGCAGATCGGCCGCCATCGCCGCCCAGCGGGCAATGCACGGCGCCTCGCCGTTCCCGTAGCCCTGGGCGAAGACCACATCGTCGATCTGCTGTGGATCGACGCCCGTACGCCTCACCAGGGCTCTGATGATATTGGCCGCAAGTTCGCCGGCCGGGATGGCCGCAAGGCTCCCAAGAAAGCGCCCGACAGGCGTTCGGATCGGCGAGACGATGGCTGCACGCTTCATTGTTTTGGGCGATCTTCCGTTCTCGGCCGGGGCATCGAACGCCTTGTTTCGTGGAGGGGGATTGCCGATGGGTCAAGACTCTGCACTGCGTGCGGGCCCGGGCCCGAGGTGTGGGCCGTATCCACCCGACCGGCCGGAATGACTCCGTCGATCCTTGCGGCAGCGAAGTGAGTTATGTGCATTGTTTGGCCGCCTTCGCGGAGGAAGCGATGAACATGACGCGGCGTCAGTCCTTAGCCTGGATGAGTCTGTTCGTCGCGACCGCGCCATTACTGTCGCGGGCGGTCGCTGCGGCTGCGGGCGACGATGACGAGGACAGCATACCGAACGTCTTCATCAGCCCCTGCGGCCAGCCATTTCGCGCCAAGGTCGGCCAACCCTATCCAGTGGCCGCATGGTTCAAGCAGGCTGACACCAACGGCGACGGCAAGCTCGACCGGAACGAGTTCGTCGCCGATGCGGCGGCCTTCTTCAAGATTCTCGACCTCAATCACGACGGCTTCCTGAGTCCTCCCGAGGTGGCGAGCTACGAGCGCCGCATCGCCCCGGAAATCCTCGGCCGCCGGGTGAGCGTGAGCAGGCGTTCGCCGCTATTCGAGCGCGATGGCGCCCGTCTCTGGCTCGCACAGATCGACCGTCCGGGCGAAATCGACCCAGGCGGCAACCTGCCCAATGCACCGCACAAGCCCAAGGGATTGGACGAGTCCAGTCAAGGCGCATCGCCCTACAGCCTGTTCGACGAACCCGAGCCGGTCATGGCCGCCGATCTCGACTTCACCGGCATCATCCGCCAATCGAACTTCCTCAAGCTTGCCGACGCGCATTTCACGACCCTGGATCGAGCCGAGCAGGGTTTCCTCACCTTGGCTGGACTGCCGATGACGCCGATACAGGCGCGAACGGCGAAGCGTTCCAAGCGACGCTCGAAGGAGCACGCGTCGGGCACCCGGCTGCAAGGAGATCGGCCCTGGGCCCAAGCACCCGGATCACCGCATACTTCGTAAACGGCCCGCCGTCGTCGCCGCGACGCAGAGTGGCGATCAGCGTGGCGCTCTTGAAGCAATTCTTCAGCGCCGACAGGCTTAACCTTCGCGGCAGATCGATCACCAGGCCCGGCCGAGTGAGATCTGGCGGCGGCCCGAGCCGAAGCCCCCGATAACGCATGCGCTCGAAGAGTTCGAACACCGGCGCCCTGACGCCGGGCTCACCCTTGAGCTGCGCGCTGAAGCCATAGCTTGCCGCGCCAATCCAGGCTGCGCCGGTCCGCTGACGCAGCCGCTCCACATTTTGAGCGAATTCCCGCCAGCCGCGGATCGGTAAGGCCGGATCCGCTGGCAGCGCCAGCCAATTTCCCGGAATGCACAACCAAGCCAGCGCCGCCGCGCCGATCACGTAGCCGAGCCAGGGCGCGAAGGCGCGCAACCATGCCGATCGCTTTCCCAGGGTCTGCGCCCCACCCGCCGCAACCACGGCGATCGCTGGATAGAGGGGCGCGGGCCAGTGCGCCTGGACAGCATCATGAAGACCGTGGATCAGGAGATACGCTGCGAACGGGAGGCTGGCGCCGACGAAGGGCGCCAGTAGCAGGGGCGACTCCTTCTGGGCGCCGCGCCGCGCCAGGGCGCAAACCGCGAAGACCGCGATGAGCGGATTGATGAGAATAAACTGCGCCGCGACGAACTCCGCGACGTGGATCGGCGCGAAACGCCCAGCGGTGACGCGGCCGAACTGCTTGGCAAAGGTGAGCCAGTGGTGCTGCGCGTTCCATGTGAGGTTGAACCCGAAGATCATGATGGCGACGGTCGCCGCGAGCCAAGGGCCCGGCTGTCGCAGCGCGGCGCGGCCTTCCTTGGTGACGGCCAGCCACAGCACAATTCCAGGGGCAAGAAAGAGAGCTGAATATTTCGAAAGGCTCGCAAGACCCGCAGCCAGCCCGGCGAGCAGCCACCAGCGGGCCGATCCGTCTATACGGGCCTTCAGCGCGCACCAGATCGTGGCGGTCCAAAAGAGGGTCGCCGCGGCGTCTGGAACCGCGAGGAACCCGCCCGCTGCCACCAGGAGCATGGCGCTGTAGAACACCGCGGCGGTCGTGGCTATTCTCGGCGTCGCCCCGGCGAGCCTCGCGGAGTCGAACACGAGAAGCGTGGTGACGGCCGCGCTGGCGATCGGCAGCAGACGGACGCCGAGGCCGTTGTCTCCCAGAATCAACCGTCCGAGCCAGATCCACCAGGCGATCATCGGAGGATGATCGAAATAGCCGAACGCCGGCGTGAACGACCATAGTCGATAGTAGGCTTCGTCCTCGGTGAGGTGTATGGCGCTCGCCGCGACCAGCCGGACGACGAACGGCAGCACTACAACCGCGATCAGTGGCCAGGACCCTCGCCACGGCGTGAACTCACCAGACCGCGAGTGAGGTGCTGACATAGTTCCAAACCGCTCCGAATACCGCCCCTCCAGTCCCGGCGAGCCACCACAGATGCGTGAGCCGATTTATGAGGTCTGCGACCGCCACATTGGCCACAAGTCCCACTCCACAGAGGGCGCAAAATCGCAGATAGCCGGCGATCAGGGCCAGGCCACGCAGACGCCGATCGCGATAGGTTACTGCGTTGTTGATGAGGAAGTTGCTGGTCATCGCGATCGCAGCGGCGGCGAGTTGGGAAAGGCCAAAGCCGAGCCCGAACCCGAGTAGGACGCCCAGGACCGCGAGGTGGACAATGAGGCCGCTGAAACCAACGAGGCCAAACAGGAGCGCGCGTGGAGGCAGCAGATTGGCGGTCACCCTGGCCAGAATCAAGCCGAGGTATTCTACGACGATGCGCCGGTCGAGCTTGCTCTTGCCGGCGAAACGTTCTCGGAAAACATAGGGTAGTTCGATCGTCCTTAGCGGCCTTGGTTGCGAAGCGATGACATCGAACAGGATCTTGAAGCCCTGGCCGTACAGGCGCGGCGCAACCGCGTCGATTGCCGAACGCCGGATCATGAAAAATCCGCTCACCGGATCGCTGACTTCCGCTTTCAGGACCTGCCGCGCCAACCAGCCGGCAAGCCGGCTGCCAATCCGTCGCAGAGGCGAGAGTCCAGCGCCGCCGCTCTCCGCATTCATGTAGCGGCTCGCGACGACAAGGTCGGCCCGATCACCCCGGAGGATGTCGAACATGCTCGGCAGGAGGCTCTCGTCATGCTGGAGATCGCCATCCATGACCGCCACGAAAGGCGCCGAACTGGCCATCGCACCTTCAACGACGGCGCCGGCAAGTCCTCGGCGGCCGATCCGGTGAAGACACCTGACTCGACGATCTGAACAGGCCAAAGTCTTGACACGCTTCGCCGTGCCATCGGGGGAATCGTCATCGACGAACAGGACTTCCCAGACGATTCCATCGAGCACCGCGTTGAGCTTCGCGACCAAAGGGATGATGTTGTCGCACTCGCTAAAGGTTGGAACGACAACGGTCAGCTCGACGCCGCCAGCCGACAGCCCGCGATCCTCTGCCGGGACAGTCGCCGACGTGGATTCGACGGAGCCGATCGGATTGGCCTGTTCCAGAATCGCGCGCCTCCGCTGGGTTCACGGCTAGATAGTAACAGAACCTCGCGCGGGCCATGCCGACCCCAGCTCGACGAGATCCGACCTGCTCCTGGCTGAGCTAAGTTGGGCGATAGCGGCGTATGCGCGATGCGACGTGAATTTCAACCGCCAAGTTCGACAAATTAGAAACACAATGTCCCTGTATCTCCCGCACTGCTTACAGTACAAATATGGCTAATATTAGATGTCGATCAATAACTTGGCCTCGGGATGCCGACCAACCGGACCGCTTACGTCGCTATTCAGAGAAACAGTTGAGGGTAACGAGAAGTGACATCCACCCCTGCCGGTTCGCCTCGACCTCCCGAACAAATGATTGGCGCAGCTCCAGCGGAGGACGGAAATCTCGATCCAATTCGTCGGGCGGTGATCCATCGGCGCCCGGCATGGGTGAGCGCCGCACCAGTCGTGGTCATGGCCCTCGCGGTCGCCGGGATGGTGTCCGTGGTCGCTCACCGCAACAGCGATTCCGCTTCGCCGGCCGAGGTTGGGCGGGCCAGCCCCTCGAACTTGCCAATGCTGACCGCCGAGAGCCTGGGACTGCCGCCGCTACCCGGAGCGGCGCCGTCCGTCATCGACCCGCCCGCTGCTCCCGCGCTGCCAGTGCGCCCGTCGGGCGAGCAGCTCGTGACGACCAAGCGGCCGGCCTTGCCCTCGCCCTCCCGCAACCTGCTTCGCCCGCGCGACGCGCCGCGGAGCACCGCCTATGCGGCCTTCGACGCCAGCGTCGGCGCGGCGATCGCCTCCGCGCGCATGGGGGCGGAGGCGATCAAGAGCGCTCGACCCGGCGAAGTCACAACCTCGGCAAATCCCACCGCGTCCGCCTCCGCTATGGCCGCTCCTGCCGCCGCTGCCGCCTTGGGCGAGGCCCAGAGCCGGGCCGCGTCCATCGACGCCATGACCATCGTTCCCGCCCCCATCCCAACCAAGCGGTAGGGGTCCTTGAATCGCGTTGTAGCTTGGTCCGGAAGCGGAGATCCCTGAAGATGGACCAGGAGATTCTGGTCGACGCCAGGGGGCATCGGTGTCCGATGCCTACCCTGAAGCTCAGTCGGGCGTTGCGCCTCGCGGTTCCGGGCGCCCTCGTCCGGCTGCTGGCCGACGATCCTCTGGCCAAGGTGGACGTCCCGCACTTTGCGGCCGAAGCTGGAGTGGAGATTCTAAGTCAGGAGACGAGGGGCGCCACGTTCAACGTGCTGGTGCGCAAGCCATTGGCCAACAAAAAGGTTGCGGCGCGCCGTGGGAACGGCGCGCCGCCAGGAAGTGTTATTCGTCCTGGTCGGCCGGCCCTGCGACGCGAGGGACGGGAAGCCGAGGGGTCGACCGACCTGTGCATCGTGAGCCCGACGAGGTGAACCCAGGCTGAACGCGGCTAGATTGCGCCGGCATCCTCGAGCAGGCGAATCTCGGCGGACGAGAATCCCCAGTCGATCAGGGCGTGGGTGTTGTCAGCGCCGATCGCCGGCGGAGGGCCCGCGATGGCCCCCGGGGTTGCCGAAAAGCGTGGCGCGGGCGCCGGTTGGACGACGCCATCAACATCCACGAAGGTCGCCCGCGCGACGTTGTGGGCGTGGTCAGGCGCCTCGTCCAAGCTGAGGACGGGCGCAAAACAGACGTCGCTGCCTTCCATGATCGCGCACCATTCGGCTCGCGTCTTGCCCTCGATGATCCGGGCCAGTCGCGCGCGCAGCCGCGGCCACGCATCACGGTCCATCTGCGAGTCGAAGTCCTTGTCGTCGATGCCAACCTTTTCGAGGAGGATTTTGTAAAATTGCGGCTCGATTGATGCGATGGAGATCCAGCGATCATCCGCGCATCTGTAGGTGTCGTAGAAATGCGCACCGCCATCCAGGAGATTGGATCTGCGCTCATCCCGCCACATCCCGCTCGCCTTGAAGCCATAAAACATTGCCATGAGTGATGCGGCGCCGTCACTCATTGCGCAGTCCACGACCTGCCCTTCTCCGCTCGCTCTTGCGCGGATCACGCCGGCGAGAATGCCGAATGCGAGGTAGAGGGCGCCGCCTCCAAAGTCGCCCACAAGGTTCAGCGGGGGAACGGGCTTGTCGCTCACGCCGATGGCATGCAGGGCGCCAGTGATGGCGATGTAGTTGAGGTCATGTCCCGCGGCGTGGGCATAAGGGCCCTCCTGTCCCCAACCTGTCATCCGTCCGTAGACCAACTTTGGATTACGCCCGAGAGCGACGGCCGGGCCGAGGCCAAGGCGCTCCATCACCCCAGGCCGAAAGCCTTCGAAAATCGCGTCGGCCGCATCCATCAGTTTAAGGCATGCCTCCACTGCGGTCGGGACCTTCAAATCCATGGCGACGGACCGCCGGCCGCGGGCGGTAATGTCGGTTTTCCCGCGTCCAGCGGCCCCCTTTCGGTCGACGCGGACAACATCGGCGCCCAGATCGGAGAGCAACATTCCGCAAAAAGGGCCGGGCCCGATGCCCGCGAACTCCAGCACCCTGACGCCCTGCAGCGGTCCATTGCCCATTTGCTCGCTCCCTGGAAGACCGCGCGCGTGGTGCCACGGTCGACGACCCTAAGTCCAGGAACTCGAGACCCGTGCCCTGGGCCGTCGTTCGAGGAGGGGGCGGGCGGGCGGCGTCAGCCTCCGTCGGCATGGTCCTCCGGATCGCCAACTGGGTCGCCCTATCCGCCGGTCGCGCAGCTCTGCTATTGTGAACGCAAACGGGTGTTCGGTCAGCCGTCGCGCGCCTTCACTGACGGCTTGGAGGCCATGGGTACGCGGTGGGGTCGAAACCGAGAGTCTTGATCGTCGCGCGCGATGATCCTGGTGTTGGCGCCCTCGCCGACGGCTTGGACGACCTGGGATGGCGCACGCTCACCACGCGCGGCCCGCACGCGTCAATGGCGGCCCTGGCCGACCTTTCGATAGAAGCGGCGATTATCGAACTCGGGGGCGAAGGCGGCGGGGCGCTCAACTTCGCCAGCCGCATGAAGGCGGCGTGCGCCCCGCGGCGGCTTCCGGTCATAGGTCTCGGACGTCCGGGCCCGCAGTGGGAGACCCACGGATTCGATCTCATCCTCGCCCCGCCTCTTCACGCTGCGCAGGTAGTGGCCAGGCTGGAGTCGCTCATACGCCTCGCGATCGCGGAGGAGGAATTCGACCTGCGCGCTCAGACCTTCGCCGAAAGGGGCCGGCGACTGGACGCGCCGATGACTGATCGCGCGCCGCTGCGGATCCTGACAGTCGGGGAACCGGCGCCGCAGTTCCTCTCACTCTCCAATGCCCTTGGAAGGCTGGGCGCGGATGTCGTCGGCGCCTTCACGGCCTACACCGCCTTCGATTACCTTCAGGAACGCCGCTTCGAGGCCGTGGTGCTGTGGGCTGGAGACGACCGCAAGGAGGCCCTGCAGATCGCCACCAGCATGCGCCGGAACACTCGACTGTTTCATGTTCCTGCCATGCTTTACCTGAACCGCGGCGCGCGCCTCAGCCCGGTCGAGGCATTCGACAAGGGCGTCTCCGACGTCGCTTCGCCCGACACGGACGAAGCCGACACCGCTCGACGGGTGACCGAACTGGCGAGGGCCTATCGCCGGCAGCACGCCGTCCGCGCGGCGCTTGACAAGGCGCGAAGCTCCGGACTGATGGACGCGGCCACCGGCCTGTTCACCCGCGACCTCTTCGCAAGCCACCTCATTCGCCTGTCGCATGCTTCCCAGGCCAGAAACCGACGGCTGTCGGTCTGCGTCCTGAAGGTCGCTCAGACGAGGGCCGTTGGCGAAGCCCGCGCCGGCGGCTTTCTCGACCGCGCGATTCCTCAGATTGGCTCCATGATTGGTCGGCTGGTTCGCGCCGAGGACACCGGCGCGCGGCTGGGCGCCGAAGTCTTCGCCTTGGCGATGCCCGACACGGACGTGGCCGCCGCTCGCGAGGCGGGCCAGCGCATCGCCGCGGTCATCGCGTGCACCGCATTCGAGGCTGGCGCCGATCGGATGCCTTTCGTCGCTGAGTTCGACATCGGCGCCGCTCAGATCCAACCTGGGCAGAGCGCCGCCCGCGCGCTCGAGGCCGCCGCGGCGGAAGCGGCGACGCGTCAGGTCGGCTGAAAAGGAAACAAAGGCGGCTAAGACTTGCCCAATATTGTCCACCCTAGTCAATTCGGACCCCAGAGCGTCAGCCTTGTAGTCGCCCTCGCGATCCTCGTCGCGGTCCTGCTCCTGCGCAATCGTCGGCCTCGCGCGCTCCGTGTCGAGAGATTGTGGATCCGGCCGTTGTTGTTTTTGGCGATCTTCGTCAGCACTCTGGCCGCCGCGCCTCCGCCGGTCACGCCGACGAGCTTCGCGGTCTTGGCGGCGGCGCTCGTCGTCGGCGGGGCGCTCGGCTGGCAGCGCGGCCGCTTCATCCACATTGAGGTCGACCCTACGAGTCACGATCTTACCTCGCGCGTGTCACCAGTGGGCCTTGTGTTCGTTCTCGCCCTCGTACTGGTGCGAACAGGAATGCGCAGTGCATTGACGGGCAATGCTGCGCTGGGCGGCCTTTCCGCCGCCCTTGCGGCCGACGCCTTGATTGGGCTCGCCGCCGCCATGATGGCGGTGCAGAGCTTGGAGATGTGGCTCCGCGCCCGCCGCCTGCTGGCCCAAGCGACGAGCGCCCAAGCCGTCGCGAGGGCCCCGCGCGACCCAATCGTACGATGAGGCCCTCCGCGGCGGGATGGCCGACTGCGCCATTCGAACCGTTTTCTCGGCCTCGATCCGTCATCCTAAAGACCGTTGAAGTCCTTCACCTGTCTTCGCCAGCCTCGCCAATTCCGTCACCACTCGCTCGGCGGCGGCGAGACGCTGCGTGGGTGTCTCCCAGTCACCCTTGATGAGGATCTTCTGGTCCGGCCGCAGGCGCCATGCCCCGCCGTTCTCCTGGATGAAGGCGACCAAGCTGGCGGGATTGGCGAAGTGGTCGCCGCGAAACGAAGCCACCGCACCCTTGGGCCCCACATCGATCTTGGCCACATTGGCCTGACGGCACAGGCCCTTGATCGCCACGACCGTGAGCAGCTGGTCAGCCTCCGGCGGCAGTGGGCCGAAGCGGTCGATGAGTTCGGCCGCCAAGGCCTCACGGTCGTCGGCGCGCTCCGCGTCGGAGAGTCGCCGGTACAACGCGAGCCGCACATTCAGGTCCGGAACATAGGCTTCAGGGATGAGCACGGCCGCGCCGGTATTGATCTGGGGCGACCAACCGCGGTCGAAGGCCACCTCGGTCTCGGCGACCACGCTCCTGAGTTCGGAGACGGCGTCTTCCAGCATCTGCTGGTACAGCTCCACTCCGATCTCGCGAATGTGTCCGGACTGTTCTTCCCCAAGAAGATTGCCGCCGCCCCTGATGTCGAGATCGTGGCTGGCGAGCTGGAACCCCGCGCCCAGGCTGTCGAGCGACTGCAGCACCTGCAGCCGCTTTTCCGCGGCCTGGGTGATCGCCCTCTCGAACGGAGTCGTCAGATAGGCGAACGCGCGCGCCTTCGCCCGACCGACGCGGCCGCGCAGCTGATAGAGCTGGGAGAGGCCGAACATATCGGCGCGGTGCACGATGAGCGTATTGGCGGTGGGAATGTCGAGCCCGGATTCGACGATGCTAGTGGAGAGCAGCACGTCATAGGCGCCTTCATAGAAGGCCGCCATGACGTCCTCGAGCTGGCTGGCGGCAAGCTGGCCGTGACCGATGACAAATTTCACTTCCGGAACCTGCTCGCGCAGGAACTTCGCGAGGTCCGGCAAGTCTGCGATCCGCGGGGCGACGTAATAGGCCTGGCCGCCCCGGTATTTCTCCCGCAGCAGCGCCTCGCGGATCGACACTGGATCCCAGGGGGTGATGTAGGTTCTCACCGCGAGGCGATCGACGGGCGGAGTAGCGATGACCGACATGTCGCGGATACCGGAGAGCGCCATCTGGAGTGTGCGAGGGATGGGCGTCGCGGTGAGCGTCATCACGTGGACTTCAGCGCGTAGAGCCTTCAAAGCCTCCTTGTGTTTGACTCCGAAGTGTTGCTCCTCGTCGACGATCACCAGCCCCAGATCCTTGAACTGCAATTGCCTGGACAGGATTGCGTGGGTCCCGACAACGATCTCGAACTGGCCTCTGGCCAATCCTGCCCTCGTTTCTCCGGCCTCGGCGGCGGGGACCAGGCGGGAAAGCCGCCGCACCTTCGCTGGCCAACCCATGAAGCGATCCTGGAACGTAGTGTAATGCTGCCGCGCCAGGAGGGTGGTGGGACAGATGAGCGCCACCTGCCGTCCACTCATGGCCATGACAAATGCGGCCCGGAGCGCCACCTCCGTCTTGCCAAAGCCCACATCGCCGCAGATCAGCCGGTCCATCGGCTTGCCTGAGGCGAGATCGGCGAGCACGTCGCCGATGGCGTTCAGCTGATCGTCGGTCTCCTCGAACGGAAACCGGGCGCAGAATTCGTCGAAAAGGCCGTGGGGGGGCTGAACCTCCTCCACGATGTTGGTGGCGCGGGCCGCGGCGATGGCGATCAGGCTTTCCGCCAGCTCGCGCAACCGCTGCTTGGCTTTGGACTTGCGAGCCTGCCATGCCGCCCCGCCGAGGCGATCGAGCGCGACGCCGTCGGACTCAGACCCATAGCGGGTCAGAAGATCGATGTTCTCCACCGGCAGATAGAGTTTTGCCTCGGCCGCATAGTGCAGTTCGAGGCAATCGTGCGGCGCCCCCAAGACGTCGAGAGTTTTCAGGCCCTCGTAGCGGCCGATACCGTGGTCGATGTGGACCACCAGATCACCGGTGGCCAAAGCCGTCGCCTCGGCCAGGAAATTCGCCGCTCGCCGGCGGCGGCGGGGTCTCGCCAGCCGGTCGCCGAGGATGTCCGTTTCCGAGATTACCGCCAGTGAGGGGGTCTCGAACCCCGCCTCGAGCGGTAGCACCGCGCGCATCGCCCGTTTGGGATCCGCGGCCTTCGCCGCCTGCCAGTACGGCGCCAAGGTGAGACCTTCGAGACCATGGTCGGCAAGCATCACGCCCAGGCGCTCGGAGGCGCCCTCGCTGAAAGAGGCGAAGACGACGCGTTTGCCGTCAGTCGCCAGGCGACGGGCATGATCGACGGCCGCCTCGAACAGATTGACGCTGTCGGTGGCCCGCTCGGCGGCGAATATCCGACCGATCTTGGCGCCCATGTCGACGATCCCAGGGCCCTCCCCCCGCTGGAACGGCGAAAAATGGCGGCTGGGGCGTGCGTCGACCGCCGCGTCCCACTCCTTCGCTCCGAGGTAGAGAGCGTCCGGCGGGAGGGCGCGATAGTGGGTCTTGCGTTCGGTCTGTTGACGCGCTTCGAAGGCGTCTTCGACAAGGGCGAGCCGCTCGTCTCGCGCATCCCGCGCGAGATGGTCGACCCCGATCAGCGTATCCTCCGGCAGGTAATCGAAAAGTGTCTCCAGGGTGTCGTAAAACAGGGGCAGCCAATGCTCCATTCCGGCCCGCCGACCCCCCTCGCTGACGGTTGCGTAGAGGGGATCGTCGCCAGGCGCGCCGAACGCGGCGAGGTATCCGGCGCGAAAGCGGGCGATGGCCGGCTCGTCCAGCAGAATCTCGCTCACGGCCAGCAGGTTGGCATCGGGCAGCGGCCGGGTCGACCGCTGCGATTCGCGGTCGAAGGCGCGTATGGATTCCAGCGTGTCGCCGAAGAGATCGAGCCGCAACGGCTCGTGCGCGCCCGGCGGAAAGATATCGATCACTCCTCCACGGATCGCGAAATCCCCGCGTTCCGAGACCGTGGAGGCTCGATGGTAGCCGTTGACGGCGAAATACCTTTCCAGGTCGGCGATGTCGACAACCGCGCCGACGGTGGCCGCGTAGCCGGCGGCCATCACGACCTTGCGGGCGGGCACGCGTTGGAGCAGCGCCGCGGCCGTGGTGATAAGCACCAGCGGCTTCTTCGGTTCGAGCCCACGCGCCAGGCGCGCGAGGGCCTCCATCCGGCGGGCGGCGACTCCAGCGGAGGGACCGACCCGATCGTAGGGAAGGCAGTCCCAGGCCGGAAAGGTCAGTATCTCGATCTCCGGGGCGAAGAACGCCAAGGCGTCGGCGAACGCCGAGCCGCGCGCGCCGTCGCGCGCCACGAACATCGTCGAAGAACCGCGGGCGCGGGCCACGTCGGCCATCGCCATCGCATCGAAGCCCTCGGGCGCGCCGCCGAGTTCCAGTCGGCCTGGCTCGGCGGTGACTCGCTTGATGTCACTGACGCTGGGCATCAGGCCGGGGGAACGCCCGCACCTGACCGGCGAAACTTCCGCAAAGCCGCCATGATCGGGCCGTCGAACTGGGCGGGAACTGCCTCCGTCCCCATGATCCATGCGTAGAGTTCGGGGTCGGGTTGCTCGAGCAGCGTCTCGAACCGATCCAGTTCTTCGGAGCTGAAGCCGCGGACATGGCTATCCGCGAACGGACCCAGGATGAGGTCCGCCTCCCTGAACCCACGCCGCCAGGCGCGCAACCTGACCCTCTTCAGCCTCGTCTCATCCATGGGAAGGCGGCGGATATAGCGGCCCGCTCGGCCAGGCGCCAGCCGGAGCGCCTACGCGGCGGGCCGACTTGTCGCCTATGCTCCTCCCATGCGCCCGGAGATTCTCTATCCCCTGTTCGCGCCGGCGACCTCGTTGAAAGGCGTCGGCGCGCGAGTGGCGCCGCTACTGGCGCGCATCGCCGGTCCATTTGTGCGCGACGTCCTCTTCCTTAAACCGCAACGGATCGTGCATCGCGTGACGGCGGAAATCTCCTCCGCGAAAGACGAGGAAGTCGCCACCTTCGTCGTCACCGTGGACGCCCATCAACGGCCAATCAAACCAACCCAGCCGTGGAAAATCCGTGTCTTTGACGGCTCGGGTTTCATGAATCTGGTTTTCTTTCGCGGTTCGGGACCGCACCTCGAGCGAGCCCATCCCAAGGGCGCTCGCCGGGCGGTGAGCGGGAAGTTCGAACGGGAACGATTCGCCGGGGCGCCGCAGATCGTCCATCCCGACTGGCTCGTTCCCCTCGATCAAGCGGCGATGATCCCGGAATTTGAGGCTGTCTATCCGGCGACCGCGGGCTTGAGCTCGCGCTCGCTGCGCCGCTTCATCTCGGAGGCGCTGGAGCGCGCGCCGGTTCTTCTCGAGTGGCAGGATCCGGCGTGGCTTCGACGGCAGGCCTGGCCCTCCTGGCGCGAGGCCCTCGTGGCCCTCCATGCGCCGTCGATAGATGCGGATCTCTCGCCGGCAGCTCCGCCGCGCCGGCGGCTGGCTTTTGACGAGCTCCTGGCTCATCAGCTCGCCCTGGCCCAGCGCAAGCGGCGGCGAGGCGACCTTTCGGCGCCGTTGATCGTCCCCAGCGAGCTTGCCTCCCGAATTCGCGACGCTCTGCCCTTCGGTCTGACCGGCGCGCAGCAACGCAGCCTCGAGGAGATCCGCGCCGACCTCGGCCGCGGCCAGAGGATGACGCGCCTGATCCAGGGCGACGTTGGCGCCGGCAAGACGGTGGTGGCGATGCTCGCGATGGCCGACGCCGCCGCGTCGTCAATTCAATCGGTGCTGATGGCGCCCACTGAAATTCTCGCGCGCCAGCACTTTGAGACCATCTCCTCGCCCCTCGCCGCCCAAGGGTTTCAGACCGTGCTTCTCACCGGGCGCGACAAAGGCGCCTCCCGCACGCTCAAGCTCGCGAAACTTCGCTCCGGCGAAGCGGCGGTCGTCGTGGGCACACATGCCCTCTTCCAGGAGGAAGTCGCCTTCGCCCAACTTGGCCTCGTGGTGATTGATGAACAGCACCGGTTCGGCGTCGCCGAGCGCTCCCGCCTCCAGGCCAAGGGGCCGCAGGTCCATCTCCTCGCGATGTCGGCGACGCCAATTCCCAGAACCTTGGAACTGACGATCTTCGGCGATCTCGATATATCCCGGCTCGATGAAAAGCCGCCGGGCCGCCCGCCGGTCGCCACTCGCGCCGCTCCGATGCCGCGTCTCGTCGACGTCATCGAAAGGCTTCGCGTCGCGATCGACTCCGGCGCTCAGGCCTTCTGGATTTGCCCGCTTGTCTCGGAGTCCGAAGTCGCCGACCTGGCCGCCGCCGAAGCGAGGTGGATCAAGCTGCGGGAAGTGTTCGGACCAGCGGTGGGACTCGTGCACGGGCGTCTGCCGGCGGCTCAGAAGGACGCCGTGATGTCCGACTTCGCGAGTGGAGGGCTTTCCATCCTGGTCGCGACAACCGTGGTCGAAGTGGGGGTAGATGTGCCGTCGGCGACGATCATGGTGATCGAGGGAGCGGAGCGCTTTGGCTTGGCCCAGTTGCACCAGCTGCGTGGACGGGTCGGAAGGGGTTCGGGCGAGAGCAGCTGCGTGCTTCTTTACGACCCGCCCCTCTCCGAACTGGCCGCACGACGCCTGGACGTCTTGCGACGCACAGATGATGGGTTCGCGATTGCCGAGAAGGATCTCGAGCTTCGCGGCGGGGGCGATCCCCTGGGCCTCCGCCAGAGCGGCTTGCCCGACTACAGGTTCGTCGACCCGATCGCCCACGCCGATCTCATCGCGCCGGCGGCGGCTGACGCGCGCCTGATCCTCGCTCGCGATCCCGACTTGGTTTCTGCCCGCGGCGCGGCTCTTCGGGTGCTTCAGGAGTTGTTCGACTGGCGGCCAGAGTCGCGCCTCACCGAGTTGGGTTGAGGGCGACGCTCGCGCGATTTCGCTCCAACCACGCGGCGGTTCGTCGAAGAGAGTCCGCCTCCTGGTCGGCGAAAAAGAGGTTGTAGGGAGGAGCCCTCAACCGCGCCGCCCAGTCCCCGGATGGCCGCAGCGACGCCGATCTCGGCCGGGTCACCCTGAGAATCCCGCTTTCGCAGCGAGCCCCGACCTGGCGGACCATGAATCCCGGGCGCACGCCCCATTCAAGACCGGTCGCGTTCACCGCACCAAGGTTGAGGCGGGGTGGGGCGGCGGCGTTCCCCACCGCGCCGAGCAAAGGGTTGACGCAAAGCGCTCGCCTGCCCGTCAGACCGACGAGATGGCCCTTTGAATTCCAGACGACCGAGCGGGCGAGAATCCGCGCGGCGCGGCCGAAATCACCCTCTCCCACCGCCATCCACGCCAATACACATCCGCTCTCGGTCCTCTCCGTGCAGGCGGGAATCGCGGCCGACGCGCCAAACTCGTCGGCTGGCACGACCGTATCGACCAGATAGGCCGCCACCAGCCTCCGGCGCAGAGCGGGATCGGATGCGACTTCCTCGCGAAGCAAACGCGAGGCAAGCGACCCGCCTTGCTCGACTCCGACCACAATGACCGGCCGATCGTCGCCGCGGCGCGCCCGAAAAGCGCGAAACGCCTGGAGGACATCGCCGTAGGCGAACTCGCGCGCCGACAGCGCGTCGTCGAACAGGGTAAGCGAGGTATAGAGGCTCGCTTGGCGATAATACGGGGCGAAGATTCGTCCGGCGCGAGCGAACGGCGCGGCGTAGTTGGGGAGCATCACTCGGGCCAGAACCGCCGCCGCCCTGCGATTGTTTATCGGTCCATTCCAGTCCCGCCCCCCATCAAAGGTCGTCGGGCCGATGAAGAACACGTCAGCGGCCGGCGCGGCTGCGGAAGGCGGACCCGGCAGGTGCGCCCAGGATGAACGGTGGGCGTAGTTGGGCGGGGGGGGCGGCCTGTAGACGGCGAAGGGCAGCTTCGGGTCCAGGAACGCTTCGAGAATGTCGTCACGCCAGATGAGGCCGGCGGCGACGATGAGCACCAGCAGGACGCCCGCGGCGATTGCAAGTCCTGCTCTCAGCCTGCCGGGTTTGGCCATGCGCGCCGGATACAACAGGTGCGCGGGCTTGGGGAGCTACCGACAGCGCCAATCTCTTAAACTGGGGGCGGTCGCGCCGCCCGGGATTGCTGCGGACAAGACGCCGGCGCTGCGCTCAACAGTATCGATCAGGCTGGGAAAGGTAGCGCCCGACATAGTTGCCGATCCCGTCCTCCATGGAGGTCAACTCGCCGCCAAATCCGGCCTGGCGCAACCGATCCATGCGCGCTTCGGTGAAGTATTGATACCGCTCGCGAAGGGCCTTGGGCATCTCGATGTATTCGATCCGCGGCTCGCAACCGGCGGCCTTGAACATCGCTTCGGCCAGTTCCTGGAAGGAGCGAGCCCGCCCCGAGCCGAAGTTGAACACGCCGTTCACCTCGCCATGTTCGGCGAGCCACGCGACGACCTCCGCCACGTCGAACACGTAGACGAAATCACGTTGCTGTCCTCCGTGGGGGTAGGCTTGATTGTAGGACCGGAACAGCTTGACCGTTCGCCCGGCCGCCACGTCCGGCCAGATTTGCGAAGCCACCGAACGCATCGGGCCTTTGTGCTCCTCGTTCGGCCCGTAGACGTTGAAGAATTTCAAACCCGCCCACTGAGGGGGAGCGTAGCCCCGGGCGGCCTGACGGACGGCGAAGACATCGAACAGAGCCTTCGACCAGCCATAGGGATTGAGCGGACGAAGGGCGGCGAGCGATTCCCAGTCCTGCACATCCTCGAAACCGAGCGAACCATCGCCGTAACTGGCGGCGGAAGACGCGTACAAGAATCGCCGCTGGTGGTCGGCGCACCAGCGAAAGAGGTCGCGCGACAATCCGAAATTGGTGGCCAGCACCTTGTCGGCGTCGTTCTCGAGCGTGGACGAAATCGCCCCCATGTGGACGACGAGGTCGACCTCGCGCCACCGCTTTTCGAGCCATGACCACATTTCGCCAGGCGGCACCAGATCGCCGATGGGATGTTTGGAGAGGTTTCGCCACTTCCCGGTTTCGGCGTCGCCCAGGCTGTCGCACACCACCAGGTCGAGACCATGATCCACTGCGAGCCTGGCGACGATGTTCGAACCGATGAACCCGGCGCCGCCGGTTACGAAGACGATTCTCCGGGTCATGCGACCCCGCTCGCGCGGCGGAGGGTCTCGGTGGTCGAGTGGCCCTGGACAAAGGGCGCCAGCCGCACCTCTCCGCCATAGCCCGCTACGATCTCGCGCCCGACGACCGTGTCGAGACTGTAGTCTCCTCCCTTGATGAGTACGTCCGGACGCGCCGCTTCGATGAGGGCGTGGGGGGTTTCCTCGTCGAAGGAGACCACCAGGTCGACGAAAGCGAGGCCGGCCAGGACCATCGCCCGACCCTCGAGGCTGTTAACCGGTCGGCCCTGGCCCTTCAACGCCCGGGCGGAGCCGTCGCTATTGATCGCCACGATCAGGCGATCGCACCACGTCCGCGCCTTCGCGAGACAGGCGATATGTCCAGGATGAATGATGTCGAAGCACCCGTTGGTGAAACCGATCTTGAAACCGCGTTCGCGCCAGCGCTCGACCTCTCGGATCATCCGTCTCGGGGTGGCGATCTTGGCCTCGAACGGTTCGCGGTGAGCAGAGAGTTCAGCCTCCATCAACTCGTCGGGCGTGACCGTCGCCGTGCCCGCCTTTTCGATTGCGACGCTCGAGGCGATGAGAGCGAGTTCGACCGCCTGCTCGATGGGCGCCTTGGCCGCCAGGGCGAGGCCGACCGCGGCCAGCACCGTGTCGCCGGCCCCCGCGGTGTCGAATACCTCGGGCGGGGGTCGCCGGAAGTGGCGGACGCTCTTGCCTCGAACTGCGAGCGACATGCCCTTGACCGCCCGCGTCACCAAGATCGCAGCGCATCGCGACAGCGCGAGTGCGCTGGCCAGCGCCGCCTCGATTTCGCCGTCGCTGTCAGTGGCCATGTCGGTGGCGAATGCGAGTTCGGCGGCGTTCGGCTTGATCATGTCGACCGCGCCGTAGCGGGCGAAACCGCGCGCTTTTGAATCGACGATCAGCACCGCGCCTTCGGCTTTTGCGGCGCCCAGACAGGCGGTGATCATGGCCGGGGTCACCACGCCTTTTCCGTAGTCGGACAGCAGAATCGCGCCGGCGCCGGCGGCCGCATCCGCCACGGTGCGCGTAAGGCGCGCCTCGATCTCACCCGATACCGGCTCAACGCTCTCGAGATCGACGCGGAGCAACTGCTGTCCAGCGCTGAGGTAGCGCGTCTTCAAGGTGGTTGGCCGGCTCGCATCGGTGACAAGGAAACCCTCGATGGCCTGTTCGGCGCCGACCAGGGTCATCGCCTCGTGCGCTGCGGCGTCGTCGCCCACGACGCCGATCAGCGCGGCCGAGCCGCCGAGGGCGGCGACGTTCCTGGCGACATTGCCGGCCGCTCCCAGCATCACGCTTTCCCTGCCCCTGGTGAGGACCGGAATCGGGGCTTCGGCCGAGACCCGCGCCACTTCGCCGTGGACAAAGCGGTCGACCATCAGGTCGCCGACCGCCAGCACTCGCCCGCCGGCGAGGCGGCTCAAGAGCTGCTGCAGGGTCGAAAGGTCCATGCGCCGGAGGCTCTGCCCCTTGCCGTCGGAACGGTCAAGGCGGGGCGCGCCGCTTGGCCAGCGCGTCAAATTCGAGCAGTTCGGCCACGAGCGCCTCGAATTGGTTCAACGGCACCATGTTGGGGCCGTCCGAGGGTGCGTTGTCCGGGTCTTCGTGGGTCTCCATGAAGACCGCCGCCACACCAACCGCCACCGCCGCACGCGCCAGCACCGGCACGAACTGGCGCTCGCCGCCCGAACGTTCGCCCTGGCCGCCGGGCTGCATCACCGAGTGGGTTGCGTCGAAGACCACTGGACAGCCGATCGCGGCCAGGATCGGCAGCGAGCGCATATCGGAGACAAGAGCGTTATAACCGAAGGAGACGCCACGCTCGCAGGCCAGGATGTTCGGATTGCCCGCATCCGTCGCCTTGGCGATGACGTTCTTCATGTCCCAGGGCGCGAGAAACTGGCCCTTCTTGATGTTGAGCGCACATCCAGTGCGCGCCGCAGCGACGATGAGATCGGTCTGGCGGCTGAGGAAAGCCGGAATCTGCAAGATATCAACCGCCTCCCGCAACGCCTCGCACTGATCGGCCTCGTGCACGTCGGTGAGAACCGGCAGGTCAAGCTTCTCGCGAATCTCGGCGAAGATCGGCAGGGCGTCGGCCAGGCCGACGCCGCGGGCGCTCGCTCCCGAGGTTCGGTTCGCCTTGTCGAACGAGGTCTTGTAGATGAGTCCCACATCGAGCCGTCGGCATATCTCATCGAGGGCCTGGGCGGTCTCCATGGCATGGGACCGGCTCTCCAGCTGACAGGGCCCGGCGATGATCGAGAGCCGCTCGCGGTTGCCGATCCGAACCGGCCGGCCGCCGGCGCTGACTTCGACCACCGAGTTGGGCTGCATCACTTCCGCTCTTGTTGGTCAATCTGATCCGCCGGCGCGTTGTGGTCGTAGAACTGACGTGACCGCGGCTCCGGCGCAAGTCGGTCCGCTCCCACGTCTCGATTGGTGATACGCTCGGGCCAAGACCCAGGATCGATGTAGACCATGCGCGAAACGGTCGACCGGGACATGGACCTGAACGATCCAGAGCTGCGCAAGGCGCCGGCGGCGTTTCGAACCGTTGTCGCCATCGCCAGAAACAACTGGAAGGCCGGCGCCCTCACCTTCGTCCTGCCGTCGGGTCGGGAAATAAGGGTGGTAGGCGACTGTCCCGGACCGGAAGGTCGGTTGATCATCAACGATTTCGCGTTCGTCAGACGGGTTTTCGCCTCGGCGGACATCGGGTTTGGCGAAGGCTTCATGGCCGGTGAGTGGGACACTCCGGACCTTTCGCGTCTTCTCGAGGTTTTCAGTCTCAACTTCGATCGCCTGGGAAGGCTGGTGTCGGGCAATCCGCTCATGCGCGGGGTGAACGCCTTGGCCAATTTCTTCAACGCCAACAGCCGGCGGGGGGCGCGACGCAACGTCCGCGCCCACTACGACCTCGGCAACGCGTTCTATGCCCGCTGGCTAGATTCCGGCATGACCTATTCCTCGGCCAAGTTCGAACGTCCCGGTGAATCCCTGGCCGAGGCGCAGCGAAACAAATATGCCAAGCTCGCCCGTGACATCGATCTGAAGAGCGATCATCACGTCCTGGAGATCGGCTGCGGGTGGGGAGGTTTCGCCGAGTTCGCCGCACGAGAGGTCGGCGCCCGCGTCACCGGCGTCACGATCTCGCCCGCCCAGTTCGAATTCTCCCGTAAGCGCTTGTTTGAACAGGGATTAGCCGATCGAGCCGAGATTTGCCTCATGGACTACCGTGACGTTGCCGGGCGTTTCGATCGGGTCGCCTCGATCGAGATGTTCGAGGCGGTCGGGGAGACCTATTGGCCCGCTTACTTCGCCAAGGTGCGCGATGTGCTCTCGCCCGGCGGTCGCGCCGGCATCCAGGTGATCACGATCCGCGACGAATTGTTCGCCGTCTATCGGCGTCGATCGGACTTCCTGCGCAAATACATCTTTCCAGGTGGCATGCTGCCAAGCGAAATGCGGCTGCGCGAGGAGACCCAGAAGGCGGGACTGGAGTGGAAGAGCATCGCCCGCTTCGGACTCAACTATGCCGACACCCTTGCCGAGTGGGCGCGGCGGTTCGAGGGCGCGTGGGAAGACATCCGCGGTCTTGGATTCGACGAGCGTTTCCGGCGCCTGTGGCGCTTCTACCTCAGCTATTGCGAGGCCGGATTCCGCGCCGAGCGGACCGATGTGGTGCAGGTCGCCCTCGCGAGACTTTGAACCCTGGTCTTTTCGCTTGCATCGCCGACGCGTGCTCGTGATCTAGCCTGATGTCGGATGTGGACGTTTGCGACACCGTCCTGGGCGCGATCGGCGGCACGCCGCTGATTCGCCTACGTCGCGCCAGCGAAATCACCGGTTGCGAGATCCTCGGGAAGGCCGAGTTCATGAATCCCGGACAGTCGGTGAAGGATCGCGCCGCCCTCGGCATCGTGCGCGACGCCGAGCGGCGCGGCCTTCTGCGGCCCGGCGGCCGCATCGTCGAAGGGACCGCGGGCAACACCGGGATCGGCTTGGCGATGGTCGCCAAAGCCCTGGGTTATCGCGCCACCATCGTCATCCCCCGCACCCAGACAACAGAGAAGAAGGACGCTATCCGCCTGATGGGGGCAGAACTCGTGGAAGTGGACGCTGTGCCCTACGCCGATGCAAACAACTACGTGCGCTATTCCGGCCGGTTGGCCGCCGAACTCGATGCGGCCGAGGCCGCCGGCGCCTTCTGGGCGAATCAGTTCGACAACATCGCCAACCGCGACGCGCACGCCCGGACCACGGGTCCGGAGATTTGGACCCAGACAGGCGGCGCGGTGGACGCTTTTCTCTGCGCCGTAGGCACCGGCGGCACGCTGGCCGGGGTTGCGATGGCGTTGCGCGAGAAGAATCCCGCCGTCGCGATCGGATTGGCCGACCCTTTGGGAGCCTCGCTGTTCAATTGGTACGCCCACGGCGAGCTTGTCTCGGAGGGAAGTTCGATCAGCGAGGGCATCGGGCAAAGCCGAATCACCGCGAACCTCGAGGACTTGGTGGTGAACCATGCCTTCCAGATCAGCGACCGGCAGATGCTCGAGGTGATCTTCGACCTCGCCGAGCATGAGGGCTTGCTGATGGGCGGGTCGACGGGAATCAACGTCGCCGGCGCCATCGCGCTGGCGCTTGAACTCGGGCCCGGCCACACCATAGTGACGATCCTCGCGGACCATGGCTCGCGCTATCAGAGCAAGCTCTTCGACCCGGTGTTCCTCGAGCGACGCGGTCTTCCCACGCCCCCCTGGCTCAGCCATTGACCAATCCACTGATCACCCCGGGGGCGCTCGCCGATCGCCTGGGCGAAGGCGACCTCGTTGTCCTGGACGGCAGCTGGTTCCTGCCACCCACCGACCGCAATGGCCGCGACGACTTTGTCAGAGGCCATATTCCCGGCGCGCGTTTTTTCGATATCGACGAGATCGCCGATCACGCAACGAGCCTTCCGCACATGCTTCCATCGCCCGAGGCCTTCACCGCCTCGGCGCGGGCGCTCGGGGTGAGCAAGGTCTCGACCATCGTTGTCTACGACAGTCAGGGGTTGTTCTCGGCGCCGCGGGTGTGGTGGAGCTTCCGCGCGATGGGACACGCCGCCTGCTTCGTCCTCGATGGCGGCTTGCCACGCTGGCGGGCGCAGGCGAGACCCTTTGAGGCGGGCTGGCCGGGACCTGCGACCGGTGATTTCCAAGCCACACCGCAGCCGTCGCTGGTGCGCGATCTGGCGCAGGTGCGTGCAGCGCTGGCGACGGGTGAAGAACAGCTCGTCGACGCCCGCACTCCGCCGCGCTTCGCCGGGACCCAGCCCGAGCCCAGGGCCAATCTCCGAAGCGGTCATATGCCTGGCGCTCTGAACACGCCGTGGGCCGCCATGGTGACTTCCGATGGTGGCCTTGCGCCACCCGATGCCCTTCGCGCCGCCTTCGAAACGGCGGGCGTCGACATCGCGCGACCGGTCGTCGCCAGCTGTGGTTCCGGGGTCAGCGCCGCGCTCCTGGCCCTGGCGCTCGCCAGGCTGGGACGCGATGACGTCGCGATCTATGATGGCTCCTGGGCCGAGTGGGGCGCGCGGCTGGACACCGCAGTGGTGCTCGGGACCGGCATGAAATGACCTCGGTGAGGCTAGCCACCCCCGAAGACCTCGGATCGCTGCGCGCGATCGAGGAGTCGGCCACGAGCGTGTTCGCCGGAACTGGGCTGCTCGACAAACTCGGTTCGAAGTCCTCGCCGGCCGAGGCATGGGCGCCCGCGCAGCGCGCCGGAACCCTGTGGGTGGCCGACGACGGCTGCGAGGGATTGGCGGGCTTTCTGGCCGCGACGATCGTGGGAGAGGTCCTGCACATCGAAGAGATGGATGTGATCCCGGACCGACAGGGCGGCGGCCTGGGTCGGCGGCTGATGCAAACCGCGATCACCTGGGCCGTCCAGCGAAGGTTGGCGGCCGTGACCTTGACGACGTTCCGGCAAGTCGCATGGAACGCACCATTCTATGTCTCGCTCGGGTTTCGCGAGGTGGGCGCGCATCAATCCCCACGCCTGTGCGCCATCCTTGCGGGGGAATCTGGGCGTGGGCTCGATCCGCGATACCGATGTGCGATGATGCTCAGCCTGGCGGGAGCCTGAATGAACAGGCGGAATTCCGAGACGACGCGGCTTATCCGCGCCGGACAGACTGACGGTAAGCTAGCGCGCACGGTGGGGCCGCCCATACAGAAAGGCTCGACCGTGTTGCTCGCCCAGGCGGCGGCCCTCTATGCAGACGACCAGCCGACCTATGGCCGCGGCGGCCTCGCGACGCAGGACGCGCTCGCCGCCGCCTTGGCGGAGTTGGAGTGCGCGACCTGCGTGCGCCTCTTCCCGTCGGGTCTGGCCGCCATGACCGGGGCCATGCTCGCGGTGCTCAAATCCGGGGACGAGGTTCTGGTCACGGACGCGATCTACAAGCCGACTCACCGTTTCTGTGACCGGGTTCTGCGCCGGTTCGGAATTCGCGTCCGCTACTACCCGCCGCGCGCCTCTCCTGAAGAGCTGCTGAAGCTCGCCGGCCCCGCGACGCGCCTGATCGTGCTCGAATCACCTGGCTCCCTCACCTTCGAGATGCAGGATGTCCCCACGATCGCGCAGCTCGCCCGCGACAAGGGCGTCCTCACTCTCATTGACAACACGTGGTCGGCTGGTCTGCTCTTCAAGCCATGTACCCATGGTGTCGATCTTTCGGTTCAGGCCCTCACCAAATATGTCGGCGGGCATTCCGATGTCTTCATGGGTTCGGCGGCGACCAGTGACAGCGTCGTGGCCGAGGCGCTCGACCAGGCAATCTGGGACTTCGGCTGGGCTGTCGCCCCGGAGGACGCCTATCAGATGCTGCGCGGTCTGCGCACCCTGCCCACACGAATGGCGCGACATGGCCAGAGCGCGGTCAAGATCGCCGGCTGGCTAGGCGGCCAGCCGGAGATCGCCCAGGTGCTCTTCCCTGCCCTGCCCGGCTCCCCCGACCACGAAATTTGGACACGCGACTTCAACGGAGCGGCGGGCCTGTTCTCGATCGTGCTTCGACCCTGCGAGAGGCGCGCCGTTGAGGCTTTTCTCGATGGGTTGAGCTTGTTTGGATTGGGTTTCTCGTGGGGCGGATTCGAAAGCTTGGCGATCGACTGCAATCCACAGTTCTTAGTGCGCGCCGATCACCCCGCCTTCGCAGGACCAGTGGTCCGTCTGAACATCGGCCTCGAGGATCCCGATGACCTGATTGCCGATCTTCGTCGGGCGCTCGACCTTCTTTAGGGCAGCGCGAAGTCAGATCCGTTCGATGATCATCGCCGGGGCCATCCCACCGGCGGCGCACAGGGTGACCAGGCCGGTCGCTAGGTCGCGGCGCTCGAGCTCGTCGAGCAGGGTCCCAAGGATCATCGCTCCGGTGGCCCCGATCGGATGGCCCAGGGCGATGGCCCCGCCGTTGACGTTCACGATGGCCGCATCGAGGTTCAGGTCGCGCATGAACTTCAGGGGCACGACCGCGAAGGCTTCGTTGATCTCGAACAGATCGATATCGCCGATCCGCATTCCCGCCTTGGCGAGGGCCTTCCTCGCCGCCGGGACCGGCGCGTTCAGCATCAGCTCGGGAGAGTCGCCCGCGGTCGCCACCGATCGGATTCTGGCGCGGGGCTTCATGGAGTGATCCCGGGCATATTCGGCTGAAGCGATCACCACCGCGCCGGCGCCGTCGACCACCCCCGAGGAATTTCCCGCATGGTGAACGTGGTTGAGTTCGATGTCCGGATAGGCTTGCTCGACCAAGCGCTTGTAGCTCAACCCTTCATCATCCAGGGGAGCTTCGTAGATCGCCGCGAAGGCCGGCTTGAGGGCCGCCAGAGCCTCTGCGGTTGTTCCGGGGCGGGGATACTCCTCTCGATCGAGCGCCATCGCTCCATCATCGCGCCGGACCGGAATGAGACTGCGATCGAAGTGGCCGCCGGCAATGGCCCGCGCCGCGCGCCGCTGGCTCTCCAGGGCCAGCGCGTCGACGTCCTCCCGGGTGAACCCTTCCAGGGTGGCCACCAGATCTCCGCAGACGCCCTGGTGGGGTTGCGGATGGATTTCGCGTAGGTGGATGTTGCCGCTGTCGAGTGTCGCTCCGGCTACCCGAGGCAGCGAGGAACCGTAGGACATCGACTCGACGCCTCCGGCGACGAGTAGGTGCTGCGCCCCCGACATCACGCCCATCGCGGCGAGATTCGCCGCAGTGAGCCCGGAGCCGCAGAAGCGATCCAGCGACATTCCAGGGGCCCGGACGTCGTAACCGGCGTCAAGCGCCGCCATCCTGGCGATGCAGGCCCCTTGCTTGCCAAACTGGGTTCCGCAGCCGGCGATGACATCGTCGATCTCCGAGGTTTCCAGACCGTTGCGCTCGGCCAGGGCGCGCAACACGGTGGCGAGTATCCTTTGCGGGTGGATCTCGGAGAGAGCCCCCTTTCCCAACTTCCCGACGCCGCGCGGGGTGCGCGCCGCATCGATGATCCAGGCTTCGGCCATGCGCTCCATCCTTTGTCTTGCCTTCGTCCAGAAGCCCGTGGGCCGCCAGCTTCGATTAGCGCGCGCGACCCTAGGGCAGGCCAGCATTATTTCGATGCCAATGCGCCCCCGCTTTTGGCGACCCCGGCAGGACTCGAACCTGCAACCGTCCGCTTAGAAGGCGGATGCTCTATCCGGTTGAGCTACGGGGTCGAAGCGTCTCTAGTGGGTCCAAGGAATCTTGCGATGATAGGAAAAATTGTCCGCATAAGCTTTTATGATCTTTGAGTGTTTTTCAGGCGGGAGAACTTCGAACGCAATGCCGTACCGCCGGGCGTATGCGACCGCCTCATCGCGGGAGCCGAAGGACAAATGCACTTGGCCGTTCATGTCGGAGCTTACGGTCCAACCCATGAGGGGATCGGCCGTCCGGGCGGAAGCAGGCTCGAATACCAGCTCCCAGACTTGGGTATTGGCCCTTCCCGATTGCATGGCCGACTTGGCCGGTTGGAAGATACGCGCAAGCATCCTGTTCCTCTCGGGACCTCGTTTTGCCCATTTTCCCGATGGTCGGGGCGGCAGGATTCGAACCTGCGACCCTCTGCTCCCAAAGCAGATGCGCTACCAGGCTGCGCCACGCCCCGTGACCGTCGGAGAGTCGAAGCGCGCCTATTGCCATGCGGCCGCCGCCCTCGCAACGAGAGGAACCTTCAGCCAGCCCGGCGACGCATGAGTTTGAACAGGCCGCTGGCGCGGGCGAGATCGCGACCCCGGATATGGACGCGGCCCTCGGCGAAAGCGACATCGCTGGTGGCGCGGAGCACTCGGGCCTCGCCGACCACCCACTCTCCGGCCCGGCCCATGTCCAGGAAGTCGATCGAAAGATGCATGGTGACGGGCGCCACCTCCTTGGCGCGCGCGACCGCGGCGGCGAGAAGCCCGTCAAGGAAGGCCGCCAGCATCCCGCCATGGATCAGCCCCAGGCCATTGCAGTGTCGATCCAGAGCGAAGAATGCCTGTTCCGCGCCAGCGGCGGTCGGGCGATGGAAGTAGGGACCGTTGTGAGTGGTGAACGGGCCCCGACCTTCAACATGAACAAAGCCGCTTGGTGGCGGAAGTTCGCTCAAGGCGCAAAGATTGTGTTGCGCACCAGATCGCCTGGCCGCGCGCCGATTTCGGCCGCCCGGCCTCCACGCAGTTCAATCACTCCCAACACGTCGCCGCCCGATGCAATGGGCGCTTCGGATAGCGGCCTTGCCTGCGCCGCGATCGAGATGATGCGGCCGTCGGCGGCGACGAAAAGCATGTCGAGCGGAATCAGGGTGTTCTTCATCCAGAACGAAACCGGCTGCGACGCCTTGAAGTCGAAAAGCATTCCCTGATCGGCGGCCAGTGATTTGCGAAACATAAGGCCCCTCTCCCGCGACCGGTCCGTGTCGGCGACCTCCACCTGGAAGAGGAATGTTCCCTTGGCCGTGACTATGCTCAACGGGGCGTAGGGCAGTTTCGCTGCATCGGGACGTCCCGGCGCACCAGCAAAAACGAAGAGGAGGGTCAAGACGACCAGGACGAGCCTGCGGGGTGAAAACGCGGTTGTCACGCGGGGCGCTCCGATCACCGAGAACTGCGAAACTCTAGTCTTGGCCGACTTCGATTTCCGCCACCACCAAGCCCTTTGGGCCCTCCGCGAAACGAACCTTCACTTCCTCTCCGGGCTGAAGGTCCTCCAGGCCGCTGCGGCGCAAGGTCTCGATATGCACGAAGATGTCACCGGGCTCCGTCTCCCTCACAACAAAACCGTAGCCCTTGGTTCGGTTGAACCACTTCACCCGGGCCACTTCCACCGCGCCTTTCGCGTCCGGCGGCCGACGCGCAGCCGCGCCATCGATACGGTTCCGGTCGCGAAATGCGCCATGCGGCGACCCGCCCAAGCTCCCGAGCCGATCGCGGCGTGGGCCGGCGTGCATCCGCGCCTCACCGTCGGCGGGGCGGCGCGGACGCTCTGCTCGCGGCGGCGCGGCGGTCTCGTCGAGATTGACGATCTCCGAGACCTGCCAACCTTTGGGACGCTTGACCACATCGCAGACGATCAATGCGCCCTCGAGAGCCCCCTCCCGGCCGGCATTCCGTAGGGAAGTAACGTGTAGAAGCACATCGCGCAGACCGGTTTGCGTCCCATCGTCAGGAACGATGAAGCCGTAGCCCTTGCCGGCGTCGAACCACTTGACCCGCCCGCTTATCCGGACAGCCTCGTCGTACGGCGTTCCGCCGTCCGCATCGAAATCAGACATCCGCCCCTCAGCCCCGCCTCGTATTCCCATGCCAGACGAGCGCGTTAATGATAACACTGTTCGCGCCGAATGAGACGTGTCAATCCCCAATTGACTTTAGCGGCTCTGCTGGCGGGCGCGGCGCACCGTAGGGCCGCCTTCCCTCGGGGCTCCTCGCTGGCGCCAAGGTCGATACAGTCGCCGAGCTGGACCATTCGAATGGGGCCATCGCCGAGCCGGGACTTCAGTGTTCTCCGATCGGCCGGGGTGGCGGGTTACGAGGAGGAGCTGGTTCGCGGCGAGCGTCCGCGGAACCGAACCTTGTGGTCAATGATCGGACCACGCTCTCCTGGGCGCGATCGGGTAGCGACCCGCCGGCCGCCAGGGTGGCGCCGCCGGCCGACGTGATCCTCCAACCCTCGCGGGTGCGCTCCGCGAGGCCCAGGTTCGTGAGGTGACGGGCGTCGGCGATGTTGATCCAATCGACATCTTCCCCGGCCTGCTTGCGCGCCAGGTTCCGGAGGGTGGAGAACTGCCGAGCGGTGAGAACCATCTCAGGCGCTTCGCAGGTGGATCAAGGCTGTTGGAAGGATCGCGCGTCGCCTTGCAGGAAATTCGCCGGCTCGTTGAAGGCGTTCCACTCTGTGAAATTGCCTCCCGGAGCAGCGACTTCTCGAACGGCTTGGCGCAGCTCTGACTTTCGGATTGGCGGGCCAGTACGTTCCGAGCCGCCTCACGGGATCTGCACTCCGGTTGACCGACATCAGCGGATTTTCGAACGGTTGGACGATCGGGGGCCGTCGACGGGGCTCGTCGCACTTGTCGAGGACAGGAGTCGAGTCGACATGATAAGCCTCCAGCTGGCGCGACGCCCGCAGGCCTGTAACTATATGGGGCCGATTTGGCGGAAAGCTCGCGATCTGGCGGGGAACTCAGCGAGAGTTCGCCCGCGGCCAGTCCAGTCGGAAGGCGCAAAACCAGCTCGCTGGTTCACGAATGCGGTCACATCCCGCAGCGACGGCGCCAGCCAGCGCAGCGGTCCGGCAAACGCTCCAAGCGTGCGCACATGGTCCAGCTTCGGGTAATGGATGACCCGCGCCTGGCCGCCCGCAGCCCGAACCTTTGCGGCCATGCGGTCGCTATTGCCTGGCTCGACGGTGCGGTCGCGGTCGCCGGTGAGCAACAGCATCGGCGCGGCGCGTCCGTCCACATGGTTGATCGGTTGGGTCGCCAGTCGCCCCGCCGGGGGCCCAAAGATTGATTTCAGCTCGTCGGTACGCACGGGCAGGAAGTCGTAGGGCCCGGAAAGTCCCACCACTCCACGCACATCGCGCGCTGGATCCACCCCCGCCGCCGTGAGCCAGCGCGCGTCCACGGCGAGTTCGACAGCATTGTAGGCGCCAGCCGAATGCCCGATAAGAATCAATCGCGAGACATCGCCGCCATACTCGCCGCCATGATCGCGCGCCCACCGCACGGCCAGGGCGCAGTCCTGAAGGAAGGCCGGCCAACGCGCCTGGGGGAACAGCCGATAGTCGGGAAGGACCACAACATAGCCCTGTTGCGCCAAGGCGTAGCCGACCCAGGCGTAGTCGCCCCTCGCCCCGCTGTCCCAGCTTCCACCATAGAAGAATACCACCACCGGCCGGCCGGAGATGCGCCTGCGCGGCGCGTAGACGTCCAACCCATGTCGCGCGCCTTGCGCATAGGCGATGTTTCGGGAAACGGCCACGCCGCCCTTGGCCTCGACGGTGTTGAGCAAACCCGTCGTGGAACACCCACACGCCATGGCGGCCAAGGCCGTCGCGACCGCTGGTGCGGCGAGTGCTCGCCGCTTGTGAACCATCCGCTCGGACAGGCGGATTCTCGGCCTCGCGAGATGGCGCGGCGAACAACCGATGGGCAGGTCAGTCTCCAATGCATGTCGTGACGCGCCGGGTGAATTCGTGGTCCCGCGACGCCGATGTCAGGCGCGCAGCCGCCCGCACCAATCCTCATACGTGGCGAGCGCCTCGCCGGTTCTCTATCGGAGCGCCGATCGGCGTTTTCAGCGGTTCGTCCGGCCGCGCCGGTCCGATTCAACCCTTCGTCATCGTGAGAATGTGGCAGGCCCTAGGGGAGTCGAACCCCTCTTCCCAGATTGAAAATCTGATGTCCTAACCGATAGACGAAGGGCCCCGCGGCCGCGCGCGAGAGGGCGGGATATATCCGCCGTCCACATGCGCTGCAACCCTGCGACCGGCGCGTCTGGGGCGGCCCGCAGCGGTGATGGTCGGCTAGACCGACCCGGGTTGCGCTCGCCTGGGATCGGCGATGTCCTCGATCTCGAGTTCCACGCCCGCGCGTCCGTTCCAGTCGTCGGGGCGAAGCCTGCCGACCACATGCAGCGCGCCTGCCCCGGCCATGAGCCGCCGGCCCATCACGCTCTCCGAGGCCCGCCAGACGACCGCCTTGAGCCGCGCGCCGACCGAGTCGGCGAGTGAACAGCGCACATGACCGCCGCGGAGCAGCATCGGCCTTTCAGCTGTAACGTCCGCCAGAGCGAACACCGGTTCGGGATTGCCTGGTCCGAAAGGGGCCAGGGATCTGAACTCTTCGAGCAACGGCCGGCCGGCGCCGCTCGGGGTGATCAGAGCGTCGATATCCACGGCGTCCGCCTCGCTCGCCACAGCGGCTTCCACCTTCAGACGCTCGCAGAGAAAGGCGCGGAACTCCGGTACCGCCGATGGTCGAATCGACAGGCCCGCGGCCATGGGATGGCCGCCACCGGTCAGCAGAAGGCCCTCATCGAAAGCGGCCTGGATCGCGCGACCGAGATCCACGCCGGGCTGCGAGCGGCCGGAGCCCCGGCCGATGTCGGCCGCGCGGTCCAGGCCAATCACGACCACCGGCTTGCGATAGCGCTCGCGAAGACGGCTGGCGACAATGCCGATCACCCCGGGATGCCAGTCGTCTTGCGCGACTACTATGGCCGCCGCGGCCGGATCGAGGTTGGTTTCCATCTCGAGCAAGGCGATCGCCGCCTGCACGATCTCCCGCTCGACGCTTTTGCGCTCGGCATTCAAGATATCGAGTTGAGCCGCCAATTGGCCCGCTTCGACGACATCGTCCGTCGACAGCAGCCGGGCGCCCAGGTCGGAGCGGCCGATCCTGCCCCCGGCGTTGATCCGCGGTCCCAACAAGAATCCGCATTCAAAAACACCTGCCGCGCCCATGGCGGCGCCGGCGACGGCCATCAGAGCGGCGAGGCCGGGGTTCGCCCATCGGGACATCACCTTCAGCCCCTGAGCAGTCAGGGCGCGGTTGAAACCGATCAGCCTAGTGACGTCGCAGATCGCGCCGAGCGCCGCGAGATCCAGCCATTGGCGCAGATCCGGTTGCGGCCTGTCCGCGAACAAGTCCCGGCGGCGTGCTTCGCGGTTGAGAGCGGCCAGCAGGACGAAAGTCACTCCCGCCGCCGCCAACACCCCCTGGCCCGAGCCGCAGTCTGACCGGTTCGGATTGACCAGGGCGGCCGCGCCCACGGGCGTCACGCGCATCGGGTGATGGTCGATGACCACGACATCGAGTCCGATCTCGCCAGCCGCCTCGATTGCGTCGTGGGCCGAAGCGCCGCAGTCCACGGTGATCACCAGCTCAGCCCCGTGCTCGCGCAGGCGCCGAAAGGCGGCGGGACTTGGGCCGTAGCCTTCGAGCATGCGATCGGGGACGTAGATGGGCAAGGTCCGGCCCATGGTCCGAAACCACCGGACGAGGAGGGCCGCGCTCGTTGCGCCGTCGACGTCGTAATCCGCGAACACCACGACGCGACGGTCGGCCTGAAGAGCGTCGAGGAGAATCTCTGCTGCCCTGTCCATGTCGGCGAAGCTCGACGGGTCGGGGAAGAGCGCCTTCAGGGAGGGATGCAGAAAATCTTCCCCGTCGGCGGCCGTTACGCCTCGCGACGCCATGGCTCGGGCGAGGGGTTCGGAGATCCCGTGAGAGGCCTGATGTTGTCTGACGAGTTGATCGCTGGCCGGTCGCTGCCGCCATGCGCGACCGCTTAGAGAGTGGCGAACGCCCAGGAAGTCCGCCGGGCCGGGCGTCGCGCCGGCACTCACCAAGGACGCTTCATCCTCACTTCTCGAACGGTCCGGGTGAAGGAGTTCATGACAAGGCTATGGGTGTGCACCATGCCCCCGCTCCGCCGCACGCCGTCGAGCAACGCCCCCTTGGTCACTCCGGTGGCAACGAATATCGCGTCGGCGCGAACCATTTCGTGGAGGTCGTAAGTCCGATTGAGGTCAGTGATCCCGTGGCCCTTGGCACGCTCTCTCTCGTCTGCGCCGCGAAACACCAAGCGTCCCTGGAACTGTCCGCCCACGCACTTCAGCGCCGCGCAGGCGAGCACCCCCTCGGGGGCGCCCCCCTGGCCCAGGTAGAGGTCCACGCCGGTCTCCGGGTCGGCGGTGTTGATCACACCGGCGACATCGCCATCGGTGATCAGACTCACCCTGGCGCCCACAAGGCGCAATGAGGCGATGATCTCGGCATGCCTGGGGCGATCGAGCACGCAGACGGTGATCTCGGAGGGATCGACGTTCTTGGCCGAAGCCAGGGCCCTGACATTGTCCGCGGCGCTGCGGGCCAAATCCAGGATGCCGGCGGGAAATCCAGGGCCACAGGCGATTTTGTCCATGTAGGTGTCGGGGGCGTTGAGCAGGCTGCCCGCCGGCGCCCAGGCCATCACCGCCAGGGCGTTTGCCATCGCCTTCGCGGTGAGCGTCGTGCCCTCGAGAGGGTCGAGCGCGATGTCGATCCTGGGTCCTCCGCCGCGGCCCACCTTCTCGCCGATGAACAGCATCGGCGCTTCGTCGCGTTCGCCCTCGCCGATCACGATCACTCCGTCGATAGGTAGCTCGTTGAGAGCGGTGCGCATGGCGTCCACAGCCGCCTGATCAGCCGCCTTTTCGTCGCCTCTGCCGGCGAGCGCGAAAGCGGCGATCGCCGCCGCTTCGGTGACCCTGACGGCTTCCATGACGAGGGCGCGGTCGAGCACTTGCGAACTCATCTCGTACTCCTGTCCCAGGCGCGGCTCATTGTCTGTAGATTCTCAGATCGGGGCGATACGGATGACGCGTGGCGGCTCGATGAGCGCCGGCAGCTTCGCCATCCGACGCGCCGCTTCGCTGAACGTCGCCTCGGCGGCCACATGGGTGGTGATGACGATCGGCACGCCGCCGGCGCCCTCCACCGGTTTTTGCAGGAAGCTGTCAATCGACACCCCCGCTTCGGCGAGGGTTTCGGACACCGCGGCGATGACCCCGGGCTGGTCACGCACGAGCAGGCGCAGGTAGGCGCGGCCGAGCGTCTTTGCCGCGTCGACCGGGGTGAACGACGCCAGGTCGGCGGCGGGGGCCCGGAAAACCGGCCGCACCGCGCCGGTCATGACGTCGGCGATGTCGGCGGCCACCGCCGCCGCTGTCGGACCCGCCCCGGCCCCGGCGCCCTGGATGAAGATTCGGCCCACCCGCCGACCTTCGATGAAGAGCGCGTTCAATATTCCTCCCGCGCGCGCCAGCGGATGATCCAGCGGAGCCAGAGCCGGGTGGACCCGGACGCTTACCCCGCCGGAGGAGCGGATCGCCGAAGCCACCAGCTTGATCCTATATCCGAGGTCCCGAGCCAGCCGGATGTCCATCAGCTCGACGTCCGCCACTCCTTCCACCTGCGCCGCGGCGTAGGTGGGCGCGCAGCCGAAAGCGAGTGCCGCCAGGATGGTAATCTTGTGCGCGGCATCGAAGCCGCCGACGTCCATCGTCGGATCGGCTTCGGCGAAGCCCAGGCGCTGAGCCTCGGCGAGCACTTCCGAAAAGTCCCGGCCGGAAGCCTCCATTTCGGTGAGGATGTAGTTGCACGTTCCGTTGAGAATGCCGACCAGGCCGATCACCTCGTCTCCGACCATCGCTTCTCGAAGCATTTTCACCGCCGGCGTTCCGCCCATTACCGCGGCCTCGAACAGCAGCGGCGCGCCACGTTCCTCGGCGAGCCGCGCCAATTCGCCCCCGTGCTCGGCGATCAGCGCCTTATTGGCGGTGACCACAGGCTTGCCGAGGCCCAGGGCGGCCTCGACCGCGGCCTTGGCCGGTCCGTCGGAGCCGCCGATGAGTTCCACGAAAATGTCGTTCTCGAGGGATCTGGCGAGGGCAACCGGATCGTCGAACCATGGCAGGTTGGAGATGTCGCTGGTCCTGGGCCGCGTTCTCGAGCGTGCGCAGACGCCGGTCACCCTGGTCAGTGCGCCCGCCGGAGCGAAATCGGGTCGCTCGGCGAGGAGATCGAGCAGACCCACCCCCACGGTTCCCAGACCGGCGATGCCAACCCGCCATTCGCTTCTGGTCGGCGCCATCGTCTACCCTCTCAGCCCGCCGGAACCTGATCGCGGACACGGCTCAGGGTCTGGCCAGAGCGATCAAGGAACCGTTTCACGTTGCGCGCGGCCTGGCGAATGCGGTGCTCGTTCTCCACCAGGCCTATCCGGACATAGCCCTCGCCGTATTCGCCGAATGCAACACCGGGCGAGACCGCCACCCCGGCCTGCTCGATGAGGAGCTTGGAAAAGAGCATCGATCCCGCCTCTCGAAACGCTTCCGGCAGGGGCGCCCAGGCGAACATCGAGGCTGGCGGGGCGGGGATCGCCCAGCCCGCGCGCGCCATCGACGACACCAAGACGTCCCGGCGAGAGCGGTAGATCGACCTGATCTGCGCCACGCACTCCTGCGGTCCATTGAGAGCGGCGATGGCGGCGACCTGGATTGGGGTGAAGGCGCCGTAATCCAGATAGGACTTCACTCGCGCGAGGGCCGCGCACACACGCGAATTTCCGACCACCATGCCCACCCGCCATCCCGCCATCGCATAGGTCTTGGAGAGCGATCCGACCTCGACGGCGAGTTCCCTCGCGCCATCGACCTGAAGGATGGAGGGCGGAGGATTGTCATCGAAGTAAATCTCCGAATAGGCGACGTCGGAGAGCACAAGCATTTCATGTTTCTTGGCCAAAGCTATGACATCCCTATAGAATTCAAGATCGACCCACTGCGCGGTCGGATTGGATGGGTAACTGACTACGAGGACGCTGGGCGCCGGCGCGGAATGGCGCACGGCGCGCGCGACGCCGGCGAGATAGTCCTGCGGCGAGAGCGCCGGTACATGGCGGATGACCCCTCCAGCCATGATGAAGCCGTAAGCATGGATGGGATAGGCAGGATTGGGACAGATGATCACGTCTCCAGGCGCGGTGAGCGCCTGCGCCAGATTGGCAAAGCCCTCCTTAGAGCCGAGGGTTGCGATCACCTCGCTCTCCGGATCGAGCCTCACCCCGAAGCGGCGGTCGTAATAGCCCGCCATGGCCCGCCGCAGGCCAATGATCCCTCTCGAAGCCGAGTACCGCCCTGACTTTGGGTCCCGCGCAGTCTCGATGAGCTTGTCGACGATGTGGGGTGGGGTCGGCATGTCGGGGTTGCCCATGCCGAAATCGATGATGTCGACCCCTTCGCCGCGAAGTCGGGCCTTGAGGCGGTTCACCTCCTCGAAGACATAAGGCGGCAGGCGCCGGATACGGTGGAAATCAGGAGTCATCGTTCTGGATCATCACCCGCTTTCGCGGACTATTCATGCCTTTGGGGGAGTGTGTGCGAACCTTACACCCGCTCGCGCAATCTAGGATTGGATCAACGGGCGCCCCGGCGCCTACCGCGGCCGCGGCGGGGGGGTGGCTCGCGCCCGCGCCGCCGCGATAAAGGCAGCCGTGTCCTCGCCGGAACTGATCGCGGGGGGCGGCGCGGCCCGGTCGATCGCCGCCCTGGCGAATCCGCCGGTGTCCTGGACAGACCAGGTCGCAGGCGCGGCGTTGCGGTCAAGGCGAGCGCCGGAGAGTCGAGTAGCGACCACCGCGTTCTTGAACGCCGAGGCGTCCCTCACGCCGGTGGGCATCGGCGGTATCTGGCAGAAGGTAGGATAGGCCCGGGTATCCGATAGCTCGCCGGCCGCGACGCTCGTGGCGGCGCTCGCGGCAGCAACGCAAGGGCCATCCTCCGCGAATGCACGCCCCGGGCAAGTCCCGGCGGCGCAGGCGAATGCCAGCAAAAGGACCCCTGTCATTGAAATTGAGCGCGCGAAGGCTTTCATTGGGGCGAAGGTCATAGGCCAAGGCGCGCCCTAGCGGAAGGGCGAGCCTGCAGGCTGCAGGAGACCGGCGGGATGACCAGGGCCAAGACTTCGACCAAGGTGCGAGCCAAGCACTCTAGTGCGAAGGCGAAGGTGCGAGCTGCGGCGCGCGACGGGTCTCGCGAAACGTCCTCGAAGCCCGCGGCGGGCAATGCGGCGTCGGTTGAGGATGACCGGCCGAGGGACCAAGCGAACCCATTGCTCGACGCGCTTTCGCAGGACCATCGCTCGTCGCTCGAGACCCTTTCCCTCAACCTCGCCCGCGCGGCGATGACCGCTCAGGGAGCGATCGCGGAGGCCGCGCTCCGCCGAGCTGAACGGCCAGCCGCCCTTTCGGCAGATCCTTTCCACATCGGGCCGGCGCTCGGCGAAGTGATGGGCCGTTTGGCGGGCCAGCCCGATCGCCTGCTGCGCGCCCAAGCCGATCTCTATGGTCGGCACATGGAACTGTGGCGAGCAGCGGCGCGAGCGGGCAGCGGCGAGGCGCAGTTGCCGGTAGCGGCGCCGGCCAAGGGCGACAAGCGGTTCTCCGATCCCGATTGGTCCGCCAACCCGCTGTTCGACGTGATTAAACAGTCTTATCTCATCACCTCCGGATGGTTGAACGACCTGATTTCAGGGGTCGAGGGTGTCGATCCGCTCACCCGGCGCAGGGTCGAGTTCTTCACCAAGATGCTGACCGACGCCTTCGCGCCCTCAAATTTTCTGCTCTCCAATCCGGCAGCCTTGCGCGAAGCGATCGAGACGAAGGGCGAGAGCATCGCCAGAGGCATGAGCAATTTCGCCGCCGACATGGAGCGGGGGGGCGGCCAATTGCAGATCAGCCAAACCGATCTTGCAATGTTCACCGTCGGCGAAAATGTCGCCACTGCGCCCGGAAAGGTGATCTTTCAGAACGAACTCATTCAGATACTTCAGTTTTCACCAACGACCGCGACAGTAAGCGAGATCCCGTTACTGATCTTTCCGCCCTGGATCAACAAGTTTTACATTCTGGATCTGAGACCGGAGAACTCGATGATCCGCTGGCTGACCCGCCAGGGGATCAGTGTCTTCGTCACCTCATGGGTCAATCCAGATGGCCGTCTGGCCGCAAAGAGTTTCGAGGACTATCTGCAAGAGGGAGTGTACGCCGCCGTCGACGCGGTGACGCGGCAGGCGGCCGTGAAACGCCTGAACACCGTTGGTTACTGCATCGGCGGGACGATGCTCTCCTGCGCGCTCGCCCACATGGCCGCCCGGGGCGACAAGCGCGTCGCATCGGCAACCTTCTTCGCGGCCCAACAGGACTTCTCCGAGGCCGGCGACCTGCTGATCTTCTCGGATGAGGCGTGGCTCGAGGACCTCGAGGCGCGGATGGACGCAGGCGGCGGCGTCCTCGCCGGCCAGACCATGGCCGAGACCTTCAACGCCCTGCGCGCCAATGATCTCATTTGGTCGTTCTTCGTCAGCAACTATCTGATGGGAAAGGAGCCCAAGGCCTTCGACCTGCTGTTCTGGAATTCGGACCAGACGCGGATGCCCAAGGTTCTCCATCTCTTCTATCTGCGCAAATTCTACGTCGAGAACGCCCTGGCCAAGGGGGAACTCGAACTCTCCGGCGAAAGACTGGATCTGAGCAAGGTCAAGGTCCCGATCTTCGTGCAGTCCTCGAAGGAGGATCACATCGCCCCGGCGCGCTCGGTCTACAAGGGCGCTCGGTTATTCGGCGGCGAAGTCACGTTCACCCTGGCGGGCTCGGGACACATCGCGGGCGTCATCAATGCGCCGGACGCCAGAAAATACCAGCATTGGACCAACGACACCCTGCCACCGACGCTCGAGCAATGGCTGGCGGACGCTGTCGAACACCCAGGATCGTGGTGGCCGCACTGGATCGCGTGGCTCAAGGCAAGGTCGGGCGGCGAGGTGACCGCCCGCGATCCCGCGGCAGGACCGCTCAAACCTCTCGAGGACGCCCCCGGGAGCTTCGTGAAGGTGCGTTCCTGAAGGCAACCGCGTCAGGCGGTGATGAACTTCAGCGCCACGCCGTTGTTGCAATAGCGCAGTCCCGTCGGCTTGGGGCCGTCGTCGAAGATATGGCCCTGGTGGCCCAGGCATCTCGCGCAATGATACTCGGTCCGCTCGATCCCGATCGCGAAGTCGCGCTTGCTGACGACCGCACCTGCGATGGCGGTGTAGAAGCTCGGCCAGCCGGTGCCGGAGTCGAATTTCCACTGGGACTTGAAGAGCGGCAGGCCGCACCCGAGACAGGCGAAGGTTCCGACGCCGTGCTGGTTGTTGAGAGGGCTGCTGAACGGGGTTTCCGTGCCCTCGTGACGCAGGACGTCATACGAGGACGCGGGAAGCCGCTTCTTCCAATCCGTATCCGCCACCTTGCGCCACGGAGAACCCGCAAACGGATCGGCCGCGGCGAGCGAAACCCCGGCTGGCGAACATGCGGCCAGGGCCGCAGCGCCGAGCAAGACAGTGCGCCGGCAAAGTGAGGTGTTCATGTTCGTCATACGGACCCCATGGGCGGATGGATCACACCAGCGGGTTCACGCCAGCGTGACCCCGTTCTCGGGAGACCGGCCTCCGCGCCAAACCCTAGCATGAGGTCGAGGTTCTGAACGGCGGCCCCACCCGCGCCCTTGCCTAGGTTGTCGAGCAGCGCGACGAGCCTTGCATGACCATGCTCCTGCGATCCAAAGACCATCAGTTTCATTCTGTCGGATCCGTTCATCCCTTCCGCATCGAGAGTCGGCATCGAAAGCGACTCCTCCAGAGCGAGAACCTCGACCATGGGCTCGCCCAGGTACGCGCGGTCCAGCGCGCGATGGATATCGATCAGTTCCGGCGCCCCTGGCAGCGCGCCCAGGTGCAGCGGAACCTCCACGATCATGCCCTGACGCCACCGGCCCACCGCCGGAGCGAACAGCGGTCGCGTGGACAACAGGGAATGCGCCTGCATCTCCAGGGCGTGCTTGTGTTCCAGCCCAAGGGCGTAGAGACGGTAAGCGTCTGTCGCGTGTCCGCCCGCCGCCAGGTCCTCGAAGGCCTCGATCATCGCCCGGCCGCCACCGGAATATCCCGAGACTGCGTGAACGCTGACCGGCCAAGCCTCCGGCAGAATACCCTGCGCGACGAGCGGGCGCACCAGGGCGACGAAGGCGCTGGCATAGCACCCCGGGTTCGACACCCTCTTGGAACGCGCGATCGCATCGCGCTGGCCGAACGTCATTTCCGCCAGTCCATAGGTCCATCCCGGCGCGATACGATGGGCGCTGGAGGCATCAATGACCCGGACTTGCGGATTCTCGATCATGGCCACCGCTTGGCGCGCGGCCTCGTCCGGCAGGCATAAGATCACGACGTCGGACTCGTTCAGGCTGTCTCGACGCGCGGCAAGATTCTTGCGCCGTTCCGGACTAATGGAGACCACAGCAAGGTCGCGTCGCCGCGCAAGGCGCTCGCGAATTTGCAGACCGGTCGTTCCAGCCTCACCGTCGATGAAGACCTTCACGGTCATCGCCGCTCCGCTTGGGCTATCCACAGAACCAAAGAAGGCCGCGTCCAGGGCTCCCGAGGCGGCCTTGCGAGGCGGACGCCGCGGAGAACCCTTCTAACGTTTGGAGAATTGAAAACTGCGGCGGGCTTTGGCCTTTCCATACTTCTTGCGCTCGACGACGCGGCTGTCCCGGGTCAAGAAGCCGTGCGGCTTCAGGACCGCGCGCAGGCCCGGCTCGTAGTTGGTCAAAGCCTTGGAAAGACCGTGGCGGACCGCGCCGGCCTGACCCGAAAGGCCCGAGCCCTCGACCGTGGCGATGATATCGAATTGGCCCAGCCGATCGGCGATCTGCAGGGGTTGGGCGATCATCATCCTCAGCACTGGGCGCGCGAAATAGACCTGCTGGTCGCGGCCATTGATGGTGACGCTCCCGCGCCCCGGCTTGATCCACACCCTGGCAACGGCGTTCTTGCGCTTGCCGGTCGCGTAGGCGCGGCCCTGCTTGTCTATTTGCGGTTCGCGCAGCGGCGCTTCGGGGGCTTTGGACGACAGGCCAGACAGCGCCTCGAGGCCGTGGGTCTCGGTCATATCAGTGGCTCCGGACGTTCTTGGTGTTCAGCTGGCCAAACCCGATCCGCTCTGGCGCCTGAGCCTCATGCGGATGTTCGGCGGTGTTGTAGACTTTCAGGTGGGTGAGCTGCTTCCTTGCCAGAGGACTCTCCTTCGGCAGCATCCGCTCCACGGCCTTTTCGAGAATCCTTTCCGGGAAACGGCCACCGAGGATTTTGCCGGCGGTGCGCGCCTTGATTCCGCCCGGATGACCCGTGTGCCAATAATATGTCTTCTGTTCGAGCTTGCGGCCGGTGAGCTTCACTTGGTTGGCGTTGATCACCACGACATTGTCGCCACAATCGACGTGAGGGCTGTAGTCCGGCCGATGTTTCCCGCGCAGGCGCAGGGCGATGAACGACGCCAGACGGCCAACGACCGCGTCCTTCGCATCGATGAGGATCCATTTTCGCTCGACGGTCGCTGGCCGGAGATGAACCGTTGACTTGGTGGTCATGCGAGGACGCCCGTCGATTTCAGGAGGTTCGATGCGTGGACGGCGCGAGATAGTGACCGATGTGCGGACTGTCAACACAAGACGCTCTCTGAGCCGACCAAGTACCTAAAATCACTCAACATTAGTTGTGCGGTAGCCTGTTACCTCAATTGCGGGCGCTGCGCCAAGCCAAGGCGATCGAAAGCGCCAGGACGAGCGCGGCCCCCGCCTGATGAACCATCGCCAGCGCAAGCGGAACGGCGGTCATGAGGGTTGCGATGCCTAGCGCGGCCTGAACGGAGACTGCGAGCGCGATCGTTACGGCAAGGGCTCGCATCAGCCGTGGCGCAGAGGATGCATACGCCGCCGCCAACGCCAGAGTGACGGCGCCGGCGAAGATCAGATAGGCGAACACCCGGTGGTCGAACTGAGAAGCCGACGGGCCGTGGACGATCGTGTTCCAAAGCGAGGCGCGCCAATAGTCGGCGGGGAAAATCGCCCCGCGCATGAGCGGCCAATCACCATCGATAAGGCCGGCCTGGTTGCCTGCCACGAGGGCGCCGAGAAGACACTGAAGCAGGATCGCCAGCGCGAGAGTGGCGCTGGCGAGTGTCCAGCGGTCGCGGCGTGGGATAGTCCCAGGAGCGCGGCCGTTCCACGCCTCAAGGCCGTTCCAGATAAGCGCCGCAAGGAGCAGCAGCCCTAGACCAAGGTGGATCGCCAGGCGTTCCGGGGCGACTGAAGCCCGCGCCTCCAGGCCGCTTTTGACCATCCACCAGCCGACGAGGCCTTGCAGTCCGCCGAGGAAGAGCAGGCCGAGGCTGCGCCAAATCAGCCGGCGGGGCATTCGGCGCGAGAGCAGGAAGAACGCCATCGGAGCCGCGAACGTCACGCCAACCAATCTGCCGAGCAACCGGTGCGCCCATTCCCACCAGAAGATGATCCTGAATTCCGAAAGGCTCATGCCGCGGTTGACAAGCCGGTACTGCGGTGTCGCCTGATAGCGCCAGAACGCCTGGTCCCAGGCCTGGGCCGTCATCGGCGGGGCCGCGCCGCTCACCGGCCGCCACTGGGTGATCGAAAGTCCCGACCCTGTGAGGCGCGTGGCCCCGCCGACCACGATCATCGCTACGACCAGCAACGCGACGACGAAGAGCCAGACTGCCACGGGCCGCGATCGGCTCTCTGCGAAGGGAGCAGCCATCCGCGTCCGACGAACCTCCGTTCCGCCCCGCCATTCCTTGGCGGAAATGGTCGGAGCGACAGGATTCGAACCTGCGACCCCTTGACCCCCAGTCAAGTGCGCTACCAGGCTGCGCCACGCTCCGATGGAAGAGAAGTGGCGTGCTTATAGGGAGGGGCCGCGGGGGCGGCAATCCTTCCAACGTCAAACGTCGGCGAGGACCGCATCCAGGCGGAACTTCGCGAACTCGAGAACGCGGCGAAGCTCCTCCAACCTGCCGACGTCGCCGGTGGGGCGCTGGTCGTGGTCGGGGTGTTCGAGTTCGTCGTCCTTGTCGTCGGGAAGAGCAAACTCCTTCAAGCCCTTATCGCGATGCAGCTTCTGAACGCCCTTGATGGTGTAACCCTGCTCGTGGAGGAGACGGCGGACCGAGGCGAGAACGGCGATGTCGTGCGGGCGATAGAACCGCCGGCCCCCAGCTCGCTTCATCGGCCTCACGAACGAGAACTTTGTCTCCCAGAATCGCAAGACGTGTTGAGGCACCCCCAGCTCGCCAGCCGCTTCGGAGATTGTGCGGAAGGCTTCAGGTCCCTTGGCCACCGCGTCAGACCCTAGCGGGAGAGGGCGCGGTCAATGCGCGCCTTGAGCATCTGGGAGGCGCGGAAACCTATCACCCGGCGCGGATCGATCTGCGCCGGCGTTCCGGTCTTGGGATTGCGTCCCATCCGCTGGCGTTTGGAACGCACCAGGAACACGCCGAAGCCGGACAGTTTGACCGACTCGCCCCGCTCCATGGCGTGGGTGATGAGTGCGAGCGTTCGCTCCACCAAACCGGCGCAGTCCTGGTGGGTAAGACCAACCTCGTCGTGAACCGCTTCGGTGAGATCCGCCCTGGTCAGAGTGTGCGCCTTCATAACTATCCCCCAAACCTTAGAACGGCAGTCCCAGAGGTAGGGTGCACGGGGCCGATTATTCCGTCAAGTCAACAGGTTCTCAAGTCGTGCAGACAGCCGGATCAAAGCCGCAACACCACTGCGCCCCAGGTCAATCCCCCGCCCATGGCCTCCAGAAGCAGCATCTGTCCTGGTTTGACCCGGCCGTCGGCAATGCTTTGAGCGAGCGCAAGCGGAATCGAAGCGGCGGAGGTGTTGGCGTGTTCGGCCACGGTGGAGATCACGCGGTCCGGATCAATTCCCAGGCGGCGCGCGACACCCTCGAGAATCCGCTGGTTGGCCTGATGGGGAATGAACCAGTCGACCTCGGCCATGGTGACCCCGGCCGAGTGCGCGGCAGCGACCACCGCGTCGGCGATGTTGACCACGGCGTGGCGGAACACCTGATTGCCCTGCATGCGCAGTTTTCCCACCGTACCGGTGGAGGAAGGGCCCCCATCGACAAAAAGCAGATCCTGCTTGGCGCCGTCAGCCCTCAGGCACAGACCCAGGATGCCACGGTCGGCGGTGTCGCCCTGCCCGCTCCGCGCTTCGAGGACCACCGCTCCGGCCCCGTCGCCAAAGAGCACGCAGGTTCCCCGGTCGGTCCAGTCCATCAACCTGGTCATGGTCTCGGCGCCGATGACCAGGGCGCACATCGCATGACCCCGGCCGAGGAAACTATCGGCCACGCCGAGCGCGTAGACGAATCCAGAACACACTGCCTGGACGTCGAAGGCAATGCAGACCGGGACCCCGAGCTTGCGCTGTACGATCGCCGCCGTGGCGGGAAAGGTGAGATCCGGTGTGGTGGTGGCGACGATGATCAGATCGACCTCGCCTGCGGCCCGGCCAGAGTCGGCCAGGGCGGCGCGCGCCGCCTCGACGGCAAGATCCGAAGTCGACTGGTCGGCGCCCGCCCTTCGCCGGGAGCGAATGCCGGTACGCTCGACAATCCATTCGTCGGTGGTGTCGACGAACTTCGCGAGATCTGCATTGGTGACTACGTCTTCCGGTAGATAACTCCCCACACCGGTGACGACGCTGCGCGTAACTGGGCTCAAACGAACCTTCTTTCTCTTGCGGTCGCGGGTGGCGAGGCGCCTGCGGCCGCAGCGGTGAGCCGGTTGAGATTTCGGTCGATCTCCGCGGCGAAGTCGCTTTTGGCAAGGTCGCCGGCCAACCGGATGGCGGCCGCGAATCCGCGCGCGTCCGCACCCCCGTGACTCTTCACGACGATACCGCGCAAGCCCAGGAAAGGACCGCCATTGACTGAGCTCGGATCAAGTCGCTCCCGCATCTTCTTCAGCGACCGCTGGGCGATGAAGGCGCCCAGGCGCGGGAGCACGCCGACCCCGAGGGCGCCCCGAAGTTCTGTTCGGAAGAACCGGGCGAGGCCTTCGGCGGTCTTGAGGGCCACGTTGCCAGTGAACCCGTCGGTGACGATGACATCCACGCTTCCCTTGGCGATATCGTCACCCTCGACGAATCCGCGATAGTCGAGATCGAACTGATTCTCCCTTAAAAGATGATCGGCCCCTCTTACTTCCTCGTGACCCTTCTCCCGCTCGGCGCCGACGTTCAGAAGGCCGACAGTCGGACGGCGCGAGCCGTGGACGGCGTGATGGAAAGCCGCGCCCATGATTGCGAACTCCACCAGACGTTCGGCGTCGCAGAGGATGTTGGCCCCGACATCGAGCACGGCGGTGACGCCCCGCACGGTCGGCCAATTCGCGACCAGGGCGGGCCGATCAAGATCGGCGGTCATGCGCAGGAGAAGCCTCGAGATCGCCATGAGCGCGCCCGTGTTCCCCGCCGAGACCGCTGCCTGAGCCTCACCGGCTCGGACGCTTTCCACGGCGTTCCACATGGACGACCCGCCGCCACGGCGCATGGCGTGAGCCGGCTTCGCGTCCATGGCGATGACCTTGTCGGTATGCCGAATTTCGCACAGTGGCTGAATCGAGGGTGTCTTCCCAAGGGCCGCCTTGAGAGCGCTCCGGTCGCCGTGCAGCAGAAACCGCACGCCACCCATGAATTTCATGGCTCGGACAACTGCGGGCGCCACTACCGGCGGCCCGTGGTCCCCGCCCATGGCGTCGATGGAGATCACCAGAGGATCGGGCAAGGCCGCGCTTTCAGTTCGCTCGGGACCGTCGCGATGGGCGGGAGCAGTCGACGATACAGAGTGTCAGGGGCGATGCAAAGCGAAGCCGGCCTTGTGTCCGCGTCGCTCAAGACTAGCTCTTCCACCGCTTCAGGCGTTCGAGGACCGCGAACGGCGAAGGGTCGACCCGCGGTGTCAAAGGCTCGAAGACGGCGCCCGGCTTGCGCGAAAAGGGGGAGAGGGCGAGCGCCAGCTGCTCAGTCAGGCACGCCGCCAAGTCAATCGTTTCCCCGCTCACTTCGTCTGGGGGATCGTCCGCGTCTGGGGCCAGGACGAGTTCTGCTTCAACGCCTCTCGGCGCGTTCTTGCTGCCAGTGGGAACCATCCGAAGGCTCAGCACCTCTTCGACCTCTTCGTCGAATAGTTCGAGGGTGACGCCGCATATTCGGGTGGTGGTCGCGCGCAGCTGACCGGTGATTTCGGTCCCGTCCATCCACGGCCTGATTAAGAGCTCGGCGGTAAACGAGCGGACCGATTGAACGCCGACATCTTGGGCCAATGTCATGAGGTCGTCGCCTTGCGGCTGAAGCCGTATCTCGAGCCCCGCACGAGCCTCCCGCCAACGGAGCGCCAATCGCCATGGCCGTTCCGGGCTCAAGGCCGCGGCCATTGCAGACTTCCAGCGAGGAGGTCGTCCAGCAGGTATGCGGACATGAACTCGCGGCATCTCAGCACATAGTCCGCCAACAGGAGGGGATCAGCCTCGAGCCTCTCCTCGAGCAGGGTGCGTCCGATGACCTCGCGCAGCAGCGCCTGGTCAGGCAGGAGCGAGAATGCATCGGAAAAGGCCCTGGCGCGCCCGTAGAAGGCCTGCCCAAGCTTGCGCATCTTCCGGCCTACCGCGAGGTCTCCCACTCCCATCTCGCGCAAGGCGCCGTCGAGTTGACGAATGTAAATGTCGAACACCGCCTGACCTGTCGATGCGCAGTCGCGCCCGCCGGCGTTGAGGCGATCTATAAGGAGGATGACATGCAGGGTGAGGGCCTCGAAGCGGCCCTCCGGTGTGTCGGCAACGCCCATGGACCCATAAAGGATGGGAGCGCGCGCCTGGGCTACGGCGCCATCGTAGAGTGTGCCAGCGATGGATCGCACCGCCTTTGGTCCCGCCCGCAGCCGATCCAGAATCATTTCAAACTCGCCTCGATTCCGCCGTGGGGCGCGACTAAGGCGCGCATTGAACTATGCATGGCGCGCCTGTAGGTCAAAGGCTCGAACAGCGGATGAGGACTCGCCCGAATATGTTCCGCCACGCCGCCGCTGTGCTTGTGCTCGTCTTCCTCGGCGCCAGCGCCTGCGTGCCGACGAGCAGCTATCAGGGCTTTCAGGCGATCGATCAGAACCCGGCCGAAGTGAAGGTGGGCGCGGATACCCGCGCCAGCGTGTTGGCCAAACTCGGCACCCCGACCGCCAGCTCCACCTTCGACAAGGATACCTGGTTCTACATGACGCAGGTGTCGAGCAAGACCGCATTCTATCATCCGCATGTCACCAGACGGAGTATTGTCGCCATCGCTTTCGACAAGGGCGCAGATCAGGTCACGGCGGTAGACACCTTTACGCTGAAGGATGGGCGGGTGATCGCCTACAATGGTCGGGAAACACCCACTCGCGGGCGCCAGACGACATTCCTTGAACAACTGTTCGGCAATATCGGTTCGGTCAGCGCGCTCCCGCAGAATCAGGACGTGTCGCCGGGATCGCACCCCAACGACCGACAATAGTCCGCGGCCCTAACCGCTTGTGGCTGCGGCCCTGGTGCTGACGTGAGACTGAGCGATGATCTCGTCGGCCAATCGCCCAGTCAGTTCGGCCATGTGGTCGAAAGCGGTCTCGAAACTTCCCAAACCCTGGGTCAGCGAACGGAGTTCGGCGATGAGATCGAAACGCTCGCTCTGGGGAAGGTAAGCCTCGATTCTCTCCCAACCCGACCAGCCTTCGCGCGGCCCGAACCCGAGAATCTGACCTCGGCGGGACGAGAGCGCCGAGGTTACATTGGACATCGCGCTCGACGGCGCGAACACCGTCAACTTCTCGATGGGCTCCAGCAGTGAAGAGGCGCATGCCCGCAACCCCTCTTCGATGGCGATCCGCCCTGCCGTTCGGAACGCCATTTCCGATGAGTCCACACTGTGGAAGGCGCCATCCAGGAGCGTGACCTCCAGATCGACCACCGGGAAGCCCATCGGCCCCTTGAGCAGCCCATCACGCACCCCCTGCTCCACCGCCGGAATCCATTGCCGCGGCACCGCTCCGCCGGTGATCTTGCTGGCGAAGGTGAACCCCGCACCTCTGGGGCGCGGCTTTACGTCGACGGTAACGTCGGCGAACTGACCGTGGCCACCGGTCTGTTTCTTGTGTCGGCCCCGCTGGGTCACGCCAGAGCGGATGGTCTCGCGGTACGCGGTGAGCGGACGCGCCGTCGTGGTCTCGACGCCGTAGCGTCGTTTCAGGCGCTCCACCGCAAGGCGGATGTGACCTTCCCCCTGTCCGGCGATCAGCACCTGGTGGCTCTCCGGATCGTGGGTCAGGGCAAGCCCTGGATCCTCCTCCAGCAACCGAGCCAGTGCGCCGGAAAGTCGGACGTCGTCCTTGCGGTTGGCGGCCGCTATCGCAAATGAGTAGAGCGGCGGGCGACGTGGTCGTGAGTTCTTCTTGGTCAAGGCGGTCCCCCCCAGGGCCAAGGCATCGCCCGGCGCAGCCCCTTCGATCTTGCCAAGAGCGACGACGTCGCCGATCTGGGCCAAGGCGACTTTCCTGAGCGCCGCTCCCTGGACCTGGAAGAGACCTCCCACCCGCCCGTGTTCGCCATCGGGCAGCGTCACCTCTGCTCCGTCGGCGAGGAGCCCTCCGAATACGCGCGCATAGGTGAGCTTGCCTGCCTGTCCGGCATAGGCGGTTTTCAGCACATAGGCAGCGGGCCGTTCGAGCCCGAGCCGCGCTTCGGCGCGGTCGGCAGACGGACTTTCGTGGCGAAGCGCCTTCAACAGTCGTCGAACGCCAAAACCATTCAGCGCCGAACCGAAGAAGGCCGGCACGATCAGTCCTTGCACCATGTCGCGCACAAGGTCTCCGAACACGAGGTCGCGGCCGGGGTTGGCGTCTGAGAGAAGTTGCTCCATGAGTTCGTCGTCGAAGTCGGCCAGTTGCTCGAGCATGTGGAAACGTGCGTCAGCTTCGCTTTGGGCCAGCTCCGGGCTGAGTTCGACGACCTCCGAGGCCGCGCCCGAGCGATAGACGAAGGCCCGTTCAAGAGCCAAATCGACATAGCCGGTTACCCGCTCGTCGCTCATGATCGGCAGCTGTCGCGCCACGAGGGGGGCCGCGCTCACTGGCGCCAGGGCGTTCATAAGGTCGGCGACCGAACCGCGCGCCTGATCGATTTTGTTGATGAACAGCGCCCTGGGAATGGCAAGTTCCTCCAGCTGGCGGAACACGGGCTGCAGAAGGTTCGCCTTGCCGGCTTCGGGTTCGGCGACGACGATCGCGAGGTCGATGGCGGGCAAGGCCGCATCCGACTCAGCGGCGAGCTCGAGAGACCCAGGGCAATCGACCACCACATAACGATCGCCCAGGAATTCGAAATTCGCGAAATTGAGCTCTACCGAGTGGCCCCTGGCGCGGGCCTCGGGACTGCTGTCGCCGATCTTCTCGCCCGCGCCGCCGCCAGGACGACGATCAATGGCCCCAGCCACCAGCAGCGCCGCCTCGAGAAGTGTCGTCTTACCGGCGCCCGTGGGTCCGACCAAAGCCAGGGCGCGCACGCCTCGAGCGTCAGGCGTGGGCATGAGCTGTTCCTCCGCTTCCCTGCGAACCGCAGCCGAACGTAGCAGACCCTGGCCGGGGACTACTACGTTCAGAGCGGCGGCCACGGTTCACTCAGGCCGTCTCACCCGTCACTGCAGCCAAAGCCATTCGCAAGACTAACGCCGGCGGTTGTTGGTAGGCCGCACAGCGGAAGCGCGCGGGGCAGAGCGCGCGGGCGCCGCTCGGAACGATTGGCGAGCCGGCGCGGCATGGAACGATTGGCGGGCGGCCGGCGCCGCGCGGGAAGGCCCGCGTGACGTAGCGGCGTGCGAAGGTCCGCGTGACGGCCCACGTGACGTGGCGGCGTGCGAAGGTCCGCGCGAAGCGCCCGGGTGGGAGGCGCCACGTCCGCTGGTCCCCCTGGCGCCTTGATGCGAACCCGCCCCTTTGGCGCCCATGCCCTTGGCGCCCTGATGCGAAGTTGGACCCTTCGCACCCGTACCTTTGGCGCCTTGATGTGATGTTGGACCTCTGCCGCCCGCGCCCTTTGCGCCTTGGCCGCCCTTGGCGCCTTGGCCGCCCTTCGCGCCTTGGCCGCCCTTCGCTCCCTGGCCACCCTTTGCGCCTTGGCCGCCGCCTTTCGCGCCTTGACCTCCTCCCTTCGCGCCTTGGGCGCCGCCTTTCGCGCCAGCGCGCTTGGCCCCGACGGCCCCGGGCCCCTTGAGCGCCCCCGCTCGCCCGGTCGCGGCGACGGCCGGCTTGCCGCCATCGACCTTGGATCGATTGCCCGGCAGCCCCTTCGCCGCTTGTCGATGCTGGCGTTGCTCTCCGGTAAGCCCGAGGTGCGCGTCACGGCCCGCGGCAAGGTCACGTGGCGACGCAAATGCCCGCACCCCACGTTCGCCGCCATTGAAGCTCACTCCGCCTTCGGTTTCGCGACCGAAGACTCCGTGAGCGAAAACTGACGCGATAGCGACGCCAGCAAGATTGTTTATGGCGCTGTTGTAGAAGAACCGCCCGCCATTCCAATAGCCGCCGCCATAGCCTTCACCGAAGTAACCGAATCCGTAGTTGATTCCGCCGTAAAATCCGACCCTCGGCCCCCAATATCCTTCGTTGAATACATAGCCCCTGTCCCGCCAGGCCCAATATCCGGGCGTCCAAAGGTAACCTACTCGCGGCGGGCGAACCCACGTCCCGGGAGTCCAGTAGTAGTCGCTGATCTGGTCGTCCCAGGTCCAAAAGCCAGGGGTCCAGATGTAGCCGTCGCCGGGAATGGTCGGCTGCTCATACACCGGCAGGGCCGGCGGCGCCTCGGCGACTACGGCCATGTCCATCTGGGCGTAGGCCGGCGCCGGCGCGACCACGGCGCCTCCGAGGCCGAGGAGCAGAGCCGCCGAAGCGGTGGCGGCGAGAAGATTTTTCATGTTCATTGCTCCGTCGAAAATTCGTTGTATCTGAGTTCCGGCGAACCGACCCGCCGTTGGCCACGACAACGCATTCGGTCCTACCCGCGGGTAATTGAACCTAGTCTGCGATCGCTGTTCATCTTAGATTAACCCCACGCGTCTTCCTGCACCATCATCGGGCGCCTGCGCAAGTGTGATCAACCATGGCGGGTCCCTGGACGAGGGACCGTATTCAGTGATCCCCTCCCTTCTTCACCACGATGTCAGCATAGTCTCTGATCGGAAGAATGTGCTGGCGGAGGTTAGCGAGGTTGATTTCGCGCCACACCGACGCCGCGAACGCCCGAACCTCGGTGGGGCCGAGATGATTGAACCTGGCGTAGAATGAGTCGCCGTCACTCCGCGCTCCGGCGCAGTAGTCGAGAAAGCGGCTGGTGAACCAGTCTTCGATGTCCGACTCGTCCGCGTCGAGATAGATGAGAACGTCGAGCAAGCTCCGCCCGTCCGCTCGATTTCGATTCAGCCCGAGGCCCTCGACGAGCAGGATATCGGGCGGGCTCACCCAGCGCCGCAAGTCCGGATCGACGTCGTACCGGGCGTGGGAATAGCCGGGGAAGGCTACGGGCCCGCGTCGGATGCCTTCGAGCGCGCATCTCAGGGCGGTCGTGTCGTAGCTCTTCGGAAATCCCTTGCGGGCCATTAGATTTCGCTCTTCCAGAACCGCGTTGGCGAAGAGGAATCCATCAGTGCAGACAATCTCCACCCTGGGTCGGTCGGGATAGATCTCCATTGCCTGCGCCAGTGCTGCGGCGAACGTGGTCTTGCCAGCCGCCACAGAGCCAGTCACTCCGACCACGAAGATTCCATGCTCAGGCCGCCGCTCAGCCAGAATCCGCATGACGTCGTCGATCTTTGGCTCACCGCAATCCATTGCTATGTTCTGCCCGGCCAACGCTGGAGCCACGGCCTGATCGTCACCCATCTTCCCAAGCCGCCGCCTCCGCCCCAGGCCGCGAAGTGGCATCGATCTGTTCGGCCGTGAGACCGATTTCGGCCAACACCGACTTGGTGTGTTCACCCAGGCCCGGCGCCTTTCCCTTCGGCCCGCTGTCGAAGTCGGAGAAACGCACCGGCGTCGCCGGCGCACGGAATGAGCCTCCGACCGAGTCGAAGGTCTCGACGAAGCACCCCGCGGCGTGCGCCTGCGGATCGGACGCGACCTCCCGAGCCGACTGCACCGGCGACCAAACCACGTCGGCCGCCTTCAACCTGAGCGCCGCTTCTTGGTACGAGAGCCGGCTGAAACCCTCGTCAAGTTCGCTCACTACCGCTTCGACGTTGGCTTGGCGCGCTGCATCAGTGCGGAAGCGCTCGTCATCGATGAGGTCCGCTCGACCCGCCGCCGTCGCGATCTTCGGCCAATCGGTGCGCCGATCTCTGGGCATCAGGCACAGCCACTTTCCCTCGCTGGTGCGGAAGAAATTCACCAGCGGAACCCGCGAGGCCTTGCGTTGCCTGGTCGAGGCGACCCTTCCCAGCCGCAAGAGGATCGCCATGTCGCCACTGAGGGCGTAGACCCCGGAGCGAAGCAGCGACGTCTCGACGAGCCGGCCCTCGCCAGTGCGGGTCCGGGCAAAGGCCGCCGCAAGGATCCCCAGAGCGGTTGCGAGGGCGCAGGTGTGGTCGCCGAGACCGGTGCGGACCGGGAACGGTTCTACGCCCTTGGGGGTCATCAGGGCTGCGACCCCGGACCGCGCCCAAAAGGCGGCGACATCAAAACCTGGCAGGTCGGCGTCGGGACCTTCCAGGCCATACCCGGTGACGCTCGCGTAAATCAGCCGTGGGTAGTCGTCCCTGAGCGATGGCCAGTCGATTCGCGCCCGCTTCAAGGCCCTCGGCCGAAGATTGGTCAGGAACACGTCGGCGCCGCCGATCAGCCGCAAGAGCGCTTCGCGGCCGCTGGGCGTGGCGATGTCCAGCACCACCGAGCGCTTTCCCCGGTTGTCGAGTTCGAAGATCGGATTTACGCCGCTTGGGGAAAGCTTCTCGTATCCGCGCCGGTAAGGATCGCCTGCGGGCGCCTCGATCTTGACGACGTCGGCGCCCCAGTCGGCCATGATCCCGCCCGCCGCCGGGGCGGCGATATAGGTCGCGAGTTCCACGACCTTCAGTCCTGAGAGCATGCCTCGCAGTCCCCTCGCCGACCCGGAGAAGTCAGTCCGCGCTCATCATTTCCTGGAAGTTGGCGCTGTAGAATCGCGACTTGGCCTCTTCGGTAATCCCCTCGAGCGTGCGCTCGAACCGGCCGATCGGATCAGTGGTGCCCTCCGGGTGCGGATAGTCACTGGAGAACAAAAAGAGCTCTGCGCCGCCATCGCCTATCATCCGGCCCACATCCTCGCCGGGGAAGGGCGTGAACTTCAGCTGACGACGAACGTATTCCGATGGCGTCATTGAAAGCGCCGCGACTTGAGGATCGCTCTTGCGGAATACGCGATGGGCGAGATCGAGACGTCGGACGAAGTCGGGAACCCAGCCGGCTCCTAATTCGATCACGCCGCCGCGCAACTGTGGAAAACGCTCCAGCACCCCATCAAAGATCATCGCGGAAAGAAACATCTGGGGCGCGAAAGACAGGACCATATAGTCCTTGACCCGCAGATTTTCGCCGCCCCCGAGCAGATCGGTGGGCCTGGGCTTGCCATTGTTTTCGTAGCTCTTGGGGAGCACCCGCGTGCCGGCCCCGATGTGCAGGACGAACGGAATCCCTCGTTCCGACAAAGTGCGCCAGATCGGGTCGAAGTCGCGATGGCCCGGCGAGCGGTCGCCGCCCGGTGCGGCTGGGACCCAGAAGGCCCCCACACCAAGCCGGATGCCTTCCTCGACCTCGATGAGTGCGCGCGCCGGATCAGCAAGCGAGACTTGCCCAACAGCGATCAAGCGCTCGTCCTCGTTGCAAAAGGCCGTCATCGCCCGGTTATGGGCGCGGATGCCGCCGTAGAGGATGTCGGGTTCATCGGAAGCAAGGTATTGCGTCGCCGAGAATGTCGAGAAGACGAGCTGCCGGCGAAAGCCCAAGTCGTCCAAGGCCTTGCGCCTCTCGTCGATATCGAATGCCCCGAAGGCCGCCCATCCCTTAGGCCCGGCGATCACATCGTGGTCGATGAGAGCCGTCCTCGCCGGGTCGGCCACTCGAGCCTGCGCCTTCGCGATGAAGGCGTGGGTGGCGTTGCCCGCGGCCCCCAGTTTCAGTCCGGGGAGCCGGTCGCGCAATTCTGGATCGGCGAACTTGGTCACCCAGTCGAGAGTTTCCAGAATGTGGCTGTCCGCGTCGCAGCAGACACGGCTTGCGGCATAGGTCATCAGGGGGTTCTCCTTCGCGGAAAGCCAGCGCCTCGCCGGCGTCGCGGCGGGCCGATCGGACTCTAACCCGTGCTTCCGAAGGCGACAACGCACCTCAGGAGAGGCGCATGACGGCGCCGCCGAAGGCCGGGAGCCTGACGACGCCCGTCGTCGCGGTCTCGGCGCCGGAAACCATGATCAGCGGCCGCGCCTTCCCAGCGAATCGGGCCTCGGCGGGCGCTCCGGCGAGCTCGAACACGCATAGGAGAGTTTCGCCGTTGGCCGAGCGCTCGAAAGCTAGGACTCCCGGAGGCGACTCGCGCACTCTTGCCTCGCCAATACGCAGTGCTTTCGAGGCGCGGCGCACCGCGATCATCGAACGCACGAAATGCAGGAAAGAGCACGGGTCATCCTCCTGGATGGAGACAGCCAGCGCACGGTGGGCCGGGTCTATCGGGAGCCAGGTTTTCGCCGCTGTCGAAAAGCCCGCGGAGGGTCCGTCGGGCGACCACGGCATCGGCGTGCGCGCGCCATCGCGCCCCGAACTTCCGATGTAGCCCGCGATCGCGAAGGGGTCCTGCATGAACTCGAACGGCACCTGAGCCTGCGGCAGGCCAAGCTCCTCTCCCTGATAGAGAAAAATCGTTCCCCGCATGCAAAGGAGTGCAGCCAGCAATATCCGGGTCTGGCGCGCGTCCTCGGGGTCGCCGAGGCGGGTCGGGAAGCGCGCGACATCGTGGTTTCCCAGCGACCACGATGGCCAGCCGCTCGCTCCAGACCAGGATTGGAGGGCCCGCGCGAAAAGGCGCGGCGTGGCGCGCCTCTCGCCGAGCAGGTAGAAGCTGTACGCGGTGTGCAGCCGGTCCGAACCGGCGGTGTATTCCAGTTGCCGCTCCAGCGGCGGATCGTCGACCACCTCCCCGACGGTCATTCTCTCGCCATAGCTGTCGATGAGCGCGCGAAGCCTGCCCAGGAACGCCAGGGCCTCCGGTTGAGATCGGTCATGAACGTGCCTCTGGAAACCAGTGGGCATCGCCGGCGGCCGTTGGAGTGAGAGCGGAGGATTGTCTCTCAGGTCACGGTCGTGAAAGATGAAATTGATCACATCAAGTCGGAAACCATCGACGCCTCGATCCAGCCAAAATCGCGCAACGTCCAACACCACGTCCTGAACGTCACGGTTCCAGAAGTTGAGATCTGGCTGCCCGGCGAGGAAGTTGTGCAAGTAGTATTGCCGTCGGCGCGGACCCCAGCTCCACGAGGGCCCACCGAAACTCGCCAGCCAGTTTGTCGGCGGAGTCCCGTCTGGTCGAGCGTCCGCCCAAACATACCAATCCGACTTGGGACCGGCTGCGGAGGCCGCGCTTTCGAGGAACCAGGGATGGCGGTCCGAAGTGTGTGACCAAACCTGGTCGATGATCACCTTGAGCCCAAGTTCATGGGCCCGATGGAGGACGGCATCGAAGTCGGCCAAGCAGCCGAACAGCGGGTCGACATCGCGATAATCGCTGACGTCGTAGCCGAAGTCTTTCATCGGTGAGGTGAAGAACGGCGACAGCCAGAGCCCGTCCACCCCCAGGGCGGCGAGGTGGTCCAACCTCTCGAGCACCCCTCTCAGATCGCCGACGCCATCGCCGTCGCTGTCGGCGAAGCTGCGCGGATAGATTTGATAGATGACCGCGCCACGCCACCAATCATCGGCCACTTCTGCGTTCAAGTGGCGCTCCATATCACTGGATTCAGCGGGCCAGCGATCAGGTCTCCGACCGCGACATCGCGGCACCAGACGCGGGCATCGAAGGCCTGCGCGTCGTTGGCCGGCGCCGCGAGCCGCATCTCTTCGTCGATATAGATTACAGTCATCGCCGCGCGCATGGCGTCGGTTTCATTGGGACCGGCGCGATGGAACGTCCAGCCGGCGTGAAAACTGACGTCGCCGATCTCGAACTCCGCTTCGTCAACAGCAACCCTAGCGAGAGCCTCGGCCATCGCGGCTTCACTCTCGGCGCCGATCGCCAAGTCGCGGCCCGCCTCCATTCGGTGGCTACCAGGGGCGAAGGCGAGCGGTCCCATTGCAACGGGCGTGGTCTGCAGAGGAAGCCACGCGGTAACGGTTCGGTCGCTCGACACCGGCCAATAATACTGGTCGGCATGCCATGGCGTGGGACCGCCTCCGGCTTCCTTGAACAACGCCTGATCGTGATAGAGGCGCACGCCCTTCACTTCCATGAGTTTGGCCGCGATCTCCGCCAAGGTAGCCGAGAAAACGAAGTCGCGGGCCTCGTCCGAGCGCCGCCACAGATTGCACACCTGCAGAAAGGCCTTCTCGTAGGTGGAGCGTTCAGCCATCGGCTTGGCGGCCGCGCGTCGGCTTTCGACCAGGTCGGAAAACACGCCGCGGTAGCGCTCGATTGCGCTTGCCGGCAAGACGCTCTTCAATCGCACATAGCCGTCGCGCCGGAATTGTGAAACCGCCGCGGCAGCCAAATTGAAAGGCTCACTCGAGACACTCTTCGCCGGATCTGTCGGCATCGGGCCGCCCCTTTGCCCCTGAGGCAAGGTCGCGTTGTCACGAGCGGCGCGCCGAAGGTCAAGGCGATCGGCTCTGGAGGTCGTCACTTGGGTCGGGCGGGATCGCCGGCCTTTTGCTTGCATTCGCGCCCCGACTTATCGACAAGCGTCACCCGTCTTCGACGATCGCCTCTCCACAAAACCTCCAGCAAAGGAAACCGGCAGTTTCATGCAAAGAACCCTGCCCCAACCGACGCCCGAGACGCAGCACTTCTGGGATGGCTGCAGGCAGGGCGAGCTGCTTCTGCAACGCTGCGGGGATTGTCGCGAGGCATATTTTCCACCCCGCGCATTCTGCCCGAAGTGTCTTTCCCGCAACGTCGAGATATTCAGGGCCAGCGGGAAGGCGCGGCTCTACAGCTACATCATCAATCATCGGCCCCGCCCGGACATGGGCGCCGAGCCTCATTCGATCGCCGTGGTCAGCCTGGCGGAGGGTCCGCGGATGATGACCAACATCATCGGCTGTCCGCAGACGCCGCAGGCGCTGCAACTGGATATGCCCGTCGAGGTGACCTTCGAGGTCTTCGGTGAAATCGCCCTGCCCCTCTTCAAGCCCGATGGGGCTGAAGGCCAATGAAACCCGCGTCGATCGCCGTTGTCGGCGCCGCCGAAACCACCCGACTGGGCAAGATCCCCGACATGTCCGTGATCGGCCTGCACGCCGATGCGGCTCTGAACACGCTTGCCGACGCAGGCCTGAAGGCCTCGGACATCGACGGCCTGGCCACCGCCGGAGAGAGTCCGGTGGCGCTCGCCCATTATCTCGGCATCACGCCGACCTGGGTGGACGGGACGCAGGTCGGTGGCTGCTCCTTCATGCTTCACGTTCGCCACGCGGCGGCGGCCATCAACGAGGGGCTGTGCAGTACGGTGCTCATCACCCACGGCGAGAGCGGGCGGTCGCGCGTCGGCGGCGGCGGCGGTTTCGGGGGCCGAGGCGGCTCCAGTCTGATGGGACAGTTCGAAGCCCCTTACGGGGTGACCGGCGCGCCGAGCATGTTCACCATCCCGGCGCTGCGGTACATGAAAACCCATGGCGTGACCGAGGAAGATCTGGCCTGGGTAGCGGTGATTCAGCGCGAATGGGCCGCCAAGAACCCGCGCGCGAGCTTTCGCGATCCGATCACGGTCGATGACGTCCTCTCCTCCGATATGATCGCGTGGCCCTTTCGAAAGCTGATGTGCTGCCTGGTCACCGATGGCGGGGGCGCTCTGATCTTGACGAGCGGAGAGCGCGCCAAGGACTTCCCGCGCAAGCCCGTTTATGTTCTGGGGACGGGCGAGAGCGTCGAGACGCCGATGGTCAGCCAGATGGAGGACTTCACCACCTCGCGAGCATTCCGGGTCTCCGGACAGAAGGCCTTCGCCGAGGCGGGGATAAACCACTCAGAGGTCGATCACCTCATGATCTACGACGCCTTCGCCCATCTGCCGCTCTACGGCCTCGAGGACCTCGGCTTCTGCAAACCCGGCGAAGCCGCTGGCTTCATTCGCGAACGCAACACTGCGCCGGGCGGAAAGCTGCCCCTGAACACCAATGGAGGGGGCCTCTCCTACATGCATTCGGGGATGTACGGCATGTATGCTCTGCAGGAGAGCGTGCGACAGATGCGCGGCGTCGCACCAGCCCAGGTGCCCGGCGCGAAGATCGCTGTCAGCCACGGTGTCGGCGGCATGTTCGCCGCCTCTGGAACAATCATCTTCGGCAACGAAGCCTGACGGCCGAGAAGGCGAGAACGCCATGGTCACCCTCTACGAGCACCCGCTCTCGCCCTATGCGCAGAAGGTCAAGATTGCCCTGCGCGAAAAGGGTATCGGTTTTGAAGCCGCTCTGCCCGGGGGCCTCGGCGCCGGCGCGGCGGCCGGCGCGTTCGCCGAGGCGAATCCACGAGCGGAAGTTCCCGTACTGATCGACGATGAGGCGACCATCTTCGATTCCACAATCATTCTGGAATACATCGAAGACCGCTGGCCGAGCCCTCCCCTACTGCCTGCGGGCGCGGCCGAGCGGGCTCGGGTGCGGATGATCGAGGATGTCATGGACACCCACTTCGAGGCGATCAACTGGGGGCTGGCGGAGATCAGCTGGTTCCAGCGGGCCACTGGCGCTCTCGCCGCAACTCTCCAGGCGCGCGCCGCGAAACAAACCAAGGGCTTCTTCGCCTGGCTCGAACGTCAACTCGGCGAGAGGCGGTGGTTCAACGGGACGAGCTTCGGGTGGGGCGATCTGTGCGTCGTTCCGTTCGTGGCCGCCTCGGCCAGCGTTGGCAATCCGCCGGCGTCGCGATCCAAGCTCTCCGCGTGGCTCGGCCGAACTCAGGAACGAGCCTCCGTCACCTTGACCGTTGCGGAGGCCCGCGACTTCGACATCGGCGCTTCCAACGTCTCCGATCTGGTGGCGCAAGGCCTTTTCAAACGCGAGTATCGCGACCATCGCCTGGAATGGATGATCAAGTCGGGCGGGCTCGAGGTGGTGCTCAAGGGCCTCGCGGCCGACAACATCCGATTCGCGCCGGACTTTCAGTAGTCCCTGCGCATCAGTCCATGCCCAGAGAGTGAGCGGCCGCGGAGTGGACCACGCGGCCGGCCTGGACATTGAGGCCCTGCCCGAAGCCGGCGTCCTCGGTGAACGCTTGCTCCACCCCCTTGCTGGCGAGCGCGGAGATGTAGGGCGCCGTGGCGGCGCTGAGTGCGTAGGTCGAAGTGAGGGGTGCGGCCCCCGGCATATTGGCGACGCAATAATGGACGACGCCGTCAACGACGAAGGTCGGGTCGGCATGGGTGGTCGGATGGCTGGTCTCGAAACACCCCCCCTGGTCGATCGCCACATCGACAAGCACCGCACCAGCGCGCATCCGGCCGAGGTCGGCCCTGGTCACTAGCTTGGGCGCCGCGGCGCCTGGAATGAGTACACAGCCGATCACCAGATCCGCGGTCGGCAGGGCTTCAGCCACGAGGTCATGGGTTGAGTAGCAAGTCTTCAATCGACCACCGAACTGATCGTCGAGTTCCTCGAGTCGCGTCGCGGATATGTCGTAAAGGGTAACGTCCGCATGATGGCCGATCGCCATTTCGGCCGCGTGCTTGCCGGCGACCCCGCCGCCGAGGATCAGGACTCTCGCCGGCGGAACGCCTGGCGTCCCGCCCAGCAGGACCCCGCGGCCGCCGGCCGGCTTCAGCAGATGGTAGGCGCCGACATCCACCGCCATGCGTCCGGCCACCTGGCTCATTGGGGCGAGGAGCGGAAGCCTCCCCCAGCGATCCGAGATCGTCTCGTACGCGATCGCGGTGCAGCCCGACGCCATCAGTCCGCGGGCCTGCATCGGATCGGCGGCCAGATGCAGATAGGTGAAAAGCGTGTGGCGAGGTTTGAGAAGCGCAATCTCCGCGGGCTGCGGCTCCTTCACCTTGACTATCAGTTCGGCGGCTTCGAAGACCTGCGCCGCGCTATCCAGGATTTTCGCACCGACTTCAGTGTAGGCGGAATCGGCAAGCCCGATCCCGGCGCCTGCGCCTGCCTGCACGAAGACCTCGTGGCCCTCGCGGCAAAGTCGCTGGACGACGCCGGGGGTGGCCCCGATGCGGAACTCCAGCGTCTTGATTTCCTTCGGCACTCCAATGCGCATCTCGACGGTTGTCCCCTTGGAATGAGCGCCGCTTCGGCGGCATACCACGACGCCCGGCGCTCAGGCGATATCGCGTCGGAATCTCGGTTCGTCCACCCGCGCCAACAGAACCGCCAAGGCGACGACGAGGAAGGCGATGGAGGCCCCGAACAGGACCTCATAGCCGAGGCTGGAAGCGATGATGCCTCCGGCGAGCGGTCCTATCGTCGACATCGTTCCTTGCGCGGTCGAGGTGAGGGCTAGGCGCATCGCCATGTCCTCCCGAGCTCCGAACTCCAGCACCATGGTCTGGGAACTCATCAGAAAACCCGATTGCGCGGCGCCCAAGCCAAAGAACGCAGCGAAGATCAGTCCATGGACACCAACCACCAAGCCCCCGGGTGTCGCAAAGGCCGCCGTCATCGGCGCGACCATCAGAAGCACGGTCGCGGCGATCCACACCAGCAGGGAAACGATGAAGGTCGAACGGAATCCGAAACGATCTCCGGCGAGGCCCCAGCCCATGTTGGTGATCGTGTCGGCGCCGAGAAAGGCCAGGGAGACATACCCCAGGTTCTTTCCGCTCAACTCCATCGAACGGCCGGCGAAGAGGATATAGAACGGCGCGGCGACCCTGCCCGCCGTCGCGAGCGTCTGGGCCAGCATGAAGTATGCGAAGCTGCGGTCCTGGTGCAACAGTGCGGGAAACTCTCGCACGCGATCCATCAGCCGGCCCTTCGGTCGGACCGTTGGCGGCTCCGGCTCACGCATCAGCAGGCGAAGGGCGGTGAGACCGAGGCTGGTGAGGACGAAGGCCAGAAGGAAGGTGGTCGAGTAGCCGTTGCCCAGCACATGGCCTTGGATGAGGTAGCGCCCGGCGAACCAGGCAAGCCCGGCGGCGATTGCCCCGCCGGTGACGTTGCGCAGGGCCTGGAGTCGACCACGCCGCACGATCGGGATCACCTTGGCCAGAAGCAGCTGAAACGCCACCGACTGGGGGCCGGAGAAGAGGCCGAGTAGGAAGAGAAAGATCAGGATCGTCACAAGCGCCGCGGCGCCATGCAGGAAGAACCCGGCGAGAGCCACGCCGAGGATTTGCACCCGCATCAGGGTCCCCATGAGCATGGCCACCGGCAGCACGCGTTTTCGATGTTCTATCTGGGTCGCGCCAATGACCGGCGAGACGACGCCGCCAAGTTGCTGGAGGGACTGTCCCAGGCCGACAACGAAGTCGGAGCCCGAGAGTAGGTGAAGATAGGCGGGGAGAAATGTCGGAGCGTTGAACAGCCTGAACCCGGTCATCCCCAGCATGCCATGCATGAAATGACCCGCGAAGTTGCGTGGGAGGTTCCGCCATACGAAGCGCTCGTAGGCGGCTTCGGCCTCTTGCGAGGCAGGCTCCGGCCGGTCTTCGATCACAGTCAACGGCGCTTCATCCTTGCGACGCGGCCTTAGCAGGATTTCGAATTCCGGTCAGGAAGGCACGCTTATCGAGATTGCGCCCAAACAGCGGGGCGTTCATTCTGCTCACCATCAATCGCAAACAAGGCACGCCATGCTCGTCACCACGACCAATGATCTTCCCGGCCACCGCATCATTCGCCATATCGGTCTGGTGCGCGGGATCACCGTCCGTTCCCGGAGCGTTGTCGGCAATTTCGCTGGCGGCATTCAATCTCTCTTCGGAGGAAAACTCACGGTTTACGTGAGCCTGGCCGACACGGCGCGGCAGGAAGCGCTAGATCATATGATCCAGCACGCCACCGAGACCGGGGCCACGGCGGTCATAGCCATGCGCTACGACGCGAACGAGATCATGGACGGGATCACCGAGGTGCTGGCCTACGGGACCGCAGTCGTCACCGAACCAATTCAGTAGGATCCCGCGTCAGAGCGATCGCGGCTCGGTAAGTCCGGCCATCTCAGGAACTTTCAAGAGTTCAGTCGTAAACCTCGAAAAGGCCCGCGCCGCCCTGGCCGCCGCCGATACACATGCTGACCAGCGCGTGTTTCGCACCCCTTCGACGGCCTTCCTGGAGGACGTGGCCGGTCAGGCGGGCGCCGGTCATGCCGAAGGGATGGCCGATCGCTATGGAGCCGCCGTTGACATTATACTTTTCAGGATCGACGCCGAGCGTATCCCGGCAATAGAGGCATTGGCTGGCGAAAGCCTCGTTCAACTCCCACAAATCTATGTCCTCGATCTTCAATCCGTGTCGCTCGAGAAGCCGGGGTACGGCGAACACAGGGCCGATTCCCATTTCGTCGGGCTTGCATCCTGCAACTGCCCAGCCCTTGAAGACGCCAAGAGGTTTTAGGCCGCGACGCTGAGCCTCCTTGGCTTCCATCAACACCACCGCGGCCGCGCCGTCCGAGAGCTGGGAAGCGTTGCCAGCGGTGATGTAGTGGCCGGGGCCGCGCACTGGTTCGAGCTTCTGCAGCCCCTCCATGGTCGTTTCCGGCCGATTGCACTCGTCTCGATCGACCGTGTAGTCGACGATCGTCTCCTCTTTCGTTTCGCGGTCGACCTTCTTCATCTTGGTCTTCATCGGAACGATTTCGTCCCTGAACTTGCCGCCCTGCTGCGCAGCCGCCATTCGCCTCTGTGATTCGAGAGAATAGGCATCCTGATCGTCACGGCTGATCTTGTAGCGTTCGGCGACGATGTCGGCGGTGTCGATCATCGGCATGTGAATGTCCGGATACATCTGCGTCAGGCGGGGATCGTTGTTCTCCCGCGCGCCGGGACTTCCCGGAAAGCTGATCGACTCCACGCCGCCCGCCACAACGCAGTCCGCGCCGTCGTCGATGACGTAACGGGCCGCCATGGCGATCGACTGCAGTCCCGATGAACAGAACCGGTTGATGGTCACGCCCGCGGTGGTGATCGGAAGTCCGGCCAGTAGCGCCGCTCCGCGGCCGAGATTCTGGGCTCCATGCGCGACATTGCCCATGAAGCAGTCCTCAATCGCGCCTGGTTCCACGCCTGACTTTTCCACCGCGTGCTTCACGGCGTGGGCGGCCATGGAGATTGTGGGCGTAATGTTGAATCCCCCCCGGCCCGATTTGGCCAAGCCCGTTCGGGCATAGGAAACAACTACGGCTTCGCGCATGACGGCTTTCTCTTGGCTGGTTGGACGATCGAGTGCGACCTACCCATAGCCACGACGTCGGCCGGAGGAAAGCAAAAGGAACGGCGAAGCCGGTCTTGACGTATGACCTTCATGATCTGCGGTCAGCCCGTGAACGATGCGATCGCGCCATTTCCGACAGCTTATACCGCTCGCTAAGCCAGACGGGTTCGATCTCCTCGCTAGTTCGGCCGAGCGTTCAGGATGGCAAATTTGGGTTCGCCCAACCGTTCCATCAGCGCTCGATGTTCTTGCCACAGTCCTTGAGGGAGGCGGTCGCCGAACCTCTCATAGGCAGGCGCGATCAGGGCCGCCTCGCGACGCCATGTTTCGGCATCGACACAAAGCAGTCCCTGGAGTTGCTCCGCGCTGAGCTGCAGGCCAGCGGTGTCCAGACCGCTGGCCGTGGGTAGCAGACCGATTGGCGATTCCTTGGCTGGCGCAACGCCCTCCAGGCGTTCGACGATCCATTTGAGCACTCGGCTGTTCTCGCCGTAACCGGGCCAGAGGAATCGGCCGTCGCTGTCTTTCCGAAACCAGTTGACGAAATAGATACGGGGGAGTTTGGCCGGATCGCTGCTTTCGCCGACTTTCAGCCAGTGTGCGAAATAATCGCCCATGTTGTACCCGCAGAAGGGGAGCATAGCGAACGGATCACGACGCAATTCGCCGATGCTGTTCTCGGCCGCGGCGGTCCCTTCCGAAGCGATATTCGACGCCAGGAACACCCCGTGGCGCCAGTCGAAGGCCTCGACCACGAGCGGCACCGCGGTGGATCTGCGCCCGCCAAAGAGGATCGCAGATATCGGCACCCCCTGCGGGTCGTCCCACTCTGAGGCGATGGAAGGGCATTGGCCGGCTGGGGCCGTGAAGCGGGCGTTCGGATGCGCCGCGGTGACACCGCTCTGCGGCGACCAGGGTCGACCTCTCCAGTCGATGAGACCGTCCGGCGGCGTCGGGGTCAGGCCCTCCCACCACACGTCGCCATCCGCCGTCAGGGCGACATTGGTGAAGATGCAATTGGCCGATAGCGTCGCGATCGCGTTGGCGTTGGTGGCGTAACCGGTCCCCGGGGCAACCCCGAAGAAACCGGCCTCGGGGTTGATCGCGTAGAGCCGGCCGTCATCACCGGGCCGCATCCAACAGATATCGTCGCCCACCGTCTCGGCCTTCCAACCCGTGAGGGTCGGCTGAAGCATCGCCAGGTTGGTCTTGCCGCAGGCGCTTGGAAACGCTGCGGCGATGAAGTGGACGCGGCCCTGCGGGGAGGTGAATTTCAGGATGAGCATATGCTCGGCGAGCCAGCCCTCGTCCCTGGCCATCACCGAAGCGATGCGGAGCGCGTAGCATTTCTTGCCCAGCAGGGCGTTACCGCCGTACCCAGAACCATAGGACCAGATCTCACGATCTTCGGGAAAATGAACGATGTACTTGATATCATTGCAGGGCCACGGAACATCTCGCTCCCCCGGCGCAAGCGGCTTTCCCACAGAGTGGATCGCCGGCACGAAGAAGCCGTCTTCCCCGAGCTGCTCGAGAGCGGCGTTGCCCATCCGTGTCATGATCCGCATCGAGACCGCGACATAGGCGCTGTCGGTTATCTCGACCCCCAGGGCGCTGATCTTCGAGCCCAGGGGTCCCATGCAGAATGGAACGACGTACATGGTGCGGCCGAGCATCGCGCCATCGAACAGGTCGCGGAGGTCGGCGCGCATCTCCGTCGGATCGAGCCAGTTGTTTGTCGGGCCGGCTTCATCAGGATGGTTCGAACAGATGAATGTCCGGCTTTCCACGCGCGCCACGTCCTTGGGGTCGGAGGCGGCGTAGAAGGAGTTCGGGCGCTTCTGCGGATCGAGGCGCTTCAGGGTTCCGGCGCTGACAAGCTCGGTGGTGAGGGTTTCCCACTCTTCCTGGGAGCCGTCGCACCAATGAACTTTCGCCGGTTTCGTGAGCTCGGCCACTTCGCGGACCCAGGCGACGAGCCGTCGGTGCCGGGTCGGGGCTGGCTCCAGGCCGGCAATGGCCTTGGTCTTTACTGAAGCTTCCCCGTCCGGCATTGCCTCGCCTTGTGTTTGTTAGCCGCTCGTCCGGAGCCGGATGAGTTACGCTCTTGTTCGGCGTTCGAACGCCAGCAGTTCAACACTACTGCTCGACAGGCTCTGAAATCATCTCCGTGCAGATGCTTGATTGGCTCATCGCAATGCCTGGTTCACCGCCTCGAGGATTCCCGCGCCGGGGGTGAGTTCGGCATCGCCCAGGTGATTGAGCGGGGTGGATACGGTCTCGAGATAGTCATGCATCTCCCGCGAATCCGGGTCGAGGTAGATCAGGCCCGTCACGATTTCCCCGCGCGCCTGGTGCGTCTGCAGATGGGTCACTGCCGCGATCCGGTCCGTAGGATCGTAATCATCGGGGAGCTTGCGCAGCCTGAGGACCGATCCGTCATGCTGGGTGACGAGTTCTACCGCCCCCGGTTCGTAGTCCACGAGGATTTCGTCGCGGTCCGGAATCACGTCCAGCCGGTTCACAGCCGCGTTGTGCTCCCGCACGTAGTCGAAGCTCTTTGTGGAGCCTTGGTGGTTGTTGAACTGGACACACGGGGAGATGACATCGATGAAGGCGCCGCCGCGATGATGGATCGCGGCTTTGATCAGGGGCACCAGTTGAGCTTTGTCGCCGGAGAAGCTGCGGGCGACGAAACTCGCGCCCAGCTGCAGAGCGAGACCCACCAGTTCGATCGGCTGGTCGTGGTTCGTGACCCCGCGCTTTGACTTAGATCCCTTATCGGAGGTGGCCGAGAACTGCCCTTTGGTCAGACCATAAACCCCGTTGTTCTCGACAATGTAGGTCATGTTCACGCCACGTCTCAAGGAATGCGCGAACTGACCAAGACCGATCGAGGCGCTGTCCCCGTCTCCGGAAACACCCAAGTAGATGAGATCGCGGTTGGCGAGATTGGCGCCGGTCAGCACCGAGGGCATGCGACCGTGGACGCTATTGAATCCGTGCGAGGCGCCCAGGAAATAGTCGGGCGTCTTGGATGAGCAGCCGATGCCCGAGAGCTTTGCCAAGCGATGGGGAGGAAGATCGAGTTCGTAACAGGCCTGGATAATTGCCGCCGAGATCGAATCGTGACCGCAGCCTGCGCACAGGGTCGAGACCTTGCCCTCGTAGTCCCGCCGGACGAACCCCAGGGCGTTGGGCTGGAGCAACGGATGATGCAGCCTGGGCTTGGTAATGTAGGTCATTGCACGCCCCTGCCCGGGCCCGCTCGTGGCGGCGCGAGAATGCGCCGCGAGATTGCCTCGGTGATGAACCTGGCGGTGATAGGCGCACCATCGTAGTTCAGGATCGGCACGAGCTTGGAGGGGTCGACCCCTCCCTCGTTCATGATCAGGGTGCGGAGCTGGGCATCGCGATTCTGCTCGACCACAAATACAGTCTCGTGGGCGGCAATGAAGTCCAGGACAACATCGCTGAAAGGAAATCCGCGGACGCGAAGCGCGTCCAGGTGAACTGCGTGGGCCTCCAAGATCTCGAGAGATTCGTTCATCGCCGCGCTGGTCGAGCCGAAATAGATCACGCCGTGCGGCGTACGCCGCTTGGCCGGTTTCGCTATTGGGGGCGGGATCAACTTCTTGGCTGTCTCGAATTTTGCGAGCAATCGCTGCATATTGGCGACATAGACCGGTCCCTCTTCGCTGTAGCGGGCGTCGGGATCGCGGGATGTGCCGCGCGTGAAATATGCCCCGCGAGTGGGATGGACGCCAGGCAAGCTGCGGTAGGCGATGCCGTCCCCATCGACATCGCGATAGCGCCCAAATTCCCTGCCCGCCTCGAGATCCTGGAAAGCCATGACCTTTCCCCGGTCCAGACGGCGATCGTCGTCCCAGCTGAATGGGCGGCACAGCCATTCGTTCATGCCGATGTCGAGGTCCAGCATGACGAAGATGCATGTCTGCAACCGGTCGGCGAGATCAAAGGCCAGGGCTCCCATCTCGAAGCACTCCGCGGGGTCCTCGGGGAAGAGAAGCGGGTGCTTGGTGTCGCCGTGCGAAGCATAGGCGGCGGAAAGGATATCCGACTGCTGGGTGCGCGTGGGCATGCCGGTTGATGGTCCGCCCCGCTGCACATCGAAGACCACTGCAGGAATCTCTGCGAAGTAGGAAAGGCCGACGAATTCCTGCATCAGCGATATGCCAGGACCGGAGGTGCAGGTGAACGCGCGCGCGCCGTTCCACCCGGCGCCCACCACAATGCCGATCGATGCAATCTCGTCCTCGGCCTGGACGATCGCGTAACGCGCGGTCCCGCTCACGGGATCTGTGCGGTAGTCTTCGCAATGAGCAATGAAGGCTTCGGCGAGCGAGGTCGAAGGGGTGATGGGATACCAGGCGCAGACCGTTGCGCCGCCGTAGACGGCGCCGAGGGCCGCGGCGTTGTTGCCCTCCACATATATGCGATCGCCGACCCCGTCGGCGCGGCGGATTTGCAATCCGAGCGGCTCGAGGTTGGCCAGTGCCTGTTCGCGGCCCATCGCCAGCGCTTCGAGATTGGGTTTGATCAACTTAGGCTTGGCCTTGAACTCCTCGGCGACGAGTTGATCGGTCACCGCGGCTTCGACGCCGAGCAGGACCGACAAGGCGCCGACATAGACGATGTTCTTGAACAACTGCCGCTGGCGCGGATCGGAATAGGCGGCGTTACATATCGCGGTGAGAGGCAGGCCGATGATGTTGATGTCGGAGCGGAGCCCCAGGGGCAGCGGCTTGGTGCTGTCGTGGAAGAGGTAGCCGCCGACTTCGATGGAGGCGACGTCCTTGGCGAAGGTCTGGGGATTCATCGCCACCATCAGATCCACTCCGCCACGGCGGCCGAGGTGCCCTTTCTCGGAGACCCGCACCTCGTACCAGGTGGGCAGACCCTGGATGTTGGACGGGAAGATGTTCCGGGCCGCGACAGGTACGCCCATGCGTAGGATCGCCTTGGCGAACAGCGAGTTGGCGCTGGCCGAACCCGAGCCGTTCACATTGGCGAACTTGACCACGAATTCGTTGACGGCCCGGAGCGGCGCCACGCGTTCGCGAATCTGCGGTTGTTCGATCACGTTCGACAGGGCTCCCCGGCGACCGCCATTTCGAGCAGGAATTTCTGCATGTCCCACGCGCCGGTCGGGCACCGCTCCGCGCACAGGCCGCAGTGCAGACAGACATCCTCGTCTTTCACCATCACACGGCCCGTCGGAAGCTCGCCGGACACATAGAGATCCTGGGTCAGGTTCATCGCCGGAGCGCTGAGCCGCGTGCGCAACTCCGATTCTTCGCCATCATCGGTGAAGGTGATGCAGTCCATCGGGCAAATGTCGACACAAGCGTCACACTCGATGCAGAGCGGTTCGCTGAACACGGTTTCGATGTCGCAGTTGAGGCATCGCTCGGCCTCGCGATAGCCCACCTTCTGATCAAAGCCGAGTTCGACCTCCAGCCTGACATTGGCCAGGGCCTCGGCCTTGTCCCGCAGAGGAACCCTGTGGCGGACGGCGTTGGAGATGTCGTTGTCGTAGCTCCACTCGTGGATACCCATCTTCTGGCTGACCAGCGTCACCCCGGGCGCGGGACGCTCGTTCACGTCCTCGCCCTGGCAGAATTTATGCATCGAGATGGCCGCCTCGTGGCCGTGAGCCACCGCCCAGATGATGTTCTTGGGTCCGAACGCCGAGTCGCCGCCGAAGAAGACCTTCGGATTGGTGGAAGCAAAGTTCACTTCGCTGACCGAGGGCATATCCCACGCATTGAATTCGATCCCGATGTCCCGCTCGATCCACGGAAAGGCGTTTTCCTGGCCCACTGCGATCAGAACATCGTCACATGGGTGGTGAACATCCGGTTCACCGGTCGGCGCGAGGCTGCGGCGACCGCTTTCGTCGACCACCGCCTGCACCTTTTCGAAGGTGACTCCGGTGAGTCGCCCGGACTCATGGGTAAAGGCCTTTGGCGTGAGAAAATTGAGGATCGGAATATCCTCATGCATCGCGTCTTCCTTCTCCCACGGAGACGCCTTCATTTCGGCGAAGCCGGAGCGGACGATCACCTTGACGTCCTCGCCGCCGAGACGCCGCGAGGTGCGGCAACAATCCATGGCCGTGTTGCCGCCGCCCAGGACGATGACTCGCTTGCCGATCCTTTCGACGTGGCCGAACGAGACGCTGGCGAGCCAGTCGATCCCGATATGGATATTCGCTGCGGCCGCGGCGCGCCCGGGAAGATCCAGATCGCGACCGCGGGGCGCTCCGCAACCGACGAAGATCGCATCGTAAGGGTCGGCGAGTAGAGCCTTGAGGCTGTCGACGCGCTCGCCCAGCCGCATTGTCAGCCCAAGACCGGTGATATAGCCGACCTCCTCGTCGATCACGGTTTCAGGCAGGCGGAAACGCGGAATCTGGCTCCGGATCATGCCCCCTGCCTTCGCGTCGGCGTCGAAGACGACCACTTCATAGCCGATGGGGGCCAGGTCCCGCGCGACGGTGAGGGACGCCGGCCCGGCGCCGATACAGGCGATGCGCTTGCCGTTCCAGCGGGTCGCCGCCTTGGGCAGGCGCCCGGAGACATCGTCTTTGTTGTCCGCCGCCACTCTCTTCAGCCGGCAGATCGCCACCGGCTCGGCCTCCACACGCACGCGTCGGCAGGCCGGCTCGCAGGGCCGATCGCAGGTCCGCCCGAGAATTCCCGGGAAGACGTTCGACTTCCAGTTGACCATATAGGCGTCGGTGTAACGCCCATCGGCAATCAGCCGGATATACTCCGGCACCGGCGTGTGGGCCGGGCAGGCCCACTGGCAATCGACAACTTTGTGGAAGTAATCAGGCGCCCCGACATCCGTAGGCTCCAACGCTCAATTTCCTCTCTTGATTCCCCATCTCATGGCTTCCCGAGCCCGTGGGGTTCTCGACAACGGCCCTCTCGGTCGTTCGGTGCAGGAAGTTTGCGCCCGTCTTTAGGGTGATTGCTGCGGGAACGCCATAGTCTTGCCGGCTCCTTCAGCCGGTCGCGCCGATCTGACGATGCCGCGGATTCGATCGGCTCCAGATCGATTTGTCCATTTGAAGTCATGCTTCGGACGCGGGCGGGCGCGACCGGCGGGCAGAAAAATCTGCTCTCAGCTCGCCGCCTAGCGCCACTGAGCGGCGGTGGCCGCGTAGAGCTTGATGACATCGGTCAGTCGCTCGCCCTGAGCCTGCGCGAGAGCGAGTCGCGTCCGGTTGAGCTGGCGCTGAGCTTCGACCACCGGCAGGAGGGCGCCGCCGCCCAGCCGATAGGCGACTCGGGTATCGCGCAGCCCGGACTCGGCGACCCGCCGGGCCTGGGCCAGGTCGGCCACCCGGCGGTCGTCCTGGGCAAGGGCGGCCAAGACATCCGATACCTGCACGAACGCCGTGAGGACCGTCTGTTCATACTGGGCGAGGGAGGCGCGGGCCTGTGCCTCGGCGGCGCGCCGCTGGGCCCTGAGGGCGCCGCCGTGGAAGATCGGCGTCGTCAGGCCAGCGCCTATGTCCCACGCGGTCGATTGATAGGAGAAGATGTTCTGCGGCGTCAGCGCGGTCTGTGTCAGGCCAGCGGTCAATTTGATGTCCGGATAGAGGTTGGCGTTCGCCACTCCGACGTTCGCGATGGCCTGGTGCAGGTCGGCCTCGGCGGCCAGGATGTCGGGTCGGCGGCGGACGAGCGCCGAGGGCAAGCTGAGCGGGATCGCCATCTGGGCCGTAAAACCGTCCAGCGAAAAGGCCGGCGCGGTCCATTCGGCGGGCGATCGTCCCGCCAACAGGGCCAGGGCGTGCCTGGCCTGGGCGAGCTGTTGCTCCAGGGGCGGCGCCAGCGCCCGATCCTCGGCCAGCTGGGCCTCGCCGCTCACCGACGCTGACGGCGCTTCGCCGCCCTGCGCCTGAGCGCGGCGGACGATGGCGATGTCTTCTTCGTCGTCACCCAGGATCGAACTCACCGCCGCGATCTGGCTCCGCAGGGTCGCGATCGCCGCCGCCTGCACCGCGACGTTCGCCGTCACGGTGAGGTAGGCCGCGTCGGCGCGGCGCGCCTCGGCGTCCCTGGCGGCCCGCGCCGACTCCAGCCTGCGCCGAAGGCCGCCGAACAGGTCCAGGTCGTAGCTGACGTCGCCGCCGATGCTGAAGAGATTGATCGTCGGACTTGGGAATCCCTGAATGCCGAACGCCTGGGTGTTGATTCGGGCGCGTTCGATCCCGGCGGCGGCGTCCACCTGGGGACGGGTGTCGTCCCGGGCGCTCGCAGCCTGCGCCTGCGCCTTCGCGAGGTTGGCCACGGCGATCCTCACTGTGAGGTTTCCGGCCAGCGCCTGCGCCATGACTTCGTCGAGATCGCGCGACCCCAGGGCGCGCCACCACGGCCCCGCCGCGCGCTGGTCGGGCGAAAGGCGCGCCTCGGCTGGGCTGGGATCTCCGGCCATGGCGTAGCTGGCGGCGGTCGGCGCGGCTGGCCGCTGGAAATTGGGGCCCACCGCCGCGCAACCGCCCAACAGGATCAGCGCGCCGAGGATCGGCCAGCGGCTAGTCGACAACGGCATGGGCCAGATCCATCGCCATCTTCGGCGTTCGCATGAAAAGCAGCAGCGGCATCACGCCGAGCGTCACGAGCATCATCAGACGGAAGTCGTCCACATAGCCGACCATCGCGGCCTGGCGGGTGATCTGCCCATTCAGCGCCTGGAGGCCAACCGCGGTGGCGGGATTGAAGATCGAGGGCAGGTCGGCGCTGACCACCGGATTGCCCGGCTGGACGTGGGCGGCGAGGCTGGAATGGACCACCGAGGTGTTCATCGTCCACAGCGCCTCCATGACAGAGATCCCCACGCTCGCCCCGAGGCTCCGCACGAGGGTGTAGACGCCGGTGGCTTCCGGCCGATGCTGCGGCGCCAGGGTCGCGAAGGCCAGGGTGCTCAGCGGGACGAAGATGAGGCCGATGCCGAAACCCTGGACGATCCCCGAAACGATGATCGGGCCCATCGGCATCGAGAGATCGAAGTGGCTCATCTGCCACAGGGCGAGAGTGCTCAGTGAAAGTCCGGCGAACAGAATGAGACGGGTGTCCACCCTGCCGATCAGTCGGCCGACGATGAACATCGCCGCGAACGAGCCCAGGCCCCTGGGCATGCTCGCCAGGCCGCTCTGAAGCGCGGAATAGCCCATCAGGGTCTGCATCATCGGCGGCAGCAGAGCCATGGTCGAGAAGAGAAGGATGCCTATGAAGAAGCCGAACACGGTGCAGCTCACGAAGTTGCGGTCGAGCGCCAGCGCCCGGTCGAAGAAAGGGTGTTTGGCGGACAGGGTCTGGACGATGAACATGTAAAGCCCGATCAGCCCGATGACGGTTTCGGTCCAAATCTCCGGAGAGGTGAACCAGTCCTGGGAGGGTCCGCGGTCGACCACCAGCTGAAACGCGCCGATGAACACTGTCAGCACTCCGAACCCGAGAAAATCGAAGGGCCGGGCTTTGTCGCTCCGCTCCGAGGACATGAACAGCAACACGCCGGTCAGGGCCAGGATGCCGACCGGGAGGTTGATGTAGAACACCCACCGCCACGTGAGGTTGTCGGTCAGCCAGCCGCCGAGGAACGGTCCGAAAATCGGCCCCAGGATCGCCGCCGCTCCCCACAGCGCCATCACCTGGCCGATCTGGCGCGGAGGGTAGAGATCCAGGACCACAGCCTGCGAAAGGGGAATCAGAGAAGCGCCGAACAGGCCCTGGAGAAGTCGAAAGAGCACGATCTCCGGCAGGCTGGTCGCGATCCCGCACAGCATCGAGGCGAGGGTGAAGCCGCCGATGGAGATCATGAACATCAGCTTGCGGCCAATTCTCACCGACAGCCATCCCGACAGCGGGGTCATGATCGCCGTGGCGATGAGGTAGGAAGTCAGGACCCAGGTGATCTGGTCCGGAGCCGCCGAGATGCTGCCCTGGATGTGCGGCAGCGCGACATTCGCGATGGTCGTGTCGAGGGAATTCATCACCGTCGCCAACATCAAGGCGACGGTGATCGGGACCCGATTGGCGATATCGGAGGCGTTTGCCATGACGCCGGTCTAGGTCCAGCGCCCAGGTTCCCCCGCCGCGGGCGCCCGGCGCGCCCTACCGACGCGTGACATCCACGGTGACCTTCGCGGAAAGGCCGTCGCGACCGGCGGCGGCGGGCGGTGGCCGGTCGAAGGCGATCCTCACCGGCAGGCGCTGGACCACCTTCACCCAGTTGCCAGTGGCGTTCTGGGCCGGAAGCGCCGAGAAGCTGCTGCCGGAGCCGGGGCTGAAACTCGCGATGTGGGCGGCGAAGTCCGTCCCGCCATAGGCGTCGATCCTGATCTTCGCGCTCTGGCCGACGCGCATCTTGCGCAGCTGATTTTCCTTGAAGTTCGCTTCCACCCAAGGCTCGCCCGACAGAAGCCAGAAAACCGTCTGGGCGGCGTTGACATAGGCGCCCACCTGAAGCTGCTCGACGCGAGTGACGACACCATCCACCGGCGCGAGCACGATCGTGTGGGTGAGATTGAGGCGCATCGCTTCCTCGGCGGCCTGGGCCTGCAGCACCGCGGGGTATGCATCGGCCGAGCGCGCCGCGCCGCCCAGGTTCGCGAGCGTGGTCGCCACTCCCTGACGCGCCAGGGCGACCTGAGCGACGGCGAGATCGGCGTTGTGACTCGCTTCGTCGGCCTGCTGGCGCGAGGCGACGCCGGCGACCACCAGAGCCTTCTGACGCGCCGCCTCCCGGGTGGCGAAGGCCTGGGTCTGCAAGGCCGAACCGAGCACGAGCCTTTGCTGATCGTAGGCGGCGCGCAGGGCGACCACCTGCAGTCGGGCGGCGGCCAGTTCAGCCTGCGCGCGCCGCGCCGCCGCCGAGACGTCCGCGGGATCGAGCTTGAACAGCACTTGGCCAGCCCTGACTCGCTGGTTTTCCTTGACGTCGACCTCGATTACCCGCCCGGCGATGCTGGCGCTCACCGGCGCCTTGGCCCTTTGGACGTACGCGTCGTCGGTGGTTTCGCTGCGTCCGGAAGTGAGGATGAAGAAGGCCGCCACCGCGAGGATGAGCAGAGGTCCGCCGATCATCAGCGGCCACCGCCAGCGCCGAACGAACCCTGGCTGCGATCCGCGCTGTTCCGGAGCTTCCGTCGCGGCACCCGGGTACGGTCGATCGGACTCGAGGTCGCGGGCGAGAGTCATTCCGCCAGCGCGACCCCGCCGTCGACCGGAATGGTCGCCCCCACGACGTAGTCCCCCGCCCGCGAGGCGAGATAGATCGCCGCCGCCGCCATGTCCTCGGGGGCGCCGATCCGCCGCAGGGGCACTCGCCTGGCGACCTCGGCGGCGTGGTCGCGGGCGTCGCGATTCATTTCCGAGGCGAACGGTCCGGGCGCGATGCAGCTGACCACGATCCAGTCGGCGATCAGATGCTTCGCCATTCGCCGGGTGAGATAGATCAGCCCGGACTTGGACGCGTGGTAGGAATAGGTCTCCTGCGGATTGAGCCTGATGCCGTCGATGGAGGCTATGTTGATTACCTTCGCGGGCTTCTCCTTGGAGGCGGCCGCCGCCAGGGCGCGATGCAGAGCCTGAGTCAGAAAGAACGGCGACTTCAGATTGAGGTCCAGAACCTTGTCCCAACCGCTCTCCGGAAACGCCTCGAACGGCGCGCCCCAGGCGGCGCCGGCGTTGTTGACCAGGATATCGAGCTTCGGCTCCAGGCCGGTGAGCCGCTCGGCCAGGGCCTTGCAGCCGTCGACTGTGGAGAGATCCTGCGGGAGCGACACGCAGACACCCCCGCCCTCGCTGAGGGCCACGGCCGCGGCATCACATTGCGCGGCCTTGCGCGAGGAAATGTAGACCCTGGCGCCCTGCATGATGAAACCCTCGGCAATCATCCTGCCGATGCCGCGCGAGCCGCCAGTGACCAGAGCCACGCGGCCCTGGAGAGTGAACAAATCCTTCAACATGCGCTCCGCCATACCTTGCCGCTGTTCAGTTGGCCTCGGTGGTCGCCGAAGGGGGCCCCCTCGTCAAGCCATTCCAAAGGTGACTGCGAGCCCGGATTGGGTCGGCGCACTGCTTCAGGCGCCCGTTTCGGGATCGGCCGCGTCGATGAGCAGGAAGGCCCGGCCCTGGTCGGAGGCGAGCAGCGCGGTGACTTCATAGCCGCGCTGGTCCCGCTTCCTTGCCTCGTCGAGCAGGGCGCCGAAGCGCTGGCGGTACTGCCGGCCGCGCTCATGGAGATCGCCGTCGGCCACAAGGCGGCGCGAGAGCCTGCGCACGGCGGCGGGCGCCAGGTTGCGCGCCACCTCCCGGCCGCCGGCGAAGTCTCCGGCCTGGATCGCCGCGGCCACTTCCGCCACCCGTCGGCGGGACAACAGGGCCACCGGATCGATTCCCATCTGAGTGATCTCGCCAAAAAGCGCGGAGCCGAGCACCGGCACCGCCTTGGCCTCGCCGCCCGCTTCGGTGAGCACCGCCTTCCAGCTCCATTCGCGCTTCTCCTTGGCCGCAAGGGCTGAAGCGGGCGCGGAGGTCGTTGGTTGTGGCGGCACGGCGGTGAACTTCAGTCGCGGTCGCGGAGGATTCTCGAGCGCGTCGCCGGCGGGCGACGGTGCGGCCGGCGGGGCGGCGGACGGAGCGGGAGGCGTAGGCGAAGGGCGCGCCGCCGGCGCCGGCCGATGGAGCACCGAGGCCCCCTGCCCGCTGTGGGCCACCACGCCCATCAGCTGAACCGCTTCGCTCAGCATTTCGTAGTTGCGTCTCACGCGTTCCTGGAAGGAGGCGTCTATCGCCTGGGTCTCCCTGGCCGTCCGCTCGCCGGCGGCGAGAAGCTCGTCCATGCCTTTTTCAATCGCCGCGCGCACCTCCATGACCCTTATCTGGGTCTCGCCCGGCAGATCAGCGGCGGTGGCGCGCACCTCCCGCACCATGTGGCCGAGTTCCTCGAGGGCGCGCTTCGCCTGCGAAAGGCCCTCCTCGAGCTTTGCCGCGGTGACGGCGGAAGCCTCCTCGACCAGACGAGCCGACTGCTCGATGAGCCCTCGCGCTTCCCCGAGCCGGGCCTCGAAGACCTGTTCAGCCTTGCGGCCGGCCGCGAAGGCCGCTTCGTTCAGCTGATCGACCTGGACCCGCGCCGCCTGGGCGTGAGCATCGGCGGCCTGGCTGGCTTGGCTGGCGGCCGCGGCAAGGGCCTCCAGAGTCTGGCGCATCTGCGCTTCCAGGGCCGCGCGCTCCTTCGAGCCGACGTCGACCAAAGCATTGAGCGACGTGGCCGCCGAGGCGCCGAACGCATCGCGCTCCGCGTGGGCCGCCCTCGCCAGTTCACCGAACTTGCCGGCCGCCGCCTCGATCAGCTGGGTCATGGACTGCGCGCCCAGGCTTGCCGCCTCGTTGAGGGCGGCGACATCGCGCGTCGCCCCGCTCAGGAAGTCGGAGAGCAGGGCCGTTCGTGTCTCGGCCTGAGCCACGAACTCCTCCTGATCGGCGCGCAACGTGTGGGCGACGGTGACCAGCGCCGCGCGCTGTTCGGTGAGCCCGCTTTCGAGAGAGCGCAGTTGATCGCCGACTCCGACGCCTGCCGTTTCAAGTCGGGCCACCTGGCGCCCCAGATCGTCGCTCGCGACCCGGGAGAGATCGGTGGCCGCCGCGGCGGTGGCGGCGAGATCGGCGGTGCGCGCCATGAGCGTCGCCTCGGCCTCCCGCAGCTGGGTCTCTGCAAGGTCGGAGGCTTGGGCGACCATCCGCGCCTGGCGGTTGATGGTGTCGGTGACCGCCGCGGCACGCGCGTCGAGAGTCACCGCCAGGGTGTTCAGTTCATTGCGCTGGCTGGTCAGCCGCTCCACGAGGCGGCCGGAATTGGCTTCCGCGGCAGAGGTCGCCTCGGTGAGCCGCAGGGTCTCACCGACAATCGCCTCCCGCAACGAGGCCAGGCGCCCGGCCGCGATCCCTGCCGCGTCTCCGGCGTCGGTGATCCGGTTGCGAACCTCATCGATCAAGCCTCCGGCCTCGGCGGCGGCCAGGACGGCCGGACCGACGAGTTCGCCGGTGATCCGCCGCGACCGTCTCGTCTCCGCCGCCAATTCGCGAGCCTGGACAAGGGCGAAGGCGGCGGCCCAGATGAGGCCCAACGGCGCGGCGGCGATCACCGCCAGCAGGCCATAGCCGAAAAGGCCCAGATGAAACGGGCCGTTCTCGTCATGATAGGCCAGGGCGAATGCGGCGAAGCCGAGCGCCCAAAGCAGGCTGGCGCAGAGCGCAGCGACATAGGCCGGACTCTCCGCCTTGCGACTTGGTTCGAACTCGAGCCCAGCGCGCACGGAGGCAATCGCGCCGACGGCGGCGGGCGCGGTCGACGGCGCGAGCGTCGAGGCTTTCGCCGCCCGGCCTGGAGCGGTCCTGGGGGCCTTTGCGTTGCGCGCCGGGCTCTCATCGGGGTTCGGAGCGGCCGCGGGGAAGACCGGGGGCTTTAGCTTGAGGCTCGGCATGCTTTCAGAAAACACCGTTGGCCGCCGGCGCGCCACACTCTTTCGATGTTCGCGACGAAATTAGCCGCGAACCGTTGCATCGCGAAGCCGCCTCTCCAAAGCCCGGTTCGTTCGGCAAGTCCTCAGCCCAGGCCGGCGGGCAGATCGAGCCTGCGCTGGTGCGCCATCGATCGGTACAGGTCTAGGATCTCGCGATCGAACGGCGCATCCCCGCGGAGTTCGACCTCTTCGTGAAGGGCGATGAGCAGGCGGCGCAGATCGGCGTTGCGCGCGTCCAGGCCGCTCCACGAGAGATCGGCGACGGGACGATCCGCAGCCAGCCTGAGGCGCCCTTCGAGGCCCTCGTCATACTCCCGGGCCGCCCGCTCGAAGAGAGTGCATAGCGCCGCGTTCTCCCAGACCCGGGCGGCGACGCCGCGCTCGGCTTCCTGCGCGGCGAGGCCGGCGAGCATGCCGATCATGGCCATCCGCCCGGCGAGGTAGTCGCCGGAGGCTTCCGGCGGCGCTGGGGCCGCCATGGCCGCGACCTGGCCAAGGATGATCTCGGCGAGCGTGGGCGTCACCTCAGAACTCCGCCGCCGCGGCCAGGCGCTCGGCCAGGATCTCGTCCTGGCGCCTGGCCGTGTACCAGCCCGAGAAGGCGAGGATCGGTTCGCACGACCCGCCGTCCTTCCATGCCTTGGCCGCGGAGATCCAGATCGCCTGCGCCTTCACCGAAGCGAACAGTCGCCACCAGGAGAAGGCCGCGGCGTCGATGTCGAGGCCGCTGGCGACTCGCCATATCCGCAGGGCCTCGTCGATCTCGACCATCCCCGAGACGCGCCGATCGCCCGGCCGCGACCACAGGGGATCCATCGCCCAGGCCAGATCCTCCAGGGGATCGCCCAGGTGCGCCATCTCCCAATCGAGGACGCCCGTGATCCGACCGGCGCCGTCGTGCAGGAAGTTACCTGACCTGTAGTCGCCGTGGACGACCGCGAGCTTCGACGCCGCGGCGGGCGGGTGGCGCAGCAAACGCCGGATCGCCGCGCGGACGATCGGCTGGGGGTGGCCCTCGTCGGCGTCGATCACCCTGACCCAGTGACCCAGTTCGCGCCGCCAGCAGTCCGCGGGATCGCAAGCCACGATGGCTCGGGTGATCGGCAATCCGGCCACTGGCTCGGCTGCGATCCGCCCAAGGATCGAGAAGAACCGCTCGCCGATCTGCGAAGCGTGGCCGTCATAGGGTTCGGCGGCGAAGATCCCGCCCGTCGCGCCGTCGAGGCGCTCCATGATGAAGAACGGCCGCTCGAGCTCGGCGCCCTGCTCTTCGAGCACCACCACCCGCGGCGCGGCGACGTCCTTCGCCTCGAACGAACGTATGGCGAGGAATTCCAGACGCCGGTCGGTTTCGATCAGGCTGCCGGGCGGGTCGCGGCGCAGGATGAAGCGCTCCAGCCGCCCCGAGGTGGTGGCGTCGAAGCGATAGGTCTCTCGGCTCGCACCCCCGGATATCCGGCTCATGGCCTCCACGGCCGTCGTCTCGCCGCGGGTGCGGGTGAGGTAGGCGGCGAGCCGGTCCGAAAGCGTCACCGGCCTCTCGTCACGTCGCGAAATCCAGGGTTTCGCTGAAGCCGGAGGGGGCGTGTGGCCCGATGACGAGCTGTTCGAGCACGCCCCGGCCAACCTCCTCCGCGCCCCCGGCGTCGTCGCGATAGACAACCTTGCACAGAGCCTGGACGTGAAGATGCTTGGCGAGGCGTCGATCGCACTTCGCCAGATCGAGATCCTCGCGTTCCACTTCGAGCTCCCCGTGCGCCAAACCATGAGCCCACTTGGGATGGCCGTACCCGAGCCCCAGCATCAGGAATTCGTAGTCGGGCTCGAAGGTGATCTCGCGGCGCCCGTGGGCGTCTTCGAACGCCACCACGGCGCGCCGGGCATGGCGCGTGCCGCGTTTCCAATCGATGGTGATCTTGGCGTTGTCGATCTCGTGCAGCGAAGCGGCGTCCGCGCCCTCCCGCGCCCACACCGCCCGCCGGTTCCACGGCAGGCCGGCGCCGTCCTCGTTGCTGTGGAAGAAGAAGCTGCCGCTGGCGAAATTGGTCGGCGCCCAGATCCAGTAGAACTGCGGCGGCTGTGGGGGGACGACCTCCTGGGAATCGCGCGCGCCGACTGGCCGAACACCCCATGATCGATCCCTGGTGCCCATGAAGCCCTCGACGCTGTCGCGCTTGCCGTCCAGCTCGATCCATCCTGACCACCGGCCGTTCTGGGTGAGCCGCGTGTAGTCCATGACGAGGCGAGGTCCGTTGCGGCGGATGAATCGCGGCTCCTCCACCGGGAAGGCGCGGCCCTCGAACACTACCTCCGCTCTGAGGCCGTGTTCTGGGGCCACGACGCTGACCCTGAGGCGCTTCAGCGGCTCGAGGACCTCGATCGAGATCGGCCCGACGGTGAGGTCCATCCGCTCCATCGCCAGCCACCGGCTGGCGTGCAGACAGGTCTGCACGCCGTCGCGCACCACGCAGAAACTGGCGTCGGCGATGTTGAGGTGGGGATAGACCCCGAAGGCCATGGCGAAGAACCCCTCTCCCTGCGCCCCATAGCCATTGAAGAAATATCGATCGTAGAAGTTGCGGTCGGTTCCGCTGAAGGCGATCGGTTCGCTCGTCTGATGGATCGGAAAGTCGTCACCCCGGGTGAGAGCCATGGCCGTCTCCTAGCGCCGCAAGTGAGTCTAAGGTCCAACGAAAACGCAACGCAACAATGACGGAGGGTCAAGCATGCGGTGGAATCGCCGCACCTGGATGACGCTGGCGGCCGCCAGCGGGCTGACGGGGGTCGTGGCGGGCGCGTTCGCGGCCCACGGGCTCACCCAGGCGGCGGCAAGGGAATGGATGCGTACGGGGGCTGCCTACGAGCAACTCCATGCCCTCGCAACCCTGGCCTGCGCCGGCTTTCTTCAGCTCGGCGCCGTCCGGGCGCGACACGCGCCGGCCCTGTTCCTCGGCGGCACGGCGCTGTTCTCCGGCTCCCTCTACGCCATGGCCCTCGGCGGCCCGCATTGGCTGGGCGCCGTGACCCCGATCGGGGGCATGCTGTTGCTCGCCGGTTGGGCGGTGTTGATCTGGGCCGCGCGCGGGATGGACCGGCCGTGATCGGGCCGGCGCCAGTCCTCCCCCACCGCTCTTGCCCTGGCGCGGCTTCGCGCGCACGGGTAAGCAATCCTCAAGCTCCCGGAGGCTCACCTGATCGCGCCCGAGACGCAGATGCCGCCGGCGCGCTACGCCGACCTTCCCGGTCTCCGCATGGCCTACCATGAGGTCGGGCCGAGAACCGGCACGCCCGTGGTCTTCTGCCACGGCTTTCCGGAGTTGGCGTTTTCATGGCGTCACCAGTTGCGGACCTTCGATGTGGCCGGCCGGTGGGCGATCGCGCCAGACCAGCGTGGCTACGGAGCTACCTCACGGCCGGCGGCGGTCGAGGCATACGACATAGCCCATCTGACCGGCGACATGGTCGGCCTGCTCGATCATCTGAAGGTCGACAAGGCGATCTTCTGCGGCCACGACTGGGGCGGGATAGTGGTCTGGCAGATGCCGCTGCGTCATCCAGACCGCGTCGCCGGAGTGATCGGGGTCAACACGCCCTTCATGGCCCGCCCCCCAGCCGATCCGATCGGGATCATGCGCCGGCGATTCGGCGATGAGATGTACATCGTGCACTTTCAGAAACCGGGCGAGGCCGACGCCATCCTGGACGCCGACGTCGCCAAGGCGATGAACTTCTTCATGAAACGGCCCATTGCGGGCACGCCCCCCGCCACCGGCGGTTTGCGGCTCAGCGAGGTTCCGGGCGAGGCCGACCAGGGTCCCGCCTCGACCTTCGCCCTGATCAAGATGCTCGAGGCCTACGACGCCAACTTCGATCCGCGCGAGAGTTTTCTCACGCCCGCCGAATTTCAGGTCTTCGTCCAGACGTTCGAGCGCACCGGGTTCACCGGCGGCATCAACTGGTACCGAAACTTCACCCGCAACTGGGCCATTTCCCAGGGTCTGCCCGAGAAGGTGGCCGTTCCCTGCCTGATGGTGATGGCGGAAAAGGACGCTGTCCTGCCGCCTTCCGCCGCCGACGGGATGGAGACCTTCGTGCCCGATCTGGAAAAAGTCCTGATCAAGGGCTCCGGCCACTGGACCCAGCAGGAGGAGCCCGCGCAGGTGGATCGCGTCTTGCTGGAATGGCTGGACCGACGGTTTCCGAAATAGGGACGTCCATGGACCGCAGCGGCGCCCAACCCTCGCCACCGCAGCCGGCGCCGGGGTCTGCCGCTGGCCGGCGGGGACTCTTTGTGGAGACCGAGCCCTACGCCTGCAGTTGGCTGAGCGTGGAAAAGCCGCACGAGATCTACTACGAGGAGTGCGGAGCGCGCGGCGGCAAGCCGGCCGTCGTGCTGCACGGCGGGCCGGGCGGGGCCATCAACCCGACCATGCGCCGCTTCTTCGATCCCGCGCGCTGGCGTACCGTGCTCTTCGACCAGCGCGGCTGTGGCAGAAGCCGGCCCAACGCCAGCCTGGAATGCAACACCACCTGGGCTCTGGTGGAGGACATCGAGCGCCTCCGCCGACGCCTGGGCATTGAAAAGTGGACGGTGTTCGGCGGCTCCTGGGGATCGACCCTGGCGCTCGCCTACGCCATTCTCCACCCCGAGCGGGTCGCCGGGCTGGTGCTACGGGGCATTTTCCTGCTCACCCAGCGCGAGCTCTCATGGTTCTACCAGGACGGGGCGTCGATGATCTTCCCCGATGCATGGGAGCGCTTCTGCGCGCCTATCCCGCCTGCCGAGCGCGACGACATGGTCGGTGCTTTCCACCGCCGGCTCACTGATCCCGACCGCACGGTGCAGGCCGCTGCGGCGGCGGCCTGGAGCCAGTGGGAAGGCGACACCATCTCCCTGCGCGGCCCGGAAGCTCGGCCGGCCAAGTTCAACGAGGTCGAATTCGCCATCGCCTTCGCGCGCATCGAATGCCACTTCTTTCAGCACCGCGGCTTCTTCAGCGAGGACGGCTGGCTCTTGAAGAACATCGATAAGGTCCGCGGCATTCCCGGCTGGATCGTCCAGGGCCGCTTCGACGTCGTCACTCCGCTCGCCAGCGCCTGGGCGCTCCACACCGCGTGGCCGGAAGCGAAGTTCGAGATCGTCTGGGACGCGGGCCACGCCTCGACCGAGCCGGGCATCGTGGACGGCTTGGTCCGCGCGACCGACGAGGCGCTGAAGGAGTAAGGTCTCAGAAATCCTCGCGCAGCGGATGATCGACCACGATCGCCGTCCCCGCCTCGATGACCCTCAGCGAATGCGGAGCGTTCGGCGGAACGACCGCCGCCACTCCAGGGCGGGCCAATGCCGTGACCCCATCGATGGTGACCTCGACCGCCCCGGAGGTCACTTCCCAAACCTCCTCCTGGGCGTGAGCGTGCTCGTGAACGCTCGCCCCGGCATCAAATTCCCAGTGCACGAACGTCATGCTCGGCGAGCGGAACTGTCGACCTCGCCAGCCGCCCACGCCTTTCTCGAACGTCGGCAACGCGCGGATGTCGATGAAGGGCATGGCTGGCGCTCCTGAACGGCGTGCGAATATAGCCCTCTGGCCTGGTCGAAGCCATGATGGGGCGAGGGAAGAAGCATGCCGGAGTTCCGCACGATTGATCTCGGCGCCGTGAAGCTTCGCGCAGCGGTGGAGGGGACCGGCCCGCTGGTCCTTATGGTGCACGGCTTTCCGGAGTCCTGGTTCTCCTGGCGACATCAGATGGGGCCCGTCGCGCGGGCGGGGTTCACCGCCGCGGCGATCGACGTGCGCGGCTATGGCGGCTCGGACAAGCCGCACCCCGTCGAGGCCTACGCCATGGAACACATGGTCGCCGACATCGCCGCAGCGATCCAGGCGCTCAGCCCGCTCGCGCCGGCAGTCATCGTCGGCCACGATTGGGGGGCGCCGATCGTTTGGAACACGGCGCTGATCCGGCCCGACCTCGTGCGCGCGGTCGCCGGGCTCTCCGTGCCGTGGCTGGGTCTCCCGACGCGTTCGTTCAGCGATCTCATCGACGCGGTGTTCACCAGCCGCGGCCGGTTCTTCTACCAACACTACTTCCAGGCGGAAGGCGTGGCCGAGGCCGAGATGGAAGCCGACGTGCGCGGCGCCCTTCGACGTTTCTACTACGCCATCAGCGGCGACGCGCCGGACGGGACGTGGCCGCTCGACAAGCTCGTCGGCGACACCCTGCTGCACCGGCTGCCGGACCCCGAGCCTTTCCCCCCTTGGCTCACCGCCGCCGATCTCGACTACTACGTCGGTGAGTTCGAGGGGTCGGGCTTTCGCGGGCCGATCAACCGCTATCGCAACCACGACCTCGATTTCGCTTATGCGCAGCAGTTCAACGGCCGCCAGATCGGACAGCCGGCGCTGTTCATCGGCGGCGAGCGCGATCTGGTGCTCTCCATGCTCGGTCGCGGCGACCTGGTTTCGATGATGAGGGCCCAGATGGGCGATCTTCGCGGCGCCGACATCCTGCCAGGGTGCGGCCACTGGACCCAGCAGGAGCGCCCCGACGAGGTCAACGCCAGGCTGATCGCCTGGCTGGAAGATCTTTGAGGCGCACCAAAGAGTGGCGAGCGGAGGCGCCGCCACGGCTTGAGCCTTCCGCCGCGAGACTACGGTCGTTCGGGTCGCAGCATGAGCATCGCGTCCAACGGCGAGAGCGAACGTTTGCGGTGGATTCCGTGAGGTTCCGTGTCGGGCGCGGCGGAGACCCTCATCGACATTCGTCAGCTCGAAGATCGACTCCCAGACTGCAAAGATCGGCAGTCTTGAAGCCGCCGGCGCGATGATTCGAGAGGTTGCGATATCTTTCCAAGAGGACAGCCGCAAGTTCGTGCTTCGGCCCATCACCGACGGAGTCTCAGGCGGGATCTCGGTAGATCGACGTTCGCCCGTGCCGGATTTTTCCCTTGACAAGAAGATTGCAATATGCAATGCTTCGGCTCATGTCATCCTTCGCCCTCGCTCTCGAAGATCACGCCGCCTCCGCCCCCGACGACGCGCCCGATCCCTCCGTCTTGCGCGCGGAGCGCCGGCTACGCCTGCTCGAGGAACTGGCCGATATCGGCATGGACTTGGCTCGGGGCCTGAGGCCCTGCGCCCTCCCCGAAAGCGCCGGCGCCCAGTCGGGGGCGAGCGAGGTTCCCGCCACCCCGGCGCCGGTTCGTGACACCCGCCGCGACCCGGCCGACGCCTTCGGGCCCCTCTCGCGCGCCATCCGCCTCACCCTGGCCCTGGAGGCCAGGACCGACGCCGAGCTGCGCGACTTGAAAGCCGGCGTCTTCAAGGCGCGCGCCGACGAGCGTGCGAAGAGCGCCGAGCGCGCCGCCGAGGCTCGCCAGGAGCGCACCAATCGGGTCTTCGACCTCATCTCCGAAGTCGCCGAAGCCCAGATCGAGGACGACGAGACTTTCGAAGAGGTCTGCAACGAGGTCGAGGAGCGGCTCTCCGAACACGAGGCCGAACTGGGCGCCCCCGAGTGGCCGCTGCGCGAGACCGTCGAGGGCCTGTGCAAGGCCTTTGGCCTGCGCCCCGATTGGAGCCGTTGGAACGGCGAGGACTGGGGCGTCGACCACGGGCCGATGCGGCCGTTCGTCCCGCGGTCGAGCCAGGCCGTCGCCTGGCTCGCGCGCGCGGCCCCGTCTTTCTCGTCCGCCACATCCCCATCGCACATCGAGAGCGGCCTCGCCGCGCCAGCCGATCCCCCGCCGCCAACCGTCCGCCTGGAGGGCGTCCACGATCTGCAATGAGGCGATGTGGACCTGATGGGAACCCAGGGGACTACGAGGTCACGCGCACCCCCGCCCCTTCAAAATCCGGTCGCGCTGATCGGCCCTGGCGCGCTTTTCTCCTTGCGAGCGCCGAGATTGTTCAGGGCGTTGACGTAGGCCATGGCGCTGGCGGTGAGGGTGTCGGTGTCGGCGGCCGATCCAGTAGCGATGCGACCCTCCTCCTCCAGCCGCACGCTGACCTGGGCCTGGGCGTCCGTGCCTTCGGTCACCGCGTGGACCTGGAACAGCCGCAGCACCGCGGCGTGGGGCGCGAGCGTTTGGATCGCGTTGAACACGGCGTCCACGGGCCCGTCGCCGGTCGCCGTGGCCGAGCTTTCGGCGCCGTCGATCACCAGGGTGAGGCTCGCCTCCTGCGGTCCCTCGGTGCCGGCGACGACGCGCAGCGCCTTGACCTGTATTCTCTCCGCCCCCCGGGCCAGGGCGTGGTCGACCAGGGCGATGAGGTCGTCGTCGAACACATGCTTCTTTTTGTCCGCAAGGTCCTTGAATCGCCCGAAGGCCTCATTGAGCGCGTTCTGGCCGAGATCGTAACCGAGCGCCTTGAGCTTTTCGCGAAAGGCGTGGCGGCCGGAGTGCTTGCCCATCACGAGATTGGAGCCGCCCTGCCCCACGTCCTGCGGGCGCATGATCTCGTAGGTCTCGGCGTTCTTGAGCATCCCGTCCTGATGGATGCCGGCCTCGTGGGCGAAGGCGTTCTTGCCGACGATGGCCTTGTTGAACTGGACCGGAAAGCCGGTGATCGCCGAGACGTAGCGGCTGGCGCGGGTGATGTGCTCGGTGACGATGCCGGTCGGAAAAGGCAGGCGGTCGCCTCGCACCTTCAGCGCCATCACCACCTCCTCGAGGGCTGCATTGCCGGCCCGCTCGCCGATCCCGTTTATGGCCACCTCCACCTGCCGCGCGCCGGCGGCGACCCCGGCCAGGCTGTTGGCGACCGCCAAGCCCAGATCATTGTGGCAATGGGTGGAGAAGACGACGCGGTCGGCCCCGGGGACGGCTTCGATAAGGTCGCGAAACACGGCCGCGTACTCGTCCGGCGTGCTGTAGCCGACGGTGTCGGGGATGTTGATCGTCCTCGCCCCGGCGCGGATCGCCGCTTCGACGCAACGGCGAAGGACGTCGCGCTCGGTTCGGGTGGCGTCCTGCGCCGACCACTCGACGTCACCGCAGAGGTTGCGGGCGTGGCTGACCGAGGCGGTGACCGCATCGACCACCTCGGCGGCGCTCATTCTGAGGATGTGGTCGCGGTGCTGCGGACTGGTGGAGATGAAGGTATGGATGCGTCCGCGCTCGGCCCCGCGCAGAGCCTCCGCGCAGCGCTCGATGTCGCCGATCCCAGCGCGCGCCAGGCCGCAGACGATGCTCCCGGTCACCATGTGCGCGATCTTGCGCACCGCCTCGAAGTCGCCGTTGGAGGCGATCGGGAAACCGGCCTCGATGACGTCTACGCCCATCTCTTCCAAGATGCCGGCGAGTTCGAGCTTCTCTTCGAGCGACATCGATGCGCCCGGCGACTGCTCGCCGTCGCGCATGGTGGTGTCGAAGACCAGGACGCGGTCGAAATTGGCCTCTACTGGCTCGCGGACGCCGGATTGGATAGTCATGGAATGTCTTCTTCGCGATGAGGAGTTTCGTGGCGGCTCGACCCCTGGACGCCTCGGGCGCGGACTTCTCCGCGGCGCCCGAAAACGGTCAGGGGCGGCTAAGCTCCGCAAGGCGGAGGCGCGGCATGTCGCGAAGACTGCGCATGTCGGCAGGCTTTAGAGGGAAACCGGCCTCTCGCGCAAGAGTATTGCGCTAGGGAGCCATTCCGGCCGCCGATCGGCAACTTTTGTGCGTTCCGTCTCAAAGGAGCTCGTCAGTGCACCCGGTCCTCGAACTCGTGGAAGTCATGGCGCGCCTTCGCGATCCGCAGGGGGGCTGCCCCTGGGATCTTGCCCAGAGCTTCGCGACCATCGCCCCCTACACCTTGGAGGAGGCCTACGAGGTCGCCGACGCGATTGAACGGGGCGACATGACCGATTTGCGCGACGAGCTCGGCGATCTGCTTCTTCAGGTCGTGTACCACGCGCGGATGGCCCAGGAGGCGGAGGACTTCGACTTCGCTGATGTCGCCAGAGCCGTCACCGAGAAAATGATCCGCCGCCACCCACATGTCTTCGGCGCCGCCGAGCGGCCCAGCCTGGATGGCCAGAGTGCGGCCTGGGAGGACATCAAGGCCGCGGAACGCGCAGCCAAGCCCGCGGCCGGCCTGCTGGAGGATATCCCTCTCGCCCTGCCGGCCCTGACCCGCGCGGCGAAGCTATCGCGGCGCGCGGCGCGGGTCGGGTTTGTCTGGCCCACGCTCAGCGAAGTCATGGCAAAACTGCGCGAAGAGATCGCCGAGCTCGAAGCTGAAGTCGTCGCCGGCGACCCCGCCAAGGCCGGCGAGGAACTAGGCGATGTTCTCTTCGTGTGCGCCAACATTGCCCGGACCCTCGACATCGATCCCGAGGCGGCGTTGCGCGGCGCCAACGCCAAGTTCATGCGGCGCTTCGCTTTCATCGAAGCCGCCCTGGCAGCCAAGAGCGTCTCGCCGCGAGACTCCAATCTGGCGGAAATGGATCGCCTGTGGGACGAGGCGAAGGCGGCCGAGCGAGGACGAACATGAGAACGAGCCAGAGAATGAGCGTTGGCGGACTTTCGACAAAGGCGTTCGAACCGTGAGCAGCGATCTGAGCCGCTTCCCCGCGAGGCCGGTGCTCTGGACCGTCGAGCCGCAGCTTTTCGTCACCGACATGCCCCGCTCGCTCGATTTTTTCACCTCCAAGCTCCGGTTTTCGGTCGGCTTCGTCTACGGCGAACCAGCCTTCTACGCCCAGGTGGTCCGTGATGGCGCCATGCTCAATCTGCGCCATGTGGACAGACCGATCCTCGACCGGAGAGCCGATCCTGACCTCCTTTCGGCGGCGATTACCGTGAGCAACGCCAGGCAACTCTTCGTCGAGTTCCAGGAACGCGACGTCGCCTTCCACGCCACGCTCCGAAGGGAGCCGTGGCACGGGCAGGGCCAGGGCGCCTTCATCGTCGCCGACCCGGACGGCAACCTGCTCGCCTTCGGCGGCAGGACTGACTGAACCGAGGTTCGCGGGGCGCGGGCGACGCCGCTTGGCGCACGAGAACGAGCCTCTCGGCAACGACTGCGGCGGGACACACCTTCTTCTTCCATCGCCGTCTCGGCTATGCGCCCGTGGGCCTGCATCCCGACGCCAATCGTGACGCATGGGAGTGTGTTGACGCTGCTCGTGGCCCGATACAGTGCGGTCTGCGCTCTCGACTTCTGGAACTCCCTCGCCCTGCCCTCCTGTGTCGTGCTGGAAAGGGATCCTTCAAGCTCGACGGGGCTCACCCATGCCCGCCTTGAAGCCTACCTACGCACACTCGCCGCGACCGACGACCTGCGCCGACCCTCTCAGCACAACGCCCCTGGGCGCAGCTGCTCGAAACGGCCGAGGGCCTGCGGATCCAGGCGGGCCGTGACGAGCAGTCCGTGTTGGCTGTCCGCCGTGCGGTCGGTCACCCGGCCATGGCGGTAGAGCCAGGCGAGGGCCTCGCCGTCGGAAGGCCGCAGCCGGAACACGAGATCGGGCCCCTCGTTGATCATCGCCGCCAGACGCTCCAACAATGTCTGCATCCCCTCGCCCGTAGTCGAGGAGACCACGACCGTCCCGGCGCGAGACGCCCGCTCGACGATCTCCTGGCGCGCCTCGCCGGTCAGGAGATCGATCTTGTTCCACACCTCGAGGAGGTGGTGGCGGCCGTCCTTGTCGATCCCCAGCTCGGTGAGCACCTCCGCTACGTCCAGGCTTTGCGCCTCGCTGTCCTCGCCGGCAATGTCGCGCACGTGCAGGATCACGTCGGCCTCGCGCACCTCCTCGAGCGTGGCGCGGAACGCCTGCACCAGTTCGTGCGGCAGATCGGAGATGAAGCCGACCGTGTCCGACATGATCGCAGGCCGGCCGCCGGGGAGCGGAACGCGCCGCAGGGTCGGGTCCAGGGTGGCGAACAGCATGTCCTTGGCCACGACCTCGGAGTTGGTCAAGCGGTTGAACAGCGTCGACTTGCCGGCGTTGGTGTAGCCCACAAGAGCGATGGTCGGAAAAGGCGTGCGCTTGCGCGCTTTGCGCTGCAGCGCGCGGGTTCGCCGCACGTCGGAAAGATCGCGCTTCAGCTTGACGATCCGGTCGAGAAGCAGGCGGCGGTCCGCCTCGATCTGCGTCTCGCCCGGGCCGCCGAGGAAACCGAAGCCGCCGCGCTGGCGCTCGAGGTGGGTCCAGGTGCGCACTAGCCGCGAGCGCTCATATTGAAGCCGCGCCAGCTCCACCTGCAGACGCCCTTCCTTCGTGCGGGCGCGACGAGCGAAGATCTCGAGGATCAGCCCGGTGCGGTCCACCACCTTGGCCTGCCAGGCGCGCTCGAGGTTGCGCTGTTGGACGGGGGTGAGTGCGGCGTCGACCACCACCACTTCGATCGCGTGAGCGCGACAGGCGGCGGCGATCTCTTCGACCTTGCCCTTGCCGAAGAGGGTCGCGGGCGCCTTCCCGTGCATTGGGGTGATCGAGGCTTCGCACACCGCCAGATCGAGCGCGCGGGCAAGGCCCACCGCTTCGTCAAGGCGCGCGAGCGCCGAGCGGCCCGCGATGTCGTTGCGAGCTCCGGGGTGGATGACGAGGGCCGCCGGAGGCGACGGCTGAAGATCTATCGATCCTGATTTCACGCTTCGTCTTCGTCCTCGGTGTCGGGCTCGTAAAGCTGCACCGGCTGGCTGGGCATGATGGTGGAGATCGCGTGCTTGTAGACGAGCTGGGACTGGCCATCGCGCCGCAGAAGCACACAGAAGTTGTCGAACCAGCCGACGACGCCTTGCAGCTTGACGCCGTTCACCAGAAAAATCGTGAGCGGCGTCTTGGCTTTGCGTACGGCATTGAGGAAAGTGTCCTGGAGATTCTGTCTTCTGTCGACCGGCACGGGTTCAACCACCCCTTCTTTTCTTTGATGTTCGACACCGTCCGGCGGGCGAGCGCGGGCTGCCCCTCCTTATGCGATCACCAGGCGCTTCGCCGCGCCTCTTCGATATAAAGCCGCCGCAGGCGTTTCGCCACCGGGCCAGGGGAGCCATCGCCGAGCAGCGTCCCGTCCACCGCGACTACCGGCATGACCAGTGTCCCCGCTCCGGTGATGAAGGCTTCCCGGGCCTTCTTGGCCTCCGCGATGGTGAACGGCCGCTCGTCGACGGTGAGACCTTCTTCGGCCGCGACATCGAGAAGCGTGAGCCGGGTGACGCCGCGCAGGATGTTGGCCTGAATACTCCGGGTGCGCAGGGCGCCGGTTTCGTCGATGATCCACGCGTTGCTCGCCGCGCCCTCGGTAACCAGGCCCAGGTCATCCACGAACCATGCCTCGGCTGCGCCCGCCCGGCGCGCTGCCTGCTTCGCCAGGGCGTTGGGCAGCAGGCCGATGGTCTTGATGTCGCACCGCGACCACCTCGTCTCGGGCAGGCTGATCACCGCGACGCCCTTTTCAGCGCGCGCCTCGGCCGCGGCGCGGTCGATCGATTTGGCGGTGACCACCACCGCCGGGACTGGCACGGGATCGGGAAAGGCGTGATCGCGACGCGCGACGCCGCGCGTAACCTGCAAGTAGGCGAGGCCATAGCTCACGACATTGCGGCGTACGGTTTCAGCGAGGACAATTCCCAGGGCCTCGCGGCTCATCGGCCGGACGATCTCGAGTTCGGAGAGACTGCGCTCCAGACGCGCGAAATGGCGCTCCGCATCGGCCAGCCGGCCGTCGATCACCGCCCACACCTCATAGACGCCGTCAGCCAGCTGATAGCCTCGGTCTTCGATGTGGACCATCGCCTGGTTGTGGGTCCGATATCTCCCGTTCACGTAGGCGACGCGCATCTAGTTCGAGGACATGGTCTGAGATGACGACTTAGGCGGGCGTGCGCCGCTGCAAGCCCGGCGTGAGGAACCGGCGGCGCCGCGGACGGCGCAAACCTGCCCATCGCTCTTGCCGACAGAGCGCCCAGAGCATGGTTTTGGTCGACTTGGGCGCCATGCTCCGATCATAGTGGGCGCTCTTGAGAGACGCCAGTGCATCGCCTGGGTTCGATTCGAGAGAGGCAGCCATTCAGGGTGGAATACCGCGCTCGACGTACGCTCTTCGACAGGGAATCGGTTTTTTCGATCGAGAGCGGATCGCTGGTCCGGGCCGTGAACCAGAACGTGGCGCAACGAATCGCCCTGGCCGATGTCCACAGGGTGACCTTGGCCTATAGTCCGCTGACCGTGATCGAGCGCTGGACCTGTTCGATCGAGGGCCACGGCGGCCGGATCTGGATACCCTCGGCGAGCTTCACCGGCCCGGGGACCGCCGAGGACCGCCGTGGAACATTTCGGCCGTTCGTGGAAACGCTCACCCGCGCCTGTTCGGACCAACCATCGGCGGGGTCGATCGGTTTTGTCACGGGCGGCGCCTGGTCTTCCTATGGCGCGCTCGCGCTCTTGGTGTTTCTGGGCATTGCCGCCGCTTTGTTGGCCCTGGGAGCCATCGGCACGCTTCTCAGCGGCGCGCCGGTGTCCGGCGCCGTCTGGACGGGCGGGCCGGCGGTGATAACCATCGTCTGCGCCAGAATCGTGTGGCGGATGTGGCGCAGGAACCGACCCGGCGCCTTCGACCCGAAATCGCTGCCCGCTGACTTCGCATCTGTCTCGGGGACCTGATACATTTCCCATTCGGTCAGACCGCTGCGTCTAGGCCCCCTCCGCCGCCTTGCCGCCCACGCCAAGGAACTTCAGTTTGCGGTGCAGCGCGGAACGCTCCATGCCGATGAACATCGCCGTGCGCGAGATGTTGCCGCCAAAGCGCATGATCTGGGCGTGCAGATACTCCTTCTCGAAGACCTCGCGCGCCTCGCGGAGCGGCAGGGCGATGATCCGCTCGGCCCCCAGCCCCCCAGTGGCCGGCCCCGCCACGGCGTCGGCGGGCAGCATATCGGCGGTTATCGGTTGCTGAGGATCGCCTGCGGCGAGGATGAGAATGCGTTCGACGACATTCTTGAGCTGGCGCACGTTGCCGGGCCAGGACTGAACCTGCAGGGTCGCATAGGCGTCTCCGGCCAGAACGCGCCTGGGAAGTCCGGTGGAGACGCTCAGGCGGTCGATGTAGTAGCCAATCAGCTCGGGAATATCCTCCCGGCGTTCGCCCAGGCCCGGTACGCGCAGTGGAACGACATTCAGCCGATGGAACAGGTCCTCGCGGAACCGTCCAGCCTCGATTTCCGCGCGCAGGTCCCTCGAGGTCGAGGAGACCACCCGCACATCCACCTGAACATCGAGATCGCCGCCGACACGGCGGAAGCGCTGGTCGACCAGAACCCGCAGAATCCTGCTCTGGGTCTCCCGGGGCATGTCCGCGACATCATCGATGTAGAGTGTGCCGGCGTGGGCTCGCTCGAAAACCCCGATCTGGCGCGGACGCCCGCCCTCCCCCTCCTCGCCGAACAGCTCGATATCCATCCGCTCGGGAGTCATGCCGGCGGCGCTGATCGCGACAAACTCGCCTTTCGACCTCGCGCTGGCGGCGTGGATCAGCCGCGCTGCGGTCTCCTTGCCGGCGCCTGGCGGGCCCGAAATCAGGACCCTGCTATTGGCGGAGGCGAGCTTGCCGATCATTACTCGAAGCTGCTGAGAGGCCGCCGACTGGCCAACCATTCCATCGGGAACGATCGCCTGGGTCCGAAGACGCCGGTTCTCCCGCTTCAGCGTCGAGGCCTCCAGCGCCCGCTCCGCCAGCAGCAGCAGACGATCCGACTTGAACGGCTTTTCCAGAAAGTCATAGGCGCCGCGCTTGATAGCGCTGACCGCCGTCTCGATGTTGCCGTGGCCGCTGATCATGATGACGGGCAGGTCGGGATCAAGGCCCTTGACCACGTCGAGCAACTCCAGGCCGTCCATGCCGCCGCCCTGCATCCAGATGTCCAGGACCAGCAGCGACGGCTTGCGGGCGCGGATCGCCGCCAGGGCGGAGTTGGAGTCCATGGCGGTGCGAACCGCGAATCCTTCGTCCTCGAGAATCCCGGCCACCAGCTGGCGAATATCAGCCTCGTCATCGACGATCAGGACATCGCGGCTCACGTTTCCGCCTCCACCGGCCTGCCCTTGCGCCGCTCCGTTCCAGGGGGAGCGGCCGGCGACGCCGGGAACGAAAGGATCACGCGCGCGCCCTGATCCTTTCCTCGATCGGCGAGGATGATCTGACCGCCGTGATCCTCGAGTATCCGTTTGACGATCGCCAGGCCCAGCCCCGTCCCCTTGTCCCTCCTGGTCACGTAGGGTTCAGTCAGCCGATCCCGGTCCTTGCGCGGCAAGCCCACCCCGTTGTCCTCGAAGATGTATTGGGCGAGGCCGTCGGCGAGCACCAGGCGAGCGAGAATCCGGCCCGGCGGGTGAGAGCCACTGGCTCGCCGCGCCGCGATAGCCTCTCCGGCATTCTTCAACACGTTGGCGAGCGCCTGACCGACCATCTGCGCGTCACACATCAGGATGATCTCGCCCGGAGGCTCGGCGATTTCCACCGCAACATCCGGATCAGCCACGCGCTGGGCGAACACTGTCTGACGGAGGAGTTCGGCGGCGTCATGCGGAGCGATCCTGGGCGCCGGCATGCGTGCGAAGGCGGAGAACTCGTCGACCATCCGCCCGATGTCCCCGACCTGGCGGATGATGGTTTCGGTGCAACGATCGAAGGTCTCGACGTCGCCGACAATGTCCCGGCGGTACTTGCGGCGCAGGCGCTCCGCCGAAAGCTGGATCGGAGTGAGTGGGTTCTTGATCTCATGGGCGATCCGGCGCGCGACGTCCCGCCACGCCGCGTTGCGCTGGGCGGTCATCAGCCGGGTAATGTCGTCGAAGGTCAGAACCAGGCCCTCGGCGCCGTGGCTGGCGCGCACCCGCAGGCGCCGGCTCTCGCCGCCGCGAACCACATCCACGTCCTCCTCGACATCGCCGCCGCGGCGTACGGCCTCGGCGGCCAAGGCATCCATTTCCGGAACGACGTCGCGCAAAAGGCGGCCGAGACTGGCCTTTGAAAGGCGGGCGAGCAGCCTCGTGGCCTGGCCGTTCATTACGGAGACCTTGCGCTGCGCATCCAGACCGATGACCCCGGCGCTGACGCCCAAAAGGACCGCCTCGGTGAACAGCCGCCGCGACTCCGCCTCGACATGGGCGGCGCGGAGAGCCTGCTGCTGTTGCTGCAGATCGTGGGTCATCCTGTTGAAGGCGCGTGACAAGACCGCGATCTCCTCGGGATCTCGCTTCGTATCCACCCGCGCGGTCAGATCACCGCCCGCGACTCGACCCGCGGCCTGGACCAGGCGCGCCACCGGCGCGGCGATGCTGCTCGCGGCCGCCATTCCGAGCCAGACCGCGCCCACCAGGACCAGAAGCGCTGTCTCCAGATAGCTCAAGGCGAACGCGGCCTGGATTCCCGCGCGGTTGGTCTTCGCCTCGCGATAGGCGCCAAGCGACGCCTCCGTTTCGCGTAGGTGGCGGAAGATGCCGCGGTCCACGGGACGGACCACGTAGAGATAGGCGTCCGGATAGGCGGTGAGACGATAGAGGCCCCTGAAGAGGTCCACGGACTCGAATGCGCCCACCGAAACAATGCCCTGGTCGGCAACGGTGAAACTCGACACGGGCGGGATGAGGAGCGGCGGAGCGGCGGCCGGTTCCGCGCGGGCAAGGACCCGGCCCTCGCGATCGACGAGATAGGCGGCGGAGAAGCCGTTGTCGGCAGCCTGGTCCTTGAGAAAGTGGGCGAAGGCCACCGGGGCGTCGGCAAGCGCGGAGGGGGTGTTGAGTTCGCGCGCCAGGGTCGCGACATGGGCGCCGATGTAGTTTTTCTGCCCGTCGACATAGGACTTGGCTACGGTCGCGGAGTTCTCGACCACGCTCTCGACCCGGGCGCTGAACCAGCTGTCGACCCCGCGAGTCACCAGCACCCCGAAGAAGAGGGCGACGATCACCGCCGGGGCGGCCGCCGCCAGGGCGAACAGAGCCACGAAGCGCAGGTGGAGACGGGCCCCGGCGTCGCTCGATTGGGCGCGTAGCAGCCTCAGCATTCGCAGAACCAGCGCCACCGCGAGGACGGCGATGAGAACGAATCCGAGGCCGAGCAGCCCCAGGACCAGCGGGCTTGCCGGGCCCAGGGCGCCGCTCAATGTCGGCGAAGACCCCAGGGCCACCGACAGTCCGGTCAGGGCGAAGGCGAGACCGTAGACGCCTGGGAGAAAGAGTCGCGAATCTGCGGCGCCGGTCCAGCGCGCGGCGGGTGGAAACGAAACGGCGCCTGTCATCGACCGAAACTAGGCCGGCCTGTGCCCCAAACTCAACACCCTTGTTGCTCTGGCGCCAGGACGCGGGAAGTCACGCGCGCCTCTTGCCGGTATCGATCTCCAGCTCGTGGATCCGCTTGCGTAGGGTGTTGCGATTGAGGCCCAACACCTTGGCCGCGCGCAGCTGATTGCCTCGGGTGGCGGCGAGCGTGAGCCGGATGAGGGGCCGTTCGACCTCGGCCATGACCCTGTCGAACAATCCATCGGGCGGCGTTCCGTCCGGCTGGCTTGCGAAATAGCCCGCCAAATGGTCGCCGACGAGATCTGAGAGGCTGGCCGCGCCCGAGTTCGCCGCGCCGGGCGCCGCGCGCTCGGTGAGCTCCAGATCGACGATCCGGGCGGTGATCATCTCGTCGGGATAGAGGGCGCAGATCCGGCGGATCAGGTTTTCGAGCTCGCGAACATTTCCCGGCCATGGGTGCGCCTGCAACCGCTCGACGGCCCGCGTGTCGATGGTCTTGGAGGGCAGCCCCTCACGGTAAGCGCGAAGCAGAAAGGCCCGCGCGAGCTCAGGCAGGTCTTCGATCCTCTCGCGCAACGGCGGCAGGCGGATCGGCGCGACGTTCAGGCGAAAATAGAGATCCTCGCGGAACAACCCCTGGCGGGTGAGGGCGCGGAGATCGCGGTTGGTAGCCGCGATGACCCGGACATTCGGTCTGCGGCCGGTCTTGGGATTGATGGTGGTGTCGGCCCCATCGAAAATGCGCAGAAGCCGCGTCTGGGCGTCCAGGGGCATGTCGCCGATTTCGTCGAGGAACAAGGTCCCACCGTCCGCTTCGACGACCTTGCCCGCGTCACCATCGCCGCGGCCGAAAAGTTCGCTGTCGACCCGGTCGCGCGGGGCCGCCGCCAGATTCATGACCACAAAACGCCCGTCGCGCCGTCGACCAAGATCGTGGAGCGCCCGGGCGGCCAGTTCCTTTCCCGAGCCAGACTCGCCCAGGATCAGGACGGTGAGGTCGGCGCCGACGAGCCTGGCAATGGTGCGGTAGACCTCCTGCATCGGCGCCGATCGGCCGATGAGCGGAAGGCGCTCGTCGCGAATCGCCCTGGCCTGCGCGCGCAACGCCTCGCCGTCCGCGGGTCGCGCCAGGGCGCGCGCCGCCGCGGCGGTCATGTCGTCGAGATCGAAAGGTTTTGGGAGGTAGTCGAACACGCCCAGTTCGGCCGCGTTGACTGCCGTGATCAGGGTATTGAGGGCGCTCATTACGATCACCGGAAGGTCGGCGCGCCGGCGGCGGATATGCGGCAGGACATCGAAGACGTTCTCATCGGGCATCACCACGTCGGTGATCACGAGATCGCCTTCGCCGTCGGTGACCCACTTCAAGAGGGTGGCCGCTGCGCCCGTGGCGCGGACCTGATAGCCCAGCCGGGTGAAGGCCTGCGAGAGAACGAGGCGGATCGAGGCGTCGTCGTCGGCGATGAGAATCCTTTGGGCGCCAGGTTCCACGAAACTCACCCTTGACCATCGGCGGAGGGAGAAATTGGCAGCAGGACGCGGAAAACTGTGCGTCCGGGCTCCGATTCGAAATCGATCAGGCCGTCATGGGCGACGACCATCTTGGCTGTAAGGGCGAGGCCGAGCCCCACGCCATAGGGCTTGGTGGTCACGAAAGGCTGGAAGAGCTGATCTCGCATTGCCGCTGGAACCCCCGGGCCGTTGTCGGTGACCTTGATCTCCAGAGGGGCCGCAAGAGGCTTACGCCCTTCGCCTTGGCGCACCCGAACACCGTCGCGCCACGCGGTCGAGAGACTTATCTCACCGCGTCCATCCCCGCGGGCCCGGGCCGCCTCGGCGGCATTCTTGACGAGGTTCAGGAAGACCTGGATCAGTTGATCCTTCTCGCCCCAGGCCGCGGGGAGAGATGGATCGTAGCTCTCGCGCAGGCGCAGACCATCCGCGATCCCGCTCGCCGCCAAGGCCCGCACACGGTCGAGCACGAGATGGATATTCACCGCCGACCTGACCGGCGGGGATTCCTCCGAGAAAGCCTGCATGCGATCGACCAGACGGTGAATGCGCCCGGTCTCGTCGACAATGAGTTGGGCGAGCGGGATGTCTTCGGCCCCGGCGTTCACCTTCAGCAATTGCGCGGCCCCGCGAATGCCGGCAAGCGGGTTCTTGATCTCGTGGGCGAGCATTCGACCCAGACCGACAGCAGAGCGACGGCGCGCCGCGTCGACCGGAGGATCCGAGCGCAAGGCTCCACGCGGATGCAGGATGAGCAGCACAGCTCCCTCGCTCAGCGGGGCTGCGGCCGCGTCGACATCGAGCGGCGGATGATTGGGCATGGTCAGGAACATCTCGCGTTCGCGCACGACGCCCGTCGCCTCGCGGCAACGCGCCAGCAGCGAAGCGAGGGAAGATCCCGCTGGGAACGCGGCCCCGAAGCCACCCCGTCCAAGAAGCGGCGCTCCCTGTCCGAAGAGTTCCTCGGCCGCTTCATTGACCGCGACTACCGCGCCATCGGCGTCGATGATCATTGCCGGTTCCGGATTGGCTTCGAAAGCCGCAGCCTTGAGTCGCGACGCGCCAAGCGTCCTTCGCGAGGCGCAGTCCAGATCCGTCAAGCCGCCCACTTCGCCTCCGTCGCCTTCCAGAGCGCGGTGAGCGCCTCTCGGACTTCCGCCACACACTCAAGGCGGCAGAGGACCGCGCGCGCCTCCCGACGTTCGCTGGGCGCGGCCGGCCATGGCGCGGCCTCAGCGTAGGCCGCGAGATGCTTTCGAAACATGCGCAGACCGAGCCGCTCGCCATAGAACCGAAGACTCTCGGCGAGGTGGTTCAGCACCAACTCCGTCCGTTCCTCCGCACCGGGCTCGTGTTCCGCTCGGCCGGCGAGCGCTGCTTCAACTCCGGCCGCGATCCATGGCCTTCCGATGGCAGCGCGGCCGATCATCACCCCATCGGCGCCGGACTCGCTCATGGCGGACGTCGCCGTAGCGACATCCCGGATATCCCCGTTGATCACGACCGGTACCGTCACCGCCGCCTTTACGGCGGCTACCGCACTCCAATCGGCTCGGCCGGCGTAGAACTGGCAGCGGGTCCTCGCGTGCACGGTCACCGCCTTGGCGCCGGCCGCCTGCGCCCTGGCCGCCAGCTCGGGGGCGTTGCGGTCGCCATCGTCCCAGCCGAGTCTCATCTTCACCGTGACCGTGGCCTGGACCGCCTCCACGACCGCCCTTACCAGGGTCTCGGCGAGATCCAGTTCACGCATGAGGGCCGAGCCGCAAAGCGCTCCGGTCACCTCCTTCGCCGGGCAGCCGAAGTTGATGTCGATGATTTCGGCGCCTGCCTCCTCGGCGAGGCGTGCGGCGGCCGCGAGCCATTTTGCCTCTCGGCCGACGAGCTGAACAACCATCAATGGAAGTCCCCTGCCCACAGCCGCGCGCCTCACCACGTCGGGCCTCCCTTGAGCGAACTGAGCGCACGCGACCATCTCGCTGGCGACGTAAGACGCGCCCTGGGAAACCGCGGTCCTTCGGAACGGCAGATCCGAAACACCGCTCATCGGCGCGATCCATACCCGACCCGCGATGTCTACCGATCCGACTTTCACGGGCGAGTGCTCACTTCCTAAGCAGATGGCAGGCCTCTTTTTTAGGCGCCTTTGACCGCCGGGTAAAGGCTGGACAAGCCGCTCCCAGGCCCTACACCGCGCCCCATGACCTTCGCCGCCATCATCGTCGCCGCCGGCGCGGGGGTGCGCGCCGGTGAAGGTCCGGCAAAGCAGTGGCGCCGGTTGGGCGGGAGGCCGCTGCTTCTATGGTCAGTGGAGGCGATGCTGGAGGCGGGCGCCGCGCCTCTGGTGATCGTGATCGCGAAGGGCGAGGAAGCGCGAGCGCGGAAGGCCCTTGCCGGACATGATGGCTGGACCTTGGCGGTCGGCGGCCCCACGCGCGGCCAGTCAGTTGTTTCCGGGTTGGCGGCCCTCGAGGGATGCGAGGAGCCCCTCGTCCTCATCCACGACGCGGCCCGGCCTTTTCTCGAGACCCGCCACGTCGATGCGCTGCTCGCGCGAATGGGCGCGGCCGACGGCGCCATCCTGGTCCTGCCCGTGGCCGACACCATGAAACGCTCCGCGCCGTCCGGTGTAACGACGTTGCCCAGGGAGGGTTTGTGGAGGGCGCAGACCCCTCAGGCGTTCCGCCTCGACGCGTTGCGCGCGGCGTACGAAGCCTGGAACGGTCCAGCGGCGCCCACCGACGATGCTGCGGTCATCGAGGCGGCGGGCGGCCATGTGGTGTTGGCGCCTGGCGATCCGATGCTCATGAAGCTCACCTTTCCGGAGGATTTCGCCATGGCCGAGCGTCTCGCGGCGGGGGCCCGGGCGATCAGGATCGGCCAGGGCTTCGACGCCCACCGGTTCGGCGCCGGCGACTCGCTCTGGCTGTGCGGGGTGAAGATCGCCCACACCCACAGCCTTCTGGGCCACTCCGACGCCGACGCCGGCTTACATGCCCTCACCGACGCCCTGCTGGGCGCGATCGGCGAGGGCGACATCGGCGATCACTTCCCGCCCGACGATCCGCAATGGAAGGGCGTCGCTTCGGACCGTTTCCTCCGCCACGCCGCGGGACTGATCGCCGCGCGCGGCGGCAGGATTGTGAATGTCGACATCACCCTTGTTTGCGAGACGCCCCGCATCAAACCGCATCGGCAGAGCATGCGGGCGCACCTCTCCGAACTTCTGGAGCTCCCCCTTGCGTCAGTGAGCGTCAAGGCGACCACTACCGAGGGCATGGGGTTCCTGGGCCGCCGCGAGGGCATCGTGGCCCAGGCCGTCGCCGCCGTCGAACTCCCCGAGAAATGAAGGAAGCCCGCATGTTCTCGTTGGAAATCGACACCCTGGCCACGCTCGTGATCGCCGATGCGCGCGAGAAGTCGTTGCGGATCGTGACCGCCGAAAGCTGCACTGGCGGTCTAGTAGCCGCCGCGCTCTGCGCGATCCCTGGCGCCTCGGACGTCTTCGAGCGCGGGTTCGTTGCCTATACCAATCGGGCGAAGGAAGAACTTCTGAACGTTTCTGGTGACTTGATCGCCGACCTTGGCGCAGTTTCGGAGCCGATCGTGCGGATGATGTCGGAGGGGGCGCTGGAAAACTCCCACGCACACCTTTCGGTGGCCGTGACAGGCGTCGCCGGTCCAGGGGGGGGCACACCCATGAAGCCCGTGGGAACCGTCCATTTCGCCACTTCCCGCGCAAATCAGTCCGTCCACCATCGGATGGAAATGTTCGAGTTCGATTGCCGCTGGGAGATTCAGATGGCCGCCGTGCAAGTGGCCCTGGAAATGCTGAGGGACCGCTTGGCCTAGGTGTCGCTCAGCCGTAAAGCCGGCGCGCGCGGGCCTCGAAGCAGCCCACGAGCCGAGCCGCCGCGCGATGGAAATTGGCGGCGAAGAGCCGGTCGAGTAAGCCTGAGCGAAACTGGAAATCGATTTGGAACAGGAGCTCGGCTCCCCCCGGACGCGGCGAAAATCGCCATTGGTTGGCGAGGCGCCGAAACGGACCGGAAATAAGGTCTGTGTCGATCCGCAGAGCGGCGGGCGACAGGCGCACCCGAGTGGAAAATCTTTCGTGGACAATGGAAAAACCAACCTCGGCTTCGGCGTCAAGGAGGGTGACCCCGCCTTCCGCTTCGCGCTTGTTGGAGGTTCTGAGTGCGGTGACCCAAGGCACGAAATCCGGATAGCGCTCCACGTCGGCTACCAGGGCAAAGAGTTGCTCCGGCCGATAGGGCGACGCCCTTGTCAGGCTGTGGTGCAATCGCGTTCTTGATCAGGCTGCGGGCCGACGCGCAACGCGGGCGGCCTTCAGACGGGCGAAGTCCTCGCCGGCATGATGCGATGAGCGCGTCAGGGGGCTCGCCGAGACCATCAGGAAGCCCTTGGCGAATGCCTGACCGGCCATCGCTCTGAATTCGTCCGGTTCGACGAAACGGTCGATCGCCGCATGTTTGCGGGTCGGCTGAAGATACTGGCCGATGGTGATGAAATCGACACCGGCGCTGCGCATGTCGTCCATCACCTGCCAGATCTCTGCCTTGGCCTCGCCAAGACCCACCATAAGCCCCGACTTCGTGAACCGTTCGGGATTGCGCTCTTTCACCCGTTCGAGCAGGCGAAGCGAGTGATAGTAACGGGCGCCCGGCCGGATCTGCGGATAGAGCCGTGGAACGGTTTCCAGGTTGTGGTTGAATACGTCAGGCCCTGAATCGATCAGGCGCTCGACGCAGGCGAGGGGTTTGCGCAGGAAGTCGGGGGTAAGGATTTCGATGGTCACGGCGGGCGCGCGAGCCCGGATAGCCTCCACTGTCGCCGCGAAATGGCCCGCGCCGCCGTCGCCGAGATCGTCCCGGTCCACCGACGTGATCACCACGTGGGAGAGCCCCATGGCGGCGACCGCCTCGGCTACCCTGGCAGGCTCCGTCGGATCGAGGGGTCCGGGACGACCCGTAGCGACATTGCAGAAGGCGCAGGCCCTGGTGCAGGTTGGGCCCATGATCATCATCGTTGCGTGGGATTTGCTCCAGCACTCGCCAATGTTCGGGCAGGCCGCCTCCTCGCACACCGTGACCAGGCCCTGTTCCCTCACTATGCGCCGCGTTGCATTGTAGCCGGGCGATCCGGGCGCCCGGACCCGCAGCCACGGCGGCTTCCTCAAGACCGGCGTATCCGCCCGCGCTTGCCTCTCCGGATGCCGGCTCGAGCGCCGGCCCAAGGTCTCGATGACTATCGCCATGATCGCCCCGAAGATCGGTGGTCTTGCCTCCGGGATCAAGCGCAACGCGACCGGAGCTTGCGACACCCGCGAAGACGCTTTTCAGGCATTGTGTTGCTCTATAGCTTTCGCGACGCCGTGAAGGCGCGTTTCAACCGCAGGAAGGCAACCCCATCATGGGGCTCGGGTTACAAGCCGCACCTGGCGAAGGCGTGTTCGATGCGCTCTTGAACGCGGCCCGTCGTTATGGCGCGGCGAAGCCGATCCTGGAGGACCAGGAGCGCCGCCCGTTGACCTACACCGACTTAATTCGGGCCAGCTTCGCCCTCGGACGAAAGATCGCGGCGGAAACCCGACCGGCTGAACGGGTCGGGGTGCTTCTGCCCTCCAGTTCCGCAGCGGTGGTCACCTTCTTCGGCCTCCATGCATTCGGTCGAGTGCCGGCCATGCTCAACTTCACTGCAGGCATACGCAATCTGCGGGCTGCGGCGAAACTCGCGGGAATCCGGCGAGTGCTGACCTCCCATCGGTTCATCGAGCAAGGCAAGCTTCACGACCTGGTCGATGCGCTGGAGGAGAGTTGCGTCATCACTTATCTGGAGGATGTACGCGCGACAATCGGGCCGGTGGACCGCGGGCGTGCATTGGTCGATGCTCTCTTCGCACGCCAAGCGAAGGCACGATTGCAAGCCACGGATACCGCGGTCGTTTTGTTTACCTCAGGGAGTTTTGGCGCGCCGCGCGGCGTGGCCCTGAGTCATGCCAACCTGATCGCCAACGTCGACCAACTCGCCGCCCACATCGATCTCGATCCGACCTGGGTGATGTTCAATCCCCTGCCGGTCTTCCACTGTTTCGGGCTCACCGGAGGGGTGCTGCTACCGTTGCTGACGGGCATGAAAGCATTCGAATATCCCAGCCCCCTGCACGTGAAGCTCATCCCCTCTCTAATCAAGCAGACCGGGGCCAGCATCCTTCTGGCCACCGACACCTTCGTGAACCAGTACGCCCGGTCGGCCGAGCCGGGGGCGCTCTCGGATCTGAAATTCATCGTCTGTGGCGCCGAGAAGGTGCGCGATGAAACCCACACCCTGCTCGCCGAACGGTTCGGCGGCGTGCCGGTCCTCGAGGGGTACGGCGCAACCGAGGCGTCGCCGGTCATCGCCGTGAACAAGCCGACCGACAATCGTCGGGGCACCGTCGGCGGGCTTCTCCCCGAGATGGAGACCCGCCTCGAAAAGGTCGACGGGATCGCGCGGGGCGGTCGCCTTTTCGTGCGCGGCCCCAATATTATGTTGGGGTATCTGAACGGCGCCGGCGATCTCGAACCGCCTCCGGGCGGCTGGCATGACACTGGCGATGTCGTGGAAATTACCCACGACGGCTGGATCACGATCCTGGGGCGGGTGAAGCGCTTCGCCAAGATCGGCGGCGAGATGGTCTCCCTGACGGCGGCTGAGGATCTCGCCGCTGCCCTGTGGCCAGAGGCCAGACACGCGGTGATCTCGATGCCCGACCCCAGGAAAGGCGAACGTTTGGTGCTGGTCACCGACCACATCGACGCCGACGTGGCCCAGATCCTCGCCTACGCCCAGCAGATCGACGCCTCGGAACTGACCGCCCCGCGAAGGATCGTCAAGGTGCCCGAGGTTCCCGTTCTGGGTTCAGGCAAGACCGATTATGTCGCCATCCAGAGAATGGCCGAAACAGAAACGAGGTTGAATTAGACATGGCGGCGGAAGGGAACCAGCGGATGAATAATCTCACGATCTGGGCGCCGCGCGTGCTCAGCCTTCTCCGCGTCGTGGCGGCCCTTCTGTTCATTGAACACGGCGCCATGAAGCTGTTTCACTTCCCAGCGGCGCAACCAGGCGCACCCGTTCCCCTGCCGCCGAACCTGCTGGCCGCAGGTTGGATCGAGGTCGTCGGCGGCGGTCTCCTCCTGCTGGGCCTGTTCACCCGGCCGGTGGCGTTCGTCATATCGGGCGAAATGGCGGTCGCCTATTTCACTGTCCACCTCCGGCAGGGCGTCTGGCCCGGCCTGAACGGCGGCGGCGAAGCGATCCTCTATTGTTTTTTGTTCTTCTACCTGGTCTTCGCCGGGGGCGGAGCCTGGAGCCTCGATTGCGCACTGCGCAAGCGTCCCTGAACCACAATCTCCGGCGCGCGAGCCGGAGCTTTCGAGTGCCCTGCCGCCGGCTCTACAAATGGAGCACGCGCCCGAACGCGTCGAGCGCGGATTCGTGCATCGCCTCGCTCATCGTGGGGTGCGGGAAGATGGTGGCGAAGACCTCGGCTTCAGTCGCCTCCATTGTCATGGCCAAGGCGAAACCCTGGATCATCTCGGTAACTTCAGCGCCGATCATGTGCGCGCCCACCAGGGCTCCGGTGTTGGCATCGAAAATGGTCTTCACGAGGCCCGTGACCTCTCCGGCGGCGATTGCCTTGCCGTTCGCGCGGAAAGGAAACCGGCCGACCTTCACGGCGAGCCCGTTCCTCTTTGCTTGAGCTTCGGTGAGGCCGACAGATGCGATCTGCGGGGTCGAGTAGGTGCACCCTGCGACCGGCGCCCACAGTTCGGGGCCTCCAAATCCGGCGATCGCTTCAACGCACGCCACGCCCTCATGGCTGGCCTTGTGTGCGAGCCAGGGTGGGCCGGCGACATCGCCGATAGCGTACAGGCCCGCGACGTTCGTCGCGCCGAGCCGGTCTATGACGATGTGGCCACGGTCGGTCTTGACCCCAAGGGCTTCCAACCCGAGACCTTCGACATTGCCGTCGATACCGAGCGCGACGATGGTGATCTCGGCCACCATCGATTCTCCCTTTCCGCCGGCCTCGATATTGAGCTTGATCCCAGCCTTGGTCCGAGAGAGCCCGACGACCTTGGCGCCAACTCGGAAATGCATACCGCGTTTTTCAAATGCTTTCATCGCTATGGCGGAAACTTCTTCGTCTTCGGTCGGGAGAATGCGCGGAAGCGCTTCGAGCACCGTGACTTCCGCTCCGAGGGCGCGATAAAAGCTCGCGAACTCGATTCCGATGGCGCCTGAACCCACCACCACGAGGGCTTTCGGAACGGCCTTGGGAACCATGGCCTCGCGATAGGTCCAAACCCGCTCGCCATCGGGCGCCAGGCCGACCTCGGGAGCAACTCGCGCTCGCGCGCCGGTGGCGAGGATTACCGACTTGGCGTGAAGAGGGCGCGGCGCGCCGTGCTCGACCTCCACGACCACCAATGGCGCCGAGGCGCCCTTCTCGAGACGCGCGGTGCCGCTGATGACCTCGATCTTGTGCTTCTTCATTAGAAAGCCGACGCCGGCGGAGAGTTGGGCGGCGACGTTCCGCGAACGCTCGATGATCCCGGTAAAGTCGAAGGAGCGTCCCTGAACCGTCAGGCCAAACTCCGCGAGATGGCCGAGCTGCTCGTAGATCTCCCCCGACCGAAGCAGGGCCTTGGTCGGAATGCAGCCCCAATTGAGGCAAACCCCGCCTAGAGCCTCTCGCTCGACAATCGCGGTCGTCATCCCAAGCTGGGCGGCGCGAATGGCGGCCACATAGCCGCCCGGCCCGGCGCCGATCACAACCAGGTCAAAGTCGTCAGCCATGCTCAGAGCACCGCCTCGATTGCGGCCTCCATCGCCTTGGGCTCGGTGGTGGGTGCGAACCGGGCCCTCACCTCACCTCGACGATCGACCAGGAACTTGGTGAAGTTCCACTTCACCGCCGCGCTGCCGAAAACGCCCTTCTTCTCGTGCTTGAGCCATACGAAGAGGGGATCGGCGTGCGGCCCGTTGACGTCGATCTTGGCCATCATCGGAAAGCTCACGCCGTAGGTGAGCGAACAGAATGTGCCGATCGACTGGGCGTCTCCAGGCTCCTGACCTCCGAACTGATTGCAGGGAAAGCCAAGGACCTCGAAGCCTCGGTCCTTGAACTTGTTGTGGAGCGTTTCCAGGCCGGCATATTGCGGGGTGAAGCCGCATTTGCTTGCGGTGTTGACGATGAGCAAGGCCTTGCCACGAAACTCACTCAACGGGGCTGGCCGGCCATCGAGCGTTTGGGCGGTAAAATCATAGGCATTCACGGTCGGTCCGACCTTTCGATCAGGTGATCATGACAATCGGATCTTCGATCATCGCCTTGAACGTCGAGAGCCAGCGCGCCCCGATCGCTCCGTCGACCACCCGGTGATCACACGTCAGGGTGACGGTCATCACGGTGGCTGTGGCCACTTCTTCGCCGCGCGCCACGGCGCGCCGCTCGCCTGATCCCACCGATAGGATCGCCCCGTGCGGCTCGTTGATGATGGAGGCGAAGGACTTGATGCCGAACATCCCAAGGTTCGAAACAGAGAAAGTACCGCCTTGGAACTCCTCGGGTTTGAGCTTGCGGCAACGGGCCCGGTCGGCGAGATCCTTCATCTCGGTTGCGATCTTGGCCACCCCCTTGGTCTCGGCGGCGCGCACTATCGGGGTGATGAGGCCACCTTCGATGGCGACGGCGACCGCAATGTCCGCATGGTGGTGCATCGCGATCCCCTCGGGGGTGTAGCTGGCGTTCGCCTGCGGCACCCTGATCAGCGCAGCCGCGGCCGCCTTGATCACCAGGTCGTTGACGCTGACCTTCACGCCCTCCTTCGCCAGAACCGCATTTATCTTCGCCCGGGTCGCCAACAGGGCGTCGATCTCGATGTCGACGGTGAGCGGGAAGTGCGGAACGTTCCGGAAGCTTTCGGTCATCCGTCGGGCGACGGTCTTCTTCATGCCGTCCAGCGGAACCAAATCATATGAGCCCGAAGCAATCCCCATCTGTGCGAGAGATTTGATCTCCCGCACGGCTACCGCCTGCGGTGATGCTGGACGATCTGGGGCGGGTTCAGCTGCATCGCGTTCACCCAGGCCCTCCACGTCCCGGCGAATGACCCGCCCGTGAGGACCGGAGCCCTTTACGCTCGCAAGCGCGATTCCGAGTTGGGCGGCGAGGCGACGAGCCAGCGGGGAGGCGAAAACCCGGACATCGTCTCCAGACGCGAGGGGATGGGCCGCGGTCGGGGCCCCGTTGCCCTGCCCTGCACTCCGTTTCACCGGCGATGGTGGGGCGACCGGCGACGCGGGTTGTTTCGGGCGGGCGGCCGGCGCTGGCGAAGGCGGGGAGACGCTCGCCTCCCCCTCGGCCCTTAGTCTTGCGATGGGAGTGTTGATCTTGACCTCTTCGGCGCCTTCCGCAACCAGGATCGCCTCCACCACGCCCTCGTCGGCGGCCTCGACTTCCATCGTCGCCTTGTCGGTCTCGATCTCGGCGATCACATCTCCGCTCTTC
>DATCBS010000019.1:0-31466 GCA_036511715.1 Caulobacteraceae bacterium
AAGAGCGCGCCTTGATGGCCGCTCTGATGGCCTCGCTGGCCGACGAGACGCCGGAAGGCCGCTCCATCCTCGAGCTTGGCCGCGAAAAGCACGGCGTCATCGAAGACATGCCCAAGGACGCCAGGCCTGTCGCCTTCACCGCCACCACCCGGATGTCCGGGCTCGACTCCGCATCGATGAGCTGGCGCAAGGGCGCGGTCGACGCCGTCTACAAGGCCGCCGGCCTGGAGCCCAAGGACGTCCCGGCGGAAGTCGCCGCCGCCGTTGACCGCATCGCGCGCTCCGGCGGCACGCCGCTCGCCGTCAGCGAGAACGGCAAGCTGGTGGGCGTCATCCACTTGAAGGACATCGTCAAGCCGGGCGTCAAGGAGCGCTTCGCCGACTTGCGGCGGATGGGTCTGCGCACGGTGATGATCACCGGCGACAACCCGATCACCGCCGCGACCATCGCATCGGAAGCCGGCGTCGACGACTTCCTCGCCGAGGCGACGCCCGAGGACAAGCTCGCCCTGATCCGTTCGGAACAGTCCAAGGGCCGGCTGATCGCCATGTGCGGCGATGGCTCCAATGACGCCCCGGCCCTGGCTCAGGCGGACGTCGGGGTGGCCATGCAGACCGGCACCCAGGCGGCGCGCGAGGCCGGCAACATGGTCGACCTCGATTCCGATCCCACCAAGATCATCGAGATCATCGAGGTCGGCAAGCAGATGCTGATCACCCGCGGGGCTCTGACGACCTTTTCGATCGCCAACGATGTCGCCAAATACTTCGCCATACTGCCGGCCATCTTCGTGGTCTCGCTGCCGGCCCTGGCGGCGATCAACATCATGCATCTGAAGAATCCGCACAGCGCCATCCTCTCGGCGGTGATCTTCAATGCGATCATCATCGTCTTGCTGATTCCGCTGGCCCTGCGGGGCGTCCGCTACCGACCGATCGGGGCGGGCAGGCTGCTGCAGCGCAATCTGCTGATCTATGGCCTGGGCGGCGTCATCGCCCCCTTCGTCGGCATCAAAGCCATCGATCTCATCATCTCCGCCATCGGCCTCGCCTGAAGGGAGGCGCCCATGCTCTCGCAACTTCGCCCGGCCATCGTCTCGACGATCTTCTTCACCCTGCTGCTCGGCGTCGGCTATCCCCTGGCGATCACCGGCATCGCCCGCCTCGCCATGCCGGCCCGGGCAGAGGGCAGCCTCATCCGCGGCGCCGCCGGCGAGGTCGTCGGCTCTTCGCTGATCGCCCAGGCCTTCGTTCAGGCGCGCTACCTGCATCCCCGGCCGTCGGCGGCCGGCAAGGGCTATGAGGCGAACAATTCGGGCGGCTCCAACTATGGCCCGCTCAACTCCCACCTCGCCAAGCGGATCAAGGCCGACGCCGAGGCCCTGCGCGCCTCCACCGGGCGCAGCCTTGTGCCGGCCGATGCGGTCACCACCTCGGCCTCGGGCCTCGATCCGGACATTTCGCCGGCCTACGCCCTGATGCAGGCGCCCAGGATCGCCGCCGCCCGCGGCGCCGACCCGGCCAGGGTCAAGGCGTTCATCGCCAACCGCATCGAGCCGCCCTTCCTCGGCTTCATCGGCCAGCCGCGGGTCAATGTGCTGACCACCAACCTCGCCCTCGACGGCGCCTTCGCCAGGGTCCACCCTCCCGCTTCATGAACGCTGGCGAGCCGAGACGCCCCGACCCCGACGCGCTGCTGGCGGAGGCGGGCAAGTCCGGCCGGGGACGGCTGAAGGTCCTCCTGGGCATGGCGCCTGGGGTAGGCAAGACCTACCAGATGCTCCAACAGGCGCGGCGCCAGAAGGCCGGCGGCGTCGATGTCGCCGTCGGTCTGGTCGAGACGCACGGACGGCCCGAGACCGAGGCCCTGCTGGCCGGGCTCGAGGTCCTGCCGCGAAAGCCCATCGAATATCACGACCGGACTCTTCTGGAGTTCGACCTCGACGGCGCCCTGGCGCGCAAGCCAAGTCTGCTGCTCGTCGACGAATACGCCCACTCCAACCTCGCCGGCTCGCGCCATCCCAAGCGCTGGCAGGATGTCGAGGAGCTCATCGGCGCCGGGATCGATGTGTGGACCACCATCAACGTCCAGCACTTGGAAAGCCTGGTGGACGTTGTCTGGAAGATCACCGGCGTGCGCCAGCGCGAGACAGTGCCCGATGCCGCGCTCACCCGGGCCGACGACATCGAGGTGGTCGACATCACCCCGGCGGAGCTTCGCCAGCGGCTGGCCGATGGCAAGGTCTATCTGCCCACAACCGCGCAGCTGGCGTCCGACAACTATTTCAAGACCGAGAACCTCACCGCCCTTCGTGAGCTGGCCCTGCGCCGCGCCGCCCAGACCGTCGACCAGCAGCTCCTGGGCGCGATGCGGCGGGCGGGGATCGAGGGCCATTGGGCCGCGGGCGAAAGGATCCTCGTCCTCATTGGTCCGGACGCAACGGCGACCTCCCTGGCCAGGGCCGGCCGCAGGCTCGCCGACACCATGGACGCGTCGTGGACCGTGGCCCATGTCGAGCGGCCCAACCGTCCCTCGCCGTCGGCGGCGGGGGCGGCGCAGCTGGCCGAAGCCATCGAACTGGCCCAGCAGCTCGGCGGCGCGACGGTGTCGCTCACCGGCGACGACCTCGTCGGCGCCGTCCTCGACTACGCGGCCCGCAACCATGTCACCCAGATCGTCATCGGCAAGCCGCGCGGCGGACGGCTGCGCGAGATCCTGGGCGCCTCGCTTTCCAGCGCACTCATCCGCCGGGCCGGCGGCGTCGCCCTGCATGTCGTCACCGACGCGACCACGACCGGCCGCGAACGGCGGGTAAGAACCTCACCTCGGCGCCCCGACGCGTGGCGCGGGCATGTGGGCGCAGCGGTGTTGGTGGCCGCGGCGGGCGCCGTGGCCGGGCTCGTCGATCGGTTCGCCCGCGGCGCCGACCTGGCGATGATCTTCCTGGTGAGCGTCTTCGCCAGCGGCCTGGCGTTCGGCCTGTGGCCGGCGGTCACCGCGGCCGCCCTGGCGGCGCTCACCTACAACTTCTTCTTCCTTGAGCCGCGCCTCACCTTCTACATCGGCCACGCCAGCGATCTCTTCACCTTCCTGGTCTTCTTCGTGGTCGCGATGACCACCGGATGGCTCACCGGCAGGGTGCGCGACCAGGAGCGCTCGGCCTCGCGCCGGGCCTCCGCGGTCGCCGCTCTCCTGGCGGCCAGCCACCGGCTTTCGGGCGCCGCCAAGCAGGATGAAGCCGCCAGCGCCCTGGTCGAACAGCTGGCGGCCGCCACCGGTGGACGGGCGGTGGTGTTTCTGCCGCGGGACGGGGATATCGCCGCTTCGGTCGCATCGCCCGAGATGCCCATCCTCACCACCATCGACATGGCCGCCGCACGCTGGGCCTGGGAAAAGGGCGAGCTCGCCGGCGCCGGCACCGGCACCCTGCCCAACGCCGAATGGATCTTCCACCCCCTGCAGAGCCACAGGGGGCGCACCGGCGTCGCCGCCCTCGAGCCCACCGGCCTGTCGCCGGAGGATGAACGGTTCGTCCAGGCGCTCATCGACCAGGGCGCGGTGGCCCTCGAGCGCGCCGAACTGGCCGTCGCCGCGGTGGATGCGGAGGCCCTGCGCCGGACCGATCGTCTGCGCGCGGCGCTGCTGAACTCCATCAGCCACGATCTGCGCACGCCGCTCGCCACGGTGCTCGGGTCGGTCACGACGCTCATCGACTACGGCCCCTCGCTCGATCCCGCTGTCCGCGCCGACCTGCTGGAGAGCATCCGCGAGGAGGCCGAGCGGCTCAGCCGCTACGTCGGCGATCTGCTCGACATGACGCGCCTGGAGGGTGGGGCGCTGGTGACGCGCAAGGACTGGGTCGACGTCCGCGACGTCCTGCGAGCGGCGCTGGAGCGAATCGAGCGTCGGCGCCGCGGCCGCTGGCTCGCCACCGATTTTCCGGACGAACTGACAATGGTGCCGGCCGACGCGGGCCTGCTGGAACAGGCCCTGGTGAACATCCTGGAGAATGCCGTCGCCTACAGCGGCGAGGGCTCGACCATCGAGGCCGCCGCCTACGAGGACCGCGGCAATGTGGTGATCAGCATCGAGGACGAGGGCCGCGGCATTCCCACCACCGAACTGAAACATGTGTTCGACAAGTTCCGCCGCATGGAGGAAGCCAGCGACAAGGTGAAGGGAACCGGCCTGGGCCTGGCCATATCCAAGGGGTTCGTCGAGGCGATGGGCGGGCGGATCGCCGCGGCCAGCCCGATCCACGGCGGGCGCGGCACCCGGGTGCTCGTCAGCCTGCCCAAGGCGATCGCCACCCACGACATCCTGCTATGAGCGCGAATGTCCGAATTTAAGCCCAGGATCCTCGTCGTCGACGACGAGCCGCAGATCCATCGCTTCCTCAGGGCCGCCCTCGACGCGGCAGGCTATGAGCCGCTGCGCGCCGATGATGGCGCCTCGGCGCTGCGTGAGATTGCGCGCAAGCCGCCCGAGGCGGTCGTGCTCGACCTCGGCCTGCCCGACATCGACGGCAAGGAGGTGCTCGCCAAGGCGCGCGCGTTCTTCGACGGTCCGATCATCGTCCTTTCCGCCCGCGACCGCGAGAACGAGAAGATCGACGCCCTGGACCTGGGCGCCGACGACTATGTCGAAAAACCGTTCGGGGTCGGCGAACTCCTGGCGCGCCTGCGGGTCGCCATGCGCCACCGGGTGCTGCGCGAGGGCGGCGAGCCGATCGTCACGGCCGGCGATCTGGTGATCGATCTGGAGCGGCGGCGGATCACCAGGGCGGGCGAGGCGGTGCGCCTCTCGCCCAAGGAATACGACCTGCTCGCCCATCTGGTGATGGGGGGCGGGCGGGTCGTCACCCATCGTCAGATCCTGACCGCGGTGTGGGGTCCGGCCCACGTCCACGATGTCCAGTACCTGCGGGTGTTCGTCGGCCAACTGCGCGCCAAGATCGAGATCGATCCGGCCCAGCCCCGCCTCATCTCCACTGAACCGGGAATCGGCTACCGGTTCAACGCGTGAGACCCGCGCCGTCAGGAGTGCTCGTCCTTGCCGGCAGTCACCCCCGCAGGAACGCCGCGCGGCGCCTGAAGTCGCGCACGATCTCCCGCGCCGCGTTGTGTCCGGGCGCGCCGGTGACCCCGCCGCCTGGATGGGTTCCGGCGCCGCACATGTAGAGTCCCCTCACCGGGGCGCGGTAGTCGCCGTGGCCCAGCACCGGGCGCGCGCTGAACAGCTGGTCCAGATTGAGCTGGCCGTGGAAGATGTCGCCGCCGACCAGGCCGAAGGTGCGCTCGAGGTCGAGCGGGGTGAGCGCCTGGCGACCGAGGACCGAGGCCTTGAACCCCGGGGCATAGGCCTCGACCGTCGCGATCATCAGATCGGCGACCTCCTCGCGGTGGTCGTCCCAGGAGCGGCCCGAGGGAAGCTGCGGCGCCACGTGCTGGCAGAAGAGGCTCGCCACGTGCCGCCCCGGCGGGGCCAGGGTGTCGTCGAGGGTCGTGGGGATCACCATCTCGACGATCGGCGCCCGCGACCATCCCAGCGCCCGGGCGTCGGCATGGGCGGTGTCCATATAGGCGAGGCTCGGGGCCATGATGATCCCCGCGGTGAGATGGTCGCCCGCCTGTGGCAGGCAGGTGAAGCGTGGGAGTTCGGCCAGGGCGACGTTCATCCGGAACGTTCCCGATCCACAGCGGTAGCGATCCATCCGTTCACGGAAGTCGGCGCTCAGCGCCGCCGGATCGACCAGTCGGCCGAAGAGCAGTTTGGGGTTGAGGTTGGAGACCACCGCCCGCGCGGAGAGGATCTCGCCGCGCTCGGTGACGACGCCGGTGGCGCGGCCCCGAGGCGTCAGCACCTGGGCCACCGCCTCGCCGGTGCGGATCGCGACCCCCTGGGCCACGCAGGCCGCGGCCATGGCGGCGGTGATCGCGCCCATCCCGCCGATGGCGTGGCCCCAGGCGCCTTTCCTGCCGTTCACCTCGCCGAACACATGGTGCAGGAGCACATAGGCGGTTCCGGGCGTGTAGGGGCTGGCGTAGGCGCCCACCACCCCGTCGAAGCCGAACGCGGCCTTGATCGGATCGCTTTCGAACCAGCCATCCAGCCAGTCGCCGGCGGACTGCGCGAACATCGCCAGGAGGTCGCGCCGCGCGGTCACGTTCAGCCTGGAGAGCCGCCGGGCCAGGCCCCCGGCCTTCGCGAGTTCACCCAGGCCGGCGATGAGGCCGCCTCGGACCATGTTGGGCGGAGTGGTGAGAACCATCCCCCGCAGCACCTCGGCAATCGTCTCCAACCGCTCGGCGTAGGCGCCCAGGCGCTCGGCGTCCGCAGTCGAGAATTTGGCCACCTGCTCGAAGGTGCGCGCCCCGCCGACGGCGAGATATTCCCTCTCGTTCAGGGGCAGGAAATTGGCCAGCCTCCGCTCGACGATCCGCAGGCCGTGACCCCGCAGGTCCATCTGCGCGATGATCCTGGGATTGAGCAGGGAGACGGTGTAGCTGGCCACCGAATTGCGGAATCCCGGATGGAATTCCTCGGTGACCGCCGCGCCGCCGACGACCTCGCGCCGCTCGAGGACCGTCACCCGCAAACCCGCCCTGGCCAGATAGAAGGCGCAGACTAGGCCGTTGTGCCCGCCGCCGACCATGATCACGTCTTGTTCGCTCATGGCGCCCAACCTATCCCGCCGACCCCGCCCCTCCCAAGCCGTGTCGGCGGCGCGGCGCCGGAGGTTATCGGCGGCCTCATTTGGGCGATTGCCAAAATACCGCTTGCGCCGCGCTCGAACTTCGGTATTTTGCTAGTTAGCGAAATACGGAACTTCCATGGCCGAAGTCTACAGAGCCCTTGCCGACCCCACGCGGCGCAAGATCCTCCAGCTCCTGCGCGAGCGGGAGATGAGCGCCGGCGAGATCGCCAGCCACTTCGCCCTCGCCAAGCCCACCCTCTCGGGCCACTTCGCCGTGCTCCGCGAGTCCAGGCTGGTCGCCTCGGAGAAGTCGGGCGCCACCATCACCTACCGCCTCAACGTCTCGGTCCTGGAGGAAGCGCTCCTGGCCCTGATGGAGGGTTTTCGGCTGGGCGAATCCAAGGAAACCAGGAAATGACGATCAGGAACGCCGCGCTCGTCTCGGCCGGTCTGGTGGCGGCCACGGCGGCGGTGGGCGTCTGGGCCTGGTGGCGGCTGCCGGCGGGAGCGACGATCGCGATCCATTTCAACTTCCACGGAGACCCCGACGGCTTTGCGCCCAAGGCCGTGGGCCTCGCCCTGATGCCGCTGATCGGCGCCCTCGTCGTCGCCCTCCTCGCCGCCCTGCCCGCGATCGCGCCGCGCCGAAAGGCGCTGGAGGCTTCCGCCGACGCGTTTGGCACGGTGATGATCGGCGTCGCCGCGATCTTCCTGGTCACGCAGTGCGCCATCGTCGCGCGGGCCATGGACCCCCGGTTCGATGTCATCCGCTGGCTCTTCGTCGCCATCGGCGTGCTCTTCATCGCCGTGGGCAATGTGCTGGGCAAGCTGCGCCACAACTATTTCATCGGCATCCGCACCCCCTGGGCCCTGGCGAACGAGCGGGTATGGGACAAGACCCACCGCTTCACCGGCCGGCTGATGCTTCTGGCCGGCCTGACGCTGGCCGCCGGCGCGGCGCTCATCGCCGATCACCGCCTGATCATCGCCCTGCTGATCTTCTGCGCCGCCGGACCGGCCATCGCCGGCGCGATCTATTCGTGGCGCACCTACCGACGCCTGGGAATGTCCTGAAGCGGCCACGCCGGCCCAGTGATACGGAGATAAGGATCCTCATGCCTACACCCCTTCGGACCGTCGGCCAGATCCTCCTCGCCGGCACCGCCGCCTTCGCCATCACCGCCGTCGGCCAGGGCCTGTGGGGCGTCATGGTCATGGCCAACGTCAAGCTCACCCCGGCCCTTCCCTGGGCGGCCCTTGTGATGCCCCTGGTCCTTCTCGCCCTGGTCCTCTTCCTCACCGGTCGCGGGTGGCCGAAAATGGGCGCCGCCGCCCGCCGCGCCCTGGTCCCCTCGGCCCCTATCCCGGCTCGGGCCTGGTTCTGGTCGCTGACCGCCGGCGGCGTCGGCGTCCTTGGTCTGGCGGCCCTGTGGACGGTCATGGCTTCGCTCGTCCGTGTACCCCCCAACGCCTTGCCCGACATCCACGGCATCCCCGCCCTGACCCTCGGCGCCATCCTTCTGGTCAGCATCATCGCCGCCCCGGTCACCGAGGAGATCGCCTTTCGCGGCTACGCGATGAGTCTGCTGCGCCGCGACTTCTCGCCGATCGCCGCCCTGGCCATCAGCTCGGTGCTGTTCGCCGCCGCCCACCTGACCCAGGGACTCTCCGCGCCCAAGCTCCTGATCTATCTGCTGGTCGGCCTGGGCTTGGGATTGATCGCCCTGCGCACCCGCTCCCTGCTGCCGGCCATGGTGGCGCACGCCTTCGGCGACCTCATCTTCTTCACCCAGGTGTGGCCCCACGACGCCGGCCGCCGGCTGATCAGCCAGGGCGGCGCCGATCACTGGTTCTTCGCCAACATCGCCATTCTGGTGGTCTCGACGCCGCTGTGCATTCTCGCCTTTCGCCAGCTGATCAGGCTCACGGCCTCGCCGCCGCGCGCGCATTCGCGGACCTGGACCGCCGCCGCGCCCGTGGCTGCGTGATCGGCCAGACGCATCGGGGCGTTCAGTTTCCGCGGACGAGTGCGACGATATGCACCAGCAGGGCGACCAGGCCGGTGAAGGCGCCCAGCATCATCGCCCTCCACGGCGCCAGGCGCGGCCGGCGCAAGGGCCGCGCCGGCCTTGCGCCCAGCCAGCCGAAGACCACGGTCAGAGCCAGGGCCAGGGTGGCGAGGGCGGCGGTGATCTCGAGGTTCATGGTCGAGGGCCGCCCACCACCTCGAAAGGCGCATCGATAACCTTTCGTTAACCGCGTCGCCCGCAAAGGAAAAGACTGGCCGCTTCGAAGGTCGCGTTCCTCCACAGATGTCTTGGTGAACCGCTACATTTAGCGTGTGGCGTCCGTTTACACACCAGGAATCGACGGATACGGTTCGTGGCCGGGCTGGAGAAGCGAATCGGATGACCGCCGCGGCGCGCCGGAGCGCACAGGAAGTCGACACCAGGTCGCGGGAGATCGCCCAGACCCTGGCGCGTCAATCCGGGCTCAGTCTTTCCGAATGGATCGACAGCCTGATGCGGCTGGAAGACGCCGACGGCGCTTGCGGCAATCCCGCTGATTCAGCCGGCGATGTCGCCACGGCGCTGGACGGCCTCCTCGGCCGCGTCGAGGCGGCCGAGGTCGCCTCGGCGCGCGCGATCTCCGGCATAGAAGAGACGGTGCGGGCGGTTCTTTCGCGGCTGGTCGAGGCGGGCCGCGAGCAGGTGGCGGTGGCGGCGCGGTTCGAAGGCGCCGTGCAGGAGGTCGGCGCGGAGCAGGCCCGGATCGCCGATCGCCTGCGGCGCGTGGAGGCCGAGGGCGCCGGCCCGAGGTCCGCCGAGGCGCTGCGCTCGCTGGAAGCCACCCTGGGAAAGATGGCCGGCCACCTCTACGAGGGGGAAGGCCGGACCCGCGAAGCCATAGACGAGATCACCGCCAAACTGCGCCGGGTCGAAACCGCCGAGCCCGCGCCGCCTGTGGACTTCACCGATAAGCTGGCTGGTCTGGCTGCGCGGCTGGAACAGGCGGAAAGCCGGACGTCCGCGACGCTTCGCAACCTCGAGGGATCCCTGCACTTCCTGGACACCCGACTCGGCGCGATGGAAAATTCAACACCCGAAACGATCTCCGATCCCCGCCTCGACGACCTCGCCGTGGATCTCGGCCAGCGGATCGAGGCCTCGCGGGCCGAGCTGGAGGCGCGCCTGGGACGCGGCGCCGAGAGCCGGCTGGACACCGTCGAGCGCGACCTCGCCTCGATGAACGACCACCTGCGTTCCAGCGAACAACGATCGCACGACGCCATCGAAGGCATCGGCCGCCAGGTGATCGACCTTGGCCAATCGCTCGTCGCTCGCGTGGACTTGGCCGAACGCAGCGGCGCCGAAGCCATCGAGCAGCTGGGCGGCGAGGTCTCGCGCGTCACCCACACGGTCGAGGCGCGGCTTACCCGCGCCGACTCCGTCCAGGCCCAGGCCCTCGACAAGCTCGGCGAGGAGATCGGCCGGATCAGCGAACGTCTGGCCGAGCGCATCGCCACCGCCGACCGCCGCTCGGCCCAGGCCATCGAGGAAGTCGGCGACCAGATGGCCCGGGTGACCGAACGCCTCGGCCAGCGGCACGAGCGGACGAGCGAGGATCTCGCAGAGCGGATTCGCCTCAGCGAAGCGCGGACCGCCCGCGTCCTCAAGGAGACCCGCGAGGTGATCGAACACCTCGCCCATCCGCGCCGGCGCGATGCGGACATCCCAGGGGCGATCGGTCTACCCATCGACGCCGAGCAGGCGCCGCTGTTCGGCGAGGACCCGTTCATCGGCTTCTCACCGCCGCCGCCGGCGGCCGAGGCCGTGGTCTCCCGGCCGGTCTTCAGCCAGGAGGATCTCGATCTCGCCGATCGCTTCCCCGCCGCCGATCCGGTCCTAGCCGAGGATGCGCGGCCCGAGCCTGCGCCCGTGGCCCAGGTCGCCGGGCCCCTGGACGGGCAGGATGACATCGCGGACCTGGAAAGCACCCGCCTGGCCGCCCTCTTCGAGGATCCGCCGGAGGCGCGGGAAGAGCCGCCCCCGGTCGAGGCGTCGCCTGAAGCAACGCCCGGGGCCCAGCTCGACGACACCATCCTGGGGCCGCCGGTCGCCGCGCTCTTGACCACCCGCGAGGCGGTGCAGAAGGCGCGAACCGCGGTGCTGCGAGCAGCCGGCGGCCCGCGGACCACCCTTGGCGAGGGCGACGCGGCGGCGGCGCCGTCGCTGTTCTCCGGCCGCCGCTTCGATACCGCGTCGCGGCGCGCGAGCCTGGGGACGCCCGCCATGGGCCTTGGCCTGGCGGCGGCGTTCGGCATCGCGCTCGGCGGCTTCTGGTTCATCGAAGGGGCGCCCCACGGCGCCATCTCGACCCAGCTCGCGGCGCTGATGTCCAGGGGCCCGCCGACGCACGCCGCACGGTCGCTGCAGGCGAGGGCCGGCGCCGGAGCGCCCTCGGCCTTGCCGCAACTGGCCGTGGCGCTGTTCCCGCCGTCGGCTTCCCTAGGCGCCGGCGCGCCCCAGGAAGATCTCGCCGCGGCCTACGCCGGCGCGCTGGCGCGCCTGGCCGCGCACGACGGCCACGGCCTGGACGATCTGCGGCGGATCGCGAACCTCGGCTATGCTCCGGCGCAATTCTATCTCGCCAAGCTCTACGAGAACGGCGGCGAAGGGGTGAACAAGGATCCGATCCAGGCGCGGATGTGGACCCAGCAGGCTGCGCGCAGCGGCGATGCGCGGGCGATGCACAATCTGGCCCTCGACTTTTTCGAGGGAACCGGAGGGGTGAGGAACACCGCGGTCGCCGCCGAACTGTTCGCCAAGGCGGCGGCGATGGGCGTGCCCGACAGCCAGTACAATCTCGGTCGGCTCTACGAAGAGGGCCTGGGGGTGACGAGGAATGCGGCCGAGGCCTACAAATGGTATCTGATCGCGGCGCGGTCGGGCGATGCGGAATCGCGCGCCGGCGCGGCGCGGGTCAAGGCCGCTCTGGACGGGCCGGCGAGGGCCGCGGCGGAGCGTTCCGCGGCCGCGTTCACGCCCTCCCAGGCGAATTCCCCGGCGGGCGCCGCGACCGCCGCCGCTCCCAACGCCGTCGCCACCGCCCAGAAGGCCCTTTCGGCGCTCGGCTACTATCAGGGCCCCTCCGACGGCGCCGAGTCGCCCGCGCTCAGGCTCGCCCTGAACGCCTATCAGCACGACCAGGGCCTTGCGGCCACCGGCGCCCCGGACGCCGACACTCTCGGCAGGCTGGCCCCCTCGGCGCGCTAGCCTAGTCCGCGCCCAGGCGCGACCAGCGCACCGGATGGACCGCGCCCTCGCCCAGCACGGCGGCCAGCGGCGGGCGGTGGAAGAGGGCGGCGAAGGCGGCGTCGCGGACATTGAGGCCGCCGGCGAAGGCGCCGAAGGCGGGAAGGACGATCCGCCGGCCATCGGTGACGAAACAGCGCCGGCGCACGCTCGCGCCGCGGCCGCGAACCTTCGCGCAGGGATGCAAATGGCCGGCGGCCTCGGCGGCGACCGGCCCGGGCGCCGGTTCGTGGACCAGATCGAGGCCGCTGACGCGAAGCGAGCGCGCGCTCTCTCCGGGCAGGGCGCGCGGCGCCTGCGCATCGTGGTTGCCGGCGAGCCACACCAGGGTCCGCCCCAGCGCCAGGGCGATGAGCCGCGCCTCGTCGTCGGCCGCCAGGCGGCCCCGCGCGGCCGCGTCATGGAAGCTGTCGCCCAGGAAGATCACCAGCCGCGGCGCGAGGACCCAGACCTCCGCCTCCAGGCGGCGCAGCGTCTCGCGGGTGTCGAAGGGCGGCAGCATCTGCCCGCGCGCGGCGTAGGAGGAGCCCTTCTCCAGGTGCAGATCGGCGACGACCAGGGCGCCGTGCGCCTCCAGCCAAAGGGCGCCTGACGGGCGGCAGACGATCTCCGCGCCGCCCAGAAAAAGCGAGACGCCGCCCAGCGGGTGCCGGCGCAGGGCGGCGTATCGGTCGTCCTTCGCCGCCATCATCCGAGCGCCTCGGCGATCAGATCCTCCGCCGCCTCGGCAAGGATGGTCTCCCCGGCGCCGCCGGGCGAGCGCTGGCGGCCGATCTCCAGGATCACCGACACCGAGAACGGCGAGAGCCGATCGAGCGCCGCATGGCGGATCCGCCCCTCGATCCGCCGCAGCATCGCCGCCAGGCGCGCCACGTCGACCATCCCCTTGGCGGCGTCGGCCCTGGCGCAGCGGAGCAGCAGGTGGTCGCCCTGGTGGCGGCGCAGCACGTCATAGATGAGGTCGGTGGAAAAGGTGATCTGCCGCCCTGTCTTGCGCTCGCCGATGAACCGCCGCTCGATGAGCCCGGCAATGAGCGCGCAGCCCTTGAACGCCGCCTTCATCATCGAGCTTTCCGCCAACCATGATTCGAGATCGTCGCCCAGCATGTCCTGGGCGAAGAGCTCCGCGAAATCGAGCCCTTCCATGGATTTCAGCGCCCACACCCCAAGGGCGTAGTCGTTGCAGACGAAGCCGAGCGGGCCGATCCCCAGGCGCTCGAGGCGCCGGGTGAGCAGCATCGCCAGGGTGGTGTGCGCCAGGCGTCCCTCGAAGGGATAGCAGACCAGGAAGTGGCGATGGCCGCGCGGGAAGGTCTCCAGCAGCATCTCCTCTTCGCCGGGGATCGCCGAGAGGTCGCGCTGGATCGCCAGCCACTCGCGGACGTCGTCGGGCAGCACCCGCCAGTGGTGGGCGTCGCTCATCATCGAGCGCACCCGCGCGGCCAGGAAGGTCGAAAGCGCGAACTTCGATCCCCCCCAGGAGGGCATCTTGGCGTCCTCCCCCGGCGCCGGGGTGACGAGCACGTCCAGCCCGGTGACCCCGATCAGCCGCCACACCCGGCCGGCGAAGACGAAGGTGTCGCCGACCTCCAGCACCTCCAGGTAGCCTTCCTCGACCTCGCCGATCTTGCGCCCCGGGGGCCCGCCGCGGGAGCGCGATGCGATCCGCACCGCCAGCATCGCCGGGGCGACGATCGCCCCGACATTGAGGCGATGGCGCAGGGCCATCTCGGCGTTGCGCACCCGCCACAGCCCGTCGCGGTTCTTCACGATCCTGGCGAAGCGGTCGTAGGAGCGCAGGGCGTAGCCGCCGGTGGTCACGAAATCGACGACGCTCCCGTAGTCCTCCCACGAAAGATCCCGATAGGGCGCGGCGGCGCGCACCTCGTCGTAGAGGCCGGCCAGATCGAAGGGTTCTGAGCAGGCGCAGCCCATGATGTGCTGGGCCAGGACATCCAGGGCCCCGACCCGCTCCTCCTCGCTGTCCAGGGCGTTCTCGGCGATCGCCTCGCGGGCGGCCTGGCATTCTAGCATTTCAAAGCGGTTCGCCGGGACGAACAGCGCCTGACTGGGCTCCTCCAGGCGGTGGTTCGCGCGCCCGATCCTCTGCACCATCCGCGAGGCGCCCTTGGGCGAGGCGAGCTGGATCACCAGGTCGACATCGCCCCAGTCGACCCCCAGATCGAGGGTCGAGGTGCAGACCACCGCGCGCAGCTCGCCCCTGGCCATCGCCGCCTCCACCCGCCGGCGTTGCTCGGCGGCCAGCGAGCCGTGGTGCAGGGCGATCGCCAGGGCCTCCTCGTTCAGCCGCCACAGCTCCTGGAAGGCGAACTCGGCCTGGAAGCGGGTGTTGACGAACACCAGGGTCGTGCGTGCGGCGCGGATCGCCTCATAGACCTCCGGCATGGCGTGGCGGGCGGTGTGCCCGGCCCAGGGCACCTTGCCATCGCAGAGCAGCAGATCGACGACCGGCGGTGCGCCGCCCTCGCCGCGCACCAGCTCGACCCGCGCGCCGGGCGATGGCGCCAGCCAGCGGCGGATCAGGTCCGGATCCTCCACCGTCGCCGAGAGCCCGACCCGCCGGCACCCCGGGGCGAAGCTCTGCACCCGCGCCAGATCGAGCGCCAGCAGATCGCCGCGCTTCGAGGGCCAGATGGCGTGCACCTCGTCGAGGATCACGCATCTCAGGTCCTCGAAATAGCGGCGCGCCCCTTCCCAGGCGCAGAAGAGGGCGAGCTGCTCCGGGGTGGTGAGCAATATGTCCGGCGGCTTGACCCTCTGGCGCTGCTTGCGCGCCAGGCCGGTGTCGCCGGTGCGCGATTCGGCGACGACCTTCAGCCCCATCTCGCCGATGGGCCGCAAGAGGTTGCGCTCCACGTCCACCGCCAGCGCCTTGAGTGGCGAGATATAGAGGGTGTGCACCCCGCGCGGCGCCTTGGCCGGCGGGGCCCGCGAAAGCTCGATCAGGCTCGGCAGGAACCCCGCCAGGGTCTTGCCCCCGCCGGTGGGCGCGATCAGCAGGGCGTTGGCCCCCGCCAGCCCCATCTCGACCATCGCCAGCTGGTGCGCCCGAGGCCGCCATCCCCGCGCCGCGAACCAGGCCGCAAAGGCCGGTGGCAGGATCGTCAGGGCGCCGGCGCCGTCCATCCCGGCCCTATAGCATGTTCCCCTTCCGTTTCACCAAGGACCCCTCTCCTGTCAGCCGTCGCGGCGGCGCGCGTACATTCCACCAACCATGGCGTCATCCCGGCCGCAGGGCGGCCGCTTGGCCGCCCGGAGAGCTGGGACCCAGGAGACCTGGCGCGGCCCTGGATGACCACACGGCGGAAGGGCCGGCGCCTGGGCGGCTAGGTCGCGACGTGGAGGTGACCGACCGGACAGCGCGGCTCGCGCGCGTCTGGTTCGGATCGGGCCAGGATCTAAAGCTGAGGGCCCTCCAGGAATCCCGGAAGGTGCTTGCCGCCGCGTGAAGGGACCTCGAAGCGGTGGAGGGGCGGCGAACGACGAGGGCCATTGGGCGCGCGCTCCTCGTTGACACCGCGCGTCAAGTGACCACATGTAGTCACCGAGAGGTGGTCATGCGAACCCTGCAACTCCGCGAGGCGAAAGCGTCGCTCTCCGCCGTCGTCGAGGCCGCGCAGCGCGGCGAAGCCACGACCATCACCAAGCATGGCCGACCCGCGGCGGTCGTCATGCCCGTGGAGGACGCCGCCAGGATCTTCCGGCGAGATCGTCCCAGCTTCGCCTCCCTCCTGATGGCCGTGCCCGTCGAACTCCCCGTCGAACGCGATCCCTCGCCCCTGCGCGAGGCGGAGCTTTGAACGGCTGGCTGCTGGACACCAGCATCCTCAGCGCCTTCGCCCCCGGCAAGCCGCCGCCTTCCGCGGAGATAATCGGCTGGTTCGAGGAACGGACCGATTCGCTGTTCCTGTCGGTCGTGACCGCCGCCGAGATCGGCGCCGGCGTCGCCAGGCTGCGTCGCTCCGGCGCCGATCGCCGCGCGCAATCGCTCACCGTGTGGTTCGATCGCATCGTGACCGCCTACGGCGAGCGGGTGCTGACCTTCGATCTCCGCGCCGCCCAGATCGCCGGGGAACTCAGCGACGAGGCTCTCGCGCGTGGGCATGCGCCTGGATTCGCCGATGTGGCGATCGCCGCCACCGCCAAGGCGCACCGGCTGACGGTGCTGACCGCCAATGTCCGCCACTTCGAGCCCCTGGGCGCCGATGTCTTCGATCCGTTCGGGTCCGCGCCCAAGCCGTGATCGACCTGGCGCCTCCGGGAGAAGAGCGCGGCGGCGGGCGCCCTCGAGAGCCCGGAAGTCGCCGTGAGCCGCGTCGCCGAGCGCGTGCGCATGGGAGGTCACTTCGTGCCCGATGACATCGTCCACCGACGCTTCGTCAGCGGACGGCGCAACTTCATGGGGCCGTATCGCAGTGTTGCCGACAGCTGGCGGGTCTTCGACAATTCGACCAGCGGGCCGCCTCGACCGATCGCCGCCGGAGCCGGCGAGAGGGTGACCGAGGTCATGGACACGGGTTATTGGAAGTCCATGAAGGATGCGGTCGCATGAGCGACAAGGCCGGACCAGGCGCCACGCCCTACGAAAGGTTGGGCGATGTCGAGAGGATCGAGCGGAGCTTGGCCAGAGCCGTCTCCGCCGCCCTCCTGCAACACAAGCGCGCCGGCAATCCCATCTGCGAGTGGCGCGACGGCGAGGTGGTGTGGATTGCTGCGGCCGACATTCCAGAGCCGCAAGACGAGGGGCCCGCCCGTGCCTGAGTGCCTGTTCGCTGAGCGCGTCGTGGCTTCCGACTCCCGTCGCGTCGCCGGTCAGATCAGGGGCCCATGAACGCCGTCGAGATCGAGGAGGCGGTTTCGCAGCTCGCGGCGGCGCCATTCGACCGCTCTGAGTTCCCTTTCCAGTTCCTGGAAGCCTTCGGGAACAAGGAGACGACGCTCAGGCGCCTGCGCAGCGGCGCCTCGAACTCGTCGGACGTGCCGGGCGCCATCCTGCAGCGCAGCAACATCCACCTCGCCGCCTGCGCGCCGGGCGAGGCCGGGGAGAAGCTCGCCGCCTTGCGGGCCAGCCCGAAAACCGTCCAGGCGAAGGCCAGGTTCATCCTCGCGACCGATGGAGACGAGCTCCAGGCCGAGGACCTGGACGAGGGGACAACCCTGGCGTGCGCCTACGCGGACTTTCCCGACCACTTCGGCTTCTTCCTGCCGCTCGCGGGGATCGCGACGGTCAAACAGATCGCCGAGAACGCGTTCGACATCCGGGCGACCGGGCGCCTCAACAAGCTCTACGTCGAACTGCTGAGGCGCAACCCGGAATGGGGCGAGCGCCGCCACGACATGAACCACTTCATGGCGCGGCTGATCTTCTGCTTCTTCGCCGAGGACACCGACATCTTCCGCGAGCGGGGGCTCTTCACCCGCACCGTCGAGCAGATGAGCGAGCGGGACGGCTCCAACACCCACCAGGTGATCGAGGCCCTGTTCCAGGCCATGAACACCAGGACGACCGACCGCGCGGGCGCCCACCGCTGGGCCGACGCCTTCCCCTATGTCAACGGCGGCCTCTTCTCGGGCAGCGCCGAGACGCCGCGCTTCAGCCGGATCGCCCGCGCCTACCTCGCCCACATCGGCGCGCTCGACTGGACCAGGATCAACCCGGACATCTTCGGCTCGATGATCCAGGCGGTGGCCGAGGACGAGGAGCGCGGGGCGCTCGGCATGCACTACACCAGCGTCCCCAACATCCTGAAGGTGCTGAACCCCCTCTTCCTCGACGAGCTGCGCCAGCAGCTGGAGGCGGCGGGCGACAACGCGCGGGCCCTGCTCAACCTTCGCAAGCGGCTGGCGCGGATCCGGGTGTTCGACCCCGCCTGTGGCTCGGGCAACTTCCTGGTGATCGCCTACAAGGAGATGCGGGCCATCGAGGCGCAGATCAACCGCCGCCGGCGCGAGACGCATCGTAAGAGCGACATCCGCCTGACCAACTTCCGCGGCATCGAGCTGCGCGACTTCCCGGCCGAGATCGCCCGCCTGGCCCTGATCATCGCCGAGTTCCAGTGCGATGTGCTCTGGCGCGGCGAGCAGGAGGCGCTGGCCGAGTTCCTGCCGCTGGACGCGGAGAACTGGATCACCTGCGGCAACGCCCTGCGCCTTGATTGGCTCAGCATCTGCCCGCCGACCGAGACTGCGGTCAGGTTCCACGAGGACGATCTGTTCCGGACACCGCTCGTCCAGGCCGAGATCGATTTCGAGAATGAGGGCGGGGAGACCTACATCTGCGGAAATCCACCTTATTTGGGCTTCACGTGGCAGACCGCCGACCAGAAAGAGGATCTTAGGAGGATCTTCGAGGGTCGGTCCAAGACCTGGAAGTCGCTCGACTACGTGGCCGGGTGGTTCATGAAGGCCGCCGACTACGGCACTCGAACCAACGCGGCGGCCGCATTTGTGTCGACCAACTCAATTTGTCAGGGCGAACAGGTGCCGATCTTATGGCCGTTGCTCTTCGGGACGGGGCACGAGATCGCCTTCGCTCACACCTCCTTCAAGTGGGCGAACCTAGCCAGCCACAACGCAGGCGTTACGGTCGTAATTGTCGGACTCTCAGCAAGGGCCCACGCTTCAAGGCGACTTTATTCAACAGACAATCGTGGCGATATAACTGATCGGCAGGTGGAACAGATAAATGCGTACCTTACTCCTGGTGTAAACTTAATCGTGACCCCGCTGACCAGACCCGCAGACGGGAGGGGGATTATGGAGTGGGGAAATAAACCCACGGACGGCGGCAACTTCTTCCTGACCACACAGCAAAGAGAGGAGCTTCTCGCAGGATGCGCCGCCGCCCAGCGGTTCGTTAGGCGTTTTCTCGGTGCCCAAGAACTTATACGTGGAGAGCAGCGCTATTGCCTTTGGATAGAAGATGAACAGCGCGAAGAGGCGGAGAGAATCCCAGAGATAAGACAAAGGGTTGCGGCCGTTGCCAAAGTGCGCGCGGAGAGTAAGGCCGCAGAGACTCGGCCAGCCGCCGAATTCCCGCATAGATTCAGGCAGATTCAATCGACGGCGAGTGCTTATTCGTTGGTGGTTGCTAGGGTCAGCTCAGAACAACGCGAATTTCTTCCAATTGACCTAGAGGGACACGATACAATTATAGGCGACCGGAACTTCGCGCTCTACGATGCACCGCTTTGGAACATGGCGCTGATCGCCTCGCGCCTGCACTGGGTGTGGGTCGGCACCGTCTGCGTGCGGCTGGAAATGCGATTCTCCTATTCCAACACCCTCGGCTGGAACACCTTTCCGGTCCCGACCCTCACCAAGAAGAACAAGGCCGACCTCACCCGCTGCGCCGAGGACATCCTGCTGGCGCGCCAAGCGCATTTCCCGGCGACGATCGCCGATCTCTACGATCCCGATGCGATGCCGGATGACCTGCGGGCCGCCCACGAGCGCAACGACGAGACCCTGGAGCGCATCTACATCGGCCGCCGGTTCCGCAACGACACCGAGCGGCTGGAGACGCTGTTCGCACTGTATACGAAGATGACCGCCGACAAGGGCGCCGACGAGCGGACAACGCGCCGTAAGCTGCGGCCCGCGCACGCATGACGACCCTGCGCGCGGCCCTGTCGGCGCTCTATCCCAGGCAGGCCGCGGATGCCCGCCTCTCGGCGCCGCGCCGCCCGGACCACAGTTGATCGAGAAGGTCACAGCCGGTGCTCGAATATGAAATCGGCGCCCACGCCAGGATCCAGATGCGGCGGCGCGATATTCCCGAGAGCCTCGTGCGCGGCGTGCTGGCCGATCCCGAGCAACGCCACCTCTTGCGACCGGGCCGAGAACTCTTGCAGTCGCGGACCGAAATTGCCGGTAAGATTTATCTGGTCCGCATCATCGTCGACGTAGACCGCCGGCCGGCGGAAGTTGTCACCGCGTATCGCACGAGCCGGATCGGCAAGTATTGGAGGACGCCCTCGTGAAGGCCACCTACGACTCGACGACCGACACCCTCAGCATCGTGCTGAGAGCCGATGCAAAGATCTCCGAGAGCGACGAGGACAAGCCGGGCGTCATCCTCGACTACGACGAGGAAGGAAACCTCGTCTCGCTGGAAATCCTTGACGCGTCCCGGCGGGTGACCGAGGCGCGCCGCATGGAGTTCGAGACCACCGGCTGAGAGAATCGCCGGGTTAAGTAGGAGGCGGTCCCGAACGCGCAAATGACGCCGCACATCGAACTGCTCCGATGGCGCCTCATGCGCTGGCACACGACCCCTAAGGGGGGGTGCGGCTATCACGCGCCCAATGTGGGCCGTGCCCGTGCCAGCGCCAACGAGGCCGAGTGAACCGACGAGACGCTCTTCGAATCGAATACCTAACCGCTTGTTCGACGCCGATCAACGCGCCGCCTCGGCCGCCCTCGTACATGGGACCGTCTTCGACCACGCAACTCGGCCGTGTTCATAATGAATGATGCCATATGCGGCCAAGCGGGGCTCCCGTCATCAAACCATCTTGGCGATCTTCGCTTTTCGCAGAAGGTGTTTGGCGAACACCAGTAGCTCTAAGGCAACATCCTGATCGTCTATCCAGTCAAATTCGTGAACGACAGGGTTGCGTATGCCCAGCATCGCACCTGAATAAAGTCTCTGATAGCCTTTCTGCTCGTCCTTCTCTGACGACGTCTTCCGATCCGACCAATGGAGCCTGGGGTGGGTCGGCGAGAATACGACTTCCATCAGGCTAGTACCATTTACTGGGTGCGGCCCGACCCTGTCCTCGATGTACTTCTCAACCGCCTTGTAGGCCTGCTGCACGGACAGTGAATAGTGGCCCGAAACAAACAGGTCGCGGGAGACCGCGACGATTTCCGGCTCGGTGACGATCCGACCGAACACGTTTGCAGGCCCCGAGCTGTCGGACGAAGGGGCTGCGATTGCCAGCATTCTCGGCGCCGGCAGCGCCAGAACCGAGCGCGCCAGTCCTGCCTCAAGCAAGAACTCTTGGAACTGCTTCAGCCGACTAATGAGCGGGGTTGTCATAGAGGTAGCGCCTCATCGCAGCGAAGATTGTCTCAATCTGCTCCGCTCCGGCATCAGCGCTGATGTGAATCTGTACATTCACGTTGAGCGGGATCGGTTCGACCCTGCGAGCGGAGCCGCTAGCGGGTGGATGTCCGATGCCCTTCGGAAGCTTGGCAGCGTCCGTTGACGAACGCGTTTCGTTGCTAGCCGCGCCTGCGCGTTTCGGCGTGGGCGTTCGTCTATTGTTTTCGGATGCGCGACCACGACCTGCGCCACCTCTACTCGGTGCTTGGTTGGGCTCCTTGCTGGCGATCAGGAGGTAGGTCGCAGCCTTGTTACCTGCCGCTCCCTGCCCCAAGCCCTCCTTCATAAACCAGCTTGCTATTTTCTGCCGGTCCGGTTCGTCGGGCGGCGCTATCTGCAAAAGTTGTTCGGGATAAGTGGCCGCCATGATCTCGGCCACCGCTTCCGAATACGTTTCGTCTAGCCTCCAGCGCTGCGCCGCCGGCGTCGCTTTATTCTCCTCTGTGAGTATACCGGCGCGCTTCAGTTCAGCGATATACTGCCTTGACGCCGCATCTTGCACGTCGAGCGTCACGCTGAGGGTTCGCTCGTCAATCGTCGCGCTTGGTGATCGCTGGAGGATTGCCCGGACCCCCCACCATACGGTGCTCGGAATTTGAGGGTAGAGATTCTTGTCTGCCATGTGAGTCGTGCTCCCGTTCGCGTGGATTACCCCACATCGAGAAAACCCGTCAATGGCGGCGTGTTCACTTTTTGATCCCCCGATCTTGTCGGTCGTGTGCGGTTATCCATCCGAGGCGATTGTCCGCCGCGTCCTCGGCTCGGCTGGCGATGCATACGAAACGTCGAATAATCCGTATGTTATAAGCCGCTCGCCGGGCCGACCGGCAGTGGTGTGAGAATGGGACGTGTGAATGTGGAACGACTTACAGGATCTTGAGAAACTTCGCCCCAGGATCGAGCCAAACACCGCTCAGAGGACCCTCCCGGACAAGTGCCCGGTGCTCAGGCTGAAGCGGTCAAGGCGACGCTGGTCGCAATCGATGAGTGGCTTGTCCGCGGTTAGCCATTTCCCTTGCGTGCAAGGCGTTTCGCGGCGGAGTAGCGCGGCGACTGCCTGCCTCACACGGAGGGCCGAAATAGACGCGCGGCCCACCATGTGGCTGATGTAGCGGCGACCTCGGTCGCTCAAGCGCGGAACTGCAACGGTGCGTGGGGGAGGCGGCTCTCCTGGTCTCGCCCGCATGCGCTTACGACCTAAGCGGTTCCGATCAAGCCCCATTTGAAGACCCGTCACCACCACTGGAGAGGTATCTTGACGCCCGCCCTGAGGAAGAGCATGTATCTCTTTTGAGATACTAGGAGACTGTGCCATGGGCGCCACCTCCATGCTCCACGTCCGCATCGACAAGACGCTCAAGTCCGAAGCCACCGCCGCGCTGGAGGCCATGGGGCTCTCGGCCTCGGACGCGGTCCGTATGCTGTTCAAGCGTATCGTGGCCGAGCAGGCCTTCCCGCTGGAGCTCAAGGTCCCTAATGGGGAGACAAGGGCGGCGATGGAGGAGTCCCGGGCGATGATGGATGCTCGCCGGCGGCGCGGGCAAGCCTCGACGTCGGAATGACGATCCAGCCCTCCATCCCCTCCGTCTCCTTCCACACCGCCCGCACGGGCGCGGCCAACAAGCTGAACGAGCTCGGTATGCGGCCGATGCAGGAGCGCGCCTACGCCCGGCGCGGGGAGCCGTACCTGCTGATCAAATCGCCGCCGGCGTCGGGCAAGTCCCGGGCGCTCATGTTCATCGCCCTGGACAAGCTGGCGAACCAGGGCCTGCGCAAGGCGATCATCATCGTTCCGGAGCGCTCGATTGGCGGCAGCTTCGCCGATGCACCACTGAGCGAGCGGGGCTTCTTCGCCGACTGGCAGGTGAAGCCCCAGTGGAACCTGTGCAACGCGCCGGGCGCGGACAATGGCGGCTTCGCGCAAGGCAAGGTGAGGGCGGTGGCCGAGTTCCTGGCGAGTGAGGAAAAGGTGCTCGTCTGCACCCACGCCACCTTCCGCTTCGCTTTCGACGCGCTCGGGGCCGAGGCCTTCGACGATTGCCTCATCGCCGTCGACGAGTTCCACCACGTCAGCGCCCATCCTGACAATCGGCTTGGCGCCCAGGTCACGGCCCTGATCGCCCGCGGCAAGTCGCACATCGTCGCCATGACCGGCTCCTACTTCCGGGGAGACGCGGTGGCGGTGCTCGCGCCGGAGGACGAGGCGCGCTTTGAGACCGTCACCTACACCTACTACGAGCAGCTGAACGGCTACGATCACCTTAAAGCGCTCGAGATCGCCTACTGCTTCTATTCGGGCCGCTACATCGACGCGATCGCGCAGGTGCTCGACCCGACTCTCAAGACCATCGTCCACATCCCGAGCGTCCAGTCGCGCGAGAGCCTGAAGGACAAGATCAAGGAGGCCGAGGCCCTGATGGAGGCGCTCGGCGACTGGAAGGGCACGGACCCGGAAACGGGGTTCCAGCTGATCGAAAGGCCGGACGGGCGGGTGCTGCGGGTCGCCGATCTGATCGACGACGACGCGAGCCGCCGCGACAGGGTGATCTCCGCCCTCAAGAGCCCGACCACAAACGCCGATCGCGATCATGTCGACATCATCCTGGCCCTCGGCATGGCCAAGGAGGGCTTCGACTGGATCTGGTGCGAGCACACCCTGACTGTCGGCTACCGGGCAAGCCTGACCGAGATCATCCAAATCATCGGCCGAGCGACGCGCGATGCGCCGGGCAAGGAGGTCGCCCGGTTCACCAACCTCATCGCCGAGGTGGACGCGAGCGAGGAGGCCGTCACCGAAGCGGTCAACGACACCTTGAAGGCGATCGCCGCGAGCCTCTTGATGGAACAGGTGCTGGCGCCTCGGTTCGAGTTCACCCCCAAGGACACCGGGCCGAAGGAGGGGTTCGACTACGGACCGGAGGGCTACCAGGGAGGCAAGACCAACGTCGGGGTCAACACCGCGACCGGCCAGGTGCATCTGGAGATCAAGGGCCTGGCGACGCCCAGGAGCGAGGCGGCCAAACGCATCTGCGCCGAGGACATCAACGACCTGATCGCCACCCTGATCCAGGACAAGCCGACCCTGGAGCGGGCGCTCTTCCAACCGGAGGAGACCATCCCCGAGGAACTGACCCAGCTCCAGATGGGCAAGATCGTGCGGGACAAATACCCTGAGCTTACCGAGGAGGACCAGGAAGCGGTGCGCCAGCACGCCATCGCGACCATCGCCATCGCCCAGCAGGCTCGCGTTCAGGGCGAGAACGAGCTGGCGGAGGGCAAGGCCACCGCCAACACCGCCCTCATCGAAGGCGTGAGGCGCTACGTCACCGACGTGCGCGAGCTGGATATCGACCTCATCGACCGCATCAATCCCTTCCAGTCAGCCTATGCGATCTTCGCCAGGTCGATGGACGAGGGCGCGCTGCGCCAGGTGGCGGCCGCGATCGCCGCCAAGAAGGTGACCATCTCCGAGGAGGAGGCGAGAGACCTGACCAGACGGGCGATCCAGTTCAGGCGGGAGCGGGGACGGCCGCCGGACATCAATTCGCAGGACGCCTGGGAAAAGCGCATGGCCGAGGGCGTGGCGGCGCTCGCCCGCATCATCGCGCAGAAGAGGGCCGCCGGTGGCTGACCTCACCGACGAGGAGATGCTGGCCGAGCTGGAGGCCACGATCGAGGCCAGGCCGGAGCGGCGCCGCACGGCCCGCGAGGAGCGGGTAATCGCCGGCTTCGAGGACATTGTGAAGTTCTACGAGAGCCATGGGCGCGCGCCGCTGCACGGCGAAGGGCGAGACGTCTTCGAGCGGCTCTACGCCGTTCGGCTCGACCGGCTGCGCGCCCTGCATGATTGCCGCTCGTTGATCGAGCCGCTCGACCAGCATGGCCTCCTCGCCAGCGATTTCCCCGAGCCGCCGGCGGCCGCGGGCGGTGATGTGGCGGAGGACGAGGCCCTGCTCGCCGAACTGGGGGTGGCGGCGCCAGCCGAGGGATCGATCACCGAGCTTCGGCATGTGCGCTCGCGCGAGGAGATCCACGCCGCCGAGGAGATCGCAAATCGCACGCCGTGCCCCGACTTCAAAGAGTTCAAACCCTTGTTCGCGGCTGTGCAGAAGGAAATCGCCGACGGTGTGCGCCAGACGCGCCGGTTCGGCGAGAACGCCGAGATCCTGAAGGGCGAGTTCTTCATTCTCGGCGGCCAGAGCGCCTACGTGGCCGAGGTCAGGGAGGAGTTTCGGGCGCCCAACGGCGAGCGCGACGCCCGGCTGCGGGTGATCTTCGCCAACGGGACGGAGAGCAACCTCCTGCGCCGGTCGCTGCAGCGCGCCCTCTACAAGGACGAGGCCGGCCGGCGGGTGACCGATCCATCAGCCGGCCCCCTGTTCGGCGACGCGGCCGAGGAGGACGACGTCGAGAGCGGGACGATCTATGTGCTGCGCAGCCTATCGGAGGATCCCTACGTCGCCGCCCACCGCGAGCTGGTCCACAAGATCGGCGTGACCGGGGGCGCCGTCGAGACGCGCATCGCCGGCGCCTCACACCAAGCCACCTACCTGCTGGCCGATGTCGAAGTGGCCGCGACCTACAAGCTCTTCAACATCAATCGCGTGAAACTGGAGGCGCTGCTCCACAAGCTGCTGGACCCGGCGCGGCTGGATCTGACGCTCCAGGATCGCTTCGGCCAGCCCGTGCGACCGCGCGAATGGTTCGTAGTCCCGTTGCCGGCGATCGAGGAGATCGTCGTCCGCATCCGGGACGGTTCGATCACGCGGTACGAATACGATCCGGGGAGGGCGGCGCTGGTGGAGAGGGTGTAGGCTTTGGCAAGACAGCCCCAGAATTTGACCGACGCCGAGGCGAAAGCCGCATTACTCAACTGGCCCCAATGCCCGGGCAATTTGTGGTCGCCCAGTTCGGGAGAGAAATGGATACGTGGTCAACCAAATTCTGGGACCACTACAGGTCCAAGACTCACTTCTCCTGGCGCGAACCTATTTAAGATTCAACCGGACGGCTTGTATGTATTTTTCCGCGGACTCGAGTTCGGCGACATAACCGCAATAGAAGTGTGCGGCTCCATCCAAAACCTCAATGACAAGAGGTCGCGATACATGCCGACAACGCATAGCCTGATTTTGCTTGCTAATCGGAACTGGTTCATAGAGCAGATTATAGTTCAGGGTGGAGCGCAGATGCGGAGACATGAAGTTGCGAATATACCATTAAATTTACTCACATACAACTCTATAAGGATCCCTGTCAGAAACCTGCGCGTGCTCTATGTTATCCCCAACACTGAATATCTGAATTGGATGTCGAACCACGTTCCGTCCGGCTATGAGTTCTTCATGAAACACAGCTCGCTGAAAAGCTACAATGCTCCGAAGGTGCAAGAGTTTTTGCGGCGGATGTCCGTGAGGTCTCAGTTTTACACAACCCGCTGACCTCAAACACGTCGCGTGCTTTCCGGGAATCCGCTATAGCTTCTCCCAGAGCCCTAGGCGATCGCGACTTCGCGCCGGGCGGCGGCGGAGAACTCCAGGGCGACGCTGGCTTGGCCACCATCCTCGTTCAGGGCCAGCATCTTCGGGGCCAGCTCCAGCATCAGGCTCTCGAATTCCGCGAGCGTGTCGGCTTCGATCACGAGCCCGGGAACGTCGGTTTCGGAGACCCATACCGACGCTTCGGGGTCCCAGATCGCCCTGACGAAATAGGAGGACTTCATTCGAACCCGTTTGCTCAATCGGAGGCTCTTGGCCTCACAACTGACCGAGACTCCCTTCTGTTTGAAGCCCCGTCAACACCCTGAAGAAAGGGGAAAGGAGCACCTGTCACTTTCTCACCGCCTGACCGGGGCCGGGCGAAGGGGGTCGGGAATTCCACGCTCGACGGCCGGGCTTTATGCGGGCCAACGCCTGCGGCCGTGCAGCACCCGCAGGATCACGATGGATTGCGGACCCACGCGATAGGGCACGATGAACGGAGTTCCCGCGACCACCAACTCGCGCGTCCCGGACCGGCGGCCAGCGCGGCCCATCTCCGGAAAGAGCTGGAGTCTCCCGACCGCGGCCATGACCAGGTCCCACTGGCCCTGCGCGGCGCCGGGCCGGTCGGCCGCGATCCAGGCGCGAGCGGCCGCCAGGTCGTGCAGCGCCGGTTCAGTCCAGCTCAGCTGCACTTGGGCATGGGCTTCTCGTCGGCCCGGTCCCACGACCGCACCCACGCCGCCACCTCGTCATGGGAAGCCAAGCGGCCTTCGTCGGCGGCCCGCAGGCCCTCGTCGATGGCGGCGAGCTGCCACTCCTGAATTTCGACAAAGTCCCGGACCGCCTGGGCGATCGCCCAGGATTTCGGCCGATCCATGAGGGCCGCGATGGCGCCGACGCGGTCGTTCAGATCGGGTTCCAGCCGCACGCTCACAGGGGTGGCCTTGGTCATGGAGAGCCTCTTTCCTACGGTGCACTACAATGTAGCGCGCCCGCCGGCCCTCGCAAAGATAGCAGGCTGGAGCGTGACGAGGACGGCCCGGAAGACGGGACAAGGCCCATGTCACCTTCCCTCCGTCTTGTCTCTCTAGAAGCCCCATGGCGATAGAAGCTCGTGGCCCGCGTTCAGCTCGCCCCCTCGGCCGTCCACGACCTCCGATCGCGCGGCAGTCGGCCATCGGGGTCGTAGACCTCGACCTTGTGCGGCGCCGCGGGTCCCCATGCCCAAAGGACGAGGTTCGTCCCGCTCGCGCCCGGGGCGAAGCTGGGCGCGAGGAGGCCGGCATACCCTTCCGCCTTCAGGCGTTGGGCGACAAGCTGCGATGGCGCCCGTTTGCCGGCGAGCTGGAATGTGAGCCAGGCGCAGGCGATGTCGCCGGCCGTGACGCCGAGAGGGGCCCGGGTCGCCTCGTCGCTCAGGCCGGCGATCTCCTCGCAATCGACGTCGTACTCGCAAAGGGTGAGGGGCGGGATGCGCTGTCCAAAGCCCTGGGCGGCTTCGGCGACCGCGGTGGCAAGGTCCAGGGCGAGATAAAGGGCGGCCTGGCCCTTGCGGTTGAAGCGGCCGCCGGTCTGGGCGGCGCCGGCGCCCGCCAGGGGGCTGAACGACCATTTCGGATCATGGGCGCGCCAGGCGCGTCCCGCGAATCTCACGCAAATCCGCCAAGGGCCAAATGGTCGAGGTATTCGCGCACCGCCCCGGCGCGCCCGGACTTGACCAGGGCCTCGGCGGTGCGTCCGTCCAGGGCCGGGATGGGCTGGGCGCGGTACCAGGCCATGGCCTGGGCCTCCCCGCCGGCCCAGTCGCGCACTCGGGCGATGATCTCGAGCAACTCGGTGACGCGGGCCTGGGCGCGGGGAGCTGCGCGCCGGGCGGCCTTGGAGAGGGTGGCGAGGCCAAGGCCCGCCGTCTGGGCGATCTGACCCCGCGACATGCGGAAGGCCTGGGCGACCTTCTCCACCTCGACGAGTCCGGCCTTGTCCATGAAGCGCGCCACGTAGGTCGTCCCGGCCAGGTCAGGGGCGTGAAGGGCGGATGGGGCCGTGCGAGCCTTGCGCGCGCCCGCCGCCGCGGTCTTGGGGTGGGGCTGCGCCATGGTCCACATATTTGTCCCGATGTGGGGCAAAATCAAGGGCAATGGCTGCGTATCGCCGGAAATGGCGTCCGCCGGAGCGCGCGCGGCTCTCCTTTGCCGCGGCCGGGAAGAGACGGGCGGCCAGTCGGCCCTCAGGGCAGACCCTGCAGCGTGAACACGCTGCTCGCCGGGAGGTCCTTGGAGGATCGGTTCAGGTCGACGATCTCGGTGACGATGTCCATGACCTCGTAGGTCATGTCCGAGCGCTCGGAGAGCTCGCCCGCCGCGGCGGTCGCCGGGATCACATAGGTCGCGCCGTCGTATCTGACGCTCAGGAAACCCCGCTCGGCGCCCTGGTCCACCCAGAACAGGGGCGTGCAGTGCTCCGCCCGGGCCGAATAGGGCGTGCAGCCGGCGCCGGCCTCGCGGCCCTGCGGCTGGACGATGCGCAGCCGGATCAGCTTGCCGCCAGGATCGTTCCCGGCTTTGGGATCGGGATAGAGCCACCGCCGCACCACCGCCCCCAGGTAGTACATCACCGAATAGGTCGATCGCGGGGTGATGGCGATGGCGATTTGGTCGGGGTCCGCACTCTCGCACGCCTTCCGCCGCCCGCTGTCCTGGGGGGCGGCGAACAGCGCCGCGCAGAGGCCCTGCTCGCCGCGCAGGTCGATGAACGGCGCGCGCAGCGCCATCAGCCCCTCGGCCGGGCGGCCATGCGCGGTGGCCGGCCCGCTCTTGGCCTCGCAGGCGCTGGTCGCCGAGGGCGGCGCGCCGGGATCTGTCGCCAGTAACGGCTCGAAACAGAATTCCGCGCCCGGCGTGGGGTCGGTCTTTTCCAGCCGGTAGACGTTCGCCGGGATGCCCCGCTCGGCCGCGGCGCGGATCCAGAGCGACTTCTCACCGGCTTTCAGCCAGGCGATGCGCCGCTTGTTGTCAGGCGGCGTTTGCGCGAGCTTCTCGTGCAAGGCCCCGATGGTCGCGCAGAGATTCGCCATCTCGCCGACGGTGGCGGCGATGCGCCTGCCGCCATGCAGCCGACCGGCCAGCTCCAGCCGGTCGTTCAGGTCCAGATCACACCAGTTGACGGCGTCGACCTCAAGGCCGGCCGCCGTCGCCCTGGCCACGAGGTTGGAGCCCGACAGGTCCGAGGGCAGATAGATCGGACCATAGACGGTCGCTTCGCCGTTGGTCTTCCGGGTGGTCAGACCCAAGTCGACCAGGATCTCCACGAGACGCTGGAAGCGGGCCGAGCCCAGATCGTCGCCGGGGCTGTTCACCACCACGGCGTGGAAGGCGCCGGCCCCGCCGGTGGAGGCGTCGCTCGAGATGGTGATCCTGTCGAACAGCAGATTGTAGAGCAGATCGCGGCTGATCCCGCGCTGGACGAACAGATCGATGGTCGACTTGGGCAGCGGCGCGAGGATGCCCTTGTAGAATTCCTGCGTCACCACCGGGGCCGCGGTCACCGTCGGGCCCCCGGAAAGCGCGACCATGGGCGTGACCGTCGTCGCGACCCGCGAGGTCGTTCCGTTCTGCGAAAGGGGAAGGGAAAGGCCGATCGAGCCGGACGCCGGGCTCGCCCCGGAGACGGACGTGATGTCGAAGAAGGTGAGGGGGCGCCGCTTGCTCGCCCGCAGCGCGTTGAGCAGGACGGCGATGTCCTGGGCGCGCTCGGTCTCGGTGTTGTATCCGGCGACCGAGCCCGAGAACTGGTTCTGGACCGCGCAGCCCGCAAGCCCGAGCCAGGCCGCCACAGCGAAAACGGCGATCTTGTGCGCTGCCTTCATGCCCGGTCCTCCCCGCGCCGCAATCCGCCCGTCCCTCGCGGCGGAAGTCAAGTCGCCGCCGGTCGCGAGCCCAGACATTGCATATTGACAAGTCCAGCTCGGTGGATTACATTCTGCAATGTCGAGGAGGTCGCCATCATGCAGGAGTCCAGGTTCGCGGTCCGCCGATGGCGCGCGCCTGCCGCCGCCCGCCGGCCCGCGACAAAAATCGCCGAATTCCTGGGGAGAATTGGCAAAAAAACCGCACCGATCGGCCATGGATCGGTGACGAAAACGGAAGCAAAACCAACGAATCGGGACGAATCCGGCGCCCGGCCCGGCGCCGGCCATCATCCCTATCCATCGGATTCCACTAGCGTATATCGCGATTGCGCCGCGGCCTGGCGGGCCTGATGACGAAGAAAATCGCCCTCGATCCCGCAACGCCGCTCGCGAGCTCCCGGCAGGAGGCCTTCGTCCAGGCCCACGCCGGCGGCGCGACCGCCGACGAGGCGGCCACGACCGCCGGTTTCCTCACCCCCGGCTATGGGCGCACGCTCCTTCGCCGCCCGGTCCTCGCCGCCCGCGTCGAGGCGCTGAAGGCCTCCCTGGCCGGCGGCGGCTCTCGCGACACCCGCTGGCTCATCGACCAGCTGCTCGAGATCGCCAAGCAGGCCCTCGCCCGCGATGATCCGCGCGGCCTGTCGATCGCCCGCGCGTGCTTCGTCGACGCGGCGAAGCTGAAGGTGCGGCTTCCGACCGAGGCGCCGGCCGTGCCGGCGGACCGGGCCGCCTATTTCGCCGAACTCGACCGGGAGGTCAGCGACGAGGAGTGGACGCGTCTCTATGGCCCCGAGGCGCCGGGCGGCAAGGTCGGGGACGGCGGCCCATGAAGCCCTGGGCGCCGCAGAAAGGCCCGCAGAAGGCCTTCGTGACCAGCGAGGTCTTCGAGGTCGTCTATGGCGGGGCGCGCGGCGGCGGCAAGACCGACGCGGC
>DATCBS010000020.1:0-226460 GCA_036511715.1 Caulobacteraceae bacterium
GACGCGGCGCTCGGCGAGTTCGCCCGCCATGCGCGGCGCTACGGCGCCGGGGCGCGCGGACTGCTCGTGCGGCGCACGCGCATCGCCCTCGAGCCGACGATCGAGCGGGCGCGCCAGATCTACGGCCTCGAGGACGCGACCTGGAACCTTTCCCGCTCGTGCTTCTCCTGGCCGTCGGGCGCCATCCTCTATTTCCGCTATCTCGACCGCGACGCGGACGCCGACGGCTACCAGGGCCACGCCTACACCCGCGTCTATATCGAGGAGCTGACCCAGTTCCCCGATCCGCGCCCGCTCGACAAGCTCAAGGCCACCCTGCGCAGCGCCGCCGGCGTCCCCTGCGGCCTGCGCGCCACCTGCAATCCCGGCGGCGCCGGGCACAACTGGGTCAAGGCCCGCTACATCGACCCGGGGCCGAACACCGTCGTCACCGAGACCTTCGTCGATCCCTTCGACGGCGCGCGCCTCCAGCTCGCCCGCCTGTTCATCCCGGCGCGGCTGCAGGACAACCCGCGGCTGCTGGCCAACGACCCAGGTTACGTCGCCCGCCTGCAACTGTGCGGTTCGAAGGAGCTCGTCCGCGCCTGGCTGGAGGGCGACTGGAACGTCGTCCAGGGCGCCTTCTTCGACCGCTGGTCGAGCCGCAACATCGTCAGGCCGTTCACCGTTCCGCGCTTCTGGACCCGCTTCCGCAGCTTCGACTGGGGCTTCGCCGCCCCCTTCTCGGTGGGCTGGTGGGCGATCGCCTCCGACCCCTGGCCGGCCGAGAACGGGACCATCCCCAGGGGCGCGATGATCCGCTACCGCGAATGGTATGGCAGGGGCGAGCGGATGGGCGAGGGCCTGCGCCTCACCGCCGAGGAGATCGCCGCCGGCATCGCCTCGCGCGAGGCGGGCGAGAAGATCACCTGGGGCGTCGCCGACCCCTCGATCTTCCGCCAGGACGGCGGGCCCTCGCACGGCGAGCGGATGCGGCGGATGGGTCTCAACTGGCGGCCCGCCGACAACACCCGGGTCGGCAAGGCCGGCGCCCTTTCCGGCTGGGACCAGATGCGCGCCCGGATCGCCGGCGGCGAGGAGGGTCCGATGCTCTATGTCTTCGACACCTGCCGCGACTTCATCCGCACCGTCCCGGTGCTCCAGCACGACCCGGGCCGCCCCGAGGATCTCGACACAACCTCAGAGGATCACATCGCCGACGAGACCCGCTACGCCTGCCTCTCCCGCCCCCTGCCGGCGCCCGAGCCTCCCCCTCCCGCCCGCCGCCCCGAGTGGGACTGGGAAGCGATGCGCAACCAGGGCAAGACCAACAACTGGAAGACCATGTGAGGCTCATCGCCAGGGGCGAACGTTCCCGTTTCGTTTCCATCTGCGATCGGCTAAGCTAGTCAGGCGGAAACGCCGTCTAAGGGGAGGCTTGAGGATGAACCACGAACCCCACGAACCCCACGAACCGACCCTCTCGGTGCCACTTGTTGATCTGGCTGGCGCACGTCTAGAGCGCGCCGAGGGCGCGCAAAGACCTTCCGTTCCTGCGAGCACCGTGCCCGTTCGTGCAGTTCGTGAGGTTCGTGGAGAAGACGACCTCGCCGGCGCCCGCAAGCCCGAGCCTCAAGCCCACGAGTCGCTGCTCTACGCCGATGAGGTGTTCCAGATTCAGGGCGCCATCTTCGAGGTCAACCGTCACATGGGAGCGGGGTTCCTGGAGGCGGTCTATCAGGAGTGCCTCGCGATCGAGTTCACGGCCCGAGGAATACCGTTTTCGGCGATCCAGCCGCTGGGACTCACCTACAAGGGCAGGTTGCTCAGGCAATCCTACCAGGCTGACTTCGTGTGCTTCGAGCGCATCATCGTGGAGTTAAAAGCTGTGCGCGACCTGGCTCCCGAGCACCGCGCGCAAGTACTCAATTACCTGAGGGCCACAGGTCTCCGGCTAGGCTTGCTGGTGAATTTCGGCAGCGCGCCAAAGGCCCGCATCGAACGCCTGGTCCTATGATCATACCGGCCGCCTCCTCGTTCGTGGAGTTCGTGAGGTTCATGGAAAAAAGACGGCGCCGCCCGTGAACGCCCCCGCCGCCGCGCTCGATCTGGCGACCGCCCTGGTCGTCCTTCCCGGCGGCAAGGCGGCCATCGCCGATGGGGGCGGGGCGCGGGTTGTGGGCGCGGCCGAGGCGCGGGCCCTCTTCGAGGCCGGGCCGGTGCTCCTCGCCCACGCGGCGATGACCGCGCGACGGCTCGAGCTGCATGCGCCGCCTCGCTCGGCGCGGCTCCTTGATGTTCTGGAGCTGTGGGCCTTCGTGAGGCCGGCGCGGTTCTGCGCCCCTTCGGCCGCCGGTCTCGCCCTCGCCTGCGGCCTGGCCGAACCCAGGGACGTCGCCGGCCAGGCCGCGGCGCTGCGCGAGGCCGCGGGTCTGCTCCTTGGCGAACTGGCCGCCTCTCCCACTCCCAGCCGCGAGGAGGCGCTCGCCCTGGCCGAGACCCTCGGTCGCGCCGGCTGGGCCTGGGCGGCGGCGGTGATCGGCGCCCTGCGCTCGGCCCCCATGGGCCGGCCGTGGCGGGGCGCGGGGCTGGATGTCTGGAACCGGCTCAAGGAATGGCAGGACGAGGCGCCGGCCGGCGAGGCGGCCTCCCGGCCGATCGAGCCGGCGGCGGCGGCGCAGCGCCTTGGCGAGCTGCTGGCGCGAAGCGGCCTGGACGAGGCCCGCCCGGCCCAGGCGGTGTTCGCCGCCGAGAGCGCCCACGCCTTCCAGCCGAGGGACCGCGAGGGCGAGCCGATGATGATGCTGGCCGAGGCTGGAACGGGCATCGGCAAGACCCTGGGCTATCTCGCGCCGGCCTCGCTGTGGGCCGAGCTCAACGCCGGCACGGTGTGGATCTCCACCTTCACCCGCGCCCTGCAGCGGCAGATCGAGCGCGAGGCCGCTTCGGTCTTCCCAGACCCGGCGATCCGCGCGCGCAAGGCCGTGGTGCGCAAGGGGCGCGAGAACTACCTCTGCCTGCTCAACTTCCAGGAGGCGGCCAACGCCGCCCAGCTCGGCGGGATCGACCTTATCGGCCTTGGCCTCGCCGCCCGCTGGATCCGCGCCACCGCCGACGGCGACATGACCGGCGGCGATTTTCCCGCCTGGCTTTCGAGCCTCTTCGCCATCGGACCGGCCGCCCAGGCGAGCGCCGCCAACCTCGTCGACCGCCGCGGCGAGTGCGTCCACGCCGGGTGCTCCCACTACCGCGCCTGCTTTGTCGAGAAGGCGATCCGCGCCTCGGCGCGCGCCGATCTGGTGATCGCCAACCATGCCCTGGTGCTCACCCAGGCGGCGTTCGATGGCGCGCGCCTCGCCCGGGGCGCCCGCGCCGACGGCGAGGCCGCGAGGCTCAGGCGCATCGTCTTCGACGAGGGCCACCACCTCTTCGACGCCGCCGACAGCGCCTTTTCGGCGGCCCTGTCGGGCGCCGAGGCGGCGGAGATGCGCCGCTGGATCCGCGGACCCGAAGGCCGCGGGCGGCGCGGCCGGGGCCTGGAGGCCAGGCTGGGCGATATCGTCGCCGAGCGCGAGGAGGCCAGGACCGCCCTGGCCGGCGCCGTGCGCGCCGCCGTCGCCCTCCCCGGCGAGGGCTGGTCCGGACGTATCGCCCCAGGCGCCGGGGAGATCAGCCCCGCCGGACCGGTGGAGACCTTCCTGGTCAGCGCCCTGGAACAGCTCCGCGCCCGCGCCGCGCCCTCCGAGCAGGGCATGCAGTGCCACGCCCGCCCGGCCCTGGATCGGGTGCGCTCCACCGCCAGGGCGGCGGCCGAGGCCCTGGGCCGGGTCGAGATTCCCCTCACCGACCTCGCCCGGCGCCTCGAGGACGTGCTCGACGAGGAGGCCGACACCCTTGGCGCCTCGGAGCGGGCTCGGATCGAAGGCGCCCTGCGCGGCCTCGACCGGCGGGCGCGGATGCTGCTCCCCGCCTGGCGCTCGATGCTGACCGCCATCGACGAGAACGCCCAGGACGACCCCGACTTCGTCGACTGGTTCGAGGCGACCTTCCTCTATGGCCGGGTCGTTGACGCCGCCTGCCGCCGCCACTGGGTCGATCCCACCGAGCCGCTCACCGCCGCGGTCATCGCTCCGGCCCACGGGATCCTGGTGACCAGCGCGACCCTCGCCGACCAGACCCTCGCCGATCCCTTCGCCCTTGCCGAGATGCGCACCGGCGCCGCGCGCCTGCCCGAGCGGCCCAAGACCCTGCGCCTGGCCTCACCTTTCGACTATGGCCGAAACGCCCTGGCCCTGGTGGTCACCGACGTCGGCCGCGACGATCCCCGCCAGGTGGCGGCGGCGATGCGCGAACTCTTCCGCGCCGCCGGCGGCGGCGGCCTTGGCCTCTTCACCGCCATCCGCCGCCTGCGCGCCGTCCACGACGCCATCGCCGCGCCGCTGGCGGACCTGGGCCTGGCGCTCTACGCCCAGCACGTCGATCCCATCGAGGTGGGGGCGCTGGTCGACATCTTCCGCGCCGAGGAGGATTCCTGCCTGCTCGGGACCGACGCGGTGCGCGACGGCGTCGATGTTCCGGGCCGCTCGCTGCGCCTGCTGGTCTTCGACCGCGTGCCCTGGCCGCGCCCCGACATCCTCCACAAGGCGAGGCGCGGGCGCTTTGGCGGCAAGGCCTATGACGATGCGGTGGCCCGCGGGCGGATCGCCCAGGCCTTCGGCCGCCTGATCCGTAGGGCGGAGGATCGCGGCGTCTTCGTGATGCTCGACGCCGCCGCGCCGAGCCGCCTCTTCTCCAGCCTTCCCGACGGCGTCACCCTCCAGCGCCTTGGCCTGGTCGAAGCCATCGAAGCCACCGCCGCGCACCTGCGCCCTTCTCCCCTTGCGGGAGAAGGTGGCGGCGAAGCCGACGGATGAGGGGTCGCGCCGCCTTCGCCTTTGATCGCCTAAGAACGAGCGGCGAGGGCCATCGACCCCTCATCCGACCCGCTCCCGCGGGTCACCTTCTCCCGCAAGGGGAGAAGGACTGTGGCGCCGCGCGGATGCGGCGGCGCATAGGGCGCGATTGCGAACCTCGCGCGAATCTCGGCCGTCGGCTCGCGCCACACCGTCTCCCAGTCGATGCGCATCAGCGGGAGCGTCTCGCGGCCATGTCTCCAGGCGCCGGCCATCACGTCCATCAGTCGGCCAAAGCTCTCGTCGCCCCGCTCGGCGGCGCCGGTCGCGACCAGGGCGAGGAACTTGGCCGAATAGCCGTGGCCGAACTGTCCCAGCTGGAAGGCGGAGATGCCGACCTCGTCCATGCCGGTGGTCTGGTAGCCGGCGACGATGTGCCAGAGGTCATGGCACTGCAGGATGCGCGCGTTGAGATAGCCGAGCGGCGCGGGAAGCGCGGCGAGCGCCATCTCCCCGCGCTCGAGAACCTCGAGATCGAAGCCGTTGTCGATGACCAGGCGATAAAACTCCCTCGCCAGCGAATCCGCCGGACAGTGTTCCAGATCCTCGAGGCGCCAGCGGTCCGGCAGCGCCGATTGCGCCAGCGCCGCTATCCCGGGCCACGCCAGGGCCGCCTCGGCGGCGCGCTGCGCGAACCTTTCGTCCAGCAGCGCCCCCAGGGCGGCGGTGCGACGGGTGACCTCCGCAGCGCCGAGCAGGCCGGTCCGCGCATGCCGCGCCAGGTCCCGGAACGCGCTCCACAGAGCCGGCGGAATGGGCAGGGATCGCCGGCGGCGCGGCCGGACCGCCGGGCCACGAACCGCCGCGCCCAGCCAGCCGGCGGCGGCCGCATCCCAGCTCGCCGCCACATGGTCGGGCGCGGCGAAGGCGGCATGCGCCAGGGCCGCACAGAGCCTCAGCCGCGTCGGGACGGCGCCGGGGCGCCCCGATCGCCGGGCAAGCCCGAAGATGGCGCGGGGGCCCAGCCGCACCGTGGCATCACTCTGGAATTTGGCGAGTTCGCTATCGTTCATGCGGCGGTTTCCGTGGGTCTGGGACAATGGACCCGCCGGCGCGCCGAGCCTAGCTCGGGCGGCCGTTGTGGCGAAGACCGGCGCCGCCCCGGCGCGCCCCGTCTCACTTACGCCCGATTCAACGGGTCTATGGTCGCCGCCTCGATCGAACTCGTGGCGCGCAAGCCCCCCGGCGCTGTCGTGCCTTTGCACGCAGATTGCGCCTCGATCCTCGAAAGGCCCCTCTCATGAAGTCACGACTGATCGGCATGGCGACGTTCGCGACGGCCTTGAGCCTCGCCGCTCCGGCCCTCGCCCTGGCCTGGGAGCCGTCGCGCGATGTCCAGCGCATTCTCGTCAGCGGCAGGCCGTGGGCGGAGGTCCTGCCCGACACCAACGGCGCTGTCCTCATCCACGCGGCGATCGACATTCCGGCGCCCGCCAGAGCGGTGTGGGCCCTGATGACCGACTGCCGGATGGCCGCGCGCCTGGTGGTCACCGTGACCAGCTGCAAGATCCTTTCCGGCGATCAACAGAGAGGGTGGGATGTCCGCGAGCAGGTCACCCGCGGCAACATCTTCCTGCCGGAAATCCACAACGTGATGCGCAACGACTTCCAGCCTTTCAGCGTGATCCGCTTCCGAAAGGTCGGCGGCAATCTCAAGGCCGAGGCGGGGGAGTGGCGCCTGGAGCCGCTGAGCGGCGGCGCCGGCACCCGGGTGATCTATGTCAATCGCGTCGCGGTCAACATCCTCGCGCCCGCCGCCTTGGTCCGGGCCGGCCTGAAGCGGGATACGCCGAAAGTCCTCGTGAACCTGAGGCGCGAGAGTGTCGCCGCCTCGCACAGGTAGCTCCGCCGGCGCGCGCCGGCGGGGAAGTGCGTTGGGAGCGGCCGATTCACCTCACCGGCATCGTGCGCTAGGCTGAGCCGCCCTTTCAATCGGGGGGTGGAGCGCGACAGTCGAGGCCGCCGGTGAACAGTTCAGAGACGAGCCGCCGGGCGCGAAGCGCCTCGGCGGGCCAGGCGCGGGGCCGCTGCCTCTGTGGCGAGGTGGAGGTCGAGATCGATGTTCCGGCCGTATGGGCCTGGCACGACCACTCCGCCGCCAGCAGGCGCGCGCACGGCGCGGCCTATGCGACCTATGTGGGAAGCTGGCGCAGCCGCTTCCGCATCGTCAAGGGCGAGGGCGCCATCACCCGCTTCGAGGAGCCCGCCACGGGGGCGGCGAGAAGCTTTTGCGCCCGCTGCGGCTCGCCGCTCTTCTACGAACGCCGGCGCGCGCCGCGGATGGTGAACATTCCCCGCGCTCTGTTCGATGAGCGCACCGGGCGCGAACCGCGCTATCACCTGGCCATCGGCGAGCTGCAGGAGTGGACCTACAGCGGCGAGCGCCTCGTTCCCCTGAGGGGATACCCCGGCGTCGTCTGGGAGCGGCCGAAAAGGACCAAACGCCCGGCGCCGGCGGCTATACTCTGATCGAGGCGATGCTCTACCCTCGGCGGCCACTGCGGCGCTCATGGGAGCAATGGCGATGTACACCCTCTTCGCGAGGCGCGGCTGGGGCTCGGTGATCGTCGAGGCGCAGCTCGCCTGGCTTCGCCTGCCATTCTCGATCGAGGAGGTTGACGACCTCTTCGCCTCGGCCGAGGCGCGCGAGCGTTTGGCGGCGATCAATCCGGTGGCGCAAATCCCGACCCTGCTCCTGCCGGACGGGAGCGTGATGACCGAGAGCGCGGCGATGACCCTGCATCTGGCCGATGTCACCAGCGGCGCCGCGCTCGTCCCGGCGGTCGGCGAGGCCGAGCGGCCGGGGTTCCTGCGCTGGCTCGTGTTCCTGGTCGCCAACATCTATCCGACCTTCACCTACGCCGACGATCCCAGGCGTTTCGTGACCGGCGAGGCCGCCCAGGCGGCGTTCCGTAAAAGCGTCGATCTCTACCTTCAAGGTCTTTGGGCCATGGTCGATCAGGCCGCGGCCTCGCCGTGGTTTCTCGGCGAGAGGTTCTCGGCCATCGACATCTACATCGCCGCCATGACCCGCTGGCGCCCTCGCCGCGCCTGGTTCGCCGAGCATCGACCGCGCCTGCACGCGATCGCCAGGAGAGCCGACGCGCTGGCCGAACTGGCCGCGGTATGGCGGCGGAACTTTCCCGACACCCCGGTCGCGGAGGCCGCCTCATGACCCACAAGACCCCTTCCGGAGAAGACTTCGGCGGCGTCATCGGGCGGACCATCGAGCAGTCCACGCCCTGGTGGCCCGCCGCCGCCTTCAAGGCCGCCTCGCCCGATGTGGTGCTGGTGGTGCTCGACGACACCGGCTTCGCTCACCTCGGCTGCTATGGCTCGACCATCGCAACACCCAACATCGACGCCGTGGCCACCGGCGGCCTGCGCTACACAAGCTTCCACACCACGGCGCTCTGTTCGCCCACCCGCGCCTGTCTGCTCACCGGCAGGAACCACCACGCTGTGGGGATGCGGGCGATTTCCAACTACGACACCGGCTTTCCCAACATGCGCGGGGCGACGCCGCGTTCGGCCGCGACCCTCGCCGAGATCCTGCGCTCGGGCGGCTACGCCACCTTCGCCGCCGGCAAATGGCATCTGGCGCCGATGGCCGAGTGCTCCGCCGCCGGGCCCTTCACCAACTGGCCGCTGCAGAAGGGGTTCGACCGCTACTACGGCTTCCTGCAGGGCGAGACCGACCAGTTCTTCCCCGAGCTCACCTGCGACAACCACTTCGTCGACGCGCCGGGAGGACCGCGGTCCGGCTACCATGTCTCGGAGGATCTGGTGGATCGTTCGACGGGGATGATCCGCGATCTGGTCTCGCTGGTTCCGGAGCGGTCGTTCTTTCTCTACCTGGCCTTTGGCGCGATGCACTCGCCGCACCAGGCGCCGCGGAGCTTTCTCGACAAGTGGCGCGGCAAGTTCGACGCCGGCTGGGACGTGGTGCGCGAAGAGTGGTTCGAGCGCCAGAAGGCCCAGGGCGTGATCCCGGCCGATACGCGCCTCGCGCCGCGCAATCCGGGGGTGAGGCCGTGGGCCGAACTCAGCGGCGATGAACAGAAGGTCGCCGCCCGCCTGCAGGAGGCGTTCGCCGCCATGCTGGAACACACCGACGCCCAGATCGGCCGGCTGACCTCGTTCCTGAAATCCATCGGCCGGTGGGACAACACCGTCTTCGTGATCGTCTCAGACAACGGCGCGAGCCAGGAGGGCGGGGCGAGCGGCGTCCTCGACGAGATGAAGTGGTTCAACGGCATCCGCGAGAATGTCGCCGAGGCGGTGCTGCGCCTGGACGACATCGGCGGCCCCAACAGCCACTGCAACATCCCGTGGGGATGGGCTCAGGCCGGCAACACCCCCTTGAAGTGGTACAAGCAGAACACCCACGGCGGCGGCGTGCGCGACCCGCTGATCGTCCACTGGCCCGCCGGCCTGGGCGCGGCAGGTGGGACCCGCACCCAGTTCTGCCACGCCATCGACATCGCCCCGACGATCCTCGATGTGGTCGGCATCGCGCAGCCGGCCGTGGTCGCCGGCGTGGCGCAGATGCCTGTGCATGGGGTGAGCCTCAAAGCCACCTTCGCCGATCCGACCGCGAAGCTCGCGCGCGGCCCGCAGTATTTCGAGATGCTGGGCCACCGGGGGATCTGGGCGGATGGCTGGAAGGCCGTCACCCACCACCGGCCCGGAACCGCCTTCGACGACGACCGATGGGAGCTCTATCACCTGGCCGGCGACTTTTCGGAGTACGAGGATCTGGCCGGGCGGGAGCCGGCGCGGCTCAAGCGGATGATCGATCTCTGGTGGGCGCAGGCGGAGCTTCACGGCGCCCTGCCCCTCGACGATCGGCCGGCGATGGCGCTCTTCCGCGCCTCGATGCGCCCGGGCCTTCCCTCATCGCGCAACCGCTTCGTCTACTATCCGCCGGTCTCCCACATCGTCGCCGACGCCTGTCCCTCGGCGGCCCGGGGGTGGAAGACGACGGTCAGCCTCGAGCATCCCGTCGACAACGGCGATGGCGCGCTCATCGCCCGCGGCAGCCTCAACAGCGGCTTCGTGCTCTTCGTCAGGCACGGCCGGCTGGTCTTCGACTACAACGATTTTCATGCCCACACGCGCATCGAAGCGCCGGCCGCCCTGAGCCCTGGCCGGCGCGAAATCGCCCTGACGGTCGTGCGCGCCGAGGACCGCGGCGCGGATGTCAGCCTCCTGGTGGACGGCAAGGTGGTTGCGTCCGGAAAGCTGCCGCGGCTGCTCTTCATGATCTCCTCGACCGGCATGGACCTCGGACGCAGCCTCTCCCCGGTCACCGAGGATTACGACGCGCCGTTCGCCTATCCGGGCGTGATCGCCAGGGTGGTGTTCGAGATTCCCCAGAACCTCGAGCGCGGCGAGGCCAAGGCCCAGGTTCGGGCGGAAATGACGCGGCAGTAGCCGCCGCCTCACCGGCCGGGGCGATCGCGCCCGAAGTTGGGCTCGGCCGTCTCCTGCCCGGCCTCGATGACGCCGCGGCGGATCTCCCTGGTACGGGTGAAAAGCTCCTCGAGCTTGTCGCCGTCGCCCCAGCGGATCGCCCTGGAAAGCGCCTGCAGGTCCTCGGTGAAGCGGCCGAGAATCTCCAGAACGGCGTCGCGGTTGGCGAGGAAGACGTCGCGCCACATGATCGGGTCGGAGGCGGCGATCCGGGTGAAGTCGCGAAAGCCGCCGGCGGAATATTTGATCACCTCGCCGCGCGTCACCTCCTCGAGGTCGGCGGCGGTGCCGACGATGTTGTAGGCGATGAGGTGCGGCAGGTGGCTGGTGACCGCCAGCACGAGGTCATGGTGCCTCTCGTCCATCCGTTCGACCTGCGCCCCGAGCGCGACCCAGAACCGCTCCAGCCGCGCCACGGCGGCCAGATACGGTGCGTCGCTGCGCGCCTTGGGGGTGAGGATCGTCCACCGGCCCTCGAACATCGTCGCCAGGCCGGCGTCCGGCCCGGACTGTTCGGAGCCGGCGATGGGGTGGCCCGGGACGAGGAACACCCCCTCGGGCAGAACGGCCTCGAGGGCCTGGGCGACCGCGGTCTTCACCGAACCGACGTCGGTGACCGTGGCGCCGGCCTTCAGGCCGCTCGCGGCGGCGGCGGCGGCCGGACCGATGGCCAGGGGCGGGGTCGCCAGGACGACCAGATCCGCGCCCTCCACCGCCTGCGCCGGATCGGTGGTGACCATCTCGGCCAGGCCCAGCGCCTCGACCCGCTCGCGCACCGCGGCGCTGGCGTCGCAGACGGCGATCGTCTCGACCGCGCCGCGCCTCCGGGCCGCCCGCACCACCGAGGAGCCGATCAGGCCGCAGCCGATCACCGCCATCTTTGGATAGACGATGGCGCTCATGGCGCTCCTGGAGAGACCAGAAACTCGGTCAGGGCCCCGATGACGGCGCGGTTGTGTTCCTCCAGGCCGATGGTGATGCGCAGGTGGTCGGCCAGACCGTAGTTGCCGACGCCGCGCACCAGCAGGCCCCGACCGGCGAGGAAGGCTTCGGCGTCGGCGGCGGTGCGGCCCTGCCTTGGCGGGAATCTCACCAGGATGAAATTGGCCGCCGAGGGCGTGGTTTCGAGGCCCAGGCCGCCGTACTGCTGGGCGAGCCACGGGCGCCACCGCTCGACATGCTCGACGCTGCGCCGCTGGAACTCACTGTCGCCCAGGGCGGCGACGGCCGCGGCCTGGCCGGCGATGGAGGTGTTGAACGGCAGGCGGATGCGATCGACCGCCTGGGCGACCGCAAGGGGCGCGTAGGCCCATCCCACCCGCAGGGCCGCCAGGCCGTGCAGCTTCGAAAAGGTATGGGTGACCACCACGTTTGGCGCATCGCGCGCCAGCTCGAGGCCGTCGGAAAAGGCGCGGTCGCGGTTGAACTCGGCATAGGCGCCGTCGAGGACCAGCAGCACGTCCGCCGGCAGGCCGCCGTGGAGGCGGCGGATCTCCGCCTCGGTGATGAACGTGCCGGTGGGGTTGGCGGGATTGGCCAGGAAGACGAGCCGGGTGCGCTCGTCCACCGCCCCCAGCAAGGCGTCGACATCGAGCCGCAGGTTCGGCTCGGCGGCGAGGCGCACCTCGCCCTGGTTGGCGCGCGCGCCGATCGCATAGGCGCCGAAGCCGAACTCCCCCTGGACGATGTTGTCGCCCGGCTCCAGGAAGGCCTGATTGAGCAGGGCGAATATCTCGTCGGTGCCGCAGCCGAGGATCAGCCGATCGGCATCCAGCGAGTAGTGCTCGGCAAGCGCCGGGCGCAGGATTCCGCCCCGGCCATCGGGATACCGGAAGAGCGACGCGGCGGCGTCCAGAAAGGCGCTGCGCGCCGCCTCGCCGCAGCCCAGGATGTTCTCGTTGGCCGAGAGCTTCACCGGGGTGGCGAAGCCCTTGGCCGTGGCCTTGCCGGGGACATAGGGCTTGATCTCGAGGATGCCGGGCTTGGGCCGCGGGCTGGCGGCGCGAAGGGCCTCGTCGGCGAGAGGGGCGGCGGTCATCGGGCGGTGTCCGGATCTCGATAGGTCTGGGCTCGTGGCGTCAGTCGCGCTCTTACACGTGGCGCAGGCTGGTGACAGCCCTGTCGCCCCCGAGGAGCCTCGATCAATAGAGGCGCGGGGCCGGGCCGATGGCTGCTGGACCCAGGGTTGTCCGCCCCGCCTGGAAGTGGACGGTGACGGTGATTCCAGAGCGATCGCCGCCGGCGCCGATGACGGCGCTCGCCGTCCGGGCCGCTTCGGGTGAAATGGTTCCAGCTTCGCCCATGGCCTGCAGCGCCCGAGGCGCCTCGCGAAGGGTCGCGGTCAGCGCGCCGTTCAGGCGCCCTTCGTCGCCCACGGTGAGCGTTCCGCTCCTCGCGTTGAGGATCGCGTCGCCGGCGGCGATCTGGATGTTGCGCACCGTCATGGCCCCGCCGGCGCTCGCCCAGGCCGTGACCGCCGATGGCCAGTCCGCTCCGGCCAGGGCGCTGGCGTGCGAATAGATGAGGTCGGCGGTGATGTTCACCGGCCTTCGTCCGGCGATGCGGCCCATGAGGCCGCCAAGACGGGCCCGGGCCTTGTCGAGTTCGAAGAACACCGCGCCCTGATCGGCGGGGCCGGCCCTGGTGTGGATATGCAGTTGCGAAGCGGCCGTGATGAAATAGGGATTGGCGCCGCGCGGGGCCCGGAACGACAGCCCGATCCCCTCCACCGAAAGGCGTGGCGGAGAGGCTGCAAACTCCGAAAGGCTTGCGCGCAGAACCTTCGCCCTGACGACGACCGGCCCGCCGCTGCGGCGGGTGAAGACGACGCCCTGAGGCGCCAACGCCACCCATCGGGTCGGCGCGAAAACGAAGGCTTCCGCCTCGATCTCTGGAACCGCGAGGGCCCAGCCCGAGGGCTCGCGCATCCGCACGCCGGCGAGGTCGACGTCGAGACGGAACGGGAAGCCGTAGATCCGGCGCCGCTCCCAAGCCAGTTCGCGGCCCTCGCCGGTCCATGCGGCTCGCGCCATGTCCATGCGCCGCTCGACCTCGCCCTTCAGCCAGAACCAGCCGCCGGACCAGCCGCCGGCGGCGAGGAGAAGCACGACCATGGGGCCAAGGAGCCCCAGGCGGCGGCGTTTGCGCGGCTCGTCGCGATCGTTATGGCTCATGGGGTGAGGGCCGTGATGAGGAACCAAGGGTGTCATGGGCGAGCGCGAACCCGAAGAGCCATGGGTGTTCGGCTACGGCTCGCTCATGTGGCGTCCGGGATTTGGCTTTGTAGAACGCCGGCCGGCCTGGCTCCATGGCCGGCGGCGCGCATTCTGCATCTTCTCGGTTCACCACCGGGGAACGCCAGCCAGGCCCGGTCTCGTGCTCGGTCTGGCGCCGGGCGGATCGGTGCGCGGGGCGGCCTACAGGATAGACCCGCGCGAGTGGCCGGCAGTCCAGGCCTATCTCAGCGAGCGCGAGCAGCCCACGGAGACCTATGTCGAGGCCGTGGTCCAGGCGAGGCTCGCCGACGGACAGGTGATCGCCGCCGTCGCTTTTCTGTCGGATTGTCGTCATCCCCAATGGGCGGGGAAGCTTTCCCTGGAAGCGCAGGCGAGGCTCATCGCCGGCGCCAGCGGCCTCTCAGGGCCCAATGTCGACTACCTGCGCGATCTGGTGGAGCACCTGAGCGACGAGGGGATTCGCGACCCGTCGATGGAGCGTCTGCTCGAGCTCGTGCAGACGCGACATAAGGACTGATCGTCGTTCATTCTCCGAGCAGGGCCTGGGAAGCGGTCTCGATCCTCTCTTGGAGCGTCCGCATGAATTCGCCGCGGTGCAACCCCGCAGGGATGGAGGGCAGAAACTGATAGACGATCACGCCCGGGCGGCGGATGAAGCCATGCGCCGGCCAATGGACGCCCGAGTTGGTCGCCAGCGGCGTGCATGGCAAGCCGAGGCTGCGATAGAGGGCGGCGACGCCCGGCTTGTACTGGCCGGTGGTTCCTGGCGGAGTGCGCGAGCCTTCGGGAAAGATCACGACCTGGCGCCGGCTCTCGATCCGGTCCTTGGCGTCGGCGACTAGCTTGCGCAGGGCGGCGGAATGGCCCTCGCGATCGACGACGATCATCGCCGTCTTCCTGGCGAGGGCGCCATAGAAGGGAATGCGCAGAAGCTCCTGCTTCATGACGAAGCAGGCGTCGGCGAGCACGGCCAGGGGCGCCATGGTGTCGAACATGCACTGGTGCTTGGCCGCGATCAGCGCCGCACCGCTGGGCGCGTGTTCACGGCCCCTTACCTCGACTCTGATGCCGCACACCGGCCGCAGCATCGCGATGACGCCCCTGGCCCAGAAAGCCGTCGCCGCGGTCAGCCAGCGCCGGGCGCCCAGAAACATGGGCAGCATCGCCACGGCGACCGCCGCCGACCAAATGTAGAAGAGGACGGCGAAGAGCAGCGATCGGGCGAGGATCATGGGTGCGGGCTGGCCGCTGCGGCGGGAAGGCGGTGCACGTCCACGGTCTGCTTGTGTCCAAGGCCAAGGAGCATCTCGCGTAGCAGGATCGTCAGATACTTCAGGTACTCGGTGACGAACCGGCGCGCGCTCGCGGAGGTCGCATACCAGCGGCGAACGTCCAGTTCGGGAGTGGCGACGGGGAACGCCGTGACCGACACTCCCGGCAGGGCGGATCTCAGTTCGAGCATCGCCCGGGGCATGTGGTAGTCGGCGGTGACCAGGATCAGGCTGCGATAGTTCATCGCCCGCGCCCAGTCGGCCGTCTCGCGGGCGTTGCCGAGCGTATCGGCCGCAGTGAACCCCAGGTCGACGCAGCAGTCGAAGAGCGGTTTCGCGGCGCCCGTGACCCCCTGCACATCCTGCCGGGTGGCCTTGCGATTGACTCCCGAGACCAGGAGCCGGCGGCCCTTGCCGCTTTCGAGCAGGCCGGTCGCCTCTTCGAGGCGCAGGTCGGAACCGCCGGTGAGGGCGACGATGCCGTCCGCCGGCGCCGGTTCGTTCGCCGGCGTGAGCCGGGCGATGCGATCGGCGAAGGCGAGCATGCCCGCCAGCCAGATCGCGGCCACGACGAGAACCGCCGCGAGGCCTTTCATGGCGCGTTCTTGAGGACCGCCTGAGCCGTAACGCGCGCGGTGACCGCCGCGATCAGGGCCGCGATGATCGGACAGGGCAGGGTGGCCGTAAGATCGGTCCATGCCACCGGCATGATCGCCGCGACGCTTTGGCCCTTGCCGTAGAGATGCAGGCCGGCGGCCGCGAGCGCGGCGGCCGCCCCGCCGCCGGCGCCCGCCAGGGCCGCCATTCGTGCGAACCGGGTCTGGAATAGCCGGGCGATGAAGGAATCGCTCGCCCCCGAGAGGTGCAGGATCTCCACCAGGTCCCGGCGGGCGTCGAGTCCCTGACGGGTGGCGAAGGCGACCAGCGCCCCGGCGGCCCCGGAGATGAGCAGAAACAGCCCGATCGCCGCCCATCGCGCCAGGGCGCCGGTGCGCATGATCTGGGCCGTCCACAGGCTGTGATCCTCCACCGTGGCGTCCAGGCCGTCGGCCTCGAGCGCGCGGCGGAGGTCAGCGACCGAAGCCGGATTCGCGCTGGCAAAATCCACGGCCACGAGCCGCGGAACGGGCAGGTCGGCGGGCAGGGGATCGGGGCCAATGAACCGCGCGACGAGGGCGTCGCCCTTGGACTTGTCGAGCGCCCTGGCCTCGGCGACCCCCCTCACGCCGGCCAGGGTTTCCGCCGCCCGGGCCGCCGCCGCGTCGGCGCTCTCCAGTCCGGAAGCGCGAACGAGCACCGTGGCTGAACCAATGAGCTGATCCCTCCAGCCCTCCGCGGCGCGTTCGGAGGCGATGGCGCCGATCGCGGCGAGGCTGGCGAGGAAAGCCAGGACGGCGATCACGAACAGCAGGGTTGCTTGCGCCCCGTCCTCCTTGGGAAGCAGCGATTTCGGCCGCCAGCCAGCGGCTTCCATGCTCATCAGGCGACCCTCTCGCGGCCGCGCTCGAAACGCGTCACTCCGCCCTCGCTCAGATGGAGCACCGGAACGCCCGACCGGGCGACTAGATCCTCGTCATGACTGGCGATGAGAACGGTCGTGCCGAGACGGTTGAGTTCGCTCAGGAGCCTCAGGATCCGCTGGGCGATCGCCGCGTCGACATTGCCCGTCGGCTCGTCGGCGAGCAGGATGTCCGGCTGGTTCACCACCGCGCGCGCTATGGCCAGACGTTGCTTCTCGCCGCCGGAGAGGGCGTTCGGCAGGGCTTGCATGCGCGATCCCAAACCCACCCAGCCAAGGAGCTCGGCGACATCGGCGCTGTAGCTCGCCGGCTTGCGGCCGGCGATTCGCGGTGCGAGCGCGGCGTTGTCAAAGGCCGAGAGGTGCTCCAGCAAGCGGAATTCCTGGAAGACGACGCCGATCCGCCGGCGCACAGCTGGCCGCGCATTGCGTGGCAGGCTCGTCAGATCCTGACCGAAGAGTTCGATCCGGCCGCCGGTCGGACGCTCGGCCATGTAGATCAGCTTGAGAACCGTGGTCTTTCCCGAGCCCGAGGCCCCGGTGATGAAGTGAAACGAACCGGGGGCGAGGCTGAAGGAGACGTCTCTGAGGACAGGCGCCTCGCGGCCATAGGCCATGCTCACGCCAGCGAAGCGCACAGCGGCGCTATCGCCGGACGGATCGTTCTGGTGCGACTCGGCTGAGGGGTTTCTGGACATCAGAGTGGAAATCGGCAACCTCGATGATGATCCTCGCCTAAGGTGTCGATTCGACGTCCATGATACTGTCCTGTCCCAAGTGCGCCACCGGCTATTTCGTGCCAGACGGCCAGATCAGGCCCGGCGGCCGGACCGTGAAATGTGGGACTTGCGAAACGACCTGGACCGCTCCGTCCGCGGATTCCCCCTCGGTCGCTGGGGAAGAGGCGATTTCGCCCTCGGGCGGCGCGGCCCTCCCGAGGGCCTTTCGCGCGAAGGTGAGCCTTCGTCGACGCTGGCGTGAAGCCGCCTTCACCGGGGCGACCGTGGGCGCGGCGGCGGTGGTGCTGGGGCTGGTCGTCGGTGCGGCGGTGATCTTCCGCGACTCAGTCGTTCGCTCCGTGCCGGGGTCCGCGGGGGCATACGCCGCCATCGGACTTCCGGTGAATCGTGTCGGCCTGGTGATCGAGGCCGTCCGCGCCGAGCCTGCCCTGCAGGACGGCCACGTCGCCCTGGCGGTGTTCGGGGTGATCCGCAACATCGTCGACAGGCCCGTCGCCTCGCCGCCGCTGCGGCTCGCGCTCTACGACGGCGCCGGCAGGCGGCTCGCTGGGCGCATCGCGACCGCGCCCGGCCTGCGCATTCCCGCCGGCGCGAGGCGTCGGTTCGCCGTCGCCATCCTCGATCCGCCGATGGCGGCGGCGAACCTCGAGGTCGGCTTCGCGCCGGGCGCGGTCAGGGGCCCCCTCGCCAGGACCTTCTCGGCGCCGCCGCCGCCGCCGGCGGGCCCGCTGGCCCTCAAGGGGCCGATCGAGCCGCCTTCGCCTCCCTCGCCGGCGGCCAACGCTCAGAGCTGAACGGCTCTCGGGGCCCGCCCGCGGTTACAACCAGGGTGCGCGCACCTCCTTGGCGAGCATTTCCTCGTAACTTGGCCGCGGGCGCACGATGGCGAAGGCGTCCCGCCTGACGAGAACCTCCGGCGCGAGTAGTCGGGAGTTGTATTCGCTCGCCATCGCCGCTCCGTAGGCGCCCGCTGTCATGAACGCCAGGAGATCGCCGCGCGCGAGGGGTGGAAGCTTGCGATCGCGGGCGAAAGTGTCGCCGCTCTCGCAGATCGGCCCGACGACATCGTAAGGCGTCCGCGCGCCGGCGCGCGCAGCCACCGGCCGGATGTCGTGGAAGGCGTCGTAGATGGCCGGACGAAGCAGATCGTTCATCGCGGCGTCCAGCACCGCGAATTTTCGACCGTCCGGGCGGGCGTTGATGTGAATCACCCTCGAAAGCAGGATGCCGGCGTTGGCCGCGATCACTCTGCCGGGTTCGAAGATGAGTTGCAGCCCCAGCCCTCCCGCCGTCGCCGCCGCCATCGCCGCGAAGGCGCCGGGCGTCGGAGGATCGGTCTGCTGGAAGTAGGGAACGCCCAGGCCGCCGCCGAGGTCGAGACTGGCGATCGCCATGCCCTCGCCGCGAAGCTTCTCCACCAGGCCGCGCATGACGAGGTAGGCGGTCTTGAGCGGCGCGAGGTCGGTGATCTGGCTGCCGATGTGACAGGCAAGTCCTTGGGCGAGGAGCGCCGGGCTGGCCGCCGCCCGCGCGTAGAGGACGGGCGCCTGCGCCAGGGAGACGCCGAACTTGCTGGCGGATGCGCCGGTGGAGATCTTCGCGTGGCCGCCGCCCTCGACATCGGGGTTCACGCGGATGGCGACCGGCGCCGGCGCGCCGCGCGCCGCTGCAATGGCTTCGACGAGAGTGAGCTCGGGTTCCGACTCGACGTTGATCCTTCCCACGCCCGCTCCGAGAGCAAACGCGATTTCATCGCCGGTTTTGCCGACCCCGGAAAAGACGATCCGCTCCGGCGGCATGCCAGCGGCGAGGGCGCGGCGGATTTCACCCTGCGAGACGGTGTCCGCTCCCGCGCCGAGCCTGGCCAAGGTCGCCAGGACGGAGACGTTCGCGTTGGCCTTGACGGCGTAGGCCACCAGCGGCCTTTCGAGCGCCTCATACTCCCAGAGGGCGTCGCGGAAGACCCGGTAGTGGCGCTCGAGCGTGGCGGTCGAGTAGACATAGACGGGCGTTCCGACCTCCTCGGCGATTTGCGAGAGCCGGACCTCCTCACACCACAGTTCGCCTTCGCGAACCTCGAAGTGGTTCATTGCGGATTGTTGAACGGATCGGGAAGGACGCCGGGCGGCGGAGCGCCGAACGGACTTTGGTGCTGGCCCTCGATGGGCCGGTTGCGGGGCGTCGAGGGGACCGAGCCCGGATCGGCTTCATCCGGAGGCAGGGCTTCGGCCTCGCCCCGCTCTCTCTTCTTGGCCGCCGCCGCGGCCGCGGCGCGCTGTTGCGCCTGGTACTGGGCCTTGGCGTTGGCCCCAAAGAGCGGCGCCGGCCGTTCGAGCACCCCGACCTTCGCGCAGGCGCCAAAACAGAGGGCGATGACCGGGAAGAGCAGAAGGACCGGGCGGATCATGCGAGAATCTCCTTCCAACGCGCGACCTGGGCGCGCACCTGATCAGGCGCCGTCCCGCCGTAACTCGTGCGGCTCTCAACCGAGGCCCGCGGCGTGAGCACTTCGTAAACGTCGCTGGTGATGGTCGGCTCCAGCGCCTGGAGATCGGCCAACGGCGTCTGCCACAATGGACAACCAAGGGCTTCGGCCCTCTTGACCGCCGCCCCGGTGATGTGGTGGGCGCTGCGAAAGGCGATCTGACGCTCGCGGACGAGCCAGTCGGCGAGATCGGTGGCCGTGGAATGACCGGCGCCCGCCGCGGTCTCCATCGCTGTGGTATCGGCAACCATGTCTCTCACCATCCCGGCCATCGCGGCCAGGCTCAGTTCCAGGGCGTCGAAGGCTTCGAAGACAGGCGCCTTGTCCTCCTGCATGTCCTTGGCATAGGCGAGGGGCAGGCCCTTCATCACCACCGCGAGCGCCGTGAAGGCGCCCAGGATGCGACCAACCTTCGCCCGCACGAGTTCGGCGCCGTCCGGATTGCGTTTCTGCGGCATGATCGACGAGCCGGTCGTGAAGGCGTCGGAGAGGCGCACCAGGCCAAAACCGGGGCTCACCCAAAGGACGATTTCCTCGGCCAGCCTGGAGAGGTGGGTGGCGCAGATCGTCGCCGCGCCCAGGGCCTCCAGCGCGAAGTCGCGCGCCGAGACGCTGTCGATGGAATTGGCCGTGGGTCCCCGAAATCCGAGGGCGCGAGCGGTCATCGCACGGTCGATGGGAAACGAGGCGCCGGCGAGAGCCGCCGCGCCGAGCGGGCACTCATCCATCCGCGCGCGCGCGCCGCTGAACCGGCCGGCGTCGCGACCGAGCATCTCGACATAGGCCAGCAAATGATGGCCGAAGGTGATCGGCTGGGCGTTCTGCAGGTGGGTGAAGCCCGGCGCCAGGGTTTCGGCGTGGGTCTCGGCCTGGTCCAGCAGCGCCCGCTGAAGATCGACGATGAGATCGCGCGCGCGGTCGCAGGCGCCGCGCACCCAGAGGCGAAGATCGAGCGCGACCTGGTCGTTGCGCGAGCGCGCCGTGTGCAGTCGGCCCGCCGGGGCGCCGATGAGCTCGGCGAGCCTCGCTTCGATGTTCATGTGGATATCCTCGAACTCGTCGCGAAAGGGGAAGGTCCCCTCGGCGATCTCGGCTTCGATGAGGTCGAGGCCCTGCTGGATCGCAACTTCGTCCCCAGGTTCGATGATTCCACACGCCACCAGCATCGCGGCGTGGGCGCGCGAGCCGGCGAGATCCTCCGGCGCGAGGCGGCGGTCGATGGCGATCGAGGCGTTGATCGCGGCCATCAGATCCGCGGGCTTGGCTGAAAAGCGCCCGCCCCATAGAGAATGGCCGGAAGTTTTGGAGTCGGCGGTCATGAACCCATTCCCTGCCGCCAGGACGGTGACGCCGGCGCGCGCCGCCGCTCGCCTCGGCGTCCTGGCCGCGCTCGCCGGGGTTCTATACGGCATCGCCGGCTGTTCCAAAACGGCGGGGGATCTAGCGCCGTTCGCGACTGGCGGCATGGCCAAGCTGGTGGTGAGCGCCAAGCCTTCACCGGCGCCGACCGTTCCGTTCGCCGACGCCGCCGGGCGGTCGCACACCCTGGCCGAGTTCAAGGGCAAGGTCACCCTGCTCAACGTGTGGGCGAACTGGTGCGCCCCGTGCAAGCTCGAAATCCCCAGCCTCGCCAAGCTCCAGGCGGCCTACGCCGGGCGGCCCCTCGCCGTGGTCGCAGTGAGCCTCGGCAAGGGGGAGGACGAGACCGCGGGCCATGCCTTCATCGACAAGAACCCGCCACTCGTCTTCTACAGCGAACCCAGCTACCGGCTTCCCTACGCCCTTCGTCCGCCGATCGAGGACGTCCCCACGACGATCGTCTACGACCGTCATGGCAGGGAGCGGGCGCGGCTGGCCGGCGGCGCCGACTGGTCCGGGGCCGCCGCCCACGCCCTGGTCGACGCCCTGCTCGCCGAGAAGTGACCCGCGCCCAGGCCCTGGCGCGCGAGGTCGAGCCGATCGCCGCCCGAGGCTGGCCTGCGGCGGAGCGCGAGCGGCTGGGCGAGTGGCGATTGCATGCCTCGAGCGGTTACTCCGGCAGGATCAACTCGTGCTGGACCCTGGGGCGACCCGGCAAGCCGCTCCCCCAGGCGATCTCGTCCGTCGAGGCGTGGTTCGAGCGACGCGGGCTGGCGCCGCTGTTCAAGGTCGTGGAAGGTTCGTCCGGGACCCTGAGCCGACACCTGGCGGCGCTCGGCTATGAAGGGACGACGACGACACTGGTGATGCTCGGCGCCGCATGCGGCGAGCCCGATCCAGGCGTGGCCCTCTCGGACCGCCCTGACCGCGATTTCGCCCGGGTGTTCGCCGCCGCCCAGGGCCCCGATGCGGATGACGCGCGCGAAAGACTAGAGGCGCTCGGCCGCATCCGCGCGCCGCGTTACTTCGCGGTCGCGACCGCGCAGACGCCGGCGGCGATCGGCGCGTGCGCCGTCGAGGGGGCGTGGGCGGGCGTCCTGGCGATGCGCACCGACCTCGACCATCGTCGCCGGGGCCTCGCCAGGCGGATCCTCACGACCCTGCTGGCCGCGGCGCGGCGCTCGGACGCGAGGCGCGTCTATCTGCAGGTCGAGGCCGAAAATGGCGCGGCGGTCGGGCTCTATCGCGGGGCGGGCTTCGTCGAAGCCTACCGATACCGCTACTGGCGGCGCGCGGCGGAAAGCGCGCGCGGCGCGTCCTAGAAGCCGAGTTGCGCGCGCAGCGCCGCGGCGGTCAGACCGCCAGCGCGGAGATCGGCGAGGGTCTCGGCCGTGTCGCGCTTGGCGAAGCGCTTGCCGTCGGGCCGCACAAGAACCTTGTGATGGCGGTAGGCCGGGGTCGGAAGATCGAGCAGGGCCTGAAGAATGCGCTGGATGTGGGTCGCCGCGAAAAGATCGGCGCCGCGGATCACGTGGGTCACACCTTGCCAGGCGTCGTCCAGCACCACCGCGAGGTGATAGGCGATCCCCACGTCCTTGCGCGCCAGGATGATGTCGCCGGCCAGTTCCGGCCGGGCCTGCACGAAGCCCAGCGCCTCCTCGCTGAAGCCGACGCCTTCGAAGCCGCCGAGTTCGCGGCGCGCGGCGGCCAGGGACAGCCGCCAGGCGAAGGGCCGGCCTTCGGCGACAAGACGCGCCTCCGAAGAGGGGCTCAGCGGGCCGCCGGTGAATACCGCGCCGGGCCCCTGCGGCGCACGCCCGATGTCCGCGAGCACCTCGGAGCGGGTGCGGAAGCACCGGTAGAGCAGGCCACGACCGCGCAGCGCCTCGACGACGCGATGGTATTCGAAGAAGTGTTCGGATTGGCGGCGGACCGGCTCTCGCCAGCTGATCCCGAGCCAGGCGAGGTCTCCCAGGATCTCCGCCTCGAACTCGGGGCGGCAGCGGCCCGCGTCGATGTCCTCGATCCTCAGAAGGAATTCGCCGCCGGCGCGTCTCGCGGCGTCGAAGGCGGTCAGGGCGGAGAAGGCGTGGCCGCGGTGGAGGCGGCCGGTGGGCGAGGGCGCGAAGCGGGTGACGAAGGCGGGCGGGCTCACTCCGCCGCGGCGCGCCTCGGCTTCCGGGCGAAAACGCCGACGTGCTCGAGAAGGGCGCGGACGAACGGCTCTTCGCCGCCCATCTCGGCCTTCAGGCTCTCGAATTCCTTGAAGCCCGCCATCTCGGCCACCCCGTGGGCGGCGCACCAGGCGGCGATGGTCGCAAGCGCCAGTTCACGCGAGTTGGAACCGTCGGCGCCCGCCTCGATGATCGCCTCCTGCACGTGGCTGAAGCCGCTGTCGGCGTCCTTTGTATGGTCGCCCATGGTCTCCCGATCGCAGGCGCTCTTGTACATGGTCCTGTACAGGGCGGGGTTCTCGCGCGCGAAACAGACGTAGGCGACGCCGATGTTGGTGATGGCGCCGGGGGCGTCCGGCGCGGTGGCGCGGGCCTTGGCGATGGCGGCGCCCAGCTCGCGCCACCCCTCCTTGGCGACCGCTTCGAGCAGTTCGCACTTGTCCTTGAAGTGGTGATAGGGCGCGGCCGGACTGACCCCGGCCTCCCTGGCCACCGCGCGCAGGGAAAGCGCGGTCGGCCCTTCGCTCTCCAGGATTCGGCGGCCAGCCTGAACCAGGGCGCGCGAAAGATCGCCATGGTGGTAGGGGCGGGCGAGGGCGTTCGCAGTTTCTCTCATGGCGGTCACCGTAAAACTTAATCCAAGCGCTGTAAAGATTATGTTGACATCGTTCAGATAGATGCTATCTAAGCGTTGTCCAGATCGGACAGCCCCCCGCGGAAATCGAGGGGTTCAAACCAAAACGAGGGATTTCTTCCATGTCTGTCACCCGCATGTTCACCATCTTCGACCGCACCATGGCCGTGTTCCTGGTCTCCCTGGGCGTGATCGTCGCCGGCGCCACCGCCGTCGTCGGCGCCTGAAACCCGCGACCGTGATCAGGTCGATGCTTTGAGAGGGGCTGGTCTGCGCCACCCCTCTCAAACGCACCCCACTGCCTCCGCGATCCGAAAGTTGATTTTCTCCAGCCCAGCACTCCGTCCCTGACCAGCGCCGCCTTCACGGCCCCGGCCGACGATTCGTCCCGGCGACGATCGGCCAATTCGACCCGCCCGCCCGTCCGGACCCAATCCCCGCACCGCACTCCGCCTCCCGCCAGCCATCTCTATCTGGCCTTCGCCACAGCGAGTTTCGCGCCATCTTCCGCGTTTCGGGCCATCTTCGTCCTGGACGCGAGGCGCTGTGTCATGGAGATGTCCCAAAACTTCGCCTAAGCTCGCGCCCCGCGATCTCAGCCGACCTACAAGGAGCCAGGGCCTTCAGTCTACAGCCGAGGCAATTCTTTGCGGCGCCGTGCAACGGCGATGGAGGCGGCCGTGCAGGTGCTTAGCCGCCCGCCCTCGGGCGCGCCCGCTCTGGTCCTCAACGCCGACTATCGGCCGCTTTCCTACTATCCTCTGTCGCTCTGGCCCTGGCAGGACACCATCAAGGCGGTGTTCCTGGAGAGGGTGGACGTGGTCTCGACCTACGACACCGTGGTTCATTCACCCTCGTTCGAGATGCGCCTGCCGAGCGTCGTCTCCCTGAAGCGCTACGTGGCCCAGGACCGGCCACCGGCGTTCACGAGGTTCAATCTCTTCCTCCGCGACCGGTTCTCCTGCCAGTATTGCGGCCGCGGCGAGGATCTGACCTTCGACCATCTGGTGCCCCGCTCCCGAGGCGGGCGAACCACCTGGGAAAACATCGTCACCGCCTGCGCGCGGTGCAATCTCGCCAAGGGCGGGCGCACTCCTGGCGAATCGGCCATGCGTCCGCGCCGGCATCCGCGCCGGCCGACCATGTACGAACTCCAGGATCGGGGCCGCGGCTTTCCGCCCAACCACCTCCACGAGAGCTGGCTGGACTATCTCTACTGGGACATCGAGCTGGAGGCCTGAGCCTCCGCCGCTTCAGTTCGGCAGGGCGAAGGCCACCAGGGTGTCGCCGCGCCTGGTGTCGCTCTTGGCGTGGCCGCCGGCGGCTATCACCACATATTGCCGGCCCTTGAAGACATAGGTCATCGGCGTCGCCTGGCCGCCGGCCGGAAGGCGTCCGCGCCACAGCTCGGCGCCCGTGGCGGCGTCGAAGGCGCGCAGGAAATTGTCGAGGGAGGCGCCGATGAAAATGAGGCCCGAGGCCGTGGCTATCGGGCCGCCGAAGTTGGGCATGCCCACGTGCGGCAGCAGAAACTGCGAGAAAGGCGCCTTGTCCCGAGGCGTGCCGAGCGGAACCTCCCACAGCACTCGGCCGGTGCTCATGTCGATGGCGTGGAGTTGACCCCATGGCGGCGGGTTACACGGCAGCCCGAGGCCCGAAAGCAGGACCTGGCGGCGCATGCCGAAGGGTGCGCCCTGGTTGGGCGAGATCTCCACGTCGGGCTCGGCGGCCTGGGCGGCCCTGAGCCTGGCGGCGGGGATCAGGGTCACCAGATGCATGGCGCTGGATGTGTTGACGAAGGCGACCCCGCGCCGCGCATCGAAGGCCATGCCGCCCCAGTTCATGCCCCCGCCGGTGAACGGGTAGAGGATCGTGCCCTGCAGGGAGGGCGGGGTGTAGAGGCCCTCGTGGCGGGCGGCGGCGATCTTCCTGGCGCACGCCCGCCTTTCCCATGAGGAGAGGCCGAAGGCGTCCTTCGCCTCGATGCGGCTGGGGGAAAGCGGTCGCGGGGCGACCGGGAAGGGCTGCGTCGGCGAGAGGACTTCGCCGGGAGCGCCGCCCTGGGGAACCTTGCGTTCGACCACCGGAATGACCGGGACGCCGCTCGCCCTGTCCAGGGTGAACACCAGTCCCTGCTTGGTGACCTGGATCACCGCGTCACGCATTCTCCCGCCCCAGCCGACGCTCGCGAGGGTCGGTTGGGCGGGGTTGTCGTAGTCCCAGAGATCATGGTGCACGGTCTGGAAGGCCCAGGCGACCTGGCCCGTGGCCGCGTGGACGGCGACCACCGAGTCGGCGTTTGCATCCGCGCCCGCGCGCAGGCCGCCCCAGAAGTCGGGGCTGGGGCTGGTCGTCGGCAGGAACACCAGACCGCGAGCCTCGTCGACGGACATCGGGGCCCAGACATTGGCCGCCCCGGCGACGAGGCCACTGGCCGAGCCGGCGAGCGGATCGAAGCTCCAGCGTGGAGCGCCGGTTCTGGCGTCGAAGGCGCGCACCGCTCCGGACACCTCCTTGACCCGTTGGTTGTCGTCGATCGAGGAGCCGACGATCACGACATCGCCGGCCACCACCGGCGGCGAGGTGATCTGCATCTCGCCGGGCTTGGCCAGGACGACGCCGGCGGCGACATCCAGAACGCCGCCGGCGCCGAATGAGCCGCAGGCCTTGCCGGTGGCCGCGTCGAGGGCGAACAGCCGCCGATCGTTGGTATTGAGAAAGATGCGCTCCGCGCACGGCGCGGTGGGCGGGGCGGCGGGATCGCGCCAGTAGGCGACGCCGCGGCAGGTATAGTCGTTGGGATAGTTCACCCCTGTCGCCACCTTCGGATCGAAGCGCCACAGGGCGCGGCCGCTGCCGGGGTCGAGCGCGGCGACCTCGTTGAACGGCGAACAGAGATAGAGCCGTCCGCCGGCGAGAACCGGGGTGTTCTCGAAGGAGGCGTGTTTCAAGGCGCCGCCCCTGGTGAGCTTGTCTGCGGTGGAGAAGGTCCACGCGACCTTTAGTCGGCCGACGTTGCCGGGGGTGACCTGGGCGGCGGTCGAGAATCTCTGGCCCCCGGCGTCGCCTCCGTAGAAGGGCCAATCGACGTCGGCCGCGGGAGCAAGCGGGGTGGTCGGCGCGCCCCGCGAGCAGGCCGCCAGGACCCACGTCACGAGAACGACCCGGAGCAGGTTCCGCATCCGCCGGACCCGCGCCGCTATTGGGCGCCGCGGATCACGAGCCTAGAACGGAACATCGGTCTTGGGCGGCGGCGGGGCCTCGTCGGTCGCGGGCTTGGCCGGCGCCGGGGGCTTTTCGCTGGCGGAGGTCAGGATGTCGTCGATGTCCGCCGCCGGCTTGGAGGGCTTGGCCTGGACGGCCTGGGCGGCGGCTGTCTGCGCCGCCAGTTCCTTGGCCCTCTTGTCATCGGCGGCAGTGGTGGTGGTGGTGTCGGTCTGGGCGGCCGCCTCCTTGGCGGGGGCTGGGGCCGTCACCGGCGGCGGAAGCTCGACAATCGGTCGAGCCGCGACGGTGTCATCGGCCGAGGAGTCCGCCGCCGCGCCGAGTCCCGGCTCGGGCGCCTGACGCCAAGCGGCGCGGAAGCCGAGCCCGAGTCCGACGATGGCGAGGATGAGGACAAATGCTCCCGCAATGTAGGCGACATGCGGCGGGGGAACGGAAACGGGACCATCGCCGGTCCAGGCTGAGCTCATGGGGCCGACTCCAGATCAAGGGCCTGATCGACTCTCTACACCATGGAGGCCCGGGAGCGGGAGGGGCTTCGCGGCGGTGGATACGGTGGAGGACCGCCTCAGGAGGCCATTGCGCGGTCGTTCGCGTCGGCGGCGTACTCCCGGTTCAGCGTGAACAGCAGTCGGCCGTGTTCACAGACCTCCACCGACCGGTGGTGGACAGTCTCCTCCAGACATTTCACGGCGAGCGCCCGGGCCCTGGCCTCATCGCGGCCGACGACGAGCCGCAGCGTCGCCACCTGGTAGCGGTCGTCTTCGATATAGAACGTGAAATCTTTCATCGTGTTGAGTTTTATGAACTCTTGCCGAAATCGGTAAATTCCCACCCAGTCACCGGCACGCTTCCCGCCCATCGACGATTGTAATCATACTGCGACGCCAAGGATTCGGCGAGTCCTAGTTTTGTGTCGACTTGCCGACAATTCGTGCGTCTTCACCGCACGCTTCCACGCTCACGGGCTTTGCGATCAATATCGGTAGCGCCGATCGGTCTGCGGGCCATAGGGATCATCGTCCGGCGGCGCGGCGTCGGGCGGCCGGCGGCGGCGGTCGTCCGACGGGCGATCCGGCGGATCCCGATAGGCCGGGTCGGAGTCGTAACCCGGGGGCAGACGATCGCGATAATCGCGCCGCTCGCGCATCGATTCGCGGGTCTGGTCGGGCGAGGGCGGATCGTCGGCGGAGTCGGCGGGCGGGCTCGCCCCGTCGAGTTGTGAATCGCCCCGCGGGTTGTCGTCCGGCGCCTGGGGCCTCGTCTGAGCATCCTCGCCATCGAGCGTCGGCGGTTGATCCTCGAAGGTGTCGGCGTCCTTGGCCGCGACCGGCTGAGGTTCAGGCTGAGGTTCGGCGGTCAACCACGGGAAATCGGAGGGCGCGACGCCTTTCTCGGCGGCGACCATGAAGCGATTCCAGATCCGCGCCGGAATCTCCCCGCCGGTGACCTTCGCCATCGGCCGGTCGTTGTCATTGCCGACCCACACCGCCGCGAGCAGGTCGGGCGTGAAGCCGACGAACCATGCGTCGCGCCACTTCTGGCTGGTGCCGGTCTTGCCGGCGGCCGGCCGGCCGATGTTCGCCGCGACGCCTGTCCCGGCGGTGATGACGGTCTTGAGCATGCGGACCATGCGCGTGGCGTAGAGGGGATCGTAGACCGGAATCGGCGCCGAGGGCGCGTGGGCGAAGACCACGTCCCCACGCGTGGTCTTCACCTCCTCGATGAGATAGGGCGTGGTCCGCCCGCCGCCGGTCTGGAATACCTGATAGCCGCCGGCAAGCTGCAGGAGGGTGACTTCGTAGGCGCCCAGGGCGATCGAAGGCCCGGGGTGTGGGGGAATACTGCTGATCCCGCAGCGCCTTGCGAATGCCGCGACCGCGTCGGGACCGATCTCCAGGGTCAGGCGCACCGAAACCGTGTTGATCGAACGCGCCAGAGCCTGCTGGACGGTGACCGTGCCGGAATAGCGGCCGCCATAGTTGGCGGGCGTCCAGTGACCGAACGCGATCGGCGCGTCCTGGCGGACGTCGGATGGGGTGATTCCCCTCTCCATGGCCGCGCCATAGACGAAGGCCTTGAACGCCGAGCCGGGCTGGCGGTGCGCCTGGGTCACGCGATTGTAAGAGCTCTTGTCGTGATCGACGCCGCCCACCATGACCCGGATCGCGCCATCCGGAGCGAGGGCCACCAGCGCTCCCTGCGAAACGCCGCGCATCCTGCCCCCCTGGGCGACTCCGGCGCGGACGCTGGCTAGGCCCGCCGCCTGGAGCTTCGGATCGATTGTCAGGCGGACCACCAGATCGGCCGCGCCGCCGGCGAGGGGTCCAACGTCGGCCGCGGCCTGGTCGAGAATGTAGCTGTACTCGCCTTCACCGCGGCGGGGCGGCGCGAGGACGGGCGGATTTTCGAGGGCCTGCGCCTGGTCCCCTGGCGTGATCCAGCCCTCGCCGGCCATGATCGCCAGGATGCGCTTCCCCCTGGACCAGGCGTCGGCGTAGTCGTTGGTCGGGGCCAGGCGCGTGGGAGCGTTGGGCAGGGCGGCGAGCATGGCCGCCTCGGCAAGAGTGAGGTCATGCGCGGACTTGCCGAAGTAGAGGCGGGCGGCGGCGTCCAGGCCATAGGCCTGGGCCCCGAAGAAGGTCCGGTTGAGATAGAGTTCGAGGACCTGGTCCTTGCCGAGCATCTCTTCGAGGCGCTGCGCCAGGACCGCCTCCTGGACCTTGCGCTTCAGGGTGTGGTCCGGCTTCAGAAAGAGGGTGCGCGCCAACTGCTGACTGAGGGTCGATGCCCCCTGGACCGCTCGTCCGGCCTCGAGATCGCGGCGGGCCGCCCGGGCGATCGCCCAGACGTCCACCGGACCGTGGCTGTAGAACCGCCGGTCCTCGGCGGCCAGGAAAGCCTTGGGCGCATAGGCGGGAAGGTCAGCCAGGCTCACCCGCATCCCGTATCTGGCGCCGCGGGTCGCGATGAGCGCGCCGTCGTGGCTGAGGAAGGTCACGCCCGGCGAGCGCCTTATCGCCCAGAGGCTGTCGCGGTCGGGAATGGTGGGGATGCCGTCGAGCAGCGAGCCGCCGTACGCGATCGCCCCGACCGCGAGGGCGAGGAGAACAAGGCCGCCGATTCCCGCCACGACCCAGCCTGAACCTCTACGGCGCCCACCCTTGGAGCGGGAGCGGGAGCGAGAGCCGGACCTGGGCCCGGGCGGCGGCGGCGAAGGCGGGGAGGGGTTCAATGGCTGCTTGGTGGCGGAAAGAGCGACGGGTTGCCTTCAGGAGACCGGAGGCTGAGCTATAGTCGCGGTCCTTCGGGGGAGCCACACCGACCATGGGCGAGCGGGGCCACAACACACAAGGGGCGCGGCGGTGAACGCGCTGGCGGCGGAGTGGGTGCTGTGGTCGGCGTTCGCCGCTTCCTGGTTCCTGGCGGCTCTCTGGGCCGCGCCGGCCGCCCAGCGGGCGCCGATCGGCGCCCAGGCGCCGAACCTCGCGGTGACCGCGGCCGGCGCGTTCCTCCTGTTCTCCCGGACGTCACGGAACGCCGGGTGGGTCTCGCTCTGGCGGACGCCGGAACCGCTCGCCTGGGCTCTGGTCGGACTGAGCGCCCTGGGATTCGCCTTCTGCTGGTGGGCGCGGGTCCACCTGGGGCCGCTGTGGTCGGGCACGGTGACGCGCAAGGCAGATCACCGCATTGTCGATTCCGGCCCGTACCGGCTGGTCCGCCATCCGATCTACACGGGAATCCTCATTGCCGCCGCGGCCCTGGCCGCCATCCAGGGCGCGGGCGCGGCCATTCTGGGGCTGGCTCTGGGGGTGCTCGGTTTCGCCATGAAGGCCCGGCTCGAAGAGGGCTTCCTCAAGGCGCAGCTCGGAGCGGCGGACTACGAGGCCTATGCAGCGCGCACCCCAATGCTTTTCCCATGGCCCGCAAGGAGAAAACCGTGACAGACGCCAACCGCCAGATCGTCCTGGCCGAAATTCCCCAGGGAAAGCTCGCGAGCTCGCACTTCCGACTGCAGCGGGCCGACCGTCCGGTCCCAGCGGAGGGCGAGGTGCTGGTGCGGACCCTCTACATCTCCCTCGACGCTGCGAACCGGGCCTGGATGCAGGGCGCGACCTACCGCTCGGCGCTGAGCGCCGGCCAGGTGATGGCCGGCGGCGCCTTGGCCGAGGTGGTGGAGTCCAGAGTTCCGGAACTCGCGCCAGGCGACCTGGTGTTCGCCGATACCGGCTGGCAGGAATACGCCGTGCTTCGCGCCAAGCGGCTGGCGAAGCTGGCGAGGCGCGAACCTCTCAGCCATCTGCTCAGCGTCTACGGGATCGCAGGCCTCACCGCCTATTTCGGGCTCATCAAGTGCGGCCGCCCGAAGCACGGCGAGACGGTGGCCGTCTCGGCCGCGGCCGGTTCGGTGGGCTCGCTGGTGGGCCAGATCGCCAGGATCATGGGCTGCCGGACCGTGGCCATCGCCGGCGGCGGCGCCAAGTGCGCCCTGCTCACTGGCGAGCTCGGCTTCGACGAAGCGGTGGACTACAAGGCCGGCGATACGCGCCGGGCTCTGCGCGCCGCCTGCCCCAACGGGATCGATGTCTATTTCGACAACGTCGGCGGCGATGTGCTGGAGGCGTGCCTGTTCAACATGGCCGAGCACGGACGCATCGCCTGCTGTGGCGCGGTCTCGCAATACGACGGCGCTCCCCCGGCCCACGGGCCGCGCGGCGTCCCGGGCCTGATCGTCACCCGCCGGCTCACCCTCACCGGTTTCGTGGTCATGGATTTCGACGCCGAGCGCGAGCCGGCCCTGGCCCAGCTTCGCTCGTGGGTCGACAGCGGCGCCTTGAAGGTCCGCGAGGACATCATCGAGGGGATCGAGAACCTGCCCGCGGCCCTGGTCGGTTTGCTGGCCGGCGAGAACGTCGGCAAGCGGATGGTGAAGGTCGTCTAGGCAGACGCACATTTTCGGGGCCGTTTTTTTCGACGCCTCGCCGGCCAAATGATGCCCGTGGATCTGGAAAATCCTTGCTCTTCAAGGCGATAGGCGTCGCCGTGGCGTTCCGTGGGCGTTGAAATTCTGTCCCGTTTCTTCAACGTTTTGGACGCGTTTTTCGACGTTTCGGGCTCGGATTTCGACGGTCCGGTCCCTCTTTTCGTCGAATCGCGGACGTTACGGGCCAGAAATGCGACGCTTTCGCTCACCCGGCCCGTGACCCTTTCTCTTTTTCAGATCGCCACCTGAAACACCTCGGAATCCCTTTCAGAAGGAGGGATACATTGCATGTTGCAATTGCCCAACCCGAGTCAAGACGTCGCGATCCCGCCGCCGCGGCGTCAGGCCCGCGCCCCTAGGGCTGGATCGGGAAGCAGGCGGTGGCGGTGAGCGGGACGCCGCCGGAGAAGACGCCGAGGAGCTGCGGGACGGCGCTCTGGAAGGTGTAGGTGAGCGAGACCTGGGAGAAACCGGTCACGCCGCCGCAGGAGGTGCTGGCGGTGGCGGTGATCCCCGAGGAAGGCACGGTGATCCCCCAGCCCGAGGCGACCTGCTGGGTGTAGGCGGTGACGCTTGTCCCATTGCAGGCCGCGGTTGAGGCAAGCGAGCCCTGGGAGATCCCCTCGCAGCGGGCGGCGGCCATGGCGGTTTCCTGCAGGGCGTTGTGGTCCCAGAGCGCCCGGCCGAATTCCAGGATGCCGAAGATGAGCAGCATCAGCGGCATGGCCACGAAGGCGAACTCGACGGCGGCCGCGCCGCTGGTGGAGTCGCGAAACCTGCCGGCCAACGAGCGGATCACGAAGTCTGCACGGCCGTGGTGACCGTGATCGTCCCGTTGCTCACGATCCCGTAGCTCGAGAAGAGCGGCGTGTAGCTGTGGCTGGCGGTGATGGTGACGAACTTGCCGGCGATGCCGCCGCCGGAGCATGGCGAGGCGCAGGTCGCCGAACTGCCCCAGGTGAAGCTCGGCGCCAGGGTCGGGCAATAGCAGCTGTCGGCGTTCGAGGCTGTCCCGCCGGTCGAGCCCGTGCCCCCGGTGATGGTCTTGGATGGCCCGTTGTTGACGACGATGCCGTCGTCGGCCCAGTTCGAGCCGGCGTTGCTCTCGACCACCTGGGCGATGTTGCTGGCGAGCGCCGCCCCACCGGTGGAGCTGACGTTGGCCTGGTTGACCATCGCGTAGTTGGCGCCGGCCGAGACCGCCGCGCTCAGGCGGAACTGGGTGAAGAGGACGTTGCCGAAGTCGGCGACGCCGGCGAAGATCAGCCCGAAGATCGGGGCGAGGATCGCGAACTCGACCGCCGCGATCCCGCGGTCGTCGAGCAGGGCGCCTAAGGGGCCGCCGCGCAGCCGGAGAAGTCTTTTTCGAGAGCCGTTCATTGGACGAGGATCACCGAGGAGGTTGCGGTCGCACTGCTGATGCAGTTGGAGGCCAGAGTGGTGCCTCCGCTCAAGGTCACTTGCGAGCCGATGAGCTCCAGGCATTGGCCAGAGCCGTTGCCCACGCTCGCCCCGCCGCTCAGGCTCACCGGCCCGTAGGGGAAATAGAACACCCCCGATAGGGATGTGTTGCTCGCCCCTTCGGTGAAGGTCGCGCCGTGGCTGTTGCCCGAGGAGGTCGGTCCGATCACGGCGAGGTCGGCCATGGCGCCGGTCGTCGGAGCGGTCAGGGTCACGTGGTTGTAGCCGGCGGCGAGGCAGAAGGCCTGGCCCGAACAGGATCCCGAGCCGGGGGTGCTGGAGCCGTCGGTCACCAGGCTGACGTCGGTACCGTTCATGCCCACGGTGGCGCCCCAGCAGGTGACATCGCCGCCGCCATTGCCGCCCAAGGCGATGTAGCCGTGGACGGTGTAGATGCCGGCGCCAAGGGTCGTGCCCCCGGCGGTGATGAAGGGGCCGTTGATGTCGTGCTCGGCGGACGCGCCGATGCTGACGCAGCTTCCCCCGCCCGAGGCGACGTTGAACGTCCCGACCATCTGGAAGGTCTTGCCGGTGGCGTCGGCGAAAATGGTCTTGGAGCCGCCGCCCGCGTAAAAGGCGTTGCCGTCGCTGCTGGCGCCGATGTTGAAGCTGTTGCCCGTGCCGGCGCCCAGGGTCAGGTTCTCGCCGCCGCTGTTGTACACGCCCGCCGCGAGGGTGAACGTGCTGGGGCCGCCGAAGGTGAGATTCGTGCCGGTGTTGCAGATGCTGTACTTGCCCCCGCCGTTGCAGCCACTCGCGCTCGCACCGAGGTTGAAGGTTCCCGCCCCGAAGGTGGTGGTCGTGCCGCCGCCTGTGGTGATCCCCTGCTTGATGTTGTAGGTCCCCGGCCCGAAGGTCATGGCAGTCCCGGTGTTGGTGATCGAGCCGCTGAAGTCATAGGTCGTGGCCGCCGAGCCGCCGGTGTTGAAGTTCACCGTGATCCCGCCGCCGGTGGTGATCGCGCCGAAATGGTAGGTCCCGCCGCTGGCGCAGGTCACGGTCCAGGTATTGCCGGAGAAGGAACTCGAGCAGCCGTCGGCGCTCACCTGAGCCTGGGTTGAAGCCTGGCTGTAGGCGAAATTGATCGGCGTGCCGCCCGAGACCACCGGGGCGCTCGGATTGCTCATCGCCGCGACTGTCGCCAGCCGGGCGGTCGCGGTGCTCACCCCGGAGTTGCCGGCGATCGGGTCGGCGGTCAGGGCCTTGATGATCCGCACCGACTTGCCGGCCGGCGGCTGGATGCCGCTGCACGGCTGCGAGGGCGCCGAGGAAGAGTCGTAGTTCACCGCGATGGTGGTGATCGTATCGCCGCAGGGAACCGCGACGGTGGCGTTGGAATCGACGGCGCAGGCGTTGGCGGTGACCGCCGTGCCGCCGCTGAGGGTGACCCCGGCGCCGCCCGTGTTGAGGGCGATGATGCAGCCCTGGGCGTTGGCCTTGAGCTCGGCGTAGGCGGTGCTCTTGACCGGCAGGGTGGCGCCGGTTCCCAGGACCTGGGAAATGATCAGGGGCACGGTGGTGTTGATCGTGACCTGCACCGATTGATTGCCGTCGCCGGAAGGCGAGGTCACCAGGGCGCCGGTGACATCGGCGGTGGGCACGCCGTTCAGATTGGCGACATTGTCGATGACCGAGGTCATGGTGGTGGTCGAACTGGTCGCGTTGTAGGCGACCGCGCCGGCATAGGCGGCGAGATCGGCGGCCCTCTGGTCCTGGGCCTTGGCGAGGACCCCGTGGCCATATTCGGCGACAAAGCCGCTCATGCCGATGAGCAGGGGCAGCACCAGGGCGCCGATGACGCTGACGCTTCCCTTGCGGTCGAATTGCGGAATCCGGAACATGGGAATCAGGTCACGCTCGCGCCGGCGACCCCGATCTGGTCGGAGCCGCCTTGTCATTGCCACGCTTGGACTAACCTGGGGTTACCGCGCAGAGTTGACGATTGGTTTAGCCGGGGGTGCGCGCCGAGACGGTAGGGGCTTGGGAGCGACCCCGCCCGTCCCGCCGCGCGGTCCACCCTCCTCACGAGGGGGGGAGGGGGTTCTCGAGGCGATCGGCGAAGCTTCGCCAGTGAGAGTGACTAGTGAGGGCGCTGGCCGCGGTTCAGGGCTTCGCAGCTGGGGACCTGGCCGTACGGCGGGGCGTCGCCGAAGACCAGGTTCACGCCCATCCATTGGCCGGAGTAGTCGGTGGCGGGCTTGGGCCAGTCCATGGCGCGGATCTGGCCGGGGATGACCTCGTTCAGGGCCGCGTTCCTGGAGGGCCTGACAATCACCGCCTCCTCGACATGGGCGGGATCGCCGTCCCAGCGCACGCACACTCCCACCGTCCCCTTGAGCGGCGCTTCGGCCCGCGCCGCCGGGGCGCCGGCCACCGCGAGCGCGCAGGCGAGGACGGCCGCGGTCCCCAAGCCTGTCAATGCCGGCTTCGTCATGACGCGATTCCTCCCTCTTCGTCGCGCAGTCTACATCAAGATCGCGGAGTGACGAAGAGCGCGACCATCGAGTGTTGTGTCTAGAACGCCAACTGCGACCTGACGGCGACGGTGTTGAAGCTCTGGCCGATCTGCGCGCCGAGGGGGGTCTGATAGGTCTTGGCGTCTGGGGATAGCCGCTGCAGGTTGACGTGCTGGCCCTCGAGCGCCAGGCGAACGACCGAGTTGAGGTACCAGTTCAGGCCGGCGGACCAGGTCTCCAGATCGCCGCCGCGGATTGCGTCGGCGGCCGGGGCCGAGCCGGGGCTTCCAGCGTGATAGTCGAGGTTCATGTCGGCGTAACGCAAGGCGAGTTCCACCACGCCAAAGCCGCCCGCGCCCACGCCGCGGCTGACAGGCGGGGCATCGAAGGCGGCTGTCTGAGCGTTGTACCGCCGCGCCTGGCCGGTCAGGACCCAGCTTCCCTCGACGTACCAACCCTCGAAGTGGGGATCGGTGACGCCGCTCGCCGTGCGCTGGACGTGAAAGCGATCGTATTCACTTTGCACCAACAGGCCACGCCACTGGGCGGCGAACTCGGCGCCCTCCTCGTCGGCGTGTTTGGCGTCGATGGCGCCGGTATTGATGAGCTTGGTTCCGTCGACGCGAAGTTCGGCCTGGTCGCTGAAGGCGACGACTTCGGCGACTGGGGTCGCGAATGCCGCCGGCGGTCCGCTGATGTTGGCAGGTCGATCCAGCCAGCTTGCGTGGACCCCGAAATGGATGCGCCAATCATCGCCGTAGAGAGGCGTGGCGGCGAGCCGGCCGACAAACGCCAAGGGATCGCTGTAGGTCTGGGGAGCGCCGGTGGGCGAACCGGTGTTGATGACGCCGACGGTCCTGCCGGTCACCGCGGCGGAGGCGAGCCAGTGATCACCTGCGCCGAAGACCTCGGCGGCGATGCGGGCTTCGCCGGCCGCGAAGCCGCGGGCGATGTCGGCCGAGGCGGGGCGGTCCAGGAGCGGCTGCGCCGCCGGCGAGTCCTGATCCGCGAGACCCTCCAGAGGCGCGAAAACGCCGATGCGCAACTTCAGTGGGTCCAAACCGGAGTACTGCGCCCACCCTTCATAGAGTTGGCCGGCGTTCTCGACTCCCGAACCGCCGAAGTCGAACACCAGCTTGTATTGGAAGTCGCCAAATGCATTGCCGTCGACTCCAATCCGCGCCCGCCGCAGGTTCGTCCCGTCCTTGAGTTCCCGGGCATGGGAGACGTCGACATTGGAGGAGGTGAAGCCGAGCGCGGGTCCGGAGCGACGAAGATCGGTGGCGATCGGTCCAGGGGGATCCTGGAAGTAGGCGGCGGTATCGAGTTGAACGATGCTGTGCAGGTTCAGGCTGAACTCGCCGTCAGCTGTCGCGACGTGCGGGACGCCGCCGGCAAGGCTGGCGGCGAGCGAGGACGGCGGCGGCGCGGTCGCCGAGGTCGCCGGCGTGGTCTTCAGCGCCGCCACCTGGGTTTCCAGATCGTCGACCTGCCTCTTCAGCGCGAGGTTCTCCCGGGCGACCCCGCTCTGCGCCTGGACCTGCGCCTGCAACGACGCAACGGCCGCCTCCAGGCGCGCAATCCTCGCATCCTCCGCGGACATGTCGGCCGCGAAGGCTCCAGTGGCCAAGAGCATCACCCCGCAGGCTATTCCGCCTGCCAAGGCCGCGTGGCGCGCAATCCGATCACCCATCAAATCTCTCCTTTGGATCGCGATGGTTGGCCCTTCTGTCGGTATGATGCGATTCAGCGGGACCACGCAGCCTCCGCATCGCTCGCAAGGCTGAGGACCTTGTCAGTTGCGTGGCCGGCGCGCCGCCTTGGGCGAGGTCGCCCTGTGGCTCGAGGCGCGTCGAGCAAAACGAGGGCCCGTTGGCTGACGAGCCTCGCGCTCGGCATTGTCAGCGCAACTTGGCCGCCGCCTGGGCCCCAGGCTCCCTCAGTGGTGTCCCACACCGGCTTTTCGAACCCTGAACCCAGGACTCGATTCGGCGAAATTCGGGTCCGGTCACGGTAAACGAACTGCAACGATTCGCGCCTTAAGCATGCATATGCGCCCGTTTGCAACCGCGTCAGCGCCGGCGAGCCAAAAGCGCCGAGCGTCCAGATACCGGACGTTTCGCGGACTCGAGATCGTCTATGGCGGTGGTGCGACGCGGATAGCATGCACCGCGCGCGACTGGTCGGACACCGGCGCCAAAATTGAATTGTCGGCGCAAACATGGCTGCCCAACCGGTTTTGGCTGGTCGATCCAGGTTCCTCCGACTCCCATGAGGCAAGATTGGTGTGGCGGCGGGACAATCTTGCTGGATTGGCCTTTGTGAGCCAGCGGAAGTCCGACCACTCCGGCCAACCTCTAAGTCGGCTCTTGCGGCGTGTTTGGCCCGGTAGATGACCACGGCGACGAGAGCTGGGGCCCTGAGTGCCCCGAGAAAGCGTGTCCTTCGCCTGATCAAGGTCGCGGAGTGGCGAAGAGCGGGACCATCGAGACCACGCCCAGATCGGTGTCGGCGGCGTGGCGCAGATGGACGCCGATGCCGAACGCATCCTCCATCGTGCGCAGCAAGGAGTAGTGGTTGTAGGGGGTCGGATCCTTCAGGCCGCGGGGGCCATGGTTGGTGATGACGATGGTCGGGATGTGCCCCCCGCCGTAGTTGGAAGGGGCGTTCGGCGTGACCGCGCAACATCCGCCGCGCGCGCCCCCGGCGCCCTCGTCGAAGGTGATCACGATCGCGAAGTTGGCCGGCGAACGCCACGCCGCCGTCGCCTGGATCCGCCGCACCAGATCGGCGGCGACCTTGTCGCCGCGGACGATCAGGGCGCCGATATCGCCGGCGTCGCACCCCGGCGGCAGGTCCGGGCCGCGCAGTCCGTGCATCTCGTTGCACTGATTTGGCACGATCAGGGCGAAGTTCGGCAGGGCGTCGGCGGCCAGGTCGGCGTCCAGGGCGTCGAAGCCGACGAGATGCTCGGACCGGCGCGGGTCGTTCTGCACCGAGGCGAAGTTGACGAATCCGGAGTGCTTGGCGGCGTAGAAGGCCAGGCGCGGCGCCTCGGGGGCCGCCTTGGGATCGCCGCCGAGGAACGCCAGGGAGCCGGGAGCGGGGAGATCCTCGTAATAGCCCTTCCAGCTGAGGCCGGCGGCGGAAAGCTGGTCGCCGAGGTGCGGGGCGTGGACGGTGTGGTCGACGTAACCGGGGAAGAGCGCGAACAGGCAGGCGCTGCTCGCCTTGCCCGGCTTGCACAGGGCCCAGTCGTCGTCGTGGATGCCGAAGGTGTCGCCGCCGAGCAGGGCGACGTAGTTGGCTTCGCTGGGATGGACCTCGCTGAAGAACTCGGTGGCGGCCCCGTAGCGCGCGGCGAGCGCCGCAAGCTGCGGCGCGGTGGCCGGATCGGCGATCTGCTCGTAGTTCTTGTTCTCCTCGACAATGACGAGGATGTGCGCGTAGGGCGGGACCGACGCGGCCGGAGCGGCGGCGGGCTCGGCGCGGCAGCCGGCGGCGAGGCTCGTCAGGGCCAGGGCGCAGAAGCCGAGGGCGGCGCGGCGGAACATGCGGCGGGCATCCGGAAACAGGCGGCGATCGACCGCTCCTCTAGACCACGCGAGCATGGCGCGGAAATGAAAGAGACTGAGAGAGCGCCCTGGCGGCATGACGGAAACGATCAGCTACGGCGCAAACATCAGCCACGAACCTCACGAACCTCACGAACCTCACGAACCTATCTTGTCGGAGACTTGGTTGATCCGGGTGACGTTCTCTTGAGGCGCCCCGAGGGCGCGCAAGGTGAAGCTCCCATGGCCCGGCCCCCCGTTGGTGAGGTTCGTGGGGTTCGTGGAAAAGAGGACGGCGCCACGGGAGCGGGAACGGGTTCGTGGAAATGTGGGCGCCGCACATGAGTAGGCCCGGCCGAACTCTCGCTCAGGCCGGGCCTTGGTCTTCCGCCTTCAGTCGGGGGGGCGAAACAGTAGGCTGAAAGACATGGGAATAACCCCTGACCCGATGGAGGGTTCCGGGGGTTTGAAAAAAAATTTCCGCCTGGGACACGAGACATCGGCTCTTGACAGACCGGCCGAGATTGTGTTGCAATACGCAATATAGGAGAGCCCTTCTCCCGCAAGGGGGAGAACGACAGTTCTCACGCCGCCTCGACGCTGATCCGCCCCGCGGGGCCGGCCTTCAGCAGGGGGGCGACGTCGGCGGTGAGGTCCAGCCACGCGGCCCAGTCGCCGCGGTCCAGGATCACCGGCTGGCGGTTGTGGTAGGGTTCGCAATCGGCGCCCGGCGCGGTGGTCATGAGGGTGAAGCTCTCCAGCGGACCCTCGGGCGTCTGGGCGCGGTCCCAAAGGCCGGCGAAGGCGAAGACCTCCTGGTCGGGGACGGTGAAACGCCACATCAGCTTGCGGGCCCTGGGCCCCTCCGGATTGGCCGTCCACTCGAAGAAGTGGGTGGCCGGCGCCAGGCAGCGGCGCCGCGCGAACGCCGACTTGTAGCTCGCGGTCGTCGCGACGCTCTCGCTTCGGGCGTTGGTGGTGAGCGGCTTCCACTCGCGCTCGGACTTGCGGTGAAACCACGGGATCAGTCCCCAGCGCAGTTCCAAGAGCTCGAGGCCCTCGGCCGGCCGCTCGGGGTCGGCGGGACGAATGATCGGGGCGCGGTCTGTCGGCCGGATATGCTCGCGCGCCGCGTTGGGCTCGGCGCCGGCCCAGCGCACCGGCCCGATATGCGAGAATTCCGCGACCAGACGGTTGTACGGATGCTGGTAGCCGTAGCGGTTGCACATGGCGGGGAATTTAGGCGCGCGGGGCCGCGGCGCAATCCTCGCCGCGAGACGGGGATGGCTGACGCCGCGCGGTCTTGGTGTAGGCTCGGGGTCGAGCGCGGGAGGCGGCGGTGGCGATTCGACCAAGATCGACTGATCGGCAGAGGGGCCTCGGCCTCGCCGCAATGGCGGCGCTCTTCGCCGGCCTTGCGGCCTGCGGCGGCCATGGGACGGCGGCGACGGCCTCGGGGGACGCCTCGCCGGCCGCCCCGACCGCGGCGAGCCCGGCGGATCCGGCAAATCCCCTGATCGGCGCCTGGCGGTTCATCGGCTTCGGCAAGGGACCCGCCGAGCCCTCGGGCTGCTCGACGCAGATGGTGTTCAGTCCGGGCCAATGGACCCAGACCCAGGGCGGCGCCACCACGAACATGGCCGTGACCTTCATTCCCGGGCCCAAGACGGTCTATGTCGTCGACGCCAACGGCGGCCACATCACCTATGTGCTCATCGACCAGAACCACATCGCCCTGAACTCCTTCGCCCCCTGCACCTACGAACGGGTCGGCTGAACCACGACGCGCCTTCCTTCTCCCGCATGCGCGCTCTTCACGCATTTCTTCAGGTCGCCTCAAGAAACCCTCGCCCGGAGGGAGAGGGAGGGGCCCGCCGATCCGGCGAAGGCCGGAGCGGTGGGAGGGTGAGGGGTTACGCCGCATCCAACTTCTCGCTGCGTGCGCCGCGCCTTATCGACGAGGACCCTAACCCCTCACCTTCCCACGCCTCCGGCGCGGGCCCCTTCCTCTCCCCTCCGGGCGAGGGGTTTTGTGGCTTGGCCCCCGATGTTCTGTGAATCCGATACCCCCATGGCGAGGGTTTTTTGTGATGTGAGGCGATTTTTCCGCTTGACGGCCGGTCGAAAGTGTGTTGCAATATGAAAAGTGGCGAAGCGTGACCGCCGCGCCGGCCATCCCCCTTTTCATTCTCTTTCCGAGCGGAGGGCGCGATGGCGAGAGCTGCGCTGGGAGAAGGCCAGACCGCGCCGCTTCCCGCCGCCGACGGCGCCGATCTGGAGACGATGAAGCGCTACTTCAGCGAAGCCCGGGACCTGACCGCGGCGGCGCGGACCAATTCGCTCACCGCGATCGATTACTACGACAGCGACCAGTACACCCGCCAGGAGCTGGAGAAGCTCGACCAGCGCTCGCAGCCGCCGATCATCGTCAACCGGCTGAAGGTGGCGATCAACGGCATCGTCGGGGTGACCGAGCGGGGCCGGAGCGATCCGAAGGCGTGGCCGCGCAATCCCGGCGAGGACGACCAGGCCGACGCGGCCACCGACGTCCTGCGGTATATCGCCGACTTCAACCGTTTCAAGCGGCTGAAACAGGACTGCTTCCTGGACATGCTCGTCCCGGGCACCATGGCCGCCCTGGTCGGGGTCGACGAGGACAGCCAGGTCACGATCAACCAGGTCCGTTGGGAGGAGTTCTTCGCCGATCCGCGCTCGCGGCGGCGCGACTTCAAGGACGCGCGGTTCATCGGCATCGCCAAGTGGATGTACGCCGACGATGTCGGCGCCCTCTACCCTGACAAGGCCGATGCGATCGCGGCGATCGTCGACAATGGCGTCGGCGGCGGCATGACCCCGGACGCCTCGTTCCAGGACCGGCCGATCAATGCTCCCGGGACCGCCGGGGCGTGGGTGGACAGGCGCCAGCGGCGGCTGATGGTGGTGGAGATCTACTACCGCGAGGCTGCGGCTGGGACGGGCCGGGGCATGAGCTGGAAGCGGTGTGTGTTCACCGGCGCGGACATCCTCGAACAGGGGGAGAGCCCCTATCTCGACCACAAGGGCCGTCCCGACTGCCCGGTCGAGGCGATGAGCGCCTACGTCAAGCGCGACAACTCCCGCTACGGCGCGGCCTGGGACATGCTGCCGCTGCAGGACGAGATCAACAAGCGGCGCAGCAAGGCGCTGCACCTGCTCGTCACGTCCAGGATCGAGGCCAGGGACGCCTCGGCGATCAACGTCGACGCCGATGTCGCGCGCCAGGAGGCGGCCAGGCCCGACGGGGTCCTGCCCTTCGGCTGGGCGATGGCCCCCAACACCAGCGAGTTCGCCGGCCAGCTGGGGCTTCTGCAGGAGGCCAAGAGCGAACTGGAGCGGATGGGGCCCAACCCGGCCCTGGCGGGGCGCAGCGACGACGCCTCGGGGCGCCACCTTCTCGCCCGCCAGCAATCGGGGCTGATCGAGCTGGCCAACCTCTATGGCGCGCTGGAGGACTGGGAGCTGCGCATCTATCGCCAGTGCTGGGCGCGGGCGAAGCAATTCTGGAAGGCCCCGCAGTTCATCCGCGTCACCGACGACGAGGACGCGCCGAAATTCGTCGGCCTCAACCAGCCGATCCTCGGACCCCCGGTGGTCGGCGCCGATCCGGCGAGCGGCGCGCCGCGGCTGCAGCCCAGCGTGCTCGGATATAGCAACGCCGTCGCCGAGATGGACGTCGATATCGAAGTCGACGCCCAGCCGGATGTCGGGACGATAGCCGCCGAGCAGTTCAGCGAGTTGATGGCGATGATCGGCTCGAACCCCGCCTGGCAGAGCCAGGTCCCCTTGGAGGTGATGATCCAGCTCTCGACGATTCCGCACAAGCGCGGCGTGCTCGATGCGATCAAGCAGGCGCGCCGGCAATCCCAGGAGCAGCAGGCGCAGGCGAGCCAGGTCGCCCAGGCCCACGCCGCCGCGGCCACCGACGAAACCCGGGCGAAGGCCGCCCTGCACCTCGCCAGCGGCCAGGCCAGGCTGATCAACGCGGTCACCGAGGCCCACGCCCTGCACGCCGACCACGCCGCCGCCGGCTTCGCGGCCGGCCAGGCCCAGGCGCGCGCGGATGCGTGGGGCGATGGGGCGGCGGCGACGCAGGCGTAACCCCTCACCCTCCCGCCGCTCCGGCTTTCGCCGGACCGGCGGCCCCCGCCCTCTCCCCTCCGGGCGAGGGTTCTCATCGCACCGCACTTAACCCTCGCCCGGAGGGGAGAGGAAGGGGCCCGCGCCGGAGGCGTGGGAAGGTGAGGGGTGAAGGTCTTTGAGGAGAAGAGGGACTGTAAGCGCAACTGCATGCAGCACTTCGACGTGTGCTCAAACCCAAGCGGCGTAACCCCTCACCCTCCCATTGCTGCGCAATGGGCCCCTCCCTCTCCCTCACGGAGAGGGTTTCTTGGGGCGATCCGTGGAGATGTGTGAATGCCATAGCCGCAGGGGCGAGGGGTCTTTCGCGCACCCTGAAACCTTCTCCCTGCAGGGAGAGGCCGCCAAGGCCCATTGCGCAGCAATGGGAAGGTGAGGGGTTACGCCCTCCACTCTTACCCGCCGCCGGGGATCGGGCGCATCGGGGGCTGGACCGCAAACCAGCGACGGGTCGCCGCCGATCGGGCGCATCGGGTCGCCGCCGCAGCGGGCGAGGGAAAGTCATGAGCGAAGAACTGCCGTTTCTCGACGCCGAAGGTCCGGCGCTCGATCAAGCCCGCGCGACCGGCGAAACCCCGGCCGAGCCGACCGCCGCGCAAGCGGCCGAACCGGCCGCCCGCGAGGAGCGCGACAACAGCCGCGTGCCGATCGGCGCGATGCTGGGCGAGCGCGACAAGCGAATGGCAGCCGAAAGGCGCCTGGCCGAACTCGAGGCGAAGGCGCAGCCGCCGGCGCCTCCCGAGGCCGCCGAGCAATTCGGAGCCGCCCTCTACGCCCAGAACCTGCGCTCATCGCGCAAGTTCGCCGAGCGGGAGTACGGCAAGCCGCTGATCGAAACGGTGCACGACTGGGCGGCGAAGCGGTGCGACGCCGATCCGGAGTTCAACCGCCAGATGCGTCTGGCCGACGATCCCTACGAGGCCGCGATGCAGGCCTACGACCGCGAGCAGATCCTCGCGAGCGTGAGCCCCAAGGACCTCGACGCCTTCAAGGCCTGGCAGGCCGCGCAAGCGGAGCTCCAGGCGATGACCGACCCTCAGCAACCGGCGCCGCCGCCGCCTCGATCTCTCGCCACCGCGCCGGGCAACGGCGGGGCCGGCAAGCCCCACGTCCAGGTGGGCGAGGGCGAGGCGTTCAGCGCCGCCTTTTCGTAAGAAGGACTAGCCTCACATGGCCGAAACCACCCTCGCCACCGCCTCCGAACGCCAGGTCTGGGTCACGACCTATTTCCAGGAATACGTGCGCCAGAGCCGTTTTCTGCCCTACATGACCAACGCCGATCTCAACAAGGGCGGGATCATCCTCACCAAGTTCCAGAAGGAAGAGGAGGCCCAGCGGACGATCAACATCCCCTTCATCGGCCGGCTGAAGAGCGCCGGGGTGACCGGGGCGACGGTGCTCGACGGGGTGGAGGAGAATCTCACCAACTACAACTGCCCGATCACCGTCGACTGGCGGCGCAACGGCATCCGCCTGCCGAAGTCCACCACCTTCCGCACCGAGATCAATCTGTGGAACGCCGCCAAGGACGCCCTGCAGGTGTGGGAAAGCGAGAAGATCAGGGACGACATCATCCACGCCATGACCGCCGCGGTGGTCGACGCCAACGGCCAGGTGATCAACTGGGACGCGGCCACCGCAGCCCAGCAGAACGCATGGTGCGCGGCGAATGCCGACCGGATCCTGTTCGGCTCGCTCAACTCGAACTTCTCGCCGACCTTCGCGACCGGCGCAGGCAATGTCGCGACCACCGCCAAGGCTTCGGTCGCCAACATGAGCCTGGCCAAACGGGTGGGAAAGCTCGCCGATCCGCACATCCGGCCGTTCCGCGTCGCCGGCGGCGATGGGCGTGAATACTACGTCGCCTTCCACGGCTCGCGCAGCTTCCGCGACCTCAAGGCGGATACCACCATGGTCGCCGCCAACCAGTCCGCCAGGGCCAGGGAGGCGCAGGGGATGGACAAGAACCCGCTCTTCCAGGACGGCGACCTGCTCTACGACGGGATCATCCACCGCGAGATCCCCGAGATCGACGCCTATGCGGCTACCGCCGGGTTCAACGGCATCGGCGGCGCCGGCGGCGACATCCGCCCGGTGTTCGTCTGCGGCGGCGGCGCGGTGGGGATCGCCTGGGGCCAGGAGCCGACGCCGAAGACCGATCTCATCAAGGACTATGCGTTCCGCCCCGGGGTGGCGATCGAGGAGCTGCTGGGGGTGAAGAAGATCAACTTCAACGGCGTCCAGAACGGCATCGTCTCGGTGTTCGTCGCCGCCGCCGCCGACAGCTGATCCTTCGCGCTTGCCGCCTTTCCCATTCACTGACGAGGAGCGGTCATGACCGCCTACAACACCACGAACTACAACAACCGCCAGGGCGCGGCGACCGGGCACGGCCCCTACCAGGGAACCACCCACCTGCATGCGACGAGCCCGGCCCTGCCGGCGAGCCTGGCGACCGGCGATTCCGTCAACGTCGGCTATCTGCCGGCGGGCGCCATCGTCACCGGGGCGATCCTCAAGGCCGGCTCGCAGCTCGACAGCAACGGATCGCCCACCCTGACCCTGGATCTGGGGGTCGCCGGATCGACGCAGCTCTTCAAGGCGGCGGTGACCACGGTGGGCCGCGCCGCCGGCGCTTCGGCCGACGTGACCCTGGCCGGCGCCGGGGCCCTCTACAAGAACCTCACCGGCGCCCAGGTCGCGGTCATCGCCACCGTCCATGCCGGGGCGGCCACCGGCGTCGCCGGCGCCCTGGAGGTCGATGTCGAATACTACGTCGAGGATGCCGTCGGCTCGCCGGCCTAGGGGGAGCTCTGGGTGCAGGCGCCCTTTCGGATGAACGCAACGCTGGCCGGAAAAGTACAGAACCCCTCTCCCTCCAGGGAGAGGGTTTCTCAGTGTGACTTCTCGCGGGGAAGGCGAGGGAGGCGACGAATGCGGGATCGGGATCGGGATCGGGGCGGGGGAGAGAGCTGAAATGCCTACCTGCCGCGCGATCATCGGGGAGGCGCTGCGGGCGCTCAAGGCGTTGGCGCCGGGCGATGATCCGGACGCCGACGAACTGGCCGCCGGGATGGAGGCGATCGGCGAGCTGATCCTCGACATCCACGAGGCGCGCGGGCCGATGCAGGACGTCGACGTGACCGCCGACTACACCGCCGGCGAGAACCAGCGCTGCCGCATCCAGGCGCCGTTCACGGTGAACATCACCCTGCCCAACGCGATCCAGCTCTATCCGCGGATCGACCCCTATGACTATGGCTTCACCGCCCCGATGATCCTGCCCTCGCCGGGCTCGACCGGCAGCGCCGACGGCCTCTCCTTCCGCCAGCCTCGCGACGGGACGCGGATCGAGATCGTCGGAACCAGCCAGGCGCTCTTCTTCTACCGCGCCGACATCAACCAGTGGCTGGCCGCGACCGGTCTTTCCCTGGACGGGGAGATCCCGTTCAACGCCCGCTACGCCTCGGCCCTGGGCGCGCTCACCGCCGAACGATTGATGGAGACCCTGCCGGGGATGGACGAGCCGACGCCGGGCCTGGCCAGGCGGATCGCGCGCGGCGCCGCGGCGATGCTGCTGCGCCCCGGGACCGCCCGGGACCCGGTGGTCGCCCAATACCTCTGAAAGAACGGGCGCCCGCGCGGCGCCTCCATCGCCTCCCACGGTTCGGAAAGGAACCCCCATGTCCACCGCCAACGACGCCGGCCCGCCGGTCCCGATCCCGACCTTTGCCCAGACCCTGATCCACTCCCTGGCCCAGAAGGGGCTCACGGTGGTCGCCACGGCGGCGGCGGCCAACGGCGTCATCCAGACCTCCCAGGAGGCGCAGTTCGTCAGCCTGGGCGTCTCGGTCGCCCTGTTCGCCGCCTCGTGCCTGTGGACCTGGGCGCGCACCAGGATCGACACCGCGCGCAACGCCGCCCTGGCCAACGCCCCGGCCGTCCATCCGCCGGTCCGGGCGGGCTGACGGCCGACCGCCTTGGGCCCGCTCCTCGCCGTCGTCATCGCCATCGCCGTCGTCCTCATGCTGATGGACGACGACTTCCCCTCATCCGGCCATCCCAGCGCCAAACAGCAAGGAGACTTCCCATGAACTTCATCGCCACCATCGAAGCCGACGGCGCCGCCGCCCTGGCCGAGGTCAAGGCCGGCCTCACCTATCTGGAAGCCGAGGGCAAGGCGGTGATCGCCTGGGTCGAGAAGGAGGTTCCCGGATCGGCCGGGGCCATCGCCGCCTTCCTGACCAGCGCCGAGGCCGACGCCGCGAGCCTGGCGCGGATCGCCGCCTCCGGACTCTCGGGGCAGATCGCCGCGGGAGGCGACGCGATGCAGACCTTCCTGCTCAACCTCGTCTCCTCCACCGGCTTCGGGGTGAACGTGCAGAGCGGGCTCAAATCCATCGACGCCGGGGCGATCAGCCTGCTCGAGAGCATCGGCAAGGGCCTGGTCTCGACCGGCCTCGCCGCGCTGCTCGCCAAGCTCGCCCCGGCCGCGGCGCCCAGCGCCGCCACCGCGCCATGAGGCGGATCGCGATCACCGTGAAGTGGCTGTGGGACCGGCTCATGGGCCGGCCCCTGCCATGATCGGCGCCCTTGCCGCCCTGGCGAGCTGGCTCCTCGGGCTGATCTTCAGGCGCCCCGGGCCCTCGCCGGAAGCCCAGGCGGCCGCGGCGGCCGCCGCCGCGGGCGCGAACCTCGCCACGGAGATGAAAGCCAATGAAGAGATCCGATCGGCGATCCGCGCCGGAGATGCGGCGGGCGCCGCCGCCGACGCCTCTGCTGCTGCTGGCGCTGGCCGCCTGCCAGACGACGGGTTCGAGCGCGCGGACTGAGATCCCCGCGCCCGCGGCGCCGCCGCCGGCCGCCACCGCCTGCGCGATCTTCGCGCCGATCCGCTGGAGCGCCCGCGACACCCTTCAGACCCAGAAACAGGCGGTGGTCCACAACGCCAGATGGAAGGCGCTGTGCGCGCCGGCGAAACCCTAGAGAGGCGATCATGAAGACCCTCAAGGCCGCCCTCGCCGCCATCATCCTCATCGCGCCCGCCGCGGCGAGCGCTGGGAGCAAGAGCGGCGTCGACGGCACATTGGACGTCACCCAGGTGGGCGCCAACGGCGCCGCGCCTTCCACCGCCAACGGCGCGACCGACACCGGCACCCAGCGGGTGACGATCTCCAGCGATTCGACCGGGCAGGTGAAGTTAGCAACTGGCGCGAATACGATCGGCACGCTGACCGCGAACCAATCAGTGAACATCTCTCAGGTCGCGGGTGCTGCAAGATCGGTCAATTCCGGCGCGGCAGACGTCGGTACGGCGCGAGCGGTGCTCTCTGATGACGGCCTCAGCGTCGTCTCGGCTCTGCCCTACCCGAATGGCGCGACGCCAGTCACCGCGACCTCCGGTTCGATCGCCAACACCGCCAGCACGCTCAATCTTCCCGCAGTCGCCGGAAAGACGACATATATGAGCGGCCTGGAGGTCACGGGGCTCGGTGCCACCGCAGCTGGGTCTATTGCCGTCTCGATCTATTTCGGTGGAACCGCCAAAAATCTGTACTTCATCATCCAGATCCCCGCTGGCGTGACGACCGGCATTACGCCCCTCGTGGTTCAATTCAATCCGCCGCTATCCAGCGGAGCAGTCAACAGCGTAATCCAGACTACAATGCCTGCATTCGGATCGGGCAACATGGCCGCAAATCTCAACGTCCACGGGTTCCAATACTAAGTGCCGACCACCGGTCTCGAATCGAGTCTCGTCGTTAGCGACGGGGGTTCAGTCGATTCCACCTATCTCAATCTCGCCCAGGCGGCGACCCCGCTTCACGCGCTTGCAGTGAACGGCACGCAGGCGCTCGCGATTCAAATTCTTGATGCCTACTCGGGGCTAAGCGCCGCGCGGGTGGTTTGAGCGCGGACGTTGTGGTCTTAATCGGCCCGCAGGCGGCGAGGTGGGTCATGGACGAAACGCGGCGATTCTTCCTCAACGCCTTGGGAGCGCCAATGACCCTTAGCGCTAGCGATATCAAGCCTCTAGACCAGCTGCCTCAGATAATCGGCCCGGCGGGGACTGACCTCATCCCCATAATGCGTACGACACCCACGCTCAGCTTTAGCAAGGCGTCCGATCTCCAAAGCCTTTTCCTCAACTCTGCAAAAGCCTACGGCGCAGTCGGCGACGGCGTGGCCGATGACACCTCTGCGATCCAAGGGGCGATCAATTCAGGTCTGCCATTTTACATCCCATCGGGCGTTTACAAGACAAGCGCCACGCTGACCGTTACTACCACGGCGAGTCATGGCCAAGTGGTGCGGGGTTCTGGACCAGTAGCTGCCAACTCTCTAGGGACGGGCAAGGCCATCATCCGCCCAACGTCCGGGGTATCGATCGCGGTTCAAATTGATGGCACGTCATTCTCCGGCTATCTTGTCGGGTTCGGGTTGGAAAACCTTGCTATAGACATGTTGAACATGCCGGATACTACAGCAAGTGTTGCAATACAGCAGATTCAGGCGTACGACTGCCACTACGAAAATATTCGCGTTCTCAACGACGGCGTGAACAAAAGGGGCTGGAAATTCCAAGGAGGAGCGTACACCACTGCCGCTCGCGATTGCCAGTGTGCTAATGTCGAGTTCGCTGGCGCGACCACTAGCAATCGCGCCACCACGATCACCTTCGACAATCCGGACATCAAGCGCGTCTTCGCCACCTGGGCGGACGACATCACCTTCATCGGCGGCGCCGTCCAGGCGCCATACAATCCGGCGAGTGTGATCTACCTGCCGCCGGGGACGAACCTCTATGGGTATCCGGCCAACACCACCGGCATCTATGGAGCGATCGGCTCGAGCCTGGACACGATCATCAACTTCGTCTCGATGGGGACCGACTGGGAGCAAGCCGGCGGCTATCCTTCGACCTTCAATGACGGAACGCACGGGGTTCTGCCCTTGTTGCCGATCATTCAGATGACCGCGAACGCCAGCAACTACACCTTCATCAACCCGCAGTTCGCGGGCATGTACATGCTCGACCAGGGTTCGCGCGGAAGGGTGCTGGGCTACCAAGACGCCGGGCCGGACCTCGACAGTTTCCTTAAACCGATAGCGGTGTTGCGCAACAACATCGCCCAAGCGATTCCGAACGCGACGTTCACCACGGTGGACGTCAGCGGCGCTCCGATCGAGCTCGATGCGAACTATTTCAAATGGGATACGGTGAACAAGCAGATCGTCATCCTGAAGACCGGGACCTATATCGTTTCCGGCCAGGTGGGCCTTACCGGCTTCACAACCGGCCAGATGCGAATTCAGATCCTCACCCCGGCCGGCAATTGGACGAGCCCTTTCGTCGGGGCCCTCGCGCCTGGCTATACCGGCGCCGGCATCCCGGGCTTCGCGACGAACATGTTTCCTGGTGATACGATTCAGCTTCAGGTCTATCAGAACAGCGGCGGGACCATAAGCACCTCCAGCGGAATCACTGAGACGTGGCTTTCGGTTTTAAAGAGTTAAGCTCGCGCAATAGATCGAAAGTCACGAACTTACCCAAGGTTCTCAGTGTACGTTGCTCCGCAATTTGCCATGAAATCACCTCCCACCGAGAGATTGCTCGCGGCCGTTCTTGTGGCTGCCATCCTGACCGTCATGTACGTGCTGCTGTCGGGTTATGATCTTCCTGACTGGCAAAGCTACGAATACCTGTACACCCGGCAGGGGGGTTGGCTGGCTGCGGCTGGGCGAGACCCCATCTTCACGGGACTGCTTCACATCGCGACTCTAATATTCGGGAGCAACGGATACGAACCATTTCGCATCACGCTATTTGTAATCTTCACCTTAATAGTCTCATGGGTCGCTTACATATCGCCTCATCAAAAGCGTCTTGGTGTACTGTCGCCCTTGGTAGTCGCGATAGTGCTGGTGACGACGATGATGATAAAGGGCCTCATCCAAATTCGCGAAGGCCTTGCTTTCCTATTTATCCTGGTCCCAGTCGCAATGACGTTCCGATCTACCCGTCGGAGCACAATGCGCACCGGATTAGGATCTATTATAGCTGCGTTCACGCATTTGGGTACTGGCATCTATGTAGCGTTGTGGCTCGCAGCCGTAGGAACATCGCGCCTCGGTAGAAAATCAGTCGGTAGTGCGCGGTTCGGAATGCTTATCCTATGTATTAGTATCGTCATTGGATTGGCTTTAGGCTTCGTATTTTTGCGAAACAGCTACGCGGTACGACTGTTCCTACAAGATACCGGCGTGAACATATCGGGATACGTTGTTGGAGGGACCCTGAAGTACGCTTATTGGCTTGTAGTGGGTGGTCTAATTCTGACCGTGCGCCATCAGATACGGCGATCGGTGATGGACATGTCCGAATTCCAGCTGGCGTACGCGACCTGCTTAGTATCTGGCGTTCTGCCGAGTCTATACGTGACCTGCATAGCATTGGTGTTTAGCAACTTCTATACACCTGCGTTAACGACAATGGTCATTAGGCTATTGTTTACGGGGATCGAATTGGCGCTGGTGCTTGTGGTTGTTCGTGGTGGCGCGACGTTCATGACATTGTTGGTTGCGTTTGTGATGCTTGCAGACCGAGCAAGGATCATCGTGCCGCTGCCGGTTTAGTGGATGGCGTCCTGGAATCCGGGGACGTTTGTTGGCATATCGTCCCGCCCGGCTACCTCGCAACGACCATCCGCACGCTGCGCCAAGGAACGGCGTCCTTGAGGTTCAGCGCCGGCTTCTCGACGAGCCGCCAGCTCACCCAGGCAAGGCCCAGGCCGGCGGCGAGGGTGAAGGCGAAGATCAGCCACGGCGACATCCCGGGGAAAAGCAGCACCAGGCCGTTCGTCAGCGGCCAGGCATAGAGGTAGAGGCCGTAGGAGAGATCGGCGCGTGCGTTGATCCTGGCGAGCCATCGGGACTTCAGATGCAGCGCGGCCCAGAAGATCAGATAGCCGCCGAAGAGCGCCACTCCGATCTCCGCCAGGGGGGTGAAAAGGGCTGCGATGAGTCCGGCGCCGGCGGCGAAGGCGAGGCGGGCGGAATAGACCACAAGGTCGCGAAACAGAAAGAACGTCGCGCCGGCGGCGAACAGGGCGGTGAATCGCACCGTCACCTGGAGCCAGCCGACGACCAGGGCGACGGGGGGCGGCAGGCCGGCCAAGGGGCCGACGAGGCTCGCCGCGAGCAAGGCGCCCGCCGCGGCGGCGATGAGGCGCCGGCGGCGGAAGAGGCCGATCGCGCCGACCAGCATCACCAGCAGGTAGCAGCGGAACTCGAAGCCGATCGTCCACAGCGATCCATTGAGATGCGGCACGGGCAGAGCGGCGAAAGCTCCGGGCAGCTTCGGCCCCTGGAGCACGAGCATCCTGGCCGCCAGGGTGGCGAAGCCGCCGGCGCCTAGCCTGGAGAGATCGCCGCCGACCAGCGGGCCGACGATGAAGAGGCTCACCAGTGAGGCGACGACGAACCCCGGATAGATTCGCAGGATCCGCCGCCAGAGGTAGGCGAGGGGATCGGCGGTGCTCTGCCAGCTCTGGGTGACCAGATAGCCGCTGACGAGGAAGAAGCCGTCCACGGCCAGATCGCCGAAGGTGATCGTTCCGAAGGCCCGCGTGAGTGGTTCGCGATGGAGATCGCCGTCCACGAGCCAGGGGGCGTGGCTGAGCACCACCAGGGCGGCGAAGAAGAGGCGCAAGGCGCCGAAGTTGTTGTGGTGGTCGGCGGCTCGCATCGGCCCTCGCGGCCTCATTGGACCGTCGCGGCGCAGGCGGCAAGCGCGTGAAGGAGCCTTGTTTCGATGTCCCTCAGCCCCCGCGATGTCATCAAGCGCGCCGCCCGCCTGCATGGGGCCATCGCCTCGGGCGATGATCCGACCGCCGACGAGATGGTCGATGCGCTGATCGCGCTCAACACGATGAAGCGGGCGATGTTCGGGACGGTGATCGGAACGCGCCTTTCGGCCCAGGACGCCACCGGCTCTACGATGCAGGCCGAGAACGGCGGCCTCTATCAGATACCAGCGGCGCTTTTCACCCTCACCGCGCCCTCAAAGCCTCGCGGCGGCTCGCGCTTCGGGGTCGCCGATCCCAACCTCAATTTCGCGACCAACAACTGCACCATCGCCCGCAATGGCCGGCTCGTGGAGGGTCTTGCGGCCAACCTCGTCCTTTCCGTGGCCGGCACGTCGCGCAACTGGTGGTTCCGGCCAGACACCGGCAATTGGACCCGCGAGACCGACTACGTGACGCCGGACGATACGATCGAGTTTCCCGACGGCCTCATCGCCTATTTGCCCTATCTGCTCGCCGTGGCTTTCGCCGCCGAATACGGGGCCGATCTGCGGCAGGACGTGATCGCCGGGGCGGCGGAGGGAAGGGAGGCATTCGTCAAGGCCTATGGCAGGCATGGAAGGAACCAGCTCGACCCGCCGATAGGTTCAGCCCCGCAGGCGCAACCTCAACCCCAGGCCCGCTGACGTGGGCGACGGCATCCAGGGCCAGGGGTCCGCCCCACAGTCGCAGATCGCGCAGTTCCGCTCCGACGGGATCACCGCCGCGACGGGCCTGCGGATTCCGTTCTTCTCGGACGACTTCTCCCGCGCCTACGGCCTGCCCCCGGCGCGTCTGGTCAACATGCTGAGCGAGGCGACGCCTTTGCGCGAGGAACGGCCCTACGTGCCATTGGTGGGGCTCAGGGAGGTCCGTTACAGCCGGCCGGGCCTGGTCTCGGTCCGAAACCAGGGGACAGGCCCGATCCGGGGGATGTTCTACCAGGAAGGCAGCTTCTTCGGCGGCACGCTGATCTGGGTTTCGGGGACCAATTTCTACGCCGACACGACCCTGATCGGGACCATCCCCGGAACCGACCGGGTGCGCTTCGCCACCTCGGCGAGCCAACTGATCATCGTGGCCGGCGGGATCGCCTATCTGTGGGACGGCGCATATTTCGGCCCCCTGACGGCGCATCCCTCGTTCGTCGCGGATGGCTCGTATCTCCCCCCCGTGATCGACGTGGCGTGCCTGGCCCAGCAGTTCGTGTTCGCCATGGCCGGCTCGATCCGGTTCTATTTCTCGGCCCCGAACAATGCGGTGAACATCAGCGCGCTCAATTTCGAGTCCAAGGAGATATTCCCCGATCCGATCGTCGGCTTGGCCGTTTGGAATGATGCGCTGGCGGTGTTCGGCTCGCAGAGCGTGCAGTTCTTCTCCCTTTCCGCCGATCCGAACGCCCCGTTCACTCCACAGCTCGGCCAGGGCTTCCAGCGCGGCTGCGCCTCACGCGACGCCATCGCCTATGCCGACAACGCCCTCTTCTGGGTGGGCGAGAACCGGGTGGTCTATCGCAGCGCCCCGACCCCTTCGCGGATCAGTTCGAACTCGATCGAGGACAAGCTGCGGCAATGCACCAATATCGCCGCCCTGACCGCCTTCGTCGTCACCTTCGAGGGCCATGAGCTCTATGTGCTCAACATCCCCGGCCAGGGGAGCTTCGCCTACGACATCAGCCGGATCGGCACGACCATCTCCACCTATGGCGACAGCTTCAGCCGGGGGGAGTGGGACGAGTGGCAAAGCTGGCAGCATCCGACCTTCCGGGGCGCGTGCGGCCTGATGGCGAAAGGGACCGCCTACATCGGCGACGATACGACCGCCGATATCTGGACGATGCAGTTTGGCGTCTATACCGACGCGGGCGGGCCAATGACGCGCCAGGCCAGCGCCTTCATCAAGATCGAGGAGGGCGCCCCCAGGTGCCTCAACCTCGTCCTGCATTGCGTGATGGGGGTGGGAAACCCCGTCGATCCGGGCCTCAACCCGGTCGCCGAGATGCGCTACTCCGATGACCTCGGCGGCTCGTTCTCGCGCTGGCGTCAGGCCCCGCTGAACCAGGTCGGCAATTACGGCTCGCCGCGCTGCATGTGGCAAAGGCTCGGGCTTCTGAGAGCGCCGGGCCGGCTGATCGAGGTCCGCGTGACCGATCCGGTCAATGCGTGCTTTTCTCATCTCGAGCTGAACGCGAGCCGGCCGGCGCGGTGACGGGGGCGGCGTCGCCCTGGCGCCACAGGCTAGGGGACTGTTAAGGTGCGCCACACACTGTAGGATGTCTGTGGAACCTAAAGGTGTGTTCGCACGGTTCCGATGGGGGGCGAGTCGGGAGTCCGCATGGCCAAAAGGGATCAGGTGCGCGCCGTCGCCTTCAAAGAGGGCGACGTCTGGGTGGTCCATGGCGTCGAATACGACGTGGTCGCCCAGACGGCCGACATCTTCGATGCGCCCCGCGCTTTCCTCAAGACGTTGCGCAGCACCATGCTGATCAATCAGAAGCTCGGCCGGCCGCCCCTGTCCTGCCTCAAGGCGGCGCCCGAAAAATATCGGGAGATGTTCGACGGCGCCGAGATGGAACTTCACCCCGTCCACCCGCCATTTCCGAAGGAAGCTGGCATCCCACGCCCCGACATCAGGTTACGCGGGGTGAGGGAGTTTCAAGCCGCTTAGGCGGTGGCGCGGTTTGTCAGCAAGGAACCCTGGCTTTCTGTCAGAAAGGTCATCGAGCTCTTCGTGGCGATGGGCTGCGAGCCTCAGGAATTTCCTGGCCAGGATGTAGCGGCGTTCGCCGATTGGACGGTCCGCTATCTCTATGACCGAGCGAGTGATCGCTTCGTCGATCTCAGCGACTTCGACCTCGATGATCGGGTGGCGCCCTCGACCCTCGAAACATGGGAGCGGGTGCTGGGCGTTTCGATCCCGCGCCCAGGCGACTTCAACTAGGCCAGATTTCAGACAGGTAGCACTGCCGGCGAACGCTAGGGTCGGGCTGCCAGGACAGCGCTGGCGACGCCGGGCAAGCCGCACAAGCCGAACGACAACAGGCCTTCCTAGGCAGGCGGCGCGGCGCGACGCATGCGCTGCGGGGAGACTCGGAACATTACCCCGAATCCTTTGTCGCACGTGTTGCACGACCACCTATCGACGACATGACCGCCTCCTTTGGGGGCATCCCGACTTTGGAATTGAAGGATTGATAGGTGACCATTGTCGAAACAATTCGTGCAAAGCCAATGAGGTGGCTTGCCGTCTGCCACGCCTTCCTTCTCCATGTAGGCGAAAGCTCCAAAATCAACGGCGTGAAGCTCGTAATTCTTCTTCTCGCCTTCCCAGTTTTTGAGCTTCACAATTTGCTGTTCAAGATCTCGTATTCGGTCGGCCGCCGTCGTCTCCGCCGCTTGAGCCGCCGCAAGAACGTTATGGAGCTCAAGGACTTGCTCCTGGAGCGCGATCTTGACGTCATTGATACTTACTTGCGTGTTGGCAGCATTCAAGGTCTTCGCAAGATTTGTGAGCGCCTGGAGGCTGCTAAGGCCCGCGCTGAGTTCAGCGATCATGCTTTCGTTTCCCCGAGCGCATCCGATGAATGCGCCTCGCCTTCTGTTTACGCGCGCGCCTTGAGAGTCCAGCGGGAGCGCCGTGAATGACCGCCCAGTCCGTCCCGCCGCCTTCCTTCGGCTCGCCGATCACCGATGGCCGGGGCATCGCCACGGTCGGTTTCCGTGCGTGGCTGACCGCGCTCTACCAACGCACCGGTGCTCAGGCGGACAAGGTCGATGCGGCACACGCCATGGCCAGCGCGGCGGTCCCGCAGACGACGCAGGTCGTGACCGGAGGGGGTGCTCAGGGCGGCGGGGCCTTGGGAGGCAATGTGGTCATCGCGCTCTACAAGGCGATCGACGCCCTGGACAACCTGCCCACGACGGGCCTGAGTTCCGGCGACATGGCCTATGTGCTCGACGGCCGCAAGGCGGGCGAGGGAGCCAATGCGGGGACCGGGATACCGGCCTTCTGGTCGAAGGGGAACTGGTATTCGGTCGGCAGCGGGGCGGTGGTGACGACGTGAGGGCGTGGCGTCGCCTTGCGGGAGTGCAAGGTGGAGGAAGCTATTCAAACTTGAAACTGTGAGCTTTTGGGAGCATGTTGCAGTCTTGATTACCCCTCCGGCGGCTTCGAAGCACGGGCAAAGAGTTTGAATGCCGAGGAACGCAGTATGATTGCTCGAAAAGCAGCTGCGACCTGGTGGGGTTAGACGAAGGAAAGGAGGCGCCGATGAGCAAGTTGGAAAAGCAAGCCGCCCGCGTTACCGCCTCCCCGCGGCGGAAGGCGCAGGCCGCCACGATTTCGTTCAAGGCGCGTCCCTGCGGTGACATAGATTACGCGAAGCTCGCGGCGGAGTTGCGCGAAAGGTACCCGAAGATACTCGCGCGCCTTGCTGAGTGAGCCGTGCTGGTTGACGCCAGACGGCGTCATTGAGCTCAATCGCGAAATTCTAAATCCGGGAGAGCCACATCAGCTTCTGGATCGCGGGTTGCTGGAGAGCGCCTGCGCGCGGCCAAAAAATCATTGGCACTATAATGGAGTAGACGACGTGGAGAAATTGGCCACGTTGCTACTCTTTGCCATTGCAGAAAATCACGCTTTCCTCCAAGGCAATAAGAGAACGGGCTTTGCTGCAATGGTCGGCTTTCTAGGCGCTAACGGATTTCGGTTTGATCTTTCCGACGATGCCGCGTGTGCTGACGATATACTCGCGACATTGCAACAGCAGTCTACGCCAGAGGCCTTTGAGGATCGGCTCCGTAGGGCAATCGTGCCGGTGGACACGCGCAGTTGGCGGAGCTGACCCGGTGAGGGCGAAGGCTAAAGCCTGAGTCCTCCACGACGATTTCGACCCGTCGAGCGGGCGGGGGCCCTGGTTTTGGGCGCTACCTGCGGCCGACCGCGGCGCCGTAGGCCCGCATCCTCCCGCCAGCCGCGGGGCCGTGGCTTTCGCAGCGATCAGGGGAGGCGATCCATGGCCGGTAACCTGCTCCAGACGCTCGTCTTTCGGGCCGCGGACGCCAATGGCGCGCCGATCAACGGCGCGCAGCTGCAGTTCTACCTCACCGGCACGACCACGCCGACCAATGTCTATACCTCCTCGTCCCTGGGAACTCCGCTCAGCAACCCCGTTGTCAGCGACAGCGCGGGGCTTTTCCCGCCGATCTATCTCGACCCCACCGTCACCTATCGGATGCAGTATTGGAACGCGATCGGCGGCCTGGTGAAGGACTACGACCCGCTGAGCAGCGGGGTGATCGAGGCCACGCAAGCCCAGGTCAACGCCGGGGCCGCCACCGGCGTCTATGTCAGCCCGGCCAAGCTCGCCGGATGGACGGGCATAGCGACCGCGCTCGGCTACACGCCGCTGAACAAGGCGGGCGATACGGCGACCAACCTCATCATCGCCAATTCGGTCCTGGCGACCGCCTCGGCGGGCTATCTGGGCGCTCCGGTCAACGAGCAGGACGGGGTCTATGCCTTCGTGGCCGGCGATGCGGGCAAGCTCGTGCGTCACAACAGCGGCGCGGGCCACGCCTGGACGATCTCGCCCTTCGCCACCACGCCCTTCCCGGTCGGGACGGCGATAGCGGTGCGCAATGTCGGGGCCGGGGTGGTGACGCTGACCCGCGGGGCCGGGGTGACGCAGCTGCTCTCCGGCTCGGGGACCAGCAAGGACGTCGCCGTGGCGCAGTGGGGCCTGGCGACGCTCATCCAGGAGACGCAGGACAATTGGGTCGTGAGCGGGGCGGGCATCTCGTGAGCGCCATGATGCTGGCCCTGGCCGGGGCCAGGCCGGCGGCGGGAGCGGCCGGAGGAGTGACGCCGAACGCCCTGCCGTGGAAGGTGATCTACGGCATCACGCCGGCGAGCACTCAGCCGTTGCAGGTCACCGGGATCACCAACCCGATCACGGTGAGCGCCAGCCTGGCCGGCGGGGCGAGCCTGGCCCATATCCTCAACGGCGCGGTCACCGCCTACAGCGGGCCATTCGTGGTCAATCTGAACGATTACCTCGCCTGGCAGGTCAGCGGGGCGTTCGGAACCGACTATTCGGGGACGATCACCGTGACCAACACCACCGACAGCGGCGCGCTTCTGGCGCACGTCACCTACATCCTGCACGGCTCGTTCTGAGGATGGTGCGGATCGAGCGCGACCCGGCCTTCTGGGCCAATGTCGCGAGCCACCTTCAGGTCGCGCCGCATATCGGCGTGGGGCCGGAGGTGGTCGGCGAGTTCGCGCTGCGCCCGGGGGTGACGCCGCTCGCCGCCGAGCACGGGGGGTTCCTGTTCAGCACCCTGGACGGGATGGGGATGGTGCGCGAACTGCACACCCTCTTCACTCCCGAGGGCTGGGGCCGGGAGGTGGCGCGCGCGGCGCACGAGGCCTTCGCCCTGATCTTCGCCGCCGGCGCGCAGGTGATCGTCACGCACGAGCGGGCGGACTGGTGGCGCTCGGCCCCGCCGAAGTCGCACGGCTGGGCCGTCGCCGGGGAGTGGGCCGGGACGGCCATCGGGGAGGTTCGGATGTGGGTTCTGACACTTGACGCCTGGCGCGCATCGCCGGCGGTGAGGAGGCGGGCATGCCACTGATCATTCCGGCGGTGATCGGCGCGGCCGGGATCGTCGGCGGCTCGCTGATCTCGGCCGGCGCGGCCAACAACGCGGCGAACATCGCCCAGCAGACGGCGGCGCAGAACAACGCCCTGGAAAGCCAGATATACGCCTCCAACAAGGCGGAGATTCAGCCCTTCGTCGATCGCGGCAATACGGCCGGAGACGAGCTGAACGGCTTTTTGGGCCTCGGCGGCGATCCGGCGGCGACGCAGGCCGCTTTCAACGCCTATCTCAACTCGACCGGCTATCAGTTCAACTACAACCAGGGCCTGGACGCGGTGAACAGCAATGCCGCCTCCAAGGGCCTGCTGGACAGCGGCGCGGCGGTGAAGGCCCTGGACGCCTATGGCACGGGCCTGGCCCAGCAATATGGCCAGCAATACGCGACCGACCTGGCCGGCGTCTCCAAGCAGGGCTCCGACAGCGCCTCGGCCCTCGCCGGGGTGGGGCAGAACTACGCCAACGCCTTTTCCTCCAACAACAACAACGCCGCCTCGATCACCGCCAACGCCGGCCTTTCCAGCGCCAATGCGATCACCGGCATGATCGGCCAGGGGCTGAGCGCCTATGGCCTCAGCCGGGGGCAGAGCTCGTTCGGTGGAGCGAACGCCGGGGCGACGCCATACAATCCGTTCGCTCCGGGGACCGGGACATGAGCGAGATCACCCCGATGAGCGTCGACTTTGGGCTGTTGAAGCCAGTCGACTATGTCGGCGATTACGCCAATGCGTTCCGGGTGGGCCGCGCGCTGGCGCAGCCATCCGCGCCGCCAGCCCAGCCGGGACCGGCGCCCCAGGCCAACGCCTTCGCGCCGCCGGCTCCTGGCCCCGGCGTTGATCCCGCCGCCGCGGTCTCGGCGATGAGCGGGGCGCAGCGCGGCGCCGCCGCGGCGAGGGCCGAGGCCCTGGCGGCGGTGTTCTCTGGACTGAAGGGGGCGAGCGCCGATCCGCAGCAACGGCTGGCGATGGCCAGGCATGTGGCGGCGCGCAACCCGACCCTGGGGATCGCGCCCCAGGCGATCGGCGCGGGCGATGTCAGCGACACAGCCCTGGACGCGCACCTCGCCCAGGCCGTTTCCCTGCGCGTCCTGCTGCAAGGCCCGACGCCATAAGGCACGCCGGCCGGCCGCTTGCCCCGCAGATCCGAAACGGAGGCGTTCGCATGCATTGGGAATTCACCGCGGCGACCGTTGCGCTTGGAGCGGCGGGCCTGGCGCAGGTCGCCGGCGGGCTGGTGTGGGCGGCGACGCTCACCCATCGGGTCAAGGCCATCGAGCGCGACGTCGAGCCTGTGCGGTCGCTCTCCAACCAGGTGACCCGGGTGGAGACGAGGCTCGAGACGCTGATCGAACAATTCAAGGATCTGAACGCCGCCGTCCGCTGGATGCGCGAGCCGCCGCGCGTGATCCCGCCCACCTAGGAGAGAAAAAACCATGACGACCCGACCGATCCCGGCCATCGCCGCGCCGTTCATCGCCGCGGCCGAGGGCCTCGTCCTCACCGCCTACGCCGACGCCGCCGGGATCTGGACCGTGGGCTTTGGCCACACCGGGCCGCAGATCGATCCGGGGATGGAGATCGACGAGGCGCAGGCGCGGGCGTGGCTCGATGAGGACATCGCCACCGCGGCGCAGCGCATCGCGGCCAAGCTCGGGGCCGCGGCGATCGGCGCCCTGAACGACAACCAGTACGCGGCCCTGCTGAGCTTCGTCTTCAACCTCGGGACGCCAGGGACGACGATCTGGCGAGACCTGACCGAGGGCCGCCTCGCCGAGGTTCCCGCGCAGATGATGCGGTTCGTCCATGCCGGCGGGGTCAGGCTGCTGGGCTTGATGCGCCGGCGGGCCGCCGAGGCGGAGCTGTGGGCCCGGCCTATCGCCGGATCGCCCGCCTAGGCGGCGGCGGGGAGCGGCGGGGAAGGGGCGGCCCGCTTGATGCGCGATCGCAGCCGCTCGACCGGCCGGGCGACGAGGAGATCAAGGCCGATCGCCGCGGCGAGCGAGCCGCCGACGACGATCGCGGTGAAGGCGGGCGGCCGCTGCATCCCCAGGCGGTGGGCGATCTCCAGCGCCACCATCGCGACCGCCCAGTGGGTCAGATAGACCGGATAGGAAAGCTCGCCCAGGAGGGCGTCCCACCGCCGGCGGCGCTGGAAGAGGAACAGGAAGGGCAAGGCGGCGAAGAACAGCACGAAGACCAGAGCCGAACGCGCCGGCTCGACCAGCGGCAGGCCGGTCGATCCGGCGGCGAGCGCCAGGGTGAGAACGGCGACGACGACCTGCCATGACTCGGCGGCCCGCCGGGCCAGAGGAAGGGCGATCTGGTGCGAAAGGGCGCCGGCGGCGAACAGCGCCAGTTCGAAGGGGAAGAAGCGAGGACCAGGGATCGTGATCCAGGCCGAGGCGCCACCCCCACGCCCGGGCGGCGAGCGAGGCGCAGAGCAGGCCCACCAGCACGCCGCGCCGGCGGACGATGAACGGGGCAAGCAGATAGAAGCTGAGTTCAAGTCCCAGGGTCCAGGCCTGGGGGACGAGCAGAAACTTGTGCAGCGGCAGGCCGCCGGTCGGGTTGGCCATGAAGCTGGTCCAGTCCTGGCCGAAGATGGTCAGGTTGACGGCGCCCATGAAGGCCTGAAGCCCGGCCGGGAGCTCGGTGAACTGGCGCAAGCGATCGCGCTCCAGGATGAACAGGACGAGCACCACCGCGGCGACCGCGTAGTAGGGGGGGAAGATCCTCAAGGCGCGCGCGAGATAGAACCTCCGCGTGCTGGCATAGGTCGCGTCCTTGTGCAGGACGTAGGAGATGAGGAATCCCGAGATCATGTAGAAGAGCTGGACGGCGATCCGGCCGCCCGCCAGGCTGTAGGCCGCGCCGGTGTGGGTCAGCACGACGCTGACGGCCAGCAGCAGCCTGAGCATGCCCATGGATGGTCCTCGCCCGAGCCCTCGATCGGGCCTGAAACCTCACCTAGCGCATTTCGCGAGGCGGGCGAGCCCTGGCGAGCCGCAGGGCCGCCAGCCAGCCCAGGGCCGCCACCGGGATGAAGGCGGCGAACAGCCGCGGTCCGAGGGCCGCGGCGTGGGCGGGGGTGAAGGCGTGGGCGAGGCCCAGGAGATTGGCGACCGCCCCGGCCGCCGCGGCGCCGACCGCGCCGCCGATGAGCTGGGCGGTCGGAACCGCCGCCGCGCCGATGGCCCGATCCTCGTCGGGCAGGGCGGCGAGGATCCGGCGCGTGGCCAGGGACCAGGAAAGGCCGAAGCCGATCCCGAGGACGGCGGCGGCGGCGACGATGAGAGCGATCCTTCCCGAGCCGATGGCGAGCGCCAGGGCGGCGACGCCGGCGAGGATCGCGCTGGCCCCGGCGAGGATCCAGGCGCCGTGCCGCCGGTCGGGTTGGCCGGAGACGAAGAGCGCGGCGAGGGTCCAGCCCAGGGCGTCCACGGCCACGACATAGCCGGCGGTGAGCGGCGTCACCGCGTACTCCACCTGGAGAATCGCCGCGCCATAGACCCCGAACGCCGCCGAGGCGGCCGACATCGCGACGATCATGGCGTAGCCGGCCCCGGCGACCGTCGCCGGCCTGGCGGCCTGGCGCGGCATCAGGCCCTCGGAGGGCCTTGCGTTCACCGCCCCCGCCAGGGCGAGCAGCGCGAGCCCGGCGCCCAGAAGACCGGCGGCGGCGCGGCCGGCGTGGGTGACGTCGGCGGCGGCGATGGCGAGGATCGCCAGGGCCAGGACCGAGAGCGTCCGCCAGGCGAGTGGCCGGCCGGCCGCCCGCGAGTCCGCTCCCGCAGCCGGCGGCCGAAGCAGCCGCAGGCTCGCCATGGCGAAGATGAGGCCCTGGGCGGCGAACATCCAGAAAGCCCAGCGCCACAGGTGCGCCCCGGCGAAGACGCCGCCCACCAGGGGGCCAAGCAGGCTCGCGACGCCCCACACCCCGGCGGTGGCGCCGAACAGCCGCGCCCACAGCCGCTCGGGGAACACGACTCCGATCGCGACATAGCAGAAGCCGACGATCCAGCCGGCGCCGATCCCCTGCAGCAGCCGGCCGCCGAGAAACATCCCGATCGTGGGCGCCGCGGCGCTCAGGGCGCAACCGCCGGCGTAGAGGCCCGCAGCCAGGACCATCGCCGGCCGAAGGCCCAGGCGCTCCGAGATTCGCCCGGCGCTCGCTCCGGCGAGGATCGAGCCGAGCAGGTAGCCCGCCACCGCCCAGGCGAACCAGGCGTAACCGCCGAGCTCGCGGGCGACCGATGGCATGATGGTCGCGGTGACCATGGCGTCGGCGGCGTTGAGCCAGACGCCGAGCATCACCAGGCCGGCCCGCGAGGCGAGCGCCGGAGCGAGGAGCTCGCGCCACCTTGCCGGTGGCGCGGCGCCCTCGGGCCCCGTCGGCCGCTCCGCTTTTGCGTCGGCGGTCATGCGCGCTGCCAGGGCGGCTGGGCGCGGGACCCGGGCCGCGATACCGTGGCGAGCGTGCGGACCTTGAAAGGACTCATCCGTTGGACGCTGACGCTTCCAGGCGGCTGACCGTCGATTTCAGCGAACCGGAGCGGTTGAGGCTGAGCGAGACGTTCATGGCCGCCGAGCCGTTCGCGCATGTGGTCATCGACAATTTCCTCAGCGAGGCCGGCCGGACGGCCTTGAGAGACTTTCCGGCGCCGGACTGGCCGCATTGGCGGCGGTTCTTCGACGAATACCAAAAGGAAAAGCGCGTCTGCGCGGACATGGCGTACATTCCGGGTCCCTTCGCGGACCTGATCCACGAGTGCAGCCAGCCGGGATTCCTCGGGTTCCTCGAACGCCTGACGTCGGTCGTGGGGCTGCTCACCGACCCATATCTGGAAGGCGGCGGGCTGCACTGCAGCGGCCCTGGCGGGATCCTCACGCCGCACACGGACTTTCATTATTACCGGAAACTGAGCCTGTATCGGATACTCAACCTGTTGATCTACTTCAACGATCCGTGGGAAGCCGAGGACGGTGGCTGCCTCGAACTCTACCAGAAAGGGGCCGATCACCCGGCGGTTTGCGTGGCGCCGAAATTCGGACGGGCGGTGATCTTCAAGACCGACGACCGCAGCGTCCACGGGTTCTCTCACCCCGTCGCCGCCGGCCGGTGGCGCAATTCGCTGGCGCTCTACTACTATACGAGCCGGGAAGGCCGGGGTTACGCCGGAGACACCACCACCCACTGGCAGACACACGGCGCGCTCTTGCGGGGACCGCGGCTCGCCCTGTTCGAGGCTCTGATGTTCGCATCGCGCGCGTTCTCGAAACTCGCCTATTTCGCCAATCCCAACAGCCGGGTTCTGGACCAGGGGGGCGACAAGGCCGCGATGCTCCCTTCCCCGCACGCCGATTCCGCGCCGCCGCCCCTGGTCGGTCGGCGGAGAACGCCTTCTTGATCCCGACGGCGTTCCTCATTCTCGCCCACCAACAGCCGCGGCTCCTTGGCCGCCTGGCGAGGCGCCTGGGCGCGCCGGGGACGCACATCTTCATCCACGTCGACGCAAGAGCGCCGCTCGAAGACTTCAAGGCGGCTGTGGGCGATGGCCCGGACCACACCTTCCTCGAGGCGCCCGACCGACTTGCCCCCTACTGGGGCGGGTTCACCATGGTGGAGGCGACGCAACGGCTGCTGCGCCGGGCGTTCGCGGCGCCGGCGACTTTCGAGCGATTCTTCCTTCTCTCCGGGGTCGACTATCCCATCAAGCCGATCGGCGAGATCGGCCGCGCCCTGGAAGGAGACGTGGAGATACTGCAGGTCGACCGCCAGCTCGTCCAGGACGGGACCGGGCCGTTCGATCGCTGCGCCAACCAGCTGTTCCTCGGCGACAGCGCCATCCTCAATTCACGTACCGGGGCGCCCGTGCTGCGCAACGCCGCGCGCTTTTTTGAGCGCGCTACGCGTCGTAGGTGGCCGGCCGGCCTTCGCATCTACCAGGGACCGTCGTGGTGGTGCCTGACCCGCGACGCGGTCTCGGCGTTTCTGGACGTCTGGGACGAGCCGGATTCCTACATCCCCTGGTTCCGACTGAGCAGGTCGCCCGCCGAAATGGTCTTCCAGACCGTTCTCGCCGCTTCGGCGCGCCGAGACCACATCAAGCGCGACTTCACCCGCGTCGAGCGTCCGCCGGGCGAGGACTTCGTTCAGGGCGCCCACTACGTCGACTGGCGCGCCCCGCGAAGAAAGGCCCCAGTGACCCTGCGGCTGGGCGACCTGCCGGCGCTGCTCGCCAGCGAGGCGCTGTTCGCCCGCAAGCTCGACCTGGTGCAGTCCGCCGGGCTCATGGATGCGCTGGACGCGGTCCATGGCTGAGGCCGCGTGGTTCATTTGCCGGCATGGGAACCCGGACCGACGCCGCGCGGCGCGGCCCGGTCGGCTTTGGAGAACTCAGCCTTGAAGCGCACGGCGTTCCTGGTCGTGGCCCACCGACAGCCCGAAGCGCTCGGCCGCCTGGTGGCGCGCCTTGCGGCGCCGGACGCGCACACCTTCATCCACCTCGATGCCAGGGCGCCGCTCCAGCCCTTCGCGGCGGCGGTCGGCCAAGGCGCCGGCCACACCTTTCTCGAGGACGACAGCCGCCAGGCCGTGCACTGGTGCGGCTTCACCATGGTGGAGGCGACCCACCGGCTGCTCACCCGGGCTTTCGACGATCCGGTGGGATTCGAGCGGTTCTTCCTGCTCTCTGGCGCCGACTATCCGATCAAGCCGATCGAAGAGATCGGCCGGGCCCTGGAGGCCGACCGCGAATTGATCCAGATCGATCGCAAACTGGTCGAGCATGGCGGAGGGCCGTTCGATCGCTGCGCGAACCAACTGTTCTGGGCGACTGCGCCAGCCTCAACTCGCGCACCGGCGTGCCGATCATTCGCCTGGGCGCTCGCCTGTTCGAGCGCGCCACGCGACGCAAGTGGCCGGCGGGCCTCAGCATCTACCAGGGTCCGGCGTGGTGGTGCCTGACCCGCGCCGCCGTCGCGGAATTCCTCCAGGCGTGGGACGCGCCGGATTCCTCCATTCCCTGGTTCCGCCACGCCCGCGTACCCGACGAAATGGTTTTCCAGACCGTGCTGGAGGCTTCGCAGCGGCGAGGTCACATCGACCGCGACTTCACTCGCCTGCCGCGCCCCGCGGGCGAAAGCTTCGTCCAAGGCGCACATTATGTGGATTGGCGGGCGCCGCGACGGCAGGCCCCGGTCACGCTGGGGATCGGCGATCTGCCGGCCCTGCTGGCCAGCGCCGCCCTCTTCGCGCGCAAGTTGGACGCGGTGAAGTCCCGCGAACTCATGGACGCGCTGGACGCGCTCCACGCCTAGCGGCGTCTCAGATCGCGGTCCCGGGGCGCAGCCGCAGCCCATGGGCGACGAACCAGGCGACGGCCAGGGCCACGGCGGCGGCGAGCAGGAAGCTCGCCAGGCGCGCCGGGCGCGGCGGCGACGATCCCTCCGCCAGCAACGCGCGCCCGGTGATCATGGGAAGGGTAATCCGGGCGCCGCGGAGTTCATAGAAGCCGATCGCCGCCAGGTGCAGGGCGACGAGGCCGACCAGAAGCCAGAAAGTCAGGTGGTGAATCCTGGCGATTGCGCGGCCGGCGGCGAAGGTGACGAACCTCGCCAGCGGCCCAGCCTCGAGGCCGTCCTCATCAACGCTGAAGAGGCCAAGGCCCACCTGCAGGACGAGCGCCGCGAGCATCGCCGCGACGCTCCAGCCTCCCAGGGGATTGTGGCCGAGGAAGGCCGCGCGGCGACCGCGCAGATAGGCGAGAACCTCGCGTGGCCCGCGAAGGAAGCCGGCGAACCTGGCGCCGCCGCCGCCGGCGAAGCCCCAGATCAGGCGAAAGACCAGCAGACCCAGGACCGTGTAGCCCGAGAGGCGGTGCCAGGGCAGGTGGTCATGGCTCGCCGACCACCAGGAGAACGGCGCGAGCAGGGCGATCAGCCAATGGACGATCCGGGTGGGCAGATCCCAGAGAAGCATGCTCCGGCGCGCCGCCGCGGGGCCGTGCACCGGCTGGTCGGAACTCGCACGGCCCTCGGTCATTCTCGCCGCCCGCGCCGCCACTCCATACGAGGCCGTCCGCCGCGCCTATTTCGTCTCCGGGCCCCGGAACTTGTCGTGGCAACCCTTGCAGGCGCCGCCGACCGCGGACATCTGGCCGCCCACCGCGGCGAGGTCTCCGGCGTCGGCCGCGGCGCCGAGCTTGGCGGCCTGCTGGGCGAAGCGCTGGCCGGCCGCGGCGAAGCCTGGAGCGTCCCTCCAGATCGCCGGCAGGGCGCGGGTCTTGACCCCCGATTCCGGCCCGCTGCCGGGGGGAAACCAGGTCGGCAACGCTTTGGCGGCGGCCTCGATCCGGTCGGACTGAAGCTTGACCGCCGCCTTGTCGGGGGCGCCGGCATGCATCTGTTCGCCCAGAGCCTTGGCGGCGGCCCCAAGAGCTTTCATGTGGGCCTGGCGGTCCTTGGCGCCCGCCGCTCCCGAGAGGCCGGCGGCGAGGGCGCCGGCGGCGAGAAGGGCGAGCGCCAAACCGCCGGCGGCGGAGCGAACATTCAAGCTGGCCATCGAATCTGCGTTTCCGTGTGCGTGCAAAATGGGGAGCCTCGTCAAGAGACCGGCTCAACCCGCGAGCGTCAAGGGGCGGGCGCGGAGGCGCCGCGTCGGCCCGCGGATCCCGGGCTCGTCAGGCGGCGGCGGGCGGCCGCGAGGTCGGCGAAGGCGAGCGGAAGGAGCAGCCACGGCTCGATCAGGTAGCGCTTCGCCAACCGCCTCGGGTCGGCCGCCAGGCGGAACAGCCATTCGACGCCGAAGCGACCGCTCCAGCGCGGCGGCGTCTGCTGAACGCCGGCCTCGTAGTCGAAGGCGGCGCCAACGGGTAGGATCACCGCTGGCCCAAGCGCCGCGCGGTTGTCGGCGATCCAGTGCTCCTGCCGGGGCATCCCCATGCCGACCATCAGGACGTCCGGGGCGAAGGCGGCTATGGCCGCGAGCGCTGCGCGATTGCCGGCAGAGGCGGGCGCGGGATCAAAGAAGCCGTCATGGCAGGCGAGGACGGCGTTCGGCCACGCGCGGCCCACCCGGGCGCACGCGCGCTCGGCGACGCCAGGGGCGCCGCCAAGGTAGAAGACCCGCCAGCCGCGGCGGTCGGCGCGTCGCCAGAATTCCTCGCGCCAGTCGAGATAGGTCGAGCGGTGCCGCCTGGCGAGGCCCAGTCCCAGCAGAGCCCCCCAGGCGATCACTGGAACGGAATCGATCTGAACGAGGTCCGCGCCGGCGAAGAAGGCGCGCAACCCTTTGTCGCCGCGCAGGAGATAGAGGCTGTGGGCGTTGTGGTTGGCGATCACCGCGGCCCGGCCCGACCCCACCGCGCTCTCGACGCGGCCGAGCATTTGCGCCGGCGTGACGAGATCGACCTCGCCGCCCAGAATGCGGACGCGCGCCGGCGGTTTCCCGGCCTGCATCGAGACTATTCTCCTCGCGGGCGCGGAATTCGCCGACCCGCCCTGCGCCTAGCAGCAATGGCTGAACCGGCGGTGAAGAGACAAGGGGAGTGGCGCGGCCCCGAGGCTGGCCTCACTTCGCGGCGGCGCGATCGAACCTGAGCTTCAGCACGAGCACCGCCCCGGACATCATCAGGCAGACGATGTTGGAGGCGACCAGCGGCCACCGACCGATGAAGGCCCCGTAGGCGGTCCACAGGGCAAAGCCGGTCACGGTCACCAGATACATGCGAAGTGACACCTGGGAGGCATCGCGTTCGCGCCAGATCTTCACCAGTTGCGGCGCGAAGCTGGTCATCGAGCACACCGCCGCGCCCACGCCCACGGCGTTCACCAGCAGAGGGTTCATCGGCTCTCCTTTGAAGCGCGCCGCTCTAGAAGGCGGATCGGCCGGCGATCCGCAGGTCGTAGCGCTCTTCGCCGGGGCGGTAGTCGAGGTCTCCCTCCAGGGCGACGTAGGAATAGGCGGTGCCGCCCTTGATCGAGAATCCGACCGTGGCCCAGCCGCCGGTCGATTGGTCGGCGCTGAGCGCAAAGGGGCTGCCGCCATCGAAACTGGCGACGGTGTCGCCGACCTGGCCCGAGAGGATCTCGCGCCAGCCGACGCGGATCTCTGGCCGGAGCCAGGAGGTCGTCCCGTACTGAGCTCCAAGAACGAGGATCGCCTGAGCGCTGCCGCGCCAGCTGGCGCGGGAGGCGATGTTGAGATCGAAGCCGGGGCCGCCGCCGTTCTCGGCGTGGGCGCCTTCGGTCAGGTAGAGGTAGTCGGCAGAGATTTCCGGGCGGGCGTAATAGCGGCCGAACAGCTTCTGTTCGTAGGCGAGGCCGGCGTGGGCCTCGGCGAACTCGCCGTGCCAGGCGGAAGTGGCGGTGTCGACGACCTCCGGGGCGACGAAGCGCCGGGTGTCGGAGAACCAGCCGAATCCGCCCGCACCGCGCGCGGTGAACGTCAGCGGGCCCATCGCCCGGCGGTAATAGGCGCCCGCCTCGAACATCGAGGCGACAACATGCTGGCCGACCGCCGCGCCGGAATCCGATTCCTGGGCGTTGAAGTAGGACAAGGTCAGCCCTACCGCGCCGCCGGCCACGCCGAGCCGCTCGTAGCCGCCGACCAGACCCAGCAGCTTGGCGTTCGAACCCACCGAGTCGACGCCGCGGCGGTCGATCCGCTGATTCACCTCCTGCAGCCACAGACTTGAGTCGGCGGCGACCGGGGTGCCGGCGTCCGGACGGGCCGCGGTCATGCTGGAAATGGCCTGGGCCGCGGAGTCGAGGGCCTCGAAGATGCCCTGGCCCTGGTCGGGCAGGAGCTGATCGTAGTTGCTCTTGAGGCCCGCCTGGGTGGTCTGGTCGAGGATCGTCTGCTGGATGCCGGCGTTCCCTGGCAGGGCGGTGAGCACAGCGTCGAAGGCGCTGGTCTCGGCCTTGTTGAAGCCCAGCTGCGCCGGCGTGCGCCGGGTGACCGTGAGCAGCACCTCGCTGGGAGTCCCGGGGACCGTCGATGGCGCGAAGGAGGGGTTGGCGATGTAGAGGTAAGGCGCGTTGTTGAGCGCCCCCGAGCCGAAGGTTCCGGCGCTGAGCGTACCGGCGCCGGTTGTCTGGACGATGACATAGGTCTGGACAGGCGCCGCCTGCAGGCTCTGCAGGGTGAGGCCCAGCTGAGCGCCATTTGCGAAGCTGGACGCGCCGCTGGCGATGAAATCGGTATTGGTCCCGTGCGCCGGGTCGGCGGAGACCAGCAGCACGCCGTTCGCGCCGACGTTGATCGAGCCGGCCCTGACCGCGATGGGGTTGGTGTCGCTGAGAGTCCCGCTGAGAACGTTGAGGCTGATCTGGCCGGAATTGCCGGGGCCCAGCTGCACCGAGCCGGCCACGCTGGTGCCGCCGATGACGACGCCGTTCACCGAGGTCGTCGGCGTTCCATTCACGGTGAGAGTGTCGGTTCCGGCGCCCATGTCGATGACCCCGCTGCTCACGGTTCCGGCGGTGACCGTGAAGGTCGAGCCGCCAGAGCCGAAGCGCACGTCCCCCATGATGCTGGGGTTGCCGGTGCCGATGGCTTTCCAAAGGGTCGGGTTGCTCACCGGATCCTGTCCCGCGGCAATGGCGGTGGTCGCTTCGTACACATTGGTGACCGTGACGTTCGCGTTGTTCACCGTGCCGATGGTGCTCTCGGTGACCAGGGCGCCGGCGGCGTAGGTCGCGGCGGAATTGTAGACGGTGGCCGCGACGGCGGCCGGCGAAAGGGACTGGGTGATCGACTGCGGCCCCGTGCCGGCGGAGATATCGATGGCGGTCACCGTGCCGGGCATCGGAGTGGCTACGACGGTCTGATTGAGCACCGCCGAGATGACGCCGCTGTTGGCGATGCTGGCGACCGTTCCGGAGCGGTCGATGATCGCTACGGCCGCGCCGCCGACCCCCGATGTTCCGCCGATGCCGGCGGTGATCGAGTTGCTGTTGCTGATGGCGCCGACCGAGGCGCCCTTGTCGATGGCTATGCCGGTGACGACCACCGGCAGCGGCGCCCCCGTCGCGCCGGCGACAGTGCTGTTGACCTGTTGGGAGGCGGCGCTGATCGACCCGTCGTTGACGATCATCGGGACCGTGGCGCCGGCGCCGATGTGGATGGCGGTGGCGTTCGCCTGATAGGAGTTGGCGAAAACCGATCCGGTGATGTGGAAGCCGCCGTCGATGATGACCGGGCCGCCGTTGGCGACGCCGATCTGCACCGCCGTGGCCGCGACCACGCCGGGAAGGTTGGGCGAGGTCAGTGGATCGAAAAGGCCGTTGGCGCTGACGGCGCCGTCGATGATCAGGCCATAGGGGTTCAAGGCCGGGTCGTGGACGCCCAGTTCGACGCCGCCGGCGGCGCCGATCAGAAGCGCCGGGGCGGACCCGAACTGAACCACTGAACCGGTGCCCTGGCTGGCGTCCGGCACGCCGTCGCCGTCGACGTCGGCGCCGACCACGGTGCTGAGCGGAAAGGGCGGAGCGCTGATGATCACCCCCTTGGCCACATTGGCCCCGATGGTGAGCGTCGGCCCTCCCTGCTGGAGTTCGTCGAGGGTGTAGAGCGAGGAGATGCTGGGGATCGTCTGGCGCGAGGTGCTGCGGTAGCCGGTGGCGCTGAGTTGTCCAGAGATGTTGACGGTGCCGCCCACCGGGCCGTCGATCACCGCAGCCTGGGCGCCGACGCCGGTGACGGTGATGCTGGTGATGCGCACATCGCCGCCCACGCCGGCGCCGGGAGCGACATTGAGGCCGATCGCGTTGTCGCCGGTGATGGTGATCGCGCCATTGGCGACGGTCGCGGCGACGCCGGCGGTGGTCGATGGAGTGACCTGCAGCATCGTCAGCGAGCCGGTAATCGCCGCCTGGAGATCGATCCCTTGCGAAGTGTTGCCCTGGATGGTGATCGGGCCAGCGGAGATGATCGATCCGTTGAAGGGCGCCGCGCCGGTGACTTCGATGCCGATCCGGTTGTCGCCCTGGGCGAACGGCCCAGTCAGCAGGCCATCGTTGTTGGAGTCGGTCGCGGCGACATAGGATTCCGACAGGCTGATCGTGCCTGTGTTCACGACCTGGCCGGTGAAACCGCCATCGACGAGAATCCCGACGACGCCGCTGACATCCTTGAAGGCGATCGCACCCTGATTGGTGACAGAGTTATTGCTGTCCAAGGTCACCGCCGCTCCAGGCGCCGTGGGCGTGATCGATCCGCCGCTGGCGATGATGACGTCGGACGGCGCGCCGCCATTCGCGGTGGACGTGGCGACGGGCGTGCTCGTCGCGCCGCTGATCGTGGTCTGGGCCGCGACTTGGCCGACGCCCAGACCCAGGAGTGGCCCAAGGGCGACGGCGACCGCGAGAAACTTACGCTGCATGAAGCTGGAATCTCACTCGCGGGATTCGAAAAGCGGATCGGGCCTGCTTAATACGACCGCAATTGGGCGCGTTTCAAGGCAAGCGCCCGCGCGCGCCTGGATTGTCGCGCAAGGGACACAGTCGCCGTGCCGCCGTGCCGCCGTGCGGCGGCTTGCGGGTTGTCCTAGTCTCGCCGCAACCGAAAGTCGTCTCTGCCGGGGCGAGGATGCTGCGAGCCGACCATGTGGTGTTTCCCGTCTGGGCCGCGGCGGCGAGCCTCGATTTCTACGCAGACGTGCTCGAGCTCCCGCTTGTCGAGTCGTTGGAGGGCCCCGACTGGGGCGGCAGGCCCTGGCTGATGATGATCTTTGCTCTGGAAGGGGGGGAGAGTTGGCGCTGGTCGCGGCGCAGTCGGCGGTGCGGCAAGGCTTGCGGCCGCGGGGGTCTCCTTCTGGGAGGAGGATCACGGCGAGCGTCATTCGCTCTATTTCGAGGATCCGAAAGGCGTCGTTCTCGAGGTCACCACGCCGCCAAGGCGCGCCGGTGGATGGCGGCCTCTTGACCGTCTGACGGCGTTCGCGTCAAGGCGAAGGCATGAACATCCTGCTGGTGGGCGCCGGCGGCCGCGAACACGCCTTGGCGTGGAAGATCTCAGCTTCGCCGCTGGTCAAACGCCTGGTGTGCGCCCCAGGCAACCCGGGCATCGCCGCGCTTTGCGAAACCAGGTCGTTCGAAGTCGCCGACGTCGAGGGGCTGGCCGGCCTGACGCGCGAAATGGCGGCCGATCTGGTGGTGGTGGGGCCGGAAGCGGCCCTGGAGGCGGGCCTCGCCGATCGGCTGGAACGGGACGGCGTGCCATGCTTCGGCGCCTCCGCGAGGGCGGCCAGGATCGAGACCTCCAAGGCGTTCATGAAGGCGTTCGCCGCTCGCCACGGATTGCCGACCGCTCCGTTCGCCGTGTTCGAGGACCGGGGGGCGGCCAAGGCTCATCTGCGGAGCGGAACGCCCCCCTACGTGGTCAAGGCCGATGGACTGACCGCCGGCAAGGGCGTGGTCATAGCCCCTACCGTCGCCACCGCGGAGGTCGCGATCGACACCCTCATGAGCCGCGGAGGGTCCAGGGTGGTGATCGAGGCTTTCATGGAAGGCGAGGAGGTCTCGCAGTTCGCGCTCTGCGACGGGCGCACGGTTATGGCGTTCGGCGTCGCCCAGGATCACAAGCGCGCCTTCGACGGCGACGAGGGGCCGAACACGGGGGGCATGGGGGCTTTCTCGCCCGCGCCGGTGCTCACCACCGCCCTGGCCGCCACGGCGGAGCGCGAGATCCTCGCGCCGGCCCTCGATGCGCTGGCGGCGGAAGGCGCGCCGTATCGCGGCGCGCTCTTTGCCGGGCTGATGCTGACCACCGAAGGGCCGAAGCTGGTGGAGTTCAACGCGCGCTTCGGAGATCCGGAGTGCCAGGTGCTGATGTTGCGCCTGCGAAGCGACATCGTTCCCTACCTGATGGCGGCTGCAAGAGGTGGTCTAGCCGAGCTCGAACCTCCCAGGTGGCGTGAAGAGGCGGCGATTTGCGTCGTACTCGCCGCAAACGGCTATCCCGGCGCGCCGCGGACCGGGACGGTGATCCGCGGCGCCGAGGCGGACCTCGGCGACGACGTCATGGTCTTTCACGCTGGCGTGGCGCGCCGGGCGGACGGGGCTCTGGTCGCGGCGGGGGGAAGGGTGCTGAACGTTTGCGCGCGCGGTGCGAACCTGCGGATCGCTCGCGAACGGGCCTATGCGGCGATCGACAGAATCGATTGGAAGGGCGGCTTCCACCGCACCGACATCGGTTGGCGCGCTCTGCAGGCTCGATGAGACGGAAGCGGCTTGGCGCCTGTCACCGCGGCTGACTAGAGTGACATCCGGCAAAAGCCCGCGAGGAGCGCCATGGCCGAACAAGACGCCTCCGCCGAGCGGGCGAGAGAAGCTTTGAACACCGGCACCAAGCCGGTTGCCGATACTCACCGCTTCGACGAAGCCGCCCTGACGCGATGGATGGCTGCCAACGTGCGCGGATTTTCGGGGCCGTTGGAGGTGCGGCAGTTCAAGGGCGGCCAGTCCAATCCGACCTACCAGCTCATCAGCCAGTCCAAGACCTACGTGATGCGGCGAAAGCCGCCCGGCAGGCTGCTGCCTTCCGCCCACGCGGTCGACCGCGAGTTCCGCGTCATCTCCGCATTGCACCCCACCGGTTTTCCCGTGCCGCGGCCCTACGGCCTGTGCGCCGACGACTCGCTCATAGGGACGATGTTCTATGTCATGGACATGGTGGAAGGCCGGGTGCTCTGGGACCAGTCCCTTCCCGCATACGCGCCGCCGGAGCGCCACGCGATCCACATGGCGGCCCTCAAGACCTTGGCCGATCTGCACAACACCGACTACCGCGCCATCGGACTGGAAGACTTCGGCCGGCCCGGCAACTACATGGCCCGGCAAATCGACCGCTGGACCAAACAGTACAAGGCCTCGGAGACCCAGAGGATCGAGAGCGTGGAACGCCTCATCGACTGGCTGCCGCGGACGGTTCCTGCGGACGACCAGACCACCATCGTCCACGCCGACTACCGCCTGGACAACATGGTGATGCACCCGACCGAGCCGCGGGTGGCCGCTGTGCTGGACTGGGAACTCTCCACCCTGGGCAATCCGCTTGCGGACTTCAGCTATGTGCTGATGCAATGGGTGAACGGATCGATCGCGGCGATCCCTGATCTGGAGGCCCACGGCATCCCCACCAAGGAGGAATATGTCGCCGAATACTGCCGGCTGACGGGGCGCGACGGACTTCCCGATCTCAACTGGTATTTCGCCTACAACGCCTTTCGGCTGGCTGGTATCATCCAGGGCATCGTCGGGCGGGTGCGCGACGGCACCGCCAACAGCCCGCAGGCAGCGGCCATGGCCTCGCGTGTTCCCGCACTCGGCGATGCGGCCTGGAAGTTCGCGCTCATGGCGGGGGCCTGAGGTCTCGCTCCCACAGATCGCGCAGCAAATCCATCAGCGCGCCCTCATCCTCGAAGCGGACTCGCACGGGCCAAGCCTGCACTCTCGTGCGCCACGCCGGAGAAAGGCGCGCCCAGTCCTTTTCGCTGGTGACGAGGACCGCCCCGAGCTCACCGGCGCGTCTGGCCAGGAAGCCCAGGCTGGAATCCGAGATCGCCGCGTGATCGGGGAAGGGCGCGAAATCAGCAAGCGCTCCGCCTGCGGCTTGGATTGCTCGCTCCATCCTCCAGGGTTTGGCGATGCCGGCGAAGCCAAGCAGCGGCCCGGCGGGCGGCGAGCATGTTGGCACCAGGTGCGCGACGAGAACTTTCTTCCCATCCAGCGCGTCGCGCAGGGCGGGATCCACCTCCGGGATATCCGCTGGGAGCAGGACAACCACCGCGTCGGCGCGGACCAGACCGCGAGCCAGGGGTTCTCGAAGGGGTCCCGAGGGAAAAACCGAGCCGTCTCCAAAGGGCCATTCCTGGCCACGCGTCTCGCCATCCACCACCACCAAAGACAGCCATTTCTTCACGTCAGGGTTCTGGTGACCATCGTCCATCACGACCACTTGGGCGCCGGCCTCGACCGCCGTCATGGCGCCGTCGGCGCGATCGCGGGCGACCCATACCGGTCCATCGCCAGCCATCATCAACGGCTCGTCACCCACGTCCCGCGCGGTGTGAAGCAGCGGATCGACCCGCACCGGGCCGGCCATACGCCCCCCATAGCCACGCGCGAGGACGTGCGTCTCCAGTCCCGCCACTCTCAGGAGACGTGCGACTTCCCTGGCCACGGGGGTTTTCCCCGACCCGCCCACGGTCAGGTTGCCGACGCATATGACCGGGACGCCCGCATCGCTGGGGCGGGCGCGCGCGATCCGACGCGCGGTTCCCGCCGCCCAGAGAAGGGAGAGCGGCCACAGGAGCGCGCGAGTGACCGGCGCCGGCCGGCCGCGAAAGTACCACCAGCGCGGCGTGCGAATTCTCACCGATCCAGGAGTCCCACGACCATGGCGATCCCAGCACGCGCCTCGAACTCGTGCTCCAGCACGAATCGGCGCGCCTTGTCGGCCATGGGCGCCAGCGTTTGCGGACAATCGAGGCCCTGAGCGGCGGCCGCGACCAATTCATCCCCATTGGCCACAAATCGGGTCGCCCCGCGGTCCTGCAGTTGGCGAAATATCGGCCAGTCGTGAAAATGCGGACCGCAGAGGAAGGGACAGCCAAGGCGCGCGGGCTCCAGCGGATTGTGACCAGCGCCATTCCAGATGAGGCTGTTGCCGATGAACGCCACGACGCACAGGCGATAGAGCAGGCCGAGCTCGCCGACGGTGTCCGCGACATAGACGTCGAGCGTATCGATCGGTGATCGCTCGCTCCGCAGCCCGGCCCGCAGGCCGGCGCGAATCGCGTCGCGTCTGACTTCTGGACCTCGGGAGGCATGGCGAGGCGCGATCACCAGCAGGGACCTTGCGCGGTGATCCCGCCCGGCGGCGGCCCAGCTGCGAAAAATCATCGCCTCCTCGCCCGAGTGCGTGCTCGCCGCAAGAACGATCGCTCTATCTCCGATCAACTCGCTCAGGCGTACGAGTTCCCCTTCGTCGCAGGGCAACGGCCGCGCCGCGAACTTCAGGTCGGCGACGGCGTCGACGCGTCCGCCCAGGCGGCGAAAAAGATCCGCCTGCTGCTCGTCGCGGGCGAGGATCAGGTCGAAGTCGGCCAGGACTGTTCTCGCAGCGGCAGGAACTTTTCGCCATCGCGCGTAGCTCTTCGCGGAGATTCGCGCCGAGACGAGCGCGAGCTTCGCGCCGTGCGCCTTTGCGCAAAACAGCTGGTTCGGCCACAGTTCGCTCTCGGCGAAGACCGCCAGGCTGGGTCTCCAGTGCGCCATGAACCCGCCAACGGCGGAGGGAGTGTCGAGCGGCGCGTATTGGTGAATGGCGCTTGGCGGCAGTCGTCGAGCGAGGAGTTCGGCGGAAGCTTTGGTGCCGCTCGTCGCCAGCAGGACATGATCGGGCGCCGCGACGGCCAGAGCCTCGATGAGTGGCAACAGGCAAAGGCTTTCGCCTATGCTCGCGCCATGCAGCCAAACGAGCCTTCCCGCCGGCCGCGTTCGGCTGGGGCGGCCGAGGCGCTCGTCGCGCCTCGTTGCATCCTCCTTGCCCGCGATCGCTCGGCAGGCAAGCAGCGCGGGCAGGAGCGGGGAGGCGGCTCGCGCCGCCAGGCGGTAGAGTTTCAAGCTCGGCGAAGCTGGCGAGGGCCGGGCGTCGGCGCGGTCCTGCGCCTCTCGCAGGCGCCTCTGCCAATCCGCCCGTATGTTTTCAAGGTCCTTCTGCGTGGCAGTGGCGGGGACCGTCAATGGGCCGGCGACAACTACCCGGCCCTTGGCGAAGGGAAGCGGGATCCGCGCCCGATCCCAGCTTTTGGTCCGTAGCGAGGGCTCGGCGGCAAATCCTGCCAGCAGAACCGGGACAGCCGCGGCCGCAGCGATCCGCACCGACCCCATCGAAATGACTTCGCGCGGTCCGCGGGGCCCGTCCGGCGTCAGCAACATCAGCTCGCCTGCCCTGAGGCTCTCCACGGCCTCGCGGAAGGCCGCGCCGCCAGATTTCGCGTCGACCAGCAGGCCCTTTGCGGTCGAACCCCTGATGACAGGCACCCCCAGGCGCACCGCCGCCGAGCTGATGAAAGCGCCGTCGCGGGACAGCGAAATCATCACCCGCCGGGGTTTGTTATGGAGAACTTTCACGCATGCGATGGCGGCGCCAATCCTGCCATGCCAGAACAGGACGATGGCGCCCGACGGCGAGGCTACCGTCTCCTCGACCACCTCGCGGTTGTCGAACTTCCAGGTGATGGTGGCGATCAGCAGACGCTCGTAGGCGACGATGGCGTTCGTGAGGAGCGATTGGACCGCCTGCGAACGAAAGAGAGCCTTCACTCGGCGGCCGCCGGCGCGTGATCGAGATCCTGGGCGCGGGCCAGCCTCGCGTAGAGCCCATCCTTGGCCATAAGGCCCAGGTGAGCGCCGGTCTCCACGATCCTGCCTTCATCGAGTACGTAGATGCGGTGCGCGGCGCGCACGGTCGAGAGTCGATGGGCGATGAGGATCGTCACCCGGCCCGCCATAAGGCGGTCCAGCGCCGCCCGCACGAGCGCCTCGCTCTCGCTATCCAGGGCGCTGGTGGCCTCGTCGAGAAGGACGATGGGAGCGTCCTTCAGGAAGGCGCGCGCGATCGCGATCCGCTGCCTTTGGCCGCCTGAGAGGCGAGCGCCTGCCTCGCCGACGATCGTTCCATAGCCCTGCGGCAGCCGCGCGATGAACTCGTGCGCGGCCGCGGCCCTGGCCGCCGCCTCGACCTCCTCGGCGCTCGCGCCCTCCCTGGCATAGGCGATGTTTGCGGCCACGGTGTCGTCGAAGAGGAATGGCTCCTGGGTCACGAGGGCGATTCTCCCCCGTAGCGAAGCAAGCGTCATGTCCCTGGTGTCGAGCGAATCAATGGTCACCCGCCCTGCCGTGACGTCATAGAAGCGCGGGATCAGATTGAGCACGGTCGTCTTTCCCGCACCGGAAGGACCGACGAGCGCGACGATCTCTCCGCGTCGAGCCTCCAGGGAGACCTGATCCAGCACGGGCCCTTGGGCGCCATAGGCGAACGACACGTTTTCCAGCCGCACCGTCATCTCGCCGCTCGCCAGGGCGACAGCGCCCGGCCGATCAACTACCTCGGGCGCCACATCGAGCGCTTCGAAGAGACGGGCGCCTGCAGCGGCGCCCTGGCTCAAGACCGTGAGGAGGTTCGCCAGCTGGCGAAGCGACTGCCCCGAGGTGAGCAGTGCGGCAAAAAACGCCAGGAAGCCGCCGACGTTGGGCCGGGAGTGGATTGCCTGCCAGCCCTCGTACGTCAGCACGCCCGCCGCCACGATCATCATCAGGGCTTCGGAGACCGGCGCGGCCGCTGCTCTGGCGTTGTCGCCAGTGAGGATATGCCCTTGCCGCCTGGCGATCACAGCGGCCACGCGCCGCTGCTCATAGGCCTCGCGGTTCTCCATCTTGATCAGCCGCACGCCATCCAGGCTTTCCATGATCGCCGCGGCGAGCGAGGACGTGGCCGCCATGGCGCCCTTCGCGGCCTTGTTCGTCAGACGAGAGAAGTAGCGAAACATCAGCGCCGCCACCGGGGCGATGACCAGAACGAACGCACCCAGCTTCCAGTCCGTGAGCGCCATGACGATGGCTGCGGCGACGAGCATCAAGGACTGTTGAACAAAGCTGACCGCGCCGCTGGTGGCGGCTTCGCGGATCAGACCGGCGTCATAGAGCACCGAGGATACGAAGCCCCCCGAATGGGAGGCGCGCAGGCGTGCGAGATCGGCCTGGACCAGCTTGCCGAACAGCTCGACCTGGATGTCTCCGACAATGCCGTTGCCGATGCGGTTGACCAGGATGGCCTGCAGCGCCTGGGCCAAAGCCCGTCCCAGCGCGAGGGCGACGATGAGGATCGGTATCCTGGCCAAGGCGTCCGCCTTGGGGTGCACGACGAGATCGTTGACCGCCGGCTGGAGCAGCTTGAGCAGCAGGCCCGAGAGTGCGGCGAATGTGACGGCGCAACCGATCGACACGGCCAGCGCTTTCCAGCGCGGCCTCAGGTATGTCCCCGCGATGCGGATGACCATCGCCCGGCCAGGGCGCGCGAGGAAAACTGGGACGGCGGTCATGGGCGTCCAGCGGTCCGTCCGATGGGGAAGCCTGTCAAGCTGCGCGCAGGGGGTCGAGAAACCCCTGGTGAGCGCCTAGGTCTTCAGGAATCCGCCATATTTCGCGGCGAATCGCGACACCCGGCCGCCGCGGTCGAGCAGGTGCTGGTTACCGCCTGTCCAGGCAGGATGGGTCTTCGGATCTATATCAAGCTGCAGCGACGCCCCTTCCTTGCCGTAAGTCGACCGGGTCTGATAGGTCGTCCCGTCTGTCATGGTCACCGTGATGAAGTGATAGTCGGGATGGGCGTCTTGTTTCATGTCGTGCTCGAGGCGAATTGAGTGTCGGAAGCGCCGGGAAACCCGCGCGGCGACCGCGGTTTTTGCAAGGCGCGCCTATACACGAGCGTAACTGACGTAGGCAAGGGTTGAGCATGAGCAGCGACGCCGCGCTCCAGGTCGAGCGGCGGTCAGGAGCGGGCGCCGGACCCACCCGGCGCGGCGAAGCCGGGGCCACCCCGCGCGCAGGTCGACGTGATCTGAAGCCGCTCGGGGTCCTTTGGCCATTCGTCAGAGCCCATTGGACCGACGCCGCCCTCGCCGGGGTGTTCCTGGTCGTATCCACGGCCTCAGCCTTGAGCTTCAGTTTTGCGGCCAGGGCGCTTGCCGACATCGCCTTGGCCTCGCACACCGCCGGCGCGATCGATCGCGCGTTCCTGCTCATGGCGGCGGTGGTCGTCGTCCTGGCGTTCGCCACCGCCGGGCGGTTCTTCTTCATCAGCAAGCTCGGCGAGCGCGTGACTGCTGATCTTCGGGGCGCTGTCTACGCCAATGTGGTGGGCCTCGATCAGGCCTACTTCCTCGACATTCGCACCGGCGAAGTGATCTCCCGACTTACGACCGATCTGACCATCGTCGAAAGCATGGTCGGCTCGTCGGTTTCCGTGGCCCTGCGCAATCTCCTGACCGCCGCCGGCGCGCTCCTCGTCCTTGCGATTGTCGACCCCGGCTTCACAGCGCTCGTCGCGCTGCTTGCCGCCTTCACGATGGCTCCGCTCATCATGTTTGGACGGAGAGTACGTCGTCTCTCCGCCCGAGCTCAGGAGCGCTTCGCCAAAGCCATGGGATATGCCGGTGAGACTCTGGAGGCGCTGGATACGGTTCAGGCCTTCGGACGGGAGCGGTCGGCGGCAGCCAGGTTCAAGGGCGCAGTCGAGGAGGCCTACCGCGCCTCGATGGCGCGGGTGAGCGCCCGGGCGATCATGACGGCATTGGTCATGCTCCTGATCGGCGGGGCTGTAGGCAGTGTCCTCTGGCGAGCCTCGATCGCGGCGTTCGTCGACCATACGATGACGCCGGGGGCCCTGCTCCAGTTCGTCTTTCTCTCGGTAGTCGGAGCGGGCGCCGTAGGCTCGCTCGGTGAGACGTGGGGCGATGTCCAAAAGACTTCTGGCGCGATGGAAAGGATCGGCGAACTCCTCAACGCGAAATCGAACATTCGCGCGCCCGCGTCGCCCGTTCCCCTTCCGACCCCTGCGCGCGGCGAGTTGGCGTTTGAAAACGTCGTCTTCGCCTATCCCGGGCGACCCGACCTGCCTGCCCTGAAGGGCTTTGATCTTCACGTCCGACCTGGAGAACGCATTGCCCTCGTGGGGCCATCGGGAGCCGGCAAGAGCACGGTTTTTCGGCTTCTGTTGCGCTTCTATGACCCGCAGGTGGGATCTGTGCGCATCGATGGCGTCGATCTCCGCCAGGCTGATCCAGGGGAGGTCCGAGCCCGTCTCGCCGTCGTTGCGCAAGACGCGCCGCTGTTCTCTGGTTCGGCCATCGATAACCTGCGGTTCGGCGACGAGCGGGCGACCCGCGAAGCTCTGGTCGCCGCGGCAGTCGCGGCCCAGGCCAACCAATTCCTGCTCGCACTCCCCAGCGGCTTCGACACGCCACTGGGTGAACGAGGCAAGACCCTCTCCGGCGGTGAGCGGCAACGGCTCGCCTTGGCGCGGGCTCTGGTGAGGGCGGCGCCGATCCTGTTGCTGGACGAGGCGACCAGCGCCTTGGACGCGGAAAATGAACAGCTCGTCCAGCGCGCGCTGAGCGCGGCGGCCAGCGGGCGCACGAGCGTCATCATAGCCCATCGTCTGGCCACGGTGCTCGCCGCGGACCGGATTGTTGTGATGGACGAAGGTCGCGTCATCGACATCGGCGCACATCGCGAACTGATGGCGCGCGGCGGTCTCTACGCGCGCCTCGCGGAACTCCAGTTTCAAACTCGGGCCGCATGAATCTCGCCTCAAAACCACCTATCGCCGCGGACCCGACGCATCGCTTCCTTTCTCGCCGTTACCGCGTCCGAGGGCCTTCTACAGATCACACCGTCGACGCCGGCGAGGAAAAGTGTCTCCAGCATGCGGCGGTCCTCTCCCCTGTCGTCGGCGAGGTTGGCATGCACCGCCAAACCGGTGGCATGTGCGGCGACGACCAGAGGCGCCGCCGCTCTCGGAAACGCGCCCCCTGATCCGGCCAGAAGCATCTCGGCCGCTGGAGCTATGGCGCTCGAGTAGGCGCGGACGCCGGCCAGACCCCGCGCCTGAGTCATCTCTGCATAGGTGACGCCGGATGTGTCGTAGGGACCACCCAGAGCCTCAAGGCGCTGTACCCTCCTGGCCTGGGTGAGTTTAGCGAGGGTTTCCAGCGCGCCGACTTCCGAGGCGCTGACGAACAGTGCGGCGGCGGGGGAATTGTATCCGTTGGCCCGGATCGTGGCCGCCAGACGCGGCTCGAGCGGCAAATCGATGGAAGCGAAATACGAAGGGTTCGCCATGTCTGCATAAACGCCCACCACTCGGCCGGCGCGAATGCTTCCGGCGCGGGCGACATCGATGACCTCCTGAACGGTCAGAATGAAGCCGGGGACCTCCGCCCTTTGAGAGCGCGATCGGTCGACGGCAACGTCGAGTCCACCCAAGGACTTCAGTTCCGCGAGCGTGAAGTCCTCGGCGAACCACCCGGTCACCGGGCCGCCCTCGATGGACTTGGTCTTGTGGCGCGCGGCGAACTCGGGCCGGCGAACAACGTCCGTGGTTGCGCCCAGCTCCCTCCCGGGTCGAGCGATCAGGGTTCCCTCCGAGGTGACCCCCAGTTCCACCCAAAGCAAGTCGGCGCCATGAGAGACGGCCAGTTGATAACTGGCGAGGCCGCGAGCCGGTAGGCCGACGCTCGATCCGCCATCGGCGATGATCAGCGGGCTTTCTGACTGCGCTCTCGCGGCGGCGGGCGCGAGAACCATCGCGCCCAGAGTCACCGCGATATCCCTCCGGGTGGGTCGCATCCCGGCAGACTAGAGGTTCTCGTCCGGCGGGAAAGAGGCGAGATGAGCATTGGCGAGGCGGTTCAGCGCAGTGGCCGCCAGGCTCATCGCGCGGCGCTCAGCCTCTCGAGCAGAAGGGGGTGGAGTTCCGAGTTCGCCGCACATACCGAGCCGCTGGCGATCGGATCTTCACTGCCGTCGGCATCGGTGATTCGTCCCCCCGCTTCGGCAACCATGAGAACACCCGCGGCCAGATCCCAAGGCTTCAGATCCCGTTCCCAGAAACCATCGAATCGGCCCGCAGCCACCCAGGCGAGGTCCAGCGCCGCGGCGCCGAACCGGCGCACTCCGGAGACTCGTTGACTTATCTGGTGCAGTTCCTTGAGGAATCGGCCGTGTTGCCCATGGCCCTTGAACGGGATACCGGTGGCGAACACCGCTTCTTCCAGCGTCGTGCGCGCGGCTACTCGCAGTCGCCGATCGCTCATGAACGCCCCTCGACCGCGTTCGGTCCAGAAAAGCTCGGCGTTGGCCGGGTTGTAGGTGACGCCGGCGACGATCGTCTCCTCCCGCTGGAGCGCGATATTAATGGCGAAATGGGGCATGGCGTGGAGGAAATTCGTTGTGCCGTCGAGAGGGTCCACGATCCAGGTATGGGTCTTGTCGGTGCCCTCGACCAACCCACGTTCTTCGCCGAGGAAATTGTATCCGGGGCGGGCGCGCAGCAACTCTTCGAACAGAGTATCTTCGGCCTTGAGGTCGGCCGCGGAGACGTAGTCTGCGACTCCCTTGCGGGAGACCTGCAGTTCAGCGACCTCCCCGAAGTCGCGAGCCAGGGCGCGCCCCGCTTTGCGCGCGGCGTCGATCATCACTCGAACCAGTGCGCTGGGAGTCGTCACTCGCCTCAGTCGGCCCGACGCAGATAATCGCCTGTCTCGGTCGACACGAGGATGCGCTCGCCTTCTCCCATATATGGCGGGATCATGATCCTCATGCCGTTGGATGCTTTCGCCGGCTTGTATGAGGACGAGGCGGTTTGACCCTTGACGGTGGGTTCGGTCTCGATGACTTGCAGCACGACGCTCTCGGGAAGCTCGATCCCGATCGGCCGCTCCTCGTGAAACTCCACGCTGACGACCATTCCGTCGTGGAGAAACCTAACCTGGTCCCCGCCGACGAAGTCCTTCTGAAGTTCGATCTGATCGTAGGTGGATTGGTCCATGAAGACGAGCGCGTCACCCTGCTCGTAGAGAAATTGGAATGCCTTTTGTTCAAGCGTCACACGCTCGACCGTGTCGGAAGAGCGGAATCTCTCGTTGAGTTTACGCCCGTCGATCAGGTTCTTCAGTTCGACCTGCGCGAAGGCGCCGCCTTTGCCGGGCTTCACGTGTGCGGTCTTCACCGCAAGCCAAAGACCCCCGTCGTGCTGAATCACGTTGCCGACCCTGATTGCATTGCCGTTGATCTTCATGGGTTTCGAGCAGCGCCTGAATTCAAGGCGGCGGAACCTAGTGGAGGCGTCTTGGCAAGGCAAGAACGACGGACGGCGCCTGACGCGCGGACTTCAACCCTTCGAAGATCTCGGTGTTGAAGGCCCTGACGGCGGCGGCCGGGCCCTGCGGATAGCCCCAAACCCCCGCGGAGACCGCCAGAAAATCCGCTCCCGCTGCTACGAGCGATCGGCAATTGGCGACGTCGATTCCCCCGATGGCTACGCAGGGCGAGAGCATGCTCTCCTGCCAGAGTTCGAGGATCTGAAGGTCGCACGCAGTGGCCGTGGGCTTGGTTTCGCTGGGAAAAAATGAGCCGAACGCGACATAGTCGGCGCCCGCCTCCGCGGCGAGCATCGCCAGATGTCGGCTGCCGTGGCACGTGACGCCGACAATCCGATCTGCGCCCACCGCGCGCCGAGCCTCCTCATACGGCCTGTCCGCCTGTCCGATGTGGACGCCGTCGCAGTCCAAACTGGCGGCGAGATCCGGGAGATCGTTCAGTATCAGAGCGACGCCGTGTGCGCGCGCCACTGGCCCCAGAGCCCCGACCGCCGCGGCGACAGCGGCTTCCGCCGCGTTCTTGAGGCGGATCTGTAGCGCGGCCACGGGACCGGCGCGGAATGCCTCCAAGCACGCCGCGGCGAACGCCGACAAGTCTGAAAGTTCAGGCGGCGTGATCAAATAGAGGCGGCACTCGCGTGACACGCGACGGCATTGATCCCTGGGGCCCGGAACCGCGGCGCCGGGGCAGCCGTTGATGTTCACGGCTAAGGAGAACTATCACCATGGCAGAGCCGGTCCACGACGCCAGGGTCAGTTTGCGCTCAGGCGGGGGCGAGGCAGCCCGCCGAGCCGCCGCTGGTGCTGCCCTGAGCGTGGCGGCGATCGTCATCTCGGCGCTTGTCGCCCGACGTAACGAAAGAGCCGCCGAATCCGCCAGGCCTGCCGCGGTCGGGTCGTCGCACAAGTTCGCGTTTCAGACGCCGCGGCCGCTATTGGGCGCGATTTGGCCACCGGTGCTGCTCGCTCTGACTCTGTCCGGCCTTCGGCTCTGGACGGCGCCGGCCAGCGCGGCTCGCACGCGCGCTCTGACACTATGGACGCTGATTCAGGGGCTCAACGCCGCGTGCATGGCCTGGGGTCCGCGCAGAGCCGGTGGTCAAATCACCGCCGCCGCGGCGACGCTGGGAGCTGCAGCGGCCTACGCTCTCGAAGCAAGGAAGGTTGAGGCCCCATCGGCGAACCTGGCCGGCCCATACCTGGGCTGGATGGGCTTCGCCAACATCCTGACCGACGATCTTTGGCGCAAGCACCCCGAGGCACTGACTTTACACTGACCGACCCGCCCGTCGGGAATCTGGCGAGCGGCCGCAACTTGGTCCTTCGTGTTGGTGTGCGAGATTTGCAAGTTTCGGGTCAAGCCTGCAATACGGCCAATCCTGGCAGGCTCCTGCCCTCCAGCCACTCGAGGAATGCGCCGCCGGCGGTCGAGACGAATGTGAAGTCCTGCGCGACGCCCGCTCTGTTCAGAGCCGCAACCGTGTCTCCGCCGCCCGCCACTGCGATCAGTTTACCCGCCCTGACGAGGGCCGCCGCATGACGCGCCGCGGCGGTGGTCCCGCGATCGAAGGGCGGAGTCTCGAAGACTCCCAGCGGCCCGTTCCATACCAGGGTCTCCACCTGGTCCATGGCCGAGGTGAGACGCGCCACGGTCTCGGGTCCTGCGTCTAAGATTCGTTCGCCTTCGTCGACCTCCCCCAACCCTCGCGTCCTCGCGGCGACGCCGGCCGCGGCACGTTCCGCCACCACGATATCAACGGGCAACAACAGCTCGCATCTCTCATCTTCGGCCATGCCGATCAGTTGCCTTGCCGCATCCGACAAGTTCTTCTCGCAGTAGGAAGCGGCAACCTCCCAGCCTTGTGCGAAGAGGAAGGTGTTCGCCATGCCGCCGCCAATCGCCAGTTTGTCGAGCCTGGCGATCAGATGTCGCAATATGCTGAGCTTGGTCGAGATTTTTGACCCCCCCACGATACCGAGCACAGGCCTCCTTGGATTGCCCAATACTACGTCTAGAGCCCCAACCTCCCGCCGCATCGCCTCTCCCGCATAGGCCGGCAGAAGGTGCGCGATGCCTTCGGTCGACGCGTGAGCACGGTGGGCCGCCGAAAAAGCGTCGTTGACGAAAATGTCACCGTTCATCGCCAGGGCTTTGGCGAAGAGCGGGTCGTTTGCTTCCTCACCCGGATGAAAGCGCAGGTTCTCCAGCAACAGCACTTCGCCACGCGCCATTTCGGAAACGGCCCGCTCGGCGCTGGCGCCGATGCAATCGTCTGCGAACGCGACAGGGGTCCGGAGCAGACGCGAAAGGGGTTCCGCGAGGGGCTCGAGGCTCATCGAGGGCACACGTTTGCCGTGAGGCCTGTCGAAGTGAGCGAGCAAGATGACTTTCGCCCCCTTCTCGCGCAGGAGGTTGATGGTTGACGCGGCGGCGCGAAGCCGCGTGTCGTCGCTGACTGCGCCGTGCTCCATCGGCACGTTGAAATCCACTCGCACCAGAACGCGCTTTGCGTCCGGATCGATCTGATCGAGCGTTCGGAAATTCAAGTTCGTTGGGTCGCTAGAGTGACTTCGCCATGGCCAAGGCGGTATCGATCATTCGTGTCGAGAAGCCCCACTCGTTGTCGTACCATGCGAGCACGCGCGCGAGCTTGCCCTCGACGACTTGAGTGTGCGGAAGGGCGACAGTCGCTGAGGCGCCGGTGTGGTTCAGGTCGACGGAGACGAGCGGGTCGCTGGTGACCGCGAGGATACCGCGCAGAGCGCCTTTGCCGGCCGCCCTACCCATGGCTTCGTTGATCTCCTCACGAGTGACGTCTCGCTCGGGGACCACCTTGAGGTCGACGACCGAGACATTGGGCGTGGGAACCCGAATCGCCGAGCCGTCGAGTTTGCCCGTCAGTTCCGGTAACACCAGGCCAATGGCTTTGGCGGCGCCCGTCGAGGTCGGGATCATCGACATGGCGGCTGCACGGGCCCGATAGAGGTCGCCGTGTAGAGTGTCGAGCGTCGGCTGATCCCCCGTGTAGGAATGGATCGTCGTCATGTACCCTCGCTGCACGCCACAAAGATCCAGCAGAACCTTGGCCACCACGCCCAGACAATTCGTCGTGCACGAACCATTCGATACGACCCGATCGCCGGGAGTCAGGGTTTCGTGGTTGACGCCATAGACGATTGTCTTGTCGGCGCCGTCGCATGGGGCCGAGACGAGCACCTTGCTCGCGCCAGCCGCCAGATGGGCGGCGGCCGCGTCCCTACTGGCGAAAAGCCCCGTGCATTCGAGAGCGATGTCGACGCCGAGAGCCCGGTGAGGAAGGTGCGCCGGATCTCTCAACGCGGTAACCCGAATGGGGCCAAACCCCACATCGATCGTCTCTGGACCAACGGATACCCGCCCTGGAAACCGTCCGTGCACGGAATCATATCGAAGCAGATGGGCATTGGTCTCGACAGGCCCCAGGTCATTGACTGAGACGACCTCAATGTCACCGCGCTCGTTCTCGACAATCGAGCGAAGCACCAGCCGGCCGATACGGCCGAAACCATTGATGGCGACCCGGACGGTCATTTTGCTGGCGGCTCCAAAGGCGGGTTGAGTGTTTCGCGGTCGCCAGATTCGAAGTCAAGGGCGGTTCCAATTGGCTCAGCGCATCGCTTCCATCCGGGAACCATCCGTCGATGACAAGCGCATCCAGAATTCTCGCCAGGTCTGGTGAATCGACGATTGTTGGTTGTCCAGGGCATTCTCCTGGTAAAAATAACGCATCTATCAATTGTTACCCAGATATGTCGCCACAATGGAATTGTTCATTTCTCGACGACGATGCCCTAATAATAAGTATATCCTTGAAGTAACACATAACATGATCAATAGACAAACGATATATTCTTGGAAGCCGAGACCGGCCGGTGAGGAATTGCATGAGTCATCCTGCTGTTCCCCCCTGCAACTGGCCTTCTTCGAGATCCAAGTCGGCGGCTGTTTGCGAGACGGCGGCGTCGATTCCAATCCCCTTTGCGGGGGCATGGCGGCTCGGTCTATAAGCAGAAACGCCGACGATCGGAGCGTGCTGATGACGGCTGACGCGGCCCAGTTGGGCCGGATCGACCTCGCTATCCAACGCCTCGGGCGCGCGATGGCTCTTCTCGAGCAGCGTGTCGGGCAGAGACTGGCGGACGCCGCAACGCAAGCGGGCGGGGCGTTGGCTCAGGACAGGGCTCGCCTCGCCGCGGATCTGGAGGTAGCCCACGGCCGCCACCGCGAACTCGCGGAAGCCGGGGCCCTCGCCTCCGAGGCCCTCGGGCGCGCAATCGCGGAGATCACCGCTACCCTGGGCGAGAGAGCACCCTAGCCATGGCGCAGCTCGCCATAGAGGTGAACGGGAAGCCATACATTGTCGGCTGCGAAGACGGCCACGAGGGTCGGCTCAGGGAACTCGCGGCGTTGATCGACGCTCAGGTAAAACAACTCAGCAGGGATGTCGGCCAGTTGGGTGAAACACGCCTCATCCTCATGGGGGCGTTGATGCTCGCCGACGAGTTATCCGAGTCGAAGGCGCGGCTCGCCGCCGCCGAGGCCGAATCGTCGAGTCTCCGAGAAGAGCGCGAGCGGGCCGAATCCGCGGTCGCGAGCGCCGTGGAGTCAGCTGCGCAACAGATCGAGGCGCTTGCTTCGGATTAACCGAATGGCGATCGGCGCAGCATATCAGCCGGCGGGTTGAGATCAGTGTCGATCGCCATTACCTTGCACGATGGCGGGTCTTGCTGCGGTTCGCGTCGAAGGCATCCAATCCCGGGGACCTTAATCACCCTCCTAGGGAGCTGTCCCTGTCCTGGGTCGTGGCCTCGGACACACGGCGCCCACCTGGTCTTCCAGGTCCGAGGGGATTGAAAAACCTTCACGGATCTCGCGGCGCCGCCACCCCTGGTGATGGAGAGGCATTGGCCTCGAACCTCCCTGCCCCGAAGTTCCATCTTCGCTCGGAATTCCGCAGGCGCCGTCTGCACCTGGCCCGCGCGACGCCAGACGCCGCGGCGCGCGCCGCAGGTTTGGCGCCTATGGCGCGTTTGGCGAGCTTCACCATTGTGAGCGGATACAAGCCAGTGGGGGCCGAGATCGATCCCGGGCCGCTGCTTGGTCGGCTCATCAAGGCCGGGTGTCGGCTCGTTCTGCCGGTCGCAGCCAGAGAGAATGAGCGGCTCCTGTTTCGCGCCGCCGACGCCGCGCGCCAGCTGGTTTCCGACGAGTTGGGAGTCCTGGCGCCTGACGCGCGGGCGCAGACCATGGTCCCACAGCTCGTGATCGCGCCGCTATTGGCCTTCGACGGCACAGGCGCCCGGCTCGGACAGGGAGGAGGCTGGTACGATCGAACCTTGGCGTTCCTGCGCGCGTCGGGCCGGGTTTTCGTCCTGGGTCTCGCCTACTCTGGGCAGGAGGCGGAGCGGCTGCCTACCGAGCCACACGACCAGCCGCTCGACGCCGTTCTCACCGAACAGGGCTATAGGGATTTTTCAAGGTGAGGCGATGCGCATAGCGTTCTTTGGAGACATTGTGGGTCGGTCGGGTCGAGACGGGCTAGCCGCCCATCTGCCTGATCTGCGGCGTCGCCTCGCGCTCGAGTTTGTCGTCGTGAACGCGGAGAACGCCGCCGCGGGGTTCGGCATCACCGAAGCCACCGCGAGGGACCTCTTCCAGGCCGGCGCCGACTGCCTGACGCTCGGCAACCATTCGTGGGATCAGAGGGAAGCGCTCACCTACATCGTGCGCGAGCCGCGACTGATCAGGCCGCTCAACTACCCGGCGCTTTCCGACGTGCCCGGACGTGGCGCCCAGCTGTTCGAAACCGAAATGGGCCGCCGAATCCTGGTGATAAACCTGCTGGGGCGGGTGAACATGGACGCCCTTGACGATCCCTTCGCCGCGGTCGACCGGGAGTTGGCCGCCTGCCGTCTGGGCGAGTCCGCCGACGCCATCGTTGTCGACATGCACGCCGAGGCGACTTCCGAGAAGATGGCGATGGGGCATTTCTGTGATGGTCGCGCCAGTCTGGTTGTCGGAACCCACACCCATGTTCCGACCGCTGATTGCCAGATCCTCGATGGCGGGACCGCGTACCAGACCGACGCCGGCGCCTGCGCGGACTACAACAGCGTCATCGGCAATCAGAAGGAGGAGCCTCTGCGGCGTTTCACGACCAGAATATCCTCGGGCCGGTTCCGGCCCGCCGAGGGGGAGGCCACGGTCTGCGGTGTGTACGTCGAAACCGACAATGCGAATGGGCTCGCTCTGCGTGTCGATCCGATCCGTATCGGCGGGCGACTGGCGCATTGCGTGCCGTAGACGCCGGATGGCCAAGCTCATGACGAACACCGCCGGTAAGCCCACCGGCCGGCCAGGGTGTCGGACTCGCGGCGAAGCTCAGAACCGGGCCGCCTCTTCGGGTCCGCGCGCTCGGCGTTGCGGGTGGAACTGGCGCGCGGACATCCATCGACGTTACACCCCAGCTATCGCCACCTGAATCGAAGAGCCATGGCCGGCCACTCCAAGTTCAAGAACATCCAGTTCAGAAAGGATCGGCAGGACGCGATCCGCTCCAAGCTGTTCTCCAAGTTCTCCCGTGACATCACTCTGGCCGCCAAACAGGGGTTGCCGGATCCGGCCGCCAATTCGCGCCTCCGGCTGGCGATCGCCAACGCCAAGGCCGAGTCGATGCCGAAGGAGAACATCGAACGCGCAATCAAAAAGGCGCTTGGAGGTGACGCGGACACCTATGAGGAAATCCGCTACGAGGGATTCGGTCCGGGCGGCGCGGGTCTGATCGTCGAGGTTCTGACCGATAACCGCAACCGCGCGGCGGCCAACATCCGGACCCTCTTCGGCAAACACGGGGGCAATCTGGGCGAGACCGGTTCGGTGGCCTTCATGTTCGATCGGCTGGGACGGATCATTTATCCCCCGGCGGCCATGTCCGACGAAGCGATTTTGGAGGCCTCCATCGAGGCCGGCGCCGTCGATGTCGAAAGCGACGGGCGGGCCCACACGGTTTTCACCGCGTTCGAGGAACTGGCGCAGGTAGCCGAGGCGCTAGAGAGAAGCATCGGACCAGCCCACACGACCGCCGTGGTCTGGAAAGCCAAGAGTCTCGTGCCCGCGGTTGGCGACAGCTCGGTTGGGCTCATGAAGCTCATCGAGTCCCTGGAAGTGGACGACGACGTCCTCAACGTCTGGACCAACGCCGAACTTGGTGACGAGGAATCGGCGGATGGAGAGCCCTGAGCGGCCTCACTCCGCTCCGCGGCTTGCAACGCTCTGTTAATCGGTAGGTCGCTTCCCCTGTGAGGCACGGGGCGCGATGGTGCCATACGCATGTCGCACGCGATTCGAATTCTTGGACTGGATCCGGGGTTGCGCCGAACAGGGTGGGGCGTGATCGTCGCCGACGGCTCGCGCCTTGTACACATCGCTCACGGCGTGATCGAGCCGCAGGAGAGACTTCCGCTTGCCGGTCGCTTGCTCGTGCTCTTCGAAGCCGTTGAGGAGATCATCACGACGCACCGGCCCGACGAAGCGGCCGTCGAAGAAACCTTCATGACCGCCAACGGCTCATCGACGCTGAAACTTGGCCACGCCCGCGCCGCGGTGATGATCCCTCCAGCGCGCGCTGGTCTGCCTGTGTCCGAGTACGCGGCGAAAATGGTCAAGCGGGCGGTGGTCGGCACCGGCGCCGCTGATAAGCGGCAGGTCGCATTCATGATCGCCCGACTCCTGCCGCTGGCGGGAGCGCCCACAGCGGATGCCGCAGACGCCCTGGCGGTCGCCATAGCCCATGCTCACGCCCGGACCGCCCGGCGGCTCGGCGACGCCGCATGATCGGTCGCCTGCGTGGTTTGGTCGCCGAGGTCGCCGAAGAGGATGCGTTGATAGATGTCGGGGGCGTCGGGTACGTGGTGCGCTGCGGGTCAAGGACGCTGTACCGCCTGCCCGCGCCCGGCGCCGATGTACTGTTGCATGTGGAGACCCAGTGGGCCGAAGCGACCGGTCTGCGGCTTTTTGGCTTCCTCTCGCGAGAGGAGCGCCGGGCCTTCGTGCTTTTGCAGGCCATCCAGGGCGTCGGGCCCAAGGCTGCGCTCGGCGTTCTCGATGTGCTCTCGCCAGCCGAGTTGGCCAGCGCCGTGGCTCGCCAGGACAAGGCCTCGGTCGCTCGCGCCAACGGCGTGGGCCCGAAGCTCGCTCAACGGATCGTGGTCGAGTTGAAGGACAAGGCCATCGCCGACGGGCCGGTGGCGGCCTTGAATCGAGCTCAGGCGATCCACACCGACTACGCCACCGCTCCGGGAGAAGCTGTCGCGGCCTTGATGGGCCTGGGGTGGCCGGAACTCATCGCCCGCCGCGCGGTGGACCAAGCCTGCATCCGCCTTGGAGAGAATGCTCATGAGGGCCTGCTCATCAAGACTGCCCTTCAGGAGCTCGACCGATGAGTCGGCTGGTGTCGGGCGAAGCCGCGCCCTTGGAGGGCTCTGACCGGTGGCTTCGTCCGCAGACTCTGGACGAATTCATCGGCCAGGAGCAATCGAAGGCGAATCTCAGAATTTTCATCGAAGCGGCGCGCGCGCGCGGCGAGGCGCTGGACCACGTCTTGCTCTTCGGGCCGCCTGGCCTTGGCAAAACGACCTTGGCGCAGATCATCGCCCGCGAGCTCGGCGTGAATTTCCGCGCCACCTCCGGTCCGGTGCTGGCGAAGGCCGGTGACCTGGCGGCGATATTGACCAATCTCGAGCCGCGCGATGTTCTGTTCATCGACGAGATCCACCGGCTCGCGGCGAACATCGAAGAGATTCTCTATCCCGCCATGGAGGACCATGCGCTCGATCTGGTGATCGGTGATGGACCCTCGGCGCGCTCGATCCGAATTGATCTGGCGCCCTTCACGCTGGTCGCGGCGACGACGCGCGCCGGTCTACTGGCCAATCCCTTGCGCGATCGGTTCGGAATACCGCTGCGTCTTGATTTCTACACGTCTGCGGAATTGGAGAAGGTGCTCGCGCAAGCGGCCGGAAGAATGGCGATCAACCTCTCCGCCGACGGCGCGGCGGAAATCGCGGCGCGGGCGCGGGGCACCCCGCGCGTAGCGGGCCGGTTGCTCCGCAGGGTGCGCGACTTCGCCGATGCTGAGGAAGCGGAGGTGATCGACTTGGCTTGCGCCGCCCGTGGACTTGCACGCCTGGAAGTCGACGCGCTTGGCCTGGACTCGTTGGATCGACGTTATCTTGTGGCGCTCATCGAGCACTATGCCGGGGGTCCGGCTGGCGTCGAGACGCTTGCCTACGCCATCGCCGAGGCGCGTGACGCGGTGGAGGATGTCATCGAACCCTTTCTGCTCCAGCAGGGCTTCATCCAGAGAACGCCTAGGGGAAGAATGGCTTGCGCGAAGGCTTACGCCCACCTTGGGCTCTCCGCACCAAATGGTCCTGACCCTCAACCGATGCTGTTCGACAGGGAGGCTTAGACGGCCGCAACAGATCAACCATCGATGGGGTGGTTCGAGGGCCGGGAGCACCTCTTGGCCGTGCGCGTCTACTACGAGGACACCGATTTCACCGGGCTGGTCTACCACGCGGCCTACGCGCGCTTCTTCGAGCGGGGCCGCTCGGACCATCTTCGCCTTGCCGGCCTCGCGCACGCCACGCTCCTGGCGAACCCGGATCCTTGCGCCTTTGTGATTACGCGATTGGCGATCGATTTCAGGGCCGCGGCGCGAATCGACGATGCGCTGCTGATCCGCACCTATTACGACGCGATCACCGGACCGCGATTTCTGATCTCTCAGCGGGCGACGAGGCGTGACAAGACGATCGCTGAAGCCACGGTCGAAGCCGCTTGTATCGCGCCATCGGGTCGAGCACGGCGACCGCCAGCAGATCTTGTCGCGCGGCTTGCTCCGTACCTGGTCTCGCCACAGACGCCATAGTTTCACCACCCACGGGCGCGAAGCCGTTCTTCATCCAAGATCCCCAAAGGTAAGAATGGATCCATCCAGCACCATTACGCCGGAGAGCTTCTCGCTCGTTAGTCTGTTCTTGAGGGCCGACTGGGTCGTCAAGGGCGTCCTGCTTGGCCTTGGGGCGGCGTCGCTCTGGTCCTGGGCGGTCATTATCGACAAGACGTTTCGCTTCGCCGCCATGAACCGCAGCGCCGGCCGATTCGAGGCGCAGGTAGGTTCGGGTCGATCTCTCGAGGAAGTCGCCGGCGAGGCCGGTCCAACGCCGCGTGACCCGCTTTCGCTGATGCTGCAGTCCGCCCTTCGCGAGTGGAGAGATGCGAGGGCCAAGGGATTGCTCGGCGCAGCGAGCGTGGAGACTCAGGCGGCTTTCCTGATCCAACGCATCGATCGGATGCTGGACTCCGCCATAGCGCGAGAAAGCCAGAAAATCGAGGATGGGCTTGGCAGCCTGGCGATCGTGGCGACCGCGTCGCCGTTCATTGGTCTATTTGGAACGGTGTGGGGAATCATGCACGCGTTTCAATCGATCGCAATCCAGAAGAACACCAGTCTCGCGGTGGTCGCCCCCTCGATCGCCCAGGCGCTCTTCGCCACCGCGATCGGTCTGGCGGCGGCGATCCCCGCCTATATCGCCTACAATAAATTTTCCACGGACGCCGGCCGGTTTACAGCACGGCTGGAGGCGTTCGCCGATGAATTGGCCACCGCCATCCAACGTCGCGTCGCCGAGCGAGCGTGAACGGTGGCTCTCTCGGTTCATGATGCGTTCGCGGCGGGACGGAGGCGGGGACGGGGCCGCAGGGGTCGAAGAGCCGCTCTCTCCGAGATCAATGTTACCCCGCTCGTCGATGTCATGCTCGTGCTGCTGATCATATTCATGATCTCGGCCCCATTGCTCACTGTGGGCGTCCCCTTGGAACTGCCCAAGACCGAGGCGGGCGCGATGCAGGATCAAAGCGAGCCTTTGACGGTTTCGATCAAGTCCGATGGGGCGATATTCCTCGACCGGGACCAGATTCCCTTCGCGTCATTCTCGCTCGCGCTCAGGCAAAGAGCCGCCTCGGGTTCCTCCCGCCCGATTTACGTGCGAGCGGACGGCCGCGCGCGGTATGCGATCGTCGCCCAGGTGATGGCAAGCTTGTCTGCTTCGGGTTTTTCCAAGATCAATCTCATTACCGACAGCGGCGGCCCAACCTCTGGGGCCGATCAGGCGAAGGCGCCCCGCACGGCGGTGGGAGCGGCGCGCAGGTGAGCGTACTCCCCTGGGGACGGCGAGACGACCTCACGCCGGCCTTGGTGGCGGCGCTTGCTCTTCACCTTGGCGTCTTCGCTGCGATTGTCCTGCTCAGACAACCAGCCTCCATTCTGCCGTCTGGATCCGCAGTGGCCATTGAAATCGTCTCCAAGGCGCCGGCGTCGTATTTCCCCCCGGCCGAAGCCCCCCAGCCGGCCACCCTCACTGATGTGCAAGCCGCTCCGCGGCGACGGGACGAGCCGTCGCCTCTCCAGCGAGACCCGGAGACCGCGGCGCCGGCCGCCAGCGTCGTCGCGGCTTCCGCCCCAGCGAGACCCGTTCCGACCGCTAAGCCCGCCCGATCGGATCGCGCCTTCAGTCTCGACGCATTGGCCGCTAGCGTCGCGAAGACGGCTCAATCCGCGACGGGCAGGAGCACGCAGCAGCGACAGAGTCCGCCCCGATCGCAGACGCCGCTCCAGGCGCGCTCCGAGGCCAGCCAGAGTGTCTCCGCCAGTGACCTGCAAGGCCTTCAGCAACTCCTCGAGCGATTGTGGAATCCCAACTGCAGTGTGGAAGGAGCAGATTCTGTGGTGGTCCCGGTGAAGTTCACGGTGGGGCCGTCAGGCCGCGTAATCGGGAGAGTGGCTGCGGGCGAAGGTTCTTCCGCCGATCCGGTAGTGTTCGCGGCCGCGCGGCGCGCCATCGACGCGGTTCACGAAGCGGAACCTTATGGATCAGATTATAGAGATCAAAGTTTCACTGTGAACTTCGATGCCGCCAAGGCTTGTTCACAACACTAGGGAGATTTCAACACATCGTGCGCTTACGCAGGTTGGTTCTCGCCGCATTCTTCGCCGCGCTGATATTCGGCGCCGGCGAGTCGTCCGTGAGAGCCGAGATCGTCATCAATGTGGATCAGGGGGCGACCCAGCCGCTACCGATCGCGATCCCGGCGTTCGCCGGCGCGCCCGTTGGCGAACAGATATCGCAGGTAGTCACGAGCGACTTGGGAGGTTCTGGTCTATTCCATCCGCTTGAGCCTTCGACCTTCCCGCACCGCGAGGCGGACGTGAATGTCCAGCCTCAGTTCGATTCGTGGAAGGCGATTAGCGCCCAAGCTATTCTCACTGGCCAGGTCGTGGGTGAAAGCGAGGGTCGTCTTCGCGTGGATTTCCGCCTCTGGGACACCTACGCAGCAGAACAGCTTCTTGGCCTTCAGTTCACCTCGACGCCGGAGAATTGGCGTCGCGTGGCGCACAAGATTTCCGACGCGGTGTACCAAAAACTCACGGGGGCCAAGGGCTACTTTGATACGCGCATCGTCTTCGTGGCGGAAAGTGGCCCCAGGGCCAAGCGCGTGCGACGGCTCGAAATCATGGATCAAGACGGAGCTAACCCGAGCTATCTCACGGACGGGTCCTATCAGGTGTTCACGCCAAGGTTCTCCAGCAATAGTCAGGAGATTACCTATATGGCGCTGCGTCCGACAGGGTCGAGCATCTATCTCTTGAATATCGAGACCACGCGGCAGGAAAGCCTCGGCCAGTTTCCAGGGATGGTGTTCGCACCCAGGTTCTCCCATGACGGTCGAAAGGTGATCTTCTCGGTCGAGAAGGGCGGAAACACCGACATATTCGTCATGAACCTCGCAACCCGTGCGATGCGCCGGCTCACGACCGATCCCTCCATCGACACTTCGCCGAGTTATTCCCCGGACGATGCGCAGATCGCCTTCAATTCCGATCGAGGCGGTTCGCCTCAACTCTATGTCATGAACGCGGACGGATCGGGTGCGCACAGGATTTCGTTCGGCGCCGGTCGGTATACGACCCCGGTATGGAGCCCGGATGGCAAGCTGATCGCCTTCACCAAGCAGGACGGCTCCGAATTCCACATCGGTGTGATGAAGCCTGACGGCTCGGACGAACGTCTGCTCACGACCAGCTATCTCGATGAAGGTCCCAGCTGGGCGCCCAACAGCCGGCTCATCATGTTCTTTCGGCAGACCTCCGGGGCGGGAGCGCGGCTTTGGACTGTGGACATTTCCGGGCGTATGGCGCACGCGGCGCCCTATCCCCTCGCCGCATCCGATCCCGCATGGTCACCGCCTCTAAATTGACGAGCTCGACATGCATCGAACCTGCACCTCGCATCGGTGTCCCTGCCAGGAGTGAATGATGAAATTCCCCGCCAGCCGCGCCATTCACATCGCCGCTGCTTTTCTCGCCGCCGCCTCGATCACCGCGTGCGCGTCTCGTCCCAAGCCGATGGGGCCTGTCGCAACGACGACTTCTCCCCCGGGGGAACGGTCCGTTGCGGCGCGCCCGCAACGGCCGGGGGGCGTCATCAGTGAGACCACCGAGGGAACGCCTCCACCAGGCTCCGAACGCGACTTCGTGATCAACGCCGGCGACCGTGTCTACTTCGATCTCGACAGCTACGCCTTGCGAGATGAAGCCCGGCCGGTTCTCGACGCACAAGCGGCATGGTTGAGCCGCTACACCGATGTGCGGGTGCGGGTCGAAGGCAATTGCGACGAGCGCGGGACAAGGGAATACAACTTCGCCTTGGGCGCCCGCCGCGCCGCCAGCGTGCGCGACTATCTCGTCGGGCGCGGGATATCGTCTGGGCGAATTCAGACTATCAGCTACGGCAAGGAACGCCCCATGGATCCGGGCGAGAATGAGCAATCGTGGGAACACAATCGCAACGCTCATACGGCGATAACCGAGGGCGCCCGCTAGGAGGGCCGATGCAGGCTCCGATGTTCACAAGGCTGGCGGCCGGATGCGTATGCGCCGCGCTCCTTGCCGGCGGCGCGATCGCCCAGACACCCCTTGACGACGCCTTGGACAATCACTCCGCCAAGCGGCTGGACCGCATAGAAAAGGTGGTCAAAGAGCTCAGGGCTATCGTGTTTCAAGGGCGCGAAACCGGGCGGCCAGTGGTGGTTCAGCCCGCCGACACGGACAGTCAGATCACGAGCCTGACCGACAAGCTGAACGATCTGGACCACACCCTCACCCGGCTCAATGGTCAGAACGAGATCATTCGTCACGATCTGGACGAGGCCCGACACGAGGCGCTCGACCTGCAGGGCGCCAACGATGCTCTGAAGGCAAGAGTCTTGGTTCTCGAGCAGTCTGTCCAGACCCTCACGAATCCACCTCCGCCGCCACCCGCGGCGGCAATTGCCGAACCTCCTGTCTCGGCGGCGTCCGCGTTCGCCCAGGCCCGGACCTTGTTGCAATCAGGCGACGACGCCGCGGCCGAAACCGCTCTGCAAGCCTTCGTGGAAAGCTACGGCGACACCGCGAAAGGACCCGAAGCCAGGTATCTCCTGGGAGGATTGCTCCTGCGACGACAGGCGTGGCCGGAGGCAGCGACCGCCGAGATCGGCGCCATCCGGGGGTGGCCGGCAACGATCTGGGCTTCCTCGGCGGTGATAGATCTCGCTCGCGCGCTCGTCGGCATGAACAAAAACGATGATGCCTGCCAGACGCTGGATGAACTGGCTAGACGCTATCCCAAGGCGTCCTCTCAAGTGACGTCCACAGCCGCCAAATTGCGCAGCCAGGCGCGATGTGGGTGACACGCTGGAAGATTGCGTGCCGCTTCGGCTCGCCTTCGATGGCATGGACGAGCATTTGGAGAGAGACAGCCCGCGACCGTTGGTGATCGCCGTTTCGGGCGGCGGCGATTCCCTGTTCCTGCTGTTGGCCGCCAAGGCTTGGGCGGACACCGCGAAGAGACGGATCGTCGCGGTAACGGTTGATCACGAGCTCCATCCCGACAGCCCGACCTGGGCGCTGTGGTGTCGCGAGCGCGCTCAGCGCCTCGGCGTGAAACACCACACCCTCCTCTGGGAGGGTGCAAAGCCGGCGACCGGCCTCCCGGCCGCCGCACGCGCAGCCAGACACGGCCTTCTCGCCGACTGGGCCAGGAGCGCAGGCGCAGTCGCGATCCTCATGGGCCACACCGCCGACGATGGCTTGGAGGCGCGTCAGATGCGAGCCACGGGAGCCTCCACGCCGGAAGCGCGGACCTGGAGTCCTTCGCCGGTTTGGCCGGCGGGCCGCGACGTGTTCATTCTGCGGCCGCTGCTGAGGGTTCGAAGGGCGCAGATCCGCGCGGCTTTGAAGAGTGTCGGCGAATGCTGGGTCGAGGACCCATCGAATGCTGACATGAAGTACGCGCGCGCCCGCGCTCGCTGGAAACTCGAACATGGTCTGGCGGACTGTGTCGAGCTTCCCTCGCCGATGCAGGCGCCACTCGCCCGCCAGCTGCTCCAGGAGGTTGTCGCGGACGAAGCAGGCGGCCTCACGATTCCGCGCGAGGCCCTTGTGACGGCAACGTCGGACGCTGCGCGGACATTTCTCGGTGCCGCGTTGCTGTGTGTAGGGGGCCAGGACCGCCCGCCGCGCCGGACTACCCTAGGTCGGCTTCTCGAACGACTCACCGGCGCGAATGTCTTCAGCGCTACCCTCGCCGGCGCGCGCGTCGATGCCGATCAGGATCGAATCACATTGATTCGCGAGGCGGGCGAGATGGTTCGCACGGGCCGGCGGCTCGAAGTTGGCTTGCCCCAACGGCGCGGCGTTTCGTGGGACGGCAGGTTCGAGATCGAGGCGCGCGCCTCGGGGCTGAGGGTGCTTCGCTTGGCTGGCCTCGCCTGCCGGCTCTCCTCGACGGAGCATCAGCACCTCCGGCGGTTCGCGCCCGCGGCCCGCCGAACACTTCCCGCGATCGTCGATGGCTCCGGACTGGTGTTCTGCCCGATCCTGGCAGGTGATGAGCGTGTCGAGATTCGTCCGCTCGTGTTTGCGCGATTGGCTGCGGCCTGCGGCGCGCTTGTCGATGAGGGAGCTGCGCGGCGCATGGCGCAACGGGCTTTGACATCCTAAATTGGGCGAACGCGCGCAAACGAGGCGAGTTCATGAACCTGCGTAACCTGGCGATCTGGGGGATGGTCATCCTGGCGGTGTTCGCCGTGTTCAGCCTGATGACGAGCGGTTCGCGCGGCGGGGCGTCCGGCAAGGTGACCTATTCGCAGCTCCTCGAACGCATCGACTCCGGCGATGTGAGGTCGGCCGTTGTTCATGGTCAGCTGATCGAGGCGCGCGACCGCCAGGGCCACGGCCTGACGGCCACGGGGCCACTGGACACCACCGAACTGCAAAGACGCCTCGAGGCCCACGGGGCCGACCTGGACTTCGAACAGCCCGGCGCCGGACTCATTCCGACCATTCTGATGAACATGCTCCCGATCTTGCTGCTGATCGGAGCATGGGTGTTCGTCATGCGTCAGATGCAAGGTGGCGCGCGGGGCGCGATGGGATTTGGCAAGTCCAAGGCCCGACTGCTCACGGAGAACAAGAACAGGGTCACTTTCGATGACGTGGCAGGGGTCGACGAGGCCAAGGATGAACTGACCGAGATCGTCGATTTTCTGAAGGATCCAGCGAAGTTCCAGCGTCTCGGTGGAAAAATTCCCAAGGGAGCGCTGTTGATCGGGCCCCCGGGCACGGGCAAGACGCTGCTCGCGAGGGCCATAGCCGGCGAAGCCGGCGTGCCGTTCTTCAGCATTTCAGGATCTGACTTCGTGGAGATGTTCGTGGGCGTCGGCGCGAGCCGAGTTCGCGACATGTTCGAACAGGCGAAGAAAAACGCCCCGTGTATCATATTCATCGACGAGATTGACGCGGTGGGGCGCCATCGAGGCGCGGGACTCGGCGGCGGCAACGACGAGCGCGAGCAGACGCTCAATCAGCTCCTGGTGGAGATGGATGGCTTCGAGACCAACGAGGGCATCATTCTCGTGGCGGCCACCAACCGGCCAGACGTTCTTGACCCGGCGCTGCTTCGGCCAGGTCGCTTCGACCGCCAGGTCGTGGTGCCAAATCCCGACGTCGGCGGACGCGAGAAGATCCTTCGGGTTCATATGCGGAACGTTCCCCTGGCTTCGGATGTCGATGTGAGAATTATCGCCCGCGGCACGCCGGGCTTCTCCGGCGCGGACCTTGCCAACCTGGTGAACGAGGCCGCCCTCACTGCGGCGCGGAGGAATCGTCGCATGGTTGTGCAACGAGACTTCGAGGACGCCAAGGACAGGGTGATGATGGGCGCCGAACGAAAGTCCATGGTCATGAGCGACGTGGAGAAACGCAACACCGCCTATCACGAAGGGGGACACGCGCTCGTGGCGCTTTCGGTTCCGTCCGCCGACCCGGTCCATAAGGCTACGATCATCCCCAGGGGCTTGGCGTTGGGAATGGTCATGCAGCTGCCCGAGGGCGATCGGCACTCCCTGGACTTTGAGCAGATGACCTCTCGCCTCGCGATCATGATGGGCGGGCGTGTGGCCGAGGAACTGATCTTCGGCAAACAGAGGGTCACCTCGGGCGCGTCGAGCGACATCCAGGCGGCGACTGGACTGGCGCGCAACATGGTCACGCGCTGGGGCTTTTCGGACAGTCTCGGCACCGTTTCCTATGGTGACAATCAGGAGGAGGTGTTTCTGGGCCACTCGGTCGCGCGCACTCAGAACGTCTCCGAGGATACCGCCCAAAAGATCGACTTCGAGGTGCGCCGTCTTGTTCAGACCGCGCAGGACGAGGCCCGCCGAATCCTCACCGAGCGGCTCGAGGATCTCCACGCCCTTGCAAAGGCTCTGATCGAATACGAGACCCTTTCGGGCGAAGAGATCGTGAACGCGCTCAAGGGGGTCATGCCCAATCGTGACGAACCCGAACAAAAGGCCGCACCCGGGCCCAGGGTCTCTGTGCCCCTTGCCCCACGGCCCGACCCGGAATTGGCATAGGTCGGAAGGCGGACTTGGGCTCGCCGAATCCAGGTTGACAGCGCGGCCCCTCGTCATGGGGATCATCAACGCCACCTCGGACAGCTTTTCCGGGGACGGCCTGGGCGTGCAGGGGTCCATCGCCCGTGGGCTCGCTCTCCTCGACGCCGGCGCCGACATGCTCGACATCGGGGGCGAATCGACCAGACCCGGCGCCAGGCCCGTCAATTCAGAGGAGGAGATCCGCCGCGTCGAGCCGGTCATCGTGGCCCTCAGTGTCAGGACTGGGGCGACGCTTTCAGTAGACACCATGAAACCCGCCGTGGCCCGTCGGGCCGTCGCGGCTGGCGCGGCGATGTGGAATGACGTGACCGCGCTTTGCTTCGCCGCCGACAGCGCCGACACTGCAGCCGAACTCGGGTGCCAGGTTGTCTTGATGCACATGCAGGGGACGCCGCGGACGATGCAGATAGCGCCGGCCTATGACGATGTCGTCGGGGAGGTTCTGGATTTCCTCGCTCGGCGGACCGAGGCGGCTCTTGCGGCGGGTGTGCGTCGGTCCAAAGTCTGGCTCGACCCGGGGATCGGGTTTGGCAAGAGCGTCGAACACAACCTCGCCCTCCTGGCTGATCTGCCCCGGCTCGTGGCTCTCGGGTTCCCGGTGTTGCTCGGCGTGAGCCGCAAGGGCTTCATCCGCGGCCTTGACGCTGCCGCCACCGCGGCGGGCGATCGTTTGGGAGGTTCGCTGGCCGCCGCGCTGGCCGGCGCCAGGGCGGGTGTGACCGCGGTGCGGGTCCACGACGTTCGCGAGACGATTCAAGCCCTTGCGGTCGACCACGCGATCCGGAGCGGCCGCCTTGGCTGAGGGCCGCGGACGCGTGCTGATCGTCGCTGGTTCCGACAGTGGCGGCGGCGCGGGGATACAGGCGGACATCAAGACCGTAACAATGTTGGGAGGCTACGCGGCTACCGCGATTACCGCCGTCACCGTTCAGAACACCTTGGGAGTGAGCGCCGTGCGCCGCCTCGCATCGGCGTTCGTCGAGGCTCAGATTTGTTCGGTTCTGACCGATGTTGGCGCGGATGCGATCAAGATCGGCGCGCTGGGGACCGCATCGGTGGTCGAGATGGTTGCGCGGGTCCTCAAGGCCGAGAGCGGCGTACCGGCCATCATCGATCCTGTGATGGCCGCCAAAGACGGCAGGGTTCTCCTCTCCGGGCGCGCGATCGCGGCGCTGCGCGCTGTCTTGATTCCGAGGGCCGCGCTGCTGACGCCCAACGCCGAAGAAGCGGCGATCCTCACCGGTCTGACCGTCGAGAGTCTCGACGATCTGCGCAGGGCGGGCGCACGACTGCTGATCCTTGGAGCTGGAGCGGTGCTCATGAAGGGCGGCCATTTGGCGGGCGACATGGCCACCGACGTCTTGATGACTCCGGTCGGCGAGAGAAGGTTCGAGGGCCCTCGGGTCGCGGGCCGCCACACCCATGGCACCGGTTGCACCCTGGCCTCAGCCTGCGCCACCGGCCTCGCCCAGGGGCTAGAACTTGAGGCGGCGGTGGAGCGGGCGTGGCGCTATACCGCCGAGGCGATCCGGCGCGCGCCCGGCTTTGGCGCGGGCCACGGTCCAATCGACCATGGCTGGCCCCTCCGGTGACGATGACCGGTCTCACGAAGCGGCTTTGCGGCTTCTCGCTACGCCGGGCGTGATGAAGGTGATGGGCATCGCTCGGGCGATGGAGCTTCCGGACTGGCTACTTTTCTCGGGAGCCATCTACCAGCCGGTCTGGAATCACCTCACCTGCCGACCCGCCGACCATGGCGTCAAGGACGATGATTTGGGGTATTTCGACGACGCGGATCTCTCCTGGGAGGCCGAGGACGCCGTGATCAAGCGAGTCGCCGCCGCATGCCCCGGGCCTCTGCGCGGCGAGGCGGCGGTGTGCAACCAGGCGAGGGTGCATCTCTGGTTCGAACACCGATTCGGCGTAACCTGTGACGCGCTGGGATCAAGCGCCGACGCCCTCAGGCGTTTCGCTTCACCCGCTTTCGCCGTCGGGGCGCGACGGGAAACCGACGACCGTCTGGCCGTCTTCGCGCCTTTCGGACTCGAGGACCTGTTCGCGATGCGCATCCGGCCCAATCCCTTGCGGCGTTCAGCCGGGCTCGCCAAGAAGATCGCGGGCGCACGCGCCAGATGGCCAGAGCCCAAGGTGGAGGAATAAGGGTTGCGTCAGTGGACCGTCGACGCCTTTGCGTCGGAGCCCTTCAAGGGCAATCCGGCCTGCGTGGTCGAACCCCTGGAGGCATGGCCTGACGCGGCCTGGATGCAGGCCCTCGCGGCGGAGAACAACCAGGCGGAAACCGCCTTTCTCCTGAAGACCGACGATCCGGCGCGTTTCGGCCTGCGTTGGTTCACCCCGACGCTGGAGGTGCCGCTCTGCGGCCACGCCACCCTTGCGAGCGCCCATGTCGTCATGGGTGAACTCGCCCTGGCGGGCAGACGCGTCACATTCGAAACCCTTTCCGGTCCGCTGGTGGTCAATCGCGAGCCAGCTGGATACGAAATGGACTTCCCAGCGAGCGTCCCCGAACGAATCGATGCGCCCGCCGGTCTAGCGCGAGCACTCGGATGCGTTCCCAGCGAGGTGTGGGCGGCGCAGTTCCTGGTCGCGGTTCTCGACAGCGAAGTGGTGGTGCGCGGGCTCAAACCGGACATCGCGGCGATCGCCCCGATCTCCAGCGCCGCGACACAGGGTCGGGGCAATGTCGGAGTGGTTGCGTGCGCGGACGCTGGCGCGGGCTACGACGTCGTGTGCCGATTCTTCGCCCCCGGATCGGGAGTCGCGGAGGACCCGACGACTGGTTCCTTGCACTGCATCCTCTCGCCGCTGTTCTCGGCCAAGCTGGGGCGACGGACTTTGAGGTTCCATCAGGCATACCCCGGGCGGGGTGGCGACCTCGAGTGTGAGCACCGTGGTGAGCGCGTTCTGCTGCGCGGAGCGGCGGTGACGGTTCTCGAGGGCCAACTCAGGTCGTTCGCATGAACCGGCGGGCGACCATCGCCATGAGGGGCGAGGTCTGCCTGAGCTCATAGCTCGACTGGCGGCCGCCGGGGTCGCGATGGTGATGGACATCCGCGCAGTCGCCGCCTCGCGCCGGCCGGGATTTTCCAAGACGATCCTGGCCGCCAGCCTCTCCGAGGCCGGGCTCGCCTACCGCCATCCGCGGGCGCTGGGGACCGCCAAGTCCGGTCGCGACGCGGCTATCGCGTCTGTCCACCGTCCACCGGCAGGACTGCGCCGGTCACGAAGCTCGCCACCGGGCTCAGGAGGAAGGCAGCAGCCGCGCCGATCTCTGATGGCGTGCCATATCGATTGAGCGGCACCTCGCGCTTGATCCAGCGCGCCCAGGCGTCCTTGCGAGGGCCGTTGGCGTTGACCTCCCACGATCCGCCGGGGAACAGGATGTTGCCCGGGGCGATGGTGTTTACCCTGACACCGGACGGGCCGGCGATTCTGGCCAACTCCTTCGAAAGGTGATTCATCGCCGCCTTCGCTGTTCCATAGGTGAGCGAGGTTCCGAGCGCGCCGAGACCGGCGATCGATGAGATGAACACCAACGAGCCCTCGCCGCGCGGAGTCATCGCTCGAAGCGCGGCTCGACCGAGGCGGAAGGCGGAGTCGAGGTTCTGGGCGAAGCCGCCGTCCCAGGTGGCGTCGTCGATCTCGAAGCCCGGGGGAGAGGGATAGAGCCCGACGTTGGCAACCGCGCCCCAGATGGGCCCCAGATCCCTCTCCGCATCGCTGAGCGCCGCCTCGATCACGGCGGTGTCGCGCATGTCGCCAGGGCGCGCCCAAAGGCGGTCCTGGCCAAAGGTTTCGGCGAGCCTCGCGCGAGCCGTTTCCAGTTCGTCGGCGCCGCGGGCGGTCAACGCCAGCCGAGCGCCCTCCCTCAGACAGGATTCGGCGATGCCGAGCCCGATGCCGCGGCTGCCGCCGGCCAGAAAGATCACCTTGTCCTTCAGCCCCAGGTCCATGACCTCTCCCGCTCGAGGCCGAGAACGGTTCTGGCCGCGTTGTCGACAACTCTATTCCGGCCGCTACCTCCGCGCGAGCCGGCTCGAGGATCTCAGGCAATCGCCCTGGCGATGAGTTCGGCCGGCCGCGCCTCGGCTTGCAACTGATCCATCCGGCACTGCGATGGCTCCTTGTCGGGACGCCAGCGGACCAGGCCGGCGCCGTGGCGCAGGCGCCCGCCGCTGATGTGGTCGTAGCGCACCTCCACCACCAGGTCGGGCCGAAGTGGCTGCCAATGGCCGGAACGCTCCGTGCTCCACCGGCTTGGGCCGCCGGGCGCGGCGCCGGTGAAGCCGGGAGGTTCGATCCGGGCCTCCAGCCGGCGGGTCAGGTCCGCGCGCTCGGCGTTACTGATCGCGGAGGTGAAGCCGACGTGGTTGAGCTTTCCCTCAAGATCGTAAAGACCGAGCAGCAGCGAGCCCACGAGCCGGCTGTCGCTCTCATAGCGGAAGCCGCCGACCACGCAGTCGGCGGTGCGGAGCAGCTTGATCTTCAGCATCTCCCGCTTTCCGGGTGCGTAGGGACCGTCAAGTCGCTTGGCGATCACCCCGTCGAGCGCCCCGCCGGCGCGTCCGAGCCACGCCCGCGCCTCAGCACGATCTTGGGTGATTGGCGTGAGCCTGAAACGGCCTTCACGGCCAATCTTTCGGTAGAGGCGCTCCAACACCTGGCGGCGATGGCGCAAGGGGGCTCCGACGAGGCTCGCCCCGTCCTCGCCCATCAGGCAGTCGAAGAGAATCAGAAGGGAAGGGTTTTCCTGGGTCAGCGTGCGGATGCGGCTGGCCGCCGGGTGCAGGCGAAGCTGAAGCGCTTCAAAAGAAAGGCTCTGGCCCACAGGGATGGTGAGTTCGCCGTCCAGGACAAAGGCGGTGATCGGCAGGGCGCGAATGGCTTCGACCATATCCGGAAAATAGCGGCTCAGCGATTTTCCGGACTTGGCGAAGATCTCGACTTCGTCGCCGGCGCGGAAGGCCAGGCAGCGGAAACCATCCCACTTCGGTTCGTACTGCCAACCGTCTTCGCTAGGAAGTTCGGCAGCCAGCCTGGCCTCCATCGGCCGGATGTCGCTGGACACAGCCAAGCCGGCGATGCCCGGTGTCCCGCTGAGGCTGGAAGATTGCGCGGTGGCCAAGATGAGAACCCTTTCGACGGTCTCTGCGGGTAACGTCGCGCAAAACCGAGAGTTTCCGCTGGTGAACCTCAACCCGGCTCACTCGTTGCGTTCGGCATGGCGCGGCTGAAGGTCTTCACCACCAGGATGGGCTTCTTCGAGACGGTGGTCGCGGCGCCGTCGCAGAAGGCGGCGCTGGCGGCATGGGGGACCGCGCAGAACCTCTTTGCCGACGGCGCCGCGCGGCTCGCCACCGAGCGCGAGGCGGACTTGCGATCGGACTGTTGAGATCGCCCAAGGCGAGCGTCGTCGAAGGCGTCTAGAGCGGAGTCGACAATTCAGTCGGTAATTCGGGTAACTAGATCATTTTCCCGAATGCTGCGGACCTACTGGGTCTTGGCGGCGGCGTCGGCGGCGGCGTTGGCCTTGCGGTTCGCCTTGCCGGCGGCGGCGCGGGTAGTGTCGGCGGCGTGATCAACCGCGGCGTCGGCATTGGCCGCTGCGTTCACCGTGGCGTTGCCGGCATCGTTGGCCGCCGCCGCGGTGGCGGCGCCGGCGTGATCGGCGGCAACGGCGGCATTGTCGCCGGCGGCCGCGGCCTGGGTGCTGGCGGTCTTGGAGCAGGCGAGGAGCGCGAGGCCGCCGGCGACGGTGAGCAGGATGGAAAGGCGCATGAAGGTCTCCATTGATGCCTTCGCACCCTCCATCACGATGAGCATGATGTCCAATGCCTTCGCTTGCCCCCACGGCGACGAGCATGGGAAATGTTTCGGCAGATGGCTGTAACCGGATGGGGGTCGCGGTCGGATAGGCCTGATACCGAGTGAAGCTTCGGACGGTCAGGGAGACCTTGAAATGACGCCCAATGGCTTCGCCCATCGCCTGCGCGCCGCGTCGGCGCCGGCCGTCGGCGCGCTCGCCGCCGTCACCTGGGTCGGCGGGGCGGCCGGCGCCGATCGCGTCCACCCGGCGGTGGTCGAACTCTTCCAGAGCCAGGGATGCTCGTCATGTCCCCCCGCCAACGCCAACGTCATCGCTCTGAGCGAGCGCCCCGACGTGCTGGCGTTGAGCTTCCAGGTCACCTACTGGGACCAACTCGGCTGGAAGGACACCTTCGCCTCGCCTCGCTACACCGCGCGCCAGTGGGATTACGCTCGCGCCTTGGGACACGGCGAGGTGTGGACGCCGCAAGTCGTGGTCAATGGCCGCGCGGACGTGGTCGGAACGCGCAAGGGCGAAATCGAGCGGCTGATCGCGCGAAATGATCGGGCAAACTCGGGGCCGGTTGTGTCGGTCGACGCGGGCCGCGTCACGATCTCCGGCGCCCCGCCCGCCCGTCCCAGCGAGGTCTGGCTGGTCCGCTATGATCCCAAAGTCGTCCAGGTGGCGATCAAGAGCGGCGAGAACGGCGGGCGCACCCTGCCGCACAAGAACATTGTCAGGGAGCTGGTTCGCCTGGGCGCCTGGAGCGGCCGGCCTTTCAGCGTCGCGCTGCCCCCCGCGAGCCAGGTCGGGCTGAAGGCCGCCATCCTGGTGCAGGCGGGGCGCGGCGGCGCCATCGTGGCCGCAGCCCGCGTCTGAACGTCGATTGGCGGACCTCGACTGGTTGAGTGCATATCTCGCGGCCCCCGGGGGTAACTCCGGATCGCCGGAGAACTACATGGGCGTCACCAGGACAAAGGTGATGTTGTCCCTCGCGCCGCGCGACAGGCTGAGCGCGAGAAGCTCGTCCGCCGCCTGATCCATCGTCCCGGCGACGAGAAGCTCTGCGATCTCCTCGTCGCGCACCACGTCGGTGAGGCCATCTGAGGCGAGGAGGAACACATCTCCGTCCTCGACCGCCTCGTAGCGGGTGTCGAGGTCGAGCCGCTCGCCGCCGCCCACGGCGCGGGTGACGACGTTGGCCCTGGGATGCCGGGCCGCTTCCGCCGGGGTCAATTGGCCTTGGTCGATCAGTTCTTGCACGACGCGGTGGTCGCTGGTCATTATTTCCAAGTGTCCACAACGCAGTCGGTAGGCGCGACTGTCGCCGGCCCACACAACGGCGCAGTGACCATCGAAGACCACCAGCGCCACGATCGTCGATCCGATGACCGCGCCAGGCGCGATTTCCTGCGCCCTGGCCCGCAGCTCACTGTTGACGAAGCGGATTTCGTTCATTGCTGCGTTGAGCAAGGCGTGACCGGAGCTGCGCAGCGTCACACGTTCCAGCGCTTCCACCAGGAGGCCGCTCGCCAACTCCCCGGACTGGTGACCCCCCATTCCATCGGCGACGGCCCACAACCCGACGTCGGGACGCGCCAGCCACCGGTCTTCGTTACGCGAGCGCACGGTGCCAACGTGGCTGCGGGCCACCGCACAAGGCTGGACCCGTGCAGCTAGCTGGCGCTCGCCGGATTTCGCCCGAGTGAAGTGGGAAGGGCCAAGGGCGGTGGTCATGAGGCCGCTCCCGCCGCGTCGAGTTGGTTGAGCTGGCGCTCGTAGGCGCCGCGAAAGCCTTGGCTTATCGGCCCTTCACGATCCTCGTGAGAGAGTCTTCGCAGCTGCTCGTGGCGTTCGAGATAGGCGGACCAGTAGCTGGCCGCCCGGCGCCCGAGGAACGATGGAGCGCCAAGTTCACGTTCCACCGCCTTCGGGTTGAGACCCTCTATGACCGTCTCGAGCGCCCCTCGCATGCCCGCCAGAATGCAGGCCAAGTGCTTCTTGACGTCCACGAAAGAGGCCTTGACCGCACTAGGTCCGATCAGGAACCCGGAGCCGCTGACGCGCAACAAATCGACCGCCACGCGTTCGGCGCTCGCCCAGCGGAAGGGATTGTTCCCATCTGCCTTCACCGTGGTCTGGTCCATCCGGAACTCACCACGGACGCTCGTGCGCTCGTCCATCAATTCGACCAAGCCAAGAACCATCTGCTGATAGACCGCCCCAAGTCGTCTCATCACTTCCGCGGGGTCTTCTCCGGAGAACGCCGACACCTCGAGGTGGGCGCCGGCGCAGAACGATTCCAGCAGCGCGCCCTCGCCAGGAGGCGTCGAATCGGGCGTGGCGGCGGCGCGGTCCGGAGTCTGGGCGCTGTCATCGTCTTCGCTCGCCCAGCGCGACGGGACCGCCATCGCAGAGGCGTCCGGGTTGGCGCTCGCGAGGATTGGTCGGTCGAAGGGCGCCTCGAGCGCCGCCCCATCTGCGCCAGCGGAGGCCGCTGGCGGTGGGTCGCCTGGCTCTACGACGATCAGGAATTCACCCAGATGGATCGTATCGGCGACCACGGGCACAGCCGCATCTCGGGGAGCCCGAAGCTTTTCGCGCCCAAGGAAGACGCCGTTCGAACTCGTGTCGCGGAGCGTGAGCCGCCCCTGGTCGAGGCTAACTACGCAATGGGAGCGCGAGAGGGTCATGGCGGGATCGTTGATCGCCCACCCCGCTCCTGGATCCCTGCCGATGCTGAGCTCACCGCAATCGAGTTGGCGAGCGCCGACTTCACGGAACGGATCATTTCGGTGAAACAGGCGAAGCGTAGTCATGAGTTGCGGACCGGGGCCGCCGCAATTCGGCGTGCTGAACTGTTGCTGGCGACCTTCGCCCAGCGCTCCCTCCAGAGTTGCGCCACCGGGAGGCGGGATTGGCCAGGTGTCTCGATGCACGTCGGATCGACGGATCTCTGCGGAGCGGAGGGCGGCGGAGGCGCGGGTTCGACCGCACTTTGGCCAATCGCCGCTGACGGGGCGCGGTCCGACGCCTCCTGCATCGCGCCGGTCAACCGGTTGAACGCGTCAAAGAGTTCGCCGAATTCGTCCTTTCGCTTGTGAGATATCCGAAAATCGTGATTGCCTTCGCAAGCCTCGTCCAGGGCGGCCTTGAGCCTGCGGATCGGCATGGCGAACTGGCGTGCGGCGGCGTAGCTCGAGGCCATGACGACCACGAGCATCAAGGCGCCAAGACCCAACAGCAACAACCGGGAAAGCAGGGCCGCTGAACGCAGCGCACTGGCGTCGAGGCTCACGTCCACCTTGCCGAAGACGTGTCCGGCGTAGGTTATCGGCCGAACGAACCGGAATGCCGGTCGGCCTGCCGGAGTCGTCCGGGAAGTGATCAGGGTCTGCGATTCCCGCGCCACCAGCCGCTCGCCCACTGCGGCACGATAGCGCCTGCCCAGAAGCGAGGGATCGCTGGCCGCCTCGATCAGGCCGTCGGCGTCTACTACTGTCATCCCAGCGACGTTGGGATCGGCGGAGGCGGCGCGAACGAACGCCTGAAGCGGCAGCCAGTCGCGTTCCGATGCTGGCAGGGTCGCGTTGTCCGCGGCGCGCAGGGCCGCGTTGTTGGCGACGAACGCAGTGATGGTCGAGCCGGAAGTCAAATCCATCCTGCGCATCGCGCGAAATTGCTGATCGAGCACGGCGCCGGTGCTCGCGAGCAGGCCGAGGGCGGTCACGAGCGCCATGATGAGCATGACCCTCGCCTGGATTGGCAGGCGCCACGAAGCTCCTGATGTCTCTCCGCTCGCCACGCTGATGGCCGAAAGCTCTTTTCTCAAGGCTTCGGCAAGGCGCTCGCCGCTTGAAAACCGCCGTTCCGGGCGTTTTGAAAGCAGCTTCTCGACGATGAAAATCAGGCCTTTCGGACATTCACCAGCGAAGCTCGTGATCGGCGGGGGATCCTGTTGAGCTATCTGCAGCGCCAGGCTGAACGGACTCGAGGCCGAGAACGCTCTTCTGCCCGTGATGAGTTCATAGAGCACGGCGCCGACCGAGAAGAGATCCGAGCGCCCATCGATCTCCTGGCCGAGCGCCTGTTCCGGGCTCATGTATCTCGGTGTACCGATCACCTGCCCAACCTGAGTCTCCAGGGACTCGAGGTCGTGGTCGCGGACTCCAGGATCGGTGATGCGAGCAATACCGAAGTCTAGCAGCTTCACCGAGCTTCCGTCGGTCCCGAGCATGATGTTGGAAGGCTTGATGTCGCGGTGGACGATGCCCAGACCGTGGGCGTAGCGGAGCGCCTCGGCGAGTTGCAGGCCGATCTGGAGCACCCTCTGCGTGGGGAGGCCATCCGATCCTGAGGAAATGGTGTCGAGCGGAGAGCCTTCGAGCAGCTCCATGGCGATATATGGATAGCCGTCGACCTCGCCCACATCGTAGATCGTGACGATGTTGGGGTGCGAGAGCGCTCCGGCGGCTTTGGCTTCGCGCAGAAATCGCGCGGTGTATTGACGGTTCTGGCGATAGCCTTGCTTGAGGATCTTGATCGCAAGCACGCGGTTTATGCGCGGATCGAAGGCTCTGTAGACGTCCGCCATCGCCCCTTCGCCGATGCGCTCGCCGACCTCATAGCGGCCCACGAGTCTCATGGCTCGAGTCCCGTCCGGTCCTTTTCTCGGGGCCGACCTTTCGTCGCGCGGCGTCGGTTGGCGCAAGCCCGCGGCCCCGGTCATCGCCGCTCCCTCACCGCCAACTGGACACGGGTGGCGCGCTCGAGATCACGCACTATGAGGGGATTGCCGGGATCCATTGCCTCGGCCTTTCGCAGCAGGGCCACCGCGAGGTCGATTCGGCCGCTGCTCATGTTCTCCAATGCGAGGCCGCGAAGATGGCTGGCGGCGGCGGGATTGCGAGCGAAAGCCGGCGCCGTGGCTGTCGACACTCCGCCGGGCGAAGGTGAAGTCGAGGGCCCCGGCTTCTCCCGGCGCGCGTGGATAACCCGCGCCGGCGCGGGCGCGTTGGCGCCGCCGGGAATCATCAGGACGCGTCCGGCGAGAGGCTGGTCTGGAACGGCGATCCCGTTGTAGCGGGCCAGGGCGTAGAACAGCCGCCGGTCGCCCAGGAACCGCGCCGAGAGCCCCTCCATCGTCTCGCCGGACCTCGCCGTATAGGGATGGCTGCGCTCACCGAGCATCGACTTGGGATCGCCGTCGATCTCCGCGACCAGGAGGCGCGCGGTGGAGTCGCCGGGCCTCGTTGAGAGCACGGTCATCAGTTGAGCCCGCGCCGCCGCCGCCTGGCCGCCCCGAAGCAACGCGATCGCGAAGGCCAGTCGCTCCGAGGGTCCCGACTGGGCCGGCAGGCTCGGCCGCGCAGCGGTCATCGGGAACCTCGGTCTCTCGGTCCCGGCGCAGGCGGCCAGGCCGAAAACCAGAACCGAGGCGGCGACGAGCTTGCCCACCGAGGCGGACCAAGGATTGGCAAGCACCGTCATAGGGCGACCCGGGTGTTGAGGCTGGCGATCTCGCGGTGGACCGGAGAGGAGAGCAGCGCCAGCCACTCGGGGTCACCCACGGTCTTGGTGAAATCGTCCGCGGTCAGCGGGCGGGAGAAGAAGAATCCCTGGAACATCGAGCAGCCGAGACCGCGCAGGGTCTCGACCTCTTCCAGGGTCTCGGCGCCCTCGGCGAGGATAGTGATGTCCAGACCGCGGGCCAGCTCCACCAGGGAGCTGCAGATTGCGTGATTGTCGCGGTTCTCATCGACGCTGGCGACGAACTCCCGGTCGATCTTCAGCTTGCTGAACGGAAGTTTGCGAAGGTTGCTCAGGCTGGAATAACCGGTGCCGAAGTCGTCGATGGCGACACTGACGCCGAGAGACCGAAGGCCGGCCAGAAGAGCACGCGTGTCCTCGTCGTCGACAAGGGCGGCGCTCTCCGTCAGCTCCAGTTCCAATGCTTCCGGCTGCAAGCCATGGCGTTCCAGAGTGTGGACGACCATCCGCAGCAGGGGCCCCTGGCGCAGCTGGCGCGCCGAGAGGTTGACGGCCATCTTCATTCCCACCAGGCCAGCGCGCTCCCAGGAGCGCGCCTCCCGGCATGCCGCGTTGAGCACCCACAGGCCGAACTCCTCCATCATCCCCGATTGCTCGAGCACGGGGATGAATTCACCTGGGGAAACCAGCCCCCGATCGGGATGTCGCCATCTGAGCAGGGCCTCGGCGCCGACGACCCTGGGCTCGGCGAGGTCCACCACCGGCTGAAAATGGAGAAAGAGTTCGTCCCGACCGATCGCGTGGCGAAGACTCTGCTCCAGGGCAAAACGGTCGCGCGCCGCCGCCGCCGTCTCGCTGGAGAACAGGGCGACCTTCGCGGCGCCCGGACGGCCGGGCTTGGGCAGGGCGGCGTAGGCCCGGGTGAGAAGACTGGCGGGGTCGGCCGCGTCGTGGGGAAACACTGCGGCGCCGACGGTCACTTCGGGGGTGACCCGAAGTTCGCCCGCGGCGAGATCCTGGCCGACGACATAGGCCAGCGCCTGGAGTTCGGAGGCGGCCGCGGCCGGATTTTCGATCTCATCGAACCACAGGGCGAAACAGTCACGATCGACTTGGCCCAGGGGTCGGCCTTTCTCAATTGCCGTCGCGAGGCGGGCGGCGAAGGCCCCCAAGATAGCGTCCGCCGCCGCCTGGTCGAAGGCGGCGAGCCGGTCGTAGTCGACGAATCGGACTACCCCGAGCACGCCCACACGGCTCGGCTCACGTTCGCGGAGGTTGAGCATTGAGAGGAACGTATCCCGAGTTGGTAGTCCGCTCACCGGATGGCGGCTTGCCGACCGGTCGCGCAGGGCATCGAGTTCGGCGCCGATCCGATCCAGGTCGGAGAGCATACGGGCAGCCGCATCGCCCTGGGCGCGACCCCTGCCGCCGCCACCGGCCGCGGCGCACTCTTCGAGCCGCGCGGCGATGATCCCGATGGGGCGCAGCAGCTCGAACAGGCAGGCGAGCGCCAGCACGGTGGCCGCCACCGCCCAGCCGATGGTGGCCGGCGAGGCTGGTCCGGTGTTCGCGCCCAGAGCCGCGAGCGGCAGAGCGGCGGCGAGTGTGGCCAGGAGAAGCAGCTTGGCGCGGTAGGGAACAGGGATCGCCGTGCCGACGCGATAGAGGTGCAATTCCGCCATGGCCGGTCAACCGTCCAAACCCCGTCCCAGGCTTGCATCATGCGACTGCGGGTGCTGCCGCCTCGTGAAATTTCATGGCTAACGAAACGTAACCGCGCGAAGCGGTTGCTCACAACCCGGTGCGGGCGAGCCGATAGAGATCGTAGGCGAGCACGCAGACCACCGGCGGGCCGCTCATTGCCATCCCGGCCGCTCCCAAGACTGGACGCTTCAGATGACCGCGCGACAGCGACACTGCCTCGATGCCCGCGAAGAGGGTGAGGGCGCCAACGATGTCCCAGCGGAGGGTGAAGATCGCGCGCGCCGTCGCGGTTTCCATCCCCAAGGCCCGTGATAGCCCGTGGTGAAGGACGACGATCAGGGCGACCCCGGCGGCGTCGCGGCGCTCGCATGCAGTGCGACGGTCCGCTGGTCCTTGCGAAGATCACTCACGGGGCCGGCCCGCGGCGATTCGGAGAGCTGCGCAGCCACCGCTCGATCATCTCCACCTCGCGCGACCAGGCGGGCGCGCCTGGCGAAATCAGCTCGACGTGGCCGGTCGACTCGATGATCGTCAACCTGACGTCGTCACCAGCTGAGCGGGCCCTGTCGGTCCAGTGCGCGCCGAGCCAGGGCGGTGCGATGGGATCCTGCCGGCCATTGACGATTTCCTGGCGAACGCCGATCGGCAGGCGTTCGGCCGGCGAAGTGTCGGCGTAGACGTCGCTCCTGCCGGGGCTGGGCGCACCGGTGAGCAGGCCGATGACCTCGGCGCCGCACGCGGCATCCTTCGCGGACCGGTCCGCCTTCAGATCGGGCAGGCCGCCCGAACTGATCACCGCCGCTATCGGCAGAGGATCTCGTGAAGCCAGAAGGCTGGAAGGCGGCAGGCGGGGGCGGGCAGCCAACCACATCGCCAGGTGACCGCCAGCCGAATGGCCAAACGCCACGGTGTTTTTCAGTTCGAGTCGATAGGTCTGCGCCACGCCCCGCAAGGCGTCGGCGGCAGCCGCGACATCGGCGAATGTGCCGGGATAGCCGCCTCCCGCCTGGTCGACGCCGCGATATTCGATGTTCCACACCGCGATCCCGCGCCGCCGCAGGTCCTCGGCGGCGTAGTTCATGATCGTCAGCTTGGCGATCTTCGAGCGCCAGCAGCCGCCGTGGACCATCACGACAACCGGATGCGGACCCGGAGCGTCGGGCAGCCAGAGATCGGCGAATTGACTGGCCTTGTCGCCATAGCGGATGCGCTTGGTCGCCGCGGGCATGGGGCGGCCGAGCAGGTCGGGCCAGTCCATGAGGGGTGTCGGCGACGCCGGCACGGAAGGGACGCTCACCCCCGCCCCGGCGAGCATCGCGGCGGCCAGGGCGATGTGGACACGCGCCGACATGTCTCTTCCCCTTTGCTGGAATGCGTCCCGATCACACTACGCCGCTCTTGGCCGGCAGGAGAGGGCAGGGCCATCACGGCCCATCAGGTCACCGCCGCCATCCGGCGGTGACGGGGGTTGTCGAAGGCGCGGGTCTCGAGGACCTGGCCGAGGGTTTCCACGGCTCTCCAGACATCGCGGAAGGAGACGTAGAGCGGCGAAAAGCCGAATCGCAGCAGGTCGGGCGCGCGGAAGTCCCCGATCACCTGGCGCTCGATCAGGGCCTGAACGACCGGATAGGCGTCCGGGTGGGTAAAGCAGAGATGCAGGCCGCGATCCTCGCCCTCCCGCGGGCTGGCGAGGATGAGTTCGGGGCAGGCGGCCTCGACGCGCCGCAGAAAGAAATCGGCGAGCGCCAGCCCCTTGGCTTCGAGGACCGCCATATCGACGCCGGCGAGCAGATCGACCCCCGCCTCCAGGGCCGCGAGACCAAGGATCGGCGGCGTGCCGCATAGGAAGCGGCCGATCCCGCTCACCGGCCGGTAATCGTCTTCAAAGGCGAAGGGCGCGACATGGCCCATCCAGCCGGAGAGGGGCGAGCGGATCGCGCCCTGGTGGCGCTCGGCGACGAACAGGAAGGCCGGCGCGCCGGGACCGCCGTTCAGGTACTTGTAGCCGCATCCCACCGCCAAATCCGCGCCGGCGGCGTTCAGATCGACGGCCAGGGCGCCGGCGCTGTGGCTGAGGTCCCAGAGCATCAGGGCGCCCTTGGCATGGGCCAGGGCGGTCATTTCGCCCATCGGCCAGCGGCGGCCGGCCGCATAATGGACATGGGTGAGGACGACGAGAGCGGTGTCTTCGTCGATGGCGTGGCCGAGAGCCTCGCGCGGCGCAACCTTGAGCCTCAGCCGAGCGCCCAGCAGGGTTTCCAGCCCCTGGATCACATAGAGGTCGGTGGGAAAATTGCCGGGCTCCGAAACGATGGTGCGGCGCGATGGGGCAAGCATTGCGGCGCCAGTCACGAGCTTGAAGAGATTGACGGAGGTCGAATCCGCGGCGAGCACTTCGGTTGGCTGCGCGCCGATGAGCGCGGCGATCTTGGCGCCGACTCTTCGCGGCGCGCCGATCCAGTCGTGGGTGTTCCAACTCTTGATGAGGTCGCCGCCCCATTCTCGGCTGATCAACTGCGCCAGGCGAGGCGCGGTCGCCTTGGGAAGGGCGCCGAGCGAATTGCCGTCGAGATAGATCACCCCCGGTTCGAGAGCGAAAGCCTCGCGGCAGGCCAAGAAAGGATCGGCCCGATCGAGGCGCTCCGCGTCGGCCAGGGTGAGGGCCGTGGCTGCCAAGCTCAGATCACCGTCCGCAGATCGAGAAGCTCGGGGAAGAACCGCTTCTCCAACGCCCTGACCAGATAGGAGACGCCGGCCGAGCCGCCGGTGCCGCGTTTGAAGCCGATGATCCGCTCGACGGTCTTCACGTGGGCAAACCGCCACTGCTGGAAACGGTATTCGACGTCGACGAGCTTTTCGCCGAGTTCGTAGAGATCCCACCATCTGTCGACATCGCGGTAGATGCACAACCAGGCCGCCTCCACCCTGGCGTCGGCCGCGTACGGCGCGGTCCAGTCGCGATCCAGGCGGTCCGACGGGATCGCGAATCCCCGCCGCGCCAGCAGGCGCAGGGACTCGTCATAGATACTGGGCGCCTCCAAGGCCGATCGGAGAATCTCGAAGTTACCGCCATCAGCGCGATGCGCCTCGAGGATCGCCGCGTCCTTGGCCCCCAGGCGGAACTCGAATTCGCGATATTGGTAGGACTGGAATCCAGAACTCGAACCCAGCGCGTCGCGGAACCGTCCGTAGTCAAACGGCGTCATGGTGGCGAGGATTTCCCAGGCGCCGATCATCTGAGCCTGGATCCGACCCATCCGGGTCAGCATCTTGACGGCGGGCTGCAGCTCGCCCTCGGCGATCTTCGCGATGGCGCCCTTGAGCTCGTGCAGGACGAGCTTGAGCCACAGCTCGCTTGCCTGGTGGATGATGATGAACAGCAGTTCGTCGTGTTCGCCGGTCAGGGGCTGCTGAGCGGCCAGGAGCTGCGGCAGTTTGAGGTAGCCGCCATAGGTCATGGCGCTTGAAGGGGTCTCTTCCTGTTTGTGGACACGGCTCATGTCCCGCATCCTAGCGCGAAACTTCGAGCGCTCGGAGCCCTGACGACTGCCGCCTTTGCTCGGTCTGTCGGCAGGCGCCGCCCTGGAGTGGCCTCAGCCCTTGGCGGCGGGCGCGGCGGCAGGCGGCGGGCCGACGTCGGAGACGACGCTCCACTCGATCTTCCACGAACCGTCGCCCTGCAGCTTGTAGCCCGCAAGTGAGTTGCTCGTGGTCGTCGCCGGCTTCTTGGTCTTGGCGTCGGTGAAAGTCGCGACAGTGGTCGAACGGATCACCGCCAGATCGCCGGAGGCGGCGACATCCACTGCAGAATCGGACATCGTGACATGGAGGTCCGGGGTGTTGGCCAAGGTCTGCTTGAAGCTCGCCACGATCGCGGCGGGCCCGACGGCGCTCGGGCGGCCATGGAACATTGAAACAGCGTCAGCGGCGTCGTGGCTCGCGACCTTGGCCGCGTCGTGGGCGTTGACGTCGGCGATGCGCTGGGTGGCGTCAGCCTTGATGGCGTCGGCGATCTTGGCGGTGTCGACTGCCGGCTTGGCCGGCGTGGCGGGATTGCAGCCGCCCAGAGACGCCGCCATGGACCCAATCAACGCCGCGCCCGCGATTTGAAGTCTGGTCATGGTGAAGTCCCCCTGTTGACCGGTCGCCACCTTCCGCGCGGGGGGTGCCGGCGTCAAGCGGTGCTGAAGACGGTTGGCGAGGCTCAAGCTTGCCGTTGGAGTTGAGCGACCGCCAGGGCGCCGGCGGCGCGAAGGTGTTCGAGGGTCGCGTCCTCGGCCGCCCGCGGCCGCCCCTCCACCACCGCGGCGACGATCGCCCTGTGCCCTGCGACCACGGCCCGGGTGAAATAGACGCCGCCGAACGCCACGCGCATGTAGAAGTCGCTGCGATCCCACAAGCCCATGACGATCCCAGACGCGACAGGCGTTCGCGCCATGGCGTGGACTTGCTCGTGTAGCCGCCGGTTGAGCCCTCGATACTCCGGGCCCCGATAGTGCGTTTCGATGAGCTGGACGGACCTGGCGTCGATAGCGGCGGCATCATTCGAGAGAGCCAGGGCTTCCTCGGCGGTTCGACGCTCGGCGGCGTGGGCGACGATCTGGGCCTCGGCGCGCGCGAAGAGCGCGAAGAAATCCGACAGTTCGCCTGGCACCGGCATGACGACCCGGCAGCCCACCTGCGCGGTGACGTCGATGAACTCCTCGGCGCCGAGCAGCCGCACCGCCTCCATCACCGGCTGGCGGCTGACCCCCAGAGCCGCGGCGATCGTCTGGATCGGCACGAGGTCGCCAGGATCCAGCCCGCCGTCGAGCAGCAAATGTTTCAGGTAGGCGCGGCATCGGCTCACAAGCGGTCCCGCGAGCGCTGCCGACGGCGGTTGAGGAAGGTCGGACATCGTCCCCGATAAATGAATTCTAAGATTTATATGCTGATTCTACGTGAATTTGAAAACGGCTGGTCTCTCGTCGATTCGGGAAGCAACAAGCGCCTAGGATCGCCATTGGCATTCTAGAATGAGACGCGCTTAAGCGATTTCGTCGGTCACGACACTGAAGCTGACCAGGGTCGCCGGGCCAAATGTGGTGGTGATGGCGGTGTCGGTGGCGTCGCGGCCCTGCGCCATGAGGATGCGTCCGATGCGCGGCTTGTGATTGCGGGCGTCGAAGGCGTACCAGGTTCCGCCCAGATAGACGTCGAACCAGGCGCTGAAGTCCATGGGCAGGACCAGAGGCACGCCGATATCGCCGAGATAGCCCGAGCAGTAGCGCGCCGGGATATTCATGCAACGGCAGAAGGTAATGGCGAGGTGCGCGAAGTCGCGGCATACCCCGAGCTTCTGTTCGTGCGCGTCCCACGCGGTCTTGGTGGGGCTGGCGTGCTGGTAGCCGAACACGATGTGGTCGTGGACATAGTCGACGATCGCCTGCACCCGCGCCCACCCAGGTTCGATCGAGCCGAACAGCGACCAGGCGATATCGGTGAGCCGGTCGGTTTCGCAGTAGCGGCTGCCCAGCAGGAACACCAAGGCGTCTTCGGGAAGGCTCTCAACCGGTGTCTGGCCCATTCCCGGTGCCTGCACGTCGGCAAGACCGCTGTCCCTCACCACGAATTGGGCGCTCAAGGTGAGCCGGCCCGGCGGGGCGAGAATCCGGTGACAGATGTTGCCGAATCCGTCGCGGTAGGACGTCGCCTCGACGCGCGGCTCGCTGCGCAGGGTGTCGGGGGATTCCAGGTCGGCGAGACGCGAGGGATGGACGCTGACCATCAGCAGCATCGGCGAGGGCTGCGGACATTCGTAGATAATCTCGAAGCCCGCGCGAATTCGCATCCGATCCGTTTCCTTGAGGATCGTCGACCCTAGGCGGCCTCCGCGCGGGCGGCGAGGGGAAATTGACGCCAGCCGGTCGCCTCGTCGCTCACCACCTCGACCTCGACGTCCATGCCCTGGAAGTCGGAGGCGAATCCATCAAAGGTCCCGTGCAGGGGAACCGCCTGGCGAGGATCCCTCGCGATCGCTACGCGAACAAGATCGCTGTTGCCGACGATGCCGTTGGTCGGATCGAACTCCACCCAGCCGCAAGCCGGCAGATAGACGCGCACCCAGGCGTGGGTATGGCCGCTTGCGCCCGAGCCGATCCGCACCGGTCCGCGCGCGGGGCTGTAGAGGTAGCCGGACACGTAGCGGGCGGCCAGCCCAAGGCTGCGCGCCGCCTCGATCATGAGCATGGCGAAGTCCCGACAGCTGCCGCGCCTCGACCTCAACGTGAGTTGCGGGCTCTGGGCGGCGCCTTCGAGGCGGGACCGGTAGCGGAAATCCGCGTGGATTGCGCCCGTCATCTCGGCGAGCAGGCCTTGCAGGCTGGTGGGTCCGGAGCGTTTCACGAACCTGCGCGCCCACGCTTCGAGCACGCCATCCGGATCGGGATGGTGGCGCTCCATGGAACGCAGCAGATCAGGCATGTCCGCGGGGCTGTAGGCGAAGGGCATGGCGCCGGTATAGGGCTCGATTTCACCATCCAGATCGGCAAAGGCTGGCAGGGGCGTGTGTTCGAGGCGTACCCGGCTCTCGAACGAAAGCTCCGCGGCCCGGGTGTCGAACCGGGCGATGCCGACGCAGTTGCCGAAGACGTCCTGGACGTAGCGGAGCCGGCTTGGGCTGGGGGTGATCGTGACGAGCGAGGAGAGGACCCGCTGATCATATCCTTCGTGCGGCCTGAACATCATGCGATGTTCGCCGAAGCCCACCGGGCGGCGATATCGGTAGCGGGTGAGGTGGCGAATGGAGAGCCCCGGCATTGCACATTCCTAGGGCCGATTCGGTAAAAACTCTTAACGGCCTTCTCCTTGCCGGTGATCCGCGGCCGGTGATTGTCGAAAACGCAGGCGCCGACTGCCGTTTTCTGCTCATCGGCGATCATGCCGGGCGCGAAATTCCGGGGCGATTGGGAGATCTGGGACTCACGCCGGACGATCTCGAGCGTCACATCGCCTGGGACATCGGCGTTGCCGGTTTGGGCGCCCGTCTGGCCGCGCTGCTTCAGGCCTGCTTCATCCGCCAGAGCTATTCGCGCCTGGTGGTCGACTGCAACCGGCGCCCGGATTCGGAGGAATCGATCCCCACTTCCAGCGACGGTGTCGCCATACCCGGAAACGCCCGCCTGGACAGCCAGCAGAAGTGCGGCCGGCTCGAAGCGATCTATCGGCCCTATCACGGCGAGATCGCCAGGGTGCTCGACACGCGCGAAAGTCGAGGCGGATCGACGATCCTGGTGTCCCTGCACAGCTTCACTCCGCGCCTGCGGGGCCTCGAGCGGCCATGGAGGTTCGGCGTGCTGCATCGCGGCGATTCGCCGTTCTCGACCAGGATGCTCGAAATCATGACCGCCGCCCTGGGCGAGGCGATCGGCGACAACCAGCCCTACGCCATGGACGAAAGCGACAACACCGTGCCCTTGCACCTGGCTGGTCGGGCCATGGACTATCTGGAACTCGAAGTGCGCCAGGACCTTATCGGCGAGGAACGCGGCCAAGCTTCGAGGGCAGACGAGATCGCGGGCTTCCTGCTCGAGGCCGCGGGCGAGGCAGAGTGACTCGGCGGCGCGGCGGCCTAGAGTGATGCGTGCGCCCCTGACGATCGAGGTAGGGGAGTTTGGAGACGAAAGGTGGGAAAGACCGCGAAAATCAAGGCGGTGGGGGCGTCGACGGTCGCGCCCTTCTATCCCCACGAAGACGCCTATGACGACATGTTCGCCGCCGATGGACGCCTGAGGGCGCACTACGCCCAGCTCCACGGTCGGATGTCGACGTTGAGCGCCGGCGAGCTGGCGGACCGCCAGCGCGCCCTGGAGCAGTCGTTCCTGCTCCAGGGGATCACCTTCACCGTCTATGGCGGCGGGGAGGCCACCGAGCGGATCATCCCCACCGACCTTTTCCCACGGATCATCCCGGCCGCGGAGTGGGCGCATATCGATGCCGGGCTGACCCAGCGTCTGCGCGCCCTGAACTGCTTTCTCGCCGACATTTACGGCGATCAGAAGATCCTCACCGACGGCGTCGTGCCGCGTGAACTGATCCTGAGCGCGCCTTCCTATCGTCGGGAGATGGCCGGGATCTATGTCCCGCACGACGCCTATGTGAACGTGAGCGGGGCGGATCTCATCCGCGGCGAAGATGGTGGATTCTTCGTGCTGGAGGACAACCTGCGCGTGCCCTCCGGCGTCTCCTACATGCTGGCCAATCGCGATGCGGCCAAGCGGACCTTTCCGGAGATCTTCGGCAGCGCCCGCGTCCGGCCGGTGGAGCGGTATCCAGATCTGCTGCTGGCGTCGCTGAAGAGCATGGCGCCCGAGTGGCGTCCGGAGCCGCAGGTCGTGGTCCTCACTCCGGGAATCTACAATTCCGCCTATTATGAGCACGCCTATCTGGCGCGGCTCATGGGCGTGCCTCTGGTCGAAGGGCGCGATCTCGTGGTCCACGACAACATGGCCTACATGCGCACCACCACCGGCCTTCGCGTGGTGGACGTCATCTATCGCCGCGTCGACGACGACTTCATCGATCCGTTGACGTTCCGCCGCGACTCCGGCCTGGGCGCGGCTGGCCTCTTCAATGTCTATCGGGCCGGCAATGTGGTCATCGCCAACGCTCCAGGGACCGGCGTCGCGGACGACAAGGCGGTCTACGCCTATGTCCCGGACATCATTCACTACTTCCTAGGTGAGGATCCGATACTGCCGAACGTGAAGACCTTTCTCTGCCGCAACCCTGTGGAACTTGATCATGTCCTGGCGAACCTCGACAAGTTCGTGGTCAAGGCGGTCGGCGCATCGGGGGGATTCGGGATGCTCGTGGGGCCCCACGCCAGCGCCGTGGAGCGGGAGGTCTTCGCCGCCAGGCTGAAGGCGGATCCCGCCAACTATGTCGCCCAGCCGACGATCCACCTTTCCACCGCGCCGTGCCTGGTCGAGGGTCAGATCGAGCCGCGCCACGTCGATTTGCGGCCCTTCCTGCTCGCCGGAGCGGAGATCACCGTAGTCCCCGGGGCGCTGACGCGGGTGGCGCTGCGGCGGGGCTCACTGGTGGTCAACTCCAGCCAGGGCGGCGGGTCGAAGGACACCTGGGTGCTCTCGGAAAGCGAAACCGCGCCATGATGCTCGCGCGGGTCGCCGACAGCCTCTACTGGATCGGTCGCTACGTGGAGAGGGCGGAGCACCACAGCCGCCTTTGCGACGTGATGCTCACCGCCGCCCTGGACCAGAATCTCGCCGCCGTTTCGGTGGCTCGCCGGGCAATCTCGGCCTTCGTCGACGCCGAAGATTCTCTTGGACGCGAAGTCTCGTTCGCCGCCGCCCACACTCTGGTGCTCGACCGCGGGAACAGGGGCTCGGTGGTCGCTTCGCTTTCACGGGCTCGGGAGAACGCCCGGCAGGTTCGCGATCAGATCACGACCGAAACCTGGGAGAGGCTCAATCTGCTCTATCTGCGCGTGATCTCGGCCAGCGCCGAGCGCGCCTTCGCCCGCGGCCCCGCGACGTTCCTCCAGTCGATCATCGCCGACCTGCACCTCTTTAAGGGTGCGGTGGACGCAACGATGAGCCATGGCCAAGGCTGGCGCTTCCTGCTGCTCGGAGTCTATCTCGAGCGCGCCCAGCTGATCGCGCGGCTGCTCACCGTCTGCTTCGGCGATCAGTCGGCGAAGACGCCGCTCGAGGACCATATGACCCAGGTCTCCGTCCTGCGCATGGCCTGCGCGCTGGAACCATATCTGCGGGTCTATACCGCCGAAATCCACACCAGGAATCTGCTCGAGTTCCTGCTCTTCGACGAGGAGTTTCCTCACTCGGTCCGGTTCTCGATCAAGAGGATGGAGGATCACCTCACGACACTCGCGCAGCCCGGCGCCGCCGACCGATCGCGCCCCGAGCGCCTGGCGGCGCGCTTGAGCGGACGACTGGAATTCGCCGACATGGACGAGACGTTGGGTCCGGGTGCGCTGTTGAGCACCGTGGCGCAGGAATGCTCGGCGATCCACGACGCGGTCTACGAGACATTCATCAGCTACCCCCTGGAACAACGGTTGCCGGCATGACGCATGCTCTTTGATATCCGCCATCGCACCGGTTACAAATACGAGGCGCCGGTCCGCGAAAGCGTGATGGAAGTCTGGGTGCAGCCCCGGCGAAGCCTCAGCCAGAGGTTGACCCGATTCGCCCTGGAGCTGGACCCTGCGGCGCAGCTGTTCTCGTATGCGGACTTCTTCGGCAACGCCGTCTATCACTTCGATGTCCCGCAACCCCACACCAGCCTCACCATTCAGTCGGTCGCGAGCGTGGAGACTGATCCGGCCGCCCCGGTTCCCGAAGCGCTGGCCGCCGATGAATGGGACCGCCTCGACGCCGCGCGGATCGAGGGCCGCTACTTCGACTTCCTGCGTCCGCACGGCTTCGCTGTACCAACCCGGCTGCTGGAGAAGTTCATGGCCAGGCACGAGCTTGCCGCGCCGCGCAACGTCGACCCGCTCACCGCCCTGCGCACCCTCTCCAGCCGGCTGTATGGCGCCTTCGAATACGAGCAGGGCGTGACCCGCGCCGACAGTCCGATCGACGATGTGCTCAGCGCCGGCCGGGGGGTATGTCAGGACTTCGCCCACGTGATGATCGCGATCTGCCGCGCCTGGGGCGTACCGGCCCGCTACGTCTCGGGCTATCTCTTCACCGACGACTCGGCGGGCGACCGCTCCGATCCCGACGCGACGCATGCGTGGGTCGACGTCCTCCTGCCGTCGCTGGGTTGGGTCGGTCTCGACCCGACCAACGACACCGTCGCCGGCGAGCGTCACATCGTCGTGGCCAGCGGTCGAGACTACGGCGACGTTCCGCCCACCCGCGGCGTATACAAAGGCAAGGTCGAGAGCGAGCTCAACGTCACCGTGTCGGTGCGGAAGGCGAGCGCGGCGGCCGTGGAGCCCGAATTCATGCGCAGCGCCAGGGCGGTCATCTCCAGCACCGGGCGCCGGCTACCGTCCGCCGCGGCGCTGGACCAGCAGTTTCAGCAACAGCAGTAGGCCGGCGGGCCCGGGTCACGGGCAAGTGGTTATCGCCGCGACGCGTCTTTGCCGCTGACGGGCTTGTCCTGGACGCGAGTGTGCTTGCCGCCTGTGGCATTCCTGTCACGGGGCCGCGCCAATTTCCGTTGCGGTGAAACGCCACCTTGCGCGCGGCCCGGCGCTCAAAAAAGATGGCCCGGCGAGAAGAGTTCCGCCGGGCCAGTGGGGCTGCGAAGCGGGGAGGAGGTGCCCGCAGCGACACTCAAATGTCGTCTGCGGGCACACTTTTCAAGCCGATCCGCGCGAATTCAGCGATTTTTGTTGCGGTGCACAATGCACGGTCGCGGCACGGCCAAGGTGCGCAAACCCGTGCGCAGGGTCGGCGCGCTGCGCGCCCGCGGCGATAGACGCCAGGTCGCCGTGAAAATGGCGTTCACCACCAAGGCTTTGTTTTCAGAAACGCCCGGGTGGCGCGTCGAGAACGCTTGGTGAGGTTCGCCGCCCGCATCATGGCCCGGCCGACGACGATCCCGCCAGCATAGTCTGCGCGGTCGGTGTTCGCCGGGGCGAGATTCAGGGCCTGCAGGGTGGTCTTCTCGCCGACCCAGAGATCGTTGAGACGACCCAGTCCGTCCTGCAAGTCTTCGAGGGCGCTGGTGAACTCGTCATACCGGCGGCGCCGACCGCCGCCGACGAGGCCCGCGAAAAATTCCGAGGCGTAGCGCAGCTCTTTGATCCGGATGCGGTATCGATGCCGGGCGATCGGGTCATTCCAGTCCAGAGCTCTGGCGCGCTTGGCCGCCGCTCGGCGGCGTTTGTCCAGCGCCTCGGGGGCGAACAGGCCGGCGCGGTCCGCCGCGAGCGGCGCGGTCAATGGCGCGGTGGCCCAGTCGCCCGCCTCGATCCACGACGCGGTTTCGACAAGCAGGGCCCGAAAACGCGGCGATTCCACCGCCGCGGCGGTTCGCGCATACGACTTTTCCTGAGCGGCGAGCAGGATCCTTCCCAAGGCCGCCATCGGCGCTGTGTCGGCTGAGGTCCCGGCCGCGGGGCGAAAGCCCTCGAAGATCAGGACGTCCAGGTTGCGGGCGTCTTCCAGTTCGCCGGTGAACCACTTCAATTGCGCCATGATCGTCGCGCGCGCGCGGTCGGCCACCACCGGCTTGAACACCAGCAGCGCGACCCGCAGACGGCGGAGCGCCACCCGAGCCTGGTGCACGGCTTCGAGCCTGGGGCCGCTGACGACCAGATCAGCATTGGCCGCGACCTGGCGCAGGCAGGCACGGCCAATCGCCTGGAACACCGCGCCGACCGGAGTGTCGTCGTCCATCGCCGGCTCATCGTATTTCAGCGGCTCGTTCAGCGTTCCATCCGCAAGGGCGTATCCGCGGTCCGACTTGCTGGCGAAAGCCAGGGTCAAGGCGTCGCGGCGACCCAGCCGCTGCGCCTCGGCGAACAGGTCCGCGGCGCGGCCGGACTTCAACTCGAGCTCGAGTTCCAGGATCGGCGCGGTGCGGTCCCCGACGACGATCTCGCCCTCATCCAGACTGAATTCTATCTTGCTCGCGCCGCAGTCGCGAAGCAGGGAACGACGCCGCACCCTGGTGGCGAATACCGGTTTGAGCCGATCCGCGCAGTCTTCGATCCGCGCGATCGGCGTTTGTCCCAGAACCGACAGGTCGAGGGCGCCGGTCCTTACCCTGCGCTCGTGCTCGTAGCGTTGCGGCCCGCTACGGCCATTGCTCTTGACGGTCTGCACCCATTGGCCCCGATCGCGGCGAAGACGCAATGAGTAGCCGGCTGCTTTCAGTCTGCAATCGGCGGTATCGAAGTAGATCGATTCAACGATTCGCCGCCGGGTCCCGGGAACTTCGCGATCTGCCAGCGCCTTCGCACCGGCCGAATGAATGGCGAGCTTGAGCTCGACTTCGCGATCGCGAAGTTCCATTTCCCTTGCGCTCCATGACCTCGGTCGAAGAGGGAAAGGACGGGGCGAGACTTCAGTGCAGAGCCAGATAGCCCGATCTCGCTGCGAAATCGAGCGGGGAGCCGACTAGGTGAACCGGCGATCGGCGGATCGGCGAATGGACGGCGGCCGACCCGGGAAGGTAAGGCTGGCGTCTTCGCGGAGAGGCCATGTCAATATCGCCGAGGGCCGGGCGGGCGGCTGGTCCGCCCCCAACGTTCGATCAAGCGCAACGGACGCTATGGTCGGCCGCTGGCCCGGCTTTGGGGCGAAGGGCGATCCCGCAGGAGTCGGCGGTGGCCCTGGTCCACGACGCATCGACCACGGCGGTGATGATGGCGACGCCGGCGGACCTGGAGGATCTCGCCGTCGGATTCTGCCTGAGCGAAGGCATCGTGGCGCGCGCCGATGAGATCAAGGCCCTGGAAGTTGCCGCAACGCCGCTGGGCGTCGAGGCGCGCGCCTGGCTCGCCACCACGGCCTCGAAGGCCCTGGCGTCCCGGCGCCGACGCATGGTCGGTCCGACAGGATGTGGGCTGTGTGGGATGGAGAGCCTCGCGCATGCCCTGCGCCCGTTGCGCCCGGTGGCGAAGGGGCTGCAGCTGCGGCGGGCGGAGATTCACGACGCTCTGGAGGAGCTGACCGGTCTTCAAGAGCTGGGTGGACTCACCCGGGCCGTCCACGCGGCGGGATGGTGGACGCCGGGCGAAGGCGTCCGGGCGGTGCGGGAGGATGTCGGGCGCCACAACGCGCTGGACAAGACCATCGGCGCCCTGGCCCGGGAGGGCGCCCTCCCATCGGCGGGCGCGGTTCTCCTCACCAGCCGGGTGTCTGTGGAAATGGTCCAGAAGGCGGTCATGGCGGGCGCTCAGGCGGTGATCGCCGTTTCGGCGCCCACGGTCCTGGCGGTGCGGACGGCGGCGGCGGCCGGAATGACGCTCATAGCCATCGCCAGGGACGACAGTTTCGAGGTCTTCTCCGGCGGCGAACGGATTGGGCCGTGAGGATCGCGGGACTTGTTCTGTGCGGGGGGCGATCGCGGCGCTTCGGGAGCGAAAAAGCCCTGGCCCAGTTGGCCGGGGAACCCCTGATCGCTCACGTCGCCGAGGTCCTGGCCCATGGCTGCGAACGAGTGGCGGTGAACGCGCCGCTGGGCGGCGAAGTCGCCTCCTGGGCGGGCCGGCGAGGGATGGAAGTGAAGCCGGATGCCGAGGGCTCCTGCTATGGACCGCTTTGCGGCGTCCTCGCCGGGCTGCGCTGGGCCCGTGCGGAGGGCATCGGGATGCTGATCACAGCTCCCTGCGACGTCCCATGGCTGCCGCCGGATTTCGTCGCCAGGCTCGCAGGAGCGATAGGAGATTCGGCCGGGACAGTAGCCGTCGACGCAAAAGGCGATGTCCAGCCGTTGTGCGCATTGTGGCGGATCGAAACGCGACGCGATCTCGCGGAGGCGCTGAAGCAGGAGCATCACCCGCCCGCCCGGCGCCTCGTCTGCGATCTTGGGTTCGAAGCGGTCCAGTTCGGCGATCCGCGCGCGTTCCTGAACGTCAACACGCCGGCCGACCTTCACGCGGCGCGTGCCGCATCGTAGTGAGCAAACCGGGTCCGGGCCCCCGGGGCGGCCTTCGGGACGGCGCGGCATGGTGAACCCGAGATCCGAACCCGGCCCGGCGCCGTCCAACCAGGCGCAGCGCGATTCGCCGTCCTATCGCCTGCCGGCCCTTGATCAGGACTTCATCAGCGGCGCCTCGATGCGCGGAGTGCGTTTCCTTCTGGAGTTCGCCAAGGCGGACGAGGTGCTGCGCGCCTGGGGCGTTCGCTCTACCCTGGTCGTGTTCGGCAGCGCTCGGGTGCACGAGGCGGGGACGGGCCGGCGCGGATTCTGGTACGACGAGGCTCGCCGCTTCGGGCGCCTGGCATCCGAGCGGGGCGGGGCCATTACGCCGGACGACAAGGGCCAGCGGGACAACGTCATCGCGACCGGCGGCGGCCCTGGGATCATGGCGGCCGCGAACCGCGGCGCCGCCGAGGCCGGCGCGCCAAACGTCGGCTTCAACATCACCTTGCCGATGGAGCAGCAACCAAACCCCTACACCACTCCCGACCTGACGTTCAGCTTCCACTATTTCGCGATGCGCAAGATGCACTTCGCGATGCGGGCCAACGCTCTGGTGGTTTTTCCCGGCGGCTTTGGGACCCTGGACGAACTGTTCGAGATCCTCACCCTGCGCCAGACCGACAAGTCTCCGCGGATCCCGGTCGTGCTCGTCGACGAAGCCTATTGGCGTTCGGTGATCAGCTTCGAGACCCTGGTCGATCAAGGCATGATCGCGGCGACGGACCTGAACCTGTTCGAGTTCGCGCAGGACGCCGAGGAGGCCTGGATCAAGCTGCTCGCCGACGGCCTGGTCGTCCGGGGCCGCGCGACCGGTCCGGCCGTTCCCGAGCGGGAAACCTGAAGGGAGGCGGTCAGCGTCAGGCGTTCTTCGAAAGACGCCGTTGATTGGCGCGCACTCGGCGTCGGTAGAGGGCGACAGCGCGGGCTGGCGCGAGATGGGGGCGCCCGGAAAGGGTGGTGAGCCCGGCTTCGATCTGGACATCGACCGCGGCTCGCGCCTTTTCGGCGAACATGAGGCTCAGCTCGTTTTCCAGACCCACGCCGCCGGTAGCGAACCTCATCATCCTCAGGGCGACGACGCCCTGCGCCTCCATTCCGAGGCGCATGAGATCCACGCCGAGGTCGAGGAATGATCGGCGCCTTCGCGACATGAGGGAATATCCTGACCAACCGCCCCCGGAGAATCGGTGACCGCTGCAGCGCAGCATAGCACGCCAAACCCACAAAGGGCGGCCCGGTTCCGTCCATCAGCGCCGATCATGGGCCACGCCGCCAATTCTTCGCCTGCTCTCGATCTCAGAAAGCGCGCGGACCTCCCGGGTCGACAGGCGCCTGGTCAAGGAGGATCAGACGCACCGGCACGCTCTTGGCGGCCGGCGTCATGCTCTGTTCGGCGTGATGGGAGAGCGGGATGAGCACGTTGCACTCGGGGTAGTAGGCGCCAAGGCATCCTTGGGGAATGTCGTAACGCGTCGCGCGCAGGCCCCGCTTTTCCCGATGCACGACATCCACTCCCGCCGCGGCCAGGCCGACCAACTGGCCCTCGGCGATTCCGAGCCGTTCCATGTCCACGGCATTGATGAAGACGACATCGCGTGTGCCGCTGACGCCGCGGAGACGATCGTCGTAGCCGTAGACAGTGGTGTTGAATTGATCGTTCGAACGCAGGGTCATGAGGCGGAAGACGTCGTCCCGGTCAGCAAATCCCGTCGCCGAGAGGCTCGACGGGACGAAGAAATTCGCCTTGCCGCCGACCGCCTCGCTGAAGTCGCGCTCCCTGGCCTTGTTGCCTCGATACATGCCGCCCGGCTGGGCAAACCGCCGATTGAAGCCGGCGAACCCCTGCGGATAGGTCTCCTCGATGGCGTCGCGCACCTTGGCGTAGTCGGCCACCCAGCCTTGCCAATCGACTCTCGGATTGGACCCGAGAGTCGCCTGCGCCATGGCGGCCACGATCGCCGGTTCCGACTTCAGAAGCGGGCTGGCGGGGGTCTTTTCGCCGAAGGAGGCATGGATGCAACTCGTGGAGTCCTCGGTCGAGACCCGCTGGGGCCCGCTCGCCTGGTCGTCTCTTTCCAGACGGCTCAGGCAAGGGAGCAGGAAGGCCACCTCGCCGTTGAGGAGGTGGCTACGGTTCAGCTTCGTGGCGATCTGGACCGTCATGCGCAGACCCCGCCACGCCGGCTCGATCCGACCCGTGTCGGGCACGGCGCGGATGAAGTTGCCGCCGAGGCCGACGAAACCCCTGACCTCGCCACTGATGACCCCTTCGCAGGTTTCGACGGTGTTTCGTCCCTTTTCGCGCGGCGCCTTGAAGCCGTACTGAGCCTCGAGCCTGTCCAGGGGCGCGAGCTCCGATTTCTCGGTGACGCCAACCGTGCGTTGACCCTGCACGTTGGAGTGGCCGCGAACCGGGCACGGCCCCGCCCCTGGCCGGCCGACATTGCCTCGCAGCAACAGCAGGTTGCAGATCATGTGGACATTCTCGACGCCCAGGCGGTGCTGCGTCAGGCCCATGCCCCACACCCCCAGGGTAGCCTTGGCCGCGGCGTAGGTGGTCGCGGCGGCTTCGAGCTCGTCGCGGGCGAGGCCGGAGTTGCGCTCGATTTCGGGCCACGCAACGTTCCGGCAGAATTCGGCGAAGGCCGCGAATCCCCGGGTGAACTCCGCGATGAAGCCGTGGTCGAGAACAGCGGAGCGCCCGGTGGCTCGGGCGGCGTCATCGCTTTCGATGATCGATTTGCACAGACCGGTGAGGGCCGCGATGTCGCCGCCCGCCTTGACCTGACAGTATTGCGAGCTGATCGGCGTGTCGGTTCCGCTGATCATCTGGAACGGCGATTGCGGGTTGCGGAAGCGCTCCAGCCCGCGCTCGCGCAGGGGATTGAAGGTGACGATTGGCACGCCGCGCCGCGCCGCCTTCTGCAGATCATGCAGCATGCGCGGGCTGTTCGAGCCGACGTTCTGGCCGAAGAAGAAGATGGCGTCTGTCTGGTCGAAGTCGTCCAGGATGACGGCGCCGACGGGCGAGCCCAAGCTCTGCTTGAGGCCTACCGAGGTCGATTCATGACACATGTTGGAGCTGTCGGGGAGGTTCTGGTGGCCGTACATCCTCGCGAAAAGGGCGTACATGTACGAGGTTTCCAGCGAGGCCCGGCCTGAGGCGTAGAACACCACGGATTTGGGGTCCAAGGCCTTCAGTTCACGCCCGATCTCGTCGAAGGCGTCCTGCCAACGGCATTCGCGATACCGGTCGCTCGCGCGATCGTAGCGCATCGGTGCGGTGAGCCGGCCGACCTGCTCGAGATCGAAGTCGCTCCATTGCAGCAACTCGCTCACCGTATGGCTCGCGAAGAACTCCGGCGTGCATCGCCGGCTCGTCAAATCCCAGAGTGTCGCCTTCGCCCCGTTTTCACAGAATTCGACCGGGTGGGGCTTGGCCGGCTTGGCCCAGGCGCAGCTCACACACACGAACCCGTCGGCCTTGTTCTGGCGCAGAAGCTGCCGCCCCGCCGCGGCCGGATCGGGGGCCTCGCTGATGGCGACCTTGCCGAGGCCGGCGAGCGAGCCCCACCCGCCGGCGGGCCCGTTGTAGGGTTTGATCCGCGCCTTGCGTCCTTGGGGCCCGTGCTTGCCGGTCATGTTTCTTGCGATCCGGAAGTGAACTGGAAGCTGGCCATCTGCGCCAAACCTAACGGGTATGGCCGGGGCGATCCAGACGAGAGACGGCGCGCCCGAGCTGCGCAGCGGCGGTTGAGGCCATCGAGGCCCGTATTCTCGAGGTCGGCGCCGAAAGGGTGGCCGCCGTCATCGGCGAGCCGGTGCAGGGCGCGGGCGGCGTGATCATGCCACCGCCGGGCTATTGGCCCAGGGTCGAGGCGATCTGCCGCAAGCATGGCGCCCAGCTCGTCTGCCACGAGGTGATCTGCGGCTTCGGCCGCTTGGGCGCCTGGTTCGGTTTCCAGCATTTTGGCGTCGCCCCCGATCTCGTCTCCATGGCAAAGGGGCTCTCCTCGGGCTACCTGCCGATCTCGGCGGTGGGCGTCGCGGACCACATCGTCGAGACCCTGCGCGGGGCCGGCGGCGACTTCATTCACGGCTACACCGATTCCGGCCATCCCACCTGCGCCGCCGTAGCCCTGAAGAACATCGAGATCCTCGAGCGCGAGGGACTGGTCGCCCGCACCGCCTCGGACAGCGGTCCCTATCTGGCGCGCAGCCTGGCCAGGCTGGCCGATCATCCGCTCGTCGGCGAGGCGCGATCCCTGGGCCTCATCGGCGCAGTCGGGATCGTGTCGGCCAAGGGGACCAACCGGCGATTCGCCGGCAAGGAAGGGGCGGCTGGACCGATCGTCCGCGATCTTTGCATCAAGAATGGCCTGATGATCCGCGCGGTCCGCGACACGCTCGTGACGAGTCCGCCGCTCGTCATCAGTCACCCAGAGATCGACCGATTGCTTGCAATCATCGGCCGGTCATTGGACGAGGCCGAGCCGGTGCTGAGGGCGATCAGAAAATAAGGCGCGATCGCGCGACCGCCGGCCGGCCGCTCAGCTTTTCAGCCGCATCTGACCCATGTAGTCGCGCTTGCCCAGCGGCACGCCCTTGGAGCGCAGGATATCGTAGGCGGTCGTGGCATGAAAATGCAGATTGGGCAGGGAGAAGGACATCAGAAATCCTTCCGCGGTGAACGGCAGCTTGAAGTCGCGGAACTGGAAGGTGACATCCCGGCCTTCGAGGGCGTTCACCTCCTCCGCCGTCAGCTTGGTCAGGGCGTCGCGCGCGGCGGCCACAGCGCGTTGCAGACCGGCATAGTCGAGGGGGGGGATGTCTGTCTGCGGCTGGAAGAGACCCTGCTTCACGCCGTCGATGGCGTCGATGGAATGATGGACCACGGACAGCACCTGAAAGCGGAACGGCAGCATGTCGGCGATGAGGCGAGTTTCGACGATCTCCGCCGGATCGATGGCGTTGTCCGCGCAGTGGGCGAGCCCGCGGTCCAGGAAGCCAGCGACGCCGCCCAGGGTCTGCAGGAAGCTGGCCACGCTCAGATCATAGAGTGAAACCGCCATTGGTGATCTTTACCTCCTGCTTGGCAATCGACTGCTCGACCTCACGATGACCGGCGCGCAATCGGGTCTCTTGTAGGCGCTCCCCGGCCTCCCTGCCAGTCGCTCGCGCCGATGATGCCCATGCCGTCGGAGATGTCCGATGCGATCGCGCGGCGCAGCGCAACGGCGTCGTGCGCGGCGATGGCCCCCGGGGTGATCTGATGCTGGTCGACGAGCCTGGCGGCGCCGCAGCGGCCGTAAACCACCCGCGTTCTTCGACTCTGAGCTGGTCCCCGATCCCGCGACCACTCAGGTCTGCCACGGCCGGCCCCAAGTTCCAGAAATGGAATGTGGACGTCTTCGTGAACAATCCGCTCGATTCCCACCCCCAGCTGAACCTCAGCCACCAGGACCAGTTCTCTACACTCTTCGAAGCGACGACGTTCCGACCGCGCAATTTCGGCGTCTCGGCGACTTTCCGATATTAGAGCCTTCGGGCCCATCATCTGTGATCACGGTCGCGCCGGCCCGAGACGTGCTGCGACCGTTCCGAGGAGACGGAGTCGACCATGAACGACGCGCGCAACGTCCCCGCCGATCTCGACGCCTACTGGATGCCGTTCACGCCGAACCGGCGCTTCAAGGCTGATCCGCGAACCATCAGTCGCGCGGAGGGAATGTATTATTACACGCCTGACGGTCGCCAGATTCTGGATGGCGTCGCGGGGCTGTGGTGTGTGAACGCCGGGCACGCAAGGGCGAGCATCGTCGAAGCGATCCGCCGGCAAGCGGGGGAACTGGACTATGCGCCGTCGTTCAATCTGGGTCACCCGCTGGCGTTCCAGCTTGCCAAGAGGATCGCCGACCTGACACCCCAAGGCCTCGATCGGATATTCTTCACCAACTCAGGCTCCGAGGCGGTGGATACCGCGCTGAAGATCGCCCTCGCCTTTCAGCGGGCGCGGGGGCAGGGGGGCAAGACCCGGCTCATCGGCCGTGAGCGAGGCTATCACGGGGTCGGGTTCGGCGGAATTTCGGTAGGCGGGATGGTCAAGAACCGTTCCCAGTTCGGCGCCTTGTTGACCGGAGTTGATCACCTGCCTCACACCCACGATCTGGCGCGGAACGCCTTCTCGAGGGATGAGCCGGAGCACGGAGCCGAGCTGGCGGACGCCCTGGAGCGGATCGTCGGCTTGCACGACGCCTCGACGATCGCGGCGGTGATCGTCGAGCCTGTGGCGGGCTCGGCCGGCGTTCTCATCCCGCCAAGGGGCTATCTGGAGCGGCTTCGTGCGATCTGCGACAAGCACGACATTCTGCTCATCTTCGATGAGGTCATCACTGGTTTCGGGCGACTGGGCGCCGCCTTTGCCGCCGGCCGGTTCGGCGTGACGCCCGACATGATCACCATGGCAAAGGGGCTTACCAACGCCGCGGTTCCCATGGGGGCCGTGGCGGCGAGCCGGAAGATATACGACACCCTGATGGAGGGCGCCGACTCGCCGATCGAGCTCTTTCACGGCTATACCTATTCCGGCCATCCTCTGGCGTGCGCGGCGGGGATCGCGGCGCTGGACCTCTACCGCGACGAGCGGCTCTTCGAGCGGGCCGGCGACCTCTCCGGCTACTGGCGGGACGCAATCCACCGTCTTGCGGACGCGCGCTCGGTGATCGACGTGCGGACGCTGGGCCTGGTGGCGGGCATCGAACTCGAGCCGCGGCCCGGCCGTCCCGCGGAACGGGCGATCGAAGCCTTCGCGACGTGCTTCGACAAGGGTCTGCTGATTCGCTGCACCGGCGACATCCTCGCCCTCTCGCCTCCCCTGATCATCGAGCGTGAACAGATCGACCGAATCGTCGAGACGATCCGCGAGGTCCTCGGGCGGATCGACTGACGGGCGCGGGGACAGCGATCAGTCGGAATGCCCGGGACCGGTTCGGGGCGGGCCTCTCGTGTCACCTGACCTCATTTGGGCGATGTAGGCGCGCACGAGCGCCAAGCCCTCGGCGTGGACCACCGTTCGGCCGATCTGGGGCATCAGAACCCCTGGCTCCGTCGAGGCCATTCGAAAGGCGATGATTGAGCGATCAGGATGGCCGGCGTCGATCGAGACTTCGAGCCCGCCCGAGCCGCGGCCTGCGGCCACCGGCCGCTTTCCGACTCCCAGCGCCGACCGATTGGTCTCCTCGAAGGTGAGCGTGAGGCCGCTGTTGCTCGCCATTCCCTGCGGGTTGTGGCAGTGGCCGCAGTTGACATCCAGATAGGCGCGAGCCCGCCCCTCGATCGCTTCTGTCGGGTCATCCCAACGGGGCAGGCGCGGCGCCGCCGACGATTCCGGCGCGCCCGTCAGCAGGCCCAGGCGCGACCAGCGGTCGAGCTGGTTGTCGCGCCCCAGCGGGTAGGTCTGCGCGCGATTGAGATTGCGCGCCTTGGGGCCGATGGGCGAGGTCGCCCCCGCCAGCTCGTGGCACTGCTTGCACTGATTGGTGTTGGGAACCTGGTAGTCGATCCGTCGCGGCTCGCCTGCGGCGTCAGTGAATGCGACCGCGACGCGGGTTCCGGCGCGTTGGAGCACCGCGCGGTTCTGATTGTCGCTCCAAACGTAGACGAGCGGGACCCAACCGGCCTTGCGATGGATCAACAGGCGAGTCTCGACGAACCGCACCTTTTCCCCAGGCTTTCGGAAATCGGCTGGAAAAGCGAACGTCTTGACGAGGGTCGCGCCCACCGGGAAATCGAGGGCCCCCGTATCGCGATAGCGAACCTTGGTCCGCGGCGGAAGGAAGAGGTAGCGGTCCTTCAGCGCGTAGTCGCTGAAGAGCGGGGTGTTGAGGTCGTAGGGGATCACGCGCTCTCCATTGGGATGGCGCGCGGCCGCATCGGAGAAGAGGCGATAGTCGCCGAGCGTCGGGGCCGGCTCGTCCGAAAGCAGCCTCGCTTCATCGACCGGGCTCTGGGGAGCGCGGGCCGCCGTCGCCAGCAGAGCGCCGGCGAGGACGACCGCCGCCAGGGCGGCCCTTGTCACTGCGGGCCAGCCCTCCGCAGCTGCGCCTCCGGAAGCCTGACCGGCGCGGGTTCGACGAGCGTGGCCTCGCCCAAGGCCCGGGTGACGGTGGGTCTGGCGCCGAGCGGCGAGGCGCCCTGGGTGACGAGGTTGAGATCGACGACCGGCCCGTCGGCGATGGAAAGTCGAACCGTCTCGCTGCGCGCCGCGGCCGCGCCGGGCGGCGTGAAGGCGGTCACGCCGTCCCAGAAGACCGGAGCCAGGGTTCCTCCCAGCACCTTGGCGAGGTCGGCGCCGCCCGGAAAGGTCGGAGCGAAGCCGTTCCTGCCCAGATGGTTGCCATGCACGGAGATTTCTCGCGGGAGAGGATTGTAGTGGGGATCATCGAAGCTCTCGGCGTAGGAGATCAGCATCACGCCGGCGCTGGCGTTGCCGTCGATGGCGTTGTCGAAGACATGGATGTCGCGATTGGCCATCACCAGCACGCCGGTGCCCGTGGGCACCTTGGAGACGATGTTGCCCTTGGGGGCGAAGTTCGGCGTGTCGTTGTTCACGACCTGATTGCGATAGACCCGGGTGGAGTGGCCGCCCATCTGCGGCAGTCCCGGCAGGTCGAAGACGAGGATTCCGCCGGCGTTGCGGGTCGAGATGTTGTCGTGGACGTCGGCGTTGTAGCAGTTTTCGATCTCGATCCCCGCCACATTGAATTCGGCCCGGCTGTTCTCGACGACGACGTTGCGCGATTGACCGACGTAGATGCCGGTGTCGGATGCGCCCCGGGCGACCACGCGATCGATGAGGACATTGGTGGAGTTCACCGGATAGAGGCCATAGGGCCCGTTGGTCTCCCGTGGACCGCCGGTCCACTCGACCTTGAGATTGACGAAGCTGATCTGGTCCGCGCCGTTGGACTTGAAGCCGTCGCCCTTGGGGTTCTCGATGCCGATGTTCTTCACCAGCACGCGGCTCGAGGTGATCAGCAGGCCTTCGCCCTCGCCCTTCTGGCGATCAAAAGCGAGCACCGTGCGCTCTGGTCCGGCGCCCTCGACGGTGACATCGGAGACGTCCAGGGAGAGTCCGTCGACAAGATCGTAGCGGCCAGCGGCGATGCGCACGACATCGCCCGGCTTTGCGTCGATGAGTGCGGTCTGCAGCCGCTCCTGGGCCGCGGGTCCTGGGCCGACTTCGATCGTCTTCGCGCACGTCGGCGCGCCGACGGCGCCGGCCGCCAGGACCGCGACAAGAGCAGAAGTGATTTTCGTTGCCAAATTCTCCCCCGTGGCTCGATCTGTCGTCATCCCGGTGTGAATGGTCAGCCGAAGGGAGTCACGGTCAAGCCTCGGGCGCGATCGAAACGGTGGAGCGCAGGGCCCGCGGACGTGCTAGGCATCATGGAAGCTGAAGCTTGAAGGGGCTGGGATCATGAGCGCGCTACGATATCTCGTCGCCGCGGCCGCTATGGCGGCGGTGCTGCCGACGGTCGCCCAGACTACGCAGCAGCATGTTCGCGGCAAGGTCGGGTCGCTCGCCGGCAACGTCCTGGTGGTCAGGGGTGCACATGGCGGTGCGACGACCGTCCAGCTCTCTGGCGATTGGTCGGTTGTGGTGATGAGACCGGTAGATGTGGCCACGATCCAACCCGGCAGCTTTATCGGCACCACCGAGTTCGAAAAACCCGACGGCACGGGGCAATCACTCGAGGTCCATGTCTTTCCGCCCGGAGTGAAGATTGGCGAGGGTCACTATCCCTGGGATCTCAAGCCCCGTTCGATGATGACCAACGGGACAATCGGCAAGGTGACGGCCGTGGGCAAGGGCCGGATGCTCGAGGTAGGCTATCCAGGAGGCATGCGGCGCATCCTGGTCCCAGTGGGCGTTCCGGTGGTGGCCACCGCGCCCGGCGACCGGTCGATGATCAAAAAGGGCGTCAATGTCTTCATCGCTCCAGCAAAGCTTGCCGACGGCAGCCTTGGCGCCAACAGGGTCCTGATCGGTGAGAACGGCGCCGCGCCGCCGATGTAGAGTCGGCCGCAGTGGCTCGACCCTGAATTCCTGCATATCGGAAGCCTTGCCCGAACCGTCGGGCCAGATCGGATATTCAGGGCGACGAGCGCCACGGTGAGCGAATATGCCGCCGCGGCCCGCTCGCCGCGCGCCGCCGCCGCCGGCGTCAAGGGCGCGACGGTACGACGCACCGGCCGTGGCGGACTCGAGGCGAAGCTTCGCCATCGCTTTCGACCGACGGCTCGCCAAGACTAGGCGCTGCTTACACTTCAACCGTTCTTGACCTGTGCAGGCGGTCGCCGATCCGCGAACCTCATTGGGTCATCTGTTTATGACTTGATAACTCTGTTGCTAAAAAAACCCACGAAACCAAGCAAAAAACCTTTCCACTGCTGAAGGACGTGTGCTAGCAAGGCCGCTGGGAGCGCGAGGGCGCACAAGTTTTTGCTGGAGATATGAATGGCTGGGCCATCGATGCCGGGCGGCGGAGTCGCCCCCAACATCCAGACTGCCGGTGCGGGGCTTCTTGCGCAGCAGGCTCTTTCCAACGCCGGGAGCATCTCCGGCACGGTTGCAATTTCGCATCCGAGCGGCAATGACACGATCGCCTTCGGCTCTGGCGCCGACACCGTCGTGCATGGAACGGCGACCGTCCACGCCGGCGGCGCGGGATCCTCGTCCTTGGTATCGGTGGGAAGCGGCCACGCGACCTTGCTCGGCGGATCGGCGACGCACGCCTTCACCTCGATCGGGGGCCACTCGGCGGTCGCGAGCCACGCGACCATCGCTAGTGCGGGAGCCTTCGGCGGCGCGAAACTCGCCGCGACGCACACCCTCAATCACTTTCAGGGCGGCGCCCACATCAACATCGTCGGCTACGCGCCGGCTCTGCCGACCGCGCATGGCGCCAGTTCGACCGTCTCCATGGATCATGGCCTGACCAAGATCACTCTGGGTAACTTCAGCCACGCCTCGGGTGGCGGTTTCCACCACTAAGCTTATTTCGTCGTCCTGCCCAAGCCCGTCCGCGAAGAATGCCTTCGCGGGCGGGTTCGGCGACTCCGGGCCCTTGCCGTTCGGCGACCGGGCGCTCCACCGCTGTGCCGTTCGAAAGGTCGGCGGATCATTTGCCGGAGTCGCGTCGATTCTCGCGCCATCACTGGACTTTTTGACCCTGCCATAGTTTGGTCCCGGCGGGCCGCCCGAGGGCGCGAGCGCCGGTTTGGGATAGTCCGGCCTTCAGGGATTTAGTCGCTCCGAGATTGAAATGGATCAGGACTCAAACGGCCTCACCTCGTCCGTCCAGGTGCTGAGCCTGAACAAAGGAATGTACCTGGTCTCGGTCACCTCCGCCGCCCCAAGGCGGGTCGGCGACGAAGGGGAATTCGTGCTGCCCGCCCTGCATGTTGGAACGGGCCCTGGAAATTCGGGCGCCGAGGTCGAAATTGTCTCGGGCCCCCGCACGAGCGGCCCATGGCTTTTCGAAAACCGCGACATGCTCATCATCAAGGTCGTCACGGGACCGGCCAGCGTCTTGCTCACCTCGCTGCGAACCGCGGCCATGCCGGCGATGGAGGTCGAGGTGCGTCGGCTTGACGCCAAACCATCGGCGCCAGCCCCGCAGCCAATCGAGGCGCCGCCGCCTCCACCGCCGATGGAGGCGGTTTCCGAACCGGTTGCTCAACCCGAGCCAGTCCCGCAGCCGATGCTCGGCGCCCGCCGCCGAACCCCTCTACGGACACGGATTTCCCTGCACGTCCAGAACAAGGGCGACATCGCTTACGTCGACAACTTCTGGGCAGGCGCCCTGGGCGAGCGGCTGGCCATCGAGTCATTCGCGATCTCGCCGCTCGAGGGCCTCACGCCCGAGCAGATCGAGTACAAAGGCCTCACGGAAAGCGGCGTCGACACCGGGTGGATCAGCGGGGGCGCCGACTGCGGCAGTCGCGGACTGGCCACGGCGCTGACTGGTTTCGCCGTTCGGGTCAAACCAGGGCAAGCCGTCGCCTACGAATGCGAATATCGCGGGTCTTTCAGTTCTGGAACGATTGTTGGACCCGAGAGGAACGGAGCGCTGTGCCGCGCCGCCTCCGGCGATCGCCTCGAGGCGATGCAGATTTTCATCACCGAGCGCAGGTCGAAAATCGAGGCCGCCGGCGACCAGCAGCTGCCGGTCGATCTGCGGGCGAACCGCGCGGAGGCTGAACCTCGATCCGTCGGACCACGTTTCAGCGTCTTCCGGGAGAACGTGGAATAGGGCGGGGGCTGGGCTGGGCCGATGGCGCACATCGCCCGATCAAGGACACAGTGCGCCTCGCGATCGTGGCGCCACGCTACGCAAATCCACCCAATGATGGATCAGTCGTGATCCATTTTGTCGGCCTGGTTCCGCAGGGAGACCGCAGGTGAGCAGCGACGAGAGGCCGATTGTGCTGAACACCGGCTGCGGCGCCCTGGGCACCGGTCAGCTGCCGAGAATGTTCTCCAATTGGCGTCAGGTGCGGGTCGACGTCGACCCTTCGGTGGCGCCCGACGTCCTGGCCGACATCGTCGATCTGGCGCCCATTGCGGCGGCCAGCGTCGATGCTGTGTGGACCGCTCACTGCATGGAACATCTCTACGAACATGACGTGGCAAGGGCGATGACCGAGATCCGCCGGGTGCTTAAGCCGGACGCCTTCGCCTGTATAGTGGTCCCCGACCTGCAGCGAATCGCCGCCTTCATCGCCGAGGACCGCATCCTCGAGACAATCTACGAGTCGCCCGCGGGGCCCATTACGCCGCATGATGTGGTGTACGGTTTCGGGGCAGCGATAGCTCGCGGACAGGTGACGATGGCGCATCGTTGCGGATTCACTCCGGCGGCCTTGACGCGTCAAATCGTCAAGGCCGGCTTCGGCGGCTATTCCCTGCTCCGCCGCGCGGGCTTCGAACTGGCGGCCGTCGTGCGCGCCGAAGATTGGGCCAGTCCCAGCGAGCGCGACGAATTGCTGGCGAAACTTGGACTATGATAGCCCTATTTATTCACCAGAACTTTCCAGGACAATATCTACACATCGCGCGCCGACTCGCGGAGTCGCCTGACAACAAGGTGTATTTTGTAACGCAGAATGATGGCAATGAAATGGTTGGCGTGGAGAAGATCGTTTATTCTCTACCGCCTATTCCTCCATTGAATTGCCACCCGTTCACGGTCGACTTTGATGTCGCGGTGCGATTTGGAATGGCGGTCGTCGACGCTTGTAGGCAGCTTGCGGCGAGAGGAGTCAGGCCAGATGTCATTTGCGGTCACAGCGGGTGGGGCGAACTCTTGTTTGTCAAGGATGTGTTTCCAGACACACCAATTCTGTCATATTTTGAATTCTATTATCACTTCAGAGATGTGGATGTGGGATTCGATGAAGAGTTCCCTTCATCACCGTTGGATCCTTTTCGCCTTCGTGTGAAGAACGCAGTAAGTCTTCTCAGTTTCGATGCCGCCGATTGGGGAAACGCGCCTACGCGGTGGCAGCGCAATGTGCATCCTCCCGAACTCAGGTCGAGGATCAGCATCGTGCATGAGGGGGTGGACACCGAACTGGTGAAGCCGGATCCACAAGCCTGGATATTGCTCAAGCGGCACAATGCGCGATTCACCAGAAAGGACGAGGTGGTGACCTATGTCGCGCGTAACCTCGAGCCGTACCGCGGGTTTCATATCTTCATGCGCGCCGCCCGGGAGATTCTGCGTCGACGGCCGCGCGCGCATATTGTCGTCGTCGGCGGCGATGGCGTCAGCTACGGCGCCGCGGCGCCAGCAGGAACGACATTTCGTCAGCTGATGATGGACGAGGTGGGGCTGAACGGCGAGCCTCGCATCCATTTCCTGGGATTGGTGCCCCACGAAGCCTACGTCAACCTCCTCCAGGTTAGTTCCGCCCATGTCTACCTGACCTATCCGTTCGTCCTGTCATGGTCGTTCGTCGAGGCTCTCTCGGCTGGATGCGCGATCGTCGGGTCGGCCACGCCGCCGGTCCTGGAATTTCTCGTCGATGGCCACAACGGACTGACGGTGGATTTCTTTTCCCATTTGCAGATCGCCGACCGCGTCGACCAGATCTTGGACGACCCCAAGCGCCGGCGGGATCTGCGCGAGGGGGCGCGAAAGACAGCCGTCCGCGACTTCGACCTGAACACCAGGCAGCTGCCGCGGTGGACCGCCCTTCTCGATGACCTCATCCACCATCGCCGGCCGGCGATAAGCGACGACGCAGTCCGCCTCGAGTCGACGTGAATCGCCGAAGATGTTCGCCAGGGTTTGGAAGAGTGTCGCTTACTTGAGTGTTGAGCGACGCTTGTCGCCGATGTCCGCCAAACCTCCCTTCAGCCGCCGGCTTCAGCACGCGACTGGCGAGCATCTTCTAGGCGCCGCAAGGCCGCTTCGGCCGCCGGGTGACCGGAGGCGGCCGCCTGTCGATAGCATGCCAACGCCTTTTCCAGATCGCCAGGACGATCGCCGGCGCCCTTTTCGTGCAACTGTGCCAATCCGAAGCTCGCCCCTGGGTTTCCCGCCATTGCCGCCGACTCGTACCACCTGGCGGCCTCCACGATGTCGGACGCGCTTCCGGAATCCTCGCAGAGCAGATCTGCCAGGGCGAGTTGCGCCGAAGTCTGACCGTTGGCGGCGGCCTTTCGATACCACTTCAGCGCCGCCTCGAGGTCCACCTCGACGCAAAGTCCGCGCCGGTAGCAGACGCCGAGATTGTATTCGGCGTCCGCGTCTCCTTGCGCGGCGCTGCGGGTCAGCAGGTCGATCGGTTCGTCGGCATATGCGGGTTCAGCCTCGCCGTTGAGGAACAGCGCGGCAAGAATGAGACCGGCAGCCGGACTTCCGTCGTCGCATGCCAGCCGTAGCCATCGCACGCCCTCTGGAACCGACCTGTTGGTTCCGGCGCCGCGAATGTAGAACTCGCCGACTACGCGTCTGGCTGTTGCGTCTCCGGACTGCGCTGCAGCGAGCCACAGTGGGAAGAGACCGTCCGGGTCCTCCTGACCAATTGCGGTGGACAATGCTTGGAGGGCCCCCACGTGACCGTTTTCCGCAGCCCTTCGATACCAGTGGAGGCCGGCCTCACGATCAGCGATCACATCCTTGCCGGTGAGAAGAACATCGCCAAGCCAAGCCTGGGCGAATGGATTTTCCGCCTCCGCTGCGGACACAAACCAGCGCAGCGCGGCGCCGGCGTCCCGCGGCATGATCTTGCCCTCGAAATGGGCGCGGCCAAGAGCGACCTGGGCGTGTTGCTCGCCGGTCTCCGCCGCCGCCGTCAGGAGCGAAACGATTCTCTCGATCGGGAGGTTGATGTCGCCTGCTTCGAATCGCTCAAGGAGCCGACATGCGGCCGGCCCGCTTCCCATCTCCGCCGCTCTCTCGAGCCATTCGGCCGCACGTTCCTTGTCCCCGCCGATGTACAACCCCTCAGTATAGAGGTTGTGCAGAGCCCAGGCTGCGGATTGGCTGCCGCCCTCAACCGCGGACCGAAGCAGCTCCAGACCTCTTTCCACATCCTTGGCGCAGCCATGGCCCCTGATATGAAGGAACGCCAGGTTCCAGGTTGCGTCGAGGCTGCCTAGTCGCGCAGCCCGTTCGTACCATCGCGCGGCTTCCTGCGGGTCTTCGGAAACGCCTTCCGCGGAGGCGTACATCACGCCGAGGCGCAGGCAAGCCTCGGAATTTCCTCTCTCCGCCGCCTGCTTGTACCACTGGACCGCAAGAGCTGGGTCGCGGGGCAGGCCCAGGCCCGAGGCATGCAGGGTTCCGATGTGATAGGGCGCGTCCGGATCGCCCTGGGCGGCGGCGCGATGGAGCCAATCGGCAGCCAAGGCAAGGTCTTGCTCGACGCCAAGCCCCTCGGCATACATGGCGCCCAATCTCTCGAAGGCTGGAACGACGCCCTGGTCGGCCGCCCGCGCGAACCAAATCGCCGCCTGCTCGGGATCGAGCGGCAGCCCTTTCCCGGTGAGATAGAGCCGGCCCAGCGAAAATTGCGCGAGCCCGTCTCCGAGATCGGCCGCTTGGCGGAAATGGAACGCCGCCGACGCATGGTCTGGCGGTGAGCCCTCCGCCAAGAGCGCTCCTAACGACACCATCCCCCCGAAGTGACCCCGCGCCGCCGCGCGTCGCAGCCAGCTCTCCGCGTCCGCGAGGTTCGCCCCACCCTCTCCCCCGACCCGATTTAGCTCCCCGAGGCGGAACATCGCCTCCGCGTGCCCCGCCTCCGCCGCCACGGTGAGAAGTTCAATCGCCCGGGGCTCGTCCCTGGCGACGCCGCCGCCCTCGAGCAACACGATCGCCAAACAAAGCTGCGCGTTGATGTTACCGCTGGCCGCCGCCCTCTCGAACCAGGCGGCCGCCGTCGCCGGATCAGCGGCGCCTAGGTGTCCACCGGCATGCAACAGTCCCAGACCGAACTCACCTCCGTCGTCCCCCCTCGCGGCCGCTGCAGCGTACCAGTGTTCGGCTTCGCGATAGTCGGTCTCCACGCCAAGGCCCGAGGCGCATTGATACCCGCGTCTCACCTGAGCGGCGCGGTCGCCGGCGCGCGCAGCCAATTCGTTCCACTTTGCCGCCGCGGCTAGATCCTGCTTCACTGCGCCCCCTTCCGGGAAGAGGCGAGCGAGGGCGCCTTTGGAGGCGGATGCAGCCGGGGGGTTCCCTTCCGAATCGGGCCCCATCCCGCGGGTGCTGCCCGGCGTCCCACGCCCATGGAGGTAGATCTCGCCGAGTCTGGCTTGCGCCTCGACCAGACCCCGCTCCGCGGCGCGATGGAACCAGCGCGTCGCCTCCGCGAAGTTCTGGATCACCCCGGCCCCGCGTTCATAGCGAACGCCCATCTGGTGACAGGCCTCGGCGTCCCCGGCCTCGGCCAGTTTTCGCCACAGCGACGCCGCGGTGGCGGCGTTGTTCCGCCGGTCTTCCCGTTCGGCCTGGGCGCGGATCGATGCGGCCGCTTTCGGATTCAACTGGGCTCCCGCATCGCTTCGCGTCCGGTCCGCAACGCCCCTTCCACGAAGTAGCTCATCAGCGTCCGGTGGCCGACCAGAATATCGCCGACCAGGGTCTGACCCGGAAGCAGGCGGTAATCCTTGGGAACGTTGTGAAGACGAGACTTGGTGATCCTCACGCGAACCTTGAAGTACGGAGGCACGGCTTGGCCGTTCTGATCGGTCGTGAAAGAGCCAGGACTGATGCTCAAGACCTTTCCGTCGACCGTGCCGTAGAGAATATATCTGTAAGCGTCGAGCTTGAGCGTCACCGGATCGCCCGCGCGGACGAACCCTTGATCCTGGGAAGCGATGTCGATTTCCGCTTCGACCTGTCCGCTCAGCGGCGTCAGAGTGAAGAGCGGTTGGCCCGACATGATCGAAGGGTCGACCACCACGCCTGTGGAGGCGTTGGCTATCGACAGGACGATGGCGTCCATCGGCGCCACCACCCTGGTATCCACCCCTGTTGTCTCATGGGCTTTGATAAGGTCCTGGGTCGACTGGTTGAGGGCCAGCCGGGCGGTGGTGAGAGCTGTGCCGAGCGTGTCGTTCCAGTTGCCGATGTAGGCCGCCCGCTGAGCTCTGAGACCCTCCAAGTCGTGCGTGCTCTGGACAGCTTGGCTTTGAGCGTCCGAGAAAAGGCGCTGACTCTCGACAAGGGCGGTCGCGGCGGTCAATGCTTGAATGGGGGAGCCATATCCCTTCTGTTCCAATTCCTTCCAGCGACTATTGATTTGGGTGTTGTCGAATACTTCTTGTTTGTATTTACGAGCGTCATCCTGAGCTTTGGAGATCACCGTTTCTGTTGAATGAATCTGAGCGTCGTAGTTTGCCAACGCCTGGCGATAAGCGGTTATGACTTCCTGATATTGTTCGAGCTGAAGGACTTGATTTGGGTCATTGCCCTTGGGGAGGTAGGGAACGCCGCTTTGCTCAGCCTGGAGACGGGCGACCAGTGCATCGTTACTGGCCTTCTGATGCTCGAGACTGAGCTCGTCGGCCCCCGCGAACGTCGGATCCATGGTGGCGAGAATCTGCCCCTTCCTGACGATCTGACCTTTCCTGACCAGGATATTGCGGACGATCACCCGATCGAGCGGCTGGAGATAGATCGAGCCTTCGGTGGGCGCGATCAGTCCGGTCGAGGTGACGACGCGGTCGATCGGCACGACGCTGCAGATGACGATAGCGGCCACAAAGAGCAGCGCCACCCCGTGAAGAATGGCGTGGTCGCTGTAGATCGACGCCTTGCCGATGATTGCCTGCGTCTCGGACTCGAAGGCGCTGACCGGCGCCAGCGGCTCGTCGATCGACTTGCGACCGCGCTGCGGCCGACCAAATCGAACCCGCCTGGGGGCTGGTTCAGTTTGTGGACGAGCGCGCGAGAACGGGCCGGGCATGGGAAGGGGCATCCAGGTGACGATTCTGCGTGTGCCACATGTGCTTGTAGATATCGCAGCGGTGCAGCAGTTCTTCGTGGCGGCCGACGTCGTAGGTCTTGCCCTGTTCCAGAACCAGAATTGCGTCGGCGGGTACGAGCATCGAGAGCCGGTGCGAGACGCAGATGATCGTCCGTCCCTCGGCGATCCGCACTAGGTTGGCATTGATGATCGCCTCGCTCTCGGCGTCCAGGGCGCTGGTCGCCTCGTCGAGTATGAGCACCGAGGGCTCAATGAGGAGGGCCCGGGCCAAAGCCAAACGCTGCCGCTGGCCACCCGAGAGATTGGAGGCTCCTTCCTCGAGCCTGGTGTCGTAGCCGCGGGGCATCTTTTCGATGAACTCTTCGGCGCCCGCGAGCTGCGCGGCGCGCACAATCTGCGGGAAGGTGGCGCCCGCCTTCGCCATCCCGATATTGTCGCGGACCGAGCCGCTGAACAGGAAGTTTTCCTGCGGCACGACGCCGATGCTGGTTCGCAGGTGATGAAGATCGATTTCGCGCAGGTCCATTCCGTCGATCTTGACCATGCCCTCGAAGTCGGTGTTCAGCCCCTGAAGCAAACGCGTGATGGTGGTCTTGCCGGAGCCGCTGCGACCCATGATCCCGAAGATCGTTCCTGGGCGGATCGCGAAGCTGGCGCCACTCAACGCCAGCGGCGCGCCCGCGACGTAACGGAACTGGACATTGTCAAAGACGATATCGCCCTTTATCGGCTGCCGCAGACCGCTTTGGCCCCGGGTGATCTCGGGCGGCTCGTTCATCACCGACGCCACCTGATAAACCGCGCTCTTGATCTCGTGGTAGCTATCCAGGAGTCCCGCGACCTTGACCAGGGGCGCGGCGGTGCGTGAGGCGATCAGAACGAAGGCGACCATCGAGCCCGCCGAGATGACGGTCGCGCCAGACGTAGTCGTGGACCAAAGCACTGCGGCGGTGCCGAGCATCAACGATCCTGTGTACATTAATCGTTCGAACGGAACCACTAGTGTAGTCGGATAGTTCGCTAACACACCCCAGTCGTGCTTCGTGCCAACATTCTCCGCGACCACAACGTCCCATCCCATCCGCCGACGCCCTTCCAGCGCCAGGGACTTGATAGTCCTCATGCCATACAGACTCTCTATGAGATAGATGTGTTTGCGGATCTCGCTCTCTACGAATTTTATGTTCAAACGCATGAGGGGTCGAAGGAATATCATTATAATCATGAAGATGCAAAGACCAAGAGCGACTACCCAAAATGCAAGCGCCCAGCTCAACACAAACAATATAGGAACAAGCACTAACAACATAATCGAGTCAACCGATGTGTTCAACAGCTCGCCAGTCAAAAATTCTCTAATGACTTCTATCTTGTTGACTTTTGACGCCGTTCGGCCAACGGGGGTGGTCTCAAAATAGCTCATTGGCAGTCGAAGCAACCTCTCCATGACATAAATTTGTAGTCGACCATCTATACGCGTGGCCGCCAGTTCCATGAATCGACCGCGTAGAAATGTCAAAAGCATCTCAAAAATGACCATCGCCACGAATATTACAGCGAGCAGTATCCAGGTCATCTGAGATTTATCGACCAGGACGCGGTCAATAATTATCTTCATGGTAAAGGGTGGAACGATTGCGAAGAGTGATGAGATGAACGCTGATATGCCTATGTCTCGAAACAGTGACCGTTCCTTCAGCACTTGCTTGAGGATCCAGTTGAAGCTGAACGGCTCGTCGTTCAATGCGCCTTTGGAGTCGATCTTGACCATCAGCACCTGGCCACCCCAGAGGGCCGTGAGCTGCGTCTCGTCGATGGCGGCGCGAACCTCTGAACCCGCCAGCGGATCGCCGACCAACGCCACGAGCCCTGAACTTTCGTCCTTGGTCACCGACTCCAGAATCAATGCGCCGCCGTCGCGCAGGCGCAGCATGGCGGGCAGAATCTTGGACAACTTCGGCAATTGCGACCAGTTCAGGGTGACCCACCTGGCGTCGAGCCCGAGATCAGCCGCGAGGGCCACCAACACGGCGTCCGAGACCCCGCCTTCGCCGAGCACATACTGCCGCTCAAGCTCGTCCACCGAGGTATCCATTCCGTGGTGACGAGCCAGCAGAACAAAGGCTTGCAGCGTCGCCTGTGCGCCGGGATCCTGGATCATCTTGCCTTACCCGACCGCTCGACTTCGAGGAGGGCCTTCATCCCATAGGGTGCCCCCAAGTCACTATGTTTCGATGAATCAACCGCGAGCGTGATCATAGGTGGGCTAAGGGGCAGGTCGGTGGTCGCTTTTGGGCGCGCTGTATACTTGAACCCGCTCGCCACGTCCAAGCGCGTCGGGGATGACGATGATAGGTGTTTGGGCACGACCGCACTCCTGGTCCTCCCATCCATAAGGTAGGGGGGGCTGGGGCCATCCGCAAACGCCATTTGCGAAAGCTCGCCGCGCGACACCCTCTCAAGCCGCGTTTGGTCCCGAGGTCACGATCTGAGGCTCCTCCCTGGCCAACGCCGTCAAGTATCGACCGTAGCTGGTCTTCTCCAAGAGCTTTGCTCGCCGCATCAGGTGCGCCAAGTCTATATAGCCGTTGCGAAACGCGATCTCTTCGAGACATGCTATGTGCGATCCCTGCCTCTTTTGCATAACGTGGACGAATTGTGAGGCTTCAAGCAGGGATTCGTGGGTGCCCGTGTCGAGCCAGGTGTAGCCGCGCGAGAGAGTATCGACGTGCAGTTGGCCTTCGGCGAGATAGATGCGGTTGAGGTCTGTGATCTCCAGCTCACCGCGCGCCGACGGCTTAAGCCGGGCTGCGTGCCCAAGGACAGCGTTGTCGTAGACATAGAGGCCGGTCACCGCCCACGGAGATTGAGGCGCCCTTGGTTTCTCCTCGATAGCCAAGGCGCGACCGAATTGATCCAGGGTCACGACGCCGTAGCGTTCCGGATCGTCGACATGATAGGCGAAGATGGTTGCGCCCCGGTCCCTGGCGCGGGCGACCCCAACCTTCGCGGCCAAGCCGGCCCCAAAGAATATGTTGTCTCCCAGCACCAGCGTGACACCGTCGGTTCCGACGAAGTCGCGTCCGATAGTGAACGCCTGCGCAAGCCCTTCCGGGCGCTCCTGCACGGCATAGGACATCTGAAGACCGAGGTCCGTTCCGTCTCCGAAGAGATTGACGAAGTTATCAATGTGCCCTGGAGATGAAATGATCATGATCTCGTGAATGTCTGCAAGCATCAACACAGACATCGGATAGTATATCATGGGCTTATCGTATACTGGTAGCAATTGTTTGTTGACGGCCATGGTGGCGGGATAGAGCCGCGATCCTGAGCCGCCCGCCAGTATTATGCCCTTCATCGCCCGCTTGGGACCGGCGCCCGGGCCTTCCGCCGCTTTCGAAACGAGCGTCGTCAACAGATCCGCCCCAACCGTTCGCCACCATCGACGCGGCGCTGGATGGCGCGCCACCAATCTTCATTGGCGAGATACCAGACAACCGTATCGTGCAAGCCTGAATCAAAGCTCTCTTGCGGCCGCCAGTGAAGGTCGCGGGCGATTTTCGCGTAGTCGATGGCGTAGCGGCGATCGTGGCCGGGCCGGTCCGCCACGAACGCGATCTGTTGGGCGTAGCTGCGCCGATCGCTCCGAGGCTTCAGGCGATCGAGCAATGCGCACGTCGCGCGCACCACGTCGAGGTTGGTCCGCTCGCAGCCGCCACCGATCGCGTAGGTTTGCCCCGGTGAGCCGTTCTCCAGCACCGCGGTCAGAGCCCGCGCGTGATCCTCCACGAAGAGCCAGTCGCGGACGTTTTGGCCATCGCCATAGACGGGAAGAGCTTCGCCGGCCAGGGCCTTGACGATCGTCAGCGGGATCAGCTTTTCGGGAAACTGATAGGGTCCGTAGTTATTGGAGCAGTTGGTGATGAGGACCGGCAGCCCATAGGTGTGGCCCCATGCGGATACCAGGTGGTCGGCGCCCGCCTTCGACGCGGAATACGGTGAGCGCGGATCATAGCGGGTTTCCTCGTCGAAACAGCCCTCGGAACCCAGCGATCCGAACACTTCATCGGTGGAAACGTGATGAAAGCGGAAGCGCGCCGCGATCCCCCTATCGAGCCCGCGCCAGCGACGCAGGGCCGCGCGCAGGAGGTTGAACGTGCCGACGATGTTTGTCTGGATGAACGCCTCTGGCCCGTCGATTGAACGGTCCACAAAGCTCTCCGCCGCAAGATGCAGGACCTTGTCGGGAGCAAAGTCGGCGAACAGGCGCTCGACGTTCGAGGTGTCGCAGATGTCGCCCTTGACGAACTTGAACCGCGGATGGCCCGCCACCGTGTCCAGAGCGCTCATTGTCGCCGCATAGGTCAGCTTGTCGTAGACAAGGACCTCGTTGGCGGTCTCGCCGATCAGGCGCCTCACCACCGCCGAGCCGATGAACCCAGCCCCGCCGGTGACCAGAATTCTCATGCCTGCTCCTAGCTGCGTCCCGCTTCGAACTGAAGCGGTTTCCGCAACCGTCCCGTCGCCGCGATCGGACCGCCCTCAAGACGCAACGGCCGCGACCCAGATTCCAACCAAAGGGTCGTTTTGGGTCGCTGAATAGCAATCACCGGCATCCGTGAAGGGAGGCGCCGCGACCCCGGATGAAAAGACTCCGCCATATTGAAAAGAGATTGGCGGCCTTCCCGGCCGCGCCGGTCGGACCGAGAAGCCGATCAAGGGTGTCGGTCGACCTTGAACGGCGCACCAGGAACCTTCGCCGACCCAATCTGTCCGCACTCCATCGGCGGCGAGCGCGCTGTATTCAATGAACGGATCGCCTGGAGCGAGCGACAGGCTTATTCTGAACCCTTCGACCCAGGCCGATCGGACGGCGGTGTCGCCACGCCCGACATCGTCGAAGTCGAGCTGGTTTCCGCCGCTCGTCCGAATTCCGACGCGGGCTCGCCAAGCCGACCCAGTCCGGCCCATGCCGATCAATAGCTCGTTCAGTTCCCGCGCGGTGGCGGACAGGGGCGTGAGGACGGCGTGAGGAACATCTTCGAGCCGTCCGGTGACCGCTCCGATGCTGAAGGCCAGGACGGGTAAGCCGCAGTGAAGCAGGTGCGTCAGGGCGTAGCACCACGTCTCGGGCCAGATCGAACCTTGAAAGGCGACATCACATTTCTCGCGCTTGATCAGCGAGGCAACCTCGCCTTCGCCATATCGACCCGTGACAAACACCCGCCCGGTTTCGAAGAGGGCGAAGTCGTCCTCGGTGTAGCCGATCACCACGAATTCCAGAGGCAGGTCGCCATCGCGTGCGTCGCGAGCGCAGGCGAGAAGCCTTTCATACCCTTTATGCTCGGTGATGGCCCCGACCATCGCGACTCGAACTCTCCCGGAAGTCCTCGGCTTCCATGCCGGCCGCCCCCGGACCGGAGTCTCCCACGGGATGACCGCCGACTTGACCTTCGGGAAGTACCTGCGCAGCCGAGCCGCGCCGTCTTCGCTGGGAACCACCACTCGCCGCGCCCCGCTCAGGACATCCGCGCTTCGTGCGCGTAGAGCCTGGACCGAGATCTCCTCCTCGATCAGGCCGCCGTGCGCCCCGATGCATCGTTCGCAGGCCGCGAGATCGGGCTCGCCACAATAGCGCTTATCGCCTCCGACCAGAGTGATCCGAGGACAGATCCAACTGTAGTCATGGACGAAGACATCATAGGGAACTCCGAGCCGCGCCGGGATAGTGAGGGCGATCGGATCGAGCCCGAGGAAATGATGAACTTCCACCTCTGCGATGCCCAGCCTGCGCAACAGCGCGATAAGATGCGCCATTTCGTGAGGCAGCCTGTACGTCAGGTCGTTGAAGCGCTGTCCTGCAACGCTGAGCCGACAGGCGCCGCCGGCATGCTGCTCTCTATTGGGAAGAAGTTCGACAACGCGACAGCCTTGCGCGCGAAGGATCTCTGTCCGCTGCCGCACGTGACGGCGTACACCGCCATCCCGGCCAAGAGTGATCAGCAGCACCGAAGGCCCCGTTTCGTCGGCGAGCAGTCGCTCGTCGATAGCCCGTCGCATCGGCTGCAGCGGATCAGTGTCCACGAAGGCTTCCGTCGCCGCCTGAAAGGTCGGGTGGCGCTCGTAGAGGAGACGAAGGTCGCGTCCCGTCGCAAGCTCTTCGAGAGGTTGGCGAGAACGCTCACCGAGACGGCGTACGAACACATCCGCTGCCGCCAGGTGCCGCCACCCCAGTTTACTGGCGCGAAGGCAGAAGTCATTGATCACGCCGTAGGCGCTTCCAAATAAATCCACCTCGAAACCACCGATCTGATCGATGCAGGCCCGGCGAATGTACACGCATACGCCCGCCCCGCTCGGCAGCTCCGCGTGGAGGCCCGCGTTGACCTCTCGGAAGAGACAATCCAGCCGCGCGCCGGCGGCTGAGTCGCGCGCCTGATCATAAGCTGCCGGGTAGGTCGTCAACCCCACGTCGTTGGAAAAGGCGCTGACGGTTGCCACGCTTGGCTCGGAATAGGCGACGCGCTGCAATCTCTCCAGCCAGTCGCCGAACACCTCGGCGTCGGGGTTAAGGAGCACGACGTCGCTTTGAGGCCTCGAGCCGATGCCGTGGTTGGCGCACTGCGGGACGCCGAGGTCCTCTGCATCGACGACCAAGGTAATTCGATCGGCGGCGGCCAGCTCCTGGAGTGTATTTGTCACCTTTGGCTCGAGACCGGCATCCTCGATGACGATCAGTTCCGTCGTCTTTGGATCGGTGGTCGCGATCACGGAGCGGAGGCAGACCAGACTCTCGTCAGATCCAGAATACACCGGGACGATCACGGCTACGGTTGGCGGCGGAGTTCGTGCGAGCGCGGAGGTCGTGGCGGATCGGCCCGGTGTGCCTTTGGCGACGCCGCGGGACGGAAGAGGAGGATTGAACAAGCGGCGCGCGAGCCGCTGATTCGGCGCCGCCTCCTCGACGAGGGCCGGTTCGTCGGAGCGTCGCGCGCCTGATGAACCCGGACACGGCTGCAACGAGATGCCGCGGACGCCGGCGGGCGGCGCCTCTGAACCGGCGATGAGGCTTCCCCTTTGTGCGCCGGCCGCATTCAACCGCGATGCAGGCGTCACTTTCAACATCCTGCCGCCGATCACCGCATGTGGGAGCGTTTCGGCTACGGTGCGCAGTCCCGCAAGGTCGGTCCACAGACGAAATGGGCTCAAGCGACCCATGGCCGGCGATGCTTCGAGACGCAAGCCGTGCGAGCTTTGCCCCGCGAGAGCCTGGAGCCTCGCAAGAGCCGCCGGGCCCAAGGCGCCAACCACTGTGCAATCCGAACTCAAGCCCACCCAGCCTGCATGATCACGACCGAGCGTCTCGCATACGGCTTCGGCGAGGATGGGGAATCCTTCCAGAGCGTCCACCGCGATGGTGGCGAGAAGACCTTCGATCGCCTCAGCGGCTCCTGGACCATCGCCGAGCGCGAGCATGATCTGCGCCCGCTCAAGTTCCGATTGAGCAGTGCGATCCCCATCGGCAAGCTCGGTTACGACAGCCAGGGCCGGGCCGGGGCGATCGAGCCGCATCAGCAGCCGGGCGCACAGCGTCGCTAGCGTCGGATTCACGGGATCCAGGCGCCGGGCGCGGTCGGCGTACCGCAGGGCCTCGGCGAACCGTCCAGCCGATGCGGCCAAGCCGGCGAGTCCAAGCAAGCCTTCGAAGTGATTCTCAGGAGTCCCGAGATTCCTGAGCAACGTCTCCGTCGACGGCGCGGCGGCGGTCTCAGTCGGCGCGTTCAGATCTCTGAGTCCTCGATTGGCGGTCGCAAGGAAGAGTCATGCACCCTGGCTCAGGCGACCGCGGTGGCGCTGGACAATCCATGCCGATAGAGTTCCAGGAATTCGGATACCATGACGCTTCGCGCCGGAGGCGGCGCGATGCCGCGCGAAGTCCGCTCCCACAATCCCTTCTCCGTGCAGGCGCGACGGATCACTGCGGCGAGCGCTCGTGCGTCGCCGACGGGAAATACGAGTCCGTTGTCGCCATCCTGAACGCGTTCGGCCATCCCCCCAACGTTGGAGCAGATTACCGGCTTGCCGAACGCCCATGCTTCGGAGACCACAAGACAGAAGGCTTCGCGCCAAACCGACGGGACCAGAACCCAATCGATGCGGCCCATGAGACTCGCCAATTGACCAACCTCGTACGCGCCAGTGGCGATCACGACTCTCTGCTCTGACGGCAATTCGCCCTCGCGTTCCAGAAACGCCTCGATCTCGCGGCGACGTCCTTCGGAAGCGAAGCGAAGATTGCCGCCGTTCAGCTCAATGACGAAGTCGGTGAATCCATCCGTTCGGAGTATCCCGACCGCCTCAAGAATGACATGTACCCCTTTATTGTCGATCATCTGTCCAAAGAAGCCAAAACGGTTTCTTCGTTCCAATCGACGACCGGCCCCATTGACTGCGCGACGGCGCCGCGCGTCGATCGAGGACTGGGATCTGGCTCCCCATCGCCGCAGCAACCCGAACCTGGGTCTGCTGGCCGGTTGAACTTCCGGCGCGGAAGATGCCGCCCGGCTCCCGTGGGCGTTGGCGACGTGCACCATCCGGTCGACGTCGATTCCTGATCGCGCAAATATGTCAATCATGAATCGCGATGGTGTAGTAAATATATCGACAGCTTCGAAGTGACGTTGCGTCCAAAGCTGACGCATGAAAAAGTATTCTGGGGTTATCGCGGGGAAGCATTGATGACACCGGACTGGCGACGCACGATCGCAGATAGACCTGTCCGTAGTCCGCACCATCTGCCCGTTCGCCATACAGATAGACAGGAATTCGTGAAATGTAAGAACAATTCTCGTCTCCGGCAATACACGGCGCGTTAATGTAAGAAAATCAAGTCCAAACAACAAAAAATGGTGAAAGTGGACAACGTCGGGCCTCACCAACCTAAGAAATTCACTATATGCATCCGCCAGGCTGTCTCCAGGCAGCTTATGCCAGAAATAGTCGTAACTGTTACTCAGAAACACAAACTCATCTGGACGGCCGTCAAAGCCGGTAATGCGGGCGCCAGTCTTGTAGAGCTCCGGCATGGTCGGGTCGACCGCGGCAAGCAAGAAGGGAGTAACCCCCTCGACGTCGCGCAATCCCTCAAAGAGTTCGTAACAGATCTGTTGCGCGCCGCCGCGAACCAGCTCGGGATGGAACAGGCTGAGCAAGAGCACCTTCACGACACGACGCCCTCGCGACGCTTGCGCGCCGACGGCGCCTGCCTCGACCCGGTCGGACGCCCCGGGCCGGGTAGGTCAGAAGCAGTCGCGGCGCCGGGCGCTTCCGCGGCGAGCGTCGCCTCGACGAGACCGGACACGGCGGGCCAGGACCGCGCTTGCAGGAGTGCGTGGGATGGCTTCTGGCCGAGAACCTGCCCGCTGACCAAGGCGCCCCAGCGGGAAGAAAACAGCCATCGGTTCACCAGGGCGGCCCCGTCGTGAGCCGGCAGATGCGGCGATCCCTTGCCCTCGAGATGCCAGAGACGCAAGTCCTGCATCCAGGCGGGCGTTCCGGCCTCTAAACTCTTCAGGCATAGATCCGCATCTTCGTAGTGACCGAAAATATAATCCTCACTAAAGCCGCCGAGACTTTCAAACCAATCACGGGCAATAGAAACGAACGCGCCGGTAACGGCAGGCACCGGGCGTGGTCGCGTGAACTCCTGGGCTCCTGCCGGCGCGCCCTTGCCGTAGTGCTCGACGCGCAACAGCTGCCAGTGAGCAGTGCGACTGCGGTTGAATGAAGCTCCACGGTCAATCTCAAAGAACATCCCTCCGTGCATCAGAGAGCCGTCGTCGTAGTAAAGTGGAACACCGAATATGGTCGTCTCGGCGACCGGTTTAGTATCGATAAGATCGAGATGCTTTAGCGCCCACTTTTGATCCTTTGGGAAAACATCGGGGTTTAAGAATACCAATCTGTCACTCTGGGCGCTCTTTGTGGCAACATTGTTGGCGGCGGCGAAGCCCGCGTTTCCTGGAAGCAACACCAGGGTCTGATCCAGTCCGTACGTCCTGCTGGCCTCGATCGCTCCACCTCGGAGCGTGTCGGCAAGCTCCGGACTGTTGGATACAAAGATGAATTCGTATTCCTCGATTCCGGGTTTTCCCGAGAACAAAGCGTTTTGAATAAAATGATATTCAGGATGTCCGTAGAGACACACGATGATAGATCCGCGATACTTTTGCTGGCGGGCGCCGAAACGCTCCACATACGGACTGTGCGCGAGGGCGTTCGTTATGTCGCCGCTGAGCCGAAGAATGTGGTCGCCCAAGCCGCGCTGGAGGCTGGCGACGGCTTCGATCAGAGCTCCATTTTGCTGGGCGTCCGCGAGGTGGGACAGGAAAATGTCGCGCAGCTCGGTGTCGTCGACTACCCTGGGTGTAACCACCGCGGAGCTCGACAAACCGTCCTGGAAGCGAAATTCGAGCTGGCAGTCTCCGTAGGGTTGAATCTCCCGCCCGCCGTACACGAGACCCAGATAGCCGAACCGCGCTCCATGATCGGCGAGGTCGAGTCGAGGTACTCGCGCCATCACCGAGCCGTCAAAGGTGACGCGCCAGTCCGGCGCCATGATTGAAATTGTTTCCAGTCGCGGGGCCTCGTCCACCAGCCTGCCGACGATCATGACCCCGCCGCCCGGTGAGACATGGACGCCTTCCAGAGTCTGCCGTGTCTGTTGAACGACACCCCGTCTGCCCCCAAGAGCGGCAGACGCGATCAGCTCTCCACGCAGGGAGTGTGCTGCGGGTGTAGCGCCCCGCGCCTGGATGACCTCCTGGGTCGAGCCGCCCGCGAGCGCTGGCTCCATCCGATCCCCCGACCGGGGCTCCGAACCGCCGGGACTCGGCCCGGCTCGGCCCGCCTCAATTGTATGCGCAGGCACATTGGAGGCAGTCTCAGCCGATGCGTCTGCGATTGGGCGATCCCTCATTGCGTCCACAGCGGCTCGACTGAGCGCCCTCCGCGGGAGCGGCGCACCGCCAAGGCCGATGGCCGCGCTCTCCATGCATTCTGATCATCGGCTACAGACTCGGCCGCGCGCAAGGTCGGCTTTCGCGGCGGCGCCGTACCGCGCCCCGAAGTTGTCCAAAGGACGATCGAGGCTCGGCTGGACAGCCGTGGAGACTCAAACGTGCTTGGTGGTCCGCTTGGAGGAATCGGCGGCCCATTTGATATATTTCGGAGCCTTGGGATGGGGAAACATGGTGTTCATGACGTTTTCGAGGACCACCATCGCCTCGTCGATAGAATGCGGCCGGCCCGAAGCGGCGATGATGCCGCCGGCAAGCGACGCGGCGGCGGCGTTGCGCGTCGCGACGTTCAGTTTGCCAAGTTCAGTCGGCGCCTTAGCGAGAGGGTTGTCGTTAGACTTGTCCGTAGGCTTGTCGACCATCTCATCTGTTCCCGTTGACCGTTGATTGTCGCCAGGCCGCTCGTGGACTGACAGAACGACTTCTGGCGGCGGATTTTCTTCACTGTTCTGGGCAACACTGAAGAGGTCAGCATAAGCCCATACAAACGAAGACCAATGATGTGCTACCATTTAGTCGATGGGAAGCTCGTTAGCAAGCCCAGAACGCTTCAGCACGCGGGGCGCAAGTCGAGCGCGACACCGACAGAATCATGCGTGGGACAGCATCAGTGTCCCCTCGACAAGCTCCGACGGCCCGCGACGGGCAGGTTCGCGCTCCCCGGTCTCATGGGCCGAAACAGGCGGCGCGCTCTCAGTCACGCGCGCCCCTGAATCAGGAGAGAAGGTGGATCCATCCCGTACGGAGTCTCGAATTTCGCGGGGCCGGATGCCGCACGCCCTCCGGCCGGATTGGCCCCCAAGTCACAACACGGAGTAACCAAGACGATCCATCATTGCGCCGCAAATTCGCTCGAACGTCCGCGCCTCGTCTCGGCTCCAACCGGCGTCACTCTGGCTCAGGGGCCTACGCCAATCGTGAGTGGAACTCCGATCGGTCTGATTGGACGCGAAAAAACTCGCCAAGGCTGCGGACTTTTCGGGTCGACCCAGATATGCAGAAATGAGTATTCCTGCCTTATCCGGTTCGTTGGCGATCATCGACTGATCAAGCACCAGAATGGTGGGATGGGCGCTTACCGTTTTCTCGTAAGCTTCCATGCAATCCAGCCATATTAGGCAGGCGGTTTCGAATGAGGTCGCAAATTTTCTGCGGTGTGATTGAACTACTTCGATCCCGTTGCGCTTGGTGAGGATTATCCGGGCGTGCGGAAACGCCTTCAGAATAAGATCGGATGCCAATATAGAGGCGCCGTTCGGCGTCTTGTCTACCCACTCAGAATATGGAAAGTGCAGTTCGTAAAAGTACCGAATATAACTTACCATATAGTCCGTAAAATGCTCGGGATCTAACAGAATTGCGAGATTTCCGGACGAGAATTTGAAGAAATTGGCGTGCGCGTTGAAATCTCGTACAATGCGGTAGAACACCTCCATGACGTGGCTTTCGCCCATGCCTGGAAGGCCGAAGACTTCACGGATGGCAAAGTAGGAGACTGAAGTCCCAGAGCGAGGCGCGCCCATTATGAAAACCTGCAGAGGCGCCTGCGCCAACGGTTCGCATCCTAAAGCTTCGCCACTCGAGGCCTGACGCCCTCACTGACTCGAGCAGGACGGGTTCAAGAACTGCGGGCGACCAGACGGCTTTTTTGGGGCGACTGACGGTTGGTTGTCGGCATTCTTGCCCCGCGACCCGCGGACCGAGGTTGGAGCATGACATCCGGCGTGCCGCCAAGGCGACCATGCCGCACCGAAGCGGTCGGCGACACCTACACCTTGCGAAACCTCAACGTCATGCGATCGCTCTCGCCGATCGCCTCGTATTTCGCCGGGTCGAATCCGGCGGGCGTGGGTTTGTCTTTCTGATGGGTGCGCCGGGTCGGCGGCAGGGTCCACACGCCGAAGGGATGGTCCTTGGTGTCCTTCGGATTGGCGTTGATCTCCGAACGGCCGTCCAATCTGAATCCGGATCTTTCCACGGTGGTCGTCAGCCATGCGGTGGAAACGTAGCCGTCTCGCGCCTCGGCGATCATCGGCCTGGGATCGGCCCGATGTTCCTCCACAGCCAGGATCGCCCCGGGCTTGAGCACGGCGCGAAAGTCGGCAAGCGCTTTGTCCAGGAGGCCCGGAGTCCACATCCAGTCATGGATGTTGCGCGCGGTGATCACCATGTCGGCCGAACCGGCGGGCCCCAAGGGTCCTGAGGCGGCCCCGAAGCTCACGATCTCAATTGGGCCCCAGAGTCTCGGGTTTGAGAATTGGACCTTGAAAGCCGCCGCATCCCCGCCCACCGCAGCCACATAGCGCCCGTTTGTCGCCTTCAGATACGGGGCGAGGATCTCGGTCCAGTAGCCGGCAGCGGGGTCGATCTCCACCACCAACATGCCCGGGGCGAGACCCCAGAAGTCGAGGGTCTGCGCCGGATGTCGGAAGCCGTCCCTCGCCCGGTTCTTGGACGTTCGTAGGGGGGTATCGATCGCCGCCACGAGAGCGCGCGCCGGCTCACTGGCGGCGCGCAGCGGGTCGGCGAAGCCGAGCGCCGAAAGCGCGAGGGATAGCTGTCGACGATTCATGGTGATCATCTCCTGCGGAAATCGATCCGACGCTGACGAAAACCCATGTTCCAGGCAACCCAAAACTCTATGTTGTCGCCGAAAGGGCGGATCATGGCCCCACTGCCAAAGGCCGACGCTTGACGGTGGTCGCGCGCCGGGAATGGCCGGTGCTGGCCTCGCTGGCCGGCTACCGGGCCAATTGGCTCGTCCCCGATGCAGTGGCCGGGCTGACCCTCGCGGCGGTGGCCATTCCCGAACAGATGGCGACCGCCCGGCTGGGCGGGTTTCCACCGCAGTTCGGCTTTTTCGCCTTCATTGCGGGGACCCTGGGCTTCTGCCTGTTTGGCTCGAACCGATTTGTGTCGGTGGGCGCGGATTCCACCATCACGCCGATCTTCGCCGGCGCCCTCGCATTGCTCGCGACAACCGCCACCCCGCAATATTTCACCCTTGCCGCCGCGCTTGCGCTGATGGTCGGCGCGATCGTCACTCTGGCTGGCGCCCTTCGGATGGGATGGATCGCCAATCTTCTATCGCTCCCGGTGACAATCGGATTTCTAGCCGGGATCGGTGTCCACATCATCGCCTCGCAGCTCCCTGGCGCCTTAGGACTTGCGACTGGCGCCGGTGGGGTCGCGCACCGTCTCGCCGCGGTGTGGGCGGCGGCGGCGGCCTTCAATCCGTACGCATTGGCGATCGCCGTGGCGGTTCTCGCGCTCACCGCGGGGGCGCATCGTCTGAGCGCCCGGCTGCCAGGGGCGCTTGCGGCCATGGTCTTTGCCACATTCGTGGTCGCCATCTGGCGCCTGGACACTCATGGTCTTGCGATCCTCGGGAAGGTCGCCGGGGGTTTTCCCATGCCAACTGTGCCAGCGATGGGGCTCGGCGCCCTGTTGAAGCTGGCGCCTCTGGCTTTCCTCATCGCCTTGGTGGTCATGGTCCAGACTGCCGCGACCGCCCGTGCTTTCCCCTCCGACCCCGAAGCGCCAGCCCGGCTCAATCGGGATTACATCGGGGTGGGTATCGGAAACCTCATCGCCAGCTTTGTGGGCGCGCTCCCTGTCAATGCCAGCCCACCGCGCACCGCCATCGCCGGCGAAGCCGGTGCGCGTTCCCAGCTGACCGGTCTGTTCAGCGTTGGCGTGGTCGCCCTGGTGGTTGCCGTCGGTACGGGACTTCTCACGAAGATACCGCAGGCGGCCCTGAGCGGCGTCTTGCTGTTCATCGCCCTGCGCATCATTCGCATCGGCCAGATGGCCGCCGTCGCCAAGGCCAGTTCCGTCGAGTTCATGCTGATCGTCGTCACGGCCGCGGCGATCATTTTCCTTCCTATCGAGATTGGAGTCGCGGTCGGGATCGGGCTTTCGCTGATGCACGGGATGTGGTCGAGCGCGCGCCCCAGAAGGTTCACGATGCAGCGCCTTCCCGGCTCCACGGTGTGGTGGCCGCAAGACGGCGCTGTCGTCGGCGAGACCCTCGCGGGGGTCGCCGTTCTGGGCTTTCAGGCGCCGCTTTCGTTCCTCAACGCCTACCAATTTCGCGACCAGTTCAGTGACGCGCTCAATGCGCCCGGAGCGCCACTCAGGCTGGTCGTGCTGGAAGCTGCCGGAGTTATCGACATCGACTTCACCGCCGCGCAAGTTTTCAAGGATTTGATCGGCCTGTGCCGCGATGCTGGCGCCACCCTCGCGATCGCCCGACTGGAGGCGGTCGAGGCCCAACGCGCTCTCACCGCCTTCGGCCTTCGCGACCTCATCGGAGCGGACCACATTTTTGCCAGCGTCGCCGACGCCATCTCGGCGCTGGCGCCGCGTGCAACGGTGGTTGGAGCTTGAGGCTTGGTCAAGCTTCGCGCCTCTCCTGCCTCGCGCGCCGGCGAAGAAACTTCAGCCCCGACCAGTCCGCATCCACCGCGCACACCTTGACGTCCAGCCACCAGGTCGGCAGCATGAACTCGCGCACCCCGCCCTCCGTCAGATCCACAAGAGCGAGGAACTCTTCTTGGGCCAGGATATCCACACCGACCCGCCCGGCCTCGGCAGCGACACCAACCTCGCGGCCCAGGAATTCAGCTCGTCCCTGCTCCTGACGAAGGAATTGACGAGGGCGGCCTGTTCGCCCGTTTCGGGAATTTGCGAACCGGGAGGCAGAGGTTCGAGCAGCTTGCGATAGTGGGCCGGGGCGTTGACCGAGCGAACCACCTCGCCCGGTCTGATCCCGAGCTTCTGGCTCAAACTCTTGCCGGAGTACCCGACGGCCAACATCGCTCCTTTCCTCATTGGCGGTGAAATTGGCGACCGCCCGAGCTCGTCGTCCAGGACCGGCCTGGAGTGGGAGCGGCGGAGGGTCTTCTAAGGCGTCCCGGCTCTCCCGTCTCCCATCTCCACAAGGCCCATTCGATTGCCGGCCGGATCGGTGAAGAGCCCGAGGATGACCAAGCCCGGGACCTCGAATCGAGGCTGGACAATCTTGCCGCCGTGGGCCTCGCATTTGGCCAGGCTCGCGGTGATGTCCTTCACCCCCAGGTAGATCACCTTTTCGCCGGGATCCTGTCGCAGAGCCCCCGGCAGCGGAGACGCCGCCGGGAGGACGAAACGCCCGTCAGCGGCAATTTCCCATCCGAACACGCTCGAATAGAACCTGGTCTGCGTCTCGAGATCTGGCCCGGCGATATCGAAGAAGACGATCGGGGCTGGCATTGCAGTCCTCCCATGACGTGGACGCTGGCGGACCGAGCGACGCTGGGTTCCCGCCAGATAGCCCAGCATGTGGTCGGATGAGCGATAGTCGAGCATGACCCTGGCGATCGTCTCGATGTCGGCGAGGGCCATGGCTAACCGCAGCCGGCCCCGAACGGATTGTCGCTCCTGACGCCGCCGGGCAGGGCTTTCACCGCGGCAAGGAACCTCGGCCACGCATTCGAGGCCGCATCGGCGGTGAGAGCGGCGTAGAGCCGCGCCAGGGTTCCCGAAGCGCCCAGGGTGACCATCGCCGGGGCTATCTCCTTCAGGCTGTGACCCTGGCTCATCAGCCAGCTGATGAACGCCATGCCGCAGCCTGTGCTGTTGGCGTTCTGGTCGGTAGGATCGGTCCGATTGACGAAGTCCGGCATTGCGTCCTGCGCCCAGCTTGGCGCGGTCGCGAAGTCGGACAGGGCGTCGCCGCCGATCTGGGCGGCGCACCATCGCGACAGCGCCTCGCCGGTGCTGTGACCGCACAGGTCGCCGCCCATGGAGCACTCGCTGAGTTCCGCCTCGAACAGCGCCAGAATCCTGTTCGATTCACCGAACGCGGCGCAGACCTCGATCGCCGCGCCCCTGATGTAGTCGCAGCCGCCGTGATCCGCTCCGCCGGTCCCATCGGTCATTCCCCCCAAGGCGAAAACGATGACGCTGACCGAGCCTCCGATCGTCCCGAAGAGAGCGTCGTTTGCGGCGGCGATCTGGTCGGCGGCGGCCAGGAGAGCGCGGGCGTTCTCCAGCGCCGGAGCGCCCAAGGAGGGATCAACCCACACCGTGGCCCGGCCGGTCGGGCTGGCGCCAACGAGGCGTGATGGGCCGGTGTAACTTGGCCATATGGGCGCCTTTGGGCTGGCGCCGACTTGCCTGCCGAACGGCGGCGGCGGACGCAACGGGTGGTTCATGCTGGAAACCTTTTCTGCTCGTGCGCGGATCAATGCCTAGGTTCATGGGCCGAACGCCGCGACGAGGTCGTAACGATTGCCCGGGAATATCTGGCGCACGACGGTAATCCACTCGCCCGCTCGCCAGGTCCGGCGCTCGACGCTCAAGCAGGCCAGTCCGGGACGGATCCCCAGTCGACGCGCGGTTTCGGCGTTGGGATTGACGGCGGTGATGCGGTGCTGGGCCTCGCTCCAGGATACATGCTTCAACAGCCAGGAACCCGGCGACTCGGCTTGGAACGAGAGGGTCCGGGCCTCCGGGACCGCGGCCAGGTTGATTACCCGCCGCTCGACGGCGAGGGGAGTCCCGCTGGCGAAATGCAGGCCCCACAGCGCCAACACCTCGCCTGAAAGCCCGGAAGAGGACTCCTCCCAATCATCCGGGCTCGCTGGCCGAATCCGCCGCGACAGCCGCTGGAAGCGGTAGGATTCGCCGCGATCGGTGATCAGCGCCGCAATGTCGGGGATCTGCAGCACGGCCGTCTGCAGGTGAGGGCGGGCCACGAATGAACCGGCCCTCTTGCGGCGTTCGACGAGCCCAGCCTGAACCAGGGATGCGATCGCCCTGCTCACCGTCATTCGGGCGCAACCATATCGCGCCATCAGGTCTCGCTCGGTTGGAATACGGAAGCCCCTCGCCCATGCGCCCGCACGGATCGGGGTCTCCAGATCGGCGCGGATGCGTCGATGCAGGGTGCGGGCTCCCGAGATAGCGGGCTCGCTCACGACGCGATCAGCTTGTCCAAGGTCAGACGGTAACGCGCGGCGATGCGCTCGGCGTCACAGTGGCGGCCGTGGCGGACCACCTTCTCGCCGAGCCGCCAGACGGTCGTCACGAGTCCCGGTGTTCCGGAGAACAGCCAGCCGTCGATGAGGGCGTCGCGCGAACGACCATAGAGGGACGGATGGTGTGGATTGAGGCAAACGATGTCCGCCGGCGCCCCCACCTTCAATCCAAACACGCCCTGGCCCAGCGCTTGCGCACCGCCGGCGAGGGCGCCTGTGATGAGTCTGGCGCCGGTCGACGCGTGGCTTGTCGAAGCAAGTATGTTGCGCGCTCTTGCTTTCAACCGTTGCGCGTACTCCAGCATTCTGAGCTCCTGGGCAGGGTCGATCAGGACATTGCTGTCGGTCCCCACGGCGAAACGTCCTCCGATGGTGAGAAACGCATCGGCGGGGAAGATCCCATCACCGAGATTGGCTTCGGTTACCGGGCAAAGACCCGCCACCGCGCGGCTGGCGGCGAGGCGCTCCACTTCGGCGTTCGTGAGATGGGTGGCGTGGATCAGACACCAGCGTTCGTCCGCGTGCGCATGCTCCAACAGCCATTCCACGGGGCGCTGGCCGCCCCAGGCGAGGCATTCTTCCACCTCCCTCACCTGTTCGGCGGCGTGAATGTGGACCGGTCCGCTCGGGAACAGCTCGAGCAGCCGGCTCAGCTCGTCGGGGGTGACAGCGCGCAGGCTGTGCGGCGCAATGCCGAGGTTGGCGTCCGCCAGAGGCGCGAGGGCAGCGCGAGAAGCGTCGAACAGTTTTTCGAACCTATTCAGGTCGTTGATGAACCGTCGTTGGCCCGGCGCCGGCGGCGCGCCGCCGAAGCCGGCGTGCGCATAGAAGACCGGCAGCAGCGTCAGACCGATGCCGGTATCGCTTGCCGCCGCCACGATCCTGCCCGCCATCTCCGCCAGGTCGGAGTAGGGCGCGCCACGCGGATCGTGATGCAGATAGTGGAACTCGCCGACGCGCGTGAATCCCGTCTGCAGCATCTCCGCGTAGGCCTGGGCCGCGATCGCCTGGACGTCGTCTGGATCCATGCGGTCGAGAAAACGGTACATCCATTCGCGCCAGGTCCAGAAATCGTCGGCGAGCGGCCCGCGGTTCTCTGTGAGGCCGGCCATGCCGCGCTGAAACGCGTGGCTGTGGACGTTGCACAGGCCGGGTATGGCTACCCCGTGGTCCTCGTCTTCCGCCGAAAGCGGTACCGCGCGCTCGATGGTGGCGATGCGGCCATCCAACACGGTCAGCCGCACATCGCTCGCCCAGCCTTCGTCAAGCAAGGCCGTCTCGAACCATAGCGACGGCATTGGATGCACCTCCTCGGCTGCCGATTGAGATAATGTCTAGACATTACCGCTGAGCTGGCCAAGGCTGCGCCGTCACCTCCGTTCCAGGCGCGCTGGCCATCCCGATGTCCCTCCGCTGCGACCGAATCTGGCGGAACGCCAGGCTCGCGACGCTTTCGCCCGGCCTTCCCGGCCTTGGCGTCATCGAGGACGGCCTCCTGGCGGCCGCGGATGGTCGGATCCTCTTTGCGGGGGCCGCCGGCGAAGCCCCGGACCTCGACGCGCCGCGAGTCACTCACTGTGAAGGCCGTTGGATTACTCCGGGGCTGATCGATTGCCACACCCACCTCGTCTACGGCGGCGACCGGTCCGCCGAGTTCGAGCTGCGTCTTGCCGGCGCTTCGTACGAAGACATTGCCAGATCCGGCGGCGGCATCCTCTCGACAGTGGCGGCGACCCGCGCGGCGAGCGAAGAGAACTTGCTCGCCAGCGTCCTGCCGCGGCTCGATGCGCTGATCGCCGAAGGCGTGACCACGGTGGAAATAAAGTCAGGGTACGGCCTGAGTGTTGCCGACGAACTCAAGATGTTGCGCGTGGCTCGCTCCCTGGGCGGCCACCGTGCGGTCACGATCACCACCACCCTGCTGGCCGCTCATGCCGTGCCGCCGGAGTTCGCGAGGGATCCGGAAGGCTATGTCGATTTGATTTGCGAGAAGATCATCCCGACCGCCGCGGCCCGGCGCTTGGCCGACGCCGTGGACGCGTTCTGCGAGGGGATTGGTTTCTCGCCGAGTCAGGTCCGCCGGGTTCTCGACGCCGCCGTCCTCCACGATCTGCCGGTCAAGCTCCACGCCGAGCAGCTGTCCAATCTGGGCGGCGCGCTCCTGGCCGCCCAATTCCGCGCCCTTTCGGCTGACCATCTCGAACACCTGGACGAGGCCGGGGTGATCGCGATGGCCCGGGCCGGGACCGTCGCCACCCTGCTGCCGGGGGCATTCTATTTCGTGCGCGAGACCCAGGCGCCGCCGGTAGAAATGCTCAGAGCGCACAATGTCCCTATAGCCATCGCCACGGACTCCAATCCAGGCACCGCGCCACTCACCAGCCTGCTTCTGACCATGAATATGGCCGCGACGCTTTTCCGGCTGACCGTCGAGGAGTGCCTTGCCGGGGTGACGCGCCAAGCCGCGCGAGCGCTCGGCCTGGGCCGGGAAATCGGAACACTCGAGGCTGGCAAGCGGTGCGATCTCGCACTTTGGGAGATCGAGCGACCGGCGGAACTCGTCTATCGGCTGGGATTCAACCCTCTCCATGAGCGCGTGTGGGGCGGGACGTGAACTCCGTCGTCCTCCAGCCGGGCAAGGTGAGTCTCGCCGGGTGGCGAGCGGCCTATCGCGGCGCACCGGTTGAGCTCTCGGCCGCAGCGGGCCCCCAGATCGCCCGTGGCGCTCGGGCGGTGGAGCATATTCTGGCCAGGGGCGAGCCCGTCTACGGGGTCAACACTGGCTTTGGGAAGCTCGGGGCGGTCAGGATCGCTGACGGCGATCTGGCGAAACTGCAGCGCAACCTCGTGCTGTCCCACGCCGCCGGCGTCGGCGAGGCGATGCCGACGCCAATCGCGCGCTTAATGATGGCGCTTAAGCTCGCGAGCCTCGCCCAGGGCGCCTCTGGGGTTTCGGCGGCGACTGTGTCCCTGCTGGAAGCGTTGCTCGCGCGGCGCCTCACGCCGTTAATCCCCTGTCAGGGCTCGGTGGGCGCATCGGGGGATCTCGCGCCCCTGGCGCACATGGCCGCGGCCATGATCGGGGTAGGGGAGATGCTGGTGGCAGGGGCGGCCGTACCAGCCACCGCCGCCCTCGCCCAGGCAGGCCTCCGTCCCCTGACCCTACGGCCCAAGGAGGGTCTGGCGCTCCTCAATGGGACCCAGTTCTCCACCGCCAACGCCCTGGCGGGACTCTTCGAAGCCGAGAGAGTCTTTCAGTCGGCGCTCGTCACGGGGGCATTGGCCACGGAAGCCGCCAAGGGCTCCGATACCCCTTTCGATCATCGGATTCATGTATTGCGTGGTCACTCGAGCCAAATGGAAACGGCCGACGCCCTGCGTTCGCTCATGGCCGGCTCCGCCATCCGTGATTCCCATCGCAAGAATGACGAACGGGTGCAGGATCCCTATTGCCTGCGTTGCCAGCCTCAGGTCATGGGCGCCGTCCTCGGCGTGCTTCGCCAGGCCGCGCGAACCTTGAGCGACGAAGCCAACGGGGTCACCGACAACCCTCTGATCTTCGCTTCCGCGGACGTTGCCGACGAAGCCGCCACTGCTGAGGCGCTCTCGGGCGGCAACTTTCACGGCGAACCGGTCGCCTTCGCCGCGGACATGATTGCGATGGCGGTGTGCGAGATCGGGTCCCTGGCGGAACGTCGGATCGCGATGCTCGTCGACCCGGTCCTTTCCGGCCTGCCGGCGTTCCTCACCCCCAGGCCGGGCCTGAATTCCGGGTTCATGATCCCTCAGGTCACGGCGGCCGCCCTCGTCTCGGAGAACAAGCAGAAAGCCTATCCGGCCAGCGTCGATTCCATCCCGACTTCGGCCAATCAGGAGGACCACGTCTCGATGTCCGCCCATGGAGCGAGGCGCCTCCACGGCATGGCCGGCAACGTCGCCGCGGTGATCGGGATCGAGCTGCTCGCCGCCGCCCAGGGATGCGACTTCCACGCGCCGCTGCGATCGAGCGCCCCGCTGGAAGCGGTGCGCGCGCTGCTGCGACGAGAGGTGGCGCACCTCGAAGACGACCGGTGGCTTCACCCCGACATCATGGCCGCCACTCGTCTGATCGAGGAGGGCTCGGTTGTGGAAGCGGCAAGCGGCGTCGCCCTGCCCGGGATCGAGGCGTGACCGCTGTCGAGCGACCATGGCTGGAGCTGCGGCAGGGCGATGCGCCGTTGATCGTCAGCCTGCCGCACACTGGCGCGGACATTCCGCGGGAGATCGAGGCCAGGCTCGTCTCGCCGTGGCTGGCTCGCAAGGACGCCGACTGGTGGGTGGACCGGCTCTACGACTTCGCCGCGGGGCTTGGCGCGACCACCCTCCGCACCGCCATCAGCCGCACGGTGATCGATGTCAATCGGGATCCATCCGGCGCCAGCCTCTATCCTGGCCAGGCGACCACAGGCCTCTGCCCGACCACGACCTTCGAAGGCGAGCCGCTCTACCGCAGCGGCCGGGAGCCGCAAGACCCGGAGGTCATCGAAAGGCGAACATCGTTCTTCGAGCCGTACCACGCCGCCCTGGCGGCCCAGATCGCTCGCCTGCGCGCATGCCATGAAAGAGTGGTTGTCTACGACGCCCACTCGATTCGTTCGTTGGTCCCGAGGCTCTTTGCTGGGACCTTGCCCCACTTCAACATCGGCACGAACGACGGCCGATCGTGTGATCCGCGCCTTTCGACGGCGGTCGAGGCGGTGTGCGGCGCCACCGCCTTCTCGACGGTGATCAACGGGCGCTTCAAGGGCGGATGGATCACTCGCAGCTATGGCCGGCCATCGCGAGGCGTGCATGGGCTCCAGATGGAGCTCGCGTGCCGCGCCTACATGGAAGAACCGCCGGCCCCTGGTCCAGGGAATTGGCCTGCTCCTTTTTCGCCTTCCACGGCCGCGCCGCTGCGCGAGGCGCTATCGCGAATTCTCGATGCTTGCCTGGCCTTCGCCCTTGCGCCGCGGCGGGGCCGGTGATGACCCGCCTCGACAACACCCGCCTGATCAGGGCGCCACGGGGGGTCCGCCGCACCGCGAAAAGCTGGCTGACCGAGGCCCCACTGCGAATGCTGATGAACAACCTCGATCCGGAAGTCGCCGAGCGTCCCGAGGAGCTTGTGGTTTATGGCGGCATCGGCCGCGCCGCCCGCGACTGGGAGAGTTTCGACCGCATAGTGGCCGTCTTGCGCAGGCTGGAGGACGACGAGACCCTTCTGGTCCAGTCAGGAAAGCCGGTGGGCGTGTTCCGCACCCATGCCGACGCTCCCCGCGTGCTCATCGCCAACTCCAACCTGGTTCCCCACTGGGCGACCTGGGACCACTTCAACGAGCTCGATCGCAAGGGCCTGGCGATGTACGGCCAGATGACCGCCGGTTCATGGATCTACATCGGCGCCCAGGGCATCGTTCAGGGCACCTACGAGACACTCGTCGAGATGGGGCGACAGCATTATGGCGGCGACCTCTCCGGCCGCTGGTTGCTCACCGCCGGGCTCGGCGGCATGGGTGGGGCTCAGCCGCTTGCCGCGGTCATGGCGGGAGCCTCTTGCCTGGCCATCGAATGCCAGCCTTCGCGGATCGAGATGCGCATTCGGACCGGCTATCTGGAACGAGCCACGCAGAGTCTCGATGAGGCCCTGGACCTCATCGCCCAGGCGCGGGCGGCCAACAGGCCGACTTCGGTGGGGCTGCTGGGCAACGCCGCCGAGGTCTTGCCCGAACTCTATCGACGCGGCGTGCGCCCCGATCTCCTCACCGACCAGACTTCCGCCCACGATCCGATCAACGGCTACCTCCCGGCGGGCTGGAGTCTCGATGCCTGGGCCCGGGGCCGCGAGGGCGATCCCAAGGCGGTGGCCAAGGCGGCGAAGAGCTCGATGGCCACCCACGTCAAGGCGATGCTCGCCTTCCAGAAGGCGGGGGTTCCCACGGTCGACTACGGCAACAACATCCGCCAGATGGCCGAGGAAGCCGGCGTCGAGGACGCCTTCTCCATTCCGGGTTTCGTGCCGGCCTACATTCGTCCGCTGTTCTGCCGGGGAATCGGTCCCTTTCGCTGGGCGGCCCTTTCCGGCAATCCGCGGGACATCTGGCGCACCGACGCCAAGGTGAAGGAACTGCTTCCCGACAACCACCATCTCCACCGCTGGCTCGACTTGGCGCGCGAGAGGATTCGCTTTCAGGGCCTGCCGGCGCGAATCTGCTGGGTGGGCCTGGGAGACCGCCATCGCCTGGGCCTCGCTTTCAACGAGATGGTCGCCGGCGGCGAGCTCGAGGCGCCGATCGTCATCGGACGCGATCACCTGGACTCCGGCTCGGTAGCCTCCCCCAACCGTGAGACCGAGGCGATGGCGGACGGCTCGGACGCCGTCTCGGACTGGCCCTTGCTCAACGCCTTGCTCAACTGCGCTTCGGGCGCCACCTGGGTATCGTTGCATCACGGCGGCGGTGTCGGCATGGGATTCTCTCAGCACGCCGGCATGGTCGTCGTGGCCGATGGGACGCCGGCCAGCGCCAGGCGTCTGGAGCGCGTCCTCTGGAACGACCCGGCAACCGGCGTCATGCGCCACGCCGATGCTGGTTACGAACTTGCCGTGAAATGTGCGCGGGAGCGAGGCCTCGATCTTCCAAGTCTCGCGTAAGGAGCATCGGCTCTGGAACCGACCTTGCGGCCACTCATTTCACATGAAGAGAGAACACACAGCCTGCCTCGCCGTCGCAGCCCTCCTGTCGATCACCGGGAGAGACGGGGGTCAGCGCGAATCGGTCGGTGGCGGCAGTCTCCACCTCGTTAGGAACGCCCGGCGCCATGGTCCCGTCAGAAACGAATCCCGGACCGGGTAGCCCACACAGCGCCCTGTGGTGGTCCGGCCGGCTGGCCCGGTACCGGCGACCCAGCGGACGCCGGGGCGCGTTCGAAATCGCCATCACCGTCACGCCGCTGATCGCGATCTCGGTTCTGGCCTGGGAGGCCCTGCATCACAACGTCTGGTGGGGCTTGCTGCTGATCCCGTTCGCGGCCGCTTTCCTGACCCGCCTCTTCCTGATCCAGCACGACTGCGGCCACGGCGCCTTCCTGCCCTGGCGGCCGCTCAACGACTGGCTGGGCCGGGTGATCGGGATTTTCACCCTGACGCCTTACGACTATTGGCGCCGCGCGCACGCGATGCATCACGCGACTTCCGGCGCCCTCGATCGGCGCGCCCTGGGGGGCATCGATACCCTCACGGTGGAGGAATATCTGGCGATGTCGCGTTGGCGTCGGCTGGGCTACTGGCTCTACCGGCACCCGCTGGTGATGTTCGGACTCGGACCGGCTTTCGTGTTCCTCATTCAGCACCGATTGCCGGTGGGGATGATGCGTCAAGGATGGAGGCCGTGGGCCTCGACCCTCGCCACCGATCTGGGCGTCGGGGTGATGATGGTGGCGATGGCGATGATCTTCGGCGTCATACCGTTCCTTTTGATCTATCTGCCCGTGGTGATGATCGCGGCCTCGGCGGGCGTCTGGCTGTTCTTCGTCCAACACCAGTTCCAGGACACCTATTGGGCCCGCGATCCGGTCTGGGAGTTCCACGAGGCGGCCCTGCGCGGCAGTTCCCACTACGATCTGCCCAAGGTCCTGCGCTGGTTCACCGCCAATATCGGCATCCACCATGTCCACCATCTCAGCAGCCGCATTCCCTATTATCGCCTCGGCCAGGTGATGCGGGAGGAGCCCGAATTGCGCGCCGCGGGCCGGCTCACCCTGGTCCAGAGCTTCCGCTGCGTCGGCCTTTCCTTGTGGGACGATACGAGCCGCCGGCTCATCTCGTTTCGGGAGATGCGTCGCCTTTCGACACCCACCGGCGCCGCCCGCGCCGCGCCAAACTAGCGCGGACCGGAAAAGCGACGCACCACGAGACGGTCGATTTCCACATCTGTCAGGCGCGCCCGGCCGATCGCCGGTCGCCCGATGACGCGCGCACCGATCGCCACCGCATCGATCGCCAAGGCGCCCACCGCCAGCGCGCCGAACCTGGCCCCATCGGGCGAGAATGAAACGAGGGCATCGGCGGCGGATGCCACGCGAGGCCCGGTCCCTCACTCCACGGCGACCACTTCGACCTCGGCGCCGGCGATGCGCGCGGCCTCGCCAACGCGCCTGCCCATGAGGGCGCGGGCGAGGGGCGAGACATAGGAGACCGTGCCGCGGGTCGGCTCGGCCTCGTCTTCGCCGACGATCCGATAGCTCTGCCGGCGGCCGTCCTTTCGCTCGAAAGTCACCGTCGAGCCGAAGCGGACCACGCCAGTGTCGCCGGCCGGCTCGCTGAGCTGGGCGCCGGCGCGACGAGCGGCGAAGTAGCGAAGCTCGCGCGTGGCTCTGGCGAGGGGCGTGCGGTCCGCCTGCAGATCGCCGCCCGCCTTCGCGGCCGCGTAGGCGGCGCGCGCCTCTGCAAGGGCCGCGTCCAGCGCCGCAAGACCCTGCGCGGTCACCAGGTTGGGATGGGGCGAGATCGGCCGGTCCGGCAGGTCCGCGGCCGCGGATTCGGCATCCTGCTCCTTGGTGAAGGCGCCGCTCATGACCCTGCTCTATCACCCGCCTCGTCGACCCGGCGAACGAGCTTCCGGCCCGCTCACAGTGACTTCGAGATCGGTGATCAGTCCGTCGGCCAGGGAATAGACCCAGCCATGGACACAAATTTCCTGGCCGCGCGCCCAGGCGTCCTGGACGAAGACGTCCGAGGCGACGTTCCTGACCTGACGGACGACGTTCAGTTCGCACAGACGGTCGAGGCGCGAGGCATCGTCGCTCAGGGCCTCGAGCTCGAGACGGTGATCGTGCTGCACCTCGCGGATCGGATGCAGCCAATGGTCGACCAGCCCGCGCCGCTTGCCGTCCACCGCCGCGCGGATGCCGCCGCAGCCGTAGTGGCCGACCACCAGAACGTGCTGCACCTTCAGCACGTCCACCGCGAATTGCAGCACCGAAAGGTAGTTCGCATCCTGGGGCGGGGCCAGGTTGGCGATGTTGCGGTGAACGAACATTTCCCCCGGATCGAGCCCGACGATTTCGTTGGCCGGCACCCGGCTGTCCGAACAGCCGATCCACAGATACCGCGGCGCCTGCTGGCCTTCGAGCCGTCTGAAGAAGCCGGGGTCCGCGGCGACCTTGGCCCCCGCCCAGGCTCTGTTCTTGGCTTTCAGGTGGTCGAGCACGGCACGGTGCTTAGGATTTCATCCCGGTGACCGCAACTCCGCGGTCGACTTAAAAAAAGGCCCCCAGCCGCGGGGCGGCCGAGGGCCAATCCGCCGCCCGGGAGGAGTTCCGGGCGTTCCAACCCGGACATTCCATCATGGCCGCGGCTATTTCAACCGCTGCGCCGTCCAGCGATGACCGTTTCAGAAAGAAACCGCCCCCGGCGACCGGCCGCCCCGCCGTGGGCGCGCGCGACGAATCGACCGATCCTCGCCGAGCGATCTTCAAACGACGATCGCTGTAGGGAAGGGGCGAGAAACATGCAGGCCCTGTGCAGCATCGCGCCTCTGGCGATCCTGCTGCTGGCGCTCTCCGCGCCCCTGGCGCGCTCGGCGCAACCTGGCGTCACGATCGAGGCCGTGCTGGGCTATCCCTTCCAGAGCGGTCTGGTCGCCGCCGGGAAGGCCGGCGCCATCGCCTGGGTGCGCACGCTGCGCGGCGTCCGAAACGTGTGGGTGGCGCGCGGCCCGGGCTTCGCGCCCAGCCAGGTCACCCGCTCCAGCGAAGACGATGGCCAGGAAATCAGCCAGCTGACCTTTTCGCCCGACGGCGCGCGGCTCGCCTGGGTCCGCGGCGGCGACCACGACGCCAACTGGCCGGCCAAGGGCGATCTCGCCCCTGATCCGACCGCCGATCCGCGCCAGCCAGAAGTGACGATCTGGGCGATCGCCGCGCCGGGCCGGCCACCGGTCGCGGTCGCCAAGGGCGACGGCCCGGCGGTCTCGGCGCGGGGCGTGCTCGCCTTCATCAAGGACAAGCAGGTCTGGACCGCGCCGCTCGACGGCAGGGGCAAGGCGGAGCGTCTGTTCTTCGATCGCGGCCATGATGGGTCATTGGCGTGGTCTCCCGACGGTGGCCGGCTCGCCTTCGTTTCGGACCGGGGCGATCACGCCCTGATCGGAGTCTTCGTCGCCAAGGATCGGCCACTCATTTACCTCGAACCTTCGACCTCCAGGGACGGAGCGCCGGCGTGGTCGCCCGACGGAGCGCGGATCGCCTTCGTGCGCCGGCCTGGGGCGGGGGGAAGCCCTCTACCGATCCTCGCCGAGGCCCCCGACCCATGGTCTATCCGGGTCGCCGACGCGGCCAGCGGCGTCGGCCATCGGGTCTGGCGCAGCCCCGACACCTTGGCCGGCTCCCATCCACAAGGCGAAGGTGAAGCGAACCTGGGCTGGGCTGCGGGCGACCGCCTGGTGTTCGTCGCCGAACTCGACAACTGGCCGCACCTCTATTCGGTCCCCGCCGCCGGCGGTGAGCCGCTGCTCCTGACCCCCGGCGCGTTCATGGTCGAGCACGTGAGCGAGAGCCGCGATGGCCGGTTCATGGTCTACGACGCCAACGCCGGCGCCGCTGCGGAAGATGGAGAGCGGCGCCACCTCTTTCGAGTACCCATCGATCGCGCGGCGCCGATGGCGCTCACCCGGGGAGCGGGACTCGAATGGTCGCCGGTGGCGGCCGACGAGACCCATGTGGCGTTCATCGCCGCCGGCGCCCAGGCGCCGCCTTCGGTCGCCCTGGCCGATGTCCGAACGGCCGACCGCCGCGAACTCTCCTCGGGAACGAAGACCGACTTTCCGGCCGACGAGCTCGTCACGCCCTCGGCGGTGAGCTTCACCTCGGCGGACGGCGTCACCGTACACGGACAATTGTTCCGGCCGCGTCACGATGAGGCCGCGGCCAACCCTGCCGTGATCTTCGTCCACGGCGGCCCGCCCCGGCAGATGCTGCTCGGCTGGCACTACATGGACTATTACAGCAACGCCTATGCGGTGAACCAATATCTCGCCAACCACGGCTTCGTGATCCTGTCGGTGAACTACCGGCTGGGGATCGGCTACGGAAGGGCGTTCAACCACCCGCTTCACGCGGGTCTCGCTGGGGCGGCGGAATATCAGGATGTATTGGCGGGCGCGCGCTTCCTGCAACGCCAGGAGGGTGTCGATTCAAGCCGCATCGGCATCTGGGGCGGATCCTACGGCGGCTATCTGACCGCCCTGGCCCTGGCGCGGGACTCGGCGACGTTCAAGGCCGGGGTCGACATGCACGGTGTTCACGACTGGTCGCGGATCCTGGCTCGCGAACTGGATGCTCCGCAGGCCCGCTTCGAGCAGGGCGATCGCGCCGAGGCGATGGCGAGCGCCTGGAAGTCCTCACCCGACGCCGACGTGGCCAGGTGGCGATCGCCGGTGCTGCTCATCCAGGGCGATGACGACCGCAATGTCCCGTTCCAGCAAACCATCGATCTCGCCCGCCGGCTCGAGGACCGGCATGTCCCCTTCGAGGAACTGGTGATTCCCAACGAAATCCATGGCTTCCTGCGTTACCGCTCCTGGCTCGAGGCGGACACCGCCACGGTGCGGTTTCTCGAGCGAACCCTCGGCCAGGCCGCGAAGGCGTCGCCGAGCCCCTAACGCGCGAGATTGTCCGTACGGCGGATGAAGTCGGCGACGTTGTCGTGCAATTCCTTCAGCGAGGCTTCGTGGGCGTACACCATGTGGCCGGATTGGTAGTAGCGGTACTCGATATTGTCCTGCAGGTTCTCCGGGATCGGTAGATGGTGCATCTCGTACCAGCCTTCGTAGAAGGGCGTCGCCAGATCGAAATAGCCGCCGTTGACCATTACCTTCAGACTGGGGTTGTACTTCATCGCATTGGCCAGATCCGGCATCACATTGGTCGCCCCGGGGAAGGCGAACCCCGCGCCCGGCGGCTTGTGGCGGAAGTTCCAGTCCTTGCCGACGTCGATCTCCGGCTTGTAGGCCCGGTCCTGGCCATAGCCGAGCCTGGCGCGGACATAGTCGTTGAAGGCCGACACATAGGCCGAGCTGATCGACGCCGATTGCGGGTCGTAGTCCGCCTCCTTGCTCAAGGGATCGAGGTCCGGGCCGGAAAAACGCGTGTCCAGCCGTCCGGTGGTCAGGCCCTCGGCGCCCTGCAGGGTCTTCTCGAATTCGCCGCCGTTGATGCGCAGATCGGCCTTGAGGACATAGGCGAGCGGCAAACCGGTGTAGGCGCTCAGCCTTGCGGCGACCGCCTGTCGCCGCGCCGGGTCGAGCTCGGACCCGGCTTGCAGAGCGACGGCGTAGTCGGTGGTCGCGAACTGCTCGACCTCCTTGAGGAACGCCTCCAGGTCGGTCGGGCGCTGGCCGCCGAGGCGGTTGTGGTACCAGGCGCTCGCCGCATAGGTCGGCAGGGCGGTCACATAGGCCTCGTCGCTTCCCGGATCGAACGCCGGGCCGTCGGCGCTCAGATTGAAGTTGAGAATCTGCGAGAGCAGGATGACGCCGTTGAAATCGATGTCGTGGCCGGTTTCCAGGGAATTGACCAGGACCGCGGAGCGCGGCGTGCCATAGCTTTCGCCGAACAGGTATTTGGGCGAGTTCCACCGCCCATACTTCGAGAGGAAGCCCATGATGAATTCGCCGAAGGCGTAGGCGTCCTCGTCGACGCCATAGAACGCCTTCTCCTTGTCCTTGCCGGCGATCCGGCTGAACCCGGTCCCCGGAGCGTCGATGAACACCAGGTCGCTGGCGTCTAGAAGGCTGTAGGCGTTGTCGACCACGCGGTAAGGCGCCGCCGGAGTGTGGGTGTCGTCCGCGGTCGCCACCCTTCTTGGTCCAAAGGCGCCCATGTGCAGCCAGACCGTCGAGGAGCCGGGTCCGCCGTTATAGAGAAAGGTGATCGGCCGGTCGGCCGAGGGGACGCCCTTGCGGAAATAGGCGACGTAGAACATCGCCGCCTCGGCCCTGGGGTTCTTCTTGTCGTCGAGGTCCTGGTCGCCGCCCTCCGGCTTGTCCGCCTTGCCGTTGAGGTCGGGCTGGTCGCGCGCCGCGGCGTCGTCCCAGCCCTTGGGATGGACCACGATCGTTCCGGCGACGGCCCGGTAGTCGATCCGCCGCCCTTCCACATCGACGGAGCCTTCGCTGGTGATGCTCTCAGGCGTGAACAGCACGCCGTGGTTCGGCGAGGCGTTGGCCGTCCCCTCGGGCTTGGGGCTGGCGGCGCGCGGGGCCCGCTGCGGCGTCTCCGCCGCCAGAGCGCCGGACGCGACCAGTGACATGCAGGCGGCGAGCAGCAAGACGTTGTTCATCGGCGTGGTCCCTCTCGAACGCCGGCGGGCGATGAGTCCGCCGCATGCACGGCGCTCCGGGGCTCGGGCGATTGCCTTTACAAGCAGCAGCACGCGTTGCGCAATTGCGCCGACCCAGGTGTCGACCAATGAGCATCAGGATTGACGCGTACGGCTCGGCGCTCATGAGCGCGCAGTGTTCGGGCCGCCGCCGAGGGATGTCGAGGATCAGCATGCCGAACGGCGCGACAGACCGGGCGGCCGCCCTTGCCAACGAAGTCGTCGTGCTGGTCCCCGCCGGAATGCTGGGGATGAGCACGCCCTGGAGCAAGTCAGGCTGGGCATCGTGCGCCTCCGCGACGTCGAGATCGAATGAGATCCGGCCCCGCGTGCGGGCTCAGACGGGTCCACGGAAGGGATTCGACAAAGCGTCGAGACCGGCTCAACCCACCGGCCGCTTCAGGGCCAGATAGACGCTGTCGCACCACGCCTCCCCGACCTTGCACGTCCGCTCGGCGCGGCGGACCTCGGCGAACCCAAGGCCTTCGAGAAGGTGCAGGCAGGCGGTGTTGCGCGGATCGACATCGGCCCAGATCGCCTCAATGGGGAAGAGGTCGAAGGTTCTTTCGATGACCGCGCTCGCCGCCTCGCGGGCGAGCCCGAGACCCCAGGCGTCGGGATGAAATATCAAGCCGATCTCGGCGATCCGCCAGCACCCGGCCTTGCCGATGACCTCACCGGCGTACTCGACCACGAAGTCGTCGCTCTCCAGCGGCGAGGCGGCGATCATCGCGGCCAGCCACTGCCGGGTCTGCTCCAGATCGGTGTGCGGCGGGCTCGACCAGTAGCGCATCGCCTCGGCGTTGCTCAACACCGAGTGCATGGCCTCGAGGTCGCCGATCGCCGCGCGCCGAAGCCGCAGTCTGCGGGTGGTGATTTCCGCCATCCGGCCGAAAATCCGTGGCCCGGCGCTAAGGCTTGCGGACGAACGCGGCGCTGATGGACGGCCTGACCTCGTCGCCGAACAGAGGGACATACCTAGCGCCCCCGAACTTGCCGCGCTCACGAGTCCCGGCGACCTCGAAGCCGACGGCGTAGGCCTTGTCGAGCGGGTTGGCCCCGGCGCCGTTGAAGCGGACATGTGAAGCACCCCTATCCTTTGCGATTGCGCCGATGAGATTGTTCTTGAGAGAGGGACTATCGCACTTCAGAGAAGGCCGCGAATGACTGATCTCTTCCAGCCTCTCACCTTCGCCCGCGGACCGGCCATGAAGAATCGCTTCATGCTCGCTCCGCTCACCAATTCCCAGAGCCACCCCGACGGCCGGCTGTCGGACGACGAGTTCACCTGGCTGACCTGGCGGGCGAAGGGCGGTTTTGGCCTGGTGATGACCTGCGCCGCGCACGTGCAGGCGGTGGGGCAGGGGTTCCGCGGACAGCTCGGGGTGTTCTGCGACGATCATCTGCCGGGCCTCGCCCGCCTGGCCGCGGAGATCAAGGCCAAGGGCGCCGTCTCCTCGGCGCAGCTGCACCATGCCGGGATCCGCGCGCCCGCCGAACTTACCGGCGAGCAGCCCCGAGGACCTTCGGACGACACCGAGACCGGCGCGCGCGCTCTCACCATCGGCGAGGTCGAGGAACTGATCGAGGACTTCGCCGCCGCTGCAGTGCGCGCGCAGAAGGCGGGCTTCGACGGGGTCGAGCTGCACGGCGCCCATGGCTATATCCTCTGCGCATTCCTGAGCCCGGGAACCAACCACCGTACCGACCGCTACGGCGGCTCGGCGGAAAACCGGGCGCGGATCATCCTGGAGATCATCGCCGCGGTGAGAGCGCGCACCCGCCCCGACTTCCAGCTCGGCCTGCGCCTCTCGCCCGAGCGGTTCGGCCTGCGCCTCGCCGAGCAGCGCGAGCTCGCCGGTCGCCTCCTCGCCAGCGGCGACCTCGACTTCCTCGACATGTCGCTTTGGGATGTCTTCAAGACTCCGGTCGAGTCGGAGTTCGCCGCCAGGCCGCTGATCGACTGGTTCGCCGACCTGCCGCGCGGGATGACGCGCCTGGGCGTCGCCGGCAAACTCGTCAGCGGCGAGGGGGCCCGCCGTGTCCTCGAGCATGGCGCCGACTTCCCGATCCTCGGTCGCGCCGCGATCCTCCATCACGACTTCCCGCAGAGGCTCGCCGCCGATCGCGATTTTCGCGCCGTCCCCCTGCCGGTGACCCGCGCCTATCTGCGCAACGAACGGCTCGGGCCGCCCTTCGTCGAATACATGAACGGCTGGAAGGGGTTCGTTGTGCAGGAGGAGGAGGCGGTGGAGGCCTAGCCCGCTTTGCCGCGCGGCGGAGAGGACCTTGCGCCGTACCGCTCCAGCAACTCCGCCGCGAGCGTGGTTTCGGGGACGAACCTGCCGGCGGCGATGCGCAGAGCGCTCACCGCGCCGTCCGTCCCGCGCAGCCGCCTCACCGCTTCGCCGTGGCTGTGGAAGGCGCCGGCCTCTTCGATGCGCGCCTCATCGGGGCCGGTCACGCGCAGTTCCGGGGCCTTGAGGAAGGGTTTGAGCAGACCCGGGGACGCGAGCAGCACCTTGTGGCCCATCGCCACGAGGTCGACGGCGCCCCAGACGCTCCACCACCGCCCGTCCCAGTCCGCGAGCGCGGCCATCGGAGGGCCTTCGGCTGCGAAGCGCTGCAGGATGTGCAGGGCGCCGTCCAGCCAGTCCTGCGCCATCCCATCGGCCGAATTGGTGAGCACCGAGACAGCCAGCCCGTGCTTTGGGACCACCGCGGTCCGGGTGAGATAGCCCTGGAAGCCGCCACTGTGGCCGAACCACTCCCAGCCGTCGAGCGCGCCGCTGATCGTCCCCAATCCGTAGCTGCGTTCGAGCTGCGTGAAGGGGTCGCGCCACTGCGGGCGGGTCATCTCGCGGCGGCTGGCGAGCGAGAGCACGCTCTTTGCCGCATTCGGCGCGAGCTGGCCGAAGAACCTCGCCAGATCGGCCGCGGTGCTGATGAACCCGGTCGCCGCGGCGAGGGCCGAAGTGGGCGCATCGCCGGCAAACACCAGACGCCGGCCGAGCAGCGTCTTGCCGCTGTGGCCGCGCGCGAGCCTCGCCTTTGGCGGCAGGGGGACGTCCGGCGCGGTTTCCTTCAGTCCGGCCGCCTCGACGATCTCGCGCCACACCCAGACCCCAAAGGGCTCGCCGGTGATCGCCTCGATGATCAGACCGGCGAGGGCGAAGCCATGGTTGGAGTATTTCAGCCGGCTGTTAGCATCGATCGCCGGGGCGAGCTTCAGGTCGTCGCGGATCTTCGCCTCGTCCGAGAAGGGCGCCCGATCCTCCCAGTAGCCGGCCTCGAGACCGTCGCGAAACAGCCCTGCGGTGTGGGAGAGAAGCTGGCCGATGGTCGCCGCGGCGACTTGCGGATGCAGCCCCTGGACGTAGGCGCCGGCGGTGTCGTCCAGCTTCAGCCGCCCCTGCTCGCGCAGCTTGAGGATCGCCGCGGCGGTGAACGACTTGGAGTGCGAGGCGACGCGGAACCGGTGACGGGGGGTCAGGACCTCGCCGGCGCCCAGATCCGCGTAGCCGAAGGCGGCTTCAAGCACGACACCGCCGCGATAGGCGATGGCGATGGCGCACCCTGGCTGCTCGCTCGCCCGCATTTGGAAGCCGAGCCATCGCGGGATGTAGGCGAGAGCAGGCGCGAGCCAGGGCGGTGACCTCGGAAGGGGGCGCATCACGCGTTCGCGACTTCGCTTCGGCAACTCACGCTGCTCCGAGCCGCGCCCGCGGCGCCCAGCAGGCATGGGTGCCGCTGCAGATCTTGTGCGGCAGGGCGATGCGGCAGATCGGGCCCGCCTCGATCCGCCGGGCGTCGACCAGGATGCACTCGGATCGTCCGACGTTCTCGTCGGTGACGAAGCTGACCAGATACCCGTCGTCCTCCTCCACAGCTCCGACGCGCGGCGCGAACGGCGCCTCGCTGGCGTAGCGTCCCTCCGCCAGTTTCAGCGTCCAACTCTCGCCGGTCCAGAGGTCGTGCTTGACGAAACCGTCGAAGAGGAACCACCCCGGCTTGGTCGTCGTCGAATAGGCGTAGCGGTATTTCCGGCCCGCGAAGCTTTGGTTGAAGGTCCCGAATTCCAGCACCCGGTCGTCGAGCCGTTCCTCGGCCGTCGTCCCGTCGAGTAGGTTGAACCGCCAGCGGTGCAGCTTCGACTTGAAGCTCCATTCGTCGAGATAGGCCATCATGTGCTCGAAGCCGCTCGGCGCGCCGGCGATCGGCGCCGGCATCGGCTCGTCCTGGAAATAGCCGTCGAGGATCAGCTCGTGGCCCTGCTCATAGGCGTTGAGCCAATGCAGGACGTAGGTCGGTGCGGCCTCGAACCAGCGGATGTCGTCGGTCCGACCATGGCGCGGGACGACGGCGAAACGCGAGGGCAGGCCCTCGTGCATCCGCACGGCGTGGATGTTCCGCTCGAGCAGGCGCGCGTCCCAGAACATCGGCAGGTCGTTCAAGATCGAGAAGCGCTCGCTGAACGCCATGTCGTGCGGCAGGCGAGGCCCGGAGAGCGGAACGGGAATGTAGGTGGCGAGCCGGCCGGCCGCATCGACGACGCCGTAGTGCATGTACGGCGGGTGTTTGGAATAGTTGAAGAACATCAGCTCGCCCGTGGCCTCGTCGACCTTGGCGTGGGCCGAGACGCCGTCGAGCGGAACCCAGGCCTCCACGCCGAGGGTCTCCAGGGTGACTGGATCGAGCCGATAGCCCTCGCCGCACTGGTAGAAGGTGCAAAGCGCGCCGCCGGCATGGACGACGATGTCCGTGGAGGCGGCATCCTTGAGGGCCCCGTGAGCACCGAACCCGGGCCGCGGACCCACCCCCGCACGGTCCGCCAAGCCGCCCCACAGCGAGCCGGCCGCCTCCTGCTCGGCCGCAAAGCACCGTGTACGGACAAACCGGTTGCGATAGCTGGCCGCTCCACTGTGGAAATCGATCTGGTGGATCATCGCGTCGCCGTCGAAGGGATGGAACCGCCCCAGAGGCTGATGGACCTGGTTCTCGGTATTGCGCAGATAGACCCCGTCCAGGTCCGCCGGAATCGCGCCCTCGATCGCCTCCAGCTCCCGCACGTTCACTTCCTCCATCAGCGGCGTCCAGGCCCCGTTGAGATAGGGGTGGTTGCTGGGCTTCAGCGAGCTGACGACGGGGGGCAGGCGCTCGACGATCATGGAGTGCTCCTGGTCTCTTGCGCAGTCGGCGGCACTCTAACCCATCAGCCCGCGAGCAGCGCCGTAAGATCGGCGCCGCCGAGAACGAGAGGATTGGCGACCCGCATGCCATCGATCGCCAAGCCGTCCTGCAGGTTCTCCGACAGAAAAAGGTCGGCCCCGGCGGCGCGCGCCGCCGACCAGATCACCGCGTCCCAGACCTGGAGGCCATGCGCGCGGACGAGGGCGGCGGCGGCATTGGCGACAACCGAGGTTGTCGGGGCGGTCTCGAACACCTGGGACCACGCCTCGACCTTGGCGATGGCGCTTGCGAGGCTCGCGATCCTGCGGCGACGCACCACCGCCAGGAACTCCAGCAACGCCTGCACCGCCAGCACGCCATGGGGCGCCGTCTGCGCGATGACGGCTTGCGCGCGCCCGCCCTTTTCAGTCTCCGGCTCCAGCTCGGCGTAGATGAGGATGTTGCTGTCCAGCGTCGCGCGGATCGCCATTTTCAGAGCGGGTCGCCGTATTTGTCGTCCGCGGTGATCTTGCCGACCCGGTAGCCGGTGGCCGGGGTCGATCGCATCAGCGCGACCATCGCCGCGAAGGCGGCGCGCCATTCGGGGTCCTCTTGCGGGTCGTGGGCCCTGGGGCGAAGCTCGGCGACGGTCTGGCCGTTCTTAGTGATCACGAAGGTCTCGCCCTGCTCGGCCTGAGCAAGGAGCTTGGAGAAGTTCTGGTTGGCGTCTCGCGCGGTGACAATACGCATGTGCTACGGTAGCACAGCCGTTCGGCAACGCCAATGGTCGCGCTCGGCGAAGGGAACTACGGCATGAATCGCACTGAGGTTCTGATCATCGGCGCGGGCCCCACCGGCCTGGTGCTGGCGCTGTGGCTGGCGAAGCTCGGCGTCGGGGCGCGGATCATCGACCGGAGTTCCGAGCCCGGCACGACTTCGCGGGCAGTGGCGGTCCAGGCCAGGACCCTCGAACTCTACCGACAGCTCGATCTGACCGACGAACTCGTCGCCCGCGCCCACAAGACGCCGGCGGTGAACCTGTGGGTGCGAGGCGCCAAGGCGGCGCGGGTGCCCTTCGAGACCGTCGGCCTGGGGCTCACGCCCTACCCGTTCCTGCTGACCTTTCCCCAGGACCTGCACGAGCGCCTGCTCATCGAGCGGCTGGGCGGCTTCGGCATCGCCGTCGAACGGAGAACCGAGCTCGCCGGCTTCGAGGATGACGGCGAGACCATCACCGCCCGCCTGCGCCGGCCGGACGGGAGCGAAGAGGCGTGCGAGGCGGGGTTCGTCGCAGGCTGCGACGGCGCAAGGTCACGGGTACGCGAGGGCATGGCCAGCGGCTTTCCCGGCGGCACCTACCGTCAGGTCTTCTATGTCGCCGACGTGGAGGCGCGGGGCCCCCCGATCGACGGCGAACTGCATGTCGATCTGGACGAGGCTGATTTCCTCGCGGTCTTCCCCCTGGCTGGGAAGGGCCGGGCGCGGTTGATCGGCACGGTGCGCGACGAGCGCGCCGACCGCGCCGAAACCCTGAGGTTCGAGGACGTCAGCGGCCGGGCGATCGAGAACCTGAAGGTCGAGGTCCGCAAGGTGAACTGGTTTTCGACCTATCACGTCCATCACCGGGTGACCGGCAGCTTTCGCAAGGGCCGGGCCTTTCTCCTGGGGGACGCCGCTCACATCCACAGCCCGGCCGGCGGTCAGGGCATGAACACCGGCATCGGCGATGCGATCAACCTGGCCTGGAAGCTCGCCGCGGTGGTGCGGGGAGGGGCCGAGGACAGCCTGCTCGACAGCTATGAGGCAGAGCGGATCGGCTTTGCGCGCCGGCTGGTGGCGAGCACCGACCGGGCGTTCAGTTTCGCGACCGCCGACGGGCTGCTTGCCGATCTGGTGCGCACCCGGATCGCGCCCCTGCTGATCCCGGCGGTCCTCAGGATCGATGCGGCGCGGGAGTTTCTGTTCCGGACCGTCTCCCAGATCACCCTCAATTATCGCGGCGGCCCGCTCAGCGCCGGCATCGCGGGCCAGGTCCATGGCGGGGACCGCTTGCCCTGGATCGAGATCGGCGACCACGACAACTTCGCCCCGCTCGCCGACATGTCGTGGCAGGCGCACGTCTATGGATCGCCCGGCGACGAACTCGCGGCCTGGTGTGTCGCAAGGGGCCTGGCCCTGCATGTCTTCGCCTGGCGCGACGAGTTCGCTGCGGCGGGTCTGGCGCGCGGCGGCCTCTATCTCATCCGCCCAGACGGCTACATCGCCCTGGCCGACCCCAGCGCATCGCCAGGCGCGCTGGAGCGCTACATCACGCAGCGGCGGATTCGCATCGGCCTTGAAGCCCAACCCCTCTCACAGGCAGCACCGAGCATCGCGGAGCCTTCCAGGCCCCCTCTCCATCCCCCATCAACGCAAGGGTAGGCGGATCTCCGTCAACAGATCCTCCGGGGCGGTGGTGTGCGGATCGTTGAGATAGACCTCGACGACCGGCGCGGGCGCGCGCGCCTCATCGCTCGTGGCGAGCCAGCCATGGAGCTCGGCGTAAGCGGCGGCGATGCCGGCGTAGGAGCCTTTGTAGAGCAGCACGGCAAAGCGTCCGCCGTCCAGCGTCCGCGCCCGCACCTCGCCGTCGTCTCCGACATCGGCGGCCACGCTCACCCCGGCCTGGGTGCGCAGCTCGGCGGGCGGAACCGCGCGAAGATCGTCGAGATAGACCGCGACCCCGACAGCATGGGGGCCGGTGAGCCCGCGCGGCGCGGCCCAGGCGTAGAGCCGCTCAAAAGTCGGGCCGATCTGGTCGTGGGGACCCCGGTGGGTAAGGTAGGCGATGCGCATCGGCGGGCGATCCTGGACGACGACGGCCATGGCGGGCTCCGTTAGGTTCGAACTTGGGGCGCTTGCCCGGGGGCCAAGACTCCCCCGGGCGCGGAAGGCCGAGGGCGTCGCCCGATAAGCCGCCGCGAAGGCGCGGCTGAAGGCGGCAAGCGAGCCGTAGCCGGCGCGGCGGGCGATCCCGGTGATCGGGGCAACCGTCGTCAGGAGTTGCACGGCCGCCCTGTGCAGGCGCAGTCGCGACAGGGTTTCGGCGGCGGTCTCACCCCACGCCGCGTGGTAGATGCGGTGGAAGTGATGCGGCGAGAGGCAGGCGACGGCCGCCAGCCGCTCCAGGTCGAGCGGCTCGTCCAGGTGGGCGGCGATATGCGCCGCCACCCGGCGCAGGCGGCCGGAGTAGCTTTGGGCGGTCGCGGGTCGGGGCATGGACGAAGCTTAGCCGCTTTGGGCTTGATCAGGCTTGCGGAATTGTGGGCGCAGCGGCGGTGTCCGAGAGGTCTTCATTCAGTGTACGGACTGGCTAGCGCCGCCGACCAGAGTGAACCAGGCCGCCAGGCTCCGTGTCACGAAGTCGACGAGCCGGCCCTCGGGGGCGATGCCCCACTGATTGAGCGCCCCCTGCCATTGCGCCTCGACCAGCAGCGCGGCCTTCGCCGGCGCGATGGCGAGCGGCGGCAGGCGAGGGGCGATTGCCTCCCGCAGTTTTTCGAAGCGTTCGCGGGCGAGGCGGTTGAGATCGGGATCGCGCATATCCTGGCGCAGCCACAGCAGCTGGTCGGAAAAGACGCCCGCGTCGTCGATGTCCGGGGTCAGCAGGCGCAGTACGGCGATGACCGCGGCGGCGCCGTGGTTTATTGGCAGCTCGGCGAGGATGCGCGCGAACATTTCGTTGTCGCGGGCGAGGGTGGCGAGGATCAGGCGGCGCTTGTCGCCGAAGCGCTGGACAAGGGTGGCCGGGGCGATGCCGGCCGCCTGCGCGATGTCGGCCAGGGTGAAGTCGGAGGGACCCTTGGCGAACATCACGCCCATCGCGGCGTCGAGCACGGCTTCGTCGCTGATCGTCTTTTGGCGGGCCATGTTTGATTATAAACGACCGTTCCTTTATAAATAGAACCTTATCGCCTGAATCGCCAGCGGGGATATGATGCGGAGCGTGGAATCGTTTGCCACCCTGGGATTGCGGCCCCACACCTATTGGACCGCGGCGGTCGCGCTGGCCGGCGGGCCGCGGGGGCCGCGGGTCATCGAGCGGCGGCGGATCGAGTTCGCGGTCGGCGCCGAACGGTTCGCCTATCATCGCGCCGCCGAGGCCGCGGCGGCCAAGGCCGCGTCGGTGATCGACAAGGCTCGCGCGCTGGCCCAGGCCAAGGCCGCGCACGCCATTGGAAACTTGCTCGCCGCCCTGCAAGGGGCCGGGGTCCTGGTCCGCATCGCCGTGGTTCCGCTCGGGTCCGCGAAGCTTCCGGAAAAGCTCGAGGATATCCTCGGCGCGCATTCCCGCATCCACGCCGCGGAAGGCGCCTTCTATCGCGATGTCGTCGCCGCGGCGTGCGAGGTCCGGGGGCTGGAGGTTCGGCGAGCGGTCGAGCGCGATCTTCCGGCCCTGGTCGGCAAGCTGCTGCGCATCGACGAGCCGTCGCTGGCGGCGCGCCTCAAACAGATGGGCGCGGTGCTCGGCCCGCCGTGGAGCGAGGATCAGAAACTCGCGGCCCTGGCCGCATGGCTTCACCTCGATGAGGCCGGAACAGGCCCTCGCGGCGGGCGGAGCCAGGCTCTGGCCCGCCGGCCGCGGGCGCCGTAACCGCTCACCACGCCACCGGTCCGGGTTTCGCCGGATCGGCGGGCCCCTTCCTCTGCCTTTACGGAGAGGGTCTCTGCGCGGGCGCCAGCCCGCTTGCGGCGCGTGGCGCCCAGGCTGGCCGTCCCGAGCTGTTTTGACAACGCCCTCCAAAGAGATGCTTTCTTCGATGGGCCGGATCCGGCTCCAGGTCGGTCGGGCGCGCGGAAAAGGGGGACCCTCATGGCGCACAAAGGGCAATGCTTCTGCGGCGCGGTGCAGTTGGAGGCGACCGGCGAGCCGGACGCGATGGGCTACTGTCACTGCGCCTCCTGCCGGTCGTGGTCGGGCGGGCCGGTCAACGCCTTCAGCCTGTGGAAGCCGCAGGCGGTGAAGGTCACCGCCGGCGCCGAGCACCTCGCCACCTTCGAGAAGACGGCGCTCAGTCAAAGGCGGTACTGCGCCAAATGCGGCGGCCACCTGATGACGAACCACCCGACCTTGGGCCTGGTCGACGTCTACGCCGCGACCCTGCCGACGTTGCGGTTCTCGCCCGCGGTGCACGTGAACTATGCGGAGACCGTGCTTCCGATGCGCGACGGCCTGCCCAAGCTGAAGGACTTCCCCGCCGAATTCGGCGGTTCGGGCGAGGCGGTGGCGGAGTAGGAGTCTCGAGCGGCGATCCGATCACCCGCGGGCAGGAGCGGCTCATCGAAACGCCTCAGAGTGCGGCGGCGATGGGCGCGCCAGGGCCGCTGGCGTAGTAGCGGCGCAGGAGCGGCGCGGCGAGTGCGAGCGGGGGAAGCGCCAGCAGGATCGTGGCCGCGAGCGAGACCCCGGCCGCCGAGAGCGCCGCCGCGGTGAGGCAGCCGGAAAAGCAGCCCACGTCCCACCCGCCCTCGGTGGCGATGTGGAAGCGCATCGGGCAGGGCGAGGCCTTGGCCATGTTGGAGTTCGCGGTCATCACCGGTAGCAGCAGGGTGGCGAGCAGCGCCCCCAGGGCGTTGGCGGCGACCGCCAGCCATGGCGAACCCACGCTCACCGCGCGCACCAGCACGATCGCCGTCAGCACGATGTAGGAAACGACGACCGCCCGCGCGCCATGGCCGGCGTCGATGTGGCGGCCCAGCAGCAGGCCGCTCGCCGCCCCGGTCAGCGCCGCCAGCGCCATGGCGCCGCCATAGGCGCCGAAGCTCTCGCCCAGAGAGACGAAGAGGGCGATCTGCCAGACGAAGACGAAGAAGGCGTCGAAAAATCCATCGCAGGCGTTGAGGATCACGCTCAGACGCGCGGCCCGAAAGGCGCCGGGCGCGGCCGCCTTGACGGCGACATTGGGCGCGCCGAGCAGCGGAAGGGCGGCCAGGGCCTGGATGGCGCCCACCGCGGCGAACATCGGGCCAGGTCCGAGGTTCACCAGAGCCCAGGCGCCGGCGAGCGGGGCGAGGATTCCCGCCACCGAGACCAGAGCCTCGCGCGCGCCGATCTGGTGACCGCGATGCTCGGTGTCACCGATGGCGGCGAAATAGGCGTTGTACGACGGCCAGTAGAAGACATCGCCGATCGAGGCGGTGATGCACAGCGTCGCCAGGCCGGCGCCGAGCCCATGGACCTGGGAGAGCAACGGATACTGCAGGGAGACGATCAGGCATCCGGCGACCAGCAGCGGCTTGAGCCCCCACCGCCTGGCGAGCGGCAGGATCGCCGGACGCAGCATGAAGCGCGCGGCGATGATCGCCGCCATCGCGCTGAGGGCGGCCGGGACGGAAAGGCCGGCGCGCAGCAGGAAGACCATGAAGAAGACGCCCCCGCCGCTCTGCGCGAGGGCCTGGACGGCGTAATGCAGATTGACGCGATTGACCGCGCTGTTGCGCAGGAAGGCCATGGAAATTGACCGGTGGAAATCAGGAGTGAGGAGGAGCGCGGCCTATGGGCGGCCGGGCGGGCGATGCGGCGGCGCCGCTAAGAAATATCCCCACACATCGCGTCGATCCTCGAAGGCCGGTCCGCAAGAACCATGGCCGAGAATCCCCGGCGATGTCAAACCTCGCGAACCTGGCGTGGGCGCAGGTCTCAGCGTCGACGTTGAAAGGGTTCCTGCGCCGCCAGGGCGGTGAGTTCGGCGGTTCGCGCCTTCGCCCTTTCGGCCATGCAGTTGGCCAGGACCATCGGTTGGATCGAACCGCCCTGATAGACCGACGCCTCGTACCGGCATTCGGCGTCGCGATAGGCGATCCACGCGAGTTCGGCGGCCTGGCGCTGCGGGGTCGGATCGAGCTTGGCGTAGGCGACGGCGAGCTTGGCATCCGCCGCTTTGAGGGTCGCGGCGGCACACGCGTTCATCTCCATCTGGGTCTCGCCTGGACAGGCGGCGCGAGCGGCCGTGGAAGCGGCCATCGCAGCTGCCAGGACGGTCATCCCCAGTCGGGGGCCGCTATTCCTCGATACCGTCAACCTCATCTCAGAGCTCCGTTATGCCTGACAAACTCCCGTCTCGCGGGCGACTCGGCCGGGCGGCGTGAACCAAGCGGCTGGCGGCGGGTTATCCATTCAGCCCGAGGAGTCACGCCCATGTTCGCCCTGCCGCGCTTGCCCTACGCCTATGACGCCCTGGCGCCGGTGATGTCCGAGCGCACCCTGCACTTCCATCACGACAAGCACCACGCCGCCTATGTCGAGAAGCTGAACGAACTGCTGGAGACGGCGGGAAGCTCGCCGGCGAGCCTGGAGGAGGTCATCCTCGACGCGGCGGAATCCGGCGCGATGAAGCTGTTCGACAACGCCGCCCAGGCCTGGAACCACAGCTTTTTCTGGGTGGCGATGTCGCCCCGTCGCGGCCGGCCGAGCGGCGAACTCGCCTCGGCGATCGAGGCGGCCTTCGGCGATCTGGCCGGCCTGAAAAAGGCCCTGGTGGCCGAGGGCGTCGGCCATTTCGGCTCCGGCTGGGTTTGGCTCGCCGCCGAGCCTGGCGGGGCCCTGAAGGTCCGCTCTACGCACGACGCCGATGACACCCTGACCCATGCGATGATCACCCCCCTGCTGGTCTGCGATCTCTGGGAACACGCCTATTACCTCGACCATCAGAACGAGCGGAAAGGCTTCCTGGAAGCCTGGTTCGACGCCCTGCCCGATTGGGATTTCGCCGCGGCGCAGTACGCGGCGGCATGCGGTCGCGGCGAGCCGTGGCGCCATCCCGCGCCCACCGGGCGGGCGGAGCCGAAAAAGGCCGCGGCCGGCTGATCAGCCGCAGGGCCCGCCGGAGCTGGGGCGGTGAAGCCATGACACGACCCGCCGGCGCAATCGCCATGACCCTGGCTCTCGGCGGCCTTGGGGCCTGCGCCCCCGCCCCCGATTCACACCCGCGCGAAGCGGCCGCGGCCCAGGCCAGCGCCGCTGCGGCGAATCCGACCCCGGCGGCGCCCGTCAGGCACGCCACGATGATCTGCCGCAACAGCCAGGACGGCCGCAAAGTCGCCTGCGGCACTCCCAACGCCGTGATGGTGGGGATCAAGGAAGACTAGCGCGCCTACACCCTGCGGATCGGCCCTGCGTAGCCGGCGAGAACGGCGTCGGAGGTCACCAAGGTGATGCCCTCCACCAGCGCCTGGGCGAGGAGGATCCGGTCGAAGGGGTCCTTGTGACGGTCCGGCAGTCCGACGACGGCCACGGCATGGGCGCTTGCGATGGGCAGTTCGACATAGCCATTGTCCAGCAGGCCGCGGCGCAGCAGACGCGGGTCCGCCTTGAAATCCGCGCGGCCGAGGCCGTGCTTGATCGCCACCTCCCAGATGCTGGCTGCGCTGAAGACGAGCTCATTGGCCGGATCGTCGATCAGCGCGACCGCCTGCGCCGAGAGCCGGGTCTTCGAAGTTCCGTCCGACCCGGCGGCGAGGAGCAGCAACTGGGTGTCGAACAGCAGCTTCATTCGCCCGCGGCGAACAGCCTTTCGATTTGCGACCCACCCATCGCGTCGAAATCGTCCGGGACCTCGATCTCGCCGGCCATGAAACCGCGCCGCTTCATCCGCGCGGATTCCGGGGCGCCGAGCGCCATGACCTTGACCATGGGCTTGCCGGCCTTGGCGATGACGAAGGGCTCTCCCTTGGCCGCCTGGTCGACCAGGCGCGACAGGCCGGTCTTCGCCTCGTGAATGTTGATCGTGCGCATAGCGCATCTCATGGAGAACTTAGTCCAGTAGACTTAGTTCAGCATTCGCTCGACGTCAAGCCTCTCTCGTCCGCTGGCGGGCGCCGGCTACTCCGTAGCCCGACCGTGCATGACCCCACCTGCAACGGGTGCATTCTATTCGCCGCCGAACAGCTTGACACCCGCGCCAGGATATTGCAATATGCGATGATTCTTGCGTCCTTGGCAGGGTGGATCGTGGCGCTCTGCCGCAAAGTCTATGCCGATTATGCAAAATCACATTGTAAAAACGTCACTGCTGCGAGCAGGGCCAGCCAACCGACGAACGAAGCGGTGGGCGAGCGGGTCAGGGAGCGCCATCGGTCGCAATCTCGATGACGGAAAGTCTTAAGAAACAAGGGATTGGCCTTTGTCGACGGCCCCACGCACCTGCCAGTCGCCTGCCGTCGACCTGCCAGGAACCTGCCAGGAACCTGCCAAAACCTGCCAAAACCTGCCAGAAGCCGCACGCGATTGCCCGGGGGGCGGCAAACTGCGATCAGGCGGTGGAGGGTCTTCGGAGAGGCGAGGCGGGCGCGATGGCGATGGCGGCGGCGGCGATGGGAGCGCCGCGGACGAACGGCTTCTTCGGTCATCCAGTGGGGCTGGGCTTCCTGGTCTTCGCCGAGGCGTGGGAGCGGTTTTCCTATTACGGGATGCAGGCGCTGCTGGTGCTCTACATGGGCCAGCAGCTGCTCCTGCCGGGGCATGTCGAGCGCGTCGCCGGCTTCGCCGCGTTCCGCGCCGGCATCGAGGGGGTGTACGGGCATCTCTCCACCGCGGCGCTCGCCTCGGTGATCTTCGGCCTCTACGCCGGTTGCGTTTATCTGACTCCGCTGGCCGGCGGGTTCGTCGCCGACCGGTGGCTGGGGCGCACGCGCACCGTCACCCTGGGCGCGATCCTGATGGCGATCGGCCACTTCCTGATGGCGTTCGAATTCTCGTTCCTGATCGCCCTTTCGTGCCTGCTGATCGGGGTGGGTTGCTTCAAGGGCAATATCGCCAGCCAGGTCGGCGAGCTCTATGCGCCCGGCGATCTTCGCCGCGCCGACGCCTTCCAGGTCTTCCTGCTGGGGGTGAACGTCGCGGTGATCGTCTCGCCGCTCGTCTGCGGCACCCTGGGCCAGAGGGTCGCCTGGCACTGGGGATTCGGCGCGGCGGGCGTGGGGATGCTGATCGGGCTCAGCGTCTATCTGGCCGGCCGGCGGTGGCTGCCGCCGGAGCGGGCAAGGCAGGTCCGCGGCGAGGCGCGGATCGTCCGGCCGAAGCTGGCCCGCGGGGAAGGCAAGACCATCGCCGTGCTCGTCGCCCTGTTGCCGGTGCTCGCCCTCGCGGGGGTCGGTAACCAGGAGATCTTCAACGCCTATCTGGTGTGGGGTGAGAAGAACTACGATCTGGTGTTCTTCGGCCAGACCATGCCGGTCACCTGGCTGCTGTCGCTGGACGCGTTCATCGGTTCGGCGACGATCATCGCCTCTCTGGCCTTCTGGCGGTGGTGGGCGAGGCTGCGCCGCGAGCCGCAGGAGATCACCAAGCTCGCCATAGGGACCCTGATCGCCGGCCTCGCGCCGCTCGCCCTCACTCTTGCTGCGGTCTCGGAGGCTGCCAGCGGCCGCAAGGTCGGCCTCGCCTGGGGGCTGGCGTTTCACATCGTCAACAACATCGGCTTCGCCAACATCTTCCCGGTCGGCCTGGCTCTGTTCTCGCGCGCCGGGCCCAGGGCGATTCTCGGGCTGATGATCGGAATCTACTATCTGAACATCTTCGCTGGAAACATGCTGGTGGGCTGGTTGGGCGGCCTTCTGGAACCGATGGGAGCGGTGCGGTTCTGGGCTCTGCACGCCGCCCTGGTCCTGGGCGCGGCCGTCGCCCTCTTCGTCTTCCGCGGCCTCTTTGGGCGGATTCTCGCCCCAACGGTCGACCCCGAAGCCGCGGCGGCGTTGGCACAGGCATAGGGAAGGGAGGCGTCTTGGCGCCTGACCGTCATCTCCCTGCCCTGGAGACCTGGCCGGCACTTCCCTATGGGCGGTGGGCGGACACCTGCACGACCCTGCACCTGTGGATGCAGATCCTCGGCAAGGTGCGTCTGGCGCAAACGCCCTGGCTCAACCATTCCTGGCAGACGCCGCTCTATCTGACGCCGCGGGGGCTGACGAGCGGGCCCATCCCGCACGGGAGGCGCGCCTTCGACCTCGAGCTCGACTTCATCGACCAGTCGCTGAGGGTGCGCACCGACGGGCCGGGCGCGGCGCTCGCCCTCGCGCCCATGCCGGTGGCGGAATTCCACGCCAAGGTGATGGCGATGCTCGCGGCGGTCGGCGCGCCGGTCAGGATCCACGACGCTCCGAACGAGATGGCCCTGGCCGTGCCGTTCGAGAAGGACCGCGCGCCGCGCGCCTACGATCCGGTCTGGGCCACGCGCTTCTGGCGGGTGCTATTGCAGGCGGACAGGGTGCTGAAGAGCTTTCGCACCGGCTTTCTGGGCAAGGCCAGTCCGGTGCATTTCTTCTGGGGCAGTTTCGATCTCGCGGTCACCAGGTTTTCGGGGCGCCGCGCGCCGCGCCATCCCGGCGGCGTGCCCCACTTGCCCGATTCGGTGACGAGGGAAGCCTATTCGCACGAGGTGAGCAGCGCCGGCTTCTGGCCGGGCGGGCCTGGCGAGCAGGACGCAGCCTTCTATTCCTATGCCTGGCCAGAGCCGCCCGGCTACCGGACCGCCGGCGTCTCGCCGCCGGAGGCGCGTTACGATCCCGGCCTTGGCGAATTTGTGCTGTCCTACGAGGCGGTGCGCGCCGCCAGCGATCCCGACGCCGCGGTGATGGCGTTTCTTTCCTCCACCTACGCCGCCGCCGCCGACGCCGCCGGCTGGGATCGCGCGGCTTTGGAATGTGAGCTCGGGCAACCGGGGCGACCGCGCGTGGTGTAGGCGAGGCGCGACGACCATGGCCGATTCGGCGACGGCGCTTTTGCTTTCCCTCCCTCGCCCGACTTCCAAGTCGTGGGATTCGAAGAGGCGCTCGAGCCCTTCAACTGCTTGGCGTCAGTTCGATCACCCTTTCGGCGGCGGCGTCGATCGCCGGGCGTGAAAAGAGCATGGGGATGTAGCGGCCCGTGGCCCAGAGCGGGAAGAGGTCGCGGTAGTGGGGGCTTTGCGGATCGCCGGACTGGCCGGGAGTGTTGATGATCAGCGAATTGTCCCACGCGCCGACATCGACGACCATCCGCACCGAGGCGCCGCTGATGGTGTTGAAGTCGGCTGGCGCCCAGGTGGCGGCCTTGGGCGTCGAGGCGCCGCCGGGAAGGGGCGCCGGGCCGACCGTCATTGCCGCGCGCAGCGCAGGATCGGCGAGGGGCGCGACGGCGGGAGTGAAGATCGCGTGATGCAGCCGGCCCCAGGTCCAGCTCGCCATGTCCGGGCCCAGGCGAGCGGTGAGCTCGTCCAGCGCCTCGCCGAGGCTGGCGAGCAGGATCTCGTCGCGCACGCCTTCGGCGTGCTCGAGCCAGGTGAGCGAGGCGTCCAGGTTGCCAAGGCCGATCACCTTGGCCGCCCGCGGCTCGGCCTGGCGGACCACCGCCGGCCCGAGGTGCTTGACGGCCCACACCTCGTAGATCGCCGCCGCGGCGCTGTCGGTCCGCTCGACATGGTCCCAGACCTTGAGCAGGGCGAGCGCCTGGGCCAGACGCGGGTTCGGCGAGGAAAGCGGCGCGATCAGCGAGGTCAGGCGACGCGAGATCGTGCTCGTGGCGTCGGTCTGCAGGGCCGTGGAGTCGGCGAGGCTGACCTGGGAATTGGCGCCCAGCACCGCCTCGATCCGGTCGATGCGCGAGCGGTCGGCCCATTCGAAGGAGACCTTGCGCGCCTCGTCGGGGTATCCGTCCGGCAGGTTCATCTCGTTGGCGGTGGCGAACCAGCCCTTCGCCGGATCGCGGCTGACCGGGAGATCCTCGCCCTCGAGGAATCCCCGCCACTCGTAGCGGCCATCGCCGGGGACCGGCAACAGCCCATCCCAGTTGGGGCGCACCGGGGTGAGGCCCGAGGCGGCCCAGCCGACGTCGCCGGCGCTGTTGGCGAAGACGAGATTGAGCGGCGGCGCTCCCCAATGGTCGTGGGCTGCGAGAAAATCGTTCCAGCTCTTCGCGTGGGTGAGCCAGGTGGCCTGGAAGTAGCCAGAGGCGCCCGGCGCGCCCCACACCGTGCGCAGGGCGAAGGCGCGGCCGTGCGCGGGATCCCAGTCGATCACCGGCCCATGGCGGGTGAACCGCAGCACGACCTCGCGGGGGGCCTCGCCCTTCACCTCGATGGCCTCCTGCACCAGCCTCATCGTCTCCCAGCCGGGGCCGTAGCGGTAGCGGTTCGGGTCGGCGGGATCGAGGGCATAGACGTAGAGATCCTCCTGATCGATGGCGAAGATGGTGAGGCCGAAGGCGGCTGCGGCGTTGTGGCCGAGAACGACGCCGGGCAGGGCCGGCTCGCCGGCGCCGATGAGATCGAGGCCCGGAGCGTTCAAGTGGACGATGTAGCGCAGCGAGGGCACGCCGAGCAGGCGGTGCGGATCGTTGGCGAGGATCGGCCGGCCGGTGATGGTTCGCGAGGCCGCGACGACCCAGTTGTTGGAGCCTTCGCCGGCCATCGCATCGGTGAACCTCGCCGGGCCGATCGCCGCGACCTTGCCGCTCGCCGCGGTGAAGCCGACCGGCTGCACGCCCAGGATGTAGTCCTTCAGAACCTCCGGGGTGACGACGCAGGGATCCAGACCCTGGGGAACGATCGGCGTGTGTGGCGGCTCGAGCTTGCGGCGCAGGGCGTCGGCGGGAAGGCCGGCGGCGCAGGCGACCTGCGCCCTGGCGACCTCGGAGGTCAGGTTGCCGACCAGGGCGTGGCTGCGAATCCGCACGACATCCTCCGGTCGCCAGAAATCGGGCCGCGAGGCGGTGAGGGAGAACTCCACTGGAAGGGGCTTTGTCCCTTCCCGCGTCTCGGCCACGTAGGCGTTTATCCCGCCGGTGAACGCCTCGACAATCGCCTTGGCGCCGGGAGCGTAGGACGCCCATTCCGCGGCCATGTCTCCTCGGTACAGCAGCAGGCGCGCGGCGCGATCCTCTTCGACGTAGGCGGCGCCGAAGCTGGCCGAAAGCAGGCCCAGGCCGCGCTTGCGCCAGAGATCGATCTGCCACAGCCGGTCGCGCGCGGCGTTGTAGCCCTGGAGGAAAAAGGCGTCGCGCTCGTCGGCGGCGAAGATGTGCGGCACGCCCCAGCGGTCGACGACGATCTGCGCCGGTCCCTCGAGGCCCTGGACGCGCCAGTGCTCGGTCGTCGGCGCCGCCCGCGCCGCGCCGGTTGAGAGCAGCAAGCCGAGGATCAGCGCGCGCGCGATCATCACCCGCTCGCCAGGGCCTGCCACATCGTCATCGCCAGGCCCATGGCGCGCATGTCGCCGGTGGTCGTCGGGGCCATCTTGTTCATGGCGTAGGCGAAGGTGGTGCGCGCGTCGAAGTCGATGATGACCAGGGAGCCGCCATAGCCGCCCCAGTAGATGGTGTTGGGGTTGGGCAGGGGAACGGCCTCGCCGGGCAGGCCAAAGCCCATGCCGTAGCGGGCCGGCATGGCGAGGATCAGGTCGAGCCCCTCGATCTGCGGCTCCAGCGCCTTGCGGCAGCCGGCTTCCGACAGGAACCGTTTGCCCTTGGCGACGCCGCCATTGGCGAGGATGGCGTGGATCTGGGCGATCGAGCGGGCGTTGCCGTGGCCGCCGGCGGCGGGGATCTCCGCCGCCCGCCAGGCCCGGGTGCGGGTGTCACTGGGATCGATGGCGGGATTGTTCGACATGTTGGCCATGAGGGGGGTCTGAACCCCGTCGCCGATCGCCCCGCCGGCAGGCGGCGGGATCAGCTCGGCGACGCGGTGGTCCTCGGACGCCGGCAGGCCGATGTGGAAGTCGGCGCCGAGCGGCTCGGCGATCTCTTCGCGGAAAAAGGTTCCCACCGAGCGGCCGGTGATCCGCCGGATGACCTCGCCGACCAGATAGCCCTGGGTGAGGGCGTGGTAGCCCGGAGCGGTCCCCGGCTCCCAATAGGGCGCCTGGGCTGCCAGGAGGGTGGTGACCTTCTCCCAGTCATAGAGGTCTTCCCTGGCGATCGGTTCCTTCCAGCCAGAAAGGCCGGCGGCGTGGCTCATCAAATGGCTGACCTTGACGCCAGCCTTGCTGTTGGCCGCGAACTGCGGCCAGTAGCGCGCCACCGGGGCGGCAAAATCGAGCTCGCCGCGATCGGCGAGGATCAGTGCGCAAAGTGCGGTCATGGTCTTGGTGGTGGAATAGACGTTGACGATCGTGTCCGTCTCCCAGCGGCGGGTGCGCGCCTCGTCGGCCCAGCCGCCCCAGAGGTCGACCACCGTTTCGCCCTCGAGAGTGGCGGCGAAGCAGGCCCCGACGTCGGCCCCGCTGGCGAGGTTCGCGGCGAAGGCGTCGCGAACGCCCGCGAACCTGTCGCGCGTGAACCCGCCCACCGCGCCGTCAGCCATGACCATCCCTCCCGCGAAAACCGGTTGTATCGTCGAGCGCGGCGCGCGCCAGAAAAAACCGGCGGCCAGCCTCGTCGCCGAGGAGGGTGGGGAGGCAATCGGAGGGCCGAGGCCCCGCTAGCTGGCGGCGTCCGACGAAGCTGGCTACGATCACTTCAGGTCTTGGCGTGCGGCGGATCTGCCGCCTGTAGTGGGGGCGGCGTCTGGTGACCGTGACTGCCGCGACGCCGGCCCGCCCGCTCACCCGCAGCATGAAGGTCACCGGCGCGCTGCTCCTGACCCTCTCGGCGGTGACCCCCGCCTCCTCGGTCTTCGTGATCATCCCCGGGATCATCCAGCAGGCGGGAACCGGCGCGTTCCTCAGCCTCGGCGTTGCGGCTCTGGTCGCGCTGGCGATGGCCTTCGTTTATGCGGAACTGTCGTCGGCCTGGCCGCTCGCCGGCGGCGAATACGCGATCCTCGGCCGCACCCTGGGGCCCTCTGTCGGTTTCGTGTTCATGGGCATGAACACCATCGGCTCGACGCTTGCCCCCGCGGTCCTCTCGCTAGGGGCCAGCGCCTATGTTTCTGCGGTGTGGCCCGCAGCCCAGCCGCTGCCGATCGCGATCGGCATCATCGTCGCGGCGATGGGGCTGGGCATCCTCAACATCCGCACCAACGCCTGGGTGACCGGCGCATTTCTGCTGATCGAAGTCGCCGCCCTGATCGTCCTGGCCGCGCTCGGCTTCGCCCACCCGCACCGCTCCCTCGCCGAAGTGATCGGTCGACCGGTGGTGTTGAGCGCGGGCGTCCTCAAGGCCGCGCCGGCGGCGATGATCGGGCTGGCGACCACGGTGGCGATCTTCGCCTACAACGGCTTTGGCGCGGCGGTCTATTTCAGCGAGGAGATGCACGGGGCGCCGCGGCGGGTGGCCCGCACGATCCTCTTCGCCCTGGCGCTGACCGTGGCGTTCGAGTTCGTGCCGGTGACGGCGGTGTTGCTCGGCGCGCCGGACCTCAAGGGCCTTCTCGCTTCGCAAAACCCGTTCAGCGATTTCGTTCGCGAGAGCGGCGGGCGCGCCCTTGCCACCGTCATCGGCCTGGGCGTCGCCCTGGCGATCGCCAATGCGGTGATCGCGATCGTCCTGGTAAACGCCCGGTTCTTCTATTCGAGCGGTAGGGATCGGATGTGGAGCGGGGCGGCCAACAGGGCCTTGGTCCGAGTCCATGGGAGTTTCCATTCTCCGTGGGTCGCGACCCTGCTAGCCGGGTTCACCGCGATCGCGGCGTGCTTCATTCCCTTCCACTTGCTGCTGGTGATGAACGGCGCCGGGGTGGTCGTGATGTACGCCCTGCTGTGCCTGGGCGCGATCGCTGGCCGGCGGACCGGCTCCACCGCGCACGCCGCCTGGAAAATGCCACTGCACCCCTTGGCGCCGACATTGGTGCTCGCGACGCTCGGCTATGTTCTTTACACGGACTGGCTCGATCGCGATGTCGGACGACCCAGCCTGATCGCAACTCTCGCCATGGTGGCGCTGGCGATCGTCTACTATGCGGTGATGCGCCGCCGCCGTGGAGCGGCTTGGGTCATGAGCGGTCCGGCCGACGAACCGGAAGGTTCTGACGCGTGACCACGTTTACCGGCGACTGGAATTTTCCGACCCGTATCCGGTTCGGCGCCGGCCGGATCGGCGAGCTCGCCGACGCCTGCCACGCGGCAGGGATCGCCCGCCCGCTGCTCATCACCGACCGCGGACTGGCCGCCAATCCCATGGTCGCCAAGGCGCTCGCCGCCGTCCGCGAGGCGGGGCTCGAGATCGCCCTTTTCAGCGACATCGCCGGCGATCCGACCGGCGAGGATGTGGCGGCCGGCGGCGCATCCCTTATCGCCCACGGCGCGGATGGGGTGATCGCCCTGGGTGGCGGCAGTTCGCTGGACGCGGGCAAGGCGGTGGCGTTCGCCACCCACCAGGACCGGCCACTGTGGGCCTTCGAGGACATCGGCGAGAACTTCAAGCTGGCCGATCCGTCCAGGATCCTGCCGGTGGTCGCCATCCCCACCACGGCGGGGACCGGCTCGGAGGTTGGCCGCGCCAGCGTGATCCGCGACGCGCCGGCGAGGGTGAAGCGGATCATCTTCCATCCCCTGATGCTGCCCAGGATCGTCATCGCCGATCCCGCCCTCACGGTCGGCCTGCCGGCGGACTTGACCGCGGCGGTCGGTATGGACGCCCTCTCGCACAACCTCGAGGCCTTCTTCGCCCCGGGCTATCATCCCCTGGCGCGCGGGATCGCCGTGGAGGGGACGCGGCTGGTCAAGGAGTGGCTGCCCGCGGCGGTGCGCGACGGCGCCGACATCGCCGCCCGGTCAAACATGCTCGCCGCGGCGCAGGCCGGAGCGACGGCGTTCCAGCGTGGGCTGGGCGCGATGCACGCCCTGGCCCACCCGCTCGGGGCGCTCTACGGCGCGCACCATGGCCTGCTGAACGCGATCCTGATGCCCTATGTGCTGGCGGCCAACATGCCGGCGATCGAGGGCGAAGCGGCGTGGCTGGCCCGCTGCCTGGGGCTGGGCGGCGAGGCGGGCGACCTCCTGGCCTGGGTTCTCGCCCTGCGCCGCCAGATCGGGATTCCCGCCAGCCTCGCCGAGATCGGGACGCCGGCGGACGATGTCGGCCGCATCGCGCGGATGGCGACCGAGGACCCCTCGGCGGCTTCCAACCCGACAGTCTTCACCGAAGCCGACTACGCGGCCATTCTGCAAAGAGCGCTGGCGGGTGATATTTCTTCGACAACGGCCCCTTGAATGGACCATGCCGATGGCTGACGGGCTTGCCGACCTTACCCCCGAAACGCTGATCGGGCTCGTCCGCTCCGACGCCTTCAAGGCGTTCAAGGTCGGGGTCACCGACATCGACGGGGTGCTGCGCGGCAAGTACATGCACCGCGACAAGCTGATCTCCTCGCTGAAGGGCGGATTTGGTTTCTGCGACGTGGTGCTAGGCTGGGACCTTGACGACCGGCTGCTCGACAACCTGACATACACCGGCTGGCACACCGCCTATCCGGACGTCGAGGTCCGCCTGCTGCCCGGTAGCGCGCGGCCGATCCCGTTCGAGGACAAGACCCTCTTCCTGCTGGGTGAATTCGCCGGCCGGGCGGAGGCGATCTGCCCGCGCGGCCTGCTGCGCCGGGTGCTGGCCCGGGCCGAGGCGCTCGGCTTTTCGGCCAAGGCCGGGTTCGAGTTCGAGTTCTTCGTCTTCGACGAAACGCCGCGGAGCATCCGCGAGAAGGGTTACCGCAACCTCCAGACCATCACCCCCGGCGCCTTCGGATATTCGGTGTTGCGCAGCTCCGTTCACGCCGAGCTCTACCATGAGTTGTTGGAGCTTTGCGAAACGATGCGCATGCCGCTGGAGGGGCTGCACACCGAGACCGGCGCCGGGGTTCTCGAGGCCGCCCTCCAGGCCGACGGCGCCCTCGAGGCGGCCGACCGGGCAGCGCTTTTCAAGACCTTCACCAAGATCCTCTTCCAGCGGCGCGGGCTCATGGCGACCTTCATGGCCAAGTGGTCGCCGAACTGGCCGGGCCAGTCAGGCCACATCCACATCTCGCTCGCCGGTCTCGCGGGCGAGCCCGTGTTCCATCAAGAGGACACGCCGCACGCGATGTCGCAGACCATGCGCTGGTTCGTCGGCGGACAGCAGCGGCTCATGCCCGAGCTGCTGGCCATGATCGCCGGCACGGTCAACAGTTTCACCCGCCTGACGCCCGGTTTCTGGGCGCCGACCAGCGCCAGCTGGGGGATCGAGAACCGTACCACAGCGCTCCGGGTGGTCGGCGGCGGTCCAAAGAGCCAGCGAGTTGAGCACCGGGTCGGCGCCGCGGACATCAACCCCTACATCGCGCTCTCCGCCGCCCTGGGTTCGGGCCTGTGGGGGATCGAGAACCGGATCGAACCCACCGCCCCGGTGAGCGGCGACGCCTACGCCCAAAGCCCTTCCGACGACTTGGCGTTTGCGGCCACCCTAGGCGAGGCGGCGGAGCGGCTGAAAGGATCGGCCGCGGCGGTCACCCTCTTCGGCCGCGAATTCGTCGATCATTTCGCCGCTACCCGCGTTTGGGAGGAGCGCCAGTTCCGCCGCGCCGTCACCAGCTGGGAGCTCGAGCGTTATTTCGAGATCATCTGAAGGCCGCGACGCCCGGCTTGACAGGCGCTCGCGCGCAGGGTGGGTCGCCTCGATGCACAACCCGAAGGCTGTTCGAGAGCGAGCCGCCGCCACGGCTATTGTCCGCTCGGCGGCGGTGGCCACCGCCGTGGCCGCCATCGCGTTCATCGCAGCTTCGGAGGCGCGAGCCGCCGACCCGGACGCGCTGTGGCGGGTCGTGCATGATCTTTGCGTCACCGACATGAAGCTCACCGGAGCCCCTGCGCCATGCACCGCCGTTGATCTGACGCGCGGCTATGCGGTGCTCAAGGATTTGCGCGGGCCGACCCAGCACCTTCTTGTTCCCACGGCCAGGATCAGCGGCATCGACAGCCCCAGGCTCCTTTCGCCTGGATCGGTGAACTATTGGCAGGCGGCGTGGGAGGCCCGCAGGTTCCTCGAAAAACCCGTTGGACGGGAGATGCCGCGCGAGGACATCGCCCTGGCGATCAACTCACGCTTCGCGCGCAGCCAGAACCAGCTGCATATCCACATCGACTGCGTGCGCGCCGACGTGCGCCAGGCCCTTCAAACCAACCAGCGCAGGATCGGCGGACAATGGTCGAGGCTCAATGTGCCTCTTGCCGGCCATCGCTATCGCGCAAGGCGGCTGATGGGCGCGGATCTCGGGGCGCGCGATCCCTTCAAGATTCTCGCGACGGGAGACGCCAAGGCTCGGGCGGACATGGGCCGCGAGACTCTGGTGGTGATCGGCGAAACCTTCGCGGACGGAAGGCCGGGCTTCGTGCTCCTGAGCGATCGCGCCGATCTGGCCCGGTTCGACGTGGCGGCCGGCGAGGAACTCATGGACCACAAGTGCGCGGTGCTCGACGAGCCACGGAACGACACGCCCCAGCCTGGGTGAAGGAACGCCTGCCCTTCCGACTCGATTTCGCCACTCGCAGGTGGTGCGGTCCACGCCTGATCGCTGAGGAGGTCAATCCTTGCCAAGCTCGCGACGCCTCGTCCTGGCCATCGCGGCGAGCCTCGCCTGCGGGTCTGCGTGGGCCGCCCCGACGCCTCCGGCGCCCTCGGCCGGCCCCGCGCCCCTCTATGTGGACTGCCGGGGCGCGCGCTCCGCTTCGCCGACGGTGATCCTCGAGTCGGGGGCCTTCGGAACCTCCGCCGATTGGGACCTCGTTCTGGACGATCTCGCAAGGGGCGGCCGGGTCTGCGCCTACGACCGCGGCGGCGTCGGCCGCTCGGCGCCCAGGGCCGGCGCGAAGGACGCGATCGCCATCGCCGACGAACTCGCCGGCCTGCTGGATGCGCTGGGAGAGACTTCGTCGGTGATCCTGGTCGGCCATTCCAACGGCGGGCTCTATATCGAGACCTTCGCCGCCCGGTGGCCTTGCCGGGTGGCCGGGCTCGTCTACGTCAACGCCGTCACCAGCGATGATCTGGATGACCCCGCCCTGCTGCGCTACCTCGCCGATGAGCGCCACCTCGCCGAGCTGGCGGTGGTCGCCGCCGATCTGGGCCTGGCGCCGATCGTCGCACCGATGGCCGTGACGGCCGAGGGCCTCCAGGGCGAGGCGGCGGGGCGCAAGCGAGAGGCCCTCACCAGACTCTCGAGCCTGCGCGTGGCCCGCGACGAGGATCGGGCGATCGTCCCCGGCCTTTCCACCGCCCGCGAGCTGGGCGGCTCGCCGGCCGCTGTTCCCACGGTGGTGATCGTGGGGACCACGCGACCCGATCTTTTTTCGTCAAGAGCCTGGCGCGCGGCCGAAGTGGCCCCGGCCACGCGGGCGCGGCAGGCGTGGATCCTCGACGCCGTCGGCGCCACTCACGTCTCGCCCCTCGCCCGCGACCGGGCCTACATCGTGGCCGGCGTGAACTGGCTGAGGTCGCTGCGAGGCGTGGAAGGCCGCCCTGCGGACTGAGGACCGGCCGCAACGAGTCATCTCAGTCCGCACCAAGCAATCCCAATGCGTCCAGGCGCGCGCGAAGCGGTTCCAGTCCGGTCTGGTACTGTCGCCAGGCGCCCACGTGGCTGGCCGTCATCGGCGAGCGCACCTGGGTGCTGCTCACCGTCAGCACGGCGCCGGTGGATTCATGCGGCCGAAGACAGGCCTCCTCGAACCCGAGACCGCAGGCCGCCACTAGGGCGCGAATCTGCGCCTCAGGCTCGGCGACCAATTTCTCATAGGAGATCTCGATGAGACCTTCGCGCAGACAGGTCCGCCAATGGCCCATCAAGCGATGGTGATGGCGGTAATGGGACGCCAGATCTTCCAGTCGGTAGGACCAGCGACACACGCCCTCCTGCGGAAAGAGCGTCCGATAGGCGCTGAACAGGGTGTCCATCGGATCGCGGCGGAGGAGGATGATTCTCGCATTCGGCAGAGCAAGTTTGACGGCTCCGATCAGCAGGCTGTTGAACGGCAGCTTGTCGATCGCGAAGCGCGCGCCGCCGGTGAGAAAAGCGGACTCTTCCGAATAGATCGCGCCGAGGGCCGGCCAGTCGGCGCTCCTTGTGGCCATGACGTCCCTGGCGCTGAGCCACGGACCCTCTGCGCCGGCGGCCTCGCGGAACAACCGGGGAAAGAGCGGCAATTCGCCCATCGCATGAACCTGGCTGTGGGCGGCGAGGATCCGTTCCACCAGAGTGGTGCCGGTTCGCGGCAGCCCGACGATGAAGACGGGAATGCGCCCGGTCTCGCGAGCCGGCTGCGGAACGGAGAATGCACTTCTCGGAAACCGCTTGATCAGCGCCTTGGTGAAGTCGTCGTCGTCGCCCGCCGACCATGGCGGCGGGAGGGCTGCCATGAACGCGTTGGCCCCCTCCAGAACCGGCCACGCTTCATCACAGCGGCCCAGGTCATCCAGTTCCTTGAAAATGGCGTAGCCCAATCTCGCATGGTCAGCGGGATTCACACTCGGGCTCGCGCGCAGGGCGGCCAGGCGGTCCAAGTGGTTGCGCTCGGCTGTGGATGTCCGCAACCCGGCCACGGCCAGGTGAGCCCGCGGCATCTCGGGCTTGAGCGCCAGCGCTTCGTCGAAGCGCGCCTCGGCGTCGCCCAGGCGGCCTAGCGACATCAAGGCCCAACCGAGATCGCACAGGAGGTCCACCATCTTCGGGCTGGCGGCTGCCGCGAACTCGAGGTGCGGCAAGCCGCGTTCGGCGAGGTTCATGCCGACTAGGGCGATGCCGATCCGATTTCGGACCATGGGGTCGGGAGACGCCAACTGCTCCACCGGCTCAAGTCGTTCGAGGCCTTGCCGCCAATAGCCGATGTTCCACAGCGCCAGGGCAAGCTGGCTGTTGAAAAGGGCCCAGCGCGGAGAACCGGCGGTCGCGTGGTGGGCCGCGATGCGCAAAGGATCGATCGCGCCGGCATAATCCCCGGTTTCCACCGCCGCGATCCCCCAGATTCCGTGCGCCTCCCGGTTGCTGGGATCGGCGAGCGCCGCCCGACGCGCGGCGGTCGCGGCCAAGGCCAGCTCGCCCTGCTGAAAGTGGCGGCGGGCCGCAAGCAGATCCTGGACCGCCGAGTTCGGAGCCGGAGGAAAACTCAAGGGCGGGGGCCTTCGATGAAGGTCAGGGCGCGCCCAGAAAGTCTCGTTTGCCCACCGCCACTCCGTTGTGCCGCAGAATGCCGTAGGCGGTGGCCAGGTGGAAAAAGAAGTTGGGCAAGGCGAAGTTCAGCAGGAAGGACTGGCCCGTGCCCGCGATATCGCCCTCGGCGGTTTTCAGCGTGATGGCGCGGTCTTCGGCGCCGTCCATCTGTTCCGCCTTGAACGTCGCGAGATAGTCGATGGTTTTCGCTATCCGCGCTTGAAGCTCGGCGAAGTTGGTTTCGGTATCCGGCCAGCTGGGAACCTCGACCGCGGCGAGGCGCGCCGCGGCGCCTTTGGCGGTATCGGAGGCGATCTGCACCTGCCGGCCCAAGGAGAACATGTCGGGCGACAGACGCGCCCCGACCAGGACTGTCGGGTCGATCTTCCGCGCCTCGGCGGAGGCCATGGCCTTTTCGAGAATCGCCGAGAGGCTTCGCAGGCCTCGGGTCAAGACGGGAACAGAAGCCTGGAACATCGAAATCGGCATGGTTTGCACTCTCGGTGGGCCGGGAACGGGAAGAAGCCGCGGGCTGTCGGCGCAATCGGCGGCCCTCAGCTAGTCCCCAATGCCCCGGCGAGGCAAGACGGCGGGAGCGAGCTCTCCGATCCTATGATTGGATCGATCCAGTAAGCACCCCGTAACGGTTGAAATCGTAGCTTTCGGGATGGACGCGCCTGCGGCAGAATCGGGATCCGACGCAGAGGCGCGAGGCGCGCGGCGACACCAAACACATCTTGGAGCGACGATCGTCCACGGCGATGACATGCTCAGCGTTCCATGCACGGTCCGAAACTGGTCGGAAACCGGTGTCAAGATCGAGCTTCCGCCTCAGACCGCGTTGCCTCGCCGGTTCTGGCTGATCGATCACCGGTTCGCCCTGACCCATGAGGCGCGCCTGGTGTGGCGGGACGAAAATTTCGCCGGCTTGGAACTCCTTGCTCCCCGGGAATTGGCGCCCGAGGGGAATCCTCTGCTCCGCTTCCTGCGCGGGATCTGGGCTGCGAAACCGGCCCGCTGAGTCCGAGCCGCCAGTTGTCCGACTGAGGTTCGCCGCTATACGATCGCATCCTCCAGCGGCGCGTCGCGCGGGGCGTCCGGCGCTCCGACCACCGCCAGCGCGTGCTGACCGCAAACCAGGAGGATGCAGACAAGTGGTGAAACCAGAATCGGTGGGCCTGTCGTCGGCGCGCCTGGATCGCCTGGATCGGGTGATGAAGTCCCGTTACGTCGACGGTCGCGATCTTCCGGGCCTGCTGACCATGGTCTACCGCCGGGGCGAACCGGTCCATACCGGCATCTCCGGCCACATGGACCTCGAGCGCGACAAGCCGATGCGCGAGGACGCGATCTTCCGCATCTATTCGATGACCAAGCCGATCACCTCGGTGGCGCTGATGATGCTGGTCGAGGAGGGCCTGATCGGACTCGATGACGCCGTCCACACGCACATTCCCTCCTGGAAGGCGCTCGGGGTCTACGCCAGCGGCGTTCCCGCCTTGCTGGCGGGCGCGCCGACGAGCTTCCTCACGACGCGGCCCTTGCGGCCGATGAAGGTGGTCGACCTCGTGACGCACACTTCGGGCCTGACATACGGCTTCATGATGCGCACCAGCGTGGACGCCGCCTACCGCAAGGCGCGCGTGGGAGAGTTCACTACCCCTGGCGGTCTGGATGGAATGATCGAGCAGCTCGCCGCCTTGCCGCTGGAATTTTCTCCCGGGACAGCCTGGAACTATTCGCTGTCGATCGATGTCATGGGCTACCTGGTCCAAAAGCTTTCGGGGATCAGCTTTGGCGAGTTCCTGCGTACGCGGCTCTTCCAACCCCTTGGGATGACGGACACTGACTTCCATTGCCCGCCGGAAAAGCTCGACCGCTTCACTTCCTGTTATCAGCCCAGGGAAGGCGGCGGGCTGAAACTGCAAGATGACGCGCAGAAAAGCACGTACGCCGAGCCGCCAAGCCTGGAGTCGGGCGGCGGCGGCCTGGTATCGACCGCTCACGACTACATGCGCTTTTGCCGCATGATGCTGCATGGCGGCGCTCTGGATGGGGTGCAGATCCTCAGCCCCAAGACCGTGGAGCTCTTCAGCCTGAACCACCTCCCGCAGAACAAGGAGCTGGAGGAGATGGCGCCGCCCGGGCTGTTCAGCGAGGCAGGCTACGCCGGGATCGGGTTTTCAATCGGGTGTGGGGTGAATCTCAATGTCGCCAAGACCCGCCTTCCGGGCACGGTGGGCGAGTATTTCTGGGGAGGCGCCGCCTCCACCGCGTTCTGGATCGACCCCAAGGAGGATCTGGCGGTGGTCTTCATGACCCAGGTGATGGGGACCGACGCCCGCCTCACTCTGCGGCGCGATCTGCGCACCCTTGTCTATTCGGCGATGACCGAGTCGTTCGCCTAGATTGCGCCGCCGCGCGAGGGCGTCGGCCTCAGTCCAGGTCCTGACCGTTCATGCCGGCGTTCTTTCGCGCCTTGGCCATCAGTTCGGCGACCGCCGGGCCGAGCAGATTGGGATCTTCGATCGGCTGGATGGTCGGCCCTCGATGCCAACCTTCGGCGATTCCGAGCACCCCGCCGCTGGCTTCGAACACGCGCCCGCTGACTTCCGCCGACTGCTCGCTGGCGAGCCAGACCGCGATCGGCGCGACCCATTTCGGATCCCCGCGACGCCGCCGTTCCTCAGTGATCGGCCCCCCGAGATTCTCGGTCATTCTGGTCAGCGCCCCGGGGGCGATTGCGTTGACGGTCACGCCGTAGCGGCGAAGCTCGCGCGCGGCGATGATGGTGAAGGCGGCGATGCCCATCTTCGCGGCGCCATAGTTGGATTGGCCGATATTGCCATAGATCCCCGATACCGAGGAGGTGTTGATGATCCGCCCCCCCGTCGGCTCGCCGGTAGTCTTGTTCAGTTCGCGCCAATAGGCGGCGGCATGATGGGATGGGGCGAAGGTCCCTTTGAGGTGAACCTTGATGACGGCGTCCCACTCGGCCTCGGTCATGTTGACCAGCATGCGATCGCGGAGAATCCCGGCATTGTTGATGAGGACGTCGAGCCTTCCGAAGGTCTGTATGGCCTGGTCGATCATTCCTTTGGCTTGGTCCCAGTCGGAGACATCGGCGCTGTTGGCCACCGCCTGCGCCCCAATGGCTTCGATCTCGGAAACCACCTCGGCCGCTGGGGATGCGTCCGCGCCGGTCCCGTCGGCGCCGCCGCCCAGGTCGTTGACGACCACCTTGGCGCCTTCTCTCGCCAGCATCAGGCAGTATTCCCGTCCGATCCCGCGCCCTCCTCCGGTGACGATCGCCACTCGGTCTTCGCAAAGTCCCGCCATCGCCGCTGTCTCTCCTTCGAAAGCGCCTTGATGCGCCACCTTTTCCAGCGGGCCAAGCCTAGCGCAAGATGGCCCCGCGCGGCGCGCAGAATGGGCCGCGAAGTTGTAGAGAGCCCGGGGAGAGTCGCGAGATGGCTGAAGTCGGGCGGCTGACGGCGCTTGCGCACGGTGGCGGCTGCGGGTGCAAGCTCGCCCCCGCCATGCTGCAGTCGCTTCTCGAGCACACGCCCATGGCCGCCGGCTTTGTCGATTTGCTGGTCGGACCCGAGACGTCCGACGACGCCGCTGTCTGGCGGCTCAACGACGAGCAAGCGCTGGTCGCGAGCACCGACTTCTTCACCCCGATCGTGGACGACCCCTTCGACTTCGGGCGAATCGCCGCGGCGAACGCGCTCTCGGACATCTACGCCATGGGGGCGAGGCCGATCTTCGCTCTGGCCATCGTCGGCATGCCGGTCAAAGAGCTGCCCGCGGAGATCATCCGCTCCATCCTGGCGGGAGGCGCCCAGGTCTGCGCCGCGGCTGGAATCCCGATCGCCGGCGGCCATTCCATAGACAGCATCGAGCCGATCTATGGCCTCGTGGCGCTAGGTCTGGTCCATCCCGATCGCGTCCTGACCAACAAGGGCGGGCGCGGCGGAGACCGCCTGATCCTCACCAAGGCGCTCGGCGTCGGCATTCTCAGCGCCGCCTTCAGGCAAGGGCGTCTGCCGCCTGGCGCCTATGGGGCCCTGGTCGCGAGCACTACCCAGCTCAATGAAGTGGGCGCCCGCCTCTCCGCCGCGAGCGGCGTTCACGCCGTCACCGACGTCACTGGTTTCGGCCTCCTTGGTCACGCATTGGAAATGTGTCGCGGCGCGAATCTCTCCGCCGAATTATTCGCCGCGGCTCCGGATCTGCTCGAGGGGGTCGAGGCCCTGGCGCGGGTGGGAGTGAGGACCGGCGCGGCGCTTCGCAACTGGGAAAGCTCCGCCGCGTGGGTCCGGCTTCCGGCCGACTTGCCGGAATGGCGCAGGGATCTCCTGACCGACCCGCAGACCAGTGGCGGCCTGCTGATCGCGGCGGATCCCGGATGTTGCGAAGCTGTCCTCGGCCAGGTCAGGGCCGCGGGGTTCGCGGCTTCCCGAATCGTCGGCTGTCTGAGCCCCGGACCACCGGAAATCAGAGTCACCTGGGCCTGACGCATCAGCGGTCGGGCGTCGGGCTTGCCTGAACCGCGGCGCCGCTGCGCAGGAGCGCTTCGAGAGCTTCCCGGCCATACCCCGCCTCACGCAAGACCTCGCCGGTGTGCTGGCCGAGCTTCGGCGCCGCGCCGCGGGGCGACTCCGCTAGTCCGGGGAATCGGACGGGCGCGGCGGGCGCCGGGAATTTCCCGCCCCAATGGTCGCGCGTCTCCACGAAACAACCGGCCGCCTCGGCCTGCGGATCGCGGGCCACCTCCGCCAAGCTCGCCATCGGCGCCCAGATGAGGTCAGCTTGGGTCAACCGCTCGCCGGCTTCCGCCAGTGTGAGGCTGGCGAACACTTCGTCCAGCACGGCGCGCAGCTCCCTTACCGTCTCCAGATCGGTAATCGGCGGCAAATAGCGAGGCTCGCCGGCGAGTTCGGCGCGCCCGATCGCGGCCATCAAGGCCGGAAAGCACTTGGGGCCGCGCGGCACGAGACAGAACCACCGATCGTCGGAAGTGCGGAAATAGCCAGACAGCGCGCCAGGCCGGTCGCGGCGCGGCACAGCCGTCATCGCCGTTCCATACCGGAGGTGCACCGAGGTGTCCCAGCCAAGGGTGTAGACGCCGGCTCGCATCAAGGAGGTTTCGACCAGGCGTCCGGCGCCGGTGCGGTCGCGTTCGCGCAGCGCCGCCAGCACCCCGGCGAGAGTGGCCAGCGCGGTCACATGATCGCCGAACCCCGGACGGCAGGGGAAAGGCTCCTGGTCCGGGGGGATCGTCGCGGCCGCCACTCCGGTCCGGGTCCAAAATCCGGTGAGATCGAAGGCCGGGACGTCCGCCTCGGCGCCCGAAAGGCCATAGCCGGATACGCTGGCGTAGACGAGCCGGGGCAGGGATGGCGCGAGCGAGTCGTAGTCGAGCCGCGCCCGCTTGAGGGCGCCGGGTCGAAGATTCGTCACGAAGACGTCGGCGCCCTTGAGGATAGTGATGAGCGCATCGCGGCCATCCGCCGAGGCGATGTCGAGCACGATCGCCCGCTTGCCGCGGTTTTCCATCGAAAACACCGGATTGCCGGGACTCTCGGGCGTATCGGGGAAAAAGGCCCGCGTGGCGTCGCCCGCCGGACTTTCAATCTTGATGACGTCCGCCCCCCATTCGGCCATGATCATCGCGCAGCCGGGACCGGCGACCCAGGTGGCGAGTTCCACGACCTTCAGACCCTCGAGCAGCATCGATCGACTCTCCACTTGAATCCGCGGGGGCCCCGAAGAGCTATAGCTTGTAGCGGCCAACGGAGACCCTCATGCCCTACGAGACGCTAATCTACGAGACCGCCGCTCGGGTCGCGCGGATCACGCTCAATCGGCCGGAGCGCTTCAACGCCATCGAGCGGCAAATGCCGCGCGAAATTCGCGCGGCCGTCGAGAGGGCCGACAGCGATCCGGACGTCCATGTCATCGTCGTCAAGGGAGCTGGCCCCGGTTTCTGTGGCGGCTATGACCTCAAGAAGTTCGCCGAACTGACCGATGGCGATTCTTCGGGCGGCCAAGCCATGCCCTGGGACCCGACCATCGATTTCGCCTTCATGTGGCGCAACACCCAGGATTTCATGTCGCTCTGGCGCGCGCGCAAGCCGACGATCGCCCAGGTCCATGGGGCGGCCGTGGCGGGAGGCTCCGACATCGCCTTGTGCTGCGATTTCCTGATCATGACCGAGACCGCGAGGATCGGGTATCCGCCAGCCAGAGTCTGGGGGGTCCCGACCCCCGCGATGTGGGTCTATCGACTGGGGCCGCAAGCAGCCAAGCGCCTGATGATGACCGGTGATCTGATTGACGGAAAGGCGGCCGCCCAGATGGGACTCGCCCTGAAGGCCGTGCCCGAAAGCGAGTTGGAGAGCGCGGTCGAGGCGCTGGCCGCCCGCCTGCGCGGAGTGCCGCGCAACCAACTCATGATGACCAAGATGGTAGTCAATCAAGCTTACGAGAACATGGGGTTGGCAACCACGCAGATGCTCGCGACCTTCTTCGATGGCGTGGCTCGCCACAGTCCCGAGGGACAATGGTTCCGCGAGTACGCCCAGGAGGTCGGTTTCAAACAGGCCGTCGCCGAGCGGGATTCCGGCGCGCCAATCGCTCCGCACGTCTCGAAGAGATGAGCCACGCGCCCATTTGAAACGGCGCCTGAGCCTACGGTGATCGGCTACGGGCTCCGCAGGACAGGCGCCGGGCGCTGAGCGAGGGCGCCGAGCGCAGCCACGACGCCGCCCGCGCCCGCCAGGATCGCGGCCCCGCCAGCCAACGCTGCGATGCCCGACCAGTCCACGCTCCACGATGCATGGAACACCTTCACCACCACGGGCCATGCCGCGACATATCCCAACCCCACTCCCGCGACGCCCGCTATGACGCCCACGGCGCCAAATTCGATGGCGTAAGCGGCGAGTATCTGGGCGCTCGTCGCGCCGAGAACCTTCAATATCGCCGCATCTCTAGACCGGTCCTTGGCTCCTGCGGTGATCGAGCCGGCGAGGACCAGGACCCCTGCCAGGGCGGCGACTCCGGCGATCGCGCGCACCGTAAGGGCGAGGCGGCCGAAGAGATCGGCTGCGGCTTCCAACTGGTCACGCACACTGATCACGTTGACCTCGCGAAAGTCGCGGCCGAGTGAGCGGGTGACGCGCCCTTCCTCGGCCCTGCTCGCTTTGGCGATTGCGACTTCGGAGAGGTCGGCGCCCGCCAGGGCCGCCGGATCGAGAACAACGGGAAAATTCGCGCCGAACCCGGCGAAGTCAACTTTGCGCAGCGCCGCGACCCTGGCCTCTATCTCACGGCCCAGAACGGCCAGGCCGATCGTATCGCCTACCCTCACCGCCGCGCCCTGCGCCGCGTCCACCGAGAGCGCGGCCAGGGGAGGTCCCCGATAGGCCGCTGGCCACCAGCGCCCCGCGACGATGTCCGCGCCAGCGGGTTGCGGGCCGATCGCCGAGAGGCTGATGTCGCTGTCGTACGCCCATCGCCGCGAGGGATCGATCCGGCGGCGATCGATGACCTGGCCACGCACCTTCAAGATCCGCCCGGTCGCGAAGGGCGCGCGAAGGTAGTCCGCGACGGTCATCCTCCGGCCAAAGGCTTGGGCCACCGCCGCGTCGAACCTCGCGCCGGCGCCGGCCGGGATGTCGGTGAAAATGAGCGCTGGGGCGGTGCGCGGGGCAATCGTTTCGATCTGGGCGAGCAGGCTAGACTGGATGAGGATGACCGCCGAAACCAGCGCGACCCCAATGCCGATCGCGGGGGCCGCGGTGCGCGCCGCCGAGCGCGGCCCGGCAAGGTTGGCGAGCCCGATGCGCAGGGGACCGCGCGCCCCCGTTCTCGCCCGTCCCGCCGCCCAGGCGGCTGCCGCGCCCAGACCCGCCAGCAGGGCGAAGGACGCCGCCACGCCGCCGATCATCACCGCCGCCGCCGCGGGGCTCGGCGCGCCGGCGACCGCCAGGGCGCAAAGCGATACTGCCGCGATCCCCGCGGCCACGACCTCCGCGCCCAGGGTCGGCGGTCCGGACACGTCGCGGCGCAGCAGGACCGACGGCGGCGTCGAACGCGCTCGCGCCAGGGGAATCAGCGAGAAGGCGGCGGCCGCGAGCAGACCGAAGGCTCCAGCCTTCACCAGAGGCCATGGGTAGACGGCGAACAGGGCGGGGATCGGAAGACTGTGTGCGACAAGGCTTCCCAGCACCGGCGGGACCGCCGCCCCCACCGCAAGCCCAATACCAGTTCCGACCGTGGCCATCAGAGCGATCCGGATGAGATGGACGTCCCGCACCATCGAAGCGTGAGCGCCGAACACCTTCAGGACCGCGATGGCGCCTTTGCTCGCCTCCATATGCGTGTTCACCGCGCCGAAGATCCCAAGACCGCCGGCGACCAGGCAGGCCAGGCCGATAACGCCCAGAAAATATTCCAGCTGATCGATGAGATGGCGGAGGCCGGGGGCTGCATCGTTGCGGTCGCGGATTCTGAAGCCCGCGCCGAGGGGGTCGCGGTTCAAGGCCGCTTCGAGCTTGCGGCGTCCGAGCGCCAGGGCCTCGCCGCCCGGAATGGCGATCCGCGCCGTTTCGGAGAACAGCAGGCCAGGGGAGAGAAAACCTCCGCCTTGCACCGCCGCATAGTTTGTGAGGACCTTTGGTCCCAGGGCGAAGCCCCGGCTCAACCTGTCGGGCTCCGCGATCAGGATTGCGCGGGCTTCGAAGGTTGAGTTGCCGACGAGGAAACGTTCGCCGAGTTTCAGGCCAAGCCGGTCCAACAGAGTTTGTTCGACCGCCGCGCCGATGACCGCGCCTGGCCGCGCGTCCGGGGCCGCCAACACCTCCCGCAACGACTTGGCTCCCGCAAGCTCGACCTTACCCGCCAGAGGATAGGCGCCGTCGACCCCGCGCAGTTCGACGAGCCGCCGCTCGCCGTTCCCAGCCTGCGCCATCGCGCGCGCCACCACCGCGTAGGAAACTCTTCCGACGCGCGCGAAAGTCGCGCGCTCGGCCGGAGAGAACGCCTGTTGCTCCACGGTTACCGAGAGATCGCCGCCAAGGATGTTGCGAGCCTGAGAAGCCAGACCGGCGCGGAACGCCTGCGCTGTCGAACCCGCCGCGGCGATCGCCGCCACGCCAAGGGCTATGCAGGCGAGGAAGATGCCGAATCCCTTGACGCCCGCCCGCAATTCACGGGCGGCGAGGACGAGGGCCAGCGGCGCTTCAGGCATCGCCGACCATACGCCCGTCGCGCATCGATGCGCGCCGATCGGCGCGCGCGGCGAGGGCCTGATCATGGGTCGCCACGACCAGAGCCGCGCCGCTCTCCGCGGCCAGTTCGAACATCAGATCGGCGACCTGGAGGGCGTTGACCGCGTCGAGGTTTCCCGTTGGCTCATCTGCGAATAGGAGCTGCGGCCTCGCCGCCATCGCCCGGGCCAGGGCCACTCTCTGCTGTTCGCCCCCGGAGAGCTGGTGCGGATAATGCCGTCGGCGCGCATCCAGCCCCACCCTCGCCAGCCAATCGCGAGCCGCTGTTCGCGCGCGGCGTTCGCCGGCGATTTCGAGTGGGGTGGCGACGTTCTCCTCGGCGGTCATGTTGGCAAGGAGATGGAAAGCCTGGAACACCAGCGATACCCGGCCGCGGCGAAGGAGCGCCCGTTCATCCTCGGTGAGCGGCGCCAGATCGCGACCAAGGAGCCGAACCCAACCGCGCGTCGGCCGCTCCAGGCCCGCCGCGACGGCGATCATCGAGGACTTGCCGCATCCCGAGGGTCCCACCACCGCGACCCGCTCCCCCGCCGCGACCTCGAAATCGACGCCCCGCAGGATCTCCACGGGACCCGCCGGCGACGGCAAGGTCAATGACACCGCTTCCAGGCTCAGAGGCGCGCCCGGCGGGCTTGCGTCGAACATCGGAACCTCTGGTAAGGAAAGGCGTGAACTGCCCCGCCTACATAGGACCCAGCCTCGTGCCAACCCAATCCCACTCGCTTCCCACGAGGCGCCTGGCCGTCCTGGGCTCGCTTGGCCTCGCCGCCGCGAGGGGAGGGCCGGTGTTGACGATCCTGGGCGACTCGATCACCGCCGGCTATGGCCTCGCCGCCGCCGATGCTCTGCCCGCACGCCTGAGGAACGCCCTTGAACGGCTGGGGATCTACGCAACGGTGCGGGGTGCAGGGGTATCGGGAGACACCACCGCCGCAGGTCTCGCCCGACTGGATTTCTCGGTTCAGGGCGACACCGACCTCTGCCTTGTCGCCCTCGGCGGCAACGACCTGCTGCAAGGTCTCGACCCTCGCACGACCAGAGCCAATCTCTTGCGCATCGTCCAGAGGCTCAAAGCCAGGCGGATCGGCGTCGTGCTCGCCGGGCTCTCCGCGCCGCCGGCCATCGGCCGCTCCTACGCCCACGACTTCAACGCGGTCTTCGCGAGCGTCGGCCGGGCGCAGAGAGTGGCCCTCTATCCCGATCTGCTGGCGGGGGTCGAGCGCAACCCGCGACTGAACCAACCCGACGGGATCCACCCCAACGCGCTGGGGGTAAGGATCATAGCCGCCGGCATTGCGCCGGTGGTCGCCAGAGCCCTGGCGGCCCGCCGGTGAGCTCGTTTTCGGCCCGCGAAAAAGCCGATCGAGCGACTACCCGCCAAGACGTTGAGCAAAAGCCCCTACGGCTGATAGCGGAGCGTCAATTCGCCAATGCCGGCCGCCACGTTCAGCCCCGTCATTCCTTCAATACTGAGGGGTTGCAGCGCAATGCTGTTGTTGGATCCGCCGAGCAAGGCGTTGGCGGCGACTCCAGCGCCCACGGCTCCGCCGGCGGTGGCCCCCCCGTAATGCCCGGCGAGGCCGCCGGGGCTCATGCCCTCGGTTGGAGCGACCACGGACCAGATCAGTACGCCGGATTGTTGATAGCCGATATCCACGCCGAACTTCGAAATGCTTCCGTCATAATGCTCTGCGCGACCGCCGCCGGCGAAGGTGCATCGAACCGAGCGTGAGGAGCCGAAGACAAAGCCCCAGCCGCTGCTCTCATGGCACGAGAGCGTTCCGATCTTGACGCTATCGGCTCTGGCTTGAGTGGTCAGCGCGAAGGCGCTGAGAAGTGATGCGCACAGCAACAATCTCTTCATTCCCGGGTTCCTCCTCATCGAAGCTTGACCATATCGGATCTGCAACCGGAGGTCACGTGCGACGAGCGCCGGCGGAGTCGGTAACCCGACGTCCGTCAGCCCGCTGACCGCGTCAAACCGCCGGGACGGCGCGGTAGGTAGGCATCCATCCATTCGGCGACGCCGAAGTCGAAGGTCTGCACCTCTTTCGGTAGTTCGTCGAAGGGCACGATGTCGGGATGGATTTTGCGCGAGTTGTCGCGCGTCGGGCCGTAGCGCCAGCCGTTCACCCGCCGGTCGGCGGTCCACCGGCGGTGCTCGAGCACCGCTATCAGGCGCCGGTCGGCTTCGCCCCTGTAGAGCGGTTCGTCCGGCGCGAGCGCGGGAGGCCAGGGTCGGGCCTCGTCGGGCATGGCGAGCCACGGCTCCAGGTCAAATCCAAGGCTGGCCAATTTGGCGGGCACATGGCTCACGACGCGGCGGTTGCTGATGCGCATTTCCTCGGAGAGACTCTCCCATGGATCGGCCGCAAACCCGGCGATCCTGGTGTAGGCCTGATGAACCGCCCTGGCCGCGGCGTCCGGATCATCGTCCAGAGCGTGGGAGCTCGCCGCGGCGGCGGAGAGCCCGCCGAAGCTGTATAACTTCCGCGCCTGCAAGTTGGCGACGCCGCCTTCTGGCCGCGACAGTGCTCCGGAGCGAAGCCGCAGAAAGATCGGCCCCTGGACCAGTTCGTGTCTCGTCGCCCGCTCGCAAAGCGCGATGGCGCTCGAGAGCGCGCCAGCGGACGCCCGCGGGCACACATACGCCGCGCACACCGGCGGGCGTCCGTCACCGGCTACATCCGCCAGGCCCGCCTCATCCAAATCGCTGAATACGCTGAATTGGGAGGTCTGTTTGAACTCCGGGTGCCGGTGGAGAAACTCCGAGGACGCGAACCCGGCCCTGTGGTCGATAACCGTTATGTGGGGTTCGCCGAGGTCCGCGACCAGACTGTTGAGAACGAGGTCACGGGCCAGAGCCTGGCCCAGGCCGCCGAAGCCGACGATCAGGATATGCGCCGCCGACGCGCCGAGCCGACGCGCGAGCAGGAAGGGCGGGTAGCGGAGCATCACCGCGCGGGCCGATGCTTGCGCTTCAGAAAATGCGAACAGATCAATGCCGCCTGGGGCGTGGTGGATACGTTCGGCCGTCGCCGGGTCGTCTAGGTGCACCGCGACCCTCGTGCGGGTCGCGGGCCAACTCTTCATCTGTTCGACCGCCCGCAGTGCGTGCTCCGCCGACGCGCCCAGGTCCGTCTCGGCGACGATCACTCTCCGGGCGCGATCGGCCCGGCCAGACACGAGAGGATCCTGGCCCGGACCTCGCGGCAGGGTGATCAGCGACCGTGTCTGCTCGGGCCGGGCGGCGGCGGCGCTGATGTGTACGGTCGCAAGTCTGAGGCGAACCGCTTCCGCGACAAGGGCCTGCGCCATCTCGTGATCCCCGACGACCAGGGTGTGCCCCTTCTGAAGCGCGGCCCAAAAGCCTGCGATCTGCGCCTGAAAGAGGGCCATGCCTGCGGCTGCCAGCGTGCCGGCGACGGCGGCCAGGCCGGTCCAGCGCGCTACGATCAGCCGCCAGTCGGAACCCGCTTGGCCGGGCGAGATGTAGAAGTCGTCAGAGGCGAAAGCGCGGAGAGCCATGAACGCAGCGTTTTCATGCGCCCTGAATCCCGAGAAATTGAACGCCGACGGTCGATGATGCCAGCCCCAATAGGCCAGTACAAACGTCACCACGACAAGCACAAGCCAAACGCCGAACATCCAGGGTCGCAACAGTCCGGAGGAGCGGGCCTGGTCAGTCGCCACTTGGTCGTCCAAAGCTCACAACGGCGACCGAGGCTCGTTCGCGCGGCGGCCAAATGCAAGCGCCAATGGCGGGAGGCGCGCGCTGAATTGTCCGACTTTCACCCACGCTCGGCGAATTCCGAGTCCGGCGTTGCTTCTCAGGATTGCCGGCGAAAATCCCAGCAAGATCGAAATCATGCTTGGCGCCGGCGTTCGCCGATCTATGTTCATGAGCAGGTGGAGGGCTTGCATCTCGCTGGACCTCCGCCTGATTTCGGATGGGAGGCACAATGCGCATCGATTCACTACGTTGGCTCGCGCCCATGGCGGCGGGTCTGGTACTTTTCGGCGGGTCGGCTCTCGCCCAATCCAACGACGGACAGAACCGTCACGTGAAGATCATCAACGAGACGTCGCACACGATGGTTCATTTCTATGCCTCGAACGTCAACACCGAGAGCTGGGAGGAAGACATCCTGGGCAGGGACGTGTTGCGGGTCGGCGGCGATGTCGTGATCAACATCGACGATGGCACCGGACACTGCCTCTTCGATTTCAAGGCGGTGTTCGACGACGGCGATGCGCTCGTGCGTCGCAACGTCAATGTCTGCAGGGTGACCACCTACCGGTACGCGGAGTAAAATTCTCCGGGCTACGGTTGTTACAGGTGCGGGCCGCGTTCTGGCCAACAGGCTGAACTGACGCACCGCGATCGGAAAGAGGCGGTGGCGATTTTGACCCGGCGCGGTCCGATCATCATGGCGTCGATCGCGTTGCTTGTCGCGGTCGCGGCTGCCGCCTGGCCCCCCTTGGACCGGACCTTTCTGGGCCTGCCGGGATTCTTTGCATGGAAGGCGCTCTCGGGCAGGTGGAGCGCCGGCCACTACGCACGCATCCGCGGAGTCAGGATCTACTACGAGACCTACGGTCATGGCCCGCCGGTGCTGGCACTGCACGGCGGACCCGGCTTCCTGGAGACGATGCACTATCAAATCTGCGCGCTGGCGGGCCGCCGGCGGGTGATCGCCCCCGATAGCCGCGGCCAGGGCCGATCGACCGACGGCCCCGGCCCTCTGCATTACGCAACCATGACCGACGATATGGTCGCGCTGCTCGACGTCCTAGGCATCAGAACCGTCGACGTGGTCGGGGTGAGTGACGGCGGGATCATCGGCCTGGACATGGCCATGCGCTATCCGACGCGAATCCGCAGGCTGGTGGCGATCGGCGCTAACTACGACGTGTCCGGTTTGCCCGCTTCCAGCCTCACGACGAACGCCGACCCCAATGGTCCCCGGCTCACCTCTATCCGCGATTTCTACGAGATTCTGTCGCCCGAGCCGGGTCATTGGCCAGTGTTCTGGGCCAAGATCGAGCACATGTGGGCGATGGAGCCAAATTTCTCGCTTGCGGATCTTTCGCGGATCCGTGCGCCGACCTTGATCATCGCCGGTGAGCATGACCTCATCCGCCGGGCGCATACCGACGCCCTGGCTAGGGCGATCCCGGGCGCGCGCGAGGTCATCATCCCTGGAGCTGGCCACCTGGCGCCGGTGACGAACCCCCTCGAGGTCGACGCCGCGATCGTGAAGTTCCTTGACGGCAAAACTCGATAGGGTCCGACGTCCTTCAGGACCAAAGGCGTGCCTATTTCGGCGCCGCCGCCTGCTGCGCCGCGCGGGCTCTGACTAGCTCGAGCAAACGCCTGTCCGCCGGCGCGAGGATGCCTTTGCGATCCATGGCCTCCAGATCGGCCTGAACCTCCGCCCAAGTAACGCCCGAGCCCGCGATCCACGCCAATTTCGACAAAGTCACGACGACGTTTCGCTGGAGGGCCGCGCTGGTCGGGGCCGCGAGCGCCAGACGGCGGAAAATGGCGAGACTCTCCTCATAATCCTTGCGCGCGGCGGCAAGGCTCCCCTGGGCCACCAGCAGATCGCCCACCTTGATCAGGCCAACGGATACGTCGCTCTGAAGAGTGGTGTTGCTGGGATCGGCGGCCGCCAGGCGGCGGTCGATGGCGAGGCTCTCTTCCAGGGCCTTGCCCGCGCCGGCACGGTCGCCCTGGGCGGCGAGAATGTCGCCAGTCCTCTGCAAGCTGACCGCGACGCCGCGCTGGAGCCCCGCGTTGGTGGCATCGGTGGCCGCCAGCCGGCGGCGGATCGACAGGCTCTCCTCGAACGCCGTGGCCGCCCCGGCCAGATCCCTCCGGTTGGCGAGGCTATCGCCAACCCTGTCCAGGCTGACCGTGACGTCGAGCTGAAGTCCAGCGTTGCTGGGATTGTCGGCGGCGAGGCGGCGGGCGGTCGCCAGGCTCTCGTCAAAGGCCTCCTTGGCCCCAGCGAGGTCTCCCTGCGCGGTGAGCATATCCCCGGTCTTGATGAGACTCACCATGACGCCGCGGCGGAGATCGGCGTCCGTCGGATCCGCCGGAATCAAGCGGCGGCGGAGCGTCAGGCCCTCGCGATAGGCCTTGGTCGCCGCGACGAGATCGCCTTGCGAGGCGAGGTTGTCGCCGATCCTGTCGAGACTGGTCGCAAGGTCCCGCTGGAGATCGACGTTGCTCGGATCGGCTGCGGCAATTCGGCGGGAAATCGCGAGATCCTCATCATAGGCCTTGCGAGCGCCGCCAAGATCGCCCTGAAGAGTGAGGACATCGCCGACCTTGTTGAGAGTCACCGAGACATCGCGTTGCAGATCGGCGTCCGCGGGATCGGCGGCGGCCAGGCGGCGCGCGATGGCGAGGCTATCCTGATGGGCCCCGCGCGCTCCTGCGAGGTCGCCCTGGGCGGTCATCACGTCGCCAACCTTGTTCAGGTTGACCGAGACGTCGCGCTGGAACTCGCGGTTGTCGGGGTGGCTCTGGACCAGCCCGCGGCGAATCGTGAGGCTCTGCTTGTAGGCCCTGAGCGCCCCGGCGAGGTCTCCCTGCGCGATCATCACATCGCCGGTCTTGACCAGACTGACCGAAACATCGCGCTGAAGCCCCGCATCGCTGGGAACGCCGGCGGCCAGGCGCCGGGCGACGACAAGGCCCTCGTCGTAGGCCTTGCGCGCATCTTCAAGCTTTCCCTGCACCGACAGAATATCGCCGAGGTCATTTTGAATTACGGCGTGATCGCGGTCGTCCCGGGCGAGCTTGTCGCCGGTCTGCGCAGCCTCGGCGGCATCGGCCAACCGCCCGGCGTCCTGATAGAGCCGATCGAGTTCCACCCAGTCGGCGAACACCCCCGGGTCGAGCTTCACCACTTCCTGGTAGCGGTCGATGACCTGGGCGGTGGTCTGCTTGCCCCGGGTGCGCGCCTCCAGGGCCAGCTGGGCGATCCGCCGTCCCTCGGCGGCGCTTTCGATGTCGGCGCGCTTCTGG
>DATCBS010000021.1:0-2625 GCA_036511715.1 Caulobacteraceae bacterium
GAGATCGAGACCCCGCGCATAGACCAGTCGGGCGGCGTATTTGAGTTCGCAGCCGAGGCCCACCGCCAGTTCGGAATCCTCCTCGCTGTACGGCGAGGCGATGCGCCAGACCGTCCGCGCCAGCGTGAAGTAGCGGACGCCGTCGGGTGTCTCGACGATCTGGGTGAGGATCTTGCCGGGGGTGCGGAAGGCGCCGTGGATCTTCCATCGCGGGCAGGCGCCGCCGAATCGGGAGAAGGGGGAAGGCGCCGCCGGCGAAGCGCTTGGAGATGTTGCCGGCGCAATCGACCCTCAGCATGAAGAACGGAACGCCGCGCGCGGTCGGGCGCGAGAGGGTGGTCAGCCGGTGATAGACCAGCTCGAAGCTGGCCCCGAACCGGGTGCGGACGAGTTCGATGTCGTGACGCGTCGCCTCGCACGCCCGGCGGAAGGCCTCGTAGGGCATCATCGCCGCGGCGGCCAGATAGTTGGCCAGGGAAACCCTGAGCAGGCGAGCGGTGGACCCGTCCGGTGGCGCGACCCTCTCGACGATGGTGGCGACAGTGGTGCTCGTCGCCGCCACCGAGCGACGCCCGCTCGGGACCCGCTGGGCATGGCCTGTAACGCACCTTATCGTAAGGGGCCTGGCGGCGGGAGGATCGACTTATGGAGCCTCGGACGCGAACCTCCCGGGCGACGAAGATAGGGAGGCCTGGCGGCGAGGCGTCGGAACCAGAAAATCCAATGATGACACTCACGTTTCGGTGCCCGAGCGAACTCGAGAGGCGACTGCCGCCGCCCGTGCCGGCGGCGCAGGGCCTACCAACCTGGTTGAAGGCCATGCCAGCGCAAACGTTCAACGCGGTCGCTTCCAGGCAGGACGACACTGTCAAGCGCTGTCCGCCATTCATCGACGCCATGACCAGCGGCTTCTTGCTTCCGCTGATCTGTGACGTGAAGGTCGAGAACGGCGAATTTACCTGGGACGACGACCTGCCGCCGGGCGGATCGGACAGTTACCCACGCTCGCCGATCGGCTTCCACGAAGCCGGCCAGGTGGCCGACACGCCGTTGTTCGACGCCGATCGGTTCCTGATCAAGTTCCACAATCTGTGGACGATCGAAGCGCCGCCCGGCTGGTCGCTTCTGTTCACCCATCCGGTCAATCGTTTCGACCTGCCGTTCACCACCCTGACCGGCCTGGTCGATTGCGACCGCTATCACGACGCGTGGATCAACTTCCCGGCCCATTGGCGCGACGCGGATTTCAACGGCGTGCTGCCCAAGGGCACGCCGGTGGCGCAGTGTTTCCCTATCAAGCGGGAAACCTGGGCGGCGCGCACCATACCGCTGACCGACGAGGAAGCGCGGCGGGCGGAGACTCTCGCAGGGGACATCCGCCGCGAAAAGGGCGTCTACCGTCGGCGCTTCCGGGCCTGAAGGACCATCATTTGGTCTCTACGCCCAGGAATTTCGCGGCTGCGCTCGGCCGTAGGAAGAAGCGGCCATGCGGGGTGGCGGCGAGCGCGCTGATTGCCCGCCGCGCCAGCCCCGCATCGCCGCGCGCCGCCGCGCGAAGGGCCGCCTCCCCGGCCTGGCGATCGCCCATTTCGAGCAGGCACTTGGCCAGGGCGATCCGGGTCACGGCATCGTCCGGCCGCGTCGCGAGGACCCGCCGATAGAGATCGGCCGCCTCCTCGTATTCACCATCCAGGGCCATCACCCTGGCGAGGCCCACCAGAGCGTTGGGCCGGCCCAGCCCCGCGGCGAGCACCTGGGAAAACAGTGCGCGCGCCTCGGCGCGGTCGTTCCTCTTCAGATGGAGATAGCCGAGCGCCAGCCTCAGGACCTCGGCGCCCGGCATGAGCGCCAGGCCGCTTTCGAGCACCGCGATACCCTCGCCAAAGCCGCCGATGTCGCCGAGGCGGTCTCCGAGCTGGAGAAAGGCCAGCAGGAACGGAGGCCGACGCGTCGTAGCAAGCCGCAACTGGTCCAATGCCTCCTCGCTTCGCCCAACGGCGGCCAACGCCATGCCAAGCAAGGTCTCGGCCGCGGGGTCACTGCCACGCCGCGCCGCCCTCTGCAGAACATCGACCGCCTCTTCGGAGCGGTCCTGCAACAGAAGGGCCTCGCCAAGAATCTGCGCGGCGAGAAGATGGTCCCGATTCGACTTCAATACCCTGGAGGCGAGCCGCTCCGCCTCGGCAGGGCGCTGCGTGCGGACCGCAAGAATCGCCTTTTCAAGCGCTTGGCTGATGGTGCTCGGTCGTTCGTGGGCTGAAGGTGGGCGCTTCGACATCAGTCTCGACAACAGAACAGGACAAGAATTCGAGGCCGATGTGAGCCCGCTCGGGGTTGGGTGGCAAGAACCTGATGCGCGGAATTCTCACGCCGGTGCGAAAGGATACGGCGAGATCGACTTGGTGAAGTCATCGACGGTGAGGGTGCGGTTCATCGGCTCGGCGGCGCGTTGCGGGCAGGCCGGACGTTCGCAGATCCGGCAGGCGGGGCCGATCTGGGTGACCACCGGATCGGCGAGATCGAGACCCCGCGCATAGACCAGTCGGGCGGCGTATTTGAGTTCGCAGCCGAGGCCCACCGCCAGTTCGGAATCCTCCTCGCTGTACGGCGAGGCGATGCGCCAGA
>DATCBS010000022.1:0-18700 GCA_036511715.1 Caulobacteraceae bacterium
CGCCACGCCGCCGCAAGGTCGCTGAAGCGTGAGCCTGCGACCGATCCACATCGCCGATGCTTCGGCGCCGGCCGCCGCGCCGATGCGCCAGGTCAGCGCGCGCGAAACCTTCGGCATCGACTCCGACCTCGCGGTGCCCGCCTTCGTCGAGCGCGACGAGCACGTGCCCGAGGTCGACGCCGTCTATCGCTTCCAGCGCGACACCACGCTGGCCATCCTCGCCGGCTTCGCGCACGACCGGCGCGTGCTCGTGCAGGGGCTGCACGGCACGGGGAAGTCGACGCACATCGAGCAGGTGGCGGCGCGCCTGAACTGGCCGATGATCCGGGTCAATCTGGACAGTCACGTCAGCCGCATCGACCTGGTCGGCAAGGACGCCATCGTTCTGAAGGAAGGCAAGCAGGTCACCGAGTTCCGCGAAGGCATGCTGCCGTGGTGCCTGCAGCGGCCGATGGCGCTGTGCTTCGACGAGTACGACGCGGGGCGGCCGGACGTGATGTTCGTGATCCAGCGGGTTCTCGAAGCCCAGGGCAAGCTCACCCTGCTGGACCAGAACCGGGTGATCCGCCCCAACCCGTACTTCCGCCTGTTCTCGACCACCAACACCATCGGCCTTGGCGACACGACGGGCCTCTACCACGGCACCCAGCAAATCAATCAGGGTCAGATGGACCGGTGGTCGATCGTCACCACCCTCAACTACCTCGCCCATGACGTCGAGGCGCAGATCGTCCTGGCCAAGGCGCCCAACTACGCCAAGACCGCCGAGGGCAAGCGGAAGATCGCCGCCATGGTCCGGGTCGCGGACATGACGCGCAACGCTTTCATGAACGGTGACATCTCCACGGTGATGAGTCCGCGCACGGTGATCACCTGGGCGCAGAACGCGGAGATTTTCGCCGACGACCTGGCGCTCGCGTTTCGGTTGACCTTCCTCAACAAGTGCGACGAGTTGGAGCGTCCGACGGTAGCCGAATTCTACCAGCGGGCCTTCGGCGGCGATCTGCCCGAGAGCGCGGCGCGGGTGAAGGTGGTCTAGGAACGAGGCAACCACGGCCCGCGCCGGGTGTTTTCCTCCCGTTGCCGCAACCAGGTTCGGGAGACTTTCATGATGAGACTGACCTACCGCCGCGGCGCGGGCGGATTGGTCGCCGCGCTGTGCCTGTGTGGCGCTTCGGCGGCGAGCGCCGAGGACAACCAGGCCGGCCAGCCCCTGGATCCCAAGGATGCGGCGGGCGCCTGGACCCTGCAGTCCCAGGGCGCGACGATCTGCGTCGTGAGGCTGAGCGCCCGCCGAGCGGCCAGCGGCTTCGGCTTTCAGGGCTCGCCGCAGTGCGGCGAGGCCCTGCCCCACGGAGCGGTCGGCTGGAGGCCCACCGCGGACGGCATGGCGCTGGTGGGCGCGGACGGCGCGAGCCTCATCGCCTTCGGCCGCTGGAGCAACAGCCTTTTTGTCTCGCACCGGGCGAGCGGGATCGATCTGCAGCTGAAGCGCGGCCTGCCCGGCCCCTCGCCGGCGGCCAACTAGCAGCCATCGCCGGCCACCGCCCGCCGCCTTTGCGGCCCCCGACCTCCGGCCTATAGTGAAGCTCGTCGAGGATCTGCGAAGCCCTGTGGGGGGAGATCATGGCGTTCAGAACCCTGGCCGTCGTCGCCATCGCCGCCATGGCGCTCCTGGGGGGCGGGGCGCGGGCCGAGGACGCCGCCGCCGCTGCGAACAACTATGCCGACAAGGCCGACTGGCTCTGCTGGCCGGGGCGCGCCGGCGACGCCTGCGATGTCGATCTCGCCGCCACCGTCGTCGCCGGCGACGGGGCGATGAAGGTCGAGCGGTTCAAGGCCGATCCGCACCCTGCCATCGACTGCTTCTATGTCTATCCGACGGTCTCCACCGATCCGGGGGTGATTTCGACCATGGCCGTCGAACTCCAGGAGCGGCGCGTCGTCGAACAGCAGTTCGCGCGCTTCGCCTCGGTGTGCCGCCTCTATGCGCCGGTGTACCGCCAGTTCACCCTCACCGCCCTGGTGGCGAGAATGCAGGGCAAGCCCCTGGGCGGGGCGGCGGGCGCGGCGCCGCCGCAGACCGGCTATCACGACGTCGTCGACGCCTGGAACTATTATCTGGCGCACGAAAACCACGGCCGAGGGGTCGTGCTCATCGGCCACTCCCAGGGTTCGGGAGTGCTCACCCAGCTGATCAAGAACGAGATCGACGGCAAGCCGGCGCAGCGCCTTCTCGTCTCGGCGATCCTGATGGGCACGAGCCTGGCGGTTCCCAACGGCGGCGATGTCGGCGGCGACTTCAAGACGGTGCGCCTGTGCCATGCGTCGAACCAGCTGGGCTGCGTCATCGCCTACGCCTCCTACCGCGACGACAGTCCGCCGCCGGCGAATGCGTTTCTGGGCCGTCTGCGCACGCCGAGCGGCGAGCTGGCGGCGGCGTGCGTCAATCCCGCCGATCTGGCCGGCGGCTCTGGCGAGCTGAAGCCCTATTTCGCCTCCAGGAACGAGGCCATCGTCGCCGCCGCCGCGCCTCCCACGCCGTGGGTCGCCGGCAAGACCGTGACCACGCCGTTCGTCACCCTGCCGGGCATGCTGACCGCCCATTGCGTATCGGCGCCGCCCTTCACCTATCTGGCGATCCATGTGAACGCGAACCCGGCCGGGCCGCGCGTCAAGGACATACCAGGCGACGTCATCATCGGCGGCGCGGTGCAGAAGAACTGGGGGCTGCACCTGATCGACGCCAACCTCGCCATGGGCAATCTCGTCGCCATCGTCCGCGACGAGGGCGAAGCCTGGGTCGCCGCGAAACGCTGAAGGACGCCGGCGCTCAGGCCGCGGATCGCGCGTTGACACACCGCGCCCTCGCCGACAGGAGGGGCGACCATGGCGTCGCGAACTTCAGCCTCCTGCCGGATCTGCGGCCACGCCGGGGACAACACCCGCTACCGCGTTCGCGAAATGCTTCACGGCACGCGCGAAGCCTTCGACTATTTCGAGTGCGCCGCCTGCGGCTGCGTGCAGATCGAGGACATCCCCGACGACCTCGGCCGCTTCTATCCCGCTGACTACTTCTCGTTCAAAGCGCTGCAGGGGCTCGACCGCAATCTGGTCCGCCGGCTGATCGATCCGCGCCGGGTCAAAAACAGCTTCGGCCAGGCCGACCTGATCGGCCGCGCCGTCGAGGCCGTGAGCCGGCCGCTCGACTATGTGAGCTGGCTCAAGGACGCCGGACTGGGGCCGGACGCCTCCATCCTCGATATCGGCTGCGGCCAGGGAAAGACCCTGCTGTGCATGGCCCTGGGCGGACTTCGCCCCTGCCACGGGGTCGATCCGTTCATCGCCCGGACCATCCGCTACCGCTCAGGCGCCACGGTGCACAAGGCCGAGCTGGCGACGTTCGCGCGCGATTCCGCCGAGCGCTACGATTTCATCATGTTCCACCATTCCCTGGAGCATGTCGTCGATCCGTTGGCCGCCCTGAGCGACGCGCGGGCCCTGCTGGCGCCGGGCGGACGGATGCTGATCGTCGTCCCGGTGGCGGCGAGCGCCGCCTGGGAGATGTACCGCGAGGACTGGGTCAACCTCGATCCGCCGCGGCACATCCATCTGCTAACCGCCAGGAGCATGGAGATTCTCGCCGACGCGGCCGGCCTCGAGGTGGCCAAGGCCCGTTCGGTGGGTGGCGTTTCCCAGTTCACCGGAAGCGAGCGATATCGCCGCGACATCCCGGCTACCGACCGCCGGCCCGACCGCAGCCTGTTCACCGCCGCCCAGCTCGCGCGGTTTCGCGACGAGACCGGGCGCTGGAACCTGGAAGGCCAGGGCGACCAGACGATGTTCGTGCTGCGCGCCGCCGAGGCTTCGCCAGGGACGCAGCCGCCTTGAGGATCTCGGTGCTGGGCAAGATCGCCAGCGTCACCCATTGGCTGGAGGATTGCGTCCAGGCGTTGCGCGCCGACGGCCACCAGGTGGGCGTAGCGATCACACGCAATCCCGCGTTCCATCCCGCAATCGAAGGCGCGCTGCTCTCGGAGCGCCTGGGCGCGCCGATGGCGTCCGCGGTCGCCAGGGCGGTCGCGCGCTTCGCGCCCGAGCTGATCGTCGCCATCGGCGCCTATGAAATCCCCTTGCCAATCCTCGAGCGCGTCGCCGCGCTGCCCGGCCGCGCGCCCTTCTACGGCTGGATCGGCGATGTGTTCACCCGTTCGGCGGCCCCCGTCGCGGCGATTCTGGACGCCGTCGCCTATACCGACAGCGGCCTTGTCGCCCGCCACGCGGAGCTGGGATTCGCAGCCCCGGCGATCTACCTGCCGCATGCCGCCAACGCCCACCTTGGGCGCCCACCGGTCGCGGACCGGCGCGCGATGATGGTCTTCGTCGCCAACCCCACCCGCCATCGACGCGCGGTCGTCGAGGCGGTGGACCATCCCCTGGCGATCTTCGGTCCGGCCTGGAGGCGCTCGCCCGCCGGCCACGAGATTCACGCCAGGCGCGTGGCGCCCGAGGCGCTGGCGGACCTCTATGCGAGCCATCTGGCGGCTCTGAACATCCGCAACGAGCACAATGTGCTGATCGGGCTCAATCAGCGGAACTTCGATCCCTACCTCTTCGCAACTCCGGTGGTGACCGATGATCAGCCCGATCTCGCCAGATGCTTCGAACCGGGCGCCGAGGTCCTGGTCTATCGCGGCGCGGAGGAGCTCAACGCGCACTACGCCCGCCTGCGGCGCTCTCCTGGCGAGGCGGCCGAGATCGGCAAGCGTGGCATGAAGCGGGTTCTCTCCGACCACACCTATTCGCGCCGCCTCGAGACCTTGGCCAGGCTGGCGTGAGCTTCCTCTTCGAGTCCGGGGGCGCTTGGGTCTAAGAGGGTCTCCGCCATGTCCCAGAAAGAAAGCCAAGGCGAGATCTTCAAGCGCGCCCTCGCGCACGCGGCGAGATCCTTGGCCGAACAGCCCGATCTCGAGGTCGTGTTCTCGGGCGAAGGGCCCAGCCTCACCGGCCACCGCGCCGTGCTGCCGCACCCGCCGCGCGAACTCTCCGGACCCGAGACGACGCGGATCCGGGGCTTGGCCGATCAGATGGCGCTGCGGGTCGCGCACCACGACGGGGCCGTACACGCCAGGGCCAAACCCAAATCCGCCGAAGGCGCGCAGGTCTATGACGCGCTCGAGCAGGCGCGAATCGAGGCTATCGGCGCCAACGCCCTCATCGGCGTGCGCGACAATCTGGCGGCGGTGTGGGAGCACGCGGCGCAACGCAAGGGCCTGAACGCCGCCGTCGATCCCGCCAGCGCGCCGATCTGCGACGTGGTCGCCCTCATGGTCCGCGAGCGGCTGACCGGCGATCCGCCCCCGGCGCTGGCCAGGGCGCTGGTGGACGCGCTGCGCCCGCGGATCGAAGCCAAGGCGGGGCCGGACCTCGATCGCCTCACCGGCGCGGTGACGGACCAGAAGGCGTTCGCGCGAATCGCCCGGGCGATTGTCCGCGACCTCTCCATGGGCGACGACCTCTCGGACGCGCCCGACCAGGACGCGGAAGATGACGACGAAGGCGAGGCGGAGTCCGGCAGCGACGGCGAGGGCGAGAATGAGGATCAGTCGGAGCCGAGCGCTTCGACGGAAGACGGGGAGAAGAGCCGCCGGGAATCGGAGAGCGCCGAGAGCCAGCTCAGCGAGGCGGAGCAAGACGAGAACGCCGAAACCTCCGACGAAGAGCTCGACATGAGCGAGGGCGACCGACCCGCCCGCCCCGATCTCAAGGATCCCGGCCGCGCCGAGCCGGCGTACAAGGTGTTCACCGCCAGCCACGACGAGATCGTCTCGGCCGACGAGCTTTGCGAGCCGGAGGAACTGACGCGGCTGCGCGCCTATCTCGACCAGCAGCTGGCCAATCTCTCGAACGTGGTCTCCCGCCTGGCCAACCGCCTGCAACGCAAGCTCATGGCCCAGCAGAACCGCGCCTGGAGCTTCGATCTGGAGGAAGGGGTGCTGGACGCGGCGCGCCTCACCCGGGTGATCGTCGATCCCACCTCGCCGTTGTCGTTCAAGCAGGAGCAGGACACCCAGTTTCGCGACACCGTGGTCAGTCTGCTGATCGACAACTCCGGTTCGATGCGCGGTCGGCCGATCATGGTCGCGGCGGTATGCGCCGACATCCTGGCGCGGACCCTCGAGCGGTGCGCGGTCAAGGTCGAGATTCTCGGCTTCACCACCCGCGCCTGGAAAGGCGGGGCGACCCGCGACGACTGGCTGAAGGCCGGCAAGCCCCCGGCCCCGGGGCGGCTCAACGATCTGCGCCACATCCTCTACAAGTCCGCCGACGCCCCTTGGCGGCGCGCGCGCAAGAACCTCGGGCTGATGATGCGCGAGGGCCTGCTGAAGGAGAACATCGACGGCGAAGCCTTGATGTGGGCGCACCAGCGCCTGATCGCGCGCACCGAGCAGCGGCGGATTCTGATGGTCATCTCCGACGGCGCCCCGGTGGACGATTCCACCCTGTCGGTGAACTCCGGCCATTATCTGGAGCGGCATCTGCGTCGAGTGATCGCCGAAATCGAGACCCGCTCGCCGGTGGAGCTGATCGCCATCGGCATCGGCCATGACGTCACCCGCTATTACCGGCGGGCGGTGACCATCGTCGATGTCGAGCAGCTGGGAGGCGCGATCACCGAACAGCTCGCCGCCCTGTTCGAGGAGGAGCCGCGCGCGGTCGCCAGAATTCCGCCCGGCCTGCTCCAACCCCTGCCCGTGTTCCAACCCTCCGCAGCCGCACCGAAGGTGACCACCCTCGAGGCCGTCCGCGAGGCGATGACGTGACCATCGCCTGCGTGGCCGACTATCGCGCCGCCGCGCGCCGGCGGCTGCCAAAGGTCCTGTTCGAATACATCGATGGCGGCAGCTACGCCGAGACCACCCTGGCCGCCAACGTCGACGACCTGGAGCGCCTGAAGCTGCGCCAGCGGGTGCTGCGCGATGTCTCGAAGCTCGCCATGGGCACCGAACTCTTCGGCCAGAACCTCTCCATGCCGGTGATCCTGGCCCCGATCGGGCTCGGCGGCATGTATGCGCGCCGCGGCGAGGTCCAGGCGGCCAGGGCGGCCAAGGCCGCGGGCGTACCCTTCGCGCTCTCGACCGTGGGGGTGTGCACGATCGAGGAGGTCGCCGCGGCCGCCACCGCCCCGTGGTTCCAGCTCTACATGATCCGCGACCGGGGGTTCATGGCCGAGGTGCTCGCGCGCGCTCAGCAGGCCCGCTGTCCGGTGCTGCTGTTCACCGTCGACCTGCCCCTTCCCAGCGCCCGCTATCGCGAAGTCCGCAGCGCCCTGGCGGCCACCGACCTTCGCTCTCAGATCCGCCGGGCCGTGGACGGGCTCGCCCACCCGGCGTGGCTCATCGACGTCCAGCTTCGCGGGCGTCCGCACAGCCTTGGCAACGTGGCCGCCGCCGGTGGCGAGCTGAAGAACCTCGGCCAGTTCCAGCACTGGATCGGCCGTAACTTCGATCCTTCCGTCACCTGGCGCGACATCGCCTGGGTGCGCGATCGCTGGAAGGGGCCGATCGTGCTCAAGGGCATCCTCGATCCGGAGGATGCGCGCGAGGCCGTGCGTTGCGGCGCAGACGGCGTGCTTGTCTCCAACCACGGCGGCCGACAACTGGACGGCGTGGCCTCCTCGATCAGCGCCCTGCCGGCGATCGTCCAGCAGGTGGGAGGAGAGCTGACGGTGCTGATGGATGGCGGCGTGCGGTCCGGACTGGACGTGCTCAAGGCCTTGGCCGCCGGCGCCAGGGCCTGCCTTGTCGGCCGGGCCTGGGCATGGGCCCTGGGGGCCCGCGGCGAGGCTGGCGTGGCCCATATGCTCGCGATCCTGCGGCGGGAGCTGCGGGTCGCGATGTCGCTCACCGGCTGCACCGACGTGCGCCAAGCCGGCCCTGAACTACTCGAGCGTTGAGGGCGCGCGCGCCGATCAGGCCTCTGACGGCGCGGCGACCCTGGCCTTGACCTGCCGCTTGATCCGACGCGCCCGGGGGGAGAGAGCTTCGTCCTTCGCCCCGAGCAGGAAAATGTCGAGGCCGCCGCGAAAATCGAGCGTCCGGCGCGCGGCGTTGGAGATCCGCAGGCGGTAGGTCTGGCCGAGGCTGTCGGACTGCAGCGTCGCCGGCGCCAGCGCCGGCAGGAACCGCCGCTTGGTCTTGATGTTGGAGTGGCTCACGTTGTGGCCGGTCATGGGACCGACCCCGGTGAGTTCACATCGGCGCGTCATGGCGCGGGACCTTCAAATGGGCGAATGGGGGGTGGCGGCGGACCGCCGAAGGGCCGCGATATAGGGGAAGGCGGTCTGGAGCGTCAAGCTTGGCCGGCGCCGCTGAGGGGGCGGCGAGAAGCGGCGGGGCGGGCCGCATCGTATGCAGGGTCCGTTTTTTTTGCTTCGCACCTCCGCCAGCGAGCCGCGAGAGAACCGCAAACCTTTGCCCGGCAAGGCGGAGAGCGACGCCTGGCGGTCGCGAGCGGGACTCCGCTTCCGTCCCGATTCGTTCGTTTTCTTCCCGTTTTGTCCGCGAATCCGGCAATTTTGACGGGCGATTTTGCTCGAATGTTGGAATTGCGTGCTGAAACTTTCGCGTTCGTCAGGGGCGCGCCGAGCGTCGCGCGTCAGCAGGTTTCCAAAAGGCGCGGCCAGCGGAGATTGGACTTGATTCCGAGTCGACATAATTGCAATATGCAATTTCTCGCGACCGGAGTCAAGGGGCGCGAGCGGACGCGGCGGCGGCGGCGCAGACCGGGGCGGGCGGGATCCCTGCGCGCGGCTTCGATTGTGGTTAATAGCGTTGTGGATACAATAGCTTGTAGGGAACAAAGTCCGAATTGGCTGAAGTCGCCGATTCGGTCATGATTCGTTGCGCTCCCGTTCAGGGCCGTTAACCACGCCCCTTAACCCGCGAGTCGCGCGCAACCCTATTCCGCCGAAGCCGAGGTTGCCGGCGCGCCGATGATGCTCCAAGTTCCGGGCTCTGATGCGCACCGCGTCCTGGCCTCTGTCCCCCTCCCGCGTCGTCGCCGTCCTTGGGCCGACCAACACCGGCAAGACCCACCTGGCGGTCGAGCGGATGCTCGGCCACGCCTCGGGGATGATCGGCCTGCCGCTGCGGCTCCTGGCGAGGGAGATTTACGACCGCATCGCCAAGCTGCGCGGCGCGGGCGCGGTGGCCCTGGTCACCGGCGAGGAGAAGATCATCCCGCCGCGCGCGCACTACTTCGTCTGCACGGTGGAAGCCATGCCGCTCAGCCGCGAGGTCGAGTTCCTGGCCGTCGACGAGATCCAGCTCGCCGCCGATCCGGAGCGCGGCCATGTCTTCACCAGCCGCCTGGTGGGCGCGCGCGGGCGGTTCGAGACGATGTTCCTGGGCGCTCAGACCATGGCGCCGCTGATCCGCAAACTGCTGCCCGGGGCCGAAGTGACCGGCCGCGAGCGTCTTTCGAAGCTCGACTACGCCGGTTCGCGAAAGCTCACGCGCCTTCCCAGGCGCTCGGCGATCGTCGCCTTCTCCGCCGAGGAGGTCTACGCCATCGCCGAGCTCATCCGCCGCCAGCGCGGCGGGGCGGCGGTGGTGATGGGTTCGCTCTCGCCGCGCACCCGCAACGCCCAGGTCGCCCTCTACCAGTCCGGCGAGGTCGACTTCCTTGTCGCGACCGACGCCATAGGCATGGGCCTGAACATGGACGTCGGCCATGTCGGCTTCGCCGGCCTCGCCAAGTTCGACGGCAAGCGCCGACGGTTGCTGCATCCGCACGAGATCGCCCAGATCGCGGGTCGGGCCGGCCGGCACCTGAGCGACGGCGCCTTCGGCGAGACCGGGGCCTGCCCGCCGATGGAAAACGACGTCGTCGACGCGGTGGAGAACCACCAGTTCGATCCGGTGGCGGCGGCGCAATGGCGCAATGACGAACTGGACTTCGGCGACCTCGGCCGCTTGCTCGCTTCCCTGGCTCTGCCGCCCAGACGTCCGGGGCTGCAAGCCTCGCCCGAGGCGCTGGACGAGCGCACCCTGCGCACACTCGCCTCGAACGCCGAAATCGCCGACCGCTGCGCCCCCCGCGGGATCCTGTCGCGGCTGTGGGAGGCCTGTCAGACCCCCGACTTCCGCAAGACCACCTTCGACGACCATGTGCGCCTGGTCCGCGACCTCTTCGATCACCTCAGCGCCGGCGTGATGCGGCTTCCCGACGACTGGATGGTGGCGCAGTTTCGTCCGCTCGATCGGATCGACGGCGAGATCGACACCCTCTCGACGCGCCTGGCCGGGGTGCGCACCCTCGCCTATGTCGCCCATCGCCCCGACTGGCTGGCCGACGCCACCCACTGGCAGGGCGAGACCCTGCGGCTGGAGGATCGCCTCTCCGACACCCTGCACGAAAAGCTGATGGCGCGTTTCATCGACAGGCGCACCAGCGCCATCCTGCGCGGCCTGGGTCAGCAGGGGGATCTGCTCGCCGGCATCGCCGCCGACGGAACTGTGACTGTCGAGGGTCATTTCGTCGGCCGCCTGCGGGGTCTCGACTTCGAGGCGGCGCGAGGCGCCGGAGCGTTGGCGCAGAAGGCGCTGCGGGCCGCCGCCCAGAGAGCGGCCGCGCCCGAGGTGGCGCGGCGCCTCGGGGCGGTTGCGGCGGACCCCGACGAGTGCTTCGCCGTGACGGCCGAAGGGGAGATCCTGTGGCGCGGCGAAGTCGCGGCCGTGCTCGCCGGGGCCGAGCCATTCGCGCCGCGGGTCCGGCTCCTGGGCGAACTCGGGCCCGAACCGGCCCGCGCCCGCGCCGCGCGTCGGCTCGAGGCGTTCGTCGCCGGCGAAGCCGGTCGCCGTCTGGCCGTGCTCAAACGGTTGAACCGGGCGGTCGGCGAGGGAGCGGTAAAGGGACTGGCCAGAGGCTTGGCCTGGCGCCTGGAGCAGGCCGGCGGCGTCCTGGCGCGCCGCGAGGTCGAGGACGATGTCAGGGTCCTGAGTCGGGCCGAGCGGCGCACGCTTCGGGCCCTGGGCGTGCGCATCGGCGCTTACAGCCTCTTTCTTCCGGGCCAGTTCGACGAGGCCGACCGGAGTTTCGCCCGGGCCTTCGCCCTGCAGACCGCCCCGGGGTGGCGGCCGGTGGGACCAGGTCCGCACCCGCTTGCCTACCCGCCGCCGCCGGATCGCGCCCTGAGCCTGCGCGGGCTGCTGAGGGTCGGATCCCTGGCGGTTGACGTCCGCGCGCTCGAAAAGCTCGACGAAGTGCTGCGCGTCGCCCCGCGCGGAGGGGCCGGACGCGTGGTCTCGACCAAGGCGATGGAGAGCATCGGCTGGACAGTGGCGGAGGCCGAGGCGATCCTTCGCGCTCTGGGCTACCGTCGGCAGTCCGCGCCCGGGGAGCCCGCGACCTGGCGGCGCGCCAGGGCGGAGGTTGCGCCATACGAACGTATCGAGCGGCAAGGCGTCTCGCCATTCGCCGCCCTCTCCACGCTGGAATTGCCCGCGCGACCGGGGCGGCGAAGGGCGGGACCCGCGAAGAGTCGCCGCGGCCGTGGCTGAGGAGACCTGCCGGCTCGATGTCTGGCTTTGGCGGGCGCGTTTTTTCAAGACCCGCGCCATGGCCGCGCAGGTCGTCGGCGCGGGCGCCATTCGACTGACCCGCGCCGGAGCTCAGGAGCGGGTGAGCCGGCCGGCCAAGACCCTCCACAGGGGCGACGAACTCGTTTTCGCCTTCGCGGGCAGGCTGCGGGAGGTTCGGGTCGAAGCGTTCGGACGGCGTCGGGGACCGCCAACCGAGGCCCGCGCCCTCTATTCGCCCCTGGAGGATTCCTGAAAGCTGCGGAATCCGGCGCTTGCCATTGACAACGGGACGGGCCGCCTCAAGAACACCCCCGCATTTCGCCAAGGCGCTCTTCGAACGCGCCACGAGCCCTTGATGACCTATATCGTCACCGACGCCTGCATCAAGTGCAAGTACATGGACTGCGTCGAGGTGTGCCCGGTGGATTGCTTCTACGAGGGCGAGAACTTCCTCGTCATCAGTCCGGACGAGTGCATCGACTGCGGGGTTTGCGAGCCGGAATGTCCGGTGGACGCCATCAAGCCGGACACCGAGGACGATCCCGACGGCAAGTGGCTGCGGGTCAATACCGACTATGCGCGGCTTTGGCCGAACATCACCGTCAAGGGGATCGCTCCCGCCGACGCCGAGGCGTGGGAACGCGAGACCGGCAAGCTTGAGAAGTATTTCAGCGAGAAGCCCGGCAAGGGGTCCTGAGAACGCGTCCAGAGGGCTTGTCGAGAGCCCGACGGCGATGCTGCATTGCAACCTTCCCGGGCGCCCCGTCTTGTGGTAAGATCGGCTCCGACGGTCGCGGTTTCCACATGATCGGAGTCGTCCGCCGCCTTCACCGGGGATGGGTTGTTCTGTTCCCGGCGTTCGGTTGAGGCGGAGGCCCCTAGGCAGGGCCCATTCGGCAAGTCCAGACGGCGCGTTCCGCCAGAGAGGCGGAGGGGTTCGCGCCGTCGCCGGTCTTTGGAACGCACTTTGGCGCCTCGGCCCCGCGGCGGGCCGGCGCACGGAAAGGAAAGTTGGCAAGCATGAACATCCGGGTCGACCTGGAATTTTCTATCGGCGATCACGTCGTCTATCCCGCGCACGGCGTGGGTGTGGTCGTGGGCGTCGAGAACCAGCTGGTCGCGGGCATGACCCTCGAGCTCTACGTCGTCACCTTCGACCACGAGAAGATGACCCTCCGGGTGCCCACGAAGAAGGCGCGCGGCGCCGGACTTAGAGCTCTTGCCGAAGGCAATGTGGTCTCCCAGGCGCTCACCACGCTGAAGGGCCGCGCCCGGGTCAAACGCACCATGTGGAGTCGCCGGGCCCAGGAATACGAAGCCAAGATCAATTCCGGTGATCTCGTTTCCATCGCCGAGGTCGTCCGCGACCTTCACCGCTCCGAGAGCCAGCCCGAGCAATCATACTCCGAACGCCAGCTCTACGAATCGGCCCTGGACCGGATGGCTCGGGAGGTCGCGGCCATCGAGCGCATCGATCGCGACGAGGCCATCAGCCTGCTCCACAAGTCCCTGCGCAAGGCGGCCTAGCCGGCGGCGAAATCGACGTCCCGCCGTTCCGGGCCAAAAAGGGTGAGCGCGGCGATCACAACGGCGACCGCGCCGGCGACGAGGGCCAGGGCAAAGCTGTAGTCGTCGCCCCTGGCCTCGGCGATCTGCGCCTGCCAGACCGCGTTGCCCGAGGCCAGGAGGTTGCCGACCTGATAGGCGTAGCCGGGAAAGGCGCCCCGCGCGTCGGGCGGCGAGAGTTCGTTCAGATGCGCCGGGATCACGCCCCAGGCGCCCTGCACCATCGCCTGCATGGCGAAGGCGCCCGCCGCCAGCATTGCGACGGTGTGCGAGAACGCCCACAGCGGCAGGATCACGAGCGAGCCGAGGGCCGCGATGACCACCGCGCGCCGCCGGCCGATCCGCTCCGACCAGGCGCCGAAGGCCACGCCGCCGATGATCGCGCCGAGGTTCATGATCGCCGCGAGAATGCCGACCGTATGGGTGTCCAGGGCGTGCTGCTTCTGCAGGAAGGTCGGGAACAGGTCCTGGGTCCCGTGGCTCAGGAAATTGAACGCGGTCATCAGGGCGACGACGTAGAGCGCCAGCTTCCATTGTCTGCGGAACGCCCACAGCCCGATCAGCGCGATCGGCGCATCGACGAAATAGACCCAGCCGAGCATGCTCGCGTTGTCGTGGGCGCCGGCGAGGGCGGGGCCCATGGCGACGGCCAAGGCGCCCAGGCCGATGACCGCCAGGAACCACGGGCCGCGCCGAGGCCCTGTGGGCTTGCGGGCCTCGAACACCGGCGATTCCTTCACCCCCATGCGCAGCAGCACCACCAGCAGCGCCGGAACCAGGCCGACCATGAACATCCCGCGCCAGCCGATCCGGTCGAAGAGCAGGAAGAACACCACCGAGGCGAGCAGATAGCCGGCGGCGTAGCCCTCCTGCAGCAGGCCGGAGATGAAACCGCGCGCCCTGGGCGGGATCGACTCCATCGCCAGCGAGGCGCCCACGCCCCACTCCCCGCCCATGGCGAAGCCGAAGGCCGCGCGCAGGATGAGCAGAACCGCCAGGCTGGGGGCGAAGGCCGAGGCGAATTCGAGCGCCGAATAGAGCAGGATATCGACCATCAGCACCGGACGACGGCCGAAGCGGTCGGCGAGCATCCCGAACACCAGGGCCCCGAATGGCCGCGCCGCCAGGGTGAGAGTGCTGGCGATCGCCACCGCCGCCACCTTGGTGTGGAACTCCCTGGCGATCGCGGTGAACATGAACACCATCAGGAAGAAGTCGAACGCATCCAGGGTCCAGCCCAGGAAGCTCGCCGTGACCGCGCTCCACTGCTGGCGGGTGAGACGCCCTTCCTGGTGGACCACTGACGTCAAGACGGCGCTCCCCCGCTTCGCCTCTGGCGGCGTCGGGAGCCTATCGTCCCGACCGCTTCGCGCAAAACGTCTTGCGCGAAGGGCCGCCCGCCTTATGAAAAGAGCCGCCCGTCCCGTTAGCTCAGCAGGATAGAGCACCAGTTTCCTAAACTGGGGGTCAGAGGTTCGAGTCCTCTACGGGACGCCAGGGCTCAGCTTGTCCAGCCCGGATATGGGTGACGGAACGTTCCTACGAGATGGGTGACAACCTCGGGCTGAACGGGCGGTCAAAGTCGCGAGGCCGGGCGATCCGCCCATAGGGTCTGACGGGAAATTCCGATAAGAGAGCGCGACGGCCCTGGCAAATCGCAGCTTGGGGAACCTGGTGATGAGAGGGCGCGGGTGAAGACCGCATCGGGCCTGGCCGGATCTCTGGCCCTGATCGCCGGCCTCGCGGCGGCGTTTGCCGCCGCGGCGAGGGCCCCGGTGATCGATGCGACCGGGGAGGTGGCCGCCGCCCTCTATTCGGCCTCGGCGACGCAGGCGGCGTTCGAGAAGTCCGAGGACGCCAAGCTGCGGGCCGAACGGTCGCGCATCGTCCTGCTCACCACCCAGATGCGCGCCGGGGACCTCCAGCATCGCGCCGAGCTGGCCGCGGTCGAGGAGCAGTTCGTCGGCGAACTTGCGGCCAAGGACCGGGCTTACGGCGAGGCGATCGCGGTCTTCCGCGGCGCGGTCACCGACATCGCCTCCAGCCCCGAAGGGGCGGCGGCGCTGGCCCGGTTCAACAGTGGCGACGAGGCCGGCGCCCTGGCGATCCTCGACAAGCTGCGCGCCGCCAACGATCGGATGCGCCAGAAGCGCGCCGACATCGAGAGCGCCGCTGAAGGGCGGCGCATCGCCCGGCTGGCGCTGGAAGCCGGCGCCCGGGGCAAGCAGACCGCGGCCCAGGTCATCGCCCGGTTCGAGGAGGTGGTGAAGCTGGACCCCGGGGTCACCAGCGACTGGATACAGCTCGACAAGCTCTACCAGGTGGCCGGTCGTCTGCCGGATGCGCGCAGGGCGGCGCAGACCGCCGCCAGGATCGCTCGCAACGACCACGAGCTCGCCGCCGCCAGAGGCGAGCTGGGCGACATCCTTACCCTCCAGGGGGACTTGCCCGGGGCCCGCAAGGCCTATGAGGAGAACCTCGCCGTCCATCGTCGACTCTCGGCCGCCGCCCCTGGCGATGTCGGGATGCAGCGCGCCGTCGCCGTCGGGCTGGAGAGGATCGGCAACACCCTCGCCGCCCAGGGGGGCCTTGGTGAAGCGGACAGAGCGTACGAAGAGAGCCTCGCCCTGCGCAGGCGCATGGCGGCCGCCCGTCCCGGCGACGCCAGCCTGCAGCGCGAAGTCTCGGTCGGCCTGGTCAAGACCGGCGACGTCCTGACCGCGCAGGGCAACCTTCGCGCCGCCCGCGCCGCCTATGAGGAGAGCTTGGCCATCTTCCGCCACCTGGCCGCCGGCGATCCGGGCAACGCCAGCCTCCAGCGCGATCTTTCGGTAGGCCTGGGTCGGATAGGCAACGTCCTTACCGCCCAGGGCGAGCTCGCCGGGGCCCGAAAAGCCTATGAGGAGGGGCTCGCTATCGTGAGGCCGCTGGCCGCGGCCGATCCGGGCGCCGCGGGCCTGCAGCGCGATGTGGCGGTCAGCCTCGAGAAGGTCGGAAATGTGCTCGAGGCCCAGGGCGATCTCGCCGCGGCGCGCAAGGCCTATGAGCGGGAACTCGCCATCACCCGCGCCCTCGCGGCGGCCGATCCGACGAACGCCGACATCCAGCGCGCGGTCTCGGTCAGCCTGCAGTTCGTTGGCGATGTCATGACCGCGCAGGATGATTTCGTCGGAGCGCGCAAGGCCTATGAGGAGAGCCTGGCCACCGCCCGCCGCCTGGCGGCGGCGGACCCGAGCAACGCCGCCTTCCAGCGTGATGTCGCCGTTGGCCTGAACAAGCTCGGCGATCTGCTCACCGACCAGCGCGCGCCGGCCGACGCTCGCAGGGCCTATGAGGAATTCCTCCAGATCATCCGCGCTCTGGTCGTCACCGATCCAACCAACGCTGGCCTGCAACGCGACGTCTCCGTGGCGCTGGAGAAGATCGGCGATTCCCTGGCGGCCCAACGCGATCTCGACGGCGCGCTGAAGGCATACGCTGAGGAGCTCGCCATCACCCGTCGCCTGCTCGCCGCCGACCCGACCAATATCGCTCTGCAGCGCGGCGTTTCGATCGTTGTGAACAAGCAGGGCGACGTGATGATGGCCCAGGGCCAGCTCGACGGGGCGCGCAAGGCCTATGGAGAGGACCTCGGCATCGCCCGCCGCCTCGCGGCCGCCGATCCCAGCGACACCGTCTTCCAGCGCGACGTCGCTGTCAGTCTGGAAAAGACCGGCAATGTCCTGACCGCCCAGCACGATCTGGCTGGCGCGCGGGCGGCCAGGGACGAGCAGCTCGCCATCGTCCGCCGCCTGTCCGGCGCCGACGCCAGCAACATCGGTCTGCAGCACGATCTCGCCGACAGCCTCCATGACATGGCCGTGGTCCTCGTCGCCCAGGGCGATCTCGCCGGCGGCCGCAAGGCCCAGGAAGAGAGCCTGGCGATCGTCCGCCGCCTCGCGGGCGCCAACTCGCCCGCGTCGGCCCCGGGCGCGCCACGACCGTGAGTTATCCAGGATAGGTATTCGGCGCCGGGCCGGCGATCTTCCGCGTTCGGGGCGCTATTTCGCGGCGGTCCTGGGCGGCGCTCCGGCGCAGGTCTCGTGCTCGACCGTGGATTTCTCTTCGACCTGGCAGACCGCCTGGCCGGAAAATCCGCAGACCTCGCCCGATGACGATCTGGAACACGACCAGGCGTCGGCGCGGGGCGCGGCGGAGACGAAACGAAACAGCGTGCCGGCGGCAAAGCCGCGGCAGAGCCGCTCCGCCTCCGGCCCCGCGCGGGCCAGGGCGCGGGTCCGCGCGGTGTCCTCGGTGGGCGCCGAGCCCCCCTCCTGGGAGACGTAGATCACCAGAGAGCGCGTCGCCGGCGCCCAGACGGTCTGGTCGGTGACCCGGCGGGCGGCGAGAAGGTCGGCGGCCTCGCTGCGATACGCCCCTTCCGGGAACCGCTCGATATGAGTGCGCAACGCCGGGCAGCTGCCTGGTTTTCGCGCTTCCCACGCCTGCCGCTCGATTCGCGTCGGCCGGTCACCGAGATTGAGCGAGCCGCACGAATCCGACAGCGAGGGCTGCAAGCCTGGCGTCGTGCAGATCGAGGAGGCCACGCCGAAGGTGTTGAGCATGATCGCCGCGAGAGTGGCGATGGCGGCGCTCGAAAAGCTGCCCAGGATCAGCCGTCGCGCGACCCGTGAGCGCGGACCTCGCGGCGTCGGATTTTCCGCGCCCTCGAGCTTGCTCGCCACCGACCGGGCGAGATCACGGAAGAAGGGGTTGTTGAGCGCACCCTTCCAGGCCGAAAGGTCGACGCCCTGGACCTCGCCGAAGCCGATCGGCGGGGTGACCTTGTCGATCAGGACCGGAATCAGGGCGCCGCGGTCCAGACCGCGCCGCGCTTCGTCGCGAACGGCGTGTCCTCGCGGGCCGACGCTCGCCGTCGACCAGACGACGATCACGCATGCGGCTTCCTCGAGCTTGGCCTCGACGACAGCCTGGAGATTCTCCCCGACCGGAGCGACGCGATGCCACCACACATCGATGCCGACCTTCGCCAGGGCGCCGGCCAGGCGCGCCACGCGGGCTTCGTCACTGTGCTCATAGGCGACGAACGCGTAGGCCACTTGAGGTCCCTCGGAGTGCGCGACGCTCCGCGTCTTTGCGGTCCGGCCGAAAGATTGTCAAACCGGGCGCGGCCGCGGGCGATGGCGTATCGCGGTTGGATCGGCCGAGCGCCGCCGGCGATATCTGCTAGGGTGGCGGCGCCGTGGCCTCCAGCTCCTCGCGACGCCGGGACGCGGACGTGATCGGGAGGGCGCGATATGAAGCCCGGCTGGACAGTGACCCGCTCGCTGGCCGTGATCGTCGGTGGCGCGATGGTGATCGCAAGCGCCCAGGCCCATGCCGCGATCGTCGACGCTCACGCCGAAGTTGCGGCGGCGCTCTACGCCGCTTCGGCGACGCAGGCGGCGTTCGAGAAGTCGGCGGACGACAGGCTGCGGGCGCAGAGGGTGAGGATCGCGGCGCTCACCGCCGAGGTGAAGAGCGGCGATATCCGCCATCGCGTGGAACTG
>DATCBS010000023.1:0-45379 GCA_036511715.1 Caulobacteraceae bacterium
CAGTTCCACGCGATGGCGGATATCGCCGCTCTTCACCTCGGCGGTGAGCGCCGCGATCCTCACCCTCTGCGCCCGCAGCCTGTCGTCCGCCGACTTCTCGAACGCCGCCTGCGTCGCCGAAGCGGCGTAGAGCGCCGCCGCCACCTCGGCGTGGGCATCGACGATCGCGGCATGGGCCTGGGCGCTTGCGATCACCATCGCGCCACCGACGATCACGGCCAGCGAGCGGGTCACTGTCCAGGCGATGTGACGCGGCCCTCTATTGGGTTTCCGTCTTGCACGGATCGGTGGCGGGCCTGCTCGTGCAGGCCACCATCCTTCGGAAAACGCCGAGCACGAGATCCCAGGTGTCGAGATTGTTCGCGATCGCCTCGCTGGTGTAGCCGTGCTCCATGTCGAGATCCATCTCGATGAACGGGTCGTTCACCTTGTCCAGATAGGCCCTGCCGAAGCGGTTTTTCTGGTTCCAGGCGTTGATCTGGGCCAGCAGCATGCCGCCTTCGACGTGGTAGGCTGCGGCAAACTCGATACTCGCGCAGCGCGGCCCCTTGTGGCAGCCGTAGAAAAAGATGTTGAAGGCAGAGCCCTCGGCGCCGCTATGGATCCTCGGGTCGCCGTCGCTGTCCTTGCTGATCTGAGCGGCGTAGCCCTTGGCCTGCAAAACCGCCGCCACCTCGTCGGCGGTGGCCCCGCCATCAGCGAGCGGCGCCGCCCGGGTCGACGCTCCTGGGCACAGCGCCGAAACGAGACAACCCGCCGCCGCAAGTCCGGCCAAGGTGTCGCGCGTGAAAGAGAGAGTCACGGGTCCCAGCCCCTTTTCGTCAGCCAAGTCAATGAGCGCACGTTCTTTGGTCACAGGCAAGGCGCTGCGGCCGGGTTGCGACCAACGAGTCCACGGGCTCTAGCGCGAGATTGGCGAGCACTAGCCAAGCTTGCCCGGCGCCGGGCAATATCGTCTCGGCTGGAGCTTCGAGGGCGAGTCGGCGCGCATGACCATCACCGCGTCCCGATCGCCGGCTGGTCTGACACCCACGCTTTTCGCGGCCACCGTGTTCGTCAGCGCCGCCCTGGTCTTCATGGTCGAACCTATGATGGCCAAGCTCGTTCTGCCCGTGCTCGGCGGATCGGCGGCGGTCTGGAATACGAGCCTGGCGTTCTTTCAGGCAGCTCTTCTCGCCGGCTATCTCTACGCCCATCTTCTCCAGCGCATCGGGTCCATCCGCGTGCAGATCGGCCTGCACCTGGCCATCCTTCTCATCGCCGCTCTCGTCCTACCTCTGAAAGTATCCGGGGCCTTTGGGGACCCCGCTCCCCACGCACCGGCGCTTTGGCTCGTGGCGACGCTCGCGGTCTCGATCGGCGCGCCCTTCGCCGCGCTTTCAGCCACCGCGCCGCTGATCCAGGCCTGGCACGCGCGCACGATTCGCCACGAGGGCGCGGGCGAACCCTATGGGCTCTACGCCGCCAGCAACGTCGGCAGCCTCCTTGCATTGCTGGCCTATCCGCTCGCTGTGGAACCCGGACTGAGCCTTCGCCACCAGACGCTCGACTGGAGCCTCGGCTACGGCTTCTTCTTCCTAGTCATTCTGCTCTTGGGGATTGTGGTCTGGCGCCGCCCGGCAGGTCGCGTCTTTCCGCGGGAGCACGCGCGCGACGCGCCACTCGGCTGGCGCGAAAGGATCGTGTGGATTGTTCTGGCGGCGATCCCCTCCAGTCTCATGCTTGGAGTCACCAGCTACATCACTACCGACGTCGGCTCGGCGCCGTTTCTGTGGGTCGCTCCCCTGGCGCTGTATCTGGCGACCTTCATCATAGCCTTCCAACCCAGACCGGCGATCTCCAGGCGCAGCGCGCTCGTGCTCCAGGCGGCCGCCGTGGTTCTCTGCGCGTCGTTCATTCACTTCCTGACCGGAGGTTTCGTGCAGGAGGTGGGCATTCATCTTCTCGGTTTCTTTCTCACCGCCTTGATCTGCCATCAGGCGCTCGTCGAACGTCGCCCGCCGCCGGAGCGGCTCACCGACTTCTACATCTGCATGTCTCTCGGCGGCGTGATCGGCGGCGCCTTCAACGTCTTCCTCGCTCCCATGCTCTTCAACGCCGTTGTCGAATATCCGGCCATGCTGGTCGTGGCGTGCCTGGCCAGGCCGTGGGGTAAGGGCACTATCAAACCATGGCGGTGGGGATTGCTGGCCGCGTGCGTGCTGCTTGGCGCATTCGCGGTGGCGCTGGTCCATCCCAGCGAGCCGTGGCGCGCGCTCGCCGCGACCCTTGTCGGGCATCGGGATCCAAGCCGGATGGCGGCGCCGTTACTTGGCCTGATCGCGATCATGGCCTTCCTGCTGCGCGGGCGGGCGTGGCTGTTCATGGCGGCGATGCTCGTTCTGACCGTCTCGGCCAATCGGGTGGGCGATCGGGTCGACGTGCTGCACAGCTGGCGCGGGTTCTTCGGCGTGCTGCGGGAGTCACGCACTTTCGTGCCTGGGCTGGGTGGCGAGACGCATATGCTGGCGCACGGAACCACCATGCATGGCGCGCAGGCGCTCAGTCCCGCCTTCCGCTGCCAGCCTCTCGTCTACTACGCCCACGAGACTCCGATCGGTCAGGTGTTCGACGCCGAGCAGGCTGAAAAGCCCGCGATCGCCATCGGGGCGGTGGGCCTGGGGACCGGTTCGGTGGCCGCCTATTCGCGGCCGGGCGACAGCGTGACCTTCTTTGAAATCGATCCTTTGGTTGTCCGCGTCTCGACCAATCCAGCGAACTTCAGCTACACGACCGGATGCGCCAAGGGGCGGGTCGGCTACGTGCTCGGCGACGCGCGCCTGACCCTCAGCCGGCAGCCCGCCGGCCGTTTCGATATTCTTCTCATCGACGCCTTCTCTTCCGACAGCGTCCCGGCTCACCTGCTGACGGTCGAGGCGGTGCGAATGTACCTCGCGAAGCTGAGACCGGATGGCGTCGCGATCCTGCATCTCTCGAACCAGAACCTCGATCTGGTAAACCCGGCCCAGGCGGTGGCGCTTGCCGCCGGCGGCCACGCGCTCGTGCAGCGCCATCGTATCGATCACGCTCTACCCGAGCTCTGGGAGGCCTCCGAAGACGCTGTGATCGTCGCCAGAAGCGAGGCCGCCCTGGCGCCGTTTGTCGCCGACCATCGTTGGCGTCCAGTCGATGCGCACGGCGTGCGTCCGTGGACGGACGATTACATGAACCTCTTCGGCGCCCTGGTCCGCCGCACCCGGGAACGGTGGGGCCAATGAGACGGCCGAGTCGGGCCCGACCGGAGGCGCGCCACGACCGGGCCTCAGTCGCGCATGACCTGTCGCACCCCCGCCCACGGGTCGCGCTCGATCAGGCTTTGCAGGTTGAACACCATCGTCGCGCGCTCGACCTCGTCATAGGCCGGCCAGGAGGGATTGCCGGCGACGTTCGGGTCGCCGGTTCGGGCGAAGGCGAGCCAAGCCGGCGCCATCTGCTCGGCCAGGACCTGCGGCGCCTCACCACGCCCCACGAAGTTGCGCGCCGTCTCGACGTTGTCGAACATCAGCGGAATTTCCAGAGCGTGCGGAGACTTGAGCGCGCCGCGCGCCACCGGCGTCTCCCAGGCCAGCATGTACATGAACGTCGGCGCGCCGTTCTGGGCGCACTTGCGCTCGGCGAGGGTTACCGACGGCGCCCACATCATGGTCACGGTTTGCACCGCGCAGATCAGGTGCGTCGGTGAATAGTCCGGAAAGAGTGCGCCGAGCGCCTCGATCAGAGCAGGCGCCTTGTCACCGACCGCCGCCTTCGCCCGACGATGCAGATCCTCCTCGGTGAACGCACCGAATCTCGGGTCGCCACGCAGGAAGAGTGTCGCCTCATCCTTGTTGGTCCCGATCATGACCGGCACGTCCGCCGAAATCGCCGGCGCGTCTGGATCAAAGGGATGGCGCGGCAAGGCAAGTCCATCCACACAAGGCGAAAACGCGCGCATGATCGCGTCGTCGCCCAACCCTTCCGCGGCCTGCTGAATCTCCCGCGCCGACAGGGTGTCGAGCTTGCCGAGATCGCCCGGCTCGATGTCAAGCGCGGCAAGAACCTTGCGCGCGGTCTGCGTCGCCGCCTCCCTGGAAATCGACCGCAGACCCGGTCCGCTCTGAATGATCGCCTTGTGAAACAGTCCGCGGGCGGCGGGCATAGCCTGGAGCATCGACACCTTCGCCCCGCCACCGCTCTCGCCGAAGATGGTCACATTGGCCGGATCGCCGCCGAAGCCGGCGACGTTGTCCCGCACCCATTCCAGGGCCTGCACAATGTCGAGCATGCCCGCCTGGCCAGAAGAGGGATGGCCGCCGAGTTCGCCCAGATGCAGATAGCCGAACACGTTCAGCCGATGGTTCACCGTCACGGTGACCACATCGCCGCGCCTGGCCAGCGCCGCTCCGTCGTACATCGCCGCCCCGCCCGAGCCATTGGCGAAGCCGCCGCCGTGTAGCCACACCATCACCGGCCGCTTCGACCCGTCCAGACCCGGCGTCCAGACGTTGATGAAGAGGCAGTCCTCGCTTGTCCCTGGCTGGCCGGGAGCGGGAGGGTCGCCGGCGCTGCGCCCGCCTGTCGTCTCACCCGGCGTCAGGCCGGCCTGGATCGCCGGCGCGCCCAGCCCGGTGGCGTCCGCGACAGCGACCCAAGGATCCGGCCATTGCGGCGGTTGGAAGCGCCGGTTTCCGAGCGGCGGCGCGGCATAGCGCAATCCCTTGAAAATGTGCAGGCCGCGGTCCCGATAGCCGCGGACCGCGCCGTTTGTGGTCACCACCGGAGCGGTTCGCTCGACGGTTGGAGCGTCCATCACATCGGTCATGCACGGTCTCGGTATGGGTATGGCGGGGTCAGTCGGTCAACTTCGCCACAACCGCTCTGCCTCGGCAAGTGGTGAAAGGCGTCGGCGCCGTGAGCGAAAGCCCGAGCGAGGCGATCGCGGGATGTGGCGCGCAACTCGATATCCAGGGGTTCCTTCATCGCGCGCCTGAGTGGATAGTCGGTATCGAGGAGGACCATCGATGCGCGGACTCTGCCTGATCGTAGCAATGGCCGCAGGTCTGATCGCGCTCACCAACCATCGCGCGGAGGCGGCGGCGCCCAGCGAGCGGGCCATCGTCCCCTTAGGGGCTTGGTACGGCCAGTATTCCGGCGACGGCGAACGCGAATTCATTGTCGTCCATTCAAGTCGCCAATTTGCCGTGCTCGCCGCGAGTTTGCCGGCGGGCCGCGCGCTACCGAGCTTCGACGAGGCGAAGGAGACGGCCCTCGCCGTCTACCTCGGTCAACGACCGACCGGCGGATACGGCGTCAGACTGATCTCGGCCCAGGTCGAGGCCGGCGTGATGAGGGTGCATGTTGCGGAGAGGCGCCCGCCGCCAGACAGCTTCACCACCCAGGCGCTCACCACCCCGTTCGCAATCTTCGTTTTCGCGGGCCCGAGCCAGAAGATCGATGTGCTCTGGGATACCGATGAGCGCTGACACGCCGCGAGTGTCACGCCAAATCCGGCCGACCACGAGAGCCTTGCCGTCGTCGAGGAGGATGCGTCGCCGCGGTTACTGTTTCGGTGGAGGCGGCGGAGGTGGAGGCGGCGGAGGTGGCGGTTTCTGGGGCGCGGACGGGGGAGTAGGCGGCGGCGGCGGCAATCCCCCCGTCATCTGCAGGACTCTCGCCTTGGGCCCGTCGGTGTGCTGCTGCACGGTCTGAGCTTGCGCGGCATGGGTCGCGGCGGCCAGAAACAGTCCGGTCAGCAGCGAAGTCGCCAACACGCGTGCCGGGCGCACCCGCAAATTGATCCGGCCTGCAATCTCCAATTTCGTTCTCCCCCGGCGCCACGCGGCGCCACTTCGCCGCCGCCCATTTTTCTCTTCGACAACGAACCTACACCGGATCGCGGTCGTTCCGCGTAAAATTCGCGCGGTGAGGTCGTGAGGCGCGAGAATCGCTCTTGACCCGTGGCCCAGGTCAGCGCCGCGGCCGCCGCCGAGAATGATCTGGTTTACATCCGGGATGTTGGCGCCTCAGTGTCGGAAGGCGGTCGTCGCGGACTCCACGTCCGCCGGCCGCGGAGTGGCCCAAAGTGAAGTCGCCACCGGCGCTGGACGGGATCATGCCAAGGACGACCAACGTCGCCCAAAGACTCGTCGAGCGCTTGGTCGCCCATGGCGTGACCCACGTCTTCTGCGTCCCGGGCGAAAGCTATCTTGCGGTGCTCGACGCTCTTTGCGACGTGAAAGAGCAGATCACCTTGGTCGCCTGCCGCCACGAAGCAGGCGCCGCTAACATGGCGGAGGCCTACGGCAAGGTCACTGGCAAGCCCGGGATCTGCATGGTCACCCGAGGTCCCGGCGCCGCCCACGCCTTCGTCGGCGTGCACACCGCCCAGCAGGATTCCACTCCCCTGATCCTCTTCGTCGGACAGGTGACGCGCGGCGACAAGGGACGAGGGGCGTTTCAGGAACTGGACTACCCGGCGGTATTCGGCTCGGTGGCGAAATGGGCGGCGGAGCTAGACCGGCCCGACCGCATTGCCGAATTCATCGATCGGGCCTTCGCGACCGCCCGACAGGGCCGAAACGGACCCGTGGTGCTCGCGCTGCCCGAGGATGTTCTCGCCGAACCTGGCGGCGAGCCGGCGGCCCCGCCCACACCGCCCGCGCATGCCGGACTTGACCGGGAGTTCTTGGCAAGCGTCGGAGAGCGCCTGGTCCGATCCGAGCGCCCACTCGTAATTCTGGGCGGAAGCGGCTGGTCGCAGGCCTCGTTGGACGCCCTGGCCGATTGGCTCGAGGCGCACGCTCTGCCCGTTGTCCTTTCATTTCGGCGCAAGGACCTGATCGACAACGAGCACCCCTGCTACGCTGGCGATCTCGGCCTCAGTCCCAACCCGAAGCTCGTCGAGAGGGCGAAGTCGGCGGATCTGATCCTGGCGATCGGCGCCCGCCTGGGGGAAAATCCGACTCAGGGATACTCGCTGTTCGCTCGCCAGCAGACCGCCGCGCGCCTCATCCACATCCATCCCGGCGCGGAGGAGCTCGGCCGGGTGTGGCCCGCCGCCATTTGCGCGGTTGCCGACGTCGCGCCCGCCGGCCTTGCGTTGGCGAGTCTAAATCCGGGCCGCGGGTGGCGGGAATGGCGGGACGCGGCTCACGCGGACTGGGAGGCATTCGCCCAGCCCATTGTGGTCGAGGGACTGGTCAATCTTTCCGAAGTCGTGGCCCACATGGCCCACGCCCTGCCGAGCGATGCGATCGTCACCAACGGCGCTGGCAATTTCGCCACCTGGCTGCATCGCTTTTATCGTCACCGCCGATTTCGAACCCAGCTCGCTCCCACTTCGGGGGCCATGGGCTATGGATTTCCCGCCGCCATCGCCGCCAAGCTCATCCACCCGGCGCGCGAAGTGGTCTGCTTCGCCGGCGACGGCGACTTCATGATGACTTCCGGTGAACTGGCCACAGCCGTTCAGTACGGGGCCAACATCGTGACGGTGGTGGTGGACAACGGCTCCTATGGGACTATCCGCATGCACCAGGAACGCGCCTATCCGGGCCGGGTGATCGCCACCGAACTGACCAACCCGGATTTCGCGGCCTTCGCGAAGTCATTTGGCGCCTGGGGCGCGACCGTCGAGCGCACGGCGGACTTTCCCGCCGCCTTCGCCGCCGCCCGCCAAGTCGGCAAGCCGGCGATCATCCACCTCAAGACCGATGTCGAGGCCATCGCGCCGGGTCGCACGCTCAGACAATTGCGCGCCGGCGGCGCTTGAAGCCCGCGCGGCCCAGGGGCCACGAGCTTCCGCAGCTGGGGCGCGAGAGACACTTTATCTTTTTGGTATATACTGCTGCTTGTCCTGGGCCATGCCGCCCGTACTCCCCGACATCTGACAAGCCGCATCTCCCGTCGGCGCCGTGAAGCACTCGAAATTCCGTTCTTGCTGTCGAATGTCGATTGCGGCGCGATAGTCCGTGCATGTCTTGTAGGTCACACGCAGATCATAGATCGGCTTGCTCTGATCGCTCGAAAAATTGAAGCCATCGGATCTCAGCCATCGGCGGGGCCGCCCAATTGTGAACGACTGAAAGCTGACCGTCACCGCCCCGTCGGACCCCTGAGCGGCCTCCCGTTCCATGGTTCGCCGGATCAGGCCGCGAAAGCGCCGTTCGATGGGCGTCCCACCGTTGCTGTCGGGGTCGGATGCGAAACATGCGTGGGGCTGGGCGAGTTGCGCGGCGGTCGCCGCCGCGGATGGACAGGGGCCCGTCGTCACGTCGTCCTGCTGCCAGTTCATCGCCTCGCTCGCCGCCTTGCCTTGCGGCTGTACGACATAACCTCCAGGCGTCACCCTGATGATTTTAGCGGGGCCGGGCTGCTCTCTGACAGTGACGCAGGCGCCCACGCCCAGGCCCGCGGCGGCGTGGCCTGGCGATGTAGTCGCCACCCAGGCCACGGCGAGGACCATCGCCAACGGCAGCGCCGACAGGACCATCGAGGATCGGGGATTCATCAGAGGCTTCCTTTCGAGTTGCCTTCTATTGTCTACCGTTAGGATGAATTTCGCCAGCCTCTCGATGACGCACTACAAGACAGCGCGCCGCCAAAGGACTTGAGAGTGAGATGGAATCTCATTGTATTTTTACTATGGAATTCGGATGTCTAACGTCGCGATTTCGACGCTTGTTTCGGATTCCTGCCAGTTACTTTGACGGCCTCGGCTCGAGACCGGCCCAGCACCGACGGATCGCTGTCGTCGTTCCGCGGTTCATGCGCGCCGCATCGGTGACCGCCCAACTACCTCGGCTGAACGAGCCTGACTACGACAAGGAGGAATGAGACGATCAGCCCCAAGGCCAAGGTGGCCGTCTCGACACCGACGACGACGAAAATAAGCCAGCGCAAGCGACGCCACAATCTCATCGCCAGTCCTCGAGCGGTGAGGAAGGCAATCCGTCGATCCAGGCGATCCGCGCGAGCCGCGCTCACATCCGGGCCGAGATAGGGCGCGAAATGCCGGTACAACTGCAGTTCCCGGAGGAGAGTCGAGACGTCTTTGGACTGCAGACGCCACGGCGGCCGCTTGCCGAGTAACAGCCGGGCGACCCGGGCGTCTCGGGGCCTTAGAAGCGGGAATCCGCGGGTGCTCGCCGTTCTCACCCTGCAAAGCCAGGTCTCGGCGGCCAATCTGTCGACGAGGGATCGCCCCAGAGGCTGGCCGGCCAACGACGCCTGGCCGGAAATCAGTCCATGAGCCTCGGCGAACCGACGGACGGCCACCGAGGATGCGGTTGCGTCGGCCAAGGCGACCTCGACGACCTCAGCGAGGCGCGCATGCTCGGCGCCTACCGGAATGAGCGCCCGGGCCAACCCCTCGATGAAGAGCGCCGCGAGCGGCTCGAAGCGGCCCGCCCCGCGGGCCTCACGCCAAGCCTCCGAGAAACTCGCCGCCGCGACGGCAGACACGCGAAAGTCCTCTGCCGAGCCTTGGTCGAAGGTCTTTGCCTGGCGAGGCTGCGGCGTGACGCGCTCATCGGGACCACCGTCGCGTGAATCGCCGCCGCCGTCGCCATCCTCATTCGCCTCGCCGCCGGTATCATCCGCCTCCGAGGCGTCGGGCGCGATCTGACCGTCCTGCGCCCAGCGCATGCACGCTTCGAATGCGGCGCGAAGACGGATGAACTCTGCGGGGCTCCTGTCCGCGCCGATCGCCTTGAGACGTCGTGCGTAGGCGACTCGGATCGCGTGGCGGTCACGCGTGGGTCCGATGCCGAGCTCTTCCCACACCGGCGGGGGCTACAGGAAAAAGGGCTCGTCGAGCCGATCCAGCAACAAGGTGAGCGAATCCCTGGCCAGGCGAATCTGATCGGGGTCCTGGGCGGCCAGAGCGGCTTCGAACGCGGCGAGGGCGTCGCCGACCCGGTCGCGGACCGCGCCGAGGCGCTGCTCGAACACCCGGTTGGAACGGGCGACCAGCGCCACGTTCTCCTCCTGATCCCGCGGGTGGCGTTTCAGGGACGCCAAGGACGCCAGGTGGGCGTCGATCTCCCGCGGAGTCAGGGCGCCTTTTTCGCTTTCGATCACCAGGTGCTCGGTGACGCCGGTCGAGAGGACCATGGCGTCCACCTCCAACAAGCCGCTCGCGTCCACAGTGATCCGCACATCGATCTGCTCCTCTCCGGCGCGCGCGGCAGGCACCCGAACGGCGAATTCGCCGAGCTTGACGTTGTCCTTCACGAAGCGGGACTCGCCTTGGTAGACCCTCAGCCGAATCTGCTTCTGGCCGTCTTCTATCGTTGCGAACCGCGCGGAGCGGCTCGCGGGCACCGCGCAATTTCGCTCGATGATGGGGCGGAACAATCCATCGAGGCGGGCGCCGTGGGCGTCGCTCGTCACCTCGATGCCCAGCGAGAAGGGCGACACATCGATCATGACCCTCTCCTCGAAGCTGGAGTCGGCCATCGACATGCCCGCTCTGACGGCTGCGCCTCGCGCCACCACCTCGTCGGGATTGACCTGCTGCTGAGGCAGTCGGCGAAAGAGCCGGCCGACCAGTCGGCGGAACATCGGCATGCGCGAGGCCCCGCCTGCCAGAATCAGTCGGTGGAGCTCCTCGGGCCGGACGCGGGCGTCGCGAAGCGCCCGCTCGATCGGCGCGCGGATTCGCGCGAGGATCGGCTCGCTCAGGATCTCGAACCGATCGCGGGTCAGGGTCCAGGTCAGGGCTTCGCCGCCGCGGACCAGCTCTATCCCCGCCGTGTCGGCATCGGTGAGGCGCCGCTTGGCCAGCTCTGCCTGCCGACGCAGCGCACCGGTCTGTGGAAGGCTCAATCCGCCGCCGGCCAGACCCTTGTCGGCAAGGAAGGCCCCGACGATCGCGTCAACGAAGTCTTCGCCCCCAAGCCAGCTATCCCCGGCCGCGGCGCGGACTTCCATTACCCCGCTGAAACGGTGCAACAGCGAGACGTCGAAGGTGCCGCCACCCAGGTCGGCGACCAGGATCAGCTCCTCCTCGGCGCCGGCGTTGACGTCATAGGCCAGGGCGGCCGCGGTGGGCTCGGTGAGCAGGCGCTCGACGCTCAGGCCCGCCAACTGGCCCGCGGTCTTCGTCGCCTTGCGCTGCAGGTCGTTGAAATAGGCGGGCACGGTGATGACTGCTTCGGTGACGCGTTCGCCGAGGAAAGCTTCGGCGTCAGATTTCAGGGCGCCGAGCACAAGGGCGGACAGTTCCTCCGGCCGGAACCTGCGCCGGCCGAGCTGGACGCGCCGACCCGATCCCATGTAGCGCTTGAAGGCTGTCGTCGCCGACGTCGGATGCGTCGACAGCCGTTCACGCGCGGCCAGACCGACCAGGATGTCATCATTGTCGCCGCAGGCCACCGCGGACGGCGTGATCACATGGCCCAGGGCGTTTGGAATCAGCACTGAGCCGCCGCCGCGCCAAATGCCCACCAGGCTGTTGGTGGTGCCCAGATCGATGCCGACGATCACTTATCCCTCTCCAACTCAGAGACCGAAATAGCAGGTCTCCGGTTCCCCGACCGCGGAGTGGGGTTAGGTTGGGGCGGGCGCGGCGGCGGGCGCCACCGCATCGGCGAAGCTGCTCAGCTTGATCTTCAGATTTGCATCGCTCATTGAATCGCCCACCGCCAGCGCCGTCTTGCGCAGCGATGCTTTCTCGTCGGGATTGAGCAGGCGAGCGGCGTCCGGGGCGATGCCGAGAAGCGCCGGCATCCGCGCGAGCCGCCAGTCGTCGGTGAGGCCTTGCGTCGCCAGCGTGACCAGGGCGCTGTTTATGGTGGTGGTCGTGCCGGAGCGGATATCGCTCAGGCCGTGCGCCTTCTTCGGATCGTTGGTTTTTTCTGGGTGGGCGGCCAGATCCTGAGCGACCATGGCGTCCAGGACGCTGACCAGCCTGAGCTCGGCGTCGATATAGCGGCCCACCTCCGGCGCGTAGGTCACGACATTGCGCTCGGCCTGGGCCTCGACCCTGGGGTCCGCCGCCTTGGTGGGATCGGTGACGCCCGTCCCGGCGAACAGGTAGACTTGGCCCACCCTTGCCGCCGACAGCATCCACTCGTTCATCGGGTCGACCTCCGAGAACCGCGGCGTCGGCTTGCCGTCAAGGGCCGATGTGTCGAAAACCGCATTGAGCATCGGCGCAACCGCTGCTTCGGTCTGGCGGGGAGCCCGGCCGGTCTGCTCCGAACCCTTGGCCATGGCGACGAATTGATCGGCGGCCTTGTGCGCGGCTGCGGAGAGCGCCTTGCGGCTCGCCGCGGCGTCGCCGCCCGCCGGCTGGCAGCCGATCATTCCCAGGCCGATGGCGATGACCGATACGACTCCGACGAAACCCGAATGAACTGTCCGCACCATTTTCTCCCGCCAAACAAGTGACCGTCGCTCACCGGCGGCGCCGAAGCGAACGCACCAACAATCGACCACTATCGTAGGGAACTCTGCGGGTTGGCGATAGGGGTTCGAGCCTCGGTGGCTCCTGGGTCGCCGATCTCGATGGCGCCTCGTCTCGCGGGGGTGCAGCATGCCCGAACTGACCTTTCTTCGAGGACGAACCGAGATGACGGCCGAAGCCCGAGCCAAGGAAGGTTCTCAAATCGCCGTCGAACCCTGGCAGTGGCCAGAACCACATTGGCGGGCGCTGGTGAATCAGGTGCGCGCCGGCCGACCCTATCGCCCGAAACTCTGGAGTGACGGTGCGCGCGCCGCCTTCGCCTTGTCGTTCGATTCCGACCACGAGACCAACGAGCTGCAGGCTGGCGGTCGTTCGATCGGCCGGCTCGCATGGGGTGAGTACGGCGCGCGCGTCGGCGTCCCACGGATCCTGAAGCTCCTCGACAAATTCGCGGTTACGGCGACCTTCTTCGTCCCGGCGGTCGCTGCTCTGCTTCACGACCGCGAACAGCGCCATGTGGTCGCGCAGGGCCACGAGGTCGGCATCCACGGCTGGATACACGAACTCAACTCCACCCTGCCTTTCGAGGCCGAGCGGGAGCTGATGCTGCGATCAGCCGAGACGCTGGAAGCCGTGACCGGCGTTCGCCCAGTCGGCCTGCGCACGCCGTCCTGGGACTTCAGCCCCAACACTCTGCGGATCGAGAAGGAGATGTGCCTTCTCTACGATTCGTCGCTGATGGCTGACGAGGATTGTTACGAACTCCTGCTGGACGGCCTTCCGACCGGCGTGATCGAGTTGCCGGTCGAGTGGGTTCGCGACGATGCCGTCTATTTCATGATGCACCGTTCGTTGCCGCTTCGGCCCTACACCTCGCCGACCGCAGTGCTCGAGATCTTCCGCCGGGAGTTCGACGCGGCGTGGGAGGAGGGGGGAGTCTTCCAGCTCACCTGCCATCCGCACGTCATCGGCTACCGCTCGCGGATCTGGATCCTCGACGAACTGATCGCCCACGCCAAATCCAAGGGCTCGGTCTGGTTCGCGACCCATGCCCAGATCGCAGCGTTCGCTCGCGACAACGCCGGGTGAGGCGAGGCGCGGCGGACTAACCGAACGGCCCGCGCGGCGGCGGAGGCGGCGGCGGGGGTGTCCACGAGCCGGCGGCGATCTTGCCGCCCTTGGCCGAGACGGCCAAGCCGAGGATCGCGTCGGTGATGTTCGGCTCGTACCCTTCGGTGTGGCCTTTCTGCAGCTTCACGATATCGGCGACAACTCGGCCGTCCCTGCAGCCAGGGAACTGATACACCAGAGCGCGCCCGGACTTGGGGTAGTGGCCCCAACCGTCGGCGCCGGGGTCCTGTCGCGTCGGGTCCCAAACGTATCCCGGCTTGGGGTCGATCACGTCGGGCAGTTCGACTCGCGGACCACAACCGTACTTGTCGGCAAGCGGCGATGACGGGGCGGGGATCGACTCGTACTCCCCATTCGCAAAGATGAAGGAGTAGTCGCAGGCGCCGCCCGGCGGCCCGACAGCGACAGGAAATCTCGGCGCACGCGGCGCCGGCGGGGGCGCGCCGGGGACTGCTCTGTAAACGGGTGTTCCGAACATCCCGAAGCCGCGGTTGGACCAGGTGACATCACCGACGCGGCCTCCCGAAAGGCTGATGCGCACGTCGACCTTGTCCTTGAAATAATCGGTGCAGACGATCCGGCTGGAGGTGAGGCCGCCCTGGCTGTGTCCGGCCAGGATGAAGTGCTCGACGTTTTCCTTGCCGACGGCCCCCACGACAAGATCGACAACATTGTGGAGATATTCGTCGTCGGCCTCACTCCAGTACCGGGTCGGCGCTCCTGGAGTGATGATGACCAGCCTATACCTGTCCTTCACGTCCATGGCCGGAAAGTAGTTGCGCTGCCAGTTGGCGTAGGATCCAAAGCCATGCAGGCTCAGCAGCACGTTGACCTTTTCGCCGGCCTTGTAGTCTGAAGGGCAATCCAGGAAGAACGTCCGCCGGGTCTTCAACTCGACGTTGTCGCCCGGCTGGGTGACGACCGAACCAAGACACTCGGTATCGGGACAGTGCCAAGCCGGCGGCGCCGCGCAATTCACGCCGAGCAGGGTGTGGGGTTGTTGCTGGGCCATGGCGGAGTTGACGGCGATCACGCCCAATCCCGTCACGGCCAGGGCCACGCTCCGCGCCAGTTGCGCCAAGTCCTTCATCGGCGTTCTCCGTTCTGCAATGCTCCTGGGCGAAAGGCGCAATTTGTTCCGAGACAAGCGGGTCGTCCAGAGTCCTGGGCTCGATGAGGGCGCCCAGCGAGACGCGGGGCGTCGGGCTAACTCCCACGGCATGTGGCGGGCGAGGGTAATCGCGGACCGCCTTCGCCGCCTCACATCGGGCCGCTCCTCAGTCATGCTGAATCTCGAGAATGGGGGAGGGGATGCGCCTCGGCTGGCGCATGAGGAGGGTCAAAGGAATGAGGAGAAGGGTGGCCAGCGCCATCCACGCGAAGATCGCATTATAGGCCAACATCGAGGCCTGGCGGGTGACCTCGCCATTCAGCGCCTGCAACCCGGCCGAAGTCGTCGGGTCCATCAGGGGCGATACGGCGCTGCGCACCACCGGATCGGCGGCGACGATTTTTTCGGCGAGCCGCGCGTGGGCGACGGCGATGTTCCGGATCAGCGTCGCCTGCAGGAGGGATATTCCCAGGGATGACCCGAGACTGCGAGCCATGGTGCTGACGATGGTGCCCTCGGTGCGGTGGACCGGCGCGAGGCTGACATATGCCAGGGTGTTCAGCGGAGCGAAGAGCAGCCCGACGCCAAGGCCCTGTATGACCCCGGAGCTCATGATCGGACCGGAGGTCATCGAAAGATCGAAGCGCGCCATCTGCGCCAGCGCTAAGGCGCAAAGGCCTATGCCTATGAACAGCACCGGCCTTGCTCCGATGTAGGTCATCAAGAACGGCACCGACAGGAATGCGACCAGCGAGCCCAGACCCCGGGGCATGCTGGCGTATCCACTCTGCAGCGCCGAGTAGCCCAGGAGATTCTGCATGAACGATGGCAACACGGCCGTGGTGGAAAACAGCAAAGCGCCGACAAACAGACCGAACAGGGTGCAGCTGACGAAGTTGCGGTCCTTGGCCAGGTCTCGATGGAAGAAAGGGTTTTCCGCGGTGAGGGTCTGGACAATGAAAATATAGAGGCCGATCAGCGCCACGACGAGTTCGGTCCAAATCTCGGCCGAGCCGAACCAGTCCTGGCTGGGCCCGCGATCCATCATCAGTTGGAAGGCGCCAATGAAACTCACGAGGGCGCCGAAACCCAGAAAGTCGAAGGGTCTCTGTTGGCCGCCTCGGTCTCGCGCCATGTAAAAGTAGATGCCCAGGAAGGCGAGGACGCCGATCGGCAGGTTGATGTAGAAGACGAAGCGCCAGGAGAGATTCTCGGTGAGCCAGCCTCCGAGCGCCGGGCCAATGATCGGCCCCATGATCACCGCGGCGCTCCAGATCGACATGACAGTGGGAATCTGCCGGGGCGGAAAGATGTCGAGCATTACCGTCTGCGAGAGTGGCATGAGCGAGGCGCCCGCGATGCCTTGAAGCAGGCGGAAGAGGACGATCTCCGGCAGGCTCGTCGCCGCGCCGCAGGCCATCGAGGCGATGGTGAAGGTGAAGATGGAGGCGAGGAACATCGGCTTGCGGCCGATCTTCAAGGATAGCCAGCCCGAGAGCGGCGTCATGATCGCGGTCGCAATGATGTAGGAGGTGAGCACCCAGGTGATCTGATCCTGGGACGCACTGAGAGAGCCCTGCATGTGAGGCAGGGCGACATTGGCGATCGTGCTGTCCAGGGTGTTCATCAAGGTGGCGAGCATCAGGGCCGCGGTGATAGGAACGCGATTGGCGACGTCCGCCGTCGAAGCCATGATCAGCGCGGTATTGCGCGCGGCGTTGGCGCGGTCTGATCGAGAACATCGCAAATGGCTGTGTGCTGGATCACTGGCTTGGTTCCTCGCCGGTTATCCAAGGCCAGCGGCGCGATGAATCGGCGGACGGTAGGTCGCTGGCGAGTGCGAAGCAACGTTTCGGTCCTTCCGAACCGCCTCTGGGTGTCTCGACGCATCGGCTCCCCTGGCGCACAAGCGTGAACGGAAACAACGATCCTGCGTGGGGGGAACCGACGATGGATGGCAAGGTCGTCGCTATCACCGGCGGGACCTCCGGCATCGGCCAGGTGGCGGCAGTGGAGCTGGCGCAAAGAGGAGCGAGGATCATCCTCATTGCTCGCAATGCGGCGCGGGCCGCCGAAGTCCTGGCCGACATCAAGAGGGCCAGACCGGGTGTCTCGCACCGCGCGCTCCAAGCCGATCTCGCCAGTATTCTCGATACCCGCAAGGTCGCCGCGGAGATTGCCACCTCCGAGCCGCGCATCGATGTCCTGATCAACAACGCCGGAGCCTTGTTCAATCGGCGCGAGGTCTCAGCCGATGGCCTGGAGATGACGTTTGCGGTCAATCACATGGCCTACTTCGTCCTGACAGCAGGATTGATACCGACGCTCAGGGCATCGGCCCCAGCACGCATCGTCAATACGGCCTCGGGCGCGCACCGAGGGGCGAGCCTGGACTTCAATGATCTCCAGTCCGGGCGTCACTATTTGGGCTTTCAGGCTTACGGTCGCTCCAAGCTTTGCAACATCCTCTTCACGCGCGAACTAGCCCGCCGCCTCGCAGGCGGAGGTGTCACGGCCAACTGCCTTCATCCTGGATTCGTGGCCACTCGGTTCGGAGCGAGGTCAGGCGGCTTGGTGCAGGCGCTATTGCCGGTGGCAAAGCTGGCCGCGATCAGCCCACGCAAAGGCGCCCGGACCATTGTCTGGCTAGCTTCTTCGCCTCAGGTCGCCGCCGTGAGCGGCCGCTATTTCCATCGGTGCGAGCCGGAAACGCCCAGCGCCGAGGCGCAAGAAGACACAGCGGCGGCGCGGCTCTGGTCTGAAAGCGAGGCCTTGGCAGCCGCTGTCCCGCACGCCGGCTGATTCGAACGAAGGCGAGGAGTGAATCTAAACAAGGTGCTCGAATTTCGCTATGGTCTGGGCCAATAGAGGAGGAAGTGTATGCGGAGCGTGTTCAATATCGTCATGAGAATCGTCAGCAGCTTGATCGGGGTCCTTATGGTCTTCATGGGCTCAGTCTGGATCTTTCAAGGTCTCAACATTTACTTTCGGCGTGGCTTCATGGTCGGTGACTATCATTGGACGATCTATGGAGCGATCCTGGCTTTGGTTGGTGTCGCCCAGGTGGTCTGGAGCAACATGCGGCCGGCGAGGACCTGAAGGTTGGAGGTTCGGGCCCACAGGTCGGTCGAGCCGGCGGCGCCCGGTCGCGGTCGTTCGGCGGCCTCCGGCGGTGATTGCGCCGACTCGACTTGGGAGGTGAGCGCCCCGGGCTCCCCCGAGCATCGTCCTTGGGGCGGACTCCCACGTGGCCGCCTGAAGCGTCTCGCGCAGCCGAGGCGCCTCGACACCGGGCGCCTTTGGCTTGGCGTTCCCGGGCGACCGAGGTGCTTCAGCGCTGTTCGGATCGATCGGCGACGGGCGCCGCCTCCATCATCAACGCTACGGCCCTGTTTAGGCCCTCCGCGCCGGCCTCGGCGCCCTTGAAGTGACCGAGGCGAACCATAACCAATTCGTGCGAAGGCACGATCAAAGTCGTTTGGCCGCCCGCGCCGGCCATGTAGTAGGCGTTGCTGGGCGCGGGGAACTTGCGATCGCCGTTTATCCAGAACAGTCCGCCGTAGATGGGGCGCTCGTCGGCCGCCCACGCCGCCGCCACAGTGCTCACGAACCGCACGTATCCTTCTGGCAGGATCCGCACGCCATCCCACACGCCATCCTGCAGATAGAGATTTCCGAGGCGCGCCCAATCGCGGGCCGATCCATATTCATACCCTTGCGTGAGGAAATTTCCGAACCGGTCCACCTCCAGGACCATTGTCCGTATACCGATCTTGTCGAAGAGCGCCCTTTGCGGGAACGACAGATAGTCCTCGCCCTGCGCCTCGACCGCTAGGCGCACCAGGTAGTTTATCAATACTGGGTCAACGTTGCGGTACCGGCCGACCGTCCCCGGAGGCCACTGCTGGGGGCGCGTCGCGGCGTAGTGGAACGCGTCCTCACCTCCGGTGTAGAGATACAGGTGATCGGGGTAGGGACCGGCGGGGTCGTAGTCGGGGTCCAGGGGCGCCCGGCTGCGCAGTCCACTGGACATCTGCAAAAGATCGCCGATGCGGATTTTGGCGCGGGGATCGCTGGGAGTTCGCCACTCAGGGATCGGGGCAGGCTGCCAGAGGTCATAGACAGCCTGCTCGATGAGCACACCCATCAGAGTGGCCGACAGGCTCTTGCCCATCGACCAACTTTCGAGGGGCGTCCACGCCGTCACGCCGCTACCGTATCGCTCGCCGACAAGACGGCCCCTCCACGTCACGACAAAAGCGGCGGTCATCTCCGCCGGATGCTCGAAGGCCGCGTTCACAGCCCGCTGCACCTTGTCCAAATCCAACTCCGGCCCCAGCGCATCGCTATCCAGGGCGTCGCCCATGGGCCATGCCTGGGTCGATGCGGGCGGCAGCGAACTCGTCACGGCGACGGGTGTGAAGTCCACGTTCTCGGCGCCCGCCGGAAGAGCTACGCAACCCTGGTCGCCAAACTTCTTGGCCGTGCGCGTGACCCCGTTGGGAAGGGTGACGTGGACCGCTTCGTTGGCGTGGTCGACAACCGGCCTGCCGAGCTTGGCGCGCACGTCCAAAGGACAGGTGAAGTAACCGACGTTCTGCGCCGCGAAGTCGGCGTCGAGGCCGGTGATGAATACCGCCCCGCACATGATCTTGGCGAAACCTGCGGCGTGGTGCTCGAGCGGATCCCCCGGCGGAGGAATGTATGGTGTCGAAAGCTCAAGCGAGGCGGCGCGTGCGAGCATCTTTACTGTTTCCGGTGGAGCAAGATCAGTCATGTTGAACGGAAAAAAGGAGGATCTGAGCGACTTGTCGACTGTCTCCTGTCGTACAAAAGCTCAATGAACGGCAGGTATGCCAGGGGAGCCGACGTGGCCGACTTGCGCTTTCTCGACCATGCCGTCTCGGTACGGTTCAGCCTGACGCCGGCGGAAATGTCATGAGCCGGTCCCCCAGGGCCCCGGAACGGAATAGAATTTCCGAAACCTGGCGGCGCCCATCGATCCGGCGCATCTGAACGATCACATCGACGACCTGGCGCACATAGGCCCGGACCACCGGCCAGCCGAGGTCAATTCCGCTCATGAGCGCGAGAAGGGCGATCTGGTCGATCGCGCTCTCTGGATTGTCGGCGTGGACGGTTGTGATCGAGCCTGGGTGGCCGGTGTTGACCGCTCTCAGGAAGGCGAACGCCTCCTTCCCACGTAGCTCCCCCAGCAGGATCCGGTCTGGCCTCATGCGCAGCGCCGCGGCCAGGAGGTCGTCGACGTCGATCCTCGCCTCTCCTTGTTCGCCGCGGGTGGCGAGCAGACCCAGGGCGTTGTCATGAGGCAATCGGACTTCTGGAGCATCCTCGATGAGAATCAGCCGCTCCCGGGCATCGATTTCCTTGATCACGGCGTTGAAGAGGGTCGTCTTGCCTGACGACGTGCCGCCCGCGAAGACGATGTTCTTGCGTGCACCCACCGCAGCACGGAGAAATCCTTCGGTGTCGCCCGCTGCGAGCTTCGCGGAGAGCGCGGCGTCGCCCTGGTCGGCATTCGTCGGCCACTGGTCCCTCGTGAACAGACCGCTGCTGGCAAGCTTCCCAAGAGAGAGATCGGCGATAGCGTGCTTTCGCACCGCCATGGCGAGTCCAGTGCGGGTCGCCGGCGGAGCGACGATCTGCACCCGCGCGCCGTCCGGCAACGCGGCCGACAGCAACGGCTGCTCGCGATTCACCCCTTGATGGCTCGCCGCGGCGATCTGGCGAGCCAATCTCGTCAAGACCGCCTCGGTCACGTCGGGGGCCGCTTCGCGCGTCAAGCCGCCGTCGATGGTTTCGATCCAGACTTCGCCTGGTCGATTGACGAGGATGTCGGTGATATCTGGACGTGCGAGCCACGGTGCGAACGAGGTCAGATACGCGGAGAGATAGACGCCGCTGCTCATGGTGGCGGGGCGGGAGTTACACTTGAGAAATCGAGGTCTCTGGCCACGAATACGCGGATCGGTTCGCCCTGAGGGATCTTGATCGTGGGCCCGATATTGATCTGTCTCTGCAAAGCTATGTCGGCGAGATTGGTCGCCTGAGTCGGTGAGCCGATGACGATGGCGGTGTTTGCCCCCTGGCTGGCCGCCGCCGCGTCGATCGCGCCCGAAAGCACCGACAACAGGATCGAGGCGCCGAATACACGGAAGAAATGGTTGTTCACCTGCCCCGCCAACCCGGCCCGCCCTTCCGGATCGGCCGCCGGCGAACTGATCTCGATGGAGACCCCCTCGGGGGTCAGAAGCCGGGACCAGACGACGAACACGCGCGACTGACCGTCAGCAATGCCGCTTCGGTACTGGCCGACCAATTTCGTTCCACGCGGGATCAGCACTCTCGTCCCGTCGAAGCCACGCACGTCGCGGCTGACCACCGCGCGGGTGAAACCGGGCAGATCGGAATCGATCGCGGTTTCTAGAATCGCCGGAATTACAGTGCCCTGAGGGGCCAGTCGCGACGGATCGGAAAGTCTCGAAGCCCGGGCGGTCTCAACAGTGGTTGCGCCTATTCTCGCGGCGAAACGCTCGTCGGCTGAGAGCTTGTCATCGCCCGGAGCCAGACCAGGGGGCGTGGCCGCGCCCGGCGTGGCCGCGGCGCCGGCGGAGGCCTCACCGTCGCGACCGCTGCTGAAATCCACGACCAGGGCGGGCAGTCGCCGACGCGCGGCGGGGTCGATCATCGGGACGGCCGTCACCGGTGGTAATTGAGTGGCGGCCGGAGGAAGAGCTGGAGGCGGAGCTGTGGGGGAGAGCGGCGGCAGGTTGACCGGCGGCGGCACGGCCAGGACCGGCTGGGCCGCCGCAGCGGCCCGGCGAGCGCGGTCCGCCGCCACGAGCCTGGCATGGCGATCCCCCGCAAGCGTCGCGAAAACCATGACGCCGAGGAGCGCGGCCGCCCCGAGGCCGAGACCCGTCGTCCAGCCAGGGGCCGCGACCCTCACCCGGGGCGTCAGCATACGGGCATGAGCGAAGACCGGACTGTCAGGCGGCTCGGGGGCGTTGCTCAACGGCGCCACCGCCCTGGCTTTGCGCGGGGCCTGGGGCTCAGGGGTCCGGGGGCCGTCGAGCGATACCCGTCATTGTACAGACGTGTCGTCTCGGTCCCCCGGCGAAGCACGAATCCGCGGGCGATCTGATCGACCACGAGATAGCCGTCGTGGATGGAAAAATTGACCACGGCCTCCCCTTTTTCGGCGCCGATCGCGAAAATGGCTGGGTAGTCGGCGGCGTCAGCGAACTGGAAGTAGGTCGACTTGCCGTCGTCGAACACACGCTGCGGCAAGTTCTTGGCCGAACCGTCATAGCTGTAGGCGTCGTTGACGACTTGAGGCGGCGCCTTGGGTTTCGCTACAGGCCGTGGTGGCGGCGGGGGCGGGAGCGGATAGAGGAACCGCAAGCCATAGATGATCGCGTTGGCGCCGCGCTCCGGGGGTCGCGCGCGAACCCTCAACTCGAAAGCGTAATGGCGAAGGTTGGTGACGACGGTCATGTTGGTGAGCGGCGCGTGATCGATGGGTTTGAGAAACAACAGGTTTGCTCTTCGGTTTGGCGTCACTTGCCAGCCCTGGGCGTCCCCGATCGAGACATTTTCGAGGCGCTCACCGTCGCCGAACTCGATCGTCATTTCGTAACCCAGGTCACCTGTGAGTTCGACCACCTCGTCGGACGCGTACCGCACAACGCGCATTCGAGGATCGCCCGGACTGGGAAACGGCGTTACCGCGGTCAGGGCCGGAGTCGCAGCCAGCGCCGCGCTCGCCAGCAGGACCACCTCCCACTTCATCCGCCGCCGCCATTCTGGAAGATACTTCGCGATCGGATCGCGGGACGGCGATGTGGCGGGGTCGATGGGTCCCAGGCTCTTGACGATTCCAGGATCCCGCGGGTCGACCAGGATCGGGCGAGGTCAGACTTGCCATCGGTGGGCGGAGCGGAGTCGAAGGTTGTCGACGCTCCGATCGGTCGCCCAAGTCCGGAGACCTCGGGGCGCCGCAAAGAGTGCGCCAGGGCATCGGCGCGTGACGTTGGCGGCGCCGCAGTCTGACCTTCCGATGCAGTCGGCGCGCTGGATCTGCCGCGATTCCGATCCAGGTTCGGCAGACGCCAGCCCATGCCGATAAGGGCGCCGGCGGCGAGCAGCAGCACCTGGACGATCGCAAACACGAACACCACCGCGGCGGTGGTCATCGCCGTGTCCACCTCGATCCGACCCGAAGCCCGCTGATCGGCCAAGCTCTGCAAATTCGGCGCTATCACCACGAGCATGAGGCTGGTCGCAATCCATCCCGCCATGGGCGCGAGGGCGGCTACGAACAGGGCCCGCAACCAGCCGACGAAAAGACCGCGCGTCGCCCGCACCAGGGCCAGGGCAATGAAAACCGGCCCCACCGCCGTGAGCACCCCGACAGCCACAATCGCGCCGCTGAAAAGCCCCGCCGAGCTCAGGAACAGAGCCTGACTGGCTCGCCACAGCGCCTCGGCCGCCCCAGCGTCACCACCAGACGCGGCGCCAGCCTGGGGTCCCGCCGCCTTGCCTAGGACTGCCGCCGAGGCCGTCAGTTCGTCGTAGGCGAATTGCACGGCGCCAACCGGATTGGCGGCCAAGCTCAAACCATGTGCATGAAGTGGCGCCGTCGTCAGCCGAGCGATCTCGATCGGCGCCCGAGACGCGAGATTGAACACCAGGGTCTGAAAAACCGACCAATTGGCGGTCAGGGCCAGCACCAAACCGATCTTCAGGCCGGCCACTGGAAGATCGGAGACGCGCGCGCGTCCCGCCCCCAGCAGCATCCGATATCCCAGTATTGCGACGAAAATGACCAGGAATGCCGTGAGCCAGCCCTGGAATGGAGACGCCGGATCAGTGAGCGTGTCGTAACCCGATTGAGCGAACCGACGCGTCTGGCAATCGACGGCGTACAGGACCCCCCGAATCACTCCGCTCTGCGCCTCTATGACCGGACAGGCGGCGTTCATTGTGAGGTTGTGTTGGTCATGAATGGCTCGAGCCACGCCGCTGGATCGTCGCCGAGGCTGGCGCGCAGGGAGTCGAGGCGCCGCACACTCCGTTCGTTGCCCGCCAACACCTGAAGAAAGTCGCCCATCCCTGCGAGGTCCAGGCGAGCAACGACGCTGTGACCGGCTTGCTTGACCAGGAAGCAGCGGGCGGTGTCGGGCAGGGTGCGGACCAGATCGAACTCATGCTCTGTAAGGCCGAAGCCCTCGATGTAGTCCGCGGCCCGGGCGCGCGCGTTGGGGAAGAAGATCTGTGTGGCGGCCTGTTCTATGATGGCCGAGGCGATGCGGCTCTCCAGCGCGTCGCCGGCGCTCTGGGTACAGAATCCGACCACGCCGTTACGCTTGCGAATAGTCTTCATCCAATCGCGGATACGGCGGACGAACACCGGATCGTCCAGCGCTTTCCAACCCTCATCGATGATGATGATCACGGCCTGACCGTCGAGCCGCTGCTCGACCCGATGGAAGAGATACATCATGGCCGGCGTTCGGACGACGGGATGATCCAGAAGCCGGGTCATGTCGAAACCCAGCCGATCAACCTCCAGATCGAGGCGATCCTGAAGGTTGTCGAACAGCCAGGCATGCTCGCCGTCGTCGCACCACGCTGCGAGGCGCGCCGCGAGATCGCCGGCACTGGGTCGGCGCACACCGCGCAAGAGTTCGCGCAGATGCCGTAGTCGCCGGTGGCCGACCGCCTGGGCATAGCTGGCGTCCACCGCGTCGGCGAGCACCGTTCTTTCTTCGGCATCCAAGGTCGACCCGCCATGAGCAAGCAACTGTTCCAGCCAGTCGATCAGAAAGGCGCGGTTCTCCGGTGTGTCCCGCAGTTGAAGGGGATTCAGCCCGGAAGGCTCTCCCGGCGCGAGCAGGTCGTAACGTCCCGCCGCGGCGCGGATGAATATCTCCGCTCCCCGGTCTTTGTCGAAGAACACCACCCGGGCTTTGAATTTCTCGGCCTGGGCGACGAGGAATGTCAGAAGAACCGTCTTTCCGGTGCCGCTTGGCCCGATGACGGTGAAGTTGCCCAGATCTCCAACGTGGAAATTGAAGTTGTAGGGGCCAAAGGCGGTCGTCTCCAGGACCGTCACAGGATCGCCCCAATGTAACCCCTCCGATTGGCCAAGCGGGTGCCCATGCAGACTCGCGAGGCTGGCGAAATTTGCCGCGGAGACCATCGCTCTTCTGGCTATATATTTGAAATTTCCGGGAAATTGCGCCCAGAACGCGGGCTCGAGATTGACATCCTCGAGCACCGCGATGGCCCCGGCCTCGGCGAGCGCCGATTGCGTTTCAGCCACCGCCGCGTCGAGTTCGTCTAGGCTCGCCGCCTTGACCAGCAGGGTGAGGTGGTGCTCGCCATAGGCCGCCCGCCCGGCGCCGACCTCGTCGCGCGCCATGGAAAGCTCTTGGCGCAGACTCAGGGCGTCGCTATCGGCGGCGCGTAGACGGCGCAGGGAGAGGCTCATCCGATCGAGGGACGCTTGGCGATCTACGAACGCGAAACTCTCGGTCAATGTGAGTTCGCACGGCAGCCTGAGCACCCCATCGAGCATTCCCGGCGCGGAGCGGGCGGGGTAGTCCTTGAGCGAAATCATCGCTCCAAAGATCGGCGGCGCGCCGCCGGCGCCGGCGAACTCCATCACATCGAGACCGAAATTCAACCGACGTATCGCCAGGGCATGGCCGAGGTCGCCGGTGGGAGCTTGGATCGGCCGTGTTTCGGCATTGACCAGCATCGAAAGGAACTCGGCCGGCCGCGAGCCGACCCCTCCGACGAGATCGTAGGTGGTCAGCGCCCGGGCGCCGTATGGCGCGAGCCCTGCGGCGAAGGTCTCCCGGGTGGCGTGCAAGGCCCGAAGCTCGCGCTCGATCACCTGGTCGTTCGCGGGCCGGCGGAACAGGCCCTCCAGAACGCCGGCTTCGCCTTGAAGCGGTCGTCTCACAAGTGTGAGGAACAAATCGTTGGCGTAGAGCCGGCGCTCCGAGAGGCGAGCCCGCCAGGTCCGGTCCAGATGCTCGCAAAAAGGGTCATTGAAGGAGCCGGTGAACCTCGGACTGACGCGGCGCCGGATCACATGATGGTAGATCGCCAGCCGGGAGCTGGCAGCCCCACGCAGGAGGGTCTCGCGAAGGGTCTTGCGGTAGTTCAGCTCGTCATCCGGCTTGGTTTCGAAGGGGAGGCCCCGCATGTGCAGAACCTGCATCAACAGGCCGTCACGGGTGCGAAGAGTGACTTCATCGAGGTGTCCCGCATAGGGGAGGCGGTCGCCGATCATGGCTTCCTTCGGCGCCAACTTCCGCGCGGCCTGGGTGGAGAAGAAGCTCGCCCTCACGGACGATAGGCGTTGGCGCGCCAGAACCGGAAGTTGGGGACCCGCGGACAGCGGCTGGCCCGGGTTATCCACAGATCGAAGAATCGCGGCTCCTTGAGACAACCCAGATAGCCCGCTGCGTGGACGATCGGCGCGATCAACAAGGCCCAAAAGGACTTGGTGACCAGGAAGGCTTCAAGCGTGACAATGAGATTGAACACCGCGTAGCTGTAGGTCACGCCGCCGATCATCTGCGGCTGTGTCAGAGCGGCGAAAATCGGGTCAGAGACCAGTCTCGACACACAGCTACCTGAAGCCGGAAGCGACCGAGCGGATACCCGCAACGATGGCGACGGCGCCAAAAATTATGAAACAGCCGAAAATCACGGTCAAACCGCGCCGCCATTCGATGCGGCCAGTAAGCATCATGAACCCCACCACGGCCACCGCGATCACCGCGGCGGTGGTCGCCAGGTTGCCGAGCATGGTGTCCCGCACCCATTCAAGGGCGCCCAGCAGCGGCGATGAACCCGCGGGGTCGCTCGCAACTGACTGGGCCGCCGCCACGGACGCCATGATGGCCCCGCCTGTCGCCAATCCCGCGCCAAGTACGTGGGTCGAAAGCCTCATCGCGCGCTCTCATTGCTGACGTCGTCCGCCAGGCGACGCAAAACCGAGTCGACGAAAGCTCTTGTTTCGGGAAAAGGCGGGACGCCTGCATAGCGTTTCACGGCCCCGGGCCCGGCATTGTAGGCGGCCAAGGCGAGAGTGACGTCGCCGTCGAACTCCTGCATCAAACGCGCGAGATACACTGCACCGCCTTCCAGGTTGGCGGCCCCATCGCGAGGATCGACACCCATCGCCCTGGCGGTCGCAGGCATCAACTGCATGATGCCGACGGCGCCCTTGGGTGAGACGGCGTGGGCATCGAAATGCGACTCCCGCCAGGCGACAGCCTCCAACAGCTTGACACTCAACCCATTGCGCGCAGCCGCCGACTGAACCGGCTGCCAAGTCACAAACGGGCGCCTGGGCTCATTCAGGCTTTGGCTGGCCGCTGCGGAAATCATGAGCGGGGCGCCGGCGGGATCGGAGTAGACCGCGGGCCCGCGCAGGACTGTGACCTCGCCTGTCGCATCGATGTCCAGAACCTCGGCCCGGGCTTTCCCGCATAGCCCCGCGGCCATGATCATGCCGATGGCGGCGGCGGCGGCTCCGCGTCCCCCTAGCGTCACGCCAATCGACTCCCTGATGATGCGGCTCAACTCGTCACGCCGCCACCTGTCAACTTCCCGCGGCGGTCGTCAATCGTGAAATCCGCCCGGCCAGTGCTGCTTCGGAATTGAGGATGCGCACCCGCAAAAACCGCTGGACCGGTCGACGGCCGATCAACGTCTACCGAGGGTGAGTGTGGGGACGGCGTTGCTATCGGTCGGGATCGATTGCTGTTAGGAAAGGCAAAGAGTCGCGCTGATCGAACAGAGCTGCCGGTCACGGGGAAATCATGGCGGGCCGGAACTCTTGGGGGCCATCGAGCTTCTCCCGGGCGACGGTCCTGATCCTGGCTCTCGTGACCGCCATGATCTCGATCGGCGCCTCGTCATCTTCGCCCAAGGCGCCTGACCGGGGCGGCGTTCACGAAGGCGTCGCGTCATGCGCCGGGTCAATGTGTCACGGCCGCCAGGTCGCGAGCGGGCCGGTCGTTCGTCAGAACGAGCTGATCACTTGGCAGGACGCGAGCAGCTCCGCAGGCGACCACAGCCGCGCCTGGCGGGTCCTGACAACGGCGCGGGCGCAGGCGATCGCTGACCGGCTGGGACTTGGGCCGGCACAGAACGCACCACCCTGCCTTGGCTGTCACGCCGACCCGGCGCCCGCCGGTCTGCATGGCGCACGGTTCCAGATCTCTGACGGGGTCGGCTGCGAGGCCTGCCACGGGGGATCAGGCGGGTGGCTCGCCAGTCACTACACCCTAAGGGCCAGCCATGCCGCAAATGTCGCGCGGGGCCTGATCCCACTCGACCAGGCGAAAGCGCGCGCGGCCGTCTGCCTGAATTGTCACTTCGGCGCAGCCGGCGCCGGCCAGTTCGTCAGCCACCGCATCATGTCGGCAGGCCATCCGAGACTGTCCTTCGAGATGGATTTGTTCAGTGGCCTGCAGCGGCACTATGATCTCAATGCGGGCTACGCCCGCCGCAAAGCGCTCGCTCCGGGGGTTCAGCTCTGGGCGGTCGGTCAAGCCATGGCGCTCGATCGCTCCCTAGGGCTCTTCGGTTCGGCGCGCGGGCAGGAGGGAGTGTTCCCCGAGTTCTACTTCTTCGACTGTCATAGCTGTCATCGCGCCATTTCGGACAACCCGGCCGCCCGACCCTCATTCAGCTTCAATCCCTCGAGAGCCATTCCATCGGGAATGCCTCCGTTCGACGATGAGAACATGATCATGCTCAGCGCGGCGGCGCGCACGGTCGCACCTCAGTTTTCCCAACGATTCGAAACCGACTCCCGCAACTTTCACCTGGCTTTGACCAGAGATCGCGCCGCCACCATGCTCGCGGCGGGGCGTCTGGCCGTCACGGCCCGCGCGCTCGCCGACGCCTTCGCAGTCCGAATCTTCACCCGCGTCGATACCTTCGCCATTTTGAACGACGTGCTGGGGGATGCTCTGGCGCCGCGCTACACCGACTATGCCGGCGGCGCACAGGCGGTGATGGCGATCGACACCTTGCTGAGCGCCTTGGTCGCGGCGGGCCAGGTCGATTCGGTCAGTGTTCAAGCCATCCGACCGGACATCAACCGCGCCTACGCCGCCGTGCGCGACCCCAACGCCTACCGCCCGGGCGAATTCCACGAATCGCTCCAGCGAGTCGCAACCGCTGTCCGGAGTCTTCGATGATCCGCGCCCCGCTTCTCACTCTACTTCTCATCGCAGTCGTCGCGCTGGCGGCCTGCGGCGGCGGGGGTGGGAGTTCCGCTGGCGGGGGCGTTGTCGGACCGCCCCCGGCGCAGCCTCTGTACCCGGTTCCGGCCGCCGAAGCTCTGGCGGTGGTCGATGTCCAGCAGATAGTCGCCCAATCGGTGGCGGAGGCGCAGGCGCGGGGCGCCCCGGCCGTGGTCGCGGTGACCGACCGCCTCGGCAATGTTCTGGCGGTGTACGCCATGACCGGCGCACCCACGACCGCGACGCTCCGTCCCGGACCGGCCGGAAACATCGGCCTGCAGGGGGCGGTTGTGCCCGCCGCCGCCGCAGCGATCGCCAAGGCGGTGACCGGCGCCTACCTGTCCTCCGGTGGCAACGCCTTCTCGAGCCGCACCGCCAGCATGATCGTACAGACGACCTTCCCGCCTGGCCAGGTCGCCGTCGGGCTCGGCAGCGGACCATTGTACGGTGTCCAGTTCAGCTCGCTGCCGTGCTCGGATCTCTCCCAACGTTTTGGTTCCAGCGGCGCCGGAGCGTTCATCGGACCGAAGCGCTCGCCCCTTGGCTTGGCGGCCGATCCTGGCGGATTCCCCCTCTACAAGAACGGCGTGCTGGTTGGCGGCGTCGGAATCAAGGCCGACGGCGACTACGGATTTGATCCCAATGTCCTGCAAACAAACGCGCAGCAGCTTGGCGAAGAGGCGATCGCGCTGGCAGGGACGATCGGCTTCGACGCCCCCGCGAGCATCCGCGCCGATCAGATATCGGTGAACGGGACGCTGCTGATCTACAGCAATGCCACGACCGCTTCGTTCATGAGTAATCCCGCCGCCGCTCCCGGTTTTGGCTCGCTGCCTCCAACGGCTGGCGTCCTGACGCCGGTCGCCGGCTATTACGCCGGGGGTGTTGTGCTCCCCGGTCAGGCGTACGGCGCCGAGGCCTCGGGCATCCGCAAATCCACCCCCTCGGAGTTCACCAATCCCGACGCCTTCATCCTGACGGACGGGTCCGGCGTCGATCGCTATCCGGTCCGCGGCGGCTCCGATGCGGTGCCTTCCCCTCTGACCCCCGCCGAAGTCGCCGCGTTGCTTCAGCAGGCCTTCTCGATCATGAGCCAGGCTCGCGCGCAGATTCGCCAGCCACTCAACAGCCGCGCCCAGGTGACGATATCGGTCGTCGACACCAACGGCGTGGTGTTGGGGATCGTGCGCTCCCCTGACGCTCCCCTCTTCGGAATCGACGTCTCGCTGCAGAAGGCGCGCACCGCCAGCTTCTTTTCAGGGCCGTTCGCCGCCTCGGATCTCGGCGCCGATCCAGACATGATAGCGAACGATCCGATCGTGGGCAGCTATGTGTCCGCGGTTCAAAAGTTTCTCGCCATGCCGAACGCGCTCACTGGGGCGACGGCGTTCTCGGCGCGATCGATCGGCAATCTTGAACGCCCGCAGTTCCCCGACGGGCAGGTCGGGGGACCGCCCGGACCGTTGTCGCCGCCGATAGCGACGTTCAATCCCTTCGATACCGGGCTGCAAACCGATTTTGTCGCGGTGAACCTCGTGCAGCATGTCGCGTTTGTCGCCTCGGGGGGCGCGAAGCCCGACACCCCGCAGGTTTGTGGAGATATCCCCGGAGCCGGGGCGAAGCGCCTGGCGAATGGAGTCCAGATCTTCCCCGGCGGCTTCCCGATCTATCGCGGCGCAGTTCTGGTTGGCGGGATCGGCGTTTCAGGGGATGGCGTCAATCAGGACGACTTGATTTCGTTCCTGGGCCTGGACGGAGCAGCCACCCAGCTACACACCATCCAGAACGCTGCTGCAGGGATGCGGGCGGACCAACTCGTCATCTCCCAGGGGGGGAGCGCCAACCGCCTTCTCTATGTGCAATGCCCGGCGTCGCCATTCCTGAACTCCTCGGTGCAGAATGCCTGCCAGGGCAAATAGCCATTGAAGCTGACCCTGCCTGCCATGACGGTTGCGGTCGCGTTTCAGCTCGGTGTCGCCCGCGCTGAGGCGCCGGCGGATCAGACCGCGCCAACGAACGCGCAGGCGCCGGTGGTGACCGCTCCGCCTTCCGATCTGTCTCCGATCGATGGACGCCGCCTGCCAGGGCGACAGAAGACCTACCCACCTCCGGTACGGCAGGACAATCCCGGGGCGGTCGCCGTCCCTGCGCCGGACGCCTTCCCCGGCGATCAGATTCCGGTCCCCGATCGCTGGCGGTTGATCGAGACTCTCGGCGCGAATTCGCACTGGTTCGATCCCTACAGCGGGCCAGTGCACTCGCGTTGGTTCGATCCGTACAATCAGAATGTACTGAAGGGCGACCGCCCGGTCTTCGGAACCCAGAACTGGTTCGTTGCGCTCGACGGGATCTCCGACACTGTGCTCGAGCCCAGATCGGTCCCGACGCCGGTGGGCTCTCAGACCACCCAACGCTCGGGCAGTTACGACGTCTTCGGCAGAGGCGACAGCATCGCTCTCTCGCAGACCGTGATCACGGGCATATCGTTGTTCAAGGGGTCAACTGCCTTTCGACCGCCAGACATAGAGTTCCGGGTCTCTCTGGCTTTCAACCTCAACTACGCCACTTCCGCGGAACGCAGCGTTTTGTCGGTCAATCCGAGCGCGCCGCCGCATCGGACCGATGGCTTCATCGGCGTGCAGGAAGCCTTCGTCGAATATCACCTGCGCGATGTATCGGAGCGTTACGACTTCGACTCAGTGCGAGTCGGCATTCAGCCGTTTTCGGCGGACTTCCGGGGTTTTCTTTTCCAGGACAATCAATTGGGAGTCCGGCTCTTTGGCGACCGCGACGACAACCGTTGGCAATACAATCTGGCGTTCTTCGATCGCCTGGACAAGGAGGCCAACTCGGGCCTCAACGATCTGACAGTGCCGATACGTCGCGACTATGTGGCCCTCGCCAATCTCTACCGGCAGGACTTTCCGATGCCGGGTCTCACCTCCCAGATCACCCTGATCTACAACGCCAATCGCGAGGGCGGCGAAATCCGCTTCGACAGCAACGGGTTCCCGGTCATACCCGCGCTGATCGGCAATGACCGGGCGAGGAACTACGATATCGTCTATCTCGGCTACAACGCAGATGGCCGGATCGGCCGGTTCAACCTCACGGCTTCGACCTACGCCGCTGTGGGGCAGGATCGGAACAGTATCTTCACCGGCCGCCCGGCGGCCATCCGCGCATGGTTCGCCGCTGCCGAACCGTCGTATGACCTGAGCTGGGTGCGGATCCGCTTGTCGGGTCTCTATGCGTCGGGAGATCGAAACCCACACGACAATGTCGAGACCGGCTTCGACGCCATTCTCGAGAACCCACAGTTCGCCGGCGCCGACACCAGTTTCTGGATTCGCCAGTCGATCCCTTTCGTGGGAGGGGGCCTTGTCGGCGTCAGCGGCCGCAACGGGCTGCTCGCCGACCTGCGCTCGTCCAAGGACGAGGGCCAGTCGAACTTCAACAATCCAGGCACGGTCCTGCTGGGCGCCGGGGCTGATTTCGACCTCACGCCCGAGTTGCGGGTGAGCGGCAACGCCAACCACCTGTGGTTCGCCAATACGGCGGTCGTCGAAGCGCTGCGGCAACAGGGGTCCATCTCGACGGATCTCGGCTGGGACCTCTCCCTGGCGACCATCTGGCGGCCCAGGATGACGCAGAATATCGTGTTTCGCGCTTCGGTCGCTGCGTTTGTCCCAGGCGCCGGGTTCGGTAGTCTTTTCCCCACCGCTGGCAAGGACAGCGCCTATTATTCCATCCTCCTCAATTCAATCCTGCGTTTTTGAAGGGTTGAGAATGGCGAGGCGCAACTCGTTCGGATCTCTTTCGCGCCTCACGGTGGTCGTGATGCTGGCCGCGATCGGCTCGGCGACATTGGCCGCCGGCGCCGGCGAAGCGCCGATCGCTCGTCACTACGCCGCCTCGAGGGCGGCGTACCAGGGCGAGACCCAGGCGCAGGCCGCCGCCAGCAGCGCCGGATGCCTCGGTTGCCACTCCGCTTCCGACGCCTCGACAATGCACAGATCCGATGCCGTGATCCTGGGATGCGCGGATTGCCACGGCGGCGACCCGCGCGTGACGGTTCCAGCCGGCCTTCGTCCATCCGATCCGCGCTATCGCGAGTTGAGGGACGAGGCGCACGTGTTGCCCCGCTATCCGAAGGCCTGGGGCTATCCCAGTTCGGCGAAACCGAAGGCAAGCTACACCCTGCTCAACCGGGAGGCGTCGGAGTTCGTCCGCTTCGTCAATCCATCCGACTATCGGGTCGCGCGTCTGGCCTGCGGCGCCTGCCACCTGCCGATCATACAGGCCGCAGAGCGCTCGCTGATGGCCACAGGGGCGATGTTCTTCGGCGGCGCCTCCTATAACAACGGCGTGCTGCCCTTCAAGAACTACCGGTTGGGCGAAGCCTATACTTCAGAGGGGGAGCCGGCGCGGGTGCTATCCCCAGGCAGCCCGCCGGGGACCGTGACCTCCGCTCAGGCGGCCCGCGGCGCGTTGCCCGCGCTCTATCCTCTGCCGAGGTGGCAGGTGGCGCCGCCCGGAGACGTGTTTCGGGTGTTTGAGCGGGGCGGTCGCAACGTCGCTACCCAGTTTCCCGAAATCGGGCTGCCGGACGCCACGGGTGAGTTGCAGAGGTTGGAGGAGCCGGGCCGGCCGGACATCCGCCAGTCGAACCGGGGTCCCGGGACGGGCCTCCGCATCGCTATCCCCGTGCTCAATCTGCACAAGACGCGTCTCAATGATCCTTTCATCTGGTTCATGGGCAGCAACGATCAGCCGGGCGACTATCGCTCCTCGGGATGCGCGGCCTGCCATGTCGTCTACGCCAACGATCGCGAACCCCGCGACAGCCTCGGTTACGCCCGGTTCGGGCGTGACGGACAAAGCGCCAGCGTCGATCCGACCATCGACAACAGGCAATCGGGCCATCCCTTGCAGCACGTGTTCACCCGCGCCATCCCGACTTCCCAATGCATGACCTGCCACATGCACCAGCCAAACATGTTCCTGAACAGTTACCTCGGCTACACAATGTGGGACTACGAGTCCGACGCCCCCTTCATGTGGCCCGAGCAGCAACGCTATCCGACCGCGGCGGAGGTGCGCAAAGTGCTCGATCGCAACCCTGAAGGGGCCGCGCCGCGCGGCAGATGGGCGGCCCTCGATTTTCTGCGCAACGTGTTCGATCTCAATCCACGGCTGAACGACACCCAGTTCGCCGACTATCACGGGCACGGCTGGAATTTCCGCGCGGCGTTCAAGCGTGACCGGGATGGCAATCTGCTCGACGCCGAGGGTCATGTCGTCTCGCCCACCGACCCGCAGAAGTGGCGACGCGCAGGCGAGGGAAGGTTCGTCCAGCCCGGGGTCAATCCCGGCAAGGCTGTGCAGTTGATGGATATCCATGCCGAAAAAGGCATGCAGTGCGCCGATTGCCACTATGCGCAGGACAGCCACGGAAGCGGCCTGATCATGGGCGAGGTGGCCAACGCCGTCGAAATCGGTTGCAAGGATTGTCACGGCACCATCAGCGCCTTTCCTACACTGAAGACCTCGGGCCCCGCGGCCGGTCCGCATGGCGACGACCTCACTCTGCTTCGCAACCCGGACGGCCAGCGGAGATTCGAATGGGTGGGAAGCGACGAATGCCGAACACTGATTCAACGATCCATCGTCGACCCCAAGCTCACCTGGACGGTGAGATTGGTCAGGAACAGCATAAATCCCCGTTGCGGCGCTGCAATTTACAATCCCAGAGCGGCGCGGGCGAAGCTGATGTCACGCACCACTCCCGAGGGCAGGCAGTTCAACTGGGGGCCGGGGGTGGCGGCCAGGGACTTGGCGCACAAGGACAGCGAGATGGAGTGCTACGCCTGCCACACCTCCTGGACCCCTTCATGCGGCGGCTGCCATCTGCCCATCGAAGCAAACTGGAAGACCGCCAGCCACAAGTACGAAGGCGACACGACACGGAACTACGCTACCTACAATCCCCAGGTCGCCCGTGACGACATGTTCCAGCTCGGCCGTCACATGACCACCAAAGGCGGCCTGATCGCACCGGTGCGGTCGTCGTCGGGGCTGATACTTTCGTCAACCAACATCAATCGAGAGCGGATCTACGTGCAGCAGCCGCCGATTTCGGCGAGCGGATTTTCCAGCCAGGCGTTCGGCGCGCACTTTCCGCACACGGTACGCCTGACGGAAACCAAGACCTGCGACGACTGCCATGTGTCGGCGGCCAACGACAACAACGCCATCATGGCGCAACTGCTGCTGCTTGGAACGAACTTCGTGAACTTCGTGGGCATGCACGCCTGGGTCGGTCTTGACCACGGGATCGAGGCGGTGCGGGTCACCGAATGGAACGAGCCGCAGGCTGTGTTCGGCTCGTACCTCCAGCGCTACGCCTACCCCGATTTCTACAGGCTGCACTTAGAGCGCAATCATCGCGAACTGATCAATTGGACCCGTGGCGAACCATTCGACCTCAAGGCGAGGGGTAGTGGGGAAACTCGCGCGACTGAGGAAATCATCAATAGCCACCAGGGCGCCGACGGCGCCGTCCGCTGCCTGCAGCTTCGTGGTGAGTATCTGTTCACGGCCCAGGGTAAGGGGGGCTTCCGGGTCTATGATGTCGCGAGCATCGCCAACAAGGGAGTATCCGACAGGATCCTAACCGCGCCTTTTTCGCCACTGGGTCAGAACACTCATGTGGCGTCGCGCGACGCAACTTGCATGGCCCTTCCGACCAATCAGCCGATCGCTCCGATGCGCAACACCCAGGCGATGCGCACGGTGAACCAGGAACAGGCCTTCCACCCGATCTACCACTACGCCGTCATCACCGACGCGCAGGAAGGCCTCATCCTGGTCAACGTCGACACGCTCGCCGACCGCGAGCCGCGCAACAATTTCTTGAGGCGCGCGCTGACTTGGAACCAGGGCGGCGTCCTCAAGGGTGCGAGTCACATCACCTTGGGCGGTCACTACGCCTACATCGCCGCCGACGCCGGACTGGTGGTGGTTGATCTCGACAATCCGATGAAGCCGCGTCTGGTGAAGGTTCTGATGCTGCCGAACGTGCGCGCATCGGCCTTGCAGTTCCGGTATCTCTTCGTCACCGACGCGCGCGGCCTGGATGTGGTCGATGTCACCGATCTTGAACATCCGCATGTTGTCGAAGGCGCCACCCTGCCAATCGCAGACGCCCGCAAAGTCTATGTGGCGCGTACCTATGCCTACATTGCGGCCAAGCGGGACGGTCTCATCGTCGTCGATGTGACACGCCCGGAACGACCCAAGATCTCCATGCGGGTGACCTTCGGCGGCACCCTGAATGACGCGGAAGACGTTATCGTGGCGTCGACCAACGCATCGCTGTTCGCCTACGTCGCCGATGGGCGCAACGGCCTGAAGGTGATCCAGCTCACCAGTCCCGCGAGCCAGCCCAACTTCTACGGCTTTTCGCCGGCCCCCAAGCCCGAACTGATCGCTTGGGCGCGCACTCCCACGCCTGCGTTGGCGCTGTCCAAGGGTCTCGATCGCGACCGGGCCGTGGATGAAACAGGTGATCAGATCGCGGTCTTCGGGCGGCTTGGGTCGCGGCCGTTCACCCGGCCGGAGATGGAGCGCTTCTTCATCGATTGGAGGGGTGCGCCATATCGGGTCACCGACGAGCCATCCCCGGGCGACTATTCGCCAGCGGCGCGTTAGGGGCCGGCAGGGCGCTCTCGCTCATCTCGCTCGGCGCCGAAGCTGCGGACCAGAGCGTGCATCGTCTGGTCGTAGCGCGCGAGCACCTCTCCAGATTCGGCCGCGCCAAAATGGGTGACGAGCCCGCCGGCGGTCCACAAATGCAGCGCATATCCCGGCGGATCCGCGACTATCATCGGCCGATGGTCAGGTTGATCCATCGGGCTGAGGTCGAGCACCACCAAGGGGGCGACCGGCGGGCAGACGATCAGCGTGGTTCCCGCCCAGGGTGCGATCATTGGTCGATGAAGATGTCCACACACCGCGGCGATGACCTGGTTGTGGCGCGACACCACGCCGCTCAGCCGAACCGCCCAAGGCTCCTGGGATTGGGAGGTCATCCAGTTGATCCCTGTGGGCACCGGCGGGTGGTGGAGAACAAGCAACACCGGCATTCCAGGCGCCTCGCCTAGACGTTCATCGAGCCACCGGGCGCGGCGTTCGCAAAAGGCGCCGTCGTGGCGACCCTCTTCGAGAGTGTCGATAGTCACTATGCGGAGCGGCCAGTCGTCCAGGACGTACTGAACAAAACCATCGAAGAGCGGGGTGTCGGGAAAAGCCGCGCAAAAATTGCTTCGCGAGTCATGATTTCCGACGCATGCGGCGATGGGGAAGGGAAGAACCGCCAAAGCGTCGCGCACCTGCCGGTACGACAATGCTTCGCCGCGGTCAGCGAGATCGCCACTGAGGATCAAGAGGTCGGGCGTAGGTTCCACCGCTAGCAGGGCTTCGATCGTGCTGTCGAGCCGCCGCCGGTTCAGTTCCTGCGCATTGTCTCGTTCAAATCCCAGATGAATGTCGGTGATTTGCGCGATCAACATCCAGGCGCCCTCTCCTTCCCGCACAGTCGCGAATTCGCTATGTGCGCACGGTCGCAGCCGTGCTGCCACTCGTCGGTCTCCGTCGATCGACTTTGCGCGGCCCTGATGTATCGTCAAGCGCAGGCTGAAGGAGCAACCTGAGGGTGACGCGCGCCTTCGAGAGAGCCGAGAACCCGACTGCGTCGCGATCGCGAGAAGCGAATCCGCGAGATGAGCGCGACCACGCCCGATGAGGTCGAAGGGCGAAAGCAGCGCGGCGGCCCGCGGTGGTCTGCGGCCCGCGCCGCGCGCTCTCTCCGGTCGGATCGATCATCTCTTCAGGCAAATCGGCCCAGGGCGGCTGATCGTCAGTCTTTCATTCATCGTACTGGCGCTCGTTCTAGCTCGGTTCAGCTGTTCGATACCGCTCGCCGACGACGCGGAACGGGCCCTCTACGATGTGCGGGCCACGGTCACGGCGCCGAAGGTGGGCCAGGACGACCGCATCGTTCTGGTTGTCTATACCGAGGACACCTTGGCGGCCACGGGCAAGAGGTCGCCGCTCGACCGTGCGCTGCTATCCAGAGCGCTGACGCGGATCGATGCGATGCATCCCAAGGCGATCGGCATCGATCTCTTGATCGATCAAGAGCAGCCCGAGGACAACCAACTTGTCGCCTCGCTCAGGTCGTTGCGCACCCCCACCGCGCTGGCCTTCGCGACCAACAGGTCGAGTCCGACCTTCATCCAGCCCTGGCAGGAAGCGTTCCTTCGAGCCTTCCACGCGCGACTCGCCGGAAGTCACGTGCGGCCCGCCAGCGTCAACATCGACACCGATCCCGATGGCGCGGCGCGTCGGTGGCCTGCAAGGCATCTCGGACTTCCAGCGCTGCTTGCGCTGACCATGAGCCCGGGCCATCCGGAATTTCGGGACTACACGGGGGGCATTGTCTTTAGACAACCCAAGTTCGCGGACAAGACGATCTACGCGAGCTTCCCCATCGATCTGTTCACCCTCGACGCCGCGACCGACATGCTGGCCAAGGCGGTCAAAGGACGTTTTGTTCTCGTCGGCGTCGACCTGCCCGACGTTGACCGGTTCGCTACGCCGGCAACGACCTTGACGCGCGCGGACACCTCCGGACTGGAGGTCCATGCAAACATGCTCGCTCAGGAGTTCGATGGGCGAAGGCTCGCGCCTATCCCGCCCTGGGTCTTGTGGGCGGCGGCGGTGACCCTGGTCCTCGTAGGGGCGATCACGGGCGCCTCGGATGTGCGGCGGTGGTGGATCTGGCCCGTAATGACCATCGAAGTCGCTTTGCTGATCTTCGTCCCTTTCTGGGTGCAAACGCTGGGCTTCGACACACGCACGCTGCCGATGTTCGGCTGGGGGGCGGGCTGGGCGGTCGCCTGCGCTGCGGTCGCCGCCGCAGCACGGTCCGTTGGCGCCGAACAACGCCAATTTGCCCAATCCGCTCTGGGCAAATACCTCCCGCGCGACATAGCGGCCGAAATCCTCCGCGATCCCAAACAGCTGACTCTGCAAGGCGAAAAGCGGGAGATCTACGCCGTCTTCACCGATCTCGAAGGCTTCACAAAGCTCAGTCACCTGATCGAGCCGGAGACCGTGGCTCTACTGGTCAACCGCTATCTCGACATGCTGAGCGACGTAGTGTTGGAGCACGGTGGAACGATCGACAAGTTCGTGGGCGACTCGGTGGTAGCGTTCTGGGGCGCGCCAATCGCGAAACAAGACGATGCCGACCGCGCCGCACGCGCCGCCATCGCCATGCATCTGGCCGGAGAGGCATTTCGCCGTTTGGCGCCCGAAGGCACTCCTCCATTTGGGAAAACGCGAGTGGGCCTTCACCGCGGCTCGGCCATCGTCGGCAACTTCGGGGGAGAGGGTCGCATTCAGTACACGGCGTTCGGCGACAGCATGAACACCGCTTCACGGCTCGAGGGCGCGAATAAGCAGCTGGATTCGGGCGTTCTGATCAGCGCCCAAGCCGCGGAGCGAGTGACCATCGGTGGGTTGCGCGCAATGGGACGCGTGATCTTGCGGGGCCGCGCGACGCCGATCGAGGTCGTCGAGCCGAAGCCTGACTTCCCCGAGGCTGCGCGGGAGCGGCTCAATCGAACCTATGAACGCTTCGACGCCGGCGAGACCGAAGCGCTCAAGGAAATCGTCGCCTTGGCGGCGGAATTTCCAGGTGACGGCGCGTTGCAAAACCTCGTCTTGCGCCTCGAGAAGGTTGGGCCGGGAGGCGCATTCGTTCTGACCTGAAGCAATTGGCCGGAAACTCCGGAGCGCCGAGCTGCTGCTCTGGACAGCCGAAGACCTAATCCCCGCCCTTCCGCCAGAATCACGCCAAGTTCAGGGCGGATGCCACTCGCCTGGCTCGCCCGCTAATTGCCGCCAGGCCCGCCTACCAATGTGAAGGCCGCCCAGTAGTAGGGGTGCGAGAGCTCCGGGTCGTCCATAAGACGCCGCTCAGCTTGCGCCAGGGCCTCGCGGGCTTTGCCACGGTCGCCGATCGCAGCGAAAAGTCCGCTGATCAGCGCGGCCGTCGCCTTCGAATCTACACTCCAGTGGCTCACAATGAGGCCTCGGCTGCCGGCAAAGAAGAAACTTTGAGCCAGGCCGCCGAGCGCTTGGCCGCTGGCATCGCCCGCCGCGGTGTCGCAGGCCGACAGCACCACCAGGTTTGCGTCAAGGTTGAGCGTGGCGAGCTGGCTGGCCTCGAGCAAACCCTCGCTTGTCGCGCTGGGCGCCTTGGTGGTGATCAGGAACGGATCGGGCCAGCATTTTTCCTGATTGGGCAGAGCGGCGTGGGTTGCGAACAGCAGGATTCTGTATTCGCTCAGATCGCGCCGCGAGATCACCGCCTCGTCGGTGAACTCCGGTCCGGAGACTACCGCGGCGGCGGGATCCTCCCCGGTGGCCCGCGCGGCGGCGACCGCTTCGGTAAGAGTGTCCGGCAAGGCGGGGAAGCCAAGTATGTCGCGCGCCTCGATGGCGCACACGCTGTCCTGCCGAACAGCCGTGGGCGCGGGGTTTGAGACCCTGATCAGCCCCCGCGTCTCGCGTTCGGCGCCGACCTTGATTGCCTCCCTTACCGGATCCGGGGAGGGAACGGGGTTGGCGAAAGCCAGCAGGGGGCGCGTGGCTGGTGAAGGCGTCACGTTCCGGAGGCGGACAAACGCGGCCGCCCCGACCGAAAGCTCCAGGGTCTTGTCCCGAGCGAGCCAAGGCGCGCCGAGATAGTCCTCGCCGCGCGAAACGATCCAGCGTTGGACTAGCGCACTATCCGGCTCGTGCACCAGCAGGGCGCCGAAAGGCAGGGCGAACAGAGGACCGGCCGGTTCGATGACCAGATGCGATACGCCAGCTAGGTCAGGTTCAATGCCGCCAAAAAGCTGCCGATAGAGGCTTGCGGCCCGGTTGAGCTTGAATGCGGGAAGCACAAAGGAGGCGCGGTCCGAAACGCCGACGTCGCCGGCGGCCCGCATCGGAGTTCGAAGATCGGCCACCGCCTCGGTTAGCTGGGACTCATTTACGGGCAGGCGGGCCGCGCGGGCGGCTGATTTGCGGACGACCATCGCGTAGGCGCCCCCGTCATCGAGCAAGACGAAGCGCACATAGGCCTCGTCCGGGCCGAGCGCCGCCTGCACCTGCGCCAGATCCGTCTTGGGCGAAATCACTGCGTCGGCGCGCGGGCCGGCGATACGTTGCGCGGCGAGCGCCGCATCGACAACCGCGGCTTGAGCCTGATCGAGATCATCCTCCGCTGTTCGGATTTGCTCCTGGGTGGCCTGCGGCGAGGCTTCATGGACTCGCGAAACGCGCGCCGTCGCCACGTCCAGCTGGCGGCGCGCGTCCTGGAATTTGCGGATGGCGGCGGCGCTGGCCGAATTGCCGCTAGCGAGCCGGACCGCCACGTCGGCAATGGTGCTGGCGGTCTGAGTTTCGATGGCGAGCGACGACACAACGAACAGCTTGGCGGTGTCGTCCCGATTGCCCGTCGCCGCCGACGGCGCTAGCAGCGCCTGGTAGGATGCCACTTCGCCACGGGTCGGGGGCCCGCCATCGGTCTGGGCGACCAGGATGTTGAACGATTTCTCCTCCGACGTCCTCTGCGGCGTCGTCTTTCCGAGCAGGCCCTGAACACGGGCGAGCCTGCGCCAGAGATAGGCTTCCGGTCGAGATAGGCCATGGGAACTCTGCATGGTTGCGATGGCCTTGATCAAGGTTTTCTCCGCGTCGGCGGGATCAGATGCTTTCAGTTCGAGCTCCGCTTTCTGGTCATCGACCAGGGCGCGAAGCCATGAAGCGAATTCCGGCGCCAGGCGAGTGAGCGCCTCGCTTGCCCTCTGATTGGCAGAAGCCGCGCGATCGGTTTGATCAAGCGCGAGCCGGGCGGCCGATTCACCGAAATCCGCGCGGGCCCGAAGTTCGGCGAGTTTCTCATCAGCGGTCATCGGCCGCGCAATCGCGCCGGCAAGGCCGCCGCCACGATCGAGGTTGAACGCCAAGGTCTTGGCCGGTCCGAGAACGATGACATCGGCGTCGCGAATCTGCTGGGTCGAGGTGGGCCCTTGCAGCGGCGCGGCGGCGAGGGAGGCGGCCTGCGCCGCGAATTCCGCTGACCGATCGAACGCCGTTTGGCGCACCGGACCGCTCGCGCGGGCGCCGATGTTGCCCTGGACCACCGACCGGCCAATCAGCAGGTCAACGCGCAATAGTCGCTGGTCGAGCGCTGGCAGGCTTTGTTCGACGTCGCTCACCGAATGTTCGGCCTCGTCGAGCGCCGACCCCGCCTCGGCCTCGCGGCCCAGGTTGGCGAAATTATACGCCATGAAAATTCGCGCCTCGAGTGTCCTGGTAAGACCCTCCACCTTCGGATCCGCTCGCGCGACGGCGCGGTATGCGTCGCTCGACGATGCGAAGGCCCAGCTGGCGGTGTTGTACTGATAGGCCAGGGCCGGGTCAGGAAGGGCCCCGCTCGAGGCGCCCGAGGGCTGGGAGGCAGGCGCCGGTAGGCGGGCGAGCGCACCGCTCGCGATGACCGCCAGCGCCAGACAAAGAATCCCCACACGCCCGGGGCCGGCCGCGCGAGCGAGAATCATTGTCGCGACTCCGACTTGGCAGCGACGGCGCCTGCGTCACCATCGACTTTGCAGGGTCGCGTCTTGTCCTCGGGACAGCGTTGCGCCGGCTTTGCGGAGGAGAGCCAGTCGACTTCACCACCGACGTTCGTAACCGGCTCTTCCTCAATCGGCGTATAGGGGTCGATGACATCGCCAATGTCGGTGAACATGGCGATGGCGGGAACCAGGGACGCCAAGGCCTCCTGGGTGTCCAGGCTGACCAGGGAGGCCAGGATACCCGTCAAATCCGGCGGCAATGGCGCCTCGAGACAGCCGCCGCCGCCGAAGACGCAATTGTTGAATTTGTAAGCGGCCGCGATCGCGGGGCTCGGCGCAGGGTACAACACCGCCGCCATCGGGGCCGGATTGAAACGGAGCAGGGTGGCGGGCACATTGCCGCCCACCAGATCGCTCGGAATCGCTGGCGGAATCACCCCGCTCAGATTCCGGTTCAGCACCCCATAGAGGTTCACCCGGCTGGCCGTGGCGCCCCCCGCCGTCAGCCGATCGATGGTCAACCGGCCAATTTCCAATCCGAGACCAAGCATGGCCGGGTCGCTGGTCTGAAGATTCCGCTGCAAAATCTCCGCCGCCGCGCGCATCTCCAGAGTTCCCGAGGCGATCTGCATGGTCACGGGTCCGACGTAGGTCGGCAGGGTCGCGAGATCGGCCGGCGTCGCAACCACCTGTTCGAAGTCCTTGCCGAGCGCCGGATCGATCCTCGGGGCGATGTAGATAGAGCCACCGGCCAAGGCGACATCGGCGAAAGGTGCACCCGTCGCGCCGACGCCGCCCGAAATGCGGATGACGTCCGGCGCCCACGCCGGCGACATCGCCACGCGCCCTGCGCCCTGAACGAATCTCGGCAGGTTAGGATCGGTGGACGCGCTTCCGATTTCCAGCCGAGCAACACCGGACGTAGCGTCGGTAACCTGGCCGGCGACATCGATCCTCGCGCCCGCGCCGGCGAATACACTTACCGCGTGCAGGCCGACCGGGTACGTCACGTCCTGGACGGCGATGTTGGCGCTGTGAGCTGCATCGACGCCGGAGAAAATGCTCAGGGACGCAGCGGTCGTTCGGCCAATCTCGCCGTTGTCAAAGGTAAAGCCGACGCCCAAGCCCGTCGCCGGCCCGCCCAGAGTCGTGGGAATCAATGAGCCGCTAGGGCCCGGCGACGGTCTCGCGAACAACAGAACATCAGCCTGCGGCGCGTCGATCGCTCCGGAGAGATTGAAGTCTGTGGCGGCGACCAGCACCTGTTCGCCGCCGGCTCCGCCGCTGAGCTGGATCGCCGCCGAGGACACAGTTCCTCCTGGGCCAAAGCTGTCCAGCCGAACGCTGCTGCCCGGCCCGGTCGCGCTGGTCGGGCCGCCCAGGGCGATCGAGCCGCCCGAGCGAATGTCCACATTGCTCCCGGTCGAGACGGCGTACGGCGCGGGCGTCGAGGTCCAGTAGCTCATGATCGGATCCAGCGCGGCCAGCAGATCACCGGCCTGGCCTGGAGCGACACTATCATTGCCGTGGGTCGTCAGAGCGCCGGCGACATCGATCGCCCCTGGCGAGCGCAGCACGATGTCGTCCCCGGCGTCCGCCGAGGCCAGGGTGAGCGAGCCGGTCTGCGAGCGCACGCCGATGTCCCGGCCGGCGACCAAGGCGCCAGCGCTGACGTTGCCGGAAGTCGCCGCGCCGTCGATCAGCACGTCTTCGCCGGCGTTGACCCCGCCAAGAGCCACTCCCGCCGGACCCTGGAACCGGGCGTCCGACGCCACCCCGGTCGCCGTTGTCTGACCGGTCACCAGGATCGTGGTCCCGGCCTTCACATCCACGCTGGAGCCGGTGAGGGCGAAGGTCGCCCCAAAGGCGGTGATCGGATCCAGCGCGGCCAGCAGATCACCAGCCTGGTCGGGCGCGACCGTGGTCGAGACGTCGTTCCCAAGCGTGGTCAGCGCGCCGCTCACGCTTGTCGCGCCCGCGGAGCGAAGCACGATGTCGTCCCCGGCCCTGGCAGAGAAGATGTCCAGGGCGCCAGTGCCCGAGCGCACGCCGATGTCCCGGCCAGCGACGAGATCGCCGCCGGTGACGATGCCAGATGAGGCCGCGCCGTCGATCAGCACGTCTTCGCCGGCGTTGACCCCGACAAGAGACACTCCGGCCGGTCCCTGGAACCTGGCGTCGGAGAGCGCGCCGCTCGCCGTCGTCTGGCCGCCCACGGTGATCGTGGTCCCGGCCTTCACATCGACGCTGGAGCCGGTGAGGGCGAAGGTCGCGCCAAAGGCGGTGATCGGATCCAGCGCGGCCAGCAGATCACCGGCCTGGCCTGGAGCGACACTATCATTGCCGTGGGTCGTCAGAGCGCCAGCGACATCGATCGGGCCGGCCGAGCGCAGCACGATGTCGTCGCCCGCATCGGCCGAGGCGAGGGTGAGGGCGCCAGTTTGCGATCTCACGCCGATGTCCCGGCCGGCGAAGAGACTGCCGCCGGTGATGTTTCCGGAAGTCGCCGCGCCGTCGATCAGCACGTCTTCGCCGGCGTTGACCCCGCCAAGAGCCACTCCCGCCGGACCCTGGAACCGGGCGTCCGACGCCCCCCCGGTCGCCGTTGTCTGACCGGTCACCAGGATCGTGGTCCCGGCCTTCACATCCACGCTGGAGCCGGTGAGGGCGAAGGTCGCCCCAAAGGCGGTGATCGGATCCAGCGCGGCCA
>DATCBS010000024.1:0-19291 GCA_036511715.1 Caulobacteraceae bacterium
AGGCTGTAAGCGCAACCGTATTCGTCGCCTCGATCTGTGCTCAACCCCAAGCGGCGTAACCCCTCACCCTCCCATTGCCGCGCAATGGGCCCCTCCCTCTCCCTTCATGGAGAGGGTTTCCTGGGGCGATCCGTAGAGATGCGAGCGCCATAGCCCAGAAGCAGAGGGGTCTAGCGCCGCCGGCAGAGGGCGCGGACCAGGTTCTCGTTGAAGCGGCGGAAGGCGGGCTGGGCGAAGCCTTCCTTGCCCAGGCCCCACGACCAGCGCACCGAGCCGGCGTCGAACACCTTCGCCCCGGCCGGCGATTCGAAATAGACCGCCTCGGCAAGGCCGGGCCGGCCGGCGGCGTCCACCGCCTCTCCCCGGAACAGCACCCGCAGGCGCGCCGGGTCGAGTTGCGCGTTGCGCGACCGTCCGGCTTGCCACAGGCGCTTGCCATCGCCCAGGGGATCGCGGTTGTCCCACTCGTAGCCGACCACCTCGGCGGCGAGATCGCCCACCTGCCAGCCGGTTCCGGTGAAGTATGGCAGGTCGGTGCTCGCGACACGGTAGGCCGGCCGCTGGGCGCTCGCCGGTTCGAACCACGACTGGTAGGCGCCGCCGGTCAGCATGGTCTCGGGACGTCGGGCGTCCTGGCGGAAGTCGGCGGTGATCAGGCGTCCGGGATCGCTCGCGCCTGGCCGCCGGGCGATCGGATCGGCGGAGGTCTTGTAGCAGACGAGCTGGCGGCCCTGCCCGAGCCCGCCGGGCGGCCCGTTCAGATCGCCATAGCGCACCTGGCAATAGGCGGCGTCGGCGCCGAGAAAGAGGGTGTTGCCGCCGCGCTTGAAGATCCGCTTCTCGAAGGCGTCGTATTCCTCGCCGCTCCAGTACTCGTCATGGCCGCCGGTGATCACCAGGGGATAGTGGTCGATGAGCGTCGGGTCGGCGTGGACGTCGAAATTGGTGGCGTAGTCCACACCGCCGAGGCTCGGCGCCAGGGTCTCGAGCCAGGCGACGAGGTAGGCGTCGTATTCGAAGAGGCTCGGCGGCGTCGGCCGGTCGAAGGAGACGACCAGCCCCCGGACCTCGTCGTCTCCGTTGGGATAGAGGCTGTGGCCGCCCCAGGGGTTGTAGGCTTGGTAGGTGTTGGTCGGCAGGCGCATCAGCACCGCGCCGGAGCGTCGGGGGTTGGTGACCACGATACTCGCCGCCCTCACGTCGCGGGTCGCCGTGGTCTGCTCCACCACGTCCATCACGTAACAGCCAGGGCGCCAGGCGGCGGTGTGGATGTCGGCGATCGCCGGCGGCCAGCCCGGGCCGATGGCCGCCCCCGAGGCGGTGGCCCCGCGGTAGACGGCGTCCACGAACGGGCTTTGCCATACCGGAGCGGGCGCCTCGCCCTCGGCGCCCAGGCGGAACACCTCGAGGCGTACGCGCCGGCTGGGCTGGCCCGGCCCGGCGGCCATCATCAGGTTGAACTTCTCGCCGGGCGCGACACTGTGGCGGTCGACGTAGGCCCAGATCCTCTGGCCCTTGAAGAACTCCGTCCAGACCCGCGGCGAGGGCCCCGCCGAACCCTCCCGCGCCGCCCCGCTGCCTGCCTGGGCCATGGCGGGAAGCGGAGCGGCCGCCATCGAAGCGCCCGCGAGGCGAAGCAGCAGGCGTCTCGGAACCGATGGCCAGCCGGTCACGAGCCGCGCCCTATTCGGCGGGACGCTCGAACCTCTCGGCCCGGTCGATGAGATCGCCCATCCGATGGGCGGCGTGGACGGTCAGGCGGTGATGGGTCGCGCCGGGGCGCGGCAGGATGAACTCGGCCATCTGCCGGGCGAGGGCGCGCTCATCGGCCGAAGCGGTCTTCAGAAGCGCGATCACCAGGTTTTCCAGAGCGATCACCCGGGTCTTCAGTTCGGTCCACTCCCCGGCGCTGATCGGACCGCCCGGGCTGGCGCGCTCGGCGGGCGGCGCGGCGAGCTGCGGGCCGTCGCTCTCGGCCCCGCCTTCGTTTTCCCAGCGCGAGATCACCCTTTGGCGCGCGCTGTCTTCGGGTCGCGTCGGGTCGGACATGGCGCCCACTCTAATACGCAATGGCGGGCGGGGCGAGAGGCGGCGCGGCTAGACCCATCTCTGCGTGGCCGTGGCGAAGCTGCGCCGGACCACCGCCTTGGCCTCCCCCTTGAGCACATCTACCCTGGTCGCCGCCCCGTCGCGATAGAAGGAGAGGTCGAACTTGGCCTTGCCGACGCGCAGATCCAGGACCTTGAGGTCGGGGAGCCAGTCGGGCAACGCCGGATCCAGATAGAGCTTGCCGGCCGGCGCGTCGGGCTGGAACCCCAGGATCATCTGCAGGATCGCGAAACAGGACCCCGCCGCCCAGGCCTGGGGCACGTTGGCGCCCAGATACTGGACGGGGAAGTTGGTAGGGTCGCGCTGGAGCCCGGAATAGAGCTCCGGCATCTGGTGCAGCATGAAATAGCCCGCCGCGCCGCTGATGTCCCGGGCGACGCGGCTGGCCTCCTCGGCAAAGCCGTAGCGGCGAAAACCGATGGCGATGATGCTGTTGTCGTGCGGCCAGACCGAGCCGTTCTGGTAGGAGTGCGGGTTGTAGGCGGGGTGGTCGGCCGAAAGGGTGCGAATGCCCCAGCCGCTCCACATGTCCGGGCGCATCAGGCGCTCGACCACCCGCTTGGCGCGCTCGGGTGGGACGATCCCCGACCACAGGCAATGGCCCGGATTGGAGGCGATGCTCAGCACCTTCTTTTTCTCGCCGTCCAGGCAGAAGGCGTAGAAACCCAGGTCCTCGTCCCAGAAGGCTTCGTTGAAGCGCTCGAAGAGCCGCTTGGCCTTGACCCGCAGGCCGCGCGCGCGCCCCGGCTTGCCCAGGGCGTCGAAGACCTGGGCCATGCGCAACCAGGCGTCGTAGACATAGCCCTGAAGCTCGCAGAGCGCCTTGGGACCCTTGACGAGGCTCCCGTCGGTGTTGACCAGGGCCTCGCCGGAATCCTTCCACCCCTGGTTCTCATAGCCGGCCTTGGAACGGGTCTCGTATTCCTGGAAGCCGTCGCCATCGCGGTCGCCGTAGTCGTCGATCCAGGCCAGGCACTTCTCGGCGGCGCCCAGGTGGCGGCGCAGGATCTCGTCGTCGCCGAGGCACCGCCAGGCGTTGTGCAGCACGATCAGGTAGAGGATCGTGGCGTCCGCGGTTCCGTAATAGGGGGTGTGTGGAATGAGCTTGAAGTGGGCGAGCTCGCCGCGGCGCAGCTCGTGCATGATCTTGCCCGGCTCGGCGTCCCGCCAATCGTCCCGCTTCTTGGCCTGGTAGCGGCCGAGGACCTCCAGCGCGCCTCTCGCCAAGGCTGGGTAGACCATGGCGTTCTGCAGGGAGACGATCAGGCTGTCGCGGCCGAACAGCGCGACGAACCAAGGGACGCCGCCGGCCGGCACGAATTCCAGATGGTCGGTCCCCTCTATGGGCAGGCGCAGGGCGGCCATGTCCTGCACCGACTGCTGGTAGAACCGGTAGAATTCCTCGTTGCTGCTGCGAATCTTCAGGGCCGCATCCTGCCAGTCGTCGAGCAGACGGTTCGCCGTCGCGTCCGCGACGTGGGTGAGGCAGTGCTTGGGCGCATGGTCGATGCGCTTGCCGTCGTTGATCTCGTAGAGCAGGCACGTGTGCCAGGTCTGACCCGGGTCCAGTTCGACGTCGAAGCTGATGCGCCCATTGGCGTACACCGGCCTGGTCGGGCATTCGCGCGAGATGGCGCTCAGCTCACGGATGAAATCACCGTTCTCGTAGGTCGTCTTCAGGCGCGAATACCGGTCCGACCAGACGGTGGTGATCCGGCCGCGGCGGACGATGCCGCCCGACTTCACCTCGAAGAGATCGGCGAAGTCGCTGCGCATGGCGATCTCGAGATTGAACTGCACCCGGGTCATGCCGTGATTGACGAGGTCCAGATCCTCATGGACCCCGCCGCCGATGCACCTGGCTATGGTGAGGCCGATCGTCCCGGGCGGCACATCGCCGGTCTCGGTGTGCATGATGCGATTGGTGAGGAAGATGCGCGTCGCGTGGTAGGCGATATTGCCGCTGTTCAAGAGATCGAACGGCACGCCGTCGGCGTAGATCCGCCAGCTCGAAATCACCCTGGTGTCGGAATGGTAGAAGCCCTTGTCCGTCGGCCAGGGGATCTGCCCATCCTGGTCGGTGATGAGCACGCCGTAGCCATGATTGATCGCGAGCCTGGGTGGGCCGACAGTGACCTCGAGCGCCATGGACCGCCTTCCTTCCTGGGACCGACAGAGGGACACAACCGAATGGCCCGCGGGATCGCAAAAGGCAACGCTGCCGGGCGCCCGGCGATGTCACACGAGGCTATGCGCCTCGACCGCCGGAACTCCACGGCGCCGGGCACGTTGCGCCTTCGAGACGGACTTGCGCCTCGCACGGTGTGGCTTGCGCGGGACTCTCGATCGGCCTTTAGCTAGGAACCACCCACCGGCGAGCTCGCCGCCCAGGGCCAATTTCGGAGTGTGGGGATCATGACAGAGACGAGGGCCTCCGCGGGCCGGCAGCCGGCCGAGGGAAAGCCCACGATCGTCGATCCCGACCAGCTCGCCATCGACACCATCCGCACCCTCGCCATCGACGCGGTCGAAAAGGCGAAGTCCGGGCACGCCGGCGCGCCGATGGCCATGGCGCCGGTCGGTTACACCCTGTGGGATCGGTTCCTGCGCTACGATCCGAGCAACCCGGCCTGGCCGAACCGCGACCGGTTCGTGCTCTCGGCCGGTCACGGCTCGATGCTTCTCTATTCGCTCCTGCATCTCGCCGGCGTCGTGGCGACCGATCGCGAGGGCCGGCCCCTGAACAGGCCGGCGGTCAGTCTCGCCGACATCGAGAATTTCCGTGAGCTCGGCGGAGTGTGCGCGGGCCACCCCGAATACGGTCTCGTCACCGGGGTCGAGACGACCACCGGTCCGCTCGGTCAGGGCGCGGCGAACAGTGTCGGCATGGCGATGGCGCAGCGCTGGCTCGCCGCCAGGTTCAACAAGCCCGGCGCGGCCCTCTTCGACTACAATGTCTATGTGCTCTGCAGCGACGGCGATCTCATGGAGGGCGTCGCCAGCGAGGCGGCCTCCCTGGCCGGCCACCTTCGGCTCTCCAACCTCTGCTGGATCTGGGACAACAACACCGTCACCATCGAGGGCCACACCGAACTGGCGTTCACCGAGGATGTCGCCGAGCGGTTTCGCGGCTACGGCTGGGCGACCCGCGAGGTCGACGACGCCAACGATTGCGAGTCCTTCGCCCGCGCGGTGGAGAGCTTCCTTTCCACCGACGACCGGCCGACCCTGATCGTCGTCAAGAGCGTCATCGGCTACGGCTCGCCGCACAAGCAGGGGACCAGCAAGGCGCACAGCGATCCCCTGGGCGCCGACGAAGTCAAGCTCACCAAGCAGGCCTATGGCTGGCCGCCCGAGGCCCAGTTCCTCGTGCCCGATGGCGTCAAGGAGCGCTTCAGCGCCAGCCTTGCCGCGCGGGGCGGCAAGCTTTGCCAGGCCTGGGACGAGTCGTTCGAGCGCTATGGGGTGGCCAACGGCGATCTCGCCGAGGCGCTCACCTCCATGTGGCGAGGCGGTCTGCCGTCCGGCTGGGACAGCGACATCCCGGTCTTCCCGACCGACGCCAAGGGGATCGCGACGCGGGAAGCTTCGGGACAGGTTCTCAACGCCATCGCGCCGCGCCTGCCCTGGCTCATCGGAGGGTCCGCGGATCTCGCGCCTTCCACCAAGACGATGTTGGAGTTCGAAGGCGCCGGAGGCTTCGAACCGCGCGGCTATGGCGGCCGCAACCTGCATTTCGGGGTGCGCGAGCATGCCATGGGCTCGATCGCCAATGGCATGGCGGTCAGCAAGCTGCGCCCCTACACCGGCACCTTCCTGATCTTCAGCGACTACATGCGTCCGCCGACCCGCCTCGCGGCCCTGATGGAGCTGCCGGTGGTGTTCGTCTTCAGCCACGACTCCATCGGCCTTGGCCAGGATGGACCCACCCACCAGCCCGTCGAACAACTCGCCGCGCTCCGCGCCATCCCGGAGATCATCGTGCTTCGGCCCTGCGACGCCAACGAGACCGCCGAGGCCTGGCGGGTGATCCTGGAACAGACGCGCCGGCCCTGCTGCCTCATTCTTTCGCGCCAGGCGCTGCCCACCGTGGATCGGACCAAACTCGGGCCGGCCAAGGGCGTCGCTCGCGGCGCCTATGTCCTGGCCTGCACCGACTATCCGGTTCCCCAGATCATCCTTCTCGCCACCGGCTCGGAGGTCTCGCTGGCGATGGAAGCCTACGACAGGCTCGTCGCCGAGGGCGTGGCGGCGCGAGTGGTGTCGATGCCGTCATGGGAGCTGTTCGAGGCCCAGGACCGCGAATATCGCGATTTCGTGCTGCCGCCGAATGTCACCGCGAGGGTCTGCGTCGAGGCCGCCTCTCCCCTCGGCTGGGACCGCTACGCCGGCGCCGGCGGCGAGATCATCGCCATGCGCAGCTTCGGCTCCTCGGCGCCGATCGGCCCGCTGATGAAACACTTCGGCTTCACCGCCGAGCACGTCTACGCCGCCGCCCGCCGGCAAATGGGAAAGGCATGAGGCGGTGAGCGTCACCCACACATGGCTTGTGGATCAACCCAAAGACACCTCTCCCGGGCGGGAGAGGGAGGGGCCCGCGCCGGAGGCGTGGGAGGGTGAGGGGTCAAGCGGTCGCCAGGTTGAGCTCGATCAGGATCGCCCCAAGAAACCCTCGCCCGGAGGGAGAGGGAGGGGCCCATTGCGCGGCAATGGGAGGGTGAGGGGTTACGCCGCTGCCAGCTCTTCGCTGATTGCGCCGCGCCTTCTCGACGAGGGCCGTAACCCCTCACCCTCCCACCGCTGCGGCTTGCGCCGCACCGGCGGGCCCCTCCCTCTCCCTCCGGGCGAGGGTTCCGCGGGTTGGCCGCCGACGTTCCATGAATCCTCTAGCCCTTCCGGGCGAGGTGTTCTGGGATCGACCCGCGGGAAGAGGCGACCCAATGGGACTTGGTTCGTAGGAGGCTGGACATGAACCCGCTCGCCGCCCTGGGCGACGCCGGTCAGGCGGTGTGGCTGGACTATCTGCACCGCGACATCCTGGAAAACGGCGAACTCGCCCGGCTGATCGAAAACGACGGGCTCAAGGGTCTCACCTCCAATCCCTCGATCTTCGAAAAAGCGATCGCCGAAGGCAACGCCTACGACGGCGCCCTCGAGGCGCTCATCGAGCACCGCGACGCGGAAGCCGGCGAACTCTATGAGGCCCTCGCGATCGCCGACATCCAGGGCGCCGCGGACCGGTTTCGCCCGACCTATGATCGCCTCGGCGGCGCGGACGGCTATGTCAGCCTGGAGGTCTCCCCCTATCTGGCGATGGACACCGAGGCGACCATCGCCGAGGCGCGCCGCCTGTGGCGGGCGGTGAACCGGCCCAATCTGATGATCAAGGTCCCCGGCACCAAACCGGGTGTTCCGGCGATCCAGACCCTCATCGGCGAGGGGATCAACGTCAACGTCACCCTGCTGTTCAGCATCGAGGCCTATCTCGCGGTGGCGATGGCCCACATCGCCGGGCTCGAGGCCCTCAAGGCGCGAGGCGGGGACATCTCCAGGGTGCATGGCGTGGCGAGCTTCTTCGTCAGCCGGATCGACACCCTGATCGGCGAGCGCATCGATGCGCGGCTGGGCGGGGCGAGCGTCGAGGATGTCGCCTCGCTCAACGGGCTGCGCGGCAAGGTGGCCATCGCCAACGCCAGGGTCGCCTATCAGCGCTACCTCGAACTGATCGCCACCCCGCGGTGGAAGGCCCTCGCCGCGGCCGGCGCCGCGCCACAGCGTCTGCTGTGGGCCTCCACCGGGACCAAGGACCCGGTCTGGTCCGATGTCCTCTATGTCGAAAACCTCATCGGGCGCGACACGGTCGACACCATGCCGCCCAAGACCATGGACGCGTTCCGCGACCATGGCGTCGTTGGCCCGACTCTGATCGCGGACGTCGAGGCCGCCCGCGTCGTTCTCGCTGACACCGACCGCCTCGGCCTCGACCTGGGCGCAGTCACCGCCGCCCTGGTCGTCGACGGGGTGGAGAAGTTCGCCGCCGCCTTCGACCAGCTTCTGGGCGCGGTGGCGACGAAGCGCGCCGAGCTGCTCGCCGCCCGCCTGAATGGCCAATCTTTCACCCCGCCGGCCGAGCTGGACGCGGCTCTGAAGGAGACCCTCGGGCGCGCCGCCAAGGAGGGCTGGCCGCGCCGACTGTGGGCCCAGGATCCCTCCCTGTGGACCGGTGGCGACGCCGCGAAATGGTTGGGCTGGCTTTCCGCCGGCAGCGGCGCGGCGGTGGAGCTGCCGGCCCTGGTGGGCCTGCGCGAAGAGGTGAGAGCGGCCGGCTACGGCCATGCTCTGTTGATGGGCATGGGCGGTTCGAGCCTGGGTCCGGAGGTTCTGGCCGAGACATTCGGCTCCGCCCCGGGATTTCCAGAGCTTCTGGTGCTCGACTCGACCGATCCGGAGCAGATCGCCCGCGTCGAAGCGGCGATCGATCCGGCCAGGACCCTGTTCGTGGTTTCGAGCAAATCCGGCTCGACCCTGGAGCCGAATATCTTCTGCAGCTATTTCTACGCGGCCGCCGAGCGGGCCCTGGGCCCGGGAAAGGCCGGAGCGCGCTTCATCGCGGTCACCGATCCGGGTTCGGCGCTGGAGAAGTCCGCCCGCGCCGATGGCTTCGCCCACGTCTTCCCCGGCGATCGGACGATCGGCGGGCGCTATTCGGTGCTCTCCAATTTCGGCATGGTCCCGGCCGCGATCATCGGGCTCGACATCCGCAAGCTCTTCGAGACGACGCAGGTCATGGTCCGCGCCTGCGCGGCAAGCGCGCCGCCGCTCGCCAACCCCGGCGTGATGCTGGGCGCGCTTCTCGGCGTCGCCGCCCGGGCCGGACGCGACAAGGTGACCTTCATCGTCTCCGAAGCGGTCGCCGACCTCGGCGCCTGGCTCGAGCAGCTCCTGGCGGAATCCACCGGCAAGCACGGCAAGGGCCTGATCCCGGTCGACGGCGAGCCGGTCGGAAAACCTCAGTGCTACGGAAAGGATCGGCTGTTCGTGCGCCTGCGTGTCGAGGGCGACGATGATCCGGTGGGTGACGAGGGCGCGCGGGCGCTCGAGGAGGCGGGCCACCCGGTGGTCCGGATCACTCTGGCGAGCCGTGAGAGCCTGTTCCAGGAATTCTTCCGCTGGGAGATCGCGGTGGCCGTCGCCGGGATCGTGATCGGCATCGATCCCTTCGACCAGCCGGACGTCGAGGCCAGCAAGCTCAAGGCCAAGGAACTCACCGACGCCTACGAAAAGAGCGGCCGCCTGTCCGGCGCCGATCCGGTGTTGCGGGCTGGCGCCGTCGCACTCTATGCCGACGGAGCCAACGCCAGCGCTCTGCGGGCCGCCGCGGGCGCCGAGACCCTGGAGGCATGGCTGCGCGCGCACTTCCAGCGCGCCGGGCCCGGCGATTACGTCGCCTTCCTGCCCTATCTCGATCGCACCGCGGCCCACGTGGCGGTGTTCAAGAAACTGCGCAAGCGCATCCGCGACGAGCGCAAGGTCGCGACCGTGGTCGGCTTTGGACCCAGGTTCCAGCACTCCACCGGCCAGGCCTACAAGGGCGGCCCCAACAGCGGCGTCTTCCTGCAGGTCACCGCCAAGCCTGGTAGGGACCTCGCGATCCCCGGCCGGCGCTCGAGCTTCGGCGTCGTCGAGGCGGCGCAGGCGCGCGGCGACTTCGAGGTTCTCGCCGAGCGTGGGCGGCGCCTCCTGCGCCTTGATCTGGGCGATGATGTCGCGGCGGGGCTCGCCCGCTTGAGCGACGCCGTCGAGCGGGCCTTCGGCTGAACGCCAGATAACTGGAGCTATCCCCATGCAACTGGGAATCATCGGACTGGGGCGAATGGGCGCGAACATCGCCCGTCGACTGATGAAGGACGGCCATCGGTGCGTGGTTTGGAATCGCGCCCCTGAGCCCATCGCGACGCTCGCCAGGGAAGGCGCCACCGGCGCGAGCGACTTGAAGGACGTGGTTAAGAAGCTCGACGCTCCCCGCGCAGTCTGGGTCATGCTGCCAGCGGGCGCGGCGACCGAAGACACCGTCGCCGAGCTCAGCGGCGTCCTTTCCAAGGGCGACACGATCATCGACGGCGGCAACACCTTCTATCGGGACGATATCCGCCGCGCGAAGGAGCTGGCGGCCAAGGGCCTCACCTACGTCGACGTCGGGACCTCCGGCGGGGTCTGGGGCCTCGAACGCGGCTACTGCATGATGATCGGCGGCGAGAAGGCGGTGGTCGATCGCCTCGATCCGATCTTCAGGACTCTGGCGCCGGGCCTTGGGGATATTCCCAGGACGAAGCGAGCGGCCGGATCGGATCCCCGCGCCGAATTGGGCTACATCCACGCCGGCCCGGTCGGCGCCGGCCATTTCGTGAAGATGGTCCACAACGGCATCGAGTACGGCCTGATGCAGGCCTACGCCGAAGGCTTCGACATTCTCCAGGGCAAGGGCGGCGAGGCCCTGCCCGAAGCCGACCGAATCGCTCTCGATCTGCCCGAGATCGCCGAGGTATGGCGCCGGGGCAGCGTCATCTCATCCTGGCTCCTCGACCTCACCGCCCAGGCACTGGCGGGCGACGCCCATCTGGCCAAATTCGAGGGCGACGTCGCCGACAGCGGCGAGGGCCGATGGACGGTGGACGCCGCGGTCGAGGAGGCCGTGCCGGCCCATGTCCTGGCCGCCGCCCTCTTCACCCGCTTCCGCTCGCGCGAAACCCACACCTTCGGCGACAAACTGCTGTCGGCGATGCGGTTCGGCTTCGGCGGCCACGTCGAGGAAAAAGTCTAGAGCGCCGCGATGGCCAGCAAATCCCGCTCCAAGGAAAGGCCGCCCGCCGCGGCGCCTCCCGCGCCGGCCTGCACCATGGTGATCTTCGGCGCCGCCGGCGATCTGGCGAAGCGCCTGCTCGTGCCGGCGCTCTACAACCTCTCCGAGGCGCGGCTGCTTTCCGACGATTTCCGCATCCTCGGCGTCGATCACTCGCCCCTCGACGACGCGGAGATCCGCAAGAGCCTGGGGGGTTTTCTCAAGAACCTGGCGTCGAGCAAGGACAGTGAGTTTGGCCAGGCGAAGATCGATCCGGGCGCCTGGAAGCGGATCGCCGACAAGCTGTTCTATCAGGTCGGCGACTTCGAGGACGACGCAAGCTATAGGGCGCTCGCCGAGCGGCTGGAAACGATCGGCGGCAAGGGCGGCGGCAGCGTGCTCTTTTATCTCGCCGTCGCCCCGCGGTTCTTCGGCGATGTGGTCGAGCGCCTGGCCAAGGCGGGTCTCGCCACGGCGCCGAAGGGCTGCTTCCGCCGGGTGGTGATCGAAAAGCCGTTCGGCGACGACCTCGCCTCGGCCAGGACACTCAACCGCCGGATCACCAAATGTCTAGAGGAGCGGCAGATCTACCGGATCGACCATTTTCTCGGCAAGGAGACGGTCCGCAACATCATGGTGACCAGGTTCGGCAACGGCGTGTTCGAGCCCCTGTGGAACAGGCTGCACATCGACAGTGTGCAGATCATGGCCGCGGAAACCGTCGGCGTTGAACTCCGCGGCGGCTACTACGACAAGGCCGGCGCGCTGCGCGACATGGTGCCCAACCACCTCTTCCAGCTTCTGACCATGATCGCGATGGAGCCGCCCAACTCGTTCTCGGCCGACGATGTCAGGACCGAGAAGAGCAAGGTGATGGAGGCGATCCGCACCCAGACCGCGAAGGAAGCGGCTGTCGACGGGGTGCGCGGCCAGTACCGGGCGGGAAAGGTCGCGGGGAAGAAGATGGCGGCCTATCGCGACTCGCCGAACGTCGCGCCGCGCAGCCGCACCGAAACCTTTGTCGCGCTGAAGCTGGCCATCGACAACTGGCGCTGGGCCGGCGTCCCCTTCTATCTGCGCACCGGCAAGGCGATGAGCGGCCACGACACCGAGATCGCGATCCAGTTCAAGGCCGCGCCCCAGACCTTGTTTCAGGATCTTCCCACGGGCGGTTCCAAGCCCAACGTCCTGGTGCTGCAGATTCAGCCCAAGGAAGGCATTTCCCTGCTATTCGACGCCAAATGTCCGGGTCCGGACGTTCGCCTCGCGGACGTGAGAATGGATTTCTGCTACGCCGACTGGTTCAAGGCGATGCCGGCCACCGGCTACGAGACCCTGATCTACGATTGCCTCACAGGCGACCAGACGCTCTTCAAGCGCGCCGACGAGATCGAGTTCGCCTGGCGCGCGGTCATGCCCTTCCTCGAGTCCTGGCGCCATGGCGGCGAGGTCTACGGCTACGCCGCCGGCGAGGACGGGCCGCGCGAAGCCGATGCCCTGCTGGCGCGCGATGGCCGGCGCTGGCGGCCGGTGGGCACATGAAAGCGCGGCCCGGGTGTCGCGCGGGACGATCCTAGGCGTGGCGCCGCCGGTGGTGATCGTCACCGGAGTTTCCGGCGCGGGCAAGACGACGATCGCCAAGGCTCTGGCGACGCGGCTCGGCTGGACCTTCGAGGAAGGCGATCGGCTGCATCCAAAGGCGAATATCGCGAAGATGAAGTCGGGCCAGCCGCTCGACGACGCCGACCGGGCGCCTTGGCTGGCGGCGATCGGTCGGTGGATAGACGCGCGAGGAAAGGTGGGAAAGCCGGCGGTGATCAGTTGCTCGGCGCTCAAGCGGGCTTACCGCGCGCAGCTCACCGGCGGCCGGCCGCAGGTGCGGATGGTCTATCTGCACGGCTCCCAGGCGCTGATCGCCGAAAGGCTGTCGGGCCGCCGGCATCACTTCATGCCGCCCAGCCTGCTCGGCAGCCAGTTCCACGACGTGCAGCCGCCGGCGACCGACGAGGGGGTGCTGACGATCCAGATCGACCAGAGCATCGAGGCGCAGGTGGGTGAAATCATCGCTAGGCTTCGGCTCGCCTGAAGTGGGTGATGCGCGGCCCCTGGATGCGGCGATCGTCGGCGGCGGACCGGCCGGGCTCGCCGCGGCGATCTATCTGGGACGGTTCCGCCGACGCTTCGTGGTCTTCGACAGCGGCGAGAGCCGCGCCGGCTGGATCCCGAGGAGCCACAACCATCCGGGCTTTCCCGGCGGCATTCCCGGCCGCCTGCTGCTCGCGCGGGTTCGCCGCCAGGCGAGGCTGTATGGCGCGACGATCGTTCGCCGAAAGATCTCGAGCGTCGAGCGCGAGGGCGATGGCTTCATCCTGAAGTCGGCTCGCGATTCGAGTTCCGCCCGCTTCGTCGTGCTCGCCACCGGCGGCAAGGATGTCGAACCGCCGCTGCCGGAGGTATTTCAAGCCGTCCAGAGGGGTCTGGTGAGGATCTGCCCGATCTGCGACGCCTACGAGGTTCGCGATCGAAACATCGCGGTGATCGGGATCGGCGAACATGGAGCTCGTGAGGCGCAATTCCTTCGCGACTACAGCGCCAGGGTCAGCCTGCTGCACGTCGGCGAGCCTTCTGAACTCAGCGCAAGGGATCGCCGCGACCTGGCGAAGGCGGGTGTCGAGGTTGTCGAGACATCCATTGGCCAGGTCGTGATCGAAGGCGGGCGGATCGCCGCCTTCGATCACGATGACGGCAAGAGGCGAGTCTTCGACGTCGTCTATTCAGCGCTCGGGATGCGGCCGTGCGCGCGCCTGGCCAAGTCGCTCGGGGCGAAGCTGGAGGCCGCCGGATGCCTGATCGTCGACAGCCATCAGCGCACGACCGTCGAGGGCCTCTACGCCGCAGGCGATGTCGTGCGCGGGCTCAACCAGATCAGCGTCGCCCAGGGCGAAGCGGCGATCGCCGCCACCGACATCCACAATCGCCTGCGCGGCTGTCCCTTCCCGGGATGGTTCGGCGCCGAGAGTGGCTAGGCGGTCAGATGCCCGCGTACCACTCGTAGCCGCGGTCCTCCCAGTAGCCGCCCTTTCCCCCCTGCAGCCGGTCCATGCGGTCGACGAGTTGGATGCGCATCACGTACTTGGCGTGCTTGTAGCCGAGCTGGCGCTCGACGCGCAGGCGCAGCGGCGCGCCGTTGGGGATTGGCAGGGGCCGGCCGTTCATGGAGTGGGCGAGGATCGTCTGCGGGTGGAAGGCGTCGAAAAGGTCGATGCTCTCGTAGTAGAGTCCCGAACCGTCCAGCGAGTTTTCCAGATCGTCCGCGCACCGGAAGACCACGTAGCGCGCGCGCGGCGAGATCCCCACCAGACGCAGCAGATAGCCGAGCGGAACGCCGCTCCATCGCCCGATCGCGCTCCAACCCTCCACGCAGTCGTGGCGGGTGATCTGGGTGCGGGCAGGCATGCGATGAAGATCATCGAGCGAGAAGCTCGAGGGGCGCGCCACCAGGCCTTCGACGATCAGACGCCAGGCCGCAAATCCCTTGTCGGCCAACGCCTGGTATTCGTCGCTCCCGGGCATGCTGGTCCCGTTGGACTTGAACACCGGCGATATCATCGAGGCGGGGAATTCACGGGCCAGGGGCTGACCCGCCAGCAAGAAACGCTGGGCGTCGAAGGTGAGGTCTTCGCCGGAGCCGATGAACTGCTGGAACGAAGGCGAGGCCGAGAGCCGGTCGCACCCGGCAAGCGCCAGGCCCGCCAGGCTCGCCGCGCCAGCGGCGAGCAGCCGCCGGCGCGAGGGTTGGATGGCAATCATGGGTGTCTCTCCGTCCGAATGGCGTAGCTGCCGGTGATCATCGAGCCGATCTCGTTGAAGACCCCGGCAATGAAGACTTCGACCACGTGGACGATCACGAACAGCACGATGAGGTCGGCGGTGATGAAGTGGATGCTGCGCGCCGACTGCCGGCCGCCCAAGAGGTCGAGCAGCCACGGCGCAAGGGAGTCGATCCCCGGTGACATGGTGAGCCCGGTCAGCACCATCAGCGGCAGCAGGACGAAGACGACCGCGAGGTAGGTCAATTTCTGGAGCACGTTGTAGTGCTTGGCCTCTTCGCCGGCCGGGCGCCTGAAGCGGATGTGATCGATGATCTCGGCAAGGACGCTGCGCGGCCGCAGCTGCGCTCCCGTCGGAGCCAGGTCGCGGCGGAAGTGGCCATTGAGGGCCCCGACGAGGAGATAGACCAAGCCGTTGGCGACGAAGATCCAGGCCAGGAAAAAATGCCATCGGCGGCCAGTGGCGAGGTCCCGCGCTCCCGGAAGGGTGGCCCAGCGTGGAAATCCGCGCTCGGTAAATGCGCCGCTTTCGCCGGCGGACACGCCCAGGACGCCAGTGGTCCGCAACTCGCCGCCCGCCACGCGCAGGACTCCGGTGGGCCGGTCGGAATCCGGATTGAGCGCCGCCATCTCGAGCCATGGTTTGTCGGCGTCCGCGCCATAGGCGCCCCAGTAGAGGCGAGGGTGGGCGTTGAAGATCTGCAAGCCGCTCATCAGCAGCAGGCTGATCACCAGCACGCTCACCCAGTGCGTCACCCTGACGACCACGGAGTGGCGGTAGATCACCTCGCGGCTGGCGCCGCGGCGCGGCGCAGATCGCGTCGAACCGGCGGGCAGGGTGCTGTCGGTGGGCATCTGAAGCTCCAGGCGGCGCGGGTTCGAAAGAAGTCAGGTACAGGCGCGGAAGGTTTGGACTTCCGGGCGGATTGGGCAAGAGGTTTCGCGCATCGTCGCCGGTCGCGGCGAGCGCCGGCCGTTCACGCAATCGTTCACGAAAAAAGGCCGTGGCGAGACCGCCTCGACAAACCCCCGTCACGAAGCTGTGGCGGTGTGCCCTTGCGTCAGCTCTTGAATGCGCCGGGCCGCAAGGAGATCACATGGTCGAGGTCATCTTCGTCGAACCGCTCGCGCAGGGCTGGGCGGTGCGCCACGCCTCGGTGGAGAACCCCCAGGTGTTCACCAGCGGCGCGAAGGCCGAGGACGCCGCGCGGACTCTCGGCGCCCGGCTCGCCCGAGCCGGCGCGGCCTCGGAGATCCGCGTCTTTCTGCGCGACGGCAGCCTGGCGGGGAGGTTCGCCTGCTCGCCGTGAACGCCGCTTGGCTCGAGCGCGGACATCCCTCGGCTCATAGGGCGGGAAACGCCGCGGCCAGGTCGGCCATCCACCGCTTGAGGTTGTCCTTGACCGCCAGGGGAGTGGCGCCGTGGCGCACGATGATCAGGTCGCGGTCCGGGCAGACGAGGATGTACTGACCATCGTAGCCATTGGCCGAGAACGTCCCTGGCCCGGCCAGATCCAGCCACCAGTGCGCCCCATAGGGACCGTCCGCATCGCCGCCGGCCTGCTGGAGGGTCGGCGTCCGGGCATATTCGACCCACCCTTCGGGGAGGAGGCGCCGGCCCTCCCAGATCCCGTCCCGCAGATAGAGCAGTCCGAACCTCGCGAAGTCCCGAGCCGTCGCGAAGCAGAACGAGGAACCGATGAAGGTCCCGGCCGCGTCGAAACGTGGCGCGGCGCTCGTCATCCCAAGTGGGCCGAACAGCCGCTCGCGCATGAAGGCTTCGAACTTCGCGCCGTAGGCGTCGATCGCCCGCGAGGCGCAGCGGCTGACGATATTGGTCGTTCCGCTGGAGTAGGCGAAATGGCTTCCTGGCGCGTGAGCGAGGGGGAAGGCGGCGGCGAACCCCGCCACGTCGTCCTGGCCCTTGCCGAACAGCATCTCGATGACATCCGAGGGTTCGCCCTGGATGTATTCCTCCAGGAATTGCAGCCCGCTCGACATTCGCAGAAGCTGATCCAGGGTGATCGCGCCGCGCGGATCATCCCTGGCCCGCCACTGCGGAACGTCCGCCGGAGCGTGGATGTCGAGCCGGCCATCGCCGACGATCAGCCCGACCAGCGCGTGGGTGATGCTCTTGGCCATCGACCACGAGCGGCAGGTGGCGTCAGGGCCGAAGTCCTCGGCGTAGCGTTCCAGAACCAGTCGCCCGCCCTGGATAGTGACCAGCGCATGGCTCTCGCCGATGTCGCTCGGGGTCGGCGCGGCGAAGGCGCGGCCGAGAGCGCGCTCGATGCGGCCGAGATCGGCGCCCGGCGCAATCTCGCCGGCCGGCCAGTCCGCGGTGGGCCACGCGAGGTCATCAGGCTGGCTGGGGAGCGGCGATGTGGCGGCGTTCATCTGAGGTTCAGGTAGAATCGGCGGCTCTGAGGCGGCTGGAACCAGGTCGCTCCCGTCGGCTTATCACGAGGGACGAGGCGAGGAGAACCACATGGCCCTGCGCGCGTTTCGCGGCGTCCTTGCCACGCTCGCCGCGGTTTCGTTCGCCTCGGGGTGCGCCAAGGCCCAGTCGGGTCCCCACAAACCCGCCCTGAGCGGTCTGGTGTCGGTGGGCAGCATCAAGTTCCACCGGCGCGATGGCGTGGCGCCCGACAACTCCCTGGGCGCGATCGCCGCCAAGCCCGGCGCCTTTGGCGGCGTCGTCATGAACATCGGTTGGTTCCAGATCGAACCAAGCCAGGGCCAATTCGACACCCGGGCCATCAATGAGGCCCTGGCGCAGATTCGCGACTACAATCGATCCCATCCGCAATCCCCCCTGGCCGCGGACCTGCGGATCTGGCCGGGCCGGCAGGCGCCGGAGTGGGTCAAGAGGCTGGGCGGCTCGGCCGTCACGGTGCACCGCACCCTGCCGGGCCAGCCGGGAGAGGATCTCACGATCGGCGCCTTCTGGACTCCCGCGTACCGGCGCGCCTACGCCGAGATGCAGCACGAACTGGCGCGCCGGTACGACGCCGAACCGCTGATCGCCGAGGTCTCGAACACCGCCTGTTCGACCTTGAGCGACGAGCCCTTCAACCTTCCGCACGATGCCGATTCTGTCGCCAGCCTTCATCGCTCCGGCTTCAGCGACGCCGCCTACCGCGATTGCCTGGAAACCTCACCGGGTGATTTCTCCGGATGGCGGGCGACGAACATCCAGTTCGCCTTCAATCCGTTTCACCGCACCGACGGCGATCAGTCGGCCCCCGACTACGACTTCCCGTCGAAGCTGATGGGCGATTTTCGCCGCTCGCTTGGAGCGCGGGCGATCATCAGCACCCATGCGCTGATGAACGGCCGGCCGTTCCTCGCGCCGCTGTTCAACGCCATCAAGAGCGAAGGCGGCCCGATCGAACTCCAGACCGAAGTCCCCAGGCACCAGAACTTCTCGTGGGATCAGACCATCGCCTACGCCGTTTCTCTCGGCGCCTCGTCGGTGGAAGTGTGGCCCGACCCGGAGCTCAATGGCTACGGAAACATCCCCGAGGCGACGTTGCAGCAATGGGCGGCCGAGCTGAAAGGCAATCGCCGCTGAAATGATGAGACGCAAGATATCACCTTGTGAAGCGCCGTGCGTCCAGCCTCGGGCCCGCATCGTTCGACGCCGGCCGGTTGCCGCGGGTCGCCGCCTGGCCGGCGTGGTGGTCCGCGCGTTTGCGGCCGTCGCGGCGCTTCTGGCCGCCGGGACGGCCGCGGCGCAGGTCGCGGTGACCAGCTATCACTACGACCACGCCCTGACCGGCTGGAACGATCACGAGACCGCGCTCGACTATTCGACTGTCCGTGGTCGTCCGGGCGGGCCGCAGTTCCAGCCGCTGTTCACCATTCCTCTGGACGGCTACGTCTTCGCCCAGCCGCTGGTGGTGCCCAACGCCATCGTCAGGGGCGATCCCAATCGCGGCTCCCACGACGTCGTCTACGTGGCGACCTACAACAATACGATCTACGCCATCGACCCCAGCAGGGGCGCAATCCTGGCCCAGCGGACGCTCGATCCGGCCGGAGTTCAGCCTTGCCTGCCGCCTGGGCAGGGACCGAGCGCCGGCATCAACGGCACGCCGGTCATCGATCGCGCCCACCATGCCCTCTACGTCATCGACCTCACTGTTGTCGCCAACCGCGCCGCCTACTTCCTGCACGCCATCGATCTGAACACCCTGGCAGACATCACCGCGCCGACAGAGGTCAGCGCTTCCCAGCACCTGCTCAACAAGAGCGTCTACGACTTCAATCCCTCCTACAGCATCCAGCGCGCCGCCCTTGCGGAGGTCGATAGCCGCATCTACGCCGGCTTCGCCGGCTCGTGTAACGGCAACCAGCTCGGCTTGCCCCCCAGCCGCGGCTGGGTGCTGGGCTGGCAGGCGAGCACGCTGCAGCCGCTGCCCCTGGCCGAACTGACCGACCAGAGGGTGTCCTCGCCCAACCACATCTTCCTGACCTCGGTGTGGATGTCCGGCTCCGGCCTGGCCAGCGA
>DATCBS010000025.1:0-8017 GCA_036511715.1 Caulobacteraceae bacterium
TCGCTGGCCAGGCCGGAGCCGGACATCCACACCGAGGTCAGGAAGATGTGGTTGGGCGAGGACACCCTCTGGTCGGTCAGTTCGGCCAGGGGCAGCGGCTGCAGCGTGCTCGCCTGCCAGCCCAGCACCCAGCCGCGGCTGCCGGGAAAGCCGAGATGCTTGAATTCACACGAGCCGGCGAAGCCGGCGTAGATGTTGCCGTTGACCTCCGCCAGGGCGGCGCGCTGTCGTTCGTACGGCGCATTGAAGTTGTAGAATGTCTTGTTGAGCAGGCGCTGGGAGGCGCTGACCTCTGTCGGCGCGGTGATGTCGGCCAGGGTGTTCAGATCGATGGCGTGCAGGAAGTAGGCGGCGCGGTTGGCGACAACGGTGAGGTCGATGACGTAGAGGGCATGGTGGGCGCGATCGATGACCGGCGTGCCGTTGATGCCGGCGCTCGCCTGCCCAGGCCGAACACAGGGTTCATTTCCCGCCGGATCGAGCGTCCGCTGCGCCAGGATCGAGCCGCGGGTCGGATCGATGGCGTAGATCGTATTGTTGTAGGTCGCCACGTAGACGACATCGTGCGTGCCGGGATTGGGATCGCCCCTCACGATCGCGTTCGGCACCATGAGCGGCTGGGCGAAGACTAAGCCATCAAGGGGGACCGTGAACAGCGGCTGGAACTGCAGCCGGCCCGGAAGGCCAGGAACGGTCGAATAGTCGAGCGAAGCCTCGTGGTCGTTCCAGCCGGTCAGGCCATGATCGTAGTGATAGCTGGTCACGGCGACCTGCGCGGCCGCCGTCCCGGCGGCCAGAAGCGCCGCGGCGAGCACAAACGCACGGACCACCGCACCGACGACCCGGTGTAGCCGCGCCGAACTCAAACCGGTGGCGACCAGGTTCATGAGTCGGTCACCGACGCCGCCCGCCGGCGCACTGTGGCGTCCGTCGAAGCGTGATCGGGTCAAAAGCCATCGTGGGCAACCAAAGCAAAAGGCCGTCTTCGGTTCGAGCATAGCGAGGTGAACTGCGGCCGTCACACCCCCTGCGGCCCGCCATGCTGGCCAATTGCGTGCAGGCGCGGGCCTTCTGTCGTCAGCCAGGCGCGATGGGGCTTCTCGTCGCCGACCAGGGCGCGGACGAGCGTCCAGAAGGCGGGGCCGTGATGGGCCTCGATGAGATGGGCGCATTCATGGGCGGCCACGTAGTCGGCGACCTCGAACGGCGCGAGGGCGAGGCGCCAGGAAAGGCGGATCGAGGCCGGCCGGCCGCGGCGGGCGGGCGTGCACGAACCCCAGCGGCCGCGGGCGTCGCCGAGGCGGAGGGCCGGCTCGGCGAGAACGCCGAGCGCCGCGCAATGGCAGGCAATTCGCTGGGCGAACACCGTGCGCGCCCGCCCCCGGATGGCGCGGGCGACGAGCTGGATGTCCACCCTGCCAACGCCACAGCCGCTGAGGATCCAGCTTCCGTCTCCGGGCGCCAAGGCAAGCCGCGGTCGCCGGCCATCAGGCGCCAGCCGGCAGGGTTGGCCGAAGATCTGGACCTCGTCGCCCGCTTTCAGGGAAATCGGAGGGGCGAGCTCGGCGATGCGCTCGGCCATCCAGTCGGCTCGCCGGCGGGCGAAGGCCACCGCCTCGGAAAGCCGGCGCAGACTCGGAGCGACGGCGACGGGTTCACGGCGGACCCGGTCTATCCGCAAGGAAATGCGCCGCGCCCGGGCGTTGACGCTGAGGCGAACGGTCAGGCCGGCGATCTCGATCCTTTCGCCGTCCTGGTGGCGCTGACCGAAGAGGGCCATTGGGATGTTCAGCCTCCGCACCCGACCCTCATCGCCGGGCCGCGGCCGCCGAACCGCGCAGCTCACGCCGCCGCTTCGCAGGCGCCGATGAAGTCGCGCAGGCGCGGATAGATCTGCGCTTCGAAGCGCCGGCCATTGAAGACTCCATAGTGGCCGACGCCCTCCTGGACGTGCAGGGCGCGCAAGGCGGCGGGGATATTCGGGCAAAGGGCGTGGGCGGCCTGGGTCTGGCCGACGCCGGAAATATCGTCGCGCTCACCCTCGATGGTCATCAGGCCGATGTCGGCGAGGGCGGCGGGATCCACGAGCCGGCCCTTGTGGACGAGCTCGCCCCTGGCCAGGAGGTGGCGCTGGAAAACCACGTCAACGGTCTCGAGATAGAACTCCTCGGTGAGGTCCAGGACGCTCAGATATTCGTCGTAGAACTCCCGGTGCCGCTCGGCGGAGTCACCGTCGCCGTGGACGAGCTGATCGAAATAGCGGCGGTGCGCCGCCTGGTGGCTGTCGGCGTTCATCGAAAGGAAGCTGTAGAGCTGAACGAAGCCAGGATAGACCCGCCGCATCATCCCCAAGTAGGGCGGCGGGGTGGTGTAGATCATGTTGGACCTGAACCAGCTGAACGGGCGCTCCTGCGCCAGGCGGTTGGTGGCGGTCGGCGCGAGGCGGGCGTCGATGGGCGATCCCATCAGGGTGAGACCGGCCGGGCGGAGCGGATCGCCGTCCTCGGCCATCATCGCGGCCGTGGCCAGCACCGCCGGGCCCGGCTGGCAGACCGCGACGACGTGCGCCCGCCGCCCGATCGCGCGCAGCGCCGCGCCGATCGCGTCGACATAGTCGTGAAACCCGAAGCGACCATCGATGATCGGAACATCGCGGGCGTTGGACCACTCGGTGACATAGACGTCGTGATCGGCCAGGAAGTTCCGCACGGTCCCGCGCAGCAGGGTGGCGAAGTGGCCCGAAAGCGGGGCGACGATGAGGACGGCGGTCCGGCTCGGCCGCGCGGCCGCGTCGCGGAGCTGATCGGGATCGCGGCGGAAGAGGCTCAAGGTGAGCCATGGCGAGCGCCAGACCACCTCCCGCTCGACCGCCACGGGGCGACCGTTCACCTCGGTCTGGGCGATCATCCAGGCCGGTTTGAAATAACGCCGGGTGAGGTTGGCAAGGACATCCGCGGAGGCATAGAGGGTGCGGCCAAACCGCGAGCCGGCGGCCGGATTGAGCGGCGAGCGCCAGAAGTCGCGGGTCAGCTCGGCGGCGAGCCGCAGAGGCGTCGCGGAACGGTAGGCGGCTTCGTGCAGAGCATAGAGCATCAGGATCTCGCCGTTGTGCAACGCAGCGACCATGGCGGCGGCGCCGCAACATGTCCAGAGTGTGACACCCCCCTCCCCCTCGTGGGCAGGGTGGACCGCGAAGCGGGACGGGTGGAGCCGTGGCATCACCCCCTCCGTCACGCCGCTGCGCGGCGCGCCACCTCCCCCATTCAGGGGAAGGAGGGCTAGCGGGCCGAGTCCATGGCCGCCGTGATCTGCGCCGCGACTCGCTCCGGCGGCTCGGCGACGTCGATCGGCCGGCGGAAGGCGCCGTCGGGGCCCATGAGATAGACCACCGAGGTGTGGTCGAGGCTGTAGCCGGCGCCGCTTCCGGCCTTGCGGTAGTAGACGTGATAGGCGCGGGCGACCGTGGCGATCCGCGCCGGCGCGCCGGTCAGGCCGACCGCGCCCCGGGGAAAGGCGGGGCTGGCCAGCCAGGTCCTGAGCTGGCCGGGGGTGTCCCGCTCCGGATCGAGGGAAATGAACACCACCCGAAAGTCGCGGGCGCGCTCGCCGAGCCTCGACTGCGCCAGGGCCAGGGTCGCGAGGGTGGTGGGGCAGACGTCGGGGCAGAAGGTGTAGCCGAAGAAGACCGCGGTCCATTTTCCATTCAGCATCGCCTCGGTCGCCGGCGCGCCGTTCTGATCGACGAGAGCGAAGGGACCGCCGATCCGCGGGCCTTCGGCGCGGGGCGCGGCGCCGCACGCGGCGAGCGTGACCAGCAGCGCTGCGAGGGCGCAGAGGGTCCCGCGCCGAGCGTCCCGACGAGCCGGCGGCAAACAATGCCTCGCCTCGGCCGCCGTTTGGGGCGATCTTTCGCGCGATGGCATCGGTATCGATCGGGGTCCGCGGCGAGGAGGAGGCAGGCTCCGATAGGCGAGGCGCGGGCCCGGCGCAAGGCGGCGCCGAGGGGCGCCTGCGCATCCGCACCCTGGTCGTCCTGCGCTGGCTGGCGATCGGCGGCCAGGCCGGGGCGGTGTTCGCCACGGTGGTGGTGCTGAGGATCGCCGTTCCGCTCATCGCCTGCCTGGCCCTGATCGGCGCCTCGGCGGTTTTCAACTTCGCGCTCGGCCTCACCCCGGCGATGCGGCGCACCGCCAGGCCCTGGGAGGCGGGCAGCCAGCTCGGGTTCGATGTCCTGCAGCTGGGCGGCCTCCTTTACCTGACCGGCGGCATCGCCAACCCGTTCTGCCTGTTGCTGATCGCCCCGGTGACCGTAGCCGCGGCCAACCTTCCCGGTCGCTACGCGATCGCGCTGGGCGCGATGGCGATCGCGATCTGCATCGGCCTGACGGTAGTCTCCCTGCCGATGCCCTGGGCGCCGGGCGAAAGCCTGAGGCTGCCGGCGACCTACCGCATCGGCTGCGCCGTGGCGGTGATCGTCGGCATCTTCTTCACCGCGGCCTACGCCTACCGTGCCGCAAACGAGGGGCGACGGATGGAGCTGGCGCTGCATGTCACCGAGACTGTCCTGGCCCGGGAACAGCGGCTCTCCGCCCTGGGCGCCCTGGCGGCGGCGGCGGCCCATGAGCTGGGGACGCCCCTGGCGACGATCGCGGTCGTCGCCAGGGAGCTGGTCCGCGAGACGCCCGAGGGGCCGCTGCGCCAGGACGCCGTCCTGATGGTCGAACAGGCCCAGAGGTGCCGCGACATCCTGCGCCGGCTCACCGAGACCCCGGAGGCCGCGGACGCCCTGCATGAGCGGATGACCCTGCTCCAGTTCCTCAGGGAAATGCTCGAGCCGCACGCGGGAAAGGCGGCCGTGCGCGCCGAAGCGGTGGTCACCGGGCCGCCGGGAATGGCCGCGCCGGACCTGTGGCGGCGGCCGGAGATCCTGCACGCCATGACCGCGATCGTGGAAAACGCCTTCGACTTCGCCACCGCCGAGATCCTGGTCACCGCGCGCTTCGATGCCCACGCCATCGTCCTGGAGGTGCGCGACGACGGGCCCGGGTTCTCATCCGAGGTGCTGGCCAAGCTCGGCGAGCCCTATGTCACCAGCCGGCCCGGCGCCGAAGGATCGCGCACCGGCCACGTGGGGATGGGCCTGGGGTTCTTCATCGCCAAGACCCTTCTCGAGCGCACCGGCGCCAGGGTCGAATTCCGCAACGGCCGGCGCGCGCGTGGCGCGATCGTGACCGCCCGCTGGGCGCGCAGCCAGATGGAGGCGAGAGAGGCCCAGCCCGCCCAGGAAATGCTCCAGGAGGGTTGAACTTCAGCGCGCAATCCGCGACATTCCGTCGCAGATAGATCCCGCCCAGCCCGGCGCTTCCCAAACCCTCGGAAGGAGTGGCCGTGACCAGCATGCACTCGACCGACCGCGCGGTGGCGGCGCTCAAGGAAAAGACGCTGCTGCTGCTCGACGACGACTCGGCCCTGCGCAACCGCCTGGGCAGGGCCCTGGAGGCGCGCGGCTTCGCCGCCACCCTGGTGGAGAGCGTCGCCGACGCGGTGGCCGCGGTGCGCTGCGCGCCGCCGGCCTTCGCGGTGCTGGACATGCGCCTGGAGGACGGATCGGGACTGAGCGTGGTGGAGGCGCTCCGCGAGGCCCGGCCCGACGCGCGGATCATCATGCTCACCGGCTATGGCAACATCGCCACCGCGGTGGCGGCCGTGAAAGCCGGAGCGGTGGACTATCTCTCCAAGCCGGCGGACGCCGACGACGTGGTCAAGGCCCTGCTCGCGGCGGCGACCGGCAAGGCGCCGGCGCCCCCGGACAATCCGATGAGCGCCGACCGGGTCCGCTGGGAGCATATCCAGCGGGTCTACGAGCTTTGCGGCCACAACGTCTCGGAGACCGCCCGCCGCCTCAGCATGCATCGCCGGACCCTGCAGCGGATCCTCGCCAAGCGGGCGCCGAAGTAGGCGCCAGGTCGCGCGCGCCGCTTTTGCGCCATTCAGAGTGGCGTCGCGCGCATCGCTGCCAGGCGAGCGAAGGCGATGGTCAGGGCCTTTCGCCGCGCCGGCGCCAGGGGCGCGACGGGGCCCTCGCGCAGCACCGCTCCATCGAAGGCGTCGGCGACGATCAGCCCGGGCTGTCCGGGGAGGATTTCGCGCGGGAACTCCGGGGCGACCGCGAAATAGAAGCTGTCGCAAAACGGAAGGTAGTCGCCCCACTTGCGGTCGGTGAGGAAATCCAGCGGGCCCGACTTCACCTCGGCGATGACCATCTGCCCGCGCGGGCCCAGGGCCATGATGTCGGCGCGCCGTCCGTTGGGCAGGCAGACCTCCAGCAGCGGCGCGTAGCCGAGCGCCACGAACAGCCGCGCCGCGCCGCGGGTCACGGCGCTGGTGGTCTCTGGCCTGCTGAAGGTGAGGACGACCGCTTCCACGCCCGCCATCTTGTTCCGCTTTCGTTCGGCGTCAACACTCGTGCAACCATCCTCACCCGCTACCCGACCCATTGAGCGCCGCCGGTCATCGTGGCCGCGCCCGGCGCGGCCATTCCGCTGTTCGTGCGAAATAGGTGGCCGGGACTTTCGCCCGGCCAAGACGTTCTCGAGAGAAGGGTGCCGCCGTTGCCGCGCCGGGAATTCATCGCGGTGTACATGATGACCAACCGCAGACACGGAACGCTCTATGTCGGCGTAACCGCCAATCTGCTCGCCCGCGTCGGGCAGCATGTGGAGGGCAAGGTCCCGGGCTTCACTTCCAAATATGGTCTGGTACGAGCAGCTCGAAACCATCGTCGGCGCGATCCAGCGCGAGAAGTCGCTCAAGAAATACAAGCGCGACTGGAAGATCAATCTGATCGAACGCGACAACCCTAACTGGGAGGACCTTTTTCCGCGGCTCTTCTGAGCGCCCTCCCTACTCGGCGGCGAGGCTGACGAGGGGGGCGCGGGACTTGAAGTTGATGGTCTTGAGGTAGGCGATGCCGTCCTCGGCGATGGCGTCGCCGACCATGCGGTCGCCCTCGCCCTTCAACTCGTCCATGTCGACGTACATGCCGTAGAAGGCCCGGGTGCGGTCGGTGATGATGCCGGCGTTGAGCAGGGTCTTGATGAGGACGCGGAAGATGTTGGTCGCTTCCTTCATGTCCTCGCGGCGGGCGTCGTCGGTGGCGATCTCGGCGAATTCGGCGATCACCCGGTCGGGGTCGAGGCCGAACTCCTCATAGAGATCGCGCTGCTCGGAAGGCGCGACGAGGTTGAACAGCAGGGTCTGGAAGCAGTGCGCCGCCCAGTCCTCGATGATGTTGTGCTCCTGCGGCGAGAGCTTGGGGACGGTGCGGTCGGCCCAGATCTTCCCGAACTTGTGATGGAAGGCCTCGTCGGTCATGACCAGCTGCATCAGCTTGCGGCCGAGGGGGTCGTTGAGCTTCTGATAGAAGGTCGCGAAGGCGCCCATGGCCAGGCCCTCGACCAGCATCTGCATGCCGACGATCTTCTTGTAGACCTCCGGAGCGGAGATGATTTCGACGAGCAGGGCCTGCAGGACAGGGCTGCACGGCGCCGGGCGGCCCCAGCGGGCCTTGATGTATCTGGCGAAGGCGGTGACGTGGCGCGCCTCTTCGCGGGTCTGGTTGGCGGCGTATTCCTGGGCGCCCTGGTCATAGAGCACATGGCACAGCGAGGCCGAGAGATTGAGCGCCCCCTGTTCGCCATGGAGGATCGAGGAGAAACTGCGCAGGGTCTGGGCGTTGATGAAGCGGATGCGCTCCTTGGGATCGGAGAGACGTTCGTTGACGTAGTTTGTCTGCAGCGCGCCGATCATGTCCTCCGGCAGGAGCGCCTGGTTCTCCATGTCGAAGGGTTCGTCGAAGTCGATGTATTTCTTGTCCAGCGGATCCCAGAAGTGGTCGTGGGTGGCGCTGATGATGCGGTCAAAGGCGGTCGAGCGGTTCCCATAGCGGTCGAGCTCGAGCATGGATTCGAAATCATCCGGGGCCACGGCCTCGTACATGGTGTCCTTGGTGATGTTG
>DATCBS010000026.1:0-66941 GCA_036511715.1 Caulobacteraceae bacterium
CAAGCTCGTCCAACTCGCCGTCGACGGCGCCCGCCTGCCCATGCCCTTCGACCAGATCCAGTGCGCCGACCTCGCCGGCTGGAATGGCGACATCCAGGCGCCCGGCTGGCGCAAGGTCATCGCCAGCATCGCCGAACTGACGTCGCCTTCCGCTGTTTCCCGCGCCGCGGGCCCGCAAGCCTCGCGCGCCCCCGCCCGGAAGCTCTCCATCTGCGTCCTGCCGTTCGCCAACATCAGCGGCGATGTCGAGCAGGAGTATTTCAGCGACGGAATCAGCGAGGACATCATCACCGACCTCTCCAAGGTCTCCGCCCTCTCGGTGGTCGCCCGAAACACCGCCTTCACCTTCAAGGGCCGGGCGGTCGACGTGGGGCTGGTCGCCGGCCAGCTGAACGTCACCCACATCCTCGAAGGCAGCGTGCGCAAAGCCGGCGCCCGGGTGCGGATCACCGCCCAGCTGATCGACGGCGCCGTCGGCCGCCACCTCTGGGCCGAGCGCTGGGATCGCGACCTCACCGACATCTTCGCCCTTCAGGACGAGATTTCGCAGGCCATCGTCAAGGCGCTCAGGCTCAGGCTCCTGCCGGAAGAGAAAAAGGCGATCGAGCGGCGCGGGACAACCAGTTCCGACGCCTACAACCTCTATCTGATGGCCCGGCAGTACTATGTCACCGGCAACGCCGGCGACAATCGACGCGAGGACGAGATCATCCGCCTGTGCCGGCGGGCGACGCAGATCGACCCCGGCTACGCGCGCGCCTGGGCGCTGATGGCGCGCGCCCAGACGGCGGTGCGCTTCTACCACGGCAGAGAAGGCGACACCGGCTTGGCCGCCGCCGAACGGGCGCTACTGCTCGACCCGGCGCTTGCCGAGGCCCACGCGGTCAAGGCCGACAATCTGCGCCATCGCGGCCATGACGATGAGGCGTGGGCGGAGGTCGTGATCGCCCTTCGCCTCGACGCCGAGTCCTACGAGGCGAACGCCACCGCCGGCTACCTGAGTTTCAGACAGGGGCGCCTCGAGGAGGCCATCCGTTATTACGAAGCGGCGTCAGCGCTGATGGAGGCGGACTTCAAGTGCGCCGGGATGCTGACGACTTGCTACACCGCGGTCGGCGATACAGCGGGGGCTCGCCGCGCGGCTGGCGTCACGCTCGCCCGGTCCGAGAAAGCCGTGGCTCAGGATGAGAGCAACGGCGCGGCCATCGGCTGGGGGGTCATCGCCCTGGGTGTCCTCGGCGAGGCCGATCGGGCCAGATCCTGGGTCCAGCGCGCGTTGCTGATCGATCCGGAAAACATGAACATGCGCTACAACTTCGCCTGCGCCCTCAGCATCCATCTCGAGGACGCGGACGCGGCGCTCGACCTGCTCGAACCTTATTTTGCGACGACGCTCATCGGCGATCTCAACCATGCCAAGGTTGATCCGGACCTGGAACCCATCCGCGCCGATCCGCGCTTCGCGGCGATGATCGCCGCCGCCGAGACGCGTCTGGCGGCGGCGGCCGATGCGCCTGGACCGTCAACGACGGCATAGCTTCGAACGAGGCAAGGTCAGTTCACGGTTCGCCGGTCGGCTCGCCGATCCCCTTGTCGACGGCGGCGGCGTATTGCGGCGGCATTGTCGCCTTGTATCCGGCCCACCACGCCTCTCCGCGCCGCGTCGCCAGGAAACGCACGAGATTCTTCAAGGTCGACCGCTCCCATTGGCCTCTGGTCGACAGTCCGTGCCTTGACCGATCCCAATGGTGGTGCGCTATCCAGACGCGCTCGGTGAACAGCGCCTCCAGGCGAAGCAGATCGGGCGGATCCAGCGGCTCTTCGTCCGCCAGGCCGCGAGTCCAAAGTTCCGCCACCTCGCGACTGTTGACGATGGTCATGCGGAACGCGGAATTCTGGGTGAGGGTGGCATCTCCCGCCGCGCGCCGAAGTTGCATGGTGTTCTGGCGCAGCTGCAGGCCCACATAGAAGAGCGACACCACCACCGCCGCGCCGCCCACGATCTGCGCGACGGCGACCATCTCTTCAAGCGACATCACTGCCTCCGATGCAATTGGGCTGGCGCGAACCCGCGGCTACCATCGCAGCCTAACGCGGAATCCAACCAGGCTGCCCAGGCAATTCGGAAGGGACGGGGGGCGGTGTCCGCCCGTCACCTCTCGCCGCCGTGTGGTCGGGACAGCTTTCGGCGCAGGGTCACCGCGCCACGACCACGTCGCCGCTCTGCACCGGGCGGACCCAGTCAGCCCAGGGGATGTCGAGATCCTTGAAGCTGATCGGGATGCCGGCGCAGTCGAGGAGCACGCGCGGGCTGTCGCAGACCTGAAAATGCAGGTGCGGGGCGGTCGAATTGCCCGATGAGCCGAGCCTGCCGATCGGCTGGCCGGACTTTGCGGCCTGGCCGGGCTTCACCAGGACGCTTCCCGGCTTCAAGTGGGCGTAGAGCGAATATTCGCCGTCGCCGTGGTCGATCACGACGTGGTTCCCGGCCAGGGCGAGGACCCCCTTGGCAAGGAGCGTCGCCTGGGTCGCCATCATCCGCTTCGAATAGGTGTCCGTCGTCTCGCCCGGCTGTCGCATCGCCGAGGCGTCTTCGGCCATGCCGTCGACGGCGCTGACCACCGCGCCGTCGGCGGCGGCCAGAACCGGCGCGCCGTAACCATAGTAGTCGCCGAACGCCCGGCCGTCGCCCCGATGGTCCAGCCCCTCACCGCCCAGCTTGCCGATGTCCAGGGCGAATTCCTCGGGCACGAACCAGCGGTGACCGGTGTGCGGCGTCGCCCCCACGCCGACCCACCACACCCCTTCGAGGGGAAAACGAAACACCGTGCGCGACATCGCCGTGTCGATCGGCAGGGCGCCGCTCGCCGCCACGTCATGGCCCTCGCTGCGCCCATGGACCGTCACGCGCAGGGCGTCCCTAGGACCCTGGAAGGCCATCAGCTGCTGGAAGAGGAGCAGGCCCTGGCCGTGCGTGAGCCTCGTTCCGGCGAAAATGACGCCGCCGGCGACGAGCTTGCCGCCGCAGAACTGGACGGGGATCTGCGTCACCTCGCCGCTCGCCTGCAGGCCGGCGCTGTTTCCGCCGGCGCGCGCGAGTTCACGCCCCGCAAGGCGGCGCGTCTCGACCGCCTCGCCGTCGCGCATCAGGTCGATCGCCACGGCGGTGACCTCCAACGGCGCCGCGCCATGGTTGATGATCGCCGCGTTCTGCAGGACCACGCTCTCGATGCGCCGACGCGATTCCAGCGGATAGGCGCGCACCCGCGCCGCCGGACAGAACCTGATCTCGATCTTCCCCGCCTGCCCGTGAGCCGCCATCGGGAGGGCCATCGCGAGAAGCGCCGCGGGCAGGAGCAGTCTCATGGCTTCGCCTCCATTGATCGGGGCGAGCCTAGACGGCGCGGCGTCTTGGGCCCCGTTAATTCGGGGAAAGGCGGGCGGTAGAGCTTGGTGATCGAAACTGATCGTTCGCAAGACTCTTTCATGAGCAACCATGTGTTCCTGCAAGGCTAGGCGCCCAAAGCCGATCTTCCCGCCCTCGTCGCGGCCTGTGCCAGGCGCCGGCCCGCTCCGCATTCGCCCTGCGCCAACAGCGAACTTGCGCAGCTCGCGTCCATTCGCGCCGGCTTCGGCACAGGCATGTGTGGATTGCGGGCGCGCAGGGCCGGCTGGCGGCGACAACGGACATCGGACTCTTGCCTCGAAGCGAACCTGGAGAATTTCCAGGAGCGGTGGGCGGCGGACATCCCGCTCCGAGCCTCCCCAGCAAAATGGCCAGGCGAACGGGGCGAAGCGACGGGAACCCGAAGCTTTCCGCGCCGGGTCCAAGCTTGACCTCTTTGCACACCGGGCGGAGGGTGAGCGCGGCTCGTCAGGGAGAGGCAGGACAATGACCAGGTTTCAACTAGCAGGCGCGGCGATGGCGGCGCTCATGGCCGCTTCGCTCGGGGCCTGCGGCAAGGCGGGGCCGGCCACGGCGCCGGCCGCGGACACCGCCAAGGACGCCGACGCCATCCGGGCGTTGGAAGATCAGGCCACGGCCGCGGCCAATGGGCATCAATACGACAGGTTCGCCGCGCTGTACGCGGCCGATGGCGTGTTCATCTATGGGGGCGCCCCGGCGGCCAAAGGACCGGCGGCGATAGGCAAGTCCTTCGCCTCGTTCGCCAATGACAAGGCCTTCAACATCAAGCTGACCATCGACCGGGTCGAAGTGGGCAAGGCCGGCGACATCGGCTATGCCCTGTGGCGCTACGAGCAGGCGAGCACGGACCCCAAGACCCACGCGGTCGTCCACGAGGTGGGCAACGGCATCGACACCCTGCGCAAGGGCGCCGACGGAGGCTGGAAATTCGTGGTCAGCATCCAGGTTCCGTCGACAGCGGCGGCGCTGGCCGTCAAGCCCTGAAGCGTCGCGCGCCGCAGTCGACAGTCGGCCGCTCTCCTCGTGTATGTTGGGCGCCTACAGGCAACGGATCGACGAGCTTCAGGCTCAGGCGATCGGCGATTCCGAGTCAGGACGGTAGAGACAGGCATAAATTGGTTCCGGCGACGCCCAGATCGTCGGACAGCCCGATGACGGACGCCGCAGGGGCACTTGCGAACGGCGGTTCGACGCTGACAGCATCCTTTTGACTCCGCAGGCTGGACGGCCGCCCCGGCACGCCTTTGCCTGGCCGGATTCTAGCGCCGATATTTGCAATGCCCGACCGCATCGAGGGTCATCTCGTTTGGTCCCAGCATTGTGAACTTCGGCGCACCGACGAAGCCTGGCGATGAAGAAACGTAGATATCCCGGCCCGACACGAGATAGATGACCTGGTTCGTGCCGTGCGCGCCGCTCTCAGCATACATGGTTTCGGTGGTCGGGGTGAAGGTGAGTCGTGGCGTCACCTTGCAATAGGCGAAGCCATCCGAATTCACATCGCCGCCCGGTTCGACCCGCCAGTCGCCAATCAGCGGGTTGGCCGGCGCAGCCGAACACGCCGCGGGAACCCCCACGGCCAGGAGCAGGACCAAAGGCAGCAGGCGCAACGTCATGAATCGAATCCCTCACTGAAGGCGCAGCCTATCTGAGGAGCCAGGTAAGGCAACCTCGGGAACCACCAGCCCGCTCAAAGAGGGACTGTCCCCGACGTATCGGACGAACGAAGGACGGCCTGAACTCGAGCTTGACGCCATGTGCGACGGTCAGGCCGCGCCGTCGTGATATTGCGCGCAACTTCTCCAGCCCGTCCCAGCCCAGATCACCGGTGAACCGACTGCCGTTGAAATAGAGCAGCGGCCCCGCGACGCGCCCTAGTGGACCGGCGTCACACCTGCCGGACACCGCCCGATCCATTTCGAATCCGCGACCATGTCCAGGCGGCTCATCGTCCCGATCGGCGGAGAATAGGTGGCGTGCACGCGAGCGCCATGGCGAGGAAATAGCGCGCGCGGGGATCGGCGCCGTCCCCGGCCAGCGCACCGGCGAACGCCGCCCGCGCCGCCGGGGTCACCTCACCGGACGCCGCCATGGTCACGGCCTCGCCCTGGGCGGAGCGGACAAATCGTGTGCTACGAAGGCGGACACATCGAGTGCTAGCTGCACCCCATCTCGGCTTGACAAGCGCGATGAGTGATTGCAAACTGCGATCTTTCATTGCCAACATCGAATGTGAGCAGTCAGCACCATGCCTATTCTGCAAAATCCCAAACACGAAGCCTTCGCCCAGGCGAGGGCAAAGGGGGCGCGGCTGGACGACGCCTATGAGGACTCCGGCTTCGTCCCCGCCGCCGGCCACCCCACCCGCCTCGCCCAGCGGCCGGAGGTCGCCGAGCGCATCGCCGAACTACGCGCCTCGGTCGCGGCGGCCGCCGAGGCGAACAGCGCGTCGGTGATCGCTGGCCTCCTGCGCATCGCCAAGGCGAGCGAGGATCTGGGAAGCCCGAGCGGGATCAAGGAGGCGCGCGTCACCCTCCTCGAGGCGCACCGGCTGTGCGAAAACCTCGCCGGCCATCGCGCCGACGAACGCAGGGAGGAATTGCGGCGCAACAGATACTGAGATAACAGATGCTTAGGCTGCAAACCTGCATTCCTGCCTTGGTCGCGGAGCGCCTCCCCACCTGCCGCGAACGTGCCCGGCGCCTGCCCGGCGCCTGCCAGAAACCTGCCAAAACCTGCCACGGGCTTCCGGCGCCATCCACGCCGCTTGCGCCTTTCGCCTGGCGGGGCGAGTCTGGCGCCATGAAGCTGCTGCTGGTTGAAGACGACGCCCAGGCGGCGGCCTTTCTGAAGCGCGCCCTGGCCGAGGCCGGCCACACGGTGGATCTGGCCGCCTCGGGCCGCGACGGCTTGCTCCTGGCCGCGGGCGAGGCCTACGACGTCATCATCCTCGACCGGATGCTGCCGCATCTCGATGGCCTGGCCATCCTGCGCACCATCCGCGCCTCGAAGGTGAAGACCCCGGTCCTCATCCTCACTGCCATGGGCGGCATCGACGATCGGGTCGAGGGGCTGGAGGCCGGCGGCGACGACTATCTGATCAAGCCCTTCGCCTTTTCCGAGCTCCTGGCGCGGGTGAACGCCCTGGCGCGCCGCCCGCCCACCTCCGATGTCACCACCACCCTGCGGGTGGCCGACGTGGAGATGGACCTCCTGAAGCGCACCCTGACCCGCGCCGGCGAGCGGATCGAGCTGCAGCCGCGCGAGTTCCAGCTCCTGGAATTCCTGATGCGCCACGCCGGGCGGGTGGTCACGCGCACGATGCTCCTCGAAGGGGTGTGGGATTTCCACTTCGATCCGAAGACCAACATCGTCGATACCCACATCAGCCGCCTGCGCGGCAAGCTCGACCGCGGGCATTCGCGCGAATTGATCCACACCGTCCGCGGCGCCGGCTACTGCCTGCGCGAACCGTAGAACCTGGCGGTGTTCCGCTCCTCCTCCCTGCGCCTGGCCGCGCTCTATACCGCCGGCTTCGCCCTCTCGGTGGTGGCCCTCGGCGCGATCAGCCTCATCACCACCGAAGCGGCGCTGCGCCGGATGTTCGATGATCGGATCGCCGCGGAGTCCGCCTCCCTCATCCAGGAATACCGCACCGAGGGCCGCGAAGGCGTCGTCCAGGCGGTGCGCGAGCGCGACCGCACTCCCGGGGCCCTCGACTACGGCCTGCAGGGCGCGGACGGCCGGGCGATCGCCGGGCGCCTGGCCGGCGCGCGGGCGCCGGCCGGCTGGTCCGTCCTCTCCATGGGCGCGGCGCGCGAGGACGCTGAACGCACCCGGGTTCTGGCCGCCCGCCTGCCCAACGGCGAGCGCCTGCTGGTCGGCGACGACGTCGACCGCACCGAGGCGCTCAACGACGAACTGGTCCGCCGCCTGGCCTTGGCCTTCGTCGGCGTCGTTCTTCTGGGCGTCGCCGGCGGCTGGGGCCTCAGCCGCGGGGTCCACCGGCGCATCGCCTCGATCACCGGGACCGCCCAGGCGATCATCGACGGCGACCTCACCCGCCGGGTGCCGGCGGCCCGGGCCGCCGACGATCTGGGCAGCCTGGCCGCGACCCTCAACCGGATGCTCGACCGGATCGGCGTTCTGATGGAGAGCGTGCGCCAGGTCTCCAACGACATCGCCCACGATCTGCGCACTCCGCTGACCCGCCTGCGGGCGCGCCTGGAGGCCAGCCTGCGCGCCGGGGACCGCGCCGAGCGGGTGGAGGCGATCGAAGGCGCCCTCGCCGACCTCGACGCCATCCTCGGCACCTTCGCCGCCCTGCTGCGCATAGCCCAGATCGAGGGCGGGGCGCGGCGCGCCGCCTTCCGGCCGGTCGATCTCGCCGAGCTCTCCAGGACCGTGGTCGAGGCCTTCGCCCCCTCGGCCGAGGACGCCGGCCAGTCGCTTCAGCTGCGCGCGGAAGGGCCGCTGCTCGCCGAGGGCGATCCCGAACTCCTGACGCAGATGCTCGTCAACCTCGTCGAAAACGGCCTTCGCCACGCCGGGCCGAACGCTCGGGTCGAAGTTCGCTGCAAGCGCGCCGGCGGCGCTCCGGTGATCTCGGTGGTCGATGATGGGCCCGGCGTGCCGGCTGCCGAGCGCGAGCGCCTGTTCGACCGCTTTCACCGCCTGGAGACCAGCCGCTCGACGCCGGGGAGCGGCCTGGGCCTGGCGCTCGTCGCCGCCGTCGCCCGCCTGCACGGCGCCGAGGCCAGCCTCGATGACGCGGCGCCCGGCCTCGCCTGCCTGGTCACCTTCCAGACTCCGGGCTGAACCTTGCTGTTTCCCAATCTCCCGGTCATCGGCTCGTCACGCGCAGAGTCTCATTGGAAGGCGATGGGCCGGAAGCCGAGAGATGCTCGCCGAGCCCTTCTGCCCTGGCGGTCACGCGCGGGAAGAAGGGCGTCGCTTTGCGTCATCCTCGCCTCATCCCTCGCCGCCTGCGCGTCATTCCGCGCCGCGCCGCTTCCAAGGGCGTCAAATCTGGCCCCCAGCGCGTCACGGCTGAGCGTGGATATTTCGCGCCTGCGCCTTGGAGCGCTCAAGGCCCACAGGTTCGATCCGACCGGGGGCCTGGATCCCACCGACGTGGCGATCCTCGCGGTGCTCAACAGCCCCGAGCTCGCGGCGAAGCGCGCGGCGGCCAAGGTCGCCGGCGCCCAGGCCTTCGCCGCCGGCCTGCTCCCCGATCCCCAGGTAGCCTTGAGCGCCGACTTCCCGGTGCATCCCCAGGGCCTCGTCACCGCCTATGGGGTGACGCCCAGCATCGATCTTCTCGGCCTGGTGACCCACTCGGCGGCGCTGAAGGCGGCGCGCGCCTCGGCGCGCCAGGCCGACCTCGATCTTCTGTGGAGCGAATGGAGCGCCGCCCAGCAGGCTCGCCAACTCGCGGTGACCGCCCTCGGCAACGAAGCCAAGAGCGCGGTCCTCAAAGCCATCGACGAGGGTCTCGCCGAACAGTACCGGCAATCGAACCTCGCCTACCAGCGCCATGACCTGACCAGCCAGGTGACCAGCGCCGACCTGGCCGCCAAGCTCGACGCCGACGCCCAGCTCGCCATCGCCACCCATGACGCGCTCAAGGCGAGGGGCGATCTCAACGCGCTCATCGGCCTGGAGCCCGGGGTCAGGCTGAACCTCGTGGCCGGGGCCCCGCCGGTCGATCCGCCGGCGATCGCTCTCGACACCGCCCTTGCCTCCCTGCCCGACCGGCGCCCCGACCTCCTGGCCCTGAAGGCCGGCTACGGGGCGCAGGACGCGGTTCTGCGCAAGGCCATTCTGAGCCAGTTCCCGCTGATCAATCTCGGCTACAGCCGCCAGCGGGACACCGGCGGCATCCTCACCAACGGCGTCGCCGCGACCATCGTCATCCCGATCTTCAACCGCGGCCGGGGCGAGATCGCCATCCAGACCGCGAGCCGCGAGCGCCTTCGCCAGGAGTACCAGGCGAGACTCGACCAGACGGTCGCCGATGTCGCCGCCGCCCGCCGCGACCTCGCCGGCGACCACGCCAACCTCGTCCGGCTCGAGGCCGAGGTTCCGCGCCTGCTCGCCATGGCCGATCGCGCCCGCGCCGCCTTCCGCCGCGGGGATCTCGAAAGCGGCCCGCAGCTGGCCCTCGAGCAGGCGGCGCTTCGCCAGGAGGTCGCCTTGCTCGACCTGCGCCTGGCCCTGGTGCTCGCCGACATCAGCCTGGAGACGGTGCTCTTCCTGCCGTCGGACGAAGGAGCCCAGCCATGAGGGCATCGGGGCTCTGGCGCATCGCCGCGATCGTCGTCGCTGTGCTCATCGTCGCCTTGATGGCCTGGCGCCTGCTCGGCGGCCACAAGGCCGAGCCCGCGGCCCCGCCGGCCAGCGCCCTGGTCACCATCGCCCCGGTGCTCCAGGCGAGCGTCGGCGACACGGTGACCGCCTATGGCGTCATCGCCGGCTCGGCTGCCGCGAGCCGCACGGTGGCCGCGCCCAGGGCCGTAATCGTCCAGGCGGTGCTGGTCGCGCCGGGCCAGCCGGTGGCGGCGGGCGCGCCGCTCGTCATCGTCGGCGACACCCCGGCGACCCTGCTCGCCTGGCGGCAGGCCGGCGATGCGGTCGCCTTCGCCCAGCGCGACCTGGCCCGCGTCCAGCGCCTCTACGACCAGCACCTGGCGGCCAACGACCAGCTCGGCGCGGCGCAGAAAGCCCTGGCCGACGCCCGCGCCGGCGTCGCCGCCCAGTCGGCGACAGGGGCCGGCAACTCCCGCCAGACAATCGCCGCGCCCTTCGCCGGGGTGGTCGGGACGGTCCCGGTGACGCTCGGCGAGCATGTCGCCGCCGACGCGCCGCTCCTCAGCCTCATCGCCAGTGGCGGGATGATCGCCCAGCTCGGCGTCGAGCCGACCCGCGCCCAGCGTCTGGCCTCCGGCCAGGCGGTGCGGATCGTCTCGGCCTTCGACGATACCCACGCCATCGAAAGCCGCCTCGCCACCGTCGGCCGTCAAGTCGACCCGGTCACCAGGCTCGTCACCGTCGCCGCCCCTGCCCAGGGCGCTGGACTGGCTCTGGGTGCGGCGGTGAAAGGGGTGATCACCGTGGCGAGCCACCCGGGCGTTCTGGTTCCGCGGACCTCGGTCGTCTACGACGAGGGCGGCGCCCACCTCTTCGTCGTCGCCGCGGGCAAGGCGCGGCAGGTGGCGGTGAGCCCCGGCGCCGAGCAGGGCGAGATGATCGAGGTCGCCGGACCGATCTGGGCCGGTGAAACGGTGGCCGTCGAGGGTGCCTACCAGCTCCAGGACGGCATGGCGGTCCGGACCGCCGCGAAATGATCGCTTCGGACGTCTTCGCCCGCCATCGCCGCTCCCTGCTGCTGCTCCTGGTCTGCGCCATCGTCGGCGGAGTCTTCGCCGGATTTGGCCTGCCGGTCGGCCTCTTTCCCAACATCGCCTTCCCGAGGATCGCGGTCTCCATCCAGGCCGGCGACCGGCCGATCAACCAGACCGAGGCGGCGGTCACCAGGCCGCTGGAACAGGCGGTGCGCGCCGTCCCGGACGTCTCCTCGGTGCGCTCCACCACAAGCCGCGGCGCGGCCGATCTGAAGATCAGCTTCGCCTGGGGCAGCGACATGAACCTCGCTTTGCAGCGGACGCAGACCGCCCTTGCCCAGGCCGTCTCCGCCCTGCCGCCAGGCGTCACCTTCACCGTGCGGCGGATGGACCCGACAGTGTTCCCGGTCGCCGCCTACAGCCTGACCTCCAATCGGATCGGCCCGGTGGCCTTGCGCCGCTACGCCGACCTGACCCTGACCCCGCTCCTGACGGCCGTGGCCGGCGTCGCCCGGGTCGATTCCCTCGGCGGGGCGGTGGGCGAATATCGGGTCGAGGTCGATCCGGTGCGGCTGCGCACCTACGGCCTCTCGCTCGCCGACGTCTCCCAGGCGCTGGCGGGCGCCAACGTCCTGGAAGCCAACGGCAAGCTCGAAGATCGCGGCAAGCTGTTTCTCACCCTCACCGACAGCGGCCTGCGCGGCGCGCCGGACATCGAGAAGGTGGTGATCAAGAGCGCCGGAGGCGGCGTCGTGCGCCTGGGCGACCTGGCGAGCGTCCATCTCGCCGGCGCCCCCAGCTGGATGCGGGTCACCGCCGATGGCCGCGACGCGGTCAGCGTCCAGGTCTACCAGCAGCCGAGCGGCGATACGGTCCGCATCGTCCGCGACGTGGCCGCCGTCTTCGCCAAGGCTGCGGCCAGCCAGCCTCCGGGCCTCCACGTCTCGGCCTGGTACGACCAGAGCGAACTGATCAAGACCTCCGCCAGCGAACTGGCCAAGGCGATCGCCATCGGCGCCCTGCTCGCCGGCCTCGTCCTGCTGGTCTTCCTGCGCAACCTGCGGATCACCCTGGTGGCGGTGGTGGTGGTCCCCACGGTGCTCGCCCTCACCACACTGGCCCTGAAGGTCATGGGCCAGAGCTTCAACATCATGACCCTGGGCGGCATGGCGGCGGCCATTGGCCTGATCATCGACGACGCCATCGTGATGATCGAGCACATGGAGCGGCGCCTCGTCGAACTCCCCGACGATCCCCTGCGGGCGATGCGCGAAGCGGCGAGTGAGTTCTTCCGACCGCTGGCGGGATCTTCGGCGGCGACGATCCTGATCTTCCTGCCGCTGGCTTTTCTCACCGGGGTCACCGGGGCTTTCTTCAAGGCGCTGTCGCTCACCATGGCGATCGCGCTCATCGCCTCGTTCCTGCTCGCCTGGCTGGTGGTGCCGATCCTGATGGAGCGCGTCTACGCCAGGGTCCATCCCCGGCGGCGTGCGGAGCCCGGCTACAGCCGCCGCTACCGCCGCGCGCTCACCACCACGACCGGCGCCCCATGGATCGCCGCCGCGGTGATGGCGCCCCTGGCCGCGGCGGGGATATTCGCCTTCATGACCCTGCCCAGCGGCTTCATGCCCAGGATGGACGAGGGCGGGTTCATCCTCGACTATCTCACTCCCCCCGGGACCTCGCTCACCGAAAGCGACCGGCTGGTGCGCCAGATCGAGGGCGTCCTTCGAGCGTCCCCGGAAGTGGTGACCTATTCACGCCGCACCGGCGCCCAGCTCGGCGGCGATCTCACCGAATCCAACACCGGCGACTTCTTTGTGCGACTGAAGAAGCCGCCGCGCCGCGGCATCCAGGCGGTGATGACGCAGGTGCGCGACCGCGTCCTCGCGCGCGTCCCCGGCGTCGATGTCGACACCGCCCAGCTGATGGAGGACCTGATCGGCGACCTCACCGCCGTGCCCCAGCCGATCGAGGTCAAGCTCTTCGGCGAGGACCAGGCGCAGTTGCGCGGCGCCGCCGAGCGGGTCGCCAAGACCATCGAGGGCGTGCGCGGGGTGACCGAGGTGCGCAGCGGCATCGTCGTCGCCGGCGACGCGCTGGACGTCCACGTCGACCTCGCCCGCGCCGCCCTCGAGGGCATCGCCCCGGCCGAGGCCTCCAGGCAGATCGGCGCCCTGATGGGCGGGGCGGTCGCCACCCAGGTGCAGTCCGACCCGATCCTCACCGACGTCAGGGTCTGGATCCCCGCAGATCAGCGCGACCGCGTTTCCCAGATGGCCGACATGCCGCTTCGGGCGGCCGACGGCCACGTCTTCGCCCTCTCGCAGATCGCCACGGTCGGCGTCCTCTCCGGTCAGGCCGAAGTGACCCGCGAGGGCGGTCGGCGGATGGTCGCCGTCACCGCCCGGGTCGAGGGCCGCGACATGGGTTCGACGGCCAAGGCGGTGCGGAAGCTTCTCAGCCGGCCGAACACGTTTCCGGCCGGCGTGAGCTTCGAGATGGGCGGCCTCTTTGCCGAGCAGCAGTCCGCCTTCCGCGGCCTCGCCATCGTTTTCGCCGGCGCCCTGGCCCTGATCACCGTCCTGCTCCTGCTGCTCTACGAGAACTTCAGGATCGTCGCGGCAATCGTCGCCATGCCGCTGATGGCCGCCTGCGCGGTCGGCCTTGGCCTTCGCCTCGCCGGGGTCGAACTCAACATCATGGCCCTGATGGGCCTGACGATGGTGATCGGGATCGTCACCGAGGTCGCGATCTTCTACTTCACCGAATACGATTCCCTCATCGCCGAAGGCGCGGATCCGCGCCAGGCCCTGATCGACGCCGGGGCCAACCGGCTGCGACCGATCGCCATGACCACCCTGGCCGCGATCCTCGCCCTGAGCCCCCTGGCGCTGGGCGCATCGATGCAGAAGCCGCTGGCGGTGGCGATCATCGCCGGCCTGATCGCCCAGGGGCCCCTCGTCCTGCTCGTGATGCCCGCCCTCTACCGCCTCATCGGCGGAGTGAACAACTCGGAGGAGTGACTGGAGCCTCCTCGCCCACCCCCTCATCGTCGGCCTTTGGTCCCGGCCTCACGCTACTTGCGGTCGAGGACCAGGACCTGGAAGGTTCCCGGCTTCGTCGTCGGACGCTGGCCCGCCGGAACGGGCAGGATGTACTGGGCGGTCGGCAGGTAGATGCGGCCGGTCTTGGGATCGACCGCCCCGGTCCGCGCGCCGATCTGGGTGGGGACGGTGTCGATGATGGTGTTGTTCGCCGGCCCGGAAAGCGCGATCACCGCCAGGGTCCCGCTGAGCGCCGAGGGGATGTAGGCGAGACCGCGGCCGGCGTCATAGAGGACGGCGTCGGGAAAGCCGCCGATCTTGAAGCTGGCGATCTCGCGGCCCGAGGAGGCCTCGAGGATCTTCGCCACGCCGTTGCCGCAGGCCGAGACCAGCCGGTCGCCGCTGACGTAGGCGAGGCCGGTGGGACGCTCGCATCCGGGCATCGGATAGCGGGCGATGACCTTGCGCCCGGCGATGTCGACCACCGCCACTTCGTTCTTGCTCTCGACGTTGACGAAGAGCTTGCCTTTGCCGTCGACAGCGCCGAACTCCAGGGAATCGCCCACGGTGATCGAACCGGGACTGGCGCGCGTCTTGGGATTGACCAGGGTGATCTGGCCGGCCTCGCCGTCGATGACCATCACCAGACCGCTGGAGGGATCGTAGACCGCGCCATCGGCGTCCTTGGCGGTGGGAACCGAGGCGAGCAGCCGGCCGCTGGCGGCCTCGAGGATGCGCGCGCTGCTGTCGCCGCTGTTGGTGGTGACGATTACCCCGGCGCCTGGAATCGGCACCACCGCATGCAGGTGATCGCCGGCGGCGAAGGCCGGCGTGACCTTGCCGCTGTCGGTGTCGATGGCCATGACCTGCGATCCATGGGCGACGAATACCCGCCGCCCGGCGGGATCGAAACTGGCGTAATCCCAGCCGCCGTCCGGGCCGGCGATACGCGCGACGACTCGCAGGCCGGAGGCGCCAGGCGCCGGGTCGGCACGGGCGCCGGCGGCCACGCCGAGCAGTCCGAGGGCGCAGGCCGCCGCCAGCAACGGGTGTCTGTTCATCTGATATCGCCTTCGAAGGGAGGGGGTCTTCGCGACGCCTGCTTAGCGCCTTTCGAATCGCGGTTCACGCTTTTCTCGGAAGGCCGTAACCGCCTCCCGGTGGTCCTGGCTGCGCCTGAGGGTCCGTAGTTCCGCGGCCTGCATGATCGCTGCGTCCTCCGGCGACAGGTCCGGCGCCCGGGAGGCGACGCGCTTGGTCGCCTCCACCGCGAGCGGCGCGCGCGAGGCGACGCGGCTCGCAAGGTCCATGGCCGCGGCCTCGAGTTCCTCTGAGGCGTGCAAGCCTGTCACCAGTCCATAGCGCTCGGCGGTCGCGGCGTCGTGAGTCGAGCCGGTGAGCAGCATCGCCTTGGCGCGCGAGACGCCGATCAGCCGCGGCAGCCGCCAGGCCGAGACCATCAGGCCCATGTTCACCCCGGCGCAGACGAACCGCGCGTCGTGCGCGGCGATGCGGATGTCGCAGCAGAGCGCCAGTTCGAAACCGCCGCCGATACACCAGCCGTTGATCGCGGCGATGATCGCCGCCCGCGACGCCTCGAGCCGCTCCAGCAGCCGGCCGAAACCGGCGAGATCTTCCCCCGACGGCCCGACCGCCTTGAGATCATCGCCGCTGCAGAAGGCGCCGCCCACCCCGGTGACGATCAGCGCGCGGACCGACGGATCGGCCTCCACCTCGTCCAGCACCTCGATGAAGGTCGCCCGCATCGCCTGGCCGAGGGGATTCATCGGCGGATTGTCGATTACCAGCCGCGCCACATGCGGCGCCGGCCGCTCAACCCTCACCGCGCCGCTCACGCCAGGGTCTCCGCCGCGAGCGCGCTGGGCTCGCCAATGACGCCGGCGCTCACCAGATCGTCGATCGCGCTCGCCGGCAGTCCCGCCTCGGAGAGGATTTCGCGGCTATCGGCGCCAAGTCGCGGAGGCCCCCGCTCGACGCGCACCGGGGTTCTCGAAAGCGATATCGGCGCGCGCACGAACCTGCGGCCCTCGGTCTCCACCAGCAGGCCCCGGGCCGCGACCTGCGGATCGGCGAGGGCCTGGTCGATGGTGTTGATCGGCCCGCACGGGACGCCGGCGGCGAGCAGGCGGTCGACCCATTCAGCGGTCGAGGCGCCGGTGAGGATGGCCTCGAGCCTTCCTTGGAGGGCGTCGCGGTTCTGCACCCGGCTGCGGCCGTCGGCGAAGGCCGGGTCGTCCTTCAGCTCGGCCGCGCCGGTCGCGGTGCAGAAACGCCCCCAGAGACGCGCGTTGTTCACCCCCACCACGATGTAGCCGTCGGCGGTCTTCAGCGCTTCGTAAGGCGCGGCGAGGCGATGCCGCGAACCGTTCGGCCGGGAGACCTCGCCGGTGGTGAGATAGAGCCCCGACTCCCAGATCGTATAGGCGATGGCGCTTTCGAACAGCGAGGTCTCGACATGCTGGCCCTCGCCGGTGTGATGGCGGTGATTGAGCGCCGCGAGCACCCCCAGGGCCGCGAAGGTCCCGGCGTTGAGGTCGGAGAGCGGCACGCCGCACGCGGTGGGACTCTTGGCTCCGGCTTCGCCGGTGAAGCTCATGATCCCGCTCATCGCCTGGGCGATCAGATCGAACCCGCCGCGCTCGCGGTAAGGCCCGGTGCGGCCAAACCCGGAGACCGAACAGTAGATGAGGGCCGGATTGACGTTGCGGAGGTCTTCATAGCCCAGGCCCATGCGCTCCAGAGCGCCGGGACGGTAGTTCTCGACGAAAACGTCGGCGCTGGCCGCCAGGGTGCGAACCGTGTCCGCTCCTTTTGGCGAAGCAAGGTCCACGGCGAGCGAGCGCTTGTTGCGGTTGACGAAATCGAAGGCCTTGAACCTCGCCTTGGGATGGCCGCGGGTGGTCTCCCCTTCAAGCGGCTCGATCTTGATGACCTCAGCCCCGAGGTCGGCAAGCATCATCGAACACCAGGCGCCGGCGATGACATGGGTGCAGTCGAGCACCTTGAGGCCATTGAGTGCGGTGGGCGGGGTCATGCGCTCGCTCGGGGTTCGGCGCGACGATGCTTTTTCCCGCCGCCTTGGGCAAGAGCGCCCTTGGCTTGGCGGGCGGCGGGCGGGCATAAGTCGCCGCTGAATGATCAGCCTGGCCACAGCCGCGCCGACAGTGGGCGCCGCCTTCGTCGCCTCCTCGGTGGAGGCGGTGGAGGCCTTCACCATCGTCCTGGCGGTAAGCGTGGTTCGCGGGATCCGTCCGGCGGCCCTGGGCGCGGGGGCGGCCCTGGTCATCCTCGCGTTGGTGGTCGCCATCCTCGGACCCTTGCTCGCCGCGGTGCCCGTGCGCGGGCTGCAGCTCGTGATCGGCCTGCTGCTCCTCGTCTTCGGCCTGGGCTGGCTGCGCAAGGCGGTGCTGAGGGCCGGCGGCGCCCTGTCGCTCCACGACGAGGCCGCCACCTTCGAAAAACAGACCAGGGCCCTGCGCGACGAAGCGCACGCTCGTGGCCGGGCCGCCGACTGGCTCGCGGGCATGGTGGCGTTCAAGGCCGTGCTCCTGGAAGGAACCGAGGTGGTGTTCATCGTCCTGGCGATCGGCGCGCGCCCCGGACTGCTGCTGCCGGCGGCGGTGGGCGCGGCGGGCGCCTGCGTTCTGGTGCTTGCCCTGGGTCTCGCCCTGCGCGCGCCGCTGGCCAGGATCCCCGAGAACAGCATGAAGTTCGTGGTCGGCGCCCTGCTGACCGGCTTTGGGGTCTTCTGGTGCTGCGAGGGTCTGGGCGCGCCGTGGCCCGGCGGCGATCTGGCGATCCTTCCCCTGGTGGGCTTCTACCTCGCCGCGGGACTGGTGCTGGCCGCCTCGGTGCGGGCGGTCAGGGCGAGGACGGCGTGATGGCGGTCTTCAAGGCTCTCGCGGCCGAGATTTTCAAGATGTTCGCCGCCGACCTTTGGCTCACCATCGCCGCCGTCGCATCGGTGGCCCTCGCCGCCGCCGCCCTTCGCGCCGGCCTGGTCCAGGCCGCGGCCCTGCCCTTTTTCCTCGCGGCCGCTATTGTTGTCGCGCTCGCCATCGGCGTTGTCCGAGGCGCGCGGCCGTGAAGGAGAGTTGAGGAGCGGCGATGCCTTTCAAGACTTGGCAGTGCGGGACCTGCGGCTTCATCTACGACGAGGCCGAGGGCCTTCCCGAAGAGGGCTTCGCTCCCGGGACGCGCTGGGCGGATATCCCCGACGATTGGTGCTGCCCCGACTGCACCATGAGCAAGGCCCAGTTCGAAATGGTGGAGATCTGAAGACATGGACGATCGCGTCATCCTCACCATGGACCGCGGGGTCGCCGACGTCCGCATGGTTCGCGTCGACAAGATGAACGCGCTGGACGACGCCATGTTCGAGGCCCTGATCACGACCGGCGAGCGGCTCAAGACCGAACCCGGCCTTCGCGCCGTCGTCCTGTCGGGCGAAGGACGGGCCTTCTGCGCCGGCCTGGACATGGGCAGTTTCGGCCGGATGGCCCAGGGACCGCGTCCCCGAGCCGAGACCGCCGTCGGCGAACTCACCGGGCGCACCCACGGGATAGCCAATCGCGCCCAGTACGCGGTCTGGGTGTGGCGCGAGATTCCCGTCCCGGTGATCGCGGCGGTCCACGGGGTCGCCTTCGGCGGCGGCTTCCAGCTGGCGCTCGGCGCCGACATGCGCTTCGTCGCCCCCGATGCACGCCTGGCGGTGCTCGAGATCAAGTGGGGCCTCATTCCCGACATGGCCGGAACCCAGCTTCTGCGACACCTCGTTCGCGAAGATATCGTCCGCGAACTCACCTACACCGGACGCATCTTTTCGGGCGACGAGGCCCTTGCCATGGGCTTGGCGACGAGACTCGCCGCCGACCCCCGCGCCGAGGCGCTCGCTCTGGCGCACGAAATCGCCGCGAAGAACCCCGATGCGGTCCGCGCCGCCAAGCGTTTGCTCAACGCCGCTCCCACTTCCGATCCCGCCGCCGGCCTGATCGAGGAGACGCGTGAGCAGATCGCGCTCATCGGCAGCCCCAACCAGGTCGAGGCCGTCATGGCCAACATGCAGAAGCGCGGGCCAGCCTTCGCCGATCCACGGGACTGATCGCGCTCTGATCTCGGAGCCGAGGCGCTCCGATGCATTTGGAGTTGTGTTCGTCTCGCCTTGGCGTTCAAGATCGCGGCGGCGGAGGTCGATCAATGCCCTATGCGGAAAACCGCGTCGTTCACGACGCCGACTCCCATCTGATGGAGTTGCCCGACTGTCTGGATCCCTGGTTCGATCCGAGGTTGAAGACCGCCTTTCACGACCTGCCGATTTTTCGCAAGAAGCAGGGCTCTGGCGGTTGGGCAGACGCGGCGCGCCGCCAGCAGGAGGATCCGGATTTCCGGGCCGGAGACGGCGCCAACATCCTGTTACGCAAGAACTATCAGGCCCTTGGCGGCTTCCGCCGAGAAGATCGACCCAAGGCTCTGGATCTTCTCGGCTTTTCCAGCCAGCTCGTCTTCACCACCTTCTGCCTGGGCAATTTCGGCCTCGACGAAGGCGGAGATCTCGACCTTTGCTACGCCGCCGCCCAAGCCCACAACCGGATGATGACCGACTTCTGCGCCGTCGACCGCCGTCTCCTTGCCACCGCCTATGTGCCGCTGGTGGACTTCGACCGCGCCGAGGCCGCGGCGGCCGAGGCCGTCGCGCTCGGCGCCAAGGCCCTGCTCGTCGCCTCCAAATGTCCGCCGGGCCATTCGCCCAGCCACAGCGCCCACGATCGGGTGTGGGCGCAGGCGCAGGAGGCGGGGATTCCGATCCTCTTCCATGTCGGCGGCGAGGAGAAGCTCAGGGCCGATTACTTCGAGAACGGGGCGCCGCGAGTGAAGGATTTCCACGGCGGAGAGGAGAACTTCACCTCGGTGAGCTTCATGCCCATCCCCCATTCAGTGATGCAGACGTTGGCGGCGATGATCATCGACGGGGTCATGGACCGTTTCCCGCGCCTCAAATTCGGGGCCATCGAGCTGGGCGGATCATGGGCGCCGGGCTGGATGCGGTTCATGGATAGCGCCCACGCCGCCTTCTACAAGAACGAGGAGCGCCTGCACGCCCTGTCGGCCCGGCCGAGCGAGATTGTTCGCCGGCAGGTGCGCATCACCCCATACCCTCACGAGGACGCGGGCTGGATCGTTCGCGAGGGCGGCGAGGAGATCTGCCTCTTCTCCTCCGACTTCCCGCATGTCGAAGGCGGCCGCAACCCTCTGAAGCGGTTCGACGACTCTCTGCAGGCACTGGCGTCGCCCGTGATCGACCGGTTCTACCGCGGCAACTTCGTGGACCTGATGGGCGAGGGCCTCGCCGCCGACCTCAGGAATACCTCGCCAGCGATGGCGGCCTGAGCACCCCGCCCGGCCGTCCCACAGAAATGGCCCGCGCTCCCGACGACCCCCCGATCCTCGCCGAGACGGGTGCGACGATGCAGAGCCGCGTCCAGATCCTCGCGCAGAGTTCCAGCACGCGACACGCGGTCGTCTTCCTGGCCGTGGTCGTGGCGGTCTCCCTCGTCCGCTTTTTCCAGGCGCCGCTGACTCCGCTGGTGGTCGCCACCTTCCTGCTGCTTCTCATCGACGCGGTGTCACGGGAGATCCATGAGCGCCTGCCAGCCGCGCCCGGGTGGATCAGGGGCGGCATCGCCGGCGTGCTGATCCTCGCCGGCTTCTCGGTCATCGGCATTCTGTTCGTGCTCGAGGCGCCCCCTTTCGCCGCGCATCTGCGTGGCCTTGCGCCGAGGCTCGACGCCGTGCTCGCCAGGCTGATGAGCCTCGTCGGCGTCGCGCCGGTCACCATCGGCGAGCTATTCAGCGGACTGGATCCGACCGCGGTGCTGACCCGCGCCTTCGCGACCGCCCGCAGCCTCATCTCCTACGGCATGCTGGTGATCATCTACTTCGGGTTCCTGCTCGCCTCGAGGACCGCGTTCGGGCGCAAGGTCGACCGGCTCTACGACACCGAGGGCCATCGCAAGGGCGCAAGACGGGTGATGGCCAGTGTCCGCAACGCGGTCGAACGCTATGTGCGCCTCCAGACCCTGAAGGGCCTGATGATGGCCGTCGCCGCCTGGGGGCTGATGGCTCTGGTCGGCCTGCACGACGCCCTGTTCATCGCCTTCGTGGTCTTCCTCGCCTCCTATGTGCCGATCATCGGACCGATAGCCGGCTCGATCTTCCCGGGCATTGTCGCGCTGGCCCAGTTCGATGACCTCGGCCGCCCGGCGATCCTCGCCGGGGTGCTCGGAAGCGTGGTCTTTCTCATCGACAGCGTGCTGATGCCGAAACTCGCCAGCGACGAGCTCAATATCGACCCGCTGCTCGTCCTCATCTCCCTGGGATTCTGGGCCGAGATCCTCGGCGTTCCCGGGGTCCTGCTCTCCACCCCGCTCACCGTCACCGTCATGGCCATCGCGGCGGAATTCGAGAGCACGCGCTGGCTGGCGATCCTGATCTCCAAGGACGGACATCCCTTCCCCAGGCCGGCCAGGGCGGCGAAGGCGGCAAAGCTCAATGCCTGAAGGTCAGGCGTCCAGGGCCGCCAGGCCCCGTTCGAGATCGGCGATGAGATCGTTGGGGGCTTCCACGCCGATCGAAAGGCGGATCATCCCTTCATCGATGCCGATCATCGCGCGCTCATTGGCCGAGACGCCGGAGTGGGTGGTGCTGGCCGGGTGGCACGCCAGGGATTCGGTCCCCCCCAGGCTCACCGCCAGCTTGAATACCTGCAGCCTGTCCAGGACCTTGAATGCCGCCGCCTCGCCGCCGCGGACAGTGAACGAAAAGGTGGCGCCCATGGCCCCGCACTGGCGGGCGATGACCTCCGCTTCCCGGGATCCGGCCGGCGCGCCGCCGAGGTAGGCCACATGCTCGACTTTCGGGTGGCCGGCGAGCCACCCGGCCACCGCCCTGGCGTTGTCGAAGGCCTTGTCCATGCGAAGCCGGAGGGTCTCCAGCGATCTGGTGAGCATCCAGCAGCTGTTCACGTCGAGCTGGTTGCCGATCAGATTGCGGATCGATCTGATCTTGCGCATCGGCTCGGCCCGGCCGACCGCGGCTCCGCCGATGAGGTCGCTGTGACCGCCGACGTATTTGGTCAGGGAATAGACCACCAGTTCCGCGCCGTGGTCGAGCGGCGACTGATAGAGCGGACCCAGGAGGGTGTTGTCGACGATCACCACCGGGCGGCGGCCCTGGCGATCGGCCGTCTCAGCGGCCACCTTGGCGATGAGGTCCAGATCCACCAGCGAATTCGTGGGATTGGCGGGGGTCTCGACATAGAATGCGGCGACGGGCCCGCGCTGCAGGGCCTCCGCGGTCGCCGCGCGCACCGCCGCGCCGTCCAGGCCGTCGACGAAGCTGGTGCTCTGGACGCCCCATTTTGCCAGCAGGGTCCCAAAGAGGGTCTCGGTCCCCCCGTAGAGGGGCCGGCTGAGCACGACCACGTCCCCAGGCTCGGTAACCGCCAGCAGGGCGGTCAGTATGGCCGCCATGCCGCTCGAAAAGACCGCGCAGCCGTCGGCGCGCTCGAGCACCGCCAAGCGTTCTTCGACGATCTGCAGATTGGGGTTGTTGAAGCGGGTGTAAATCAGGCCAGCGTCGGCGCCCTGGGGGCTGCGTCCGCTCATATGGTCGAAAAGGCGCTTGCCTTCCGCGCAGGTCTTGTAGGCGAAGGTCGAGGTGAGGAAGATCGGAATCTTCACCGCCCCCTCGGAGAGGGAGGGATCGAAGCCGAAGCCCAGCATCAAGGTCTCCGGTTCGAGCTGGTGGGCCCCGACCCGCGACTTGCGATAGTCCCGTTTCGCCATTTGTCGTGAATTCCTTCGCGGTCTCGGCGCGCGCCGATTCGATCGTCTCGACGCCACGGCGTGCGCCGAGGGACCATAGAGAAAGGCCCGCGGCTAGGCGATGTGAGACGAATAGTCCGCTGAGCCGTTCAACCCCTTGAGCGCCACCCCAGAAGTCGGAGTTAGAAACGATGCCGCGTAACGTCGCCGTCCTGGTCGGCAGCCTTCGCAAGGAGTCTTTCAACCGCAAAATGGCCAGGGTCATGGCCCATCTCGCCCTGCCGGACCTCGTTCTTCGAATTGTCGAGATCGGCGATCTGCCACTTTACGACGAGGACAGGGAAGCCCCCGCGCCGCCGGCTTGGATCACGTTTCGCGGCGAACTCCGTGGCGCCGAGGCGGTGCTCTTCGTCACTCCCGAATACAACCGCTCGGTTCCAGGGGTGCTGAAGAACGCCATCGACGTCGGTTCGCGCCCCTACGGCCAGAGCGTCTTCGCGGGTAAGCCGGCGGCGGTGGTGAGCGTCTCTCCCGGCGCCATCGGCGGATTTGGCGCCAACCATCATCTTCGCCAATCCCTGGTCTTCCTCGACATGCCGGTCCTGCAGCAGCCCGAAGCGTACATCGGCGGCGCCGCGAAGCTGTTCGACGACCACGGAGACCTCTCCGGCGACGGCGTCAGGATCTTCATCCAGAAATTCATCGCCGCGTTCAGAGCCTGGATAGAGACCGTTCTCGCCGGCGCGGAACACCGCACTTAAGGCCTTGATCGCCGCCCGCGGTCGGAGTCTAGCTCCGCGCCGCGAAGATGAGTGAAACACGCCATAACCATCACGCCGGGGCCCCCGGCCACCACCACACGCACGGTCCCGGGGCCGGCGCCATGGGCAGCGCCTTCGCGATCGGGATGGCGCTCAACCTCGGCTATGTCGTGGCCGAGGTCGTCTTCGGGTTGATGGCGGGCTCTCTGGCGCTGCTCGCGGACGCGGCGCACAATTTCGGCGACGTGCTGGGCCTCGCCATGGCGTGGCTGGCTTCGGCCCTGGCCCTCAGGGCGCCAAGCGGGCGTTACACCTACGGACTGCGCAGTTCGTCGATCCTGGCGGCGCTCGCCAACGCCGCGCTCCTGCTGCTGGTGACCGGCGGCATCGCCTGGGAAGCGATCCAGAGATTCATCACTCCGGCCCCCGCAGCCGGATTCACGGTCATGGCCGTCGCCCTTGGCGGGGTCGTGGTCAATGGATTGAGCGCCCTCCTGTTCGCTTCGGGGCGGAAGGGCGATCTCAACGTGCGCGCCGCCTTCGCTCACATGGCCGCAGACGCCCTGGTCGCGCTGGGCGTCGTCCTCGCCGGTGGACTGATCCTTGTCACCGGCTGGATGTGGATCGACCCGGCGGCGAGCCTGGTGATCGGCGTCGTCATCGTCCTGGGAACCTGGTCGTTGATGCGCGAATCGCTGGACCTGGCGCTCCAGGCGGTGCCCCTCGGCGTCGATCGGGCCGCGGTCCTCGGTTATCTCACTGACCTTCCGGGCGTGAGCGAGGTTCACGACCTCCACATCTGGGGGATGAGCACCACCGAAACCGCGCTCACCGCCCATCTCGTGCGGCCGGGCGCGGGGCTCGACGACGCCCTGCTGCACGGCGTCTGCGAAGAGCTGAGGATCCGGTTTTCAATTCACCACGCGACCTTTCAGGTGGAGGACGGAAGCGACGCCCATCCGTGCGAGCTCGCCCGTCAAGGCGCGGTCTGAATCCTTCGGGAGTCCTCGCCTATTTTTCCGTGCGACCCCGCAGTCTGGTCCAGCGCCGGCGGCGACGGCCCCTTCCCGCGCCCTCTGTCGCCGGGCGGCGCTCCATGGCGTTGACAAGCGGCTTGATCTCTTCGCTACCGCCAAGATCGCAGACCAGCACAGCGTCGTCGGCCACGATGATCGCGAGATCCTTCACCCCCACCGCCATCACGGTCCGTCCCGGCCCGGCGCGGACGATGCAGCCGCTGGCCTGGTGGAGACGCCCATCGCCATGGACCGCATTGCCGGCAGGGTCTGTTCGCGAGGCGGCGAGCACCGCCCGCCAGCTTCCCAGATCGGACCAGGCAAATCCGACCGGCAGGACCGCCGCGCGGCCGGTCTTTTCCATCACCGCATAGTCGATCGAGACCTTCGGCGCGCGGAGGAAGGCATCGGAGAGGAAATGGCCGCCGGATCGCGGGTGAGCCTCCTCCGCGGCCAGGACCGCCGCGCCGAGCCTTGGAGCATGGGCGTCGATTTCGGCCAGCAGGGTCGAGGCGCGAACGATGAAATCGCCACTGTTCCAAAGCCAGCCGGCGGCGATGTACCGCCGCGCCGCCGCCAGGGTCGGCTTCTCCGTGAACGCCGCCACCCGGCGCAGTGGCCCTCTGCCGATGGGCTTGCCAGGGCGGATGTAGCCGAACGCCGTCGAGGGCTCCCTCGGCGCGATACCCAAGGTCACCACGTAGCCTTGCGTGGCCCCGACGATGGCGGTGTCCAACGCATCGGCGAACGCCTGCTCGTCCTCGATATGATGATCGCAGGCCAGGAAGATTGCTATGCCGCTCGCGTCGCGCCGCGCGATGAAGGCAGCGGCGGCGGCGATCGCGGGACCGGAGTCTCTGGCGCCCGGCTCGAACACGAGCGTGGCGGACAGACCGATAGCCGCAAGCTGCTCGCAGACCAGGTCCTGGTGAGCGGCCCCGGCCACCACGATGGGCGTTTCAAGGGTGCGAGGCCGGCTCACTCGAGCCAGCGTCTGCTGGAATCCCGAGCGTGCGCCGGTGAGCGCGAGAAAGGCCTTGGGCAGTCCAGGGCGGGACGCCGGCCATAGCCGCGCGCCGGATCCGCCGCAAAGGAGCACCGGGTAGATGTTCATTCGACTCCCGTGGAAAAGACGGCCGTCGAGGCGGAATGCCAGGCGCGGCTCACCGGCTGAAGGCGGCGCATACTCTAGGGTCGCACGCGACAAAAGGCTCGTCGGGGTTGAGAAGTTGGCGCCGATCGGCGCGGGCGATGAAGGGGAGATCTCGATGGCCGTGAACCGCTCCGACCGGTCCGCGCTGGCGCGGCGAGGTGAAACGCGGTGCGTCCTCTTCGACTTCGGCGACACCATCGCCAGGGAGCCGTTCTTCATCCACCCGCCGCCGGAGTGTCCCGACTGGGCGAACCGGGTAGCCGAGGTCATTGGCCCGGCGACGGCCGACCGATGGAGCCTGGGCGAACTCACCTGGGACGACCTCACCGCTGCACTCTCGACGAAGCTCGGCCTCGATTCGCAGGTCGTCCACCGCGCCATGGAGGACGACTGCCGCAACTTGCGGCTGAACGCGGCGGTGGTGGATTTCGCCCGCCGGCTGGCCATCGCCCGCGTGCCCACAGCCCTGGTGACGGTGAACAGCGACATCTTCAGCCTGGTCATCGCCCCGCACTATCGGCTCCACGAACTCTTCCCGATCGTGGTTGCCTCCTGGGAGGAGCGTCTACTCGACAAGACGGAGCTGTGCCGGCGTGCATTGCGGCGCATCGACTCGCGCATGCCGATTTCGGCCGCCTTGCTGATCGACAACATCGCGGAAAACGTGGAGGCGTTCCGCCACGCGGGCGGCCGGGCCTACCACTTCCGCGGCGAGGCCCGATTCATCGCCGATCTCGAGCGCGATCCCTGGTTGAAGCGATCGCCCACTGATCGCTAAGCCAGAAGCGGCAGTCGCTCGAGGCCCCGGAAGAACGGCAGGGTCCGCCATGCCGGCGGCTCGTCCGGGTCGGCGAAGCGAAGCTGGGGGAACCGCTCGAAGAGCCTCAGGAGCGCGACCTGGGCTTCCAGGCGCGCCAAGGGCGCCCCGATGCAGATGTGGGCGCCGCCGCCGAAGGCGACGTGCGGCCGGTGCGTGCGGCCGACATCGAATCGATGGGGATCTTCGAACACCTCCGGATCGCGATTGGCCGCCCGAAGGGAAAAGGTGAAGCTCTGCGTGGCCTTCACCGCCTTGTCGCCAACGGCCATGTCCCGCGAGGCGATCCGCCCGGTGATGTCCACCGGCGGCTCATAGCGCAGGGTCTCCTCGACCACCGCGTTGATGATGCCCCGATCGGCGCGCAGCTTGGCCAATTCCGTGGGATTGAGCAGAAGAAGGCGCACTGCGTTGCCGATGAGGTCGGTGGTGGTGAGGTTGCCGCCGATGAGCAGGGCGCTGAGGTTGATCCGCAGCTCGATGTCGCTGAGCGGCGCTCCCTCCGCCTGAAGGCGCGTCATGTCCGATATCAGGTCGTCCCGGGGCGCGGCGCGGCGCGCGGCGATGGTTTGAGTGAAATACGCCGACAGGGCCTCGTCGCAGCGCTCCATGCGCGCGGTCTGGGCCTCGGTTCGAAACGGGTTGAGCGACTGGATCACCCCCTCCGACCATTCGCGGAACTCGGGCAACCGGTCACGGTCGACGCCGAGGATGGAGGCGATCACGTCGATCGGCACCGGCACGCAGAACTTCGCCATCAAGTCGAAAAGCTCGCCGGTCTCGATACTGGACAAGGCTTCCTCGACGATGCGCTCGACCTCGGGTCGAAATCTCGCGACCCGGGCATAGAGCGCCTGGACCAGCGGCCTGCGGATCCGCTCGTGGTCGGGATCGTCGAGGAGCAGGATGCTCGTCGTCTCGCCGCGCACGGCGCCGGGCGGCACACCGTCGGCGAAGCGGCGCTGCAGGGTCGCGGCCTCTTCGGCGCGCATCGGATCGCGCCAGAGGGTGCGATCGGACACCAGGGCGCGAACATCGCCGTAGCGGGTGAGGATGAAGCTCCCCGACATCTCGTCACGGTGCACAGGGCAGCGGGCGCGAAGCTCGTCCAGCACCACGTGCGGCTCGGCGCGAAATTCCGGGTCGAGCGGCGTGAGCTGGAAGAGATTGGGCAGAGGTTTGTCGTCCACGCGGCGTTCTCATGCTCTCTTGGGATTGAAGCTGGCCTTGGCCGCCCCTGCGGCGATCGGGACTGCAAACGGCCGAACTTAGGCGATCGCAGGACGCCGACCTATCCCCTCAGCCGTTGAATGCCAACACTGCGGCGATGATGCGATCCTGGGTCTGGGTGTCCAGATCCGCATGCATGGGGAGGCTGATCACCGACGCCGACTTGGCCTCGGTCACCGGCAGTCCGCCCGGCGCGGGGTAGAGCGCGTAGCAACTCTGGCGGTGCATCGGGACCGGGTAATAGACAGCGGTGGGAATCCCGGCCCGCTTCAGGTGCGCGGCCAGGCCATCACGGTCCTGGTGCTCGATGGTGTATTGCGCCCAGGTCGAGGTTCCACCCGCGATGACGGCCGGAACCCGGGCGACCCGGCCGTCGAGGCCCAAGGTATATCGCGCGGCGATCCTGTTGCGTGCGTCGATCTCGGCGGGAAAAACCGCGAGCTTCTCGAGCAGGATCGCGGCCTGGAGGGTGTCCAGCCGACTGTTCATTCCGATCCGGGCGTTCAGGTACTTCGCCTCATGGGCGAAGACGGCGCCAGCGCCATCGCCGGCCATGTCCTTCGGAGTGGCCTTGCCGTGAATGCGAAGTGAGTCCATCCGCTCCCACAGCGCTTCATCCTTGACGATCACCGCCCCGCCATCGCCGTAGGCGCCCAGCGGTTTGGCCGGGAAGAAGCTGGTGGTCGCGACGTCGGCCCACGCGATCGGGTGGCGGCCGGCCAGGGTGGCGCCGAACGCTTGGGCGCTGTCGGCGACGAGCTTCAGGCCATGGAGTTGCGTCACCTTCGAGATCGCCGGATAGTCGGCCGTCTGGCCGAACAGGTCGACGGCGATCACCACCCTGGGGGTGAGTTTGCCCTCCCGGCGCACCGCCTGGATCGCCTCGTCGAGCCTGGCCGCGTCAAGGGTGTAGGTGTCGGGACGAACATCGACGAACACCGGGGCTGCGCCGAGCCACGCCGCCACTTCGGCGGTCGCGGTGAAGGTGAAGCTCGGACAGAACACCGCATCGCCTGGTCCCACCTCCCAGGCCATGAGCGGCAGGGCCAGGGCGTCGGTGCCGTTGGCGCAGCTGAGCGAGCGTGGCGCATCGCAGAAGGCGGCGAGCCGAGCTTCAAATCGACCCACTTCGGGGCCCATGACATAGAGGCCGTGATCGAGCACGGCGCTGATCGCGGCCTCCAGCCGTGGGCGCAGCCGGCGCTGCTGGGCGGCGAGGTCGATGAAGGCGATGTCCATTGAGATAGTCCCTCGCGCGCTCGCGCAGCCGGCGCGGCTCAGCAGCCAATTAGGATCGCCCTGGCGCCCAGGCGATGAAAGAGCGGTAACAGACTGTTTCGCCATTCCCTGCGCCAAGGGCCGTTCAAGCCTGGTTCATGCGGCAACCCGCACAACGTCGGGGAGCCGCCCGAATCGGGAGGTCTCCAAAGAATCAGGCAGAGGTCATGATCCGACGACTCACCCACTTCTCCTCCGCGGGGCTGGTCGCATGCGGCATGGCCGCGCTTGCTCTCGGCGCCTGCAACAAGGCTCCGACCTCGGGCCAGAGCGCCCTCACCAACACCGCCGACGCCGGCGCTCCGGGTGGCGCCCTGCCGCCGACCGACGCTTCCCCGACATCCCCGCCCGCCTTGGCCCCGGACGCCGCCGCCCTGCCCCCCGCGCCCGCGGCCCAGGTCGCGCCGCCCAGCGGCCCGAGTGGGCGTTACCGATATGCGGATGACGCCCAGGCGATCGGCGGGGCGTTCGCGAACTCCCCTCCCGACTATGCAGTCGACTACAACGGCGCGCGGCCATGGGTCTGGCGTTCCGGCGACGGCGCCTACCGGGTCGTTGAAGCGGTCCCTGGTGGCGAACGCTACTACTACTACCATCCGGGCCAGCAGACGCCGTTCTTCGTCCAGGATCCGCGCAATGCCTACGCCTACGATGGCGGCCGGCTCACCGTGGTCTACGACGCCGCCGGCCGGCCCCTTGCTCCCGCTTCCGAAGCGGCGCGGGCCGAGATCGCCGGCCGGTTCCTCGCGCGAGCCCGAGCCCTCTACTACGCGGTCCAGCACGGTCGGCGAGTGGCCGCTCATCAGGCGAACTGGGAGGCCAGGCGTAACCTCATCCTGCAGCAACCACAGCAGTGGACCGACCGGCGGCAGAGCGACGCCGGCTGGCGCGCTTGGCGCGACCAGCACGCAAATCCGGAGCAGGCCGCTTTGAGCCGCGAGCAGGCGCACAGGCAGGTCTACGTCGCCCAGCTCGCCGCCTCGCGACACGCCGGCGTCGCCGATGCGGCGCGTGTGGGCGACCAAGCCCGGCAGGCGCAACTGAACCGGACCGCAGCTCAGCAACAGGCGGCCGCCCTGGGCGCGTCGACCCGGCGGAACCAGCTCGCCGCCCAACAATCTCAAAGCCAGGCATCGACGCAGGCCGGCGCCCAGCGCCAGGCGCAGCTCCAGGCCACCCGCCAAGCCGAAGCCCAGGCTATGACCCAGCGGCAAGCGCAGCTCCAGGCCGCCCGGCAGATGCAAGCACAGCGCGCGGCTGAGCGGCAGGCGCAGATGCGGGCCGCCGACCAGGCGCGGGCCCAGGCCGCCGCGCAGGCGAAGCAGTCCAGGATCGACCAGCCTGCGGCTCGGCGCCAAGCGGCCAACCCGGCGGCGGTGAAGAATCGCGCCGCCGCCCCGGCCGCCTCGCACCGCGATCAGGCCAGCGTCACGACCAACCCCCAAACCCCGCGCAAGCCTAAGCCAAAAGCCGTCGTGGCTCAGTCGAATGGCGGCAATCGGGTCACGCCGTAGCCTTGGACGAGGCTCGCCGCCTGGCGGGCCCACCCATCAGGTCGAGCGGGCGGCCATCCACGACTGGAACATCAGCAGCGTCCACACCCGGTGATCCACCGAGGAATCTCCGGCGAGATAGCGCCTCCACACCGCGGCGACCGGAGCGGGTTCGAGCACGCCCTGGCGGGCGATCGCCGCCGTCCCGATCAGGCTCTCGGCCCACCCGCGAAGGGCGCCAGTCAGCCAGGCATGCAGCGGCACGGAGAACCCGAGCTTGGGTCGGTCCACCAGGTCCGGCGGAACGTAGCGGTGCAGGACGCTCCGCAGCAGCCACTTGGTCCTGCCTTCGCGCAGCTTCATCCTCGTCGGCGCGCGCCACGCGAAGGCGGCGATGCGCCGGTCGAGCAGCGGCGCGCGGGTCTCCAGGCCATGGGCCATCGAGGCCCGGTCGACCTTGGCGAGGATGTCGCCGGGCAGATAGTCGACGCTGTCGCGCCACTGCATCCGGGCGAAATCGTCCTTCAGCGCCGGGCGTGCGGGACGCCAGGGAAGCGGCGGCGGACCGGGCGACTTGAGAAGCGTTTCCGGATCGGGCCACGCCGTCATGGTGAGCTCGTAGAGCTCATCGAAGCTGGCCGCGGGGAGAAAGGCGGCGGCGCGGCGGACGCTCGGCCCCAGCCTGCCGCGAGACGCATATTCGCGAGCCAGCGGCGCAAGGAAGCGCAAGGCGCCCTCGACCCCCTTCATGGGCAACGCTTCGATCAATTCGGCCAGGGTTCGACGCATCGGCAGCGCGCGGATCGCCCGCCACAGCCGCGGCGCTCCCGGATAGCGCACATAGCCTCCGAACATCTCGTCCCCGCCGTCCCCGGTGAGGCACACGCTGACCTGCTGGCGCGCCATCTGGCTCACCATGAACGTCGGGGCCTGGGAGGCGTCGGCGAACGGCTCGTCATGGAGATGGCCCAGGCGCGGGAGGATGGCCTGGGCATCGGCGGCCGTGACGATGTGCTCTGTGTGGTTGGTCTTCAGATGCCGGGCGACGGCGGAAGCATATTCGGCCTCGTTGAACTCCGCGGAGTCGAAACCGAGGGTGAAAGTCTTGACCGGCCGCGCGCTCACCGCCTGCATGATCGCCGTCACCAGCGAGGAGTCGACGCCACCGGAGAGGAATACCCCCAGCGGCACGTCGGAGATCATCTGGTCGGCCACCACTTCGCGCAGCAGCCCGTCGAGCGCCTCGACCGCCGCCTCCGAATTGATCAGCGGATCGGCCTCGCCGCGCTGCGCGACCTCGCCGAGGCTCCAATAGGGTCGGACGCTCACCCCGCTCTCCCCGTCTCTCCAGGTGACGAGGCAGGCCGGCGGGACCTTCCACACCCCTTCATAGATCGAGTGAGGCGCCGGGACGTAACCCAGGCGAAAAAACAGCGACAACGCCTCTTTGGACAATTCCAGGGCGAGGTGCGGCGCGCGCTCCAGGGCGCCCAGCTCTGAGGCGAAGCTGAGAACACCGCCCTTGGTGGCGTAGTAGAGCGGCTTTTCGCCGAAGCGGTCCCTGGTGAGCCACGCCACCCGTTCGCGGCGATCCCATACGGCCAGAGCGAACATTCCGGTCGCCCGCTCGAGCGCGCCCTCGATGCCGAACCTCGCGACCGCCTCCAGCAGAACCTCGGTGTCGGAGTGGCCGCGCCACGGCCCTGCACCGACGGCCTCCAGTTCGGTTCGCATCTGGCGGTAGTTGTAGATTTCGCCGTTGGTCACCATCACGTAGCGGCCGCATGCCGAGACCATCGGCTGGCGCCCCGCCTGAGAAGTATCGATGATCGAAAGACGCCGGTGGCCGAGCCAGGCGCCGCCTTCGCGCCACTGGCCCTCGTCGTCGGGGCCGCGGTGGGCGATGGCGTCCAGCATCGCGCGGGCCGGCCCCTCCGCCAGGGCCGGACCTCGCATGCCGATGACGCCCGCTATGCCGCACATGCCGGCAATCCTCGCCGCGCCGGATCGAAAGGAGCGCCTTATCCCGCGGCGCTCTCCCCGCGGCAATGAACCACCGAACGATGGTGGACGGTCACGGTCTCGCACAGGGCGGCGTGTCTGCGCTCGGGTCGATCAGCGACCCTGGCCAGCTTGGGCTCCGCCGCGCGCCCCGCCTTCCTGTCGGCCTTCAGGGCGGCGAGGCGGTGTTGGTGACGGTCCCGTGAGACGACCAGATCATGGCTTCGAACCCGGCCGCCCAGGCGGGGCTTGGCCAGGGCTATCTTGCCGTGAAGGGCCCGTCGATGGGACGCGCGGACTGCCTCGCGCCTGGCCACGACCTTTGAGTGATGACTATGGCTCGTCCTCGCGCCCGCATTTTGGGAGATGACCGCGACCGCGGCCAGGGCTATCGCGAGCGTCAACGCAACTCGTTTCCCAGGCATCGCGACCCACACATCAGCTACTCAAGGATAACTATCGGCTGATTCGGAGCCGAAGGTCCCGCAGTATCCCCGGCGCCAGCCCGGGCAGGTCCTCGCTGACGAGTCCGGGGCCGTGGCGTTCGGCGCAAGCGGCATGGATGAAGGCCGCGGCGCAGGCCGCCTCGAAGCTCTCCATGCCCTGGGCCGCAAGACCCCCGATGAAGCCCGACAGCACGTCTCCCGATCCCGCCGTGGCGAGCCAGGGCGAGCCGTTGAGATTCACCGCCGCTCGACCGTCGGGGGCGGCGATGACCGTATCGGGGCCCTTGAGCAGAACCACCGCGCCGGCCTGGGCCGCGGCCTGGCGCGCCGCGGTGATCCTTTCAGGCGCCGCCGCGAGCAGGCCAGGAAAAATGCGCTCGAACTCCCCGGGGTGAGGGGTCAGGACATCATCGCGGTCGAGCGCCGAGAACAATTCCTCCGGCTCGTCGCGGAACACGGTCAGGGCGTCCGCATCGAGGACCAGCACGGCGCCCGTGCGCGCCAGGGCCAGCACGTTCGAAAGCGTGGCTTCGCTGACCCCGGCCGCGGGGCCGATCACCGCCGCCTCAGCGTTCGAGGCGGCGGTCTCGAGTTCGAGTTCGGTCTCGAACGGCGCCAGCATCACCGCCTCCAGATGCGCGGCGTTGACCATCAGCGACTCCGGCGGCGAAAGCAGAGTCACCAACCCCGCTCCGATCCGCAGGCCCGCCCGCGCCGCCAGGCGAGCCGCGCCGGTGCTCCACGCCTCGCCGCTGACCACGATCAGCCGCCCGCGGCTGTGTTTGTGCGCCGCGACGCCTGGCCATGGAAAATGGCCCAGCCACAGCTCCGGCGTGTTGGCGAAAAGTGTCGCCGATGTCTCGCCAAGGCCGATGTCGGCGACCACGACCTCTCCGCAGAGACCGCGTCCCGGCTGGAGCACGTGGGCCGGCTTCATCCTGTGGAAGGTCACGGTCAGCGCGGCCCGAAAACAGACCTCGCCGAGCGGCCGGCCCCGGTCACCGGAAAGCCCGCTGGGGGTATCGATCGCCACGATCTCGGCCCCGCCTCGTTCCAGGGACCGCGCGAGACGCCCGAGTTCCGGCGCCAGCGGACGATTGAGCCCGGCCCCGAACAGGGCATCGATAACGAGGTCCCCGTCTCGCCAGTTCGCCGAGACCGGACCGGTCTCGCCTTTCCACAGCCGCGCCGCCGTCGCGGCAGTCGCGGCAGTCGGAATCCCCGCAGCCTCGACGCGAACCGCGAAGCCTCGCTCGCGCAGCAGCCGCGCCGCAACGTAGCCGTCTCCGCCATTGTCGCCAGGCCCGGCGAGGACGACAGTGGATCGAGGTTCAAACCTCTCCGCCACCGCCTTTGCCACCGCGGTCCCGGCGCGCTCCATCAGTTCTTCGGCGCTGGTCCCTCTCGCCACCTCGGCGCGGTCGGCGCGCCGCATCTCGGCGACCGTCAGGATCGCCTGCCCGCCGGCCGGCGGGTTCACAGAACGCCCGTCGCCGCTTCGCGCCCGCGTTCGACCAAGCTCAGGCCTCCTGGACCGATAGAAAGCGTGCTGATCGAGGTGTGGTCCGGCCGAAAGCCCATCACCCGATCATCGCCGGCGATCAGGGAGAGTACGGCGTTGATGGCGACGAAGTGGCTGAAGATCGCCGCTCCGGGCCGCGCCGCGACCGCTTGCGCGACCTGCCGCCGCCACGCCTCGTAGTCCAGATCGCCTTCCATCTCGGCCCAGCGCCCGGCAAAGGCCGCGCGCAGCCAGCCAGGCCGCTGAAGGGGCGTCAATGCCGCCGGGGTGGGCACTTCGCCTACCTCGGGGACGATCTCCACGGGAACCCCAAGGGTCTTTGCGAGCGGCTCGGCCGTCTCCCGGCAGCGCCTCAGCGGCGAACTCGCCACGGCCCGAGGGCGTGAGCCTTCGGGAAGGGCCAGGAGAATCTTCGCCGCCGCCCCCGCCTGCGCGGCGCCGGTTTCGTCGAGACCGGGATCGTCATCATCCCCGCCCCACACCGCCGCCGGCCTGCCGTGCCGGATGAGATAAACGAGGTCCACGCCGCGCCTCAGGCCGGCACGAAGAGATTGTGCACGCCGTCCTCGGCGAGGCTGACAACGCCTCGGGCGCCGACCTGCTCGCTCGCCTCGAAGCGCATCAGGCTCGCTTCGTCGGCGGGGGTGTTGGCCACGAACCGCCGATCCTCGGCGTCACGGCCGATGACGATCCCCATCCGATAGCCGTCCCGCGAATGGACCACGGTGTAGGTCTCCACTGTCGCGGCGCCTTGCGGCCGCTCGATGATCGTCGGGTGATCCAGGGCGTCGATCTCTCTTTGGATCACCTCCGTCGCTTCGCGCTCGAACGGGGCCTTGGGGGGATTGGTTGAATAGACGCCGATGGACTGTTTGGTGAGGTACCAGCCGTTGGCGGTCGAAAGTCCATAGGAACGCGGCTTGGCCCTGAGCTTCTGAAGCAGGGTCGCCACGGCGTGCATCGAGTAGTTGTTTCCGGGACCGCCGAAATAGGGAAGCCCGCCGGTGACAGTGAGGCCGCGGGGATCGTCGAGATCGAGGCCCAGCTCCTCGGCGCCGATCTGAACGGCCGAGGGAAAGCAGGAATAGAGGTCGATGAACGAAAGGTCGCCGACTCCGATGCCGGCCATCTCGAGCGCCCGCGCGCCGGCGAGTCGGATCGCCGGATTGGAGTGGTAATTCTGGCGCTGCAGGGGGAACCACAGGTCGGCGGCGTCGGCGCATCCGTGCAGATAGACGAAACGGTCCTCCGCCACACCGAGTTCGCGCGCCTTGCGCAGGCTGGCGATCAGGACGCCGGCGCTCTGGTCCACCTGCATGATTGCGTTCAGGAATTTCGGATAGGGGAAGCTCACCATCCGGTTGCCCGGCCCCACGGTGACGAGCTCCTCGGCCGTGCGCTCGGTGGGAAACCAGGCGTACGGGTTGGCGGCCGCGACCTTGGTGAACGGCGCGAACAGACGTCCGAGTCTCGTTTGGTGGTCGGCAATCGAACGTCGATCGCGGGCGCGGAGGGCATTTTCGAAGAGAGGATAGGTGTTGACCGGCAGGCCTAACCCGTGGGCCGCCTCGTGTTCGGTGACGCCCGCGCGTTGATCGGCCGCACCCCGGCTATCCTGCGCCTCCGCGCCCCAGTCATCGAAGGCGCGCCCTTCCTTCAGCCGGCGCATGACCGAGCCAAGGAACTCCGCTCCGACCGCCACCACCAGCTCGTTCTCGCCGGCGGCGATGCGCTCGCAGATGGTGTTGATGAGTTCCTGGGGGCTATTGCCGCCCATGGTGCGCAGGTAGCTGGCCCAGCGCGGCCGCGCGCCCAGCGCACCGGCGAGCGCCACCGCCGGATCGGCCAGGCGCGGCACGGGCAGGCGCGCCAGTGCGCCGGGCGCGTCGATGGTGAAGCCCACCACGCCCACGCCGTCGAGCGCGGCGAGGGCGGCGGACGTCAGCCCGGCGTCGGCGGCGGCCGCGAGGGCGGCGGTCTTGACCATCTCGAGCGGCGCCGGCGAACTCTGGGCCTTACCCTTGTAGGTGAACTGGCCGCCTCCAATGAGGACGGGCGTGGTGTCCTGCATGGCTTTCTAATCACCCATCCGCTCGGGTCAGACAAGTCTGGAGCGTGGCGGCGAATGGCCTTCCCGCGCCTTGCTGAAGAGGAGTAGCGTGCGGGCCGATGGAAGGGACGATCGACAGGCCCACCGCCCGGGCGCCGGCGCTCTATCAGCGCCAGCAGAGCGCGCAGACGCTCGCCGAAGGCTTGGCGGAATACTATGCGCTCAACGAAGGGGTGGTGACCCGGCCGAGCGATCTTCCCAGGGAAAGCGCCGAGCTGTTCCGCTCGCACGATCTCTGCCATGTGATCTTCGGTCTTTCCACCAGTCCCGGCGACGAAGCGCTCGCCGACACCCGCACCCTGCTGTCCTGCGACGTGGGCTTCGCCCGCTACGCCGACTACCTGCGAACGGACGCTCAGGCCAAGGCGCTCTTCGCCCAGATAGGTTTTTGGCGACTGATCTGGATCGCCCTCGCCGCCCTGCCCCGCATCCTTCGCGCCCTGATCGAAGCGGCGCGGATGTCCCGGCGCTGGCCGTGGAAGCCTCCAGAGGGTGACTTGGATCGGACCCTCGCCGACCTCAGAAGCGACTACCGCATCCGGGTGATCTGACCGGCTCTGAGAGAATCTAGCCGCTTGGTCGCCGATTGGTCATCCGGCGCCTCATCTTTCGGCGCCGCAGCGGCGACCCAGGCGATTGACAAGCCGCGCCTGCGGCGGGCTCTTGTGCGGGCGATCGCCGCCGTGCTCTGGCTGCGGAAACCTCCTCATAAGGGTCGCATGAAAAAGATCGAGGCGATCATCAAGCCCTTCAAGCTGGACGAGGTGAAGGAGGCGCTGCAGGAACTGGGCGTGCAGGGCATGACCGTTCTCGAAGCCAAGGGTTACGGGCGCCAGAAGGGCCACACCGAACTCTATCGCGGGGCGGAGTACGTCGTGGACTTCCTGCCCAAGATCAAGATCGAGGTGGTGGTGGCCGACGACCAGGCCGGCGCGGTCCTGGACGCCATCCAGGCTGCCGCGCGCACCGGCAGGATCGGCGACGGCAAGATCTTCGTGACCGATATCACCGAGGTGGTGCGCATCCGCACCGGCGAGACGGGGGCCGGCGCCGTCTGACCGACCTTCCCGACAGCGACAAGATCCGACAAGATTTCAATTTCAGGGACCTGCAACATTCATGGCGACACCCAAGGACATACTGGCTCAGATCAAGGAGAAGGAGGTCAAGTACGTCGACGCGCGCTTCACCGATATCCGCGGCCAGATGCAGCACGTGACCTTCGACATCGATCTGGTCGATGACGACTTCCTGACCGACGGGACGATGTTCGACGGCTCCTCGATCGCCGGCTGGAAGGCGATAAACGAATCCGACATGAAGCTGCGCCCCGATCTGGGCAGCGCGATCATCGACCCCTTCTACCAGCAGACGACCCTCGCCCTCTTCTGTGACGTCCTCAACCCCGACACCAACGAGCCCTATAACCGCGACCCCCGATCGATCGCCCGCAAGGCCCTGGTCCATGTGCAGGCTTCGGGCGTCGGCGATCAGGTGTTCTTCGGTCCAGAGGCGGAGTTCTTCATCTTCGACGACGTGCGCTGGTCCACGGCCCCCAACGACACCGGCTATTCGTTCGACTCGATCGAGCTGCCGGTGAACACCGGCAAGGTCTACGCCGAAGGCAACATGGGCCACCGTCCGGGGCCCAAGGGCGGCTACTTCCCGGTCAATCCGGTGGATTCCGCCCAGGACCTGCGGGGCGAGATGCTGGCGGTGATGGGCGAATTGGGCATGCAGCCGGAGAAGCATCACCATGAGGTCGCGCCCGCCCAGCACGAACTCGGCATGAAGTTCGCCGACCTCATCACCATGGCCGACCGCCTGCAGCTCTACAAATACGTCATCCACAACGTCGCGGCGGCCTACGGCAAGACCGCGACCTTCATGGCCAAGCCGATGTTCGGCGACAACGGTTCGGGGATGCATGTCCACCAGTCGATCTGGAACAAGGGCAAGCCGCTGTTCGCCGGCGACAAGTACGCTGGTCTTTCGCAGACCTGCCTCTACTACATCGGCGGGGTGATCAAGCACGCCCGGGCGATCAACGCCTTCTCGAATTCCACGACCAATTCCTACAAGCGCCTGGTGCCTGGCTACGAAGCGCCGGTGAAGCTCGCCTATTCGGCGCGCAACCGCTCAGCCTCGATCCGCATCCCGCACGTTGAGAGCCCCAAGGGCAAGCGGATCGAGGTCCGTTTCCCCGATCCGATGGGCAACCCCTACCTGACCTTCGTCGCCCTGCTGATGGCGGGTCTCGACGGGATAGAGAACAAGATCGATCCGGGCGGCCCAATGGACAAGAACCTCTACGACCTTCCGCCGCGCGAACAGAAGAAGGTCCCCGAGGTCTGCGGCTCGCTTCGCGAAGCCCTGGACAACCTCGACCGCGACCGCGCGTTCCTGAAGAAGGGCGCGGTGATGGACGACGACTTCATCGATTCCTACATCGAGCTGAAGATGGAGGAGGTGATGCGCCTCGCCCTGCACCCTCATCCCGTCGAATTCGACATGTATTTCAAGTGTTAGCGGCGTAGAACTTCAACGAGTACTACCTTCGTCGAGCGCCCTAGGCGGTCTTCTCGAACTCCGCGTCGATGACGAGCTCGATCGGGTCGGTCATCAGCGGCGGAAGGCCGTAGTCGGCGGGCTGAAGGCTCGCCCGGGCCTCGATCCCGATGCGCGGATGGCCGAAACCTGGCCCGGCGCCGACGAGATCGACATCGAACGAGAGGGGGTGGGTGCGGCCCATGAGGGTCAGGTCGCCCTCGATCCGGCCACGGGTCGGCCCGGTCCGCACGAACCGGCGCGAAACGAAACGCGCGGCGGGGAACGCGGCCGATTTCAGGAACTCGTCTCCAGAGATCTGGGCCGCGAAGCCCTTGACCGGCGTCGCAATCGAGGCGGTGGCGACGGTGACGTCCAGGTGGTCGCGGGCCGGATCGGCCGGGTCCCATACCAGGGTCCCGGCCGGGGCGTCGAAGCGGAAGACACTCCAGGAGTAACCGATGTGGAAATAGCGGGCGACGACGGCGGTGTGGGCCGGATCCAGGGCATAGGTTCCGCCAGGCGCGGCGGCGGCGTCCTTCACGCCGCAATGGACTCCCGGCGGCAGGCCGGCCGTCGGGCAGGCCGCCCTGGCGCCGCCGGCGAACAGGGTGAGCGCGAGGGCCGCGGCGAAGGGCGCCCTCATGCCGCCGCCATCGCCCCGGCCCGGGCGGCGACTCCCTCGACATAGGTCCGGCGGGCGTCGAACTGCCGGGCGATGTCCTCGTCGGAGTCCTGCAGGGCCTGCACATCGACGTCGGCCAGGCCGATGATCCCCATCTCGGTATAGCCGTTGCGGATCGTCTCGCCCCATAGACCGATGTCTTTCACGATCGGCACGATGCGGGTGAACAGCGCCGAGCGGAAGTTCTGCATGTAGCCGGAATCGTACATGTGCGCGGCGCAGGCGGCCGGATCGAGACCCAGGGTCCGCCACACCTCCACGGCGTCGAAGCGGTCGCGCATCAGGTAGCAGGCCTCGAGCAGGAAGGCCTCGCGTTCGTCGCGTTCGGCCTGGGTCAACTCGGGATAATAGTCGCGCAGGGCCAGGCGGCCGAAGGCCACGTGCCGGCTCTCATCCTGCATCACATAGGCGTTGACGGCGGCGGCCAGCGGGTTCTGGGCGTTGTCGCGCATCTGCTGGAAGGCGGCGAGCGCCAGGCCCTCGATCACCACCTGCATGCCCAGATAGGTCATGTCCCAGCGGCTGTCGCGGAGCACCTGGTCGATCAGCTCCTGGAGGGGGGCGGTCATCGGATAGACAACGGCGAATTTCTGCAGCAGGCGATTGTAGGCCTCGACGTGCCGCGCCTCGTCGATCACCTGGGTCGAGGCGTAGAACTTCGAATCCATATCAGGGACTTGCGTGACGATCTTCGCCGCACAGATCAGCGCGCCCTGCTCGCCCTGCATGAACTGCGAGAGGTTCCAGGCCTGGAAGTGGCGGCGCACCCGCGCCTTGTCGGCGCGCGACATCGCCTCGTACTGCGGCATGCCTGAGATCGGCAGCATGGCCTCGGGAAGCTGCTGGGGGTTGTCCTCGTCGAGTTCGACCGACCAGTCGATCCGGGTATCGGCGTTCCACTGCATCTCTATCCCCTTGCGATAGAGACCCATCATCGCCGCCCTGCCCTCGTCGTACTCCCAGTTGAAGCGGACCTCGAAGTCCTGCGGCACCGCCCAGGTGGCGGCGCCCGGGTCGATGACGTAGTTGTCGCGTAGCGGCATGGTTTGTCTCCAGGATGTCACGGAACCCAGCCACCTTGACCTCGAACGCCGAGCCTGAACAGCCCTGGTCGACAAAAGCCCATGGCGTGGTCGCCGCTGTGAGCGCCCGCGCCGGCCACGGACTTGGCAAGCAGAACCGCCTGTTCATCCGCCTTCTCGCCGGGCTTGGGGTCGAGGGCGACGCCCATTGCGGCGCCACCGTCAAGCATCGCTCGCGCCTGGCGCGCCACGCCGCCGAGCCCAATCTGCGTCAGGTTCACCTGATCCATGGCGAGCTTCACGACGAGCTTCGCGACGCGGGTTTCGATGTCGGGCCAGGCCAGATGGGCGAGAACATCACCACCCGCGGCCTCGACCTGCTCGGCCTGTCCACCGGTGCACGGCTGCGCCTTGGCGAGATGGCAGTCATCGAGATCACCGGGCTTCGCACGCCGTGCGTCCAGCTCGATCGCTTCCAGCCCGGCCTCATGGCCGCGACCCTTGGTCGCGACGCGCGCGGAGATGTGGTGCTCAGGGCAGGGGTCATGGCGACCGTCATCGTCGGCGGCGAGGTGCGGAGCGGCGACGTCCTCCGGCTGGCGCCTCTGGCCGGACCGCCGAAACCTCTGCGGCCCGTGTGACCGACGGCTAGGGCCGGTCGTCTAGGGGCTGATCCGCACCGGCATATGGGCGTAGCCCTTGATGAAACTGGAGAGGACCCGCTCCGGCTCGCCGATCACCTCGATAGTGTGCCAGCGCTTGAGGATCTCCTCCCAGACGATGCGCAGCTGCATCTCGGCCAGGCGGTTGCCGACGCAGCGATGGATGCCGAAGCCGAAGGAGAGGTGCTGGCGGGGGCGGGGCCGATCGATGATGAAGGCGTTGGGATTCTCGATGGCCTCTTCGTCGCGGTTGCCCGAGACGTACCACATCACCACCTTGTCGCCCGCCCGGATGGTCTTGTCGCGCAACTCGAAGTCGGCGATCGCGCGGCGGCGCATGTGCGCCAGGGGCGTCTGCCAGCGGATGATCTCCGGGACCATCGAGACGATCAGCGCCGGATTATCCCGAAGCTTCCGATACTCATCCGGGAACTTGTTCAAGGCGTAGAGGCCGCCGCTGATCGAGTTGCGAGTGGTGTCGTTGCCGCCGACGATCAGCAGGATGAGGTTCCCGAGGAACTCCTGTGGCTCCATGTTCCGGGTCGCCTCGGCATGGGCCATCATCGAGATGAGGTCGTTCTTCGGCGGCAGGTTGATGCGCTCGTTCCACAAATTGGTGAAATAGGCGGCGCACTCCATCAGCTCGGCGCGGCCGGCTTCTTCCGACTCCACGATACCGGTCTCGGGGCCGTTGACGGCGACGTCGGACCAGCGGGTGAGCTTGCGCCTGTCCTCCCAGGGGAAGTCGAAGAGGATCGCCAGCATCTGGGTGGTGAGCTCGATGGAGACCTTGTCGACCCAGTCGAACTCCTCGCCGATCGGCAGGGCGTCGAGAATCTCGCCGGCGCGCTCGCGGATGACCGGCTCGAGGTTCATGAGGTTGTGCGGCGAGACGATCGGGCTCACCGACTTTCGCTGGGCGTCGTGCTTGGGCGGGTCCATGGCGATGAACATCGGGAGCTTGAAGTCTTCCTGCTCCTCGACGATCGTAATCCCACCCTCGGAGGAAAAGACGCCGTGGCTGGTGTCCACGGTCATGATGTCGGCGTATTTGGTGACCGACCAGTACGGGCCGTGCTCGCTCTGCGGGCAGAAATGCACCGGCGCCTCGGCGCGCAGGCGCTCGAAGAAGGGCCACATGGTCTCGTTCTTGAACCGTTCGGCAAGGCTCATGTCCAAGGTGGAAAGGTCGGTCGCCCAGGCCTCCTCCCGGGCCGCTTCCAGCCCGCCGACAGCGCCGTCCGCCATGGAAGTCCCTCCAGTTTTTAGCCTCGAGCGCCAGACTATGGCCGCGACGGCCGGCGGGCAATGCGTCCGCTGAACGATCGGCGAGCCGGGAAGGGTCATGGGCGATGAAGCTCACCATCATCAACGCCGCCGATGTCCGGGCCCTTCTGCCGATGCGCGCCTGCATCGGCCTGATGCGGCGAGCCCTGGCCGCTGCGCCGACGGACGGCGCACTCCAGCCGATCCGCACCGGCCTTGGAACTCCTGATCGGCGCGGCGGCATGGGTCTGATGCCGGGCTTCGTCGCCCACCCGCCCACCCTGGGCGTCAAGGTGGTCACGGTCTTTCCGGGCAACCACGGCGGGCCATTGGGCTCGCACCAGGGCATGGCGCTCATCTTCAACGCCGCCACCGGGGCGCCACGGGCGGTCATCGAGGCGCGGGCGCTCACCGCCGTGCGCACCGCCGCCGCCACGGCGGTCGCCACCGATGTGCTCGCCCGGGCCGACAGCTCCATCCTCGCCGTTTTCGGCCTCGGCGACCAGGCCGCCGCCCATCTCGAGGCCCTGCCGATGGTCCGCGAATTTGCCCGCGTCATCGTCTGGGGCCGTGACGTTGCCAAGGCCGCCGCCTTCGCCGCCGCCCAGTCGGAGCGGTTCGGCCGCGCGGTGGAGGCCATTGGCTCGGCCCAAGAGGCCGCGGGTCTGGCCGACGTCCTCTGCACGGTGACCGCCGCCGCCGAACCCATCCTCGCCGGCGCCTGGCTGCGCCCCGGCCAGCACCTGAACGCGGTCGGCTCGAGCATTCCGACGACCTCCGAGATCGATGTCGAGGCGGTCGTCCGAGCCCGTTACTTTGTGGACTTCGAGCCGAGCGCCCGCGCCTTGGCAGGCGACTTCCAAAGAGCCCTCGCGGCGGGCGCGGTCGGCGCCGACCACATGCTGGGCGCGGTCGGCGAGGTCATCACCGGGGGCCTCACCGGGCGCACCGGACCGCGGGACATCACCCTGTTCAAGTCCTTGGGGATGGTCGCCGAGGATTTGATCGCCGCCGACTTCGTCCTCCGCGAAGCCCGCGAGCGGGGCGTGGGACAAGTCGTGGACTGGTGACCGGCCACTTGCCCTGAGTTGCAATCCCCTCGCTTCCCGCTGAGAAGCTGGTGGCCGCCGGGCGGAAGGGGCGGGGAAGTGTCGGTCCCGACTGGAGCGAGGCGTCATCCACTCGGTTTTTCGCTCGACGTCCGCGCCGGGAATCTGTGCTGCGCGCCCGCTCAGCGCTTCAGGTCGCACACCGTGGCGAAAAAGGTGGTCGGCCCGGAGGCGAGCCCGATGGCGTGGTTCTCGAGGTACTTGGCGTAGGCGCCCCGGAAACTGCCGGAGTGGAATGTGATAATCTGCGTGGAGGGCGTGTAGCTGTAGGTTCCGGCGTTGCCCTTGTTGTCGGTGTAGGTCGAGGACGATCGCACCAAAATGTCGCTGAACGTGTAATGAAGCGGCGCGCCAGCGTAGCAGCTGTAACGGCCGGGCGCCACGTTGGCTACCTGAGCCGGATCCACCCTCGGCTTTCCGGCGGCGTGCAACATCCAGAATATATAGTAGTGGTGTTTGTCGCCGTGATCCAGATCCACATAGCAGTAGACCCCATTACTCAAACTCTCGGTGACCGTCCCCAACTGTTCGGCGCCAGTGGCGACGCGATCACCCACCTTGCAGCTCTTATAGCCTCCCTCGGCCTGCGCGACGGGCGCCAGCCCGCACCAGAGCGCTAGCGTGGCCAGCGCGGTGATCGAACCCCACTTGACGTTCATGCCTGCCCCGATCGCCTGCGACGGTCGGAACCTTGCGCCGCAGCGGCCGGATTGCCTAGAGCGAAATCTCAAAGCCTTGTCCGGTCGCAGAAAGGACGCCGAATGTGGCCGTGCCTGAGTGGACTGCGCTCAAGATTTCAGACTGAAGCGCGCTCACTTACGCACCCTGTCACCGTTTCACGGGCTGACGATGAAGCCGTACCTGCGAAACACCGCCGAGGCGCGCGGCCCTTGCAGGAAGCTCAGGAAGGGCCCCGCCTGCGGGTTGGACGAGCGGGTGACCACCGCCGCGGGATAGACAATCGGCGGATGGCTGTTGTCGGGGAACAAGCCGACGATCTTCACCTTCGGCTCGATCCTCGCATCGGTGTCGTAGACGATCCCCAGCGGGGCGTCGCCGCGGGCCACGAAGAGCAGCGCGCCACGGACGTTGTCCGCCCCGACCAGCCTTGTCTTCACCTCCTCCCACGCGCCCAGGAAGATCAGGGAGGCCTTGGCGTACTTGCCCGCCGGCACATCCGGTCCGGCGACCGCCAGGCGCCCGTTCCCAAGGGCGCGCGCCAGCGGCATCCCCTTGCCGACGCGGATCCGGATTCTCGAGTTCGCCGGCGCGATCAGCGCCAGGTGGTTGGAGAGCAGGTCGCGACGCGACCGGGCGAGGACAAGGCCGCGCTTGACAGCGTAGTCCATCCAGTCCGCGTCGGCCGAGATGAAGAGATCCGCCGGCGCCCCTTGCTCGATCTGCCGCGCGAGCATCGAGGATGCGCCGTAGGAGAAGCGGACCGCTCGGCCGGTCTGCGCGATGTAGGCCTTGCCCGCATCGTCCAGAGCATCCTTCAGCGAGGCTGCGGCGAACACGGTGACCGGGGCCGTTGCCTGCGCGAGGCCGCTGGTTGGCGACACGAGGATCGCGCCCGCCATGGCGCCTAGGAACAGGCGGCGGTGGAATCGGGTTTTCATCGCTCACTCCACGGCCAGGATGACGCTGGAGGCCTTGATCAGCGCCGCCGCGGGCTCGCCGGCGCGCAAGTTCAAGTCGCGCGCGCTCTGGCGGGTGATGGTCGCCGTAACGCTCTTGCCGGCGTCGAGGGCGATGGTGATCTCGCTGTTGACGGCGCCCTCCTCGCAGCGCGCTACCGTGCCCACGAGGCGATTTCGCGCCGATGTCCTGGAGGCGTCCCCGCCGCGCGCCAGGATGATCGAGCTCGCCTTGACCAAAGCGATGGCTTCCCTCCCTGGCTCGAGAGCGAGCTCGTCGACGCTTCGGCGGGTGATGATCGCGACGAGCTCGACGCCCTCGGCGATCCTCAGCACGACCTCGGAATTGACCGCGCCCTGGGTCACCGACGAGACCACGCCGCGCAGGGCGTTGCGGGCGCTGGTTTTCATGCCGAGGCTCCAGAGTTGAGATGTGAATGGCGGCCGCGCCGGGTCGGCGAGCCGTCGTTCGAGCGCATCGAGCACATGGCTCAGTTCTTCTTCGACTGCGCGGAAGGTCTCGATCACCGCGCGGCCGTCCGCCGTGACATTCGCCAGCCCGCCTCCCCGCCCACCGGCGTGGGCTGCCACCAGGGGTCGGTCGAAGAGGTTGTTGATCGCCTGAACGGCGTCCCACGCGGCCTTGTAGCTCAGCCCCATGGCCTTGGCCGCGACGGTGATCGAGCCGTGCTCGCCGATCGCCTCCAGCAGCGCCAGCCGCTCACCGCCGACCCGCGCGCCCGCGCCCTTGCGCAGAGTGAGCGAGGCGACAAGGGCGGCGCGCGGCATCGGCTGTTTCAGGCCCACCTCTCTACGATCGACTGAAGGCTGTGCATGAACGCGCGCAATTGGCTGTTCGATCTCGTTCTGCCGTACGTCAGCAGCGTTGCGAGAGTCCATCGGCCTAGAACGCCGTTCGCGCGGTTAGTATCCAAGAGTGCTGATACGTCGGAGTCAGTACGGGACTTGTGGTGAGACGCGGAGAGACCGCGAACTGGTATCCCAGACCTATGATCGCCTTGGTCCTGCCGACCAACGGAAACCTCCCGAGAACCAGGCCCGGAGTTATGAATATCTGGGTCTTGCCTCGCCGAAGCCCGTCGGCCCAGTAGGTCGAATTCGCCTCGATTTCCGGCCAGAAGAATTTGCCGAAATGGTACTGAAGCGCCAGGTTGGTGACGATCGGGATCCCGATCGTACTCTCGTTGCTCAGCGGAATCGGGACGCCGATCGTCCCCTGGATGTCGAGATTTCCCCACCCCTTTCCGGCGGCCAGGGTCGGCGTGATCAGCCAGGCGTGGTTGGTGAACGCCTCGGCGCCCGTGGGCGCCTGCACCCCGAGAAAGCCGGAGACGATGTAGTCTCCGGCCGTCTCGTTGGCGCTGATGAAGCGCTGTTTCACCAATAGCACTGGCCAGTCGCCGAAGCCCGAGGCCGGCTTAGTCTTGGTTCGCTCAAGATACGGCGGGAGGTTGAAGATGACCTCGTTACCGGTCGTCGGGATCAGCTCCAGGCCCTTGCCGGAGTCGAAGTTGGTGAGATCGGCTCCATTGCCCAGGTGCTGCCAATTCTGGTCGTACCGGAACTCCTGCTCGAGCCGCGGGGTCACCGTCGCGATCGGCGTGATCCAGTGAGGCTGGCTCGCCTGAGCCTCGGCGACACGGTCGGCCCAATGCGAGATATAGTCGGCGACCGACTCTCCCGGCTGAGAGGACCCGGCCGGATTGGCGTCCTGGGCCGCCGCCGCTCCGCCAAAGGGCGAAAGAAGGGTGATCAAGCCCGCGAAGAGAATGTTTCGAACGGCGCAATGTGAACACCACCGCTTGTCCCGCGAACGGAGGTATGCGCGCCCCACGTGCGACCCGGCATCGGCCCCCGTGGTCGCCCGCGCTCGCGGCGCGGTTTCGCTGACGTCCCCCATGGCGCCCCCGAGATTCGTTATGTAGTCAGCCTACATAACGATGGCGCCGACGCAAAGCCACTCGCGGGAATGCGGAATTTCCGCGCCGGAGGCGATTCAGCCGCGGAATTGTTCTTCGTGCCGGCGCGACGCGCTCTACTCTCCGAAGTCCTCGAACCGCGAAAGTCGACCCATTCCGGTGTGCAGGCTCCGGTCCCTGATGTACGCCGCCTCGACCTCCTCGCCCGCTGCGCGCGCCCTGGTGAACGCCCAGACATCGGCGATGCTGTAGACCCCCATCCGGCCGAGCTTGAGCAGGATATCGCCGGCCTTCATCCCCGTCTGGTCGGCAAAACCGCCTGGGAAGACATCGACGAGCTCAATTCCCCAGTCCCGGCGAACAGGCCATGCGGCGATGCTCGCCCGATGATCGTCGATGTGCCGAGGCAGTTTCACACCTGTGCGCACATAGGCCATGAGGTCGGTCGTCGCCTCGTCCCAGCCGGCCGCGAATGAGCCCCCGAAGCGTTCCCAGTCGACCGCATCGCCGTAACCGCGGTGGGTCATCGTCGCTTCCGAGCCCTTGCCAGTCTCGGCGAAAGCGGTGGTGGTCTCCACTCGCCCAGGAACATTGCCGCCCGACATCGCCGAGACGATGCGGCGATGGCGATCGATCTCGAGGACCGAAAACTCCACGGGCTTCTGGCCGTCGATGGTCGCCTGCATTTCGCCATCGTCGTTTTCTTCGAACGGCAGTAGCCACGCGCGCGTCTCGGCGGGATCCGTGAACAAGGCCCAGGCGCGTTCCAGGGGAAGGTCGAACACGAACCGTCGCTCGTAAGTCCAGACAGGGATGCCGCGCTCGTCACCCATCACCGCCTCCGTGGCCGTCCACCCCTGTCAGTGGAACACATCCTCGGGGGGGCGGACAGTCCGACATGTTCGCCACAGAAGGCGGGCGGTCACGCGCCGCGCGACGGTCGCCTTTCTCGGAGTTCCCGGTAGGGTGTCCGCGCAGCCCCCCAACCCTCACGCGAGCGCCCTCCATGCGATCACCGGACTTTCTCACCGCCGTCGGCATCGGCGTCAGCGATCTTGGCCGCTCCACGGACTTCTACAGTCGGGTGCTCGGTATGAAGCAGACCCAAACCTTCAAGCTCGACGACATGGATGAGATCGTCCTGGCGCACGAAGGGCGAAGCGCCGTGATCCTGATGCACTACACCGACGGCTCACGGCGCAGCTACAGGGACAACCCGGTCAAGCTGGTATTCTATGTCACCAACCCGGCAGGACTGATCGAGGCCATCCGCGCCGAGGGCCTCGAGATCACCCGCGAGGCCGCGCCTGTCGAGGGCATGGGCGGCGCCCACATCGGCCTCGCCAAGGATCCGGATGGCTATGTCATCGAGCTGATCCAGACTCCGGCGGCGACCCAGGCCGCGCCGCACGCGGTTTCAGACTCGGTGTAGCGGCTGTCGAGGAGAGACTGGGCGTGCTGAGCTTGACCCAATGCTGAGCGGAAGCCACCGGGGCAGCGTGCAGGAGCAGGTGGTCTATGGCCGGCCAGTGGCGGAAGCCCTGATCGGGCTGGCCGCGGATTTCGGCGTGCGACGGCTGATGATCGCCAGTACGGCGTCCTTGACTGGCCCCGGGGGTCTGGTCACCCGCCTGGCCAAGGACGTCGGGCCGCTCTGCGTCGGGGTGTTCTCGGACATCGCCGCCCATTCGCCCCGCGAAGGCGTGATCGCCGGCGCCGCGGAGGCGCGGCTGCTCCGCGCCGATCTTCTGGTCGCCGTGGGTGGCGGCTCGGTGATCGACGCGACCAAGGTCATGCAGCTCGCTCTCTGGGCCGGCGTCGAACGGAGTGAGGACCTCGGCCCTCGGCGCGCGGGACGCGGTCCGGACCGGTTGGACACCTCAGAGCTCACCCCCGGCGTCCGCATGATCGCCGTGCCGACCACCCTCTCCGCCGCGGAGTTCACGCCGTTCGCCGGCGTCACCGACACTGCCAGGCGGGTGAAGGAGGGCTACGCCCACCCTCTGATCGTCCCGCGCGCTGTCGTGCTCGACCCCGCCATGACCATTTCAACCCCGCCCCGCCTTTGGCTCTCTACCGGCATGAAGGCGGTCGACCACGCGGTGGAACAGCTCTGCAATCCGCTGCGCTCGCCCTTTGCCGACGCACTGGCCGAAGCAGGTCTGAAGGGCTTGACGTGCGGCCTGCCGGCGACCAGAGACCGACCCGCCGATCTCGACGCGCGCCTCCAGTGCCAGATCGGGATGTGGCTGGCGATGGCCGGCGCCGCGTCGGGTCGGGGCCTTGGGGCAAGCCATGCGATCGGTCATACCCTGGGCGGGACCTACGGCGTTCCCCATGGCCTCACCTCCTGCGTCACCTTGCCGGCGGTCCTGGGCTGGAACGAATCCGTGGCCCCGGAGCGCCAGAAGCTGGTGGCCGAGCTGCTGGGCCGAGCTGATCTTTCCGCCTCGCAGGCGGTGAAGGATCTGGCCCAGGCCCTGGGTCTCCCCACCAACCTCGCGGCCGTCGGCATCCGCCCCGACCAGTTCCGCGCCATCGCCGAGCACACCATGAGTGATCGCGGCATCCGCTCGAACCCCCGCCCGATCACCGGACCGGACGACGTCGTGGAGATCCTGGAGCTGGCGCGGGGCTAGGCGCAAGGTCGATGAAGGCGTCTAACTCCCCTCGCCCTTCGCCTCGAGCCAGGCATTGAATTTCGGCGGGCGCTTCTCGGCGAAGGAGCGGGCGCCGTCGCGAGCGTCAGGGTGATGGTCGGTGATAGCGGTGCGCGCGGCGATATCGTCGAGAGCCTGGGCGAAGCTCGATTCCGCGGCATTGTAGATCGAACGCTTGAGCATCCGCAGCGCCACCTGCGGGCCTTGCGCCATCTCCTCGGCCAAGGCCAGGGCGCACGACATGAGGTCCTCCGGCGCCGTCACCTCGTTCAGAAGGCCGAGGGCCAGCGCCCGCTCGGCCCCGACGATGCGCTTGCGCAGGATGAAGTCGAGCGCCCCGGCCAAACCGAGGTTCCGCACCAGCAGGGCGTGTCCGCCTTCATCCGGCAGAAGCGCGAAGCGCAGGGTGGCGCTGCCGAGGCGGGCGCTGGTCGAACCGATCCGGAAGTCGCACGACAGGGCGAGCGAAAGTCCAGTCTGGATCGCCGGTCCATTGACCGCGGCGATGGTGATCTTGTCGAGGTCGCGCACCGCGGTGTTCAGACCCTGGGAATAGATTCGCAGGGCATTGGCGGTGCCGATGGGCGTGCCGTGGCCGGCGCCGATGGCAGGGACCGTCGCCGGCGCCGCCCTCGCGTAGGCGCCCAGGTCGTCGCCCGAGCAGAAGGCCCTGCCCTCGCCGGTGAACACGACCACACGCACCGCCTCGTCCATCTGGACCCGGCTCATGAGCTCGATGAGATCGCGCTTCATCGCCTGGGTGAGGGCGTTGAGCCGCTCCGGCCGCGCGAGAGTGACCACCATGACCCCAGGATCACGCATCTCCAGCTGAAAGCCGCTCGCGACGTTGGTGACCGACCTTGCCGCGTCCGCTGAACCACTGGTGTTCGCCATCGTCAGGTCTCCTCGAGTTCGAACAATAGATCGTCTCAGCCGGCTTGAAAGCGGCCATCGGCCCGTGCAATTATCAAAGCATGGCCTTGGATAACATTCCTGCCGCTGCTCCGGATCGGCTGCTGGGCCTGATCAAGCGACGCGGGCCACAGACGGCCGCGCAGCTCGCCCAGGCTCTGGCGATCACCCCCGAGGCGGCGCGCCAGCAACTCGATCGCCTCGACCGCGATGGGATGGTGCTCGCGGCGGTGACGGCTGGGAAGGTCGGCCGCCCGTCACGCCAATGGGGGCTGACCCCCCAAGCCCAGGCCCGGTTTCCAGATGCACACGCGGAACTCGCCGTGCGTCTCATAGAGGCCGTGCGGTCCGAACTGGGACCGGCGGCTCTCGACCGCATCGTGTCGGCCCGCGAGCGTGAATCCCGACTGGCCTACACCGCCGAGATCGAGGGCGCCGCAACCCTTCCCGAACGCATCGCCCGCCTCGCCGCGATCCGCACGCGCGAGGGCTACATGGCCGAGTGGCGCGCCGATGGGGAGGATTACCTCCTGATCGAGAATCATTGCCCCATCTGCGCCGCTGCGGCCGCATGCCAGGGTTTCTGCCGGGCCGAACTCGAGGTGTTCCAAGAGGTCCTCGGCCCGCACGTGGCCGTCGAGCGCACGGACCACATTCTCGCCGGCGCGCGCCGCTGCGCCTACAGGATCTCTCCGGCGGCGCGCCAGTCAGAGGATCGGTGATGGGCTGGACTGATGTCATCGGCCTCGACTGCCTCGAAGCCAGGGGCAGGGCTGTCGTCCGCCATGATGGACGGCAGATCCTGGTTATGCGCACCGACAAGGGCGTCTTCGCCTGCGCCAACCGCTGCCCCCACCAGGGCTATCCCTTGAGCGAAGGGGTGTTGAGCGACGGCTGCGTGCTGACCTGCAACTGGCACAACTGGAAGTTCGATCTCGCCGACGGCCGAACCCTGGTCGGCGGCGACCGCCTTCGCCGCTTCCCCGCTCGCGTCGAGGCCGGCAGGGTTCTGCTCGACCTGACCGCCGAAGACCCACGCGAGCGACGCGAGCGCGTTCTCGCCGGCCTGCACCGCGCGCTCGAGGACGGCGATCAGGAACGTTTGGTGCGCGAGACCGCGCGCCTCATCGCCCTTGGCGCGGATGGCGCGGAGGCGGTGAGCGAAGCAGTGGAGTGGGCGGCCGGGCGTCTGGAGTTCGGAACCACCCACGCCCTGGCCGCCGCGCCCGACTGGCTGACGCTGCATGACAGTCACAGGGGCCGGGCCGACGAAAGGCTCGCTGCGCTTGGCGAAATCCTCGGCCACATCGCCGACGATGCGCGTGGCCGCCAGACTCTCATTCCCTCGCCCACCCTCGAGGCGCCATGGAGCGAGCCTGCCTTCCTGGCCGCCATCGAGGCGGAGGACGAAATCGGCGCAGTCGCCGCCCTGCGCGGGGCCGTTCGCGCGGGCATCGCGGTCGGCGATCTCTTGCCAAGCCTCCTCCGCGCCGCCCTCGCCCATTACGCCGACTTCGGCCATTCCCTGATCTATGCCGTGAAGACCGCCGCCCTCGCCCGGCGCCTCGGCCCCGCGACCGCCGAGACCCTGCTCAGTCTGCTGGCGCGCAGCCTTGTCTACGCCCGACGCGAAGACCTGCTGCCGGAGTTTCGGGACTACCGCGCGCGCCTCGAAGCCTGGGGCCGGCCGGCCGCGGGCTCGCCGCCGCTCACGGCCCTCGCGCTGCGCAACCTCTCGGCGAAGTCGGCGATGGCCGTGGTCGGAAAATGGAGCGCCAGCCACCCGCCCGAGGCGATCTTCGAAGTTCTGCTCGAGGCCTCGGCCTGGACCTTGCTGCACGTCGACGCCGACCGGCTGGTGAGCACCAAGAACAAGATCGCCGACAATGTCGGCTGGCTGGATTTCACCCACGCCCTGACCTTCGCGGACGCCGGGCGCATGGCAGTGCGGGTCGCCCCCGAGCTGTGGCCGGCGGTGTTGCTCCAACTCGCCTGTTTCGTCGGCCGCAATGCCGCCTATCTCGATCCCGTTCTCGACGTCAGTCCCTTCATGGTTGGCGATGCCGACGCCTTCCTGGCGGTCGCGACCGCGCGCCTCTTCGACCACGGGCAGGCCGGCTTCATCATCTCGGCCCACCTCATCAAGACCCTGATGGCGGCCAAAGCCTTGGCGGCGGCTTCGCCGCGCAACGCGCCGATCCTCTTTTCGGCGGCGAACCGCTTCCTCGCCGCGCCGATCAAGCGCCGCCACGTCCTGCGCACCGCTCGCCAGATGCGCGCCTTCGTCGCCCAGGAATAGGCCGCGGCGGCGCTCGCACCGTTCACCCACCGGCATCGAATCGCTGGTAGAACCAGGGCCATGCCCAAGGCCGCCCAAGCCTCGCTCTTCGACGACGCCCTGGCGCCGGCGCATCGGCCAAACGCCTATTCCGCCAAGGACATCGAGGTCCTGGAGGGCCTGGAGCCGGTCCGCAAGCGACCGGGCATGTACATAGGCGGCGTCGACGAGCGGGCCCTGCATCACCTCTTCGCCGAGGTGCTCGACAATGCCATGGACGAGGCGGTGGCGGGCCATGCGCGGGTGATCGAGGTTTCGTTGAGCGCGGATGGCGCGCTGACGGTGAAGGACGACGGTCGCGGCATGCCGGTCGATGCGCACCCCAAGTTCCCGGGGAAGTCGGCGCTCGAAGTGATCATGACCGTCCTGCATTCGGGCGGGAAGTTTTCCGGCAAGGCCTACGAGACGTCCGGCGGTCTGCACGGCGTCGGGGTGAGCGTCGTCAACGCCCTCTCCGAAGCGGTCGAGGTCACGGCGTGGCGCGACGGTTTCGAGTGGCGCCAGACCTTTTCGCGCGGCCGTCCGACCTCGAGGCTCGAACAGCTCGCCCCCAGCCGTCGGCACGGCACGGCGCTGACCTTCACCCCCGACCCGATGATCTTCGGGGTCGAAGCGGCGTTCCGCCCGGCCCGCCTCTACCGGATGGCTCGATCCAAGGCCTACCTCTTCCGCGGCGTCGAGATCCGCTGGCGCTGCGCTCTCGAGCGGATCGCCGACGAGACGCCCGCCGAGGCGACCTTCCACTTCCCGGGCGGACTGGCGGACTTCCTGGCCGAGACCCTCCAGGGGGCCCAGACAGTGACCCCCGAAGCCTTCGCCGGGCGCGTCGAGCGCCAGGGCGAGGCCGGCGCCGTCGAGTGGGCGGTGGCATGGACGGCGGCCGGGTTCGGCGAGGCCGATGGCTTCATGCGCTCGTATTGCAACACCGTCCCCACCCCGGAGGGCGGAACCCACGAGGCGGGACTGCGCGCTGTCCTCACCCGCGGGCTCAAGGCCTACGCCGAACTCACCAATGAAAAGCGCGGCGCCCTCATCACCGCCGACGACGTGATCGCCCAGGCCGGGGCCCTGATCAGCGTCTTCGTCAGGAACCCGGAATTCCAGGGCCAGACCAAGGAGCGCCTCTCCTCCGCCGACGCCCAGCGCCTGGTCGAGACCGCCCTGCGCGATCCCTTCGACCACTGGCTGGCCGCACAGCCGAAGGCGGCCAGCGGCCTCCTGGCGTTCGTCGTCGAGCGCGCCGACGAGCGGCTGAGGCGGCGCAAGGACAAGGAGGTCGCCCGGGCCTCGGCGACCCGCAAGCTTCGCCTGCCAGGCAAACTGGCGGACTGTTCTGGGCAGGCCGCGGACGGCACCGAGCTCTTCATCGTCGAAGGCGACAGCGCCGGCGGATCGGCCAAGCAGGCGCGCGACCGGCGCACCCAGGCGATCCTCCCGTTGCGCGGCAAGATCCTCAACGTCGCCTCGGCCACAGCCGACAAGTCCGGCGCCAACAAGGAGCTGGCCGATCTTACGCTCGCCCTGGGGACGGCGGGCGGCCCGCGCTATCGCGACGAGGATCTGCGCTATGAGCGGATCATCATCATGACCGACGCCGACGTCGACGGGGCGCACATCGCCTCGCTGTTGATCACCTTCTTCTACCGGACCATGCCGGGCCTGATCCGCTCGGGGAAGCTCTACCTCGCCCTGCCGCCGCTGTTTCGCCTCAGCCACGGCGGCAAGACCGAGTACGCTCGGGATGAGGCGCACCGCGACGAACTGATCGCCACCGTCTTCAAGGGCCGCAAGCCCGAGATCGGCCGCTTCAAAGGCCTGGGGGAGATGATGCCCGCGCAGCTCAAGGAAACAACCATGGATCCGAAGACCCGGACCCTGGCCCGGGTAACCCTTCCGGAAAACGAGGCGGCGGTCGAAGAGCGCGTCGAAACCTTGATGGGCCGCAAGCCCGAACTCCGCTTCCGCTTCATCCAGGAAAACGCCGAATTCGCGAGAGCGGATCTCGACCTTTAGGTTTGGCCCCCCCGCGCGATAAGTGAATCGCATGCACGCTAGCTAGGCGCCTTTCGGCGAACGTCAGGGCGCGGCTTGACTTGGCCCTTCCGCGTCAGCCTCATGGGCTGGGCTACATCCAGCAGGGGCGAGGCATGGCGCACGCGACCGCGACCAAGAGTGGCGTCAGCGCGGTGGGCGAAACGCCGCGCCTGCCGGTCAGCCACGTCGCGGCGGTGGTCATCGGCAACGCGCTGCAGTTCTACGATTTCCTGACCTACGCCTTCTTCGCCGCCCAGATCGGGCGGACCTTCTTTCCCTCCCACGACGCCTCGACGAGCCTGCTCGCGTCCCTGGCGACGTTTGGGGCGGGGTTCGTCACCCGGCCGATCGGGGCTGTGGTCATCGGGACCATGGGCGACAGGGTCGGGCGCAAGCCGGCGATGATCCTCTCGTTCGCTCTGATGGGCTTCGCCATCGTCGGCCTCGCCCTCACCCCCTCCTATGCCGCGATCGGGATCGCCGCCCCGATTGCGGCGATCGCCTTCCGCCTGCTTCAGGGCTTCGCCCTCGGCGGCGAGGTGGGGCCGAGCACCGCCTATCTCATCGAGGCCGCCCCGCCGGCGCGGCGCGGATTCTTTGTCTCGCTCCAGTACGCCACCCAGGACGCGGCGGTTCTGGCGGCCGGACTCATCGGCCTTGCCCTCGCCAACATTTTCGACGCCCGGGGCCTCGATCAGTGGGGGTGGCGGATCGCCTTCATGGTCGGCGCGGCCATCGTCCCGTTCGGCCTGATGATGCGCGGCAGACTCAACGAGACTCTTCACGAGGGCGCCGTGGTGGAGGCCGACCTCGGCCCGTCCGGACTTCGCCCCTATGCGCGCGTCGCGGCCCTCGCCCTGGCGATGCTCGGCGCGGGGACCATCGCCACCTACGTCATGAGCTACATGACCACCTACGCCAGCGCGACCTTGCACATGGCTGCGAACCTCGCCTTCGGGGCGACGGTCACGGTGGGTCTCTGTGGCGTCCTCTTCGACCCGCTCGGCGGCTGGCTCTCGGACCGCTTCGGGCGCAAGCGGGTGATGATCGCGCCATGGGCCATCCTCCTGGCCGCGGTCTTTCCGTGTTTCTGGGTCATCACCCATTTCCGCACCGGCGTGGCCCTCTTTGGCGCCACGGCGGTGCTGACGATCCCCGGCGCGATCGCCAGCGCCTCGGTGCTGGTGACAATCACCGAGTCTCTGCCAAGGCGCGTGCGTTCGGGCGCCCTGGCGACTCTCTACGCCCTGGCGATCTCGACCTTCGGCGGAACGACCCAGTTCGCGATCACCTGGCTCATTCGCGCCACCGGCGATCCGCTTGCGCCCGCCTGGTACATGGCCGGGGCGGTCGCGGTCGGGCTGGTCGCCATGATGCTGATGCGCGAGACCGCGCCCGGACGTTCCGGACCGAAGGGCGCGGCGCTGCTCCCAGCGATCGCCTGAACTTCGCCGCGTCCCCACGGCGGGCGCGCCCCGAAGCGGTTGGAAAAACTGGCTCAGTCCGCCGGCTCGGGCTTGGCTTCGCCAAAGTCCGATAGGCTTGTTGCTTCCGAAAACTCGGGCTAGGTTAATCGTGTCGATGCTTCGTCGCCCTCTTCCGTGATCTCAAGGAGAGGGCGCCGCGGCTGGAAATCTCAAGGGGGCGCGGGTCATGGGCTTGGGTTTGAAGTTTGCCGGCCCGATCGCGGCGTTCGCCGCGGTCTTTCTGCTGGCCCTGGTCGCCTGGCCGCGCACCGCCGCCGCCACTCCCTTATTCAAGCAACAGACCGGCCTCCCCTGCTCGGCGTGCCACAACTCCGGCCAGGAACTTCAGGGCGAACAGGGGCTCAATCCGGTCGGGCGCGCCTTCGAAGCCTGCGGCGAGAAGCTCGGTTGCGACGACAAAGGCTCATTTTCGAGGCCGGCGCCGGTGCGGCACACGACGGAAAACTTCAACGGCGTGGCCAATTTCACGGGTAAATGCTCCGGCCAGACCCGCTGGGTCGCGCTGCGGCCCGGCAGAAACGCCGCCAACCGGGATCTGGCCCTCATTCTCTCACCCGGCGACCACGTGAAGGTCGCGGTGTCGCAGGGGTCCACCTTCGCCGCCAGATGCGGATCGGCGCCGGACAACGATCAACAGTTCCAATACATCAACCTCGAGGAATGGGTCGCGCCGTAGGCGAAGGCCGAGGATATCTCGATCGCGTGATCCCGAGGCGCCAGCCCGCCTGGCTCAGCGGGACGGATCGGCGGCGCCTGAGCGCGCCGGGGCGGGCCGGCCGTAGGCGGCCAGGGCTGCCTGCATCGACCGCTTGATCAGTTCGGATCCATCACGCCCCTGACCGGCGTTGGCTATCGCGGCCACCGCGACGTCGCGACCCGGGGCGACGAGCAAGACGCCATGAAACGTGCCAGCGCCGCCCGGGTGGTAGATCGCGCCTGCGCCCACCATCCACCCCACGGCGACGCCGTCGACCGGCGCGGCGACCATCGCCCGAAGGGTCTCGGGTCTCACCACGCCCGGCTCGCCGTCAAGCCCGAGCAGCCATGCGCGGCCGAACCGCACAAGGTCGGCGCCGCTGCACGAGACGTCCTCGGCCGGCGCCAGGATCGCCCGCACGCGATAGCCGTCAGCCAGATCGTGGACCTCGAATCTCGGCGGCCGATATCGATGGCCGCTCGGCCAGGCGGGATTGCGCGCGGCGGGCCAGCCGAAACCGCAAGTCCGCATCTGCAACGGGTCGAAGAGTCGCCCATGCATCAAGGTCTCCCAACCCTGGCCGGTCACCTGTTCCGCCATCGCGGCCGCCAGACCGTAGCCCGCGTTGGAGTAGTGGACCTCGCCGGCTCGAAACCTCGGCTCGCGACGTAGAAGCCAAACCGCGAAGGCAGCGCGCCGGGCTCTGGCGTCGCCGGCGAAGCGCGGCGCCGCGGCGATCTCCGCAAGGTCGGTGAAGGCGGCCAAGCCGGAGCGGTGTTCCAGGAGCTGGATAAGGGTGATCCTGGCGGCTCGGGCGTTCATCCGCGCCGCTTCCGCCGGCCACGCCTCGGCGACGGTTTCGTCCCAACGTAATGAGCCGTCGTCAACCAGGGTCGCGATCATCGTCGCGGTCATCGGTTTGGTCATCGAGGCGAGGTGAAAGGGATCGTCAAGTTCGACCCGGGCCGAACCGTCCTGGCGGCGGCGCCCGACAGCCAGGAAGATTTCGATCCGCTCGCGAGACGCCACCGCAATCGTGAGTCCGGGAACTCCAGAAGAAGTGAACGCCTTAGCCACAGCCGCTCTAAACAGAGCATCGGCGCCGTTCGGGAGCGTCGCACACGACGCCGGCGCGGCGAGCAGCGCGGGAAGCAGAGCCGCTGCGACGCAGCTCGCTCCCAACGCTCCGAGCCTCCACGCCCTGTCCGTCATTGACTTGACACTTCGAGACCCTATGTTCCGCGCGTCGAAGCGGAAGGGTTCGAGCGCGCATCTTTCGCGCCGGATGATCCTTCGCCCGCTCGTTTCCTTCAAGGCATGACAGAATTTTCCAGCCTGGGGCTGAGCGCCCCGACCCTTCAGGCGGTCGCCGACACCGGCTACACCACCGCGACGCCGATCCAGGCCCAGGCGATCCCGGTCGCCCTCGCCCGCCGCGATATCCTGGGCATCGCCCAGACCGGAACCGGTAAGACGGCAGCCTTCACCCTGCCGATGATCGATCATCTGGTCGCCGGCCGCTCCAAGGCGCGCATGCCCAGGTCTCTGGTCATCGAGCCGACCCGTGAACTCGCGGACCAGGTGGCCCTGTCCTTCGACAAATATTCCAAGGGTCAGAAGCTCTCGTGGGCGCTGCTCATCGGCGGGGTGTCGTTCGGCGACCAGGAGATGAAGCTGGATCGCGGCGTCGATGTTCTCATCGCCACGCCAGGAAGGCTGCTCGATCACTTCGAGCGCGGCAAGCTCCTCCTCACCGGCGTCCAGATCATGGTCGTCGACGAGGCGGACCGAATGCTCGACATGGGCTTCATCCCCGACCTGGAACGGATCTTCAAGCTGACCCCGATCAAGAAGCAGACGCTGTTCTTCTCGGCGACCATGCCGCCTGAAATCACCCGACTCACCAAACAGTTCCTCAACGATCCGGTGCGCATAGAAGCGTCGCGCCCGGCGACCACCGCCGACAATATCGCCCAGCATGTCGTCAAGGTCCCCTCGGCAGAGCCCGGGATCAAGCGGCTGGCGCTGAGAACCCTGGTCGGCGCCGCCGATGTGCGCAACGGGATCGTCTTCTGCAACCGCAAGACCGAGGTCGACATCGTCGCCAGGTCGCTGAGGCGCCACGGGTTCGATGCGTCGCCTATCCACGGCGACCTCGATCAAAGCATGCGAACCCGTACTCTCGACGCCTTTCGAAAGGGCGAGCTCAAGCTTCTGGTAGCTTCCGACGTCGCGGCGCGCGGTCTCGACATCCCCGATGTCAGTCACATCTTCAACTACGACGTGCCCCACCACGCGGACGACTACGTTCACCGGATCGGGCGCACTGGACGGGCCGGCAAGAGCGGCGAGACCTTCATGCTGGTGACCCCGGCCGATGGGCGCGCCCTGGACAAGGTCGTCCGCCTGATCGGCGCGGCGCCGGACGAAGTCACGCTGGACGTCGACTGGAGTTCGGCCGGCCGCGACACCCGCCCCAAGGGTGCGCAGCGCCGCTCAAGGCCCAGCGGCAGGGATGGCGACGCCCGTGGCCGGGGCCGGCCGGCATCGGAGACTTCCGTCGCCTCGATGGAACCGCTCCCGGAGGTGGCGCAGGCGAGCGAGAGTCCAGTTCGCACCCTGGAGGCCCCATCGCGCGCCAGAACGCCGAGGCGTCGGGGCGGCCGCGCGCAGAGACGCCCGGCTCAGGCGCAGGCGCCCGCATCGCCGGCGAGACCGGCCGCGGCCGACGAGGCGCAGCCCGCCGTCGCGCCAGCGGCGCGCGCCGAATCTCGCGGCGAACGTGATGTGATCGGGTTCGGCGCCGACACGCCCGCGTTCCTGACGCGCCCTCCGACCCAGCCAGGCGAACCGCGCTCCTAACGGGCATTGCCCTGCCCTGGCGGCCGAGAAGGCGAACGCAGACTTGGTCATGGTTAACGCCTCGTTTGATTTCGCCGCGTAGTCTTGTTCTCCCGATGGGCGCGGCGGCGCGTTTCCCCGCCCTCGTGACGAGGAAGACTGAAGATGGCCGGCGAGGTGGAGACCAACCTTCGCGGTCCCAGGGCCTATGAGGTCGCCCGGGCCGCCATAGACTTGATGGAAGCGGCCAAGGTCTGGCCCACCGCCCTCAACATCGAGCTCTGGCTCCAACTCGTCTCCGACCCCAGGGGTCCTCTGGCGGTCGAGATCGATCGGCTGCTGCAGTCGGGGGCCGCGATCACCGACACCGTCGCCGAGGAACTCGCCGCGGCCTTCCTGCCGCGGGGGAGGCTCAAGGAGCAGATCTTCGACGCCGGTGACGCTCTGACCCGCGAACTGGCGTCGGTCTCGGGCGCCGTGCGCACCGCCGGCCAGTCGGCGCGTTCCTATGGCCAAACCCTCGCCGCCGCCGGCCGCGAACTCGAACAGCCCGCCGCCAGTCCCGGCCTTCGCCTGGTTGTCGACACTCTCACCACCGCTACCCGCAAGGCGCAGAGCGAGAACCGCTGGCTCGACACGCGCCTGGCTGAGTCCGCCAGGGAGGTCGCACGCCTCAAGGAAGATCTCGATCAGGTGCGCAAGGACGCCTCCACCGACGGTCTCACCAACCTCGCCAATCGCCGGGCCTTCGACACCGAACTTCGCCGTCTGTGCTCGGAGGAAACCGCCGATCACGGAGAGGTGACCGTATCCGTGGCGGTTCTCGACGTCGATAATTTCAAGCGATTCAACGACACCTGGGGTCACCAGACCGGCGACCAGGTGTTGCGGTTCGTTTCCAGCGTGATCGGCAGGCTCGCCGCTCCTCCGCGCTTCGCGGCGCGCTATGGCGGCGAGGAGTTCGCGATCTTGTTTTCCGGCGAGAGTCCCGGCCAGATCGAGCGGGTCCTTAGCTCCATCCGCCAGGGGGTCTCATCGCGCACGCTCCGCCGACGCTCCACCGACGAGGACCTGGGCTCGGTGACCCTTTCGGCGGGCTTCGCCGAACGCTGGCCCGGCGAAGCCGCCGAGTCGGTCATGGGTCGCGCCGACGCCGCGCTCTATGTCTCCAAACGCGGCGGGCGCGATCGGATCACGCGCAGCGACACGATCCGCGAGGCGGGCTGAGGGCCGCGCGGGAAATAGGCAGGGCGCCGCCGCGCTCCTCGTGGGCGGAAGGCCGCCTACTCGGCTCTTGGGGCCGGGCTTATGGTGACACTTTCGCCGCAGCCGCAGGCGTCGGTCTGGTTGGGATTACGAAACACGAACTTGGAGGCGAGGCGGCTTTCCTCATAGTCGATCTCGGTGCCGATCAGGAACAGCACGGCCTTGGGTTCGATGAGGACGGTCACGCCCTTGTCCTCCACCACCTCGTCGAGGGGATCGGCGGCGCTGGCGTATTCGAGAACGTATTCCTGACCGGCGCAGCCGCCGTTCTTCACCCCTACCCGCAGTCCCTTGTAGGGCCGATCGGCGCCGGCGAGGATCTCGCGCACCCGCGCAGCGGCCGCGTCGCTCAAGGTGACGACCTTTGGCCGCGGGCGGCGTCCGGAGATTTGAACCGTGGCTTCCATACGTGTCAGAACATATTCAATTCGAGCTTGGCTTCATCGCTCATCAGGGACGGATCCCAGGGCGGTTCGAAAACGAGATTCACCGAACAGTCCTTGATCTCGGCGATCTGCAGCACCGCATCGCGGACCCATCCGGGCATTTCGCCGGCCACCGGACAGCCAGGCGCAGTGAGCGTCATGTCGATCGCCACGGCCTTGTCGTCGGAAACGTCGACCTTGTAGATCAGGCCGAGTTCATAGATGTCGACCGGGATTTCCGGGTCGTAGACCGTCTTCAGCTTCTCGACGAGCTGGTCGGTCAGCGCGTCCAGTTCGCTCTGTGAGAGCGCCGAGGTGGGCACGGTGGTGGGGCTCGCGTCGTCCATCAGGCAAAGAAGGTCCGGGTCTTGTTGAGCGCATCGACGAAGGAATCGGCCTCCGCCAGGGTATTATATAGGGCAAAGGAGGCGCGCGCGCTGGAGGTCAGGCCGAAGCGCCGCATCAGCGGCTCGGCGCAGTGCGTGCCCGCGCGGATCGCTATTCCGTAACGATCGAGGATCTGGGCGACGTCGTGGGCATGCGCGCCTTCCATGGCGAAGGTGAAGATCGCGCCCTTCCCCGCCGCCGTGCCGATTTCGGTGATCCAGTTGGCGCCGTTCAGCCGCTCCTTGACCCTGGCGTAGAGTGCGTGCTCGTGGATGGCCACCGACTCGCGGTCGAAGCCTTCCAGCCAGTCGATCGCGGCCGCAAGCCCGATCGCCTCCAGGATCGGCGGGGTGCCCGCTTCGAAGCGGTGCGGCGGTTCTGCATAGGTCACCGCCGCCTCGCTCACCTGTTCGATCATCTCGCCGCCGCCCTGATAGGGCGGCATTTGCGCCAGCAGCTCGGCCTTGCCGTAGAGAACCCCGATTCCCGTGGGCCCATAGAGCTTGTGCCCGGAGAAGACGTAGAAGTCGGCATCCAGCGCGCGAACATCGACGCCGAAGTGGACCACTGCCTGAGCCCCGTCGATGAGCGTCCGGGCCCCGGCCAGATGGGCTTCCGCGATGAGTTCGGCGACCGGGTTGACCGTGCCCAGGACATTGGACATGTGGCTGACGGCGACCAGACGGGTGCGTGGCCCAAGAAGGGCCGAGAACGCCTGGCGGTCGATGCTGCCGTCGTCGGTCACCGGCGCGAACTTCAGGACCACCCCGCGGCGCTCGCGCAGGAAGTGCCAGGGCACGATGTTGGCGTGATGCTCCATCTGGGTGAGGACGATTTCGTCACCCGCCTGCAGGCCGGCGCCGAATGAGGCGGCGACCAGGTTGATCGCTTCCGTGGCGCCCTTGGTGAACACGATCTCAACGGCGCTGGCGGCCCCCAGGAAACGCCGCACCCTCTCGCGCGCGCCTTCGAAGGCCTCGGTAGTCTCGTTGGCGAGGGTGTGAACGCCGCGGTGGACATTCGCGTAGGCGCGCCGCGAAGCGCCGGTCATCGCATCCATCACCGCGCTGGGCTTCTGCGCCGAGGCGGCGTTGTCGAGGTAGATCAGCGGCGATCCGTTGACCACGCGGTCCAGGATCGGAAACTGCGCTCGGGCGGCCGAGGGATCGAAGGTCATGACGAGCCCTTCAAGTGCTCCGCCGAAAGAGCCCGGATCCGTTCTCGCGCCCCCTCATGGCCGATCCGGTCGATCGCTTCGACGACGAAGGCCTCGATGAGCATCGCGCGGGCCTCCCGCTCGGGAATTCCCCGCGAGCCGGCGTAGAACAGGGCCTCCTCGTCCAGCGCGCCCACCGTATTTCCGTGGGTGCAGGCGACATCATCGGCGTAGATCTCCAGCTCGGGCTTGGCGTCGACTTCCGCGCGGTCCGAGAGAACGAGCGCATGATGACCCATCCGAGCGTCGGTCCGGTCGGCGCCGGGTGAAACGACGATGCGACCCTGAAAGACCCCTCGGGCCTGGCCGTCAACGACGCCCTTGACGAGTTGATCGGTCACGCCACCGACGCCGGTGTGCGCGACGATGGTGGTGATGTCGGCGTGGCGCTGCCCGTTGAGCAGGTAGATCCCGTCGAGGCGGACCGAAGCGCCGCCCCCGGGGTTGCGGACTTGGGTCTCGAGACGCTGCCGTTTGGCGCCGAAGGTGGCGACGGTCTGCCACAAGCTCGAACCGGGGCTCATCGAGACCTGGGCCCGGGATACGGAAACCGCGCTCGCCGCATCCTGGGCAAGAACCACCCGCTCGAGTGCGCCACCCTTGCGGAGCTCAAAGACCAGATCAGTTTCCACCACGTAATCCGACGATTGGCCCTCATAGCTTTCCAGGAGCGTGAGCTGGGCGTCGGCGCCGATGTCGATCTCGAGGCGAGAGGCGTGCGCGCCGGCATTGGCGGCCGCGATGATCCGCAACGCCATGATCCGCCGCTCACCGGGTGCAATCACGAGCCGACGCTCGCCGCGGCCGTTGACGATCAGCACCTCGGTCTGCGCCAAGCCGGCGAAAGGACCCGCCGGGGCCGCATCCTCGGTCGCCTTCGACGGCGGCGGCAGGACCCGCAACAGCCCGCGCAGGTCCGTCCAGCGCCAATCCTCGTCCCGCCGCGACGGTAGTTCGGCGAGGTCCCCGGTCTCGATGGCGCGGGCAAGACTCATGCGGCGGTGGCGTATTTGTCGTAGCCCTCGGCTTCGAGGGCATGGGCGAGTTCCGGGCCGCCTGAGGCAACGATCCGTCCGCCGGCGAGCACGTGCACACGATCTGGCCGGACATAGTCCAGCAGCCGCTGATAATGGGTGATGACGAGCATCGAACGGTCGGCGGACCGCATTGCATTCACGCCATCGGCGACGATCCGAAGCGCGTCGATGTCGAGGCCGGAATCGGTTTCATCCAGAATGGCCAGGCGCGGAGAAAACAGCGCCATCTGAAGGATTTCCATCCGTTTCTTCTCGCCGCCCGAGAAGCCGACGTTCAACGAGCGCTTGAGCAGCTCGTAGTCGATCTTCAGCATGGCCGCCTGCTCACGAACACGCCTCAGGAACTCCGGCGCCGAAACCTCCGGTTCGGAGCGTGCGCGATGCTGGGCGTTGAGCGCGCTGCGAATGAAGGTCAGGCCCGGCACCCCGGGGACTTCGGTGGGATATTGGAACGAGAGAAAGACGCCCCGCGCCGCCCGTTCGCTGGGATTCAAAGCGAGAAGATCCTCGCCATCCAGGACCGCCGAGCCGCCGGTCACCTCGTAGCCCGGCCGCCCGGCGAGGGCGTAGGACAGGGTGGACTTTCCGGCGCCATTGGGGCCCATCACCGCGTGAACTTCGCCAGCGGGGATCTCCAGGCTCAGAGCCTCGAGGATCGGCTTGCCGGCCACCTCGACGCGCAGATCCTTGATAGAAAGCATTGGTTTCACTGTGTTTCCAAGGGCTGCAGGAACTCCAGGCGGTTGCCGAACGGATCGAAGATGAACACCCGTTCGTGGCCCTCGAGGGCCAGATCGTCCACGACCTCGAAACCGACGGCGCGAGCCCGCTGGGCGAGCTGGGCGACGTTATCCACCTTGAAGGCGACGTGCGCCTTGCGCGCCGCCCTGAAGTCGTCATCCACGCCCATGTGCACCTTGAGCCCCGCCCCTTCGAACCAGCAGCCGCCGCGCCCCGCCAGTCCGGCCGGTTTGGGCGCCTCGCCGAGCCCCAGCAGCCCCGTCCAGAATGCGCGCGCCCGCGCCTCCCCGCCTCGCGGGATGGCGAGCTGGACATGGTCGATGGCTTGGATGGTCATCCGACCGAGCCCTCAAGCGAGATCGCGACCAGCTTCTGGGCCTCGACGGCGAACTCCATCGGCAGTTCCTGCAGCACGTCCTTGACGAATCCGTTGACGAGTAGCTGCACCGCCTCTTCCTGGCCGAGGCCGCGCTGCATCGCGTAGAAGAGCTGGTCTTCTGAAAGACGGGTGGTCGTGGCCTCGTGCTCGAACCTCGCCGAGCCGTTGCGGGCCTCGATGTAGGGGGTGGTGTGGGCGGCGCAGGTCTTGCCGATCAGCAGCGAGTCACATTGCGTGAAGTTGCGGGCGCCTCTCGCCTTGGGGTGCGCGGAGACCAGGCCTCGATAGGTGTTCGAGGAGTGGCCGGCGGAAATTCCCTTGGAGATGATCCGCGAGCGCGTGTTGGCCCCCAGGTGGATCATCTTGGTCCCGGTGTCGGCCTGCTGGCGGTTGTTGGTGATGGCGATGGAATGGAATTCGCCGCTCGCGCTTTCCCCGCGCAGGATGCAGGAGGGGTACTTCCAGGTGATCGCCGAGCCGGTCTCGACCTGGGTCCAGCTCACCTTCGAATTCCTGCCCTGGCAGAGCGCGCGCTTGGTGACGAAATTATAGATGCCGCCCTTGCCTTCGGCGTCGCCCGGATACCAGTTCTGCACCGTCGAGTATTTGATCTCGGCGTCGTCCAGGGCGACCAGTTCGACCACGGCGGCGTGAAGCTGGTTCTCGTCCCGCATCGGGGCCGTGCAGCCTTCGAGATAGGAGACGTAGGCGCCCTTGTCGGCGACGATCAGGGTGCGCTCGAACTGGCCCGACTGGGCGGCGTTGATGCGGAAATAGGTGGAAAGTTCCATGGGACAGCGAACCCCCGGCGGCACATAGACGAAGCTGCCGTCGGAGAACACCGCGCTGTTCAGGCAGGCGAAATAGTTGTCGGAAACGGGGACGACCGAGCCCAGATACTGGCGCACCAGATCGCCGTGGTCGCGGATCGCCTCGCTCATGGAGCAGAAGATCACCCCCGCTTGTGAGAGTTCCTTCTTGAAGGTGGTGACCACCGAGACGCTGTCGAACACCGCGTCCACGGCGTATTTCGGCGCGCCCTGCACGCCGGCCAGGACTTCCTGCTCCTTCAAGGGGATGCCGAGTTTGGCATAGACGGCGAGCAGCTCCGGATCGACCTCGCCCAGGCTGGCCGGGCCGATTTTTTCCTTGGGCGCGGCGTAATA
>DATCBS010000027.1:0-274256 GCA_036511715.1 Caulobacteraceae bacterium
GCCGTCCCGCCGATCCATTGACCCCGCCGCCGATCGTGGCCGCGCCCCCGGGGGCGCGGCCAATGCGCCGCTCGCGCGCAATGGGTGGCCGGGACAAAAGCCCGGCCATGACGGTTGAGTTGGGGAAGGGCGGTCTTGACGCCGCTCGCTTCTGAATGTTCGAAAAACCGAGGGGGAAGAAGCCATGGCCGCGGAAAAACCGACGATGGCCTTCGGCTGGCGGGTCTGGGGCCTGGGCGTCATGGCCATGGCCGCGGTCGCCCTGGCGTGGGGGGATTTCGACCCGGGGCAGCCGGTTGGCAAGGCCTTTCCCGACCGCACGATCCTCGCCTATGGCGCCGCGGCCTTCATGCTCGTCGCCGGCGCGGCGGTGCAGTGGCGGCGGACCGCGGCCTGGGGGGCGGCGGCGCTCGGCGCCTACTATGGGCTGATCGTCGTCCTTTTGCTCAACGGCGCGGCGGTTCTCGCCCATCCGGCCGAGTACGGTTCCTACAGCGGCGCCGCCGAGCAGCTGGCGATCGCCGCGGCGGCGCTGATCGTCTTCGCCGCCCGGGCCAGGATCGATCCGCCTATGGCCGCGCGCCTGACGCGCCTGGGCCAGGTGGCGTTCGGGGTCTGCGCCGTGCTGTTCGGCGGCGCGCACTTCTTCTACATGAACCTGACCGCCCCGCTGGTCCCCAAGTGGCTGCCGCCTTCGGCGGAGTTCTGGGCCTATGCGACCGGCGTTGGCCATATCGCCGCCGGCGTGGCGATCCTCACCGGGGTGCGGGCGCGCCTGGCGGCGATCCTGCTGACCGCCATGTACGCCTCCTTCACCGCGCTGGTGCACGCGCCGATGCTGCTGGGCGATCCCTCCAGCCATTGGATCTGGGCGGAGAACGCGCTCAATCTCGCCTTGATCGGCGCCGCCTGGGTGGTCGCCGACTCCCTCTTCCCCACTCGCTCGAGGTCGGCGCACATACCCCTCTCCCGGAGCGAAGAGACCGCCGACGGCGGCGCCAAAGGCGCGGGAAGCTGAGGGTGAAGGGATTCGACGAACGGGCGCGGTGAACGCCGCTGCGCTCAATCCCAAGCGGCGTAACCCCTCACCCTCCCGCCCCTCCGGCCTTCGCCGGATCGGCGGGCCCCTCCCTCTCCCTCCGGGAGAGGGTTCGATGTCGCGCACTTAAAACCTGGCGCTGGAGGGAGAGGGTTTTCGTTGGTGGTCGACGCCTCCCGAGGCGAACTGCACAGAGCCCTCTCCCTCGAGGGAGAGGGTTCGATTCCGCGCACGGAGACCCTCTCCCTGGAGGGAGAGGGCGCCAACGCCTGCGCCGAAGGCGTGGGAGGGTGAGGGGTGAAGGGATTCGACGAACGGGCGCCGTGAACGCGGCTGCGCTCAGTCCCAAGCGACGATCGAGCGGTGGCTTCCGGCTCGGCCGCGAGCCCTACCCTCCCCGCCCCCGCGCCTTGGCCGCCGCGCGGCCGCTGACCAGGGGGTGCATGGCGCCGGCGCCGGCGGGCCAGACGCCCGGGGCCGCCTTGACGCGGGCGGAGATCCGCTGCGCGTGGGCCGAGAGGGTGGTCCAGATCTCGTGCGGCATGGTCTGGGCGAACGCGGACTCCTCCAGCCACGGCGCTGCGTATTCGACGTTGGGCATGGCGCGGATCTGGCGGCCGACATTCGGCGTCGCCCCGTGCCAGGCGCGGTTGTCGCGGAAGACGCCGGCGCCGGCGGGCGCTCCGACCAGGGTGGAAAGGCGCATCCACTCCGGTTCGTCGGCCGCCGAGGGCGGATTTCCGGGGCGCGCCTGGGTGCCGGCGATCTGGCGGATCGGGCCGTTGTCGAAGGTGAGGTCCGACATCAGGAAGTTGATGGTGACCATCGGCGGGGTGCGCTCGAAGATGAGCTGGCGGGTGGGGTGTTCGAGCTCCTGGGAGCCCTCGGCGGTGCGAAGCTCGATGCCCAGGCGCCGGGCCTGCTCCAGCCGGGCCGCCGGCAGCTTGTGGGTCTCGCGCCGGTCGGGGTGGAGTATCTGGTATTCGATGGCCCCGGGCAGGCAGACATCGCCGCCGGCGCCGAGCACCCAGTAGTCCTCGCCGCCGAAGATCGCCTTCAGGATCGGCCTCGCCCCCGGCAGGTCGACCAGGGCCGCCCACACCGGGTCGTGAAGCAGCTCGCGCGAGGCCGAGGCGGTGCCGAAGCTGTAGCGGTGCGGCAGGCGCAGCGACTCGGTGACATATTTGCGCCCGCCCTCGCCGGGAATCTCCAGGAGCTTGCGCAGGACCCTGGCGCAGCCCTGGCGCGTCCGCTCCAGGGCCGGCGCGTCCAGCAGGTCGCGGACGACGACGTAGCCGTCGCGGAAGAAGATCCTCGCCGCCCGCTCGACCTCGTGCGGGGCGACGATCTCCAGGCCGGCGACGCCGTTATGGCGCCGCAGGTGCTCGCGCAGAGCGCAGACCTGCGGATCATCCCAGGCGCGCCGGGCGGGGGCGCGTGGATCGGCGGCCCCGACGCCCCTGTCGCGCAGCACCGGGCGGCCTTCCTCGTCGGCCGATTCGTTGGGCGGGGTGGCCGCACACCAGCCGACGGCGGTCTCGCCCACAACCTTCAGTCCATCGAGTTCGTTCATCGCCATCCTCGGCGCAAAGGATATTCCGACTCGATGAGCCCCTCCACCTCCACCTCCACCTCCACCGTCATCCCGGGCGCAGGGCCGCGTCAGCGGCGCGCAGACCCGGGACCCAGAGCGCCCGTCCGCCATCGGCGAAGCCGCGAGGGGTGGCGAATCCAGACGCCGTAGCCCGGGGACCCTGGGTCCCGGCTCTCCGCTGCGCTCCCGCCGGGATGACGGTGTGGCGGTGACGAGGCTGGGCGCCGATGCGGGACATGACCTTGCCGGCGTCGCCGCTAGGGGAGCCTGCTGCCGAACACGCGTTTGATCGGGAGTGCGTCGAGATCGACGCCTTCGAGACAGCGGACATTGACGCCCCACACCTTCTCGGCGGTGCGCGGTCGCCTGAACGGCAGTATGCCGCAGGTCGCGCAGAAGTAGTCCCGCGCGACATGGGTGTGAAAGCTGTAGACGGTCAGGTCCTCGATCGGCGTGAGGATCCTCAGGCTCTCGAGCGGCGCGCGGTGAATCAGCGCCCCACGTTTGCGGCAGATCGAGCAGTCACAGACCCGGACATGATCGAGGTCGGCGTCGAGTTCGAATCGGACCTGGCCGCAATGGCAGGAACCCCGATAGGTCTGCTTCATCTCGCGCTCGCCGGCCCTATTTGGCGGGCTTGGCCAGGGCGGCGGCCGATTCGCCCCGGGGCGCGGTCTCCCTGTCGAAGATCGCCTGCTGGGCGGGAGTGAGGGCGGCGTAGAAGGCCTTGATCGACGCGCCGCGGGCTTCCAGGCTCGTGAGGTCCGCCTGCATCACGGCGATGGCCAGATCGACGCGCCGCGGCGCCGGCAGGTTCGCGGCCAGCATTTCGGCGGCGCGATGGCGCGGCTCATCGGACGGGTCGGGCGCATTGGCGGCGGCGAAGGCGCGCCACGGGGCCTCCTCGGCGGCGGTGAGATGCAGGGCGGCGTGGAGATCGGCGAGGTTGTGGACCTGGGCGCGCGCGCCCGGAGCGAAGGCCGCCAGGGCGGCGGCGGCCAGGGCGCAGAGGCCCAGCGGCCGGTGGGGGTTCATGATCGGCGCCTCCGTGATCGAGGGTGAATGCAGCGTGGCTCTTTTATCGCCTGGGCAACAGGCCTAGATTAGACCCGCGAGGGCCGGAACGGGAGGTCGCGATGAAAGCGATTCTACGAGCGACGGCGGCCGTGGCGCTGGCGACGGCGCCGATGATGGCGGCCGCTGCAGGTCACATGGGAGGACATATCGGCGGCGGCGCCATGGCCGGCGGACGCCTCGGCGCCGCGCGGGCCGGTCCGCACGGCGCCTTGCGCGGCGAGCGCGGCTTCCGCGGCGAGCGGGGCTTCCGCGGCGAGCGTGGGGAGCGCGGCTGGCGCGACCGCGACTGCTGCGCCTTCTTCGTCGGCCTGGGCTTCGGCGCCTGGCCGTGGTTCTGGGGCGGCCCCGGCTGGTGGGGCTGGTATGGCCCGGGATGGGCGGGCGACTATTATCCGCTCTATCCGCCGGCGGCCGCCGCGCCGCCGCCTGCGGCCGCCGCATGCGGCGCGTGGACGTGGCTGCCCGACCAGAAGCGCTACCAGTGGACCCTGCAACCGTGCGCCGCCAACACGGCCACGCCGCCGGCGGCCGCGAGCATGTCCAGGGCCTGAGCGACATCGGTCCGGGGCGCCGGGCCGCGCCCGCTTCTCGGACGCGGGGAAGCGCACCCGTTCGTCAGCGCTCCGCCGACCGTGGCGCGACGGCCCGCTCCAGGGTTTCCCGGATGAACCTCTGATAGGGAATGCCGCGCGAAGCCGCCCTCTTCTTCACGGCCGCCAACAATGGCTCGGGCAGGCGCATGTTCACCCGCGCCGCCTTCTTCTGGAATTCGAAGCGCACGGGCGCGAACGCCGCGAAGTCGAGATTCGACAGGTCCTGGTCGATGAAGGCCTCGGCCGCCGGATCGGTGGTCAGCTCAGGAATGCGACGCTTCATATTCCCTGATCTCCTTGGCATGCATGTACCGGGCGCTCACCGGTCTGATCAGCCGCAAGCCGTCCCGAATTCGCAACGTGAAAGCCACGAACATCGGTCGGCCCGCTCGGGTCCGCCCAACGGCGATGAACCGCGTTTCGTCGCCCGAATGCTCGAGATCGGGCGCGATCCCCACCTCGACGGCGAACATCGCCTCGATCTCCTCGGAGGGGACGCCATGCTTGCCGCATTTGGCGCGGTTAGCGTCATCCCAGTCGAAACCATCCACCGTAACGGCCATGGGCCAGCTGAGATGCGCTTTGTACATACAAATGTCAACCAGCCAGGGGCAGTCAGCTCAACGCGCTTGACCGCGCGGGCTGGAGGATGCAACCAATCCCGCCGATCTGGACAACGCCTTCAAAACCCATGACCCCGCTCCTCGTAATCCTCGCGCGACCGCACCGGCGGGGCTCTGACTGAGCTCCCTGCCGCCCTACGGTCGCGTCCCCCAAGGTCCCTTCCGGGGCCTTTTTTCTTGCCTCCTTAACCTTCGCGACGGACCCTGCCCTTCCGATGACCGCCCTTCCCGCCGCCGCCGCCGTCCAGACCGCCGCCGCCGCCGAGATCATGACCGGGGCGGAGATGGTGGTGCGCGCCCTGGTCGACCAGGGCGTGACCGACCTCTTCGGCTATCCCGGCGGCGCGGTGCTGCCGATCTACGACGCCCTTTTCCACGAGCCGCGCCTGCGCCACATCCTGGTCCGCCACGAACAGGGCGCGACCCACGCCGCCGAGGGCTATGCGCGCTCCACGGGCCGGCCGGGCGTGGTGCTGGTGACATCGGGCCCCGGGGCGACCAACGCGGTCACCGGCATCGTCGACGCCCTGATGGATTCGATCCCGCTGGTGGTGATCACCGGCCAGGTGCCCACCCATTTGATCGGCACCGACGCCTTCCAGGAATGCGACACCGTCGGCATCACCCGGTCGTGCACCAAGCACAACTATCTGGTGAAGAATGCCGTAGAACTTCCGCATATCATTCACGAAGCATTCCAGATAGCCACTCGCGGGCGGCCCGGGCCGGTGGTGATCGACATCCCCAAGGACGTGCAGTTCGCCAGCGCGCCCTACGCCTCGCCGGATCAGGCGCGGTCGATCCACGACTACCGGCCAAGGGTGATCGGCGATCCGGGCCTCATCGCCGAGGCCTGCGCCCTGATCGCCGGCGCGAGGCGGCCGCTGATCTATTCCGGCGGCGGGGTGATCAACGCCGGGCCGGCGGCCAGCGCGGCGCTGCGCACCCTCGCCGCGCTCACCGGCGCGCCGGTGACCTCGACCCTGATGGGCCTGGGGGCCTTCCCCGCCGCCGACCCCAAGTGGCTGGGAATGGTCGGCATGCACGGGACGTTCGAAGCCAATAGCGCGATGCACGACTGCGACGTGATGATCGCCGTCGGCGCGCGGTTCGACGACCGGGTGACCGGCCGGCTCGACGCCTTTTCGCCGACCTCGAAGAAGATCCACATCGACATCGATCCGGCCTCGATCGGAAAGATCGTGCGGGCCGACGTCGGCATCGTCGGCGATGCGGGCCGGGTGCTCGAGGCCTTGATCGCGGCGTGGAAGGGCCAGCGCCCGCCCCGGCCGGGGCGGCTGGCGGCGTGGTGGACGCAGATCGAGACGTGGCGGGCGCGCGACTGCCTGCGCTACGCCCCCTCGGCGACGACCATCAAGCCGCAGCACGCGGTGCAGCGGCTCTATGAACTGACCCGCGGGCGCGATCTCTACATCACCACCGAGGTCGGCCAGCACCAGATGTGGGCGGCGCAGTTCTTCCGCTTCGAGGCGCCGAACCGGTGGATGACCTCGGGCGGCTTAGGGACCATGGGCTATGGCCTGCCGGCGGCGGTGGGGGTGCAGGTCGCCCATCCGGGGGCTCTGGTGATCGACATCGCCGGCGACGCCTCGGTGCAGATGACGATCCAGGAGATGTCCACCGCCATCCAGTACGACCTGCCTATCAAGATCTTCATCCTCAACAACGGCTGGATGGGGATGGTGCGCCAGTGGCAGCAGCTGCTGCACGGCGAGCGCTACAGCCACTCCTACACCGCCTCCATGCCCGATTTCGTCAAGCTCGCCGAGGCCTATGGCGCGGTCGGGCTGCGCGCCGAGCGCCCCGACGAGCTCGATGCGATGATCGAGCTGATGATCGACACCCCCGCGCCGGTGATCTTCGACTGCCGCGTGGAGCGGGCCGAGAACTGCCTGCCGATGATCCCCTCGGGCAAGGCCCACAACGAGATGATGCTGGGCGAGGATGTCGCCCCGGCGGTCGACGGGCGGCTGGTGTGATGAGGGCGCGCTCTTGTGCCTTCTCCCCTTGCGGGAGAAGGTGGGCCGCGCGAGCGGACCGGATGAGGGGTCGACAGCCCTCGCCGTTGATGGTCTCGCGGTCAATCGGCAATCGCCGCTCGTCCCCTCATCCGCCCTCCTCTCGGAGGGCGCCTTCTCCCGCAAGGGGAGAAGGAAAGACGGCCCAATGACTCCCGACCTGCCAGAAGACGCGCCGGCCAGCGCCTATGACATGGGCCACGCCGTCGAGGCGGAGAACCTCGCCACCTTCGCGGTGCTGGTGGACAATGAGCCCGGCGTCCTGCACCGCGTCGTCGGGCTGTTCGCGGCGCGCGGCTACAACATCGAGAGCCTGACGGTCGCCGAGACCGACCGCAACGCCCACACCAGCCGGATCACCATCGTCACCCGCGGCACCCCGCACGTCCTGGCGCAGATCGAGGCGCAGCTGCAGAAGATGGTCTCCACCAGGCACGTGCAGGACGTGACCAAGGATCCCAACGGCGCCGAGCGGGAGCTGGCCCTGATCAAGGTCAGGGGGACCGGCGGCGAGCGGGTCGAGGCCCTGCGCCTGGCCGACATCTTCCGCGCCAAGGTGATCGACACGACCATCGCCAGCTTCATCTTCGAGATCACCGGCGCGCCGGCGAAGATCGACAAGTTCGTCGAGCTGATGCGCCCCCTGGGCCTGGTCGAGGTGTCGCGCACCGGCGTGCTTTCCATCGAGCGCGGGGTGCAGACGCTCTGACGACGGTCAGTCCGCGCCCGGCGCCTGGCGCACGACCGGCGGAACCCAGCCGTCCTCCAGGGTCTTGGCGGGGTGCGAGGCGCTCACCTGACCCATGAAGGGCGGCATGATGCTGTAACCCAGAAGGCTCTGCAGCGCCGGCGACATCTCCCGCACCCGCTCGCGCGGGACGCCCAGGAAGAAGTTCTCCTGCGTCCTCGCCCAAGGCTCGCAGTATTGGCTGGTGAAGGCCAGGCGCGGCGCAGCGCTTCGATTGGCGCCGGCGCCGTGGACCAGAGTGCCCTGGAAGACCGCGACCGCGCCGGCGGCCATCTCCAGGGAAATCTCGCCGCGCGCGCCGCCGGTCGAGCGCCGCTCGGCCAGGGTTTCCTGGACCTGCGCCGTCGACCACCGGTGGCTGCCCGGGATCATCACCGTGGCGCCGTTGTCGGCCGTGAAGGCGTCGATGGCTCCGATGACGCTGATGCTGATCGCCGGGCGCGGGCGTGGGACGGGATAGAAGCTGTCGTCGAAGTGCAGGCTCTGCGCCGCCTCGCCTGGATGGATGCGGATGGCGTGGCTGGCGCTCAGCAGAAAGGCCGGGCGCAGGAAGGCGTCGAGCAGGGCCAGGATGCGGGGGTCGTCGGTGATCTCCTCGAAGATCCTGCCGCGGGCGACCAGGGTGTAGACCCGCTCGGTCCTGCGTCCCTCGAAGGGGTTGCGTCCAAGGTAGCGGCCCAGGAGCGGCGCAACGGACTGGCGGAAACGCGCCAGGCCGCCGGCGTCGAGGAAATCATCGATGATGGTGTAGCCGTCTCGGTGCAGAGCAGCGATGTGCGCCGCCGTATCGAAGCCATCGAGGGCTGCCGGCTTGGCGGTCGAAGAGCCGTCCATGACCTCTCCCGTGGGCTGGCCTCCACTATACACCCGGTTGGACAGCGCCGTTGCGGGAGTTACGGTTTCACGAACTTGAGGGCGTACTGATCGGTGTGGCCGCGGATCGCGGGGTCGAAGATCGTCTTGAGATGATCGTCGCCCGGCCGTCTCAGGAAATCGCCCTCATCGGCCAATTTGAATCCCGCCGCGGTGACCTCGGCGATCACCCGGGCCTTGTCGATTCGGTGAAGCACCGCGATCTGCTCGGGCGTCACGCCTGGATTGGCCTGATGATCGAGAATGAAATAGACGCCGCCCGGCCTGAGCGATTCGAACACGTGGCGGTTGAACGCCGCCATGTCCACGGCGCCATATTTGGCGATGTGCAGGTCGTGGTAGTTCTGGGTGATCCAGAAAAGGTCGATCTTTCCCGGCAGCCTGAACTGGCCGAACGGTTCGATATCGAGCGTGACATTGGCGCGGCCCGGCTGCGCCACGAGCCGCTCATCGGCCTTGACCGCCTCCTTCCAGCCGGCGTTCTCGAGTCCATGGACCATGCCCGTCGGCCCCACGACATCACTCAGCATGAGGGTGTAGTAGCCGCCCCCGGGGAAGAGCTCACCCACCACCATGCCCGGCCGGACGCCGGCGAAAGCCAGGGTGTCGGCCGGATCGCGCAGGGCGTCGTCGGCGCGGTCTTCCGCCGGCCTGGCCGGGTCGGCGACCGCATTGGCGACAAAGGACGGCGCACCGGCCGCCAAGGCGCCGGACGAGGCGAGCGCGAGCAGCGCGGCCGCCGCCAGGACCGACACTTTCATGGCTCTCTCCACTGATGGCCGGATGCCCGCATCTAGGCGGCGACCGCTTCGAATTGGGCCTGCGCCTCGGGGGTCATCGCAAGATAGCGGCGCCGTCCGATGTACCGCATGATCGCGTATTGGAGTGCGAACAGAAAGAGCTTGCTCGCCAGGGGATAGATGGCCAGGAACTTCACGCTCAGGCCGACGTCCCCCTTCATGGCCACAAAGAGATTGAGGGCGGCGCTGAAGAACATCAGGGCGGCCCAGATGAAGCCGAAGACGACGCCGAGATCCGGGACGATGCGCACCGCGCGCTCCGGCAGATAGCGATTCATCCAGCCGGGCTTCAGCATCACCGCGCCGACGATGCAGTAGATGATCGACGGCTTGAAGAGGATGAACCGCGGATCCTTGGTCAGGAAAGTCGCCGTCCCGGTGGCGATCACCAGGAAAAGACTCAGCCACTGCATCGCGTCCGGGCGCCTCTTGCGGGCGAAGACCCAGGCGATCTGGCCGATTCCGAAGGCGATCCCGATCGGGGTGGCGACCAGAACGGCCTTGGTCGGGCTGTGCAGGGCGCGGTCGGCGGCCCAGTAGATCAGGAGGTAGACCAGGGTCGAGGCCATATCGAGGGCCAGGAACTTCCCCGCGTGGAACAGGCCTTTCATGGGAGATCCTCGGAGGTGTTCCGTACGCTGTAAATTTATGCCGTAAATTAGTGCGGACAGTCAAGAGGCGCAAAGGACATCCGAACGCCTTCGGCGCGCACGCCTTCCCCAAGGGCCGGCGAGAGCCTATATTGCCGGCGTTCGGATCACTCCGGACTATGGAGATAAACGCGCGCGCAATAAGCGGACTGGACCCGGGTGCGATTCCCGGCGGCTCCACCAACTCCTTCCTCCCGCGTTATCGGCGGGCGCCATGGGGCCGATCAGCATCGACAGACGTCTAAAGGCGTTGCTTTCTTCCGGCGTGGCTCACCGTTTCGGGCCGTAAACTAACTGCGAACGATAACTTCGCTCAAGAGCACGCCCTCGCCGCGTAAGCGGTGCGGTCGAGTTCGACCCTAGAAGCCCTGGCGTCTTAGCAGCGCCAGGCGGGGCCCGGGGGGCGCCTGGCAACAGAAGCCCCCCACCTTTCACCTCTCGCCGGCGGTCGATCAGCAACGCCTTGCGAATCTTTCCCAGCGCGCCCTTGCGTTGGTGCGCCCCGGCGTTACGCTCGATTCCATGGCCAAGGACGGCAAGCCCAAGGATCTCATGGGGTATGGGGCGCTGCAGCAGGAAGCGCTGCGCGGCGTCGTCCGCGCGGCCCTGAAGCGGGCCGCCGGCCCGCGCGGCCTGCCCGGCGATCATCATTTCTACATCAGCTTCCGCACCGACGCGCCCGGCGTCGCCGGACCGGAGGATCTGCTCGCCAAATATCCCGAGGAGATGACGATCGTCCTGCAAAACCAGTATTGGGATCTGGCGCCCAAGGAGACCTTCTTCTCGGTGACCCTGCAGTTCGGCGGCCAGCCCAAGAGCCTGTCGGTGCCCTACGCGGCGATCACCGGGTTCTACGATCCCAGCGTCCAGTACAAGCTGCAGTTCACTCCCGCCGAGCCCGGGCCCGCGCGCCCGCGCGTCGCGCCCGCGCCGGTCGCGGCGCCGACGCTCGATGACGAGGGGCCCAAGATCGTCTCCCTCGATCAGTTCCGGAAGAAGTAGGTGAGCGAGGCGAGCTTCGAGGCCGGCGAGATTCTCACCGACGAAGCCATACTGCAACGCTTCCAGCGGAGCAGGAACCAGCCCCCATGCTCCAGGACCCTGGGCCTCACGATCACCGCGGTCAGCCAGCAGGCGATGAGCGTCGAGGCCGCGTTCGACGCCAGGGCCGAGGTCCTCGCCAATCCAATGAAGCAGATCCAGGGCGGCTATCTCTCCGCCATGCTCGACGAGGTGATGAGCGTCGCCTGCATGGTCGCCTCGAAGATGACCTGCGTGGCGCTCACCGTGGAGATGAAGACCAGCTTCTTCCGTCCGGCCATGCCGGGGCCCCTGCGGGGCGTCGGCAGGGTGGTGCGCTGGGGCAAGACCATCGCCTTCACCGAGGGGGAGATCTTCGACGCCGAGGGGCGGATCGTCGCCAAGGCGACCGGGACCGCCGTGCCGGCGCCGTTTGCAAACTACAAGTGAAGGCGCCGCGCCCTGCCCCGCCCTCCCGCCCTGCTCGCCAGCCTCGCCCTCGTCTTCGTCTGGGGCTGCGCCCCGGCGCGAGCCGAGCCGGCGCCGCTCTCGCAATGGGCGGCGGTGGTGGTCGCCGGCGACGACCACGCCTCGCACACCAACACCCTGACCGAGACCTTCGACAACGCCCGGCGCGACATCGCCGCCGCCCTGGAGGCGAAAGGCTTCTCGCCGGCCAACCTGCGCCAGTTCTCGGTGCGTCCGGACCGCTACACCGCCGCGCGGCCGGAGCGGTCCGATCCCCAGACCGTCTATGAGAGCCTTCGCGAATTGGCCGCCCACGCCACCGGCGGCTGCCTGATCTATTTCACCTCGCACGGCACGCCTCAGGGGGTGATCGTCGGCGAGAAGATCCTGCCGCCGCCGATCCTGGCGCAGATGGTCGACCGCCTGTGCGGACCAAGGCCGACGGTGGTGATCGTCTCGGCGTGCTTCTCGGGGGTTTTCACCCCGGCGCTCAAAGGGCAAAACCGGATGGTGCTCACCGCGGCGAGGCGCGACCGCTCGTCGTTCGGCTGCAGCGAGAGCGACAAATACCCGTTCTTCGACGACTGCCTTCTGAAGGTCCTGCCCGCGGCCGCCGACTTCCCTGCCCTGGGCCCGCTGGTGCGCGCCTGCGTCGCCCGCCGCGAACACGACGAAGGCGCCAGGCCGCCCTCGGAGCCGCAATTCTCGGTGGGCAATGGCTTTCGATCGCCCCCGTTCGCCCGGCCGGCGGGCTAGATCGGCGGCGCGAAGGGAGGATAGATGAGCGAGACCCGGACCGAGACCGACAGCTTCGGGACGATCGAGGTTCCCGCCGACCGCTACTGGGGCGCGCAGACCCAGCGGTCGCTGGAGAACTTCAAGATCGGCTGGGAGAAGCAGCCGCTGGCGGTGGTCCGCGCCCTCGGAATCGTCAAGCGCGCCGCCGCCGAGGTCAACATGGCGCTGGGCAAGCTCGATCCGGAGCTCGGCCAGGCGATCGTCACCGCCGCCCAGGAGGTCGTCGAGGGCAAGCTCGACGGGCATTTCCCGCTCGCCGTCTGGCAGACCGGGTCGGGCACCCAGTCGAACATGAACGCCAACGAGGTGATCGGCAATCGCGCCATCGAGCTCTTGGGCGGGGTCCTGGGCGCGAAGTCGCCGGTGCATCCCAACGACCACGTCAACCTGAGCCAGTCGTCGAATGACAGCTATCCGACGGCGATGCACATCGCCGCCGCCGAGGAGGTGGCGCACGCTCTCGTTCCGGCGCTGCAGGGCCTGCGCAACGCCCTCAACGACAAGGCGCAAGCCTTCGCGAAGATCATCAAGATCGGCCGCACCCACACCCAGGACGCCACCCCCCTGACCCTGGGCCAGGAGTTCAGCGGCTATGTCCAGCAGGTCGAAAACGGCGTCGAGCGCATCGAGCAGAGCCTGCCCAAGCTGATGCAGCTCGCCCAGGGCGGCACGGCGGTGGGAACCGGGCTCAACGCCCCGGCGGGCTTCGCCCAGATGGTCGCCGACAAGATCGCCCAGATCACCGGTCTGGCCTTCACCAGCGCCCCGAACAAGTTCGAGGCCCTGGCGGCGCACGACGCGATGGTCTTCACCCACGGGGCGATGAACACCGTCGCCGCGAGCCTGTTCAAGATCGCCAACGACATCCGGTTTCTCGCCAGCGGCCCGAGGAGCGGCTTCGGCGAGCTTTCCCTGCCGGAAAACGAGCCGGGCTCCTCGATCATGCCGGGAAAGGTCAACCCCACCCAGTGCGAGGCCCTGACCATGGTCTGCGTCCAGGTGTTCGGCAATCAGTCTTCGATCAGTTTCGCCGGCGCCTCGGGGCAGTTCGAACTGAATGTCTACAACCCGGTGATGGCCTATGACTTCTTGCAGTCGGCGCGGCTGCTCGCCGACGCCGCGGTGAGCTTCACCCGCCATTGCGTGGTCGGGATCCAGGCGCGGGAGGCGAACATCAAGGCCTCCCTCGACCGCTCCCTGATGCTGGTGACGGCGCTGACGCCCAGGATCGGCTATGACAAGGCCGCCGCCATCGCCAAGGCGGCGATGCGCAAGGGCACCACCCTGCGCGAGGAGGCCGTCGGCGGCGGCTATGTCACCGACGCGGAATTCGACGAGCTGGTGCGGCCGGAGAAGATGATCGGGCCGGGATGAGGGGCGGCCACGATCAGCATGTGAAGAACGTCCGGTTTACGCCCGCCGGCTGACCGCGAAGTCGGCGAGGGCCTCGAGGGCGGCGCGCCATTCACCGTAGGGAAATACCGTCAGGGCCGCGCGCGCGGTCTCGGCGTAGTCGGCGGCGAGGTCGAGGGTCGCCTCCAGGGCGCCGGCGCCGACAATGAGTTCGCGGGCGCGGCGAAAATCCGCATCGGTCTGCTCGCCTCGGCCGACGGCCCGCTCCCAGAAGGCCGCCTCGCGCGCGCCGGCCCTCGCGATGGCGATGAGCAGCGGCAGGGTGGCCTTGCCTTCGCGGAAGTCGTCGCCGGCGTTCTTGCCGATCGTCTCGGTGGCGCCGCCATAGTCCAGGGCGTCGTCGGCGAGCTGGAAGGCGAGGCCGAGGTTGAGGCCATAGGCGCGCAGGACGGCGGCCGTCGCCGGCTCGGCGCCGCCGCACACCGCTCCGGCCTGGGCCGCGGCGGCGAAGAGCTCGGCGGTCTTGGCGGTGATGATCTCCAGATAGGTCTCCTGGGTGAGGCCAAGGTCATGGGCGCGGCTCAGCTGCAGCACCTCGCCCTCGGCGATGACCCGCGAGGCGCGGGCGAGGATCTCCAGTGACTCCAGGCCGCCGGTCTCGATCATCAGCTCGAAGGCGCGGGCGAACAGGAAATCGCCGACCAGGACGCTGGAGGCGGCGCTCCAGATGAGGTGGGCGGCGACCTTGCCGCGGCGAAGCTTCGATCCGTCGACCACATCGTCGTGGAGCAGGGTCGCGGTGTGGATGAACTCCACCGCCGCCGCCAGCTTGATCGCGCCGTCGCCCCTTCCACCGACCAGCCGGGCGGCCGAGACGGTGAGCAGCGGGCGAAGGCGCTTGCCGCCGGCCCCGATGAGATGCTCGGCCAGGGCCGGGATGACGCTCACCGGGCTCTGCATCCGCGCCGCGATGAAGCCGTCGACCCTGGCCATGTCGGCGGCGGCCAGCCGGATCAGCCGCTCCACCGAGCCGGCCGGACGCTCGACGATCACTTTGGCCGCGTCCAAGACCGTCGGTGCTCCCCAAGGGGCCGCGCAAGCGCCGCGCCGTTGCGCCGGACAATGGTGGCGGGATAGGTCTCGGTCAAGGCAATCACAAGGCGAGGCGAGCGGCGTCATGGGGTTCAGCGAGGACGCGATCCTGGACGGCAGGGTCCGGCTGCGCCAACCTCTGGAAGGCTACCGCGCCGGGATGGACGCGGCGCTGCTGGCCGCCGGATGCGAAGCGGGGGTTGGCCAGAGGGTGCTGGAGGCGGGCTGCGGCGCCGGAGCGGTCCTTCTGGCCGCGGCGTTCCGCAACCCCGGCGCGCGGTTCGCCGGCGTCGAACGCGATGGCGCCGCCGTGGCCCTGGCACGGGAAAACATCGTCCTCAACGGCCTTGGCACCCGGGTCGAGGCGCTGGTCGGCGATGTCGGCGCGCCCTTCGCCGATCTGGGCCTCGAGCTGTTCGACGCCGCGCTGGCCAATCCGCCGTTCTTCGACGACGAGGGGGCGCTGCGCGGCCCGCATCCGAGCAAGCGCGGGGCGTGGATCGCCGAGGAGGGCCTGGGCGCCTGGGCGGCCTTTCTGCTCGCGGCGGTGCGCGACGGCGGCGTGATCGTCCTCATCCACCGCGCCGATCGCCTCGCCGATATCCTCGCGCGGCTCTCGCCGAGAGCCGGCTCTTTCCAGATCCGCCCGGTGCACGCCTTCGCCGACGAACCGGCCAAGCGGGTGGTCGTGCGCGCGCTCAGGGCCGGCAAGGCCCCCCTGCGCCTGCTGCCGCCGCTGGTGCTCCACGACCGCGTTGCGGGGGCCAAGCACACCGCGGCGGCCGAAGCGGTGCTGCGCGGTGAAGCGCGGCTGGAGTGGCTTTAGCGGCGGTCAGCGGCCCGCGCCGCCGATCAAGGCGCGACCGGCGGGCGTGATTTCCACGCGGGCGCCCGCCCGAGCCACAAGCCCACGATCGAGGGCGTCTTCCCATACCGTCAGGCGGGGGCAGGAGGTGCGCCAGGCCTCCATGACCTCCGCGTAGGGCTGGGGACCGGCGGCGATCCACTCGACGAAGTCGAGGATCAGGGGTTCGAGGTTCTCGGCCATCAGTTGCGCGCCTGGTCGACGAGTTTGTTCTTGGCGATCCACGGCATCATCGCGCGAAGCCGCGTCCCCACCTCCTCGATCGGATGGTCGGCGTCACGGCGCCTCGCGGCCTTGAAGCTCGGCTGGCCGGCGGCGCATTCGACCATCCAGTCGCGGACGAATCGGCCGGACTGGATGTCCTCCAGGATCGACTTCATCTCCGCCTTGGTCCTCGCATCGACGATCCGCGGCCCGGAGACATACTCCCCGAATTCCGCGGTGTTGGAGACCGAATAGTTCATGTTGGCGATTCCCCCCTCATAGATCAGGTCGACGATCAGCTTCACCTCGTGCAGGCATTCGAAATAGGCCATTTCCGGGGCGTAGCCGGCCTCGGTGAGGGTTTCGAAGCCGGCGCGGATCAGGGCCACCAGGCCGCCGCACAGCACCACCTGCTCGCCGAAGAGATCGGTCTCGCACTCCTCGCGAAAGCTCGTCTCGATGATCCCCGAGCGGCCGCCGCCGATGGCGCTGGCGTAGGCGAGGCCGAGGTCGAGGGCGTTTCCCGTGGCGTCCTTCTCGATGGCGATCAGGCAGGGAACGCCGCCGCCGCGGACGAACTCGCCGCGAACCGTGTGGCCAGGGCCTTTGGGCGCGACCATCAGCACATCGATCGTCGGCTTGGGTTCGATCAGCTTGAAATGGATGTTGAGGCCGTGGGCGAAGAGCAGGGCGGCGCCGTCGCGGATGTGCGGCGCGACCTCGGCCTCATAGGCGCCGCGCTGGGCCTCGTCGGGGGCGAGCATCATCAGCATGTCCGCCCAGGCGGCGGCCTCGGCCACGGCCATCACCTCCAGGCCCGCGGCGCGCGCCTTCATCGCCGAGGCGGAGCTCTCCCGCAGGGCCACGGCCACCGCCTTCACCCCGGAATCACGCAGGTTGAGCGCGTGGGCGTGGCCCTGGGAGCCGTAGCCGACGATGGCGATCTTCCTGTCGAGGATCCGCGAGAGATCCGCGTCGCGGTCGTAATAGACGCGCATGGCCGCTACTGATCCTCTTTTCGAAGAACGAGCGCCGCTATCGATAGGGTTTTTCGGCGCCCGTCAAGGAAACGCCCATGGCCGTCGCCGCCGAAGAGATCATCGCCTTCTGGCGCGAAGCGGGCCCGAGGAAATGGTTCGCCAAGGACGAGGCTTTCGACGCTACGATCGCCGCGAGATTCGCGTCCGTGCACCACGAAGCGGCGCGCGGCGAGCACGACGCCTGGATCGAGACCCCCGACGGCGCGCTCGCCCTTGTCCTGCTGTTCGACCAGTTCCCGCGGCATATCTTCCGGGGCTCCGCCCACGCCTTCGCCACCGACCCACTCGCCCGATCGCGCGCCCGCGCGGCGCTCGACGCCGGCCACGACCTCGCGGTCGACCCTGGCCTGACGAGCTTTTTCTACATGCCGTTCATGCACGCCGAGGATCTCGCCGACCAGGACCTCGGCGTCGAACTCTTCGAGCGGCTCGAGCGCGAGGGCCAAGGCAGCGCGAGGTGGGCGCGGGATCACCGCGGGATCATCGCCCGCTTCGGCCGCTTTCCGCACCGCAACGCCAGGCTCGGCCGCGCGACCACCGCCGAGGAACATGCCTTTCTCGACGGCGGCGGCTTCGCGGGCTAATTGCCGCGAATCGCGCGACCCTCGCCTGACCCGCAAATGACCGCACCCCTGCTTCGCCCAACACACGCCCTCGAGGCCCTCGAGCGCCCCTATCTCGATCTTCTCGCCGAGATTCTGGCTACGGGCGAGCGTCGCGACGACCGGACCGGAACCGGCGCCCTCAGCGTCTTTGGCCGGCAGATGCGCTTTGATCTCTCCCGCGGCTTTCCCCTCGTCACCACCAAGAAGGTCCACTTCCGCTCGGTCGTGGTCGAGCTGCTGTGGTTCCTGGCCGGCGGGACCAACGTGAACTGGCTGCGCGAGCGCGGCTGCACGATCTGGGACGAATGGGCCGACGAGACCGGCGAACTGGGACCCGTCTACGGCAAGCAGTGGCGCTCCTGGGCCGCGCCCAACGGCGCCTCGATCGACCAGATCGCGGCAGTGCTGCGCTCGATCCGCGAGGCGCCGACGAGCCGGCGCCACCTGGTCACCGCGTGGAATCCGGCCGAGATCGACGACATGGCCCTGCCGCCCTGCCACTGCCTCTTCCAGTTCTACGTCGGCGGCGGGAAGCTCTCGTGCCAGCTCTACCAGCGCTCGGCGGACGTCTTCCTGGGCGTGCCGTTCAATATCGCCAGCTACGCCCTCTTGACCCTGATGGTGGCGCAGGTGGCCGGCCTGGCGCCGGGAGAGTTCGTTCACACCCTGGGCGATGCCCACCTCTATGTGAACCACCTTGATCAGGCGGCCCGCCAGCTCTCCCGCGAGCCCTACCCGGCGCCCAGCGTAAGCCTCGCCGCCAGGACCGATCTGTTCGCCTTCGCGCCGGAGGACATCGAACTTGTGAACTACAGGGCGCACCCGGCGATCAAGGCGCCGATCGCGGTCTGAAGGCGATCCTCACCCTCGGCCCGGTCGCCCGCGCCGCCAACGGCGTCATCGGGCGCGGCGGCGCCCTGCCGTGGCGGCTCAAATCGGACATGGCCCTCTTTCGCGAACTGACCCTGGGCAAGCCGGTGATCATGGGTCGCGCGACCTGGGACAGCCTGCCGCGCAAGCCGCTGCCCGGGCGGTGCAACATCGTCCTTTCCCGCGACGGCTCGTTCGAACCTCATGGCGCGGTCGTCTGCGAGAGCTTCGCCGAGGCGGTGCAGATCGGCCGCGAGCAGGCCGGGGAAGACGGGGTCGAGGAGGTCTGTGTGATCGGCGGGGCCGCGGTCTTCGCGGCCGCCCTTCCCAAGGCGCGGCGCATCTATCTCACCGAGGTCGATGCAAGGCCGCCGGGCGACGTGTTCCTGCCCGCCTTCGACGAAACCTTGTGGGTCGAAGTCAGACGCCAGAGGTTCGTGGCGGGAGACGGCGACGACCATTCGTTCACCTTCCGGATCCTGGAGCGGCGCGACTAGACCGTGAGCGGCGCGCGAAAAATCCACCTGGCGAAGCCGGCTGGCGGAGGTGCGGGAAGAGAGGCGCTGCGTCCGCCCCTCGGCCCGGGCGCTGGCCTCGCTCATCGTCGCCGTGATAGTCGCGGCCTTCGCGCGCGGCGCCTCGCCAGGAAGGGATAGCCATGGAGATCGAACTCCTCGCCGAGGACCTGAAGTTCCCCGAAGGGCCGATCGCCATGGCCGACGGCTCAGTGATCCTCACCGAGATCGAGGGCGGGACCCTGACCCGCGTCGCGGCGGACGGAAAGACCTCGGTCGTGGCGCACACCACAGGCGGGCCCAATGGCGCGGCGATCGGACCGGATGGGGCGATCTGGGTCACCAACAACGGTGGCTCGTTCGTCTGGCTCAAGCAGAACGGCCTCACCATCCCCGGACCCACTCCGCCCGGCCACACCGGCGGCTCGATCCAGCGGGTGGAGATCGCCACCGGCAAGGTCGAGACGGTGTACGAGGCCTGCGATGGAAAGAGGCTCGTCGGGCCCAACGATATCGTGTTCGACGCGCAGGGCGGATTCTGGTTCACCGACCATGGCTGCGGGACCCCCGATGGCCGCAAGTTCGGCGCCCTGCTGCACGCTTCCACCGACGGCAAGACGATCACCCGCGCCCGCGACCACCTCATCTCCCCCAACGGCGTCGGCCTTTCGCCCGACGGCAAGGTCGTCTACGCCGCCGACACCCAGCTGGCGCGGCTGTGGGCCTTCGACCTCGCCGCGCCGGGCGAGCTCGCGGCGCCGGCCGGATTCGCGCCGGGGCGGGTGGTGTGCAACCTCCCTGGATTCCAGTTCCTCGACAGCCTCGCAGTAGAGGCCGGCGGCAAGGTGTGCGTGGCGACGATCATCAACGGTGGCGTCACCGTATTCGACCCCGACGGCTCGACCGAGCACTTCGCCTTCCCCGACCTCGTCACCACCAACATCTGTTTCGGCGGCGCGGATATGCGCGACGCCTTCGTCACCTGTTCGTCCACCGGCAAGCTCTTCAAATGCCGCTGGCCCAGGCCCGGGCTGAAGCTGAATTTCAACGCCTAGGCCGGGGTCCTGGGCGACCTGGACCTTCGGTCCGGGCGGCGCCTATTCCACCGCGTCGAGGTATTCGATCTCGGGGCGGCCGGCCACGCACGGGCCCATCTTGCGGCCGAGTTCGCGGAAATATTCGCTCTGGCCGTGGGCGCTCAGCGCGTCCTGATCCTTGTAGAGTTCGAGCACCTTGTAGGTGTGAGCGTCGGCGCGGGATTTCGTGAGCTGATAGAGGATCGCGCCGCTCTCGTTGGCGCGGACCTTGGCCGCCAATTCGCGGAACACGCCCTCGAACTCTTCGCCCTTGCCTTCCTGGACCTTCAAGACGGCCACGATTGCGATCATTCGCCTCTCCCCACGTTCGCGCCAAGGTTTCGCGCCGATGTTACGGGGCGATGGTCAACGCCGGCAAGGGCCAGCGTGGCAAAGCGCCTTACGAGCGCCCGTCCCAACCGTAGGCCACCCAGGAATGGCCGCCGACGTGACGCGCTTCGAGGACCGTGGGGTCGGCAGGTCGCCGCACCGAGCGGCGGGCCTTCACCACCGCCGCCGAAAGCGCCAGCAGCACCGAAGCCATGATGCCGATGACCACCACGGACGCGGCGAAAATGAGAGTCATCACCGCGCCGAGCGCCGCGGCGCCGACCCACGCGACCGCTGCGGCGATCCAGGCGAGACCGCGGAGCGCGGAGCGATTGGCGGCGTGTTTTCCCGGATCGAGCCGCTGCATGCCTGGCCTCGCCTTTCGCAATCGGGCGCAAAGAAGGGTATTTCGACGTCGCCCCGACGATCGTCAACCGGCGATGCGTCAGAATCTTGGCGATCGGGCTGGAGGAGCGGCGAATGGGCGGCGGCGTCAATGAGGGGACGCCGGGGCGCTGGAGCTTCTCCATCGACCGCGGCGGGACCTTCACCGACCTGGTCGCCGTCACCCCGCGGGGCGAGCGGGCGACCCTGAAACTCCTTTCGTCGTCGCACGCCTACGCTGATCCCGCCGTCGAGGGCATGCGCCGGCTGATGGAGGTCGCCCCGGGCGAGCCCTTTCCGGCCGAGGCGGTGAGCGCGATCCGGATCGGCACGACCGTCGCGACCAACGCCCTGCTGGAGCGCACCGGCGCCAAGACCCTTTTCATCACCACCGCGGGGTTCGCCGACGCCCTGCTGATCGGCGACCAGGCGCGGCCGGCGCTCTTCGCCCTGGACATCGTCAAGCCCAAGCCCCTGTATTCCGGGGTGGTCGAGGCGCGCGAACGCCTGGCCGCGGACGGCGCGGTGGTCCTGGCGCTCGACGAGCGAGCCCTGGCGCGCGCGTTGGAAGGCGCCGCCGGACAGGGTTTCGAAAGCGCCGCCATCGCCTTTCTCCACAGCGACCTCGATCCACGACACGAGCGGCGCGCCGGCGAGATCGCGACCGCCGCGGGCATCGGCTTCGTGAGCCTGAGCTGCGAGGTCTCGCCGCTTCCCCGGTTCCTGCCCCGCGCCGAGACGACCGTCGCCGACGCCTATCTGACGCCGGTGATCCAGGCCTATGTCCGCGGCCTGCACGCGGCGGTTCGCGGCGCGCCCCTGTTCTTCATGACCTCGGCCGGCGCCCTGGTGAGCGCATCGACCTTCCGCGGCCGCGACGCCGTGGTCTCCGGCCCGGCCGGCGGCGTCGTCGGGGTGGCCGCGGTCGCGCAGGCGGCCGCCGAGGCGGCAGTGCTGGGCTTCGACATGGGCGGCACCTCCACCGATGTCTGCCGCTTCGCCGGCGCACTGGAGCGTCGCGATACGGTGAGGACCGCAGGAGTGAGGCTGCGCGCGCCGACGCTCGATGTCGAAACGGTCGCCGCCGGCGGCGGCTCGATCCTCACCTTCGACGGCCTGCGGGCGAGGGTGGGGCCGGCCAGCGCCGGCGCAGATCCGGGGCCGGCCGCCTATGGACGCGGCGGCCCAGCGACGGTCACCGACGCCAACCTCGTCCTTGGCCGGCTGGACGCCGCCTGGTTTCCGCGGGTGTTCGGAGAAGCCTCCGACGCGCCGCTCGACGTCGCGGCCGCCCGCGTCCGGATCGCGCAACTCGCCCAGGCCATGGGCGCCGAGAGCCCGCAGGCCGCGGCCAGCGGCTTCGTGGCGATCGCCGTGGAGCAGACCGCCGCGGCGATCCGGCTGATTTCCACGCAGCGCGGCTTCGATCCGCGCCGCCACGCCCTGGTGGCCTACGGCGGCGCCGCCGGCCAGATCGCCTGCGATGTCGCCGAAGCCCTCGATATTTCGGCGGTGCTGTGCCCCTACCACGCGAGCCTGCTTTCAGCCTGGGGCATCGGCCGCGCCAGGATGGCCAGCCTGCGCCAGGCAGGCTTCGAACGCCCACTGGACGCCGCGGGCGTGGCCGGCGCGGTTCTTCTCGCCGATGAACTGGAAGCTCGGGCGCGGTCGGACCTTCGCTCGCAGGGCGCGATGCTCGGCGGAACAGACCGGCGCGTGCGCGCCCGCTACGCCGAGTCCGACGCCGAGCTCACGATCCCCCTGGTCGCGCCGGGCGCCATCAAGCGAGCCTTCGAGCAGGCGCACCGCCGCCTCTTCGGCTTCATCGAAGCCGGCCGCGGGATCCTCATCGCCGCCGTCGAGGTGGAGGCGCGTGAAGCCGACGCTGAACCCCTCCCTCCCCTACCTGGGGAGGGTGGACCGCGAAGCGGGACGGGTGGGGTCGTCTCCCCTCAAAAGGTCGGGGAGGAAGGGAAGTTGCAGCGCCCGATAGCGGCCGACGATCTCGACGCGCCGGTCGACGGCCCGCGCCTGATCGTGCGCGCCGACACCCAGATCTGGCTCGCGCGCGGCTGGCGCGCGGTTCCGGGGGCCGGCGGCTTGATCCGCCTCGCCCGCATGGCGCCTGGCGCCTCCAGGGCCGCAAGCGGCAAGGCCGATCCGGTGACCCTGGAACTCTTCAACCGCCGCTTCATGGGCGTCGCCGAAGCCATGGGCGCCGCCCTCGAGCGCACGGCGCGCTCGGTGAACATCAAGGAGCGCCTGGACTTTTCCTGCGCGTTGTTCGACGCCGCAGGCGGCCTGGTGGCCAACGCGCCGCACATGCCCGTGCATCTGGGCTCGATGGGCGCCAGCGTGCGCGCGGTGAAGGCTCGCCGCGCGCGTTTCGCCCCCGGCGAGGCCTTCGCCCTGAACAACCCCTACGCCGGCGGGACGCATCTTCCGGACATCACGGTGGTCATGCCGGTGTTCATGAGCGCGCGCCCGACGCCTGCATTCTTCGTGGCGGCCCGCGGACATCACGCCGATGTCGGCGGCGTCCAGCCAGGTTCGATGCCGCCCTTCTCGCGCACCCTGGAGGAGGAGGGGGTGCTTCTCGACGTCGTGCCGATCATGGCCAGGGGACGGTTCCTCGAACGGGCGACTCGCGAGGCGCTTGGGACTGGGCGATGGCCGGCGCGCTCACCGGATCGCAACCTCGGCGACCTGAAGGCGCAGATCGCCGCATGCCACGCTGGGGCTTCGGCCATGCTCGCCATGATCGAGGCCTTCGGACATGCGGCCATCGAGCGCTACATGGGCCACGTCCAGGCCAATGCGGAAGCCTGCGTGCGGCGCGCGATCGGACGGCTGAGAAACGGCGCCGCGGTGGTTCCCATGGACGGCGGCGGCGTGATCAGGGTCGAGATCTCGGTGGATGCCACCGCCGGCGCCGCGCGGCTCGACTTCACCGGATCGAGCGGGCAACTGCCGTCGAACTTCAACGCCCCGGCCTCGATCGTCGACGCCGCCGCGCTCTATGTCTTCCGCACGCTCGTCGATGACGACATTCCGCTCAACGCCGGATGCCTCGCGCCGCTGGAAGTGATCCTCGAGGAAGGTTCGATGCTCGATCCCCGGCCGCCGGCGGCGGTGGTCGCCGGCAATGTCGAGACCAGCCAGCACATCGTCGACGCCCTCTACGCCGCCTTAGGGGTCATGGCCAACAGCCAGGGAACCATGAACAACTTCACCTTTGGCGACGAAGAGCGACAATACTACGAGACCATTTGCGGCGGCGCGGGCGCGACGGCCAAGGCCGATGGCGCGAGCGCGGTTCACACCCACATGACCAACTCGCGGCTCACCGATCCGGAGATTCTCGAGCGGCGCATGCCGGTGCGCCTGGAGTCCTTCGCCCTTCGCCGTGGCTCGGCCGGGCCCGGACGTCGCCGCGGCGGCGAGGGCGTGGCGCGCAGGATACGCTTCCTCGCTGCGATGACCGCCGCCCTGCTCTCGACGCGGCGCGACCACCGGCCCCAGGGTCTCGTCGGCGGCGGCCCCGCGCTTGCCGGGGCGCAGCGATTGATCTCGGCGCGGGGCGAGCTAAAGGAACTGCCTGGATGTTTTTCCGTTGCGGTCCGGAGCGGCGACGTGATCGAGATCGAAACGCCCGGAGGCGGGGGATACCTTCCGCCGCCTGCCTAGAGTTTTGCTTCCACGAGGAACCCTTCACCATGGCGCCCGCATTGATCCTCGCCCTCTTTCTGCTTGCTTCCAGCCCCGCGCCCGCCGCGGCCGGCGAGCCCCTGCCCCCGGGCGCGCCGACCGGCGACTATGAACTCGCCGCGTGGTGCTTCGGCGCGATGAGCGAATATCTGGACGTCTACGACCAGGTGAAGCCCGATCTCAGGGATATCGACCGCGTGTTCGGCTCCTCGGTGAAGAACGAGGCGGAGCCCTATTCCGCGGACATGCGGGCGGCCCGCGTCGAACTGAAGGTTCTCGCCGGCGCGGTGGAAGCGGCCGAGAAGGCCAGCGCCCAGCCGATCGCCGATCGGGGCGTCGCGGCGATCCGGCTCGGCAGGGCGATCTGGAGCCCGGCCGAGCAGAAAACCCACCGCGAACTTGCCCGGGCCTGGCTTTCCTGGGCCCTTCCCGACGCATGCGATGCGCGCGCCCGCAAGCTCGCCGCCGAAGCGAAACTGCTCGGAAACGCCCTCACCTACAACAATCCCGATGGCGGCGCGGCCCCATCGCCCCCGCCTCCCGCCGCCCCGCCGCCGCCGGCCAAGGACGCCGCGCCGGCCCCAACCTCGCCACCGCCATCATAAGGTGCGACGACTCCGTCATAATTGTTCTTTGACGATCGATAGTTACGGCTCATAGTTCAGAATAGGTGAGAGCCAGCGTTCGGCGGTTTTCATCTCCCAGCCCTTGCGTCGGGCATAGTCCTCGACCTGGTCGCGCTCGATCCTGCCGACGCCGAAATAGAGCGCCTGCGGATGCGCGAAATAGAGGCCGGACACCGCCGCGGCCGGGCTCATCGCGTAGCTGTCGGTGAGTTCGATTCCAGTCGCCGCAGTGGCGTCGAGAAGCGCGAACAGGGTCTTCTTCTCGGTGTGGTCGGGCTGGGCGGGATAGCCCGGCGCCGGACGGATCCCCCGGTAGCGTTCGCCGACCAGGGCGTCGAGATCGAAGCGTTCCGCCGGCGCGTAGCCCCACAGCTCGGTGCGGACGCGAAAATGCAGCGCCTCGGCGAACGCTTCGGCCAGCCGGTCGGCCAGAGCCGAAGCCAGGATCGCCGAGTAGTCGTCGCCGGCGGCCTTGAAGCGGGCGGTGACCTCGGCGACTCCGTGGCCGGCGGTCACCGCAAATCCTCCCACGAAATCGGCGGCTTGCGGAGAAACGAAGTCGGCCAGGGCGAGGTTGGCGCGCTCTGTGCTCTTCGCCATCTGCTGGCGAAGGCTATGCAGCCGCGCGCGCTCGGTGGTGCGCGTCTCGTCGGTCCACACCACGATGTCGTCGCCCGAAGCATTGGCCGGCCAAAGGCCGACGACGCCGTTGGCGGTGAACCAGCGCTCTTCGACGATCTTCGCCAGCATCGCGCGGGCGTCGGCGTAGAGACTGCGCGCCACCTCGCCGACCACCTCGTCCTGGAGGATCGCCGGAAAGCGCCCGACCAGCTCCCAGGCGGAGAAGAACGGCGACCAGTCGATGAATTCCGCCAGTTCCGCCAGTTCGTAGTCGGCGAAGCGCCTGGTCCCCAGGAAGCTCGGGCGCTCGGCGCGGAACCCGGACCAATCGATGGCGGCGCGATTGGCCCTCGCCACGGTGAGGGGGGTGCGCGTCTTCGCTTGCCGGCTCCTGGAGAACTGTTCGCGGATGCGGACGTATTCCGCCCGGGTCTCCGCCTCGACACGGGGGCGTTCGACCGCGGAAAGCAGGGAGGAGACCACGCCGACGGCGCGGCTCGCGTCCAGGACATAGGTCGTGGAGCCGCGCTGGTAGGCCGGTTCGATCTTCACGGCGGTGTGGGTGCGGCTGGTGGTCGCCCCGCCGATGAGCAGCGGAATCGAAAAAGCGCGCCGTTCCATCTCGGCGGCGACGAAAACCATTTCGTCCAGCGACGGGGTGATGAGTCCGGAGAGCCCGACGATATCGGCCTTCAGCCTCTGCGCCTCGTCGAGGATCCTGTCGGCGGCAACCATGACGCCCAGATCGTGGACCTCGTAGTTGTTGCACTGCAGAACCACCCCGACGATGTTCTTGCCGATGTCGTGGACATCGCCCTTGACCGTCGCCATCACGATCCTGCCGGCGCTCCGGCGCGGCGCTCCGGCGGCCTCGGCTTCCATGAACGGCAGCAGCCAGGCCACGGCCTGCTTCATGACCCGGGCCGATTTCACCACCTGTGGCAGGAACATCTTTCCCGAACCGAACAGGTCGCCGACGACGTTCATGCCGTCCATCAGCGGTCCCTCGATGACATCCAGGGGCCGGGTCGCAGCAAGGCGGGCCTCCTCGGTGTCGGCGTCGATGAAGTCGGTGATCCCGTGCACCAGGGCGTGGCTCAGCCGCTCGGCCACGCTCGCGGTGCGCCAGGCCAGGTCGACCACGCGTTCGACGGCCTTGCCGCCCCGATATTTCGGCGCGAGCTCCACCAGCCGCTCGGTGGCGCCGGGCTGGCGGCGATTGAGGATCACGTCCTCCACCGCCTCGCGCAGCTCCGGTTCGATCTCGTCGTAGACCGGCAGGTCGCCGGCGTTGACGATCCCCATGTCCATGCCCGCGGCGATGGCGTGATAGAGAAACACCGAGTGCATCGCCCGGCGCACCGGCTCGTTGCCGCGGAAACTGAACGAGACGTTCGACACCCCGCCGGAGACCCGTGCATGCGGCAGCATCTGCTTGATCGCCCGCGTCGCCTCGATGAAGTCGACGCCGTAGTTGTCGTGTTCCTCGATTCCGGTGGCGATCGCGAAGATGTTGGGATCGAAGATGATGTCTTCGGGCGGAAAGGCGAGCCTCTCCACCAGCAGGCCGTAGGCGCGCTCGCAGATCGCCACCTTGCGCGCGCGGCTGTCGGCCTGGCCCTGCTCGTCGAAAGCCATCACCACCACCGCGGCCCCGTAGCGCAGGCATTTGGTGGCCTGGGCCAGGAACTTTTCCTCGCCTTCCTTGAGGCTGATCGAATTGACGATCGGCTTGCCCTGGACGCACTTCAGACCCGCTTCGATGACCTCCCACTTGGAAGAGTCGATCATCACCGGGACCCGCGCGATGTCCGGCTCGGCGGCCACCAGGTTGAGGAAGGTCCGCATCGCGTGGACCGAGTCCAGCAGGCCCTCGTCCATGTTGACGTCGAGCACCTGGGCGCCGGCCTGCACCTGGTCGCGCGCCACAGCCAGGGCCGCGGCGTAGTCGCCGTCGCTGACCAGCTTGCGGAAGCGCGCCGAGCCGGTGACGTTGGTTCGCTCGCCGATATTGACGAACAGCGGCCTCATGGGCGGCGCCATCCCTCGCTGCCCTGGCTATGGCATTTACACATCTCTACGGATCGCCTCGAGAAACCCTCTCCCGGAGGGGTCTTGTGGCTTGGCCGCCGACGTTCTGTGAGTTTTTTCGATCCAGAGGCGTCACGCCAGCTCGAAGGCTTCCAGGCCCGAGAGGCGCATGGCCGGCGGCCGCGTCGCGATCGCTCGGGGCGAGAGGCCCTCGACGGCGCGGGCGATGGCCCGGATGTGCTCGGGCGTGGTGCCACAGCAGCCTCCCAGGATATTGACCAGGCCGCTCCTGGCCCACTCCTGAAGATGGCGCGCGGTGTCGGCGGCTTCCTCGTCATATTCGCCGAACGCGTTGGGCAGGCCGGCATTGGGATAGGCGCCGACCAGGGTGTCGGCGATCCGCGCGAGTTCGGCGACGTGCGGGCGCATCAGATCGGCGCCCAGGGCGCAGTTGAAGCCCACAGCGAAGGGCCTGGCGTGGCGCACCGAGTTCCAGAACGCCTCCACTGTCTGCCCGGAGAGGGTGCGTCCGGAACGGTCGGTTATCGTGCCCGATATCCAGATCGGCAGGGGGGCGAGGCCCTCGTCCTCGAGATCGAGGATCGCCTTGATCGCCGCCTTGGCGTTCAGGGTGTCGAATATCGTCTCCACGAGGAACAGATCGACGCCACCCTCGTGCAGGGCCCTGGCCTGGTCGCGATAGGCGCCGTGGACCTCATCGAAGGTCACCGTGCGCGCGCCCGGGTCGTTGACGTCGGAGGACATCGAAAGGGTCCGGCTCAACGGGCCGATGGCGCCGGCGACGAACCTGGGCTTTTCCGGCGTGCGCCCTGTCCAGCGATCGGCGCTTTCGCGGGCGAGGACCGCGGCCGCGAAATTGATCTCCGGGGCGAGGTCCGAAAGCCCATAATCGGACTGGCTCAGGCTGGTGGCGTTGAAGGTGTTGGTCTCGCCGATATCGGCGCCGGCGTCGAAATAGGCGTCATGCAGGCCGCTGACCACCTCGGGCCGGGTGAGGCAGAGCAGATCGTTGTCGCCTTTCACGTGCAGGCGATGGTCGGCCAGGCGCGCGCCGCGAAAGTCCGCCTCGGTGAAGCCGTGGCGCTGGATCATCACTCCCCACGAGCCGTCCAGGATCAGGATCCTTTGGCCGGCCGCGGCCTTCAGGGCCGCGATCCGCGCCGGTCTTCCGATGCGATGATCGGTCATCCTTCAGCTCTCCTCCTCGCGCACGCCCAGCACCCGGCAGATCGCGTAGACGAGGTCGGCGCGGTTGAGGGTGTAGAAATGGAAGTCGTCGAAGCCCTCCTCCTCGAGGCGGGCGCACATCTCGGCCGCCACCGCCCCGGCGATCAGCCGTCGCGTGTCCGGATCCCGGTCGAGGCCCTCGAAGAGGTTGCCCAGCCAGTCGGGCAAGGCGATGCGGCAGGGCGCGGCCATCCTCTTGAGGCCCTTGAAATTGGTCACCGGCATGATCCCGGCCGAGACCGGAATGGTCACCCCCGCCTTGCGGACCTGGTCCATGAACCGCAGGAAGCCGTCGACATCGAAGAAGAACTGGGTGATGGCGCGGCTCGCCCCGGCGTCGATCTTGGCCTTGAGAACGTCGATGTCGTGGGCCGCCGAGACGCTCTCGGGATGGACTTGCGGGTAGAGGCCGACCGAAACCTCGAAAGGGGCGATGGCCAGGATGGCGCGGCCCAGTTCGGTGGCGTTGGCGTAGCCGTCCGGGCGAGGCGCATAGGCGCCGCCGATCTGGCCAGGCGGATCGCCGCGCAGGGCGACGATGTGCCGGATGCCGGCCTTCCAGTAGTCCTCGATCACGGCGTCGACTTCGGCCCGCGAGGCATCGACGCAGGTGAGGTGCGCCGCCGGCGAGAGCCCGGTCTCCTGCAGCACGCGAAGGACGGTTCGATGCGTCCGCTCGCGCGTCGAGCCGCCGGCCCCGTAGGTCACGGAGACGAACTCCGGGCGCAGCGGCTCCAGCCGGCGGATCGCCAGCCACAGGCTCTCCTCGGCCTCCGGAGTCTTCGGAGGCGAGAATTCGAAGGAGACCTTCAATCGGCGGCGGTCGCGGCCACCGGCGCGGGCGATCGGGCCCAGGGCGCTGGCCGGAATGGCGAGGGGACCGTTCACGCCGCCCTCCTCACTTGCCCGGCATTGCGCCGCGCGCTCCAGATTTTCACGGTCAGCCCGCCGGCGGCTGGTGAGGGCAAAGTCTCGACCGAAGGCTCCAGCAGGCCGGCGGCGGCGAGCCAGCGGGCGATCTCCTCGTCGGCGAAGCCCAGGCGGCGGTGAGAGTGTTCGGCGCGCAGGAACTCCAGCGAGTGCGGCGCGAAATCGACGATCAGGACCCGTCCGCCCGCCGAAACCAGGCGCGCCGCCTCGGCAACCGCCCCCGCCGGCTCGCCCAGATAGTGCAGGACCTGGTGGACCACGACGAGATCGGCTTCGCCGGCCGCCAGACCGGTGTTCAGAATATCGCCGTGACGCAGCTCGCAGCTCGCCAGCCCCGCGGAGGCCACGTGCCCGCGGGCGATGTTGAGCATCTGTCGGGAAAGGTCCAGGCCGATGGCGCTGCGGGCGCGGCCGCCCAGCAGGGTGAGCATCCGCCCCGAGCCGGTGCCGAGATCCACCAGGCGGCGGAAAGGGCCCTCTCCGGCGATGCCGACGATCGCCGTCTCCACGGCGGCTTCGGAGGTGTGGAACGAGCGGATTTCGTCCCAACGCTCCGCGTTCTCGGCGAAATAGGCGGCCGCCTGGTCGGCCCGCTCGGCTCTGACCACGGCGAGCCTCTCGCGGTCGCGCGCGCAGACCTCGTCGTCGGCGCGGATCGATGAAAGGATCTCGTCGACCAGGGCGCGCGCCGGCCCGCCGCCGGACAGCCGGTAAAAGACCCAGGCCCCGTCGGGGAACCGCTCGACCATCGCGGCGTCGGCGAGCAGCCGCAAGTGCCGCGAGACCCGCGGCTGGCTCTGTTCGAGAACGCGCGTGAGCTCCAGCACCGCCAGTTCCTCGCGCGCCAGCAGCGCCAGGATCCTCAGCCGCGACGGCTCGCCCGCGGCGCGCAGCACTTCCAGCATCTCGGCCGTCGAGGCGGACATCGTCATATAAGGATATCTTTATATGATTGTGTCAAGTCCTCCTCCTCCTTCATGGGGGAGGTGGCGCGCCGCGAAGCGGCGTGACGGTAGGGGTGGGGCGCCCCACCCGTCCCGCTTCGCGGTCCACCCTCCACGAGGGGGAGGCAGGACTCCCCTATTCGAGCACGGGGTTGGCGAGCGGCTGGCCGGCGAAGAAGCGTCTGAGGTTTTCCAAGGTCAGGGCCATCATCCTGGGAACGGCGGCGGTAGTGGCGCCGGCGGTGTGCGGCGTGAGCACGGTGTTGGGGACGTCCGCCCACTTCCGCGCCGGCGTCGGCTCATCGCGAAACACGTCCAGGCCGGCCATCCCCAGTGCGCCACTCTTCAGCGCTTCGACAAGGGCGTCCTCGTCGACCACTTGGCCGCGCGAGACGTTGACGAGCAGTCCCTGCGGTCCAAGGGCCTCGATCACGGCGCGCGAAATGAGGCCGCGGGTCTCCTCGCCGGCGCGGGCGGCGATGACGAGAATGTCGCTCGAGCTCGCCAGGGCCTCGAGGCTCTCGGCCCGCTCCCAGGGGGCCTGCGGCTTCTCCCGCGGGCCCCACCACGAGACCGCCAGACCGAAAGTCTCGGCCCTTCGCGCCACCGCCGCCCCGATCGCCCCCAGGCCGACGATGCCGAGCCTGTGGCCTCCGAGCGAGGGGGTGAGCATCTTGCGCTTGGCCTGCCAGCCGCCGGAGCGAACCAGCCGATCGCCTTCGACGATCCGCCGCCAGGCGCTCAGCAACAACCCCATGGCATGGTCGGCGACGTCCTCGTGGTTGACTCCCGGCGAATGGCTCACCTTCAGACCCCGGCCCCTGGCCCAGTCGAGATCGACCCCGTCGAAGCCGGCGGTGAAACAGGCGATGAGGCCGAGTTTCGGCAGGCTTTCGGCGAGCCGCTTGTCCACCTCGGACTCGCCGGCCACCACCAGGGCTTCGATCACCGTCACCGCCTCCACCGGCGGGCCCTCCCAGAATCTCCAGACGGTGAATTCCGGCTCCAGGAAGGGGCTGAGAACGCCCAGGTGCGGCTGGAGGATGAGCAGGGCTCGCTTGGCGTTCGACATGGCTCGGGCGCTCATCTTTCGGCCGGACGGCCATAGACCCGGACCCCGGCCTTGACCAGAAGCATGGTCCCCGCCATTCCCCTCGCCGATGCGGCGGATCGTGATCGTCGGCTGCTCGGGCGGCGGCAAATCGACCCTGGCCCGCGCTCTGGGCGAGAGGCTCGGCCTGCCGGTCGTGCATCTCGACGTCCTGTTCTGGCGGCCGGGCTGGGTCGAGAGCGAACGGGAGGCGTTCGGCGACCGCGTCCGCGTCGCGCTCGAGGCCGAAGCCTGGATCTGCGACGGCAACTACACGAGCATCGCCGAGGTCAGCCTGTCGCGAGCCGACACGATCGTCTGGGTGGACCAGGCAAGGCTGCTCTGCCTGCGGCGCGCCCTGTGGCGCGTGCTGCGCTACCGGCGGGGCGCGCGTCCGGACATGGCCGTGGGCTGCGCCGAACACTTCGATCCCGTCTTCCTCCGCTACATCTGGACCTGGGACCGCCTGGCCCGCCCGCGCATGACCGCCGCCATCGAGGCCCACGGCGCCGGGGCGCGGCTCATTCGCCTGGCGAGCGACGCGCAAATCGCCGCCTTTCTGGCGAGCGCGTCGAGCCGTTGACGCAAGCGTAGCCTTGCAACGAAACGCCGGTTGCGTCGTTAGTCGGGTGAGCTGCGCTTCCCGCCGCTCATTAATTCGGAGATCCAAGAGAGATGAACTCGAAAATCCTGATCGCGGGAGTCGCCGCCGCGGCGCTGGTCGCGGTCTCCGCATCGGCCGCCATGGCGCCCGCCGGCGCGGCGACGACGACCCAGGCCGGCGCGACGCCGGCGATGTCGCCCCACGGCATGAAGCGCCACCGCGGCAAGACTCGCTCCAGCAAGCATCGTCGCGCGATGGCCAGTCGCCATCGCAAGGGCCGCGGCGAGTCGTCGATGGCGGGCTCCTACGCCGCGCCAGCGCAGCCGATTCCCTACTCGCAGATGCCGGCCGAACGCGGCGGCTCTGGAATGTCGAACGGCGGGATGTCCAGCGGCGGGATGTCCAGCGGCGGCGCCTCCACGACGATGCCGGCCACCACGCCTCCGGACACCAGCGCGCCGCCGACTCCCCAATAGGGTCGCGGCCCAAGGGCGCGCAGGCGCCCGCGCAGGTTCAGTTCGACCGCACGTCCTCCCCACTCTGCGGGAGGACGTGCGCTCGTGCGCCTGGATGCGAGGGCAGCTGACGGTGAGCCCGTGAGCCGGGGGGGCGCGGCTCGCAACGACATCTCGCCGCCCGGCCGCCCGCCCGGAACCTACCGCGCGAACTTCTGGAACCTGATGCGCTTGGGAATGAGGCTGTCGGCGCCCAGGCGGCGTTTCTTGTCCTCTTCGTAGGCCTCGAAGTTGCCCTCGAACCATTCGACGTGACTGTCGCCCTCGAACGCGAGGATGTGGGTGGCGAGCCGGTCGAGGAACCAGCGGTCGTGGCTGATCACCACCACGCAGCCGGCGAACTGCTCGAGCGCATCCTCGAGGTTCTGCAGGGTCTCGATGTCGAGGTCGTTGGTCGGCTCGTCGAGCAGGATGACGTTGCCGCCCTCGGTCAGGGTCTTGGCCAGGTGGACGCGGTTGCGCTCCCCGCCGGAGAGCTGGCCGACCTTCTTCTGCTGGTCGCCGCCCTTGAAGTTGAACGAGCCGACATAGGAGCGGCTGACCAGCTCCCGATTACCCACCTTGATCACGTCGAGACCGCCGCTGATCACCTGCCAGACGGTCTTGCCGGCGTCGAGCGCATCGCGGCTCTGGTCGACATAGGCGAGCTTCACCGTCTCGCCCAGGCGGATCGCGCCGGCGTCGGGCTTCTCCGCTCCGGTGATGAGCTTGAAAAGGGTCGACTTGCCGGCCCCATTGGGCCCGATCACCCCAACGATGCCGTTTGGCGGCAGCTTGAAGGAGAGTCCCGCGAAGAGAAGCTTGTCGCCATATTCTTTTTCCAGGCCGTCGACCTCGATCACCACTTGGCCCAGGCGCGGCCCGGGAGGGATCTGGATGGTGGCGAAGCTCTGCTTCTCGCGTTCCTGCTGGTTGACCATCTCGTCGTAGGCCGCCAGGCGCGCCTTGGACTTGGCCTGTCGCGCCTTGGCCGAGGAGCGAACCCACTCCAGTTCGCGGGCCATCGCCCTCTGGCGCGCGTCGCTTTCGCTCTTCTCGGTGCGGACGCGCTTTTCCTTCTGCTCCAGCCAGCCGGAGTAGTTCCCCTCGTAGGGAATGCCTCTGCCGCGATCCAGTTCGAGCGTCCATTTGGTCACCTGGTCGAGAAAATACCGGTCGTGGGTGACCAGGATCACGCAGCCGGGGAAGTTCTCCAGGTGATGCTGCAGCCAGGCCACGGACTCGGCGTCCAGGTGGTTGGTGGGTTCGTCGAGCAGCAGCATGTCGGGCTTGGAGAGCAGGAGCCTCGCCAGGGCGACGCGCCGCTTCTCGCCCCCCGAGAGGGTCGCCACCGACGCCTCATTGGCCGGGCAGCGCAGGGCGTCCATGGCCATCTCGATCTTGGAATCGATGTCCCAGAGGTCGCCCGCATCGAGGGTCTCCTGAAGGGCGGTCATCTCCTCCATGAGCTCATCGGAATAGTCTTCGCCGAGCTTGGCGGCGACCGCGTTGAACTCGTCGAACACCTGCTTCTCCCGGCACCAGGAGATGACATTGCCCCAGACGTCGAGGCCGGGATCCAGATGCGGCTCCTGTTCGAGGAAACCCATCTTCACCCCATCGGCCGCCTTCGCCTCGCCGTTGAACTCGGTGTCGATGCCCGCCATGATCCGCAGCAGGGTGGACTTGCCCGAGCCGTTCACCCCGACCACGCCGATCTTGGCGTCCGGATAGAAGCTCAGCCAGATGTTCTCGAACACCGTCTTGCCGCCGGGATAGGTCTTCGAAAGACCCTGCATCTGGAAAATATACTGAGCGGCCATGGCGGCGTGCGATTGGTCCGGAAAATGTGTGGGGAATGGCGAGGGCCGCAGATAGCGATCCCGCCGGCCATTGCCAAGGCTGGGTCCTCGATCGGATGCAAGGCACACGCAGACGAGCCGACAGGAATTGCGACTCACACGAGTGGGGGAGCGCCGTCGCCGATATCCAAAGCGCGCGCCTCTCTCAGAAAGCGCGGCCAATCAGTGGGCGGCAGGCCCATCTTCATCGCGAGATCTCGCACGAGGGTCAAATCGTGCATGCCACGAATGTTGAGCAACGTTCCCCGCCGCCAAATCTCATTCCAATAGTCGTTGAAGTAAGTGCGAAACGGCTCACCGGACAATCTCAGGCCCGGCCGATGGTGCGGGGGCACGCCTGTCCAATATGCGCCAATGAGGAATTCACTGTCATCGAAAAAATAGCCTCCCATTCCGGGGACAATCTCGGTAGATCCAGCGCAATAGCTCTTCACATAGTAGCGGCAGCCATCGTAGCGGATAATGTTCGACAATACTTCCTTCAGTCGCGACAATTCGTAGAAGATTTCGACTCGGTGAACCTCGATATCGCCCGTCAACAACCGGTTCGCCACGGTCGTTCGAAAGGTTTTCTGGACATGCGCGGGCGTTGAATAGGGCGCGGCGATGCGAAGGGCGCGCAGACAAGATCGGGTGTCGGCGATGAGCCTTGCCAGCAACGGTTCCAGTTCGGCGATCGTGTCGAAGAGGGTCGCCCCGGGCTGGTCCCCGTCTGGCTCGATGGCGTCTTCGAACAACCTCTTGATGTCAGTTCCGAGGATTGATGCAAGCTGGCCTCGGTGGCCGATGCGCGGCAAATATTTCCCGGATTCCCAACCGGCGAGCGCTGTTACGTCCACCTTCAACGCGGCGGCCAACTCACGCCGCGACATGTCCTTGGCCTCGCGCAATCGTCGTATCCGCGTGGCGACTATCCGTTCCGGGTCCACGTGTCCCTCCCGGGGGCGACTCCCTCGATCTACCGACTTCTCATTGAGACTCTTTGAAACTTACCCTTACGGACGCGCCGGATCAATTCTAACCGGGTTCTGGGGATGACCTAGTGTAGACGAAGGTAAGCCGTCTGAATCGACGGTGGCGCGTCTTGGGGGACTGGGGCTTATGCGAAGGTCGGTCATCCTAGGCGCGCTGGCGCTGATTTGGTCGCCAGCCCTGAGCTGGGCGAATTGCCCTCCGAAGGGGTGCCCACCCGCGCCGCCGGCTCGGCCGCCGCCTCAGCCTCGACCACAGATGCAGTTCCGACCCCCGCCGCAGAATCGACCGCAGCCGCAGATTCTACGGCAGCAGCAGCCGCAACCGTTTCGACCGCATCAACAACCATCACCACAACAAAGCCGGACCGCGCCCATGGAGGGCCGTCACTTCGGCGGGACGAGCAGCGGTGTGGCCGGTGGGGGCTCGGCGAGCGGCGCCTCATCGGGCCGTCACTTCGGCGGAACCACTGGCGGTTCGGGCAACGGCGGCTCGGCGAGCGTCGCCTCACCGGGGCGTCACTTCGGTGGGGCCACCGGCGGTTCGGGCAAAGGCGGCCCGGCGAGCGGCGCCTCATCGGGGCGTCACTTCGGTGGGGCCACCGGCGGTTCGGGCAAAGGCGGCTCGGCGAGCGGCGCCTCACCGGGCCGCCACTTCGGAGGGACCACCAGTGGTTCGGGCAAGGGCGGCTCGGTCAGCGGCCCCCAGGGCCGTCACTTCGGCGGACCCAGCGGCAGTTCCGGAAATGGCGGTTCGTCTCGCAAAGTCAGCGGCGGCGCCGAGGGCCGACGCTTCGGCGCAGGCGGTCGCGTCGTCCGCAACACAGGTTCGACAGCGGGCCACAAGCTGGCCGGCGGACGCGGTCTGGGCGGCGGAGCCGGCCACCCCGCATCGGCGTCCAACCCGCCGGCCGTCGGGGGACGACGCCTCGGCGGGACGCCCCGAACACCCGGCGGCGCCCAGTTGGCGAGCCACGGGCCGAAGATCGGCGGCCGACCGGCCGCTATCCCGCGCGGTGGCGCTCGTCTGGCGGCGACGAAAGCGAAATCCTCGGCCGCCGCTCACACCCGGCCACCGCACAGCGCCAACGGGCGCTCCTATGTCTACAACGGTGAAAGCCATCCCAGCCTGGCGGCGGGCAACTATGATTGGCCCAGTGGCGAAGGCTATCAGAGCCTCTCCGTTGGCGACTACCTGCCGCCGTCGTTCTGGTCGCCGGACTATTTCGTCGAGGACTACAGCTACTACGGCATAGCGGCTCCGGCGCCCGACTACGGATGGGTCCGCTACGGGCCGGACCTGGTTCTCATCCAGCTCGACACCGGAGCCATAGCCCAGGAAGTGCCGGGGGTATTCGAAGAGGCGGGCGATGCCGCGCCAAGCGTCGGACGGTCGCCAAGTTACGCGCCCACCGGCGCCTATTCCGGCGATCCCGACGAGCTTCCCGGTGATCCTCCGCCCCCCGGCGGAGGCCTCTGAGATGGTGCTGTCATGAAGCCGCTTCGTCGCCCCGGGCGTGTCTGGATCTCGCTCTGGGTAGCACTGCCCGCGCTCGTTCTCGCGTCGGCGGTTCAGGCAAACGGCGCCGACGACGGGGAAGCGGGATTGACCGCCCTGAAGGCCGGCTCCTACGACCAAGCCGTGATGCTGTTCACTCGTGCGCTCAATTCTGGGAGTCTCGCCGGCGACGACAGGGAGTTCGCCCTCGCCAGTCGGGGCAGGGCCTACCTGCTGAAGGGCGAAATGACCCTGGCAATCGCCGATTTGCAAGTCGCCCAGCGGATGAAACCAGACGATTCTGACGCCGAAGGCGATCTCGTGAATGCCCTCTCGAGTCGGGGACGGGCCTATCTGAAGACCAGCGATACATCCCTGGCTATCGTGGATCTGGACATGGCCCGTCGACTGTCGCCCGACGATGCGGACGCACAGAACGATCTCGTGGCCGCCTTGACCGCGAGACTTCCCGTTTCACAGATTCCCGGCGCCGCCAAGCTCGAGGCGGGCAGCATCTGGGGAGACCTCGGCAGGGCGTTGCTTGCTGGCGCCCTTCAGGGAATCCAGGAAGGTCTCAGCGACGACACCTCCAATGGTCAGACGCCGAATTGATGCGCCAGCCAGCTCATCGGTCTTCTTGGCCTGCTGCGCTTTCAAAGGCGGCCCTGTTGTACGCTCTGCTTGCATCGGCGACAGCGACTTGCGCCTGGTCTCAAGAGGCCCGGACGGCCCCACGCATCTCAGCGGCCGGGCGCTGGGGTCTCCTGGCGACAATGGCGGGCCGATACTATTGGTATGAGGTCCCCGGCGACGACCCAAAGGCTAGCTTCCTGCACCTGGAGTGGAGCACCCCCGGAAGGGTCCTGGGTATTACCCTGCGGGCGAAGAAGAAGATCCAAATGATCGCCCAGGATCAGCTCGACGATACCTCGGGAAAGCTGATGGGTGTCGAGGTAGTACCGAAGCAAGCCAGATATGTAACTATTGACCCGTCAGCGAATAGAATTACAGAATACGGCTACATCAATGGCACGCCGGTTCGAGGTACAATGACTCTGATCACTGATGGTTCCATAGATGGAGTCAGCCAACGATACGCAAATGGATCCTGGACAGACTACGGCCACGTGAAGCTTGTCGAGACCTCGCAGGAGGAGTTGGTTGCGGCGGGTTTCTTCAAGCAGAAGTGAGAAAGAAACCGCGGAGGGCCATCCATGAGCAGCGGCGCGACCTCACCCGATCCCACCGTGACATGCCCGTCATGCGGCGCTCAGAGCCACGAGTCGGCCCGATTCTGCCGACAGTGCGGGGCCGCCCTCGGCCAGGCCGCGGCTCCGCCGCCCTCGCCCAGGGTCGCGCCCCCTCCTCAGACCGTGAGCGCTCAAGCGTCTCACCCGAACTCCGCCGTGCCGAATGGGTCGGCTACCCGTCGATCATCCGCGATCCCCATTGCCGCCGTCATAGCCGGGCTGGTTCTCATCGCCTTGATCGCCTTCCTTCTGGTTGGCCACCCGGCTCAATTGTTCGCCAAGCCGGTCAAGGAATTCGCCGCCCGAGACCTCCAGGTCAGGAGTTCGATGGATCCGGTCACCTCCACCGTGCTCGGTCATCTGCAACGCGGCGACGCCATCAGCGGAAAGTGGGTGACCACCTCCGGCGGTCACGCCAAGTGGTTGAAGATCAGTTGGCCCGGCCAGGGCGACGGCTACATTTGGGGCCGCGATCTCTCTGACCGGGCTCGTCCAGAGCTGGCGTCGACAGGACTCGGCTCTCAGGTCGTCGCGGTAAGCAGCGTCGTCTATGGCGAACCCGACCAAAAAGCAGCCGTGGTCGATGACCTCTCCCAGGGCGAGTCGGTGCCGACAGTAGGCGCCACTAGCGATGGCTGGACGGAAATCTCCCTGAATGCCGGGGGAGTGGGCTACGTGAAGTCAGCGGTCTTCCAGAGCGTCCCGGCGGCCGACGCGGGTACCGACGTCGCCGCGGCGGACCAGTCCCCGGCGCCATCGGCGACCCCGGGGGGCATTACTCATTACACCTGCACCTTCGCGCCCGAGGAAAGCGTCAATCCTCCGCCGAATACGGGCCAACTGTCGTTCTATCTGGATGAAGGCCGCGCCTGCATCAATCACCGGTACGCCTACTTCGCCGACGGCACCGGAGGCCTGAAGAGGGTGATGTTGAATGACAAGGTTCGGCGCGCGTCGCTGCTTTATTTCATGCCGGATCGCAAAGCCTTCTATCGCACCGATTTCACGCTCTCCCGGGACGCCTACGCCAAGCTGCTCCAAACCAGCGCGGCCCTGGAAAGCATCACCTGCCCGCCGCCGGGTGACGCCGTCGCCGCAAGTGCACTCAAGGCCGACCTGGCGCGCGCGACGCCCTCCCTGGACACCCAGGCGCAAGGAATCTCCTGGCAGAGGAGGGTCTGGCAGTGCTCGGCCGCGCAATGAACTCGCCTCAATTCTGCGCCCGCGAAGGCGTTGGAGTAGTCACCGTCATCGCGATCGGAGTGATGTTGGGGCTCTCTGCACCGGCTGCCGCGGCTCCAACCGCAAGTGATCCGGGTGCGCTGGTGCGGAAGCTCTATGCGGATGAGGTCGTCTTCCACCCGCACGGCTATCCGCTGTGGTGGGGCGCTCTGACCGGGCGCGCACACGCGCTCATGGGGCGTGTGCTGAAAGTCCAAAAGGCATCGGGGGACGAATTGATCGACTCGGATTTCCTCTGCCAATGCCAGGATTCCGGCGGGCTCCGGATCACCTCGCTCTCGGTCGCCAAGAGTTCCCCGACCCGTGCGACCGTATCGGTGCGCTTCAACTATGGTGGTGGCTCGGGTGGCAATTCGGTCCGACTGGACCTGGTGAACGAAGGCGGCTGGAAGGTCGCCAACATCACCAACCGACAAGGTGAAACCCTGACCGGCACGCTAGAAGCCGCGCTGAAGCCGTACCCGAACCGGTGATCCTAACGCCCATTCAGCTGCGGCGGACGTCGATCGACGCGTGGGACGACCTTCTGCGCAAAGCTTCCGCACTCGAAAGCGTCACCTGCCCGCGGCCGGGCGACGCCGTGGCCGCGAGCGGGCTCAGGGCCGACCTCATCCGTGCGACGCCGAACCTCGACTTACAGACCATGGGGGTCTCCTGGCGCAGAAGGGTTTGGCAGTGCTCGGCAGGGCAGTGAGACGCGAGAGGGCGCGCCAACTTCACGCCCGGTTCGACGACTGTCGCTCGCGCAGTTCGTTCCTCCAGTGCGCGGAGACTACGATAGGAAAATTCCAGCCGAGCGGCCCTTTCTGGGCGGGAAATCCAACGGGAAGGCAATTGAGGGGAATGCTCATGAAGTCCATGCTTGGGATCGCCGTGTTGGCGTGCCTCGCCTCATCCGCGCGAGCCGATGCGGCGAATGATGCGAACGCCGGAATGGAAGCGCTCAATCGGGGCGATGTCGTCGCGGCGCTTCAGCTCTTCAATCGGGCGATAGACAGCGGAACGCTCTCACAGAACGACCTTGCCTTCGCCTACGTCGAGCGGGGCAGGACCTATTTGCAGAAGGACGAGCCTAATCACGCGCGCCGTGATGCCGACAAAGCCTTGACCCTCAATCCAACTGATCCGGACGGCAAGGCCCTCTGGTTGCAGACAACGATCGAAGCTCAACCCGGCGGTGAACACGAAGAATTCGGAAGAAACCCGACACTTTTACGCTATGACTGCTCCCCGATTGGCAACCAAAACTCTCCCGCTGCCTTAATCTTGGAGGCATACTCTGGAATAAGCGACGCCGGAGTGCCTCCGAGATGGGTCAGAAGTCCAAATTTTGGCGAAAAGGGTCGTAAACTCTCTGCAAATGTTAATGGATCGGTAGTTATCTGGCATTCTCATGAGGAAACCGACAACTCTACCTATCTTGATCAGGATTTGATTATTGACAGTGATACAGGAATTCTAACCAACGATTTCAGGACCTCAAGTGGTGTACATGGAGAGCGTCAGTATATGTGCCACCAATATAGACAACCACAGCGTGTGGCGCCACAGCGACAACAATTTGTGCCACCACAGTGACGGGGTCGTAGACGCAAGCAACTCCAAGACCAGCACTAGAGCGACTATTCTTTCCAACGAGTTGCTCCCAGCGAAACCCCTAGACTGAGTCGCGATTGAAAGAAAAGGGGAATGCACTGTGAAATTAACCATTGCAGTAGCCTGCTGCGCGGCGTTAGTTACCGTTGACGGATTCACTGCTAAGGTCCAATCTGAACCCAGAAACCTTCGCGCCTATTGTGCGGCTCACAGGAATTATGCCGGCCCGGGCGAGGGGAGCACCCGGAACCGTGATGTTCTGGCAGCCGGCGCCAACACTTGGCGTTGTATGGACGGCAAGGTTATGGTCTGCAATTTGGGCGCAAGCGGCGCGGCCTGTGAGTCCACGTCAAGATTTGGTGCGCGTCGCCTCCGGGCGTTCGTGCAATTTTGTCAGGAAAATCCCGGTAGCGACTACATCGCCGAAGCGGTAAGTCGTGGCTTGGCGTCTAACTGGAGATGCATTGGAACGAAACCGGTTCAAGTAGGCAGGACACCTGTGGATAGACTTGGATATTATAGGAGCACGTGGCACGCACTGAAGTAGAGCACTACGCCAGCGAACTTTCTTATCCCGGTTTTTTTTGGGCCCAGCTTACCAGGTAGGATATCCGATCCTCCGGCACGAATGAATAAGACGACCTGACATACCGTCAGTGACGGCCCTTGGCGATCGCCCAACCCCACCACCGGCTGTTCCTGCTAAAGGCCCGTCATGGACGCCTCCCCCTCCGGCGCGCTTGTGCTCTTCTCCGGCGGCCAGGATTCGACCGTCTGTCTGCCCTGGGCGCTCTCGCGCTTCGCGCGCCTCGAAACGGTGGGCTTCGATTACGGGCGGCGTCCGCCGCGACCCGCTGCGCATCATCCGCCCTCGCCTGAGCGGCCGAGGCCGATTCAGCGGCCTCGGCGGCAGGGGCAATCTGAGCGCCTGGAGAGCCCGTTTCAATCGCCGGCGGGAGGGGCGGCTTGGACGACCTCGGCTGGGACATAGCCGACGCCGCCGCCGGCAAGATCGATTTCTGCCCATCGATCCGGCGTCGTCCCGACGACCTGTACGACGGTGCCCGCTGCGATTGTGCCTATGACCGCTGCTGTCGGGTCGGGCTCGCCGCGTACGCTGCTCGTCATGACAGTGGTCGGCTGAATGGGCAAAGACATGGACAACCCGGGACGCGGGAGACTGGAAAGGTTCCGAGACCAGACATACGCATCGTCTTTTGGTCCCCATTTGATTTTCAGCCATTTGGTGCGCCCATCCTGGCCGGTGACCCACGTCCCGGCGATCGACTCGCCACGCCGCAACTCACCCAGGACGTCGGGCGACGAAGCGGTGGCGGCGCTTCTGACTCGAACCAACCTGGTCGCAAACTGCGTGATCGGATGGGACGCGAACGGGTGACCCAGCATTACGAAGGTCACGCCGGCGGCACATGCCAGCGCCAATCCAGACGCAATAACCGCTACCCGCGGCTTCCTCCACGCCGCGATTGAATGCGCCTTCCATGTCCGCCGTTGATGGACGTCGGAATCTCCAAACTCCGGCGTGGGGACTTCCGCCCTTGCGACTTCCACTGCCGCCGAGAACGGCGACGAGGCGATCTCCGCGTCGCCAAGCTGAGTTCCACATGTGCGGCAGTAACGCGCGCCGCGCCGATTTTCCGTCTCGCAGCTGTTGCAGCGTCTCTTCGGTTTTTGGGGCAATCGCCCGCCGCAACTTCGGCAAAATCGGGCCGTGTTTCGATTCTCCGCACCACAGGCTGGACACGATGCCATTGTTGGTGACGGAGTCGCGCCAATGCTCACGCGATGGCCTCGCCAGCAATCTCCCGCAATGCACCGCGCTGATTAGGAATTCGGGCCGCCCTCGGCGCGCTCGCCCCCGCACTCGCTGCAGAAACGTGCATCCGCCTCCCATGCCGCCCCGCACCGGGCGCAAGCCCCGGCGGTGCCAGAAGGGGTGCGCGCGGCTGCGGAGTCGGTGGAGCTGCTTGCCGGCGGCCCGGGCTCCGTTGCCGAATCGAGGCCTCCAGCCGGGGTTTGAGCTGGTTCGCCAGGCGGCGTCCTCCCAGGTCTCGCGCGCGCAAGTTTATTGTGTGCGATTTGGGCAAAACGTCCCACCGGAAAGCGTATGAGATACTCTTCCAGCAAGTCGTGGTCGTCTCTACTGTGCATTGCATCCCAAAACTCAAGATCTGCGTCGGCTTCTCCAACTCGGCGCAAAATGTGGTTTGCTGAATTTGGAAACTTGCGGATATCAAATTTCGAAAATACGAGACGTCCATTATTAAGACCGATCAGGCACAATCCAGAGGCCGTCACCAAAGATAGAAGCGCTATGTAATATCCTATTCGGGTTTCAACCGTAAAAGTCCCATCGGCGGCATGCGCGAGTGGTGCATTTCCACCAGAAGACGCGAGATTTTTGCCGGCCGACCGCGCTATTTGTACACCGAGAATGATGAGAACAAATGCGAATATTGCACTCGCTAACATGTATCTCATATTTCTCGCACTCTTCTTTCCGGGAATAAGCGACATTATTATAACAGCCACAGCGCCTACAAGGAAAAAACTTGGGCCAATACTCTTGATTTGCATAGAGCCGTTTATCGGGTCGTGAAATGTAATATTACCTAGCGATAGATCAAGGCCAGTAGCCGTCCCAAGGGGGTGTCCCGCACAGGACACGGTGAACCAAGGGAGAAGGAATGAGACTAGCGCAACTATCTTAGCGATGCGCGCAGTCGCTGCGAAATTCATATTGGCCCCTCAGGTTAGACTAGAGATGTTCGTCGCCTCAACTGGTCACATCCCTCCGGTCGAATGCAGCCACCTGTGCGGCGGGGGCTCGCCGCAGCTCGACAGAATCGGGCGGTGTGTGATGCTCCGCGCGACAGGCTGGACATGGTCCCATTGTCGACGATGAAATGGCGCGGATACTCATCCGATGGCCTCGCCAGCAGTCTCTCGTAAACCGCCGCGCCGATTACGCATTCGGGCCGCCCGAGACGTGCGCGCTCCCGCACTCGCTGCAGAAACGTGCATCCGCCTCCCATGCCGCCCCGCACCGGGCGCAAGCCCCGGCCGCTCGGCGCGGTATCCGATCATCACCGGTGTGAAGTACGGTGGTCCCCGACGACTTCGGTCCGGTTAGCAAATTTGGGCGGGCCGTTGAGGGCGACGCTTCTCCAGTCGGAGCAGATTGACCTCGTACGCTCGCGCGTATCAGTCGATTGCGAGCCAACTCTGTGAACCGTCCCGATGGAAAACGAGTCAGATATTCCTCGAGCAGGTCCGGGTCGGTTTTGTCTTTCATCGCATCCCAGAAGGCAGTGTCGGCGTCATCGAACGCTATTGTCGCGCGCCCAGCCGTTGGTGGAAGTTGACGGGGAGTCGATGGCGCGAGCTGCTGGGGACCAGAACCAGGTTGGAATGTCGGATATGCCGGGCCAAGATGTTGAGTGGTGTTAACGACGACCGTCTGACTCCCCCTGCCTCTTGGATCGGAAAGTGCCCAAATGAATGAAACAAACCACCCGGCCACGCTCCAGCCAAGGAGAATATTCACTGCGGCAATGGCGGGAGCATCCTTATGCCTCCTCAACAGAGCGATAACTGTTGGGATAAGGTATCCCAGCACGAGAAATATTATTGCGATGCCTATACCGCCGCCAGCGGCATTCCCGGTGTCCAACGCCCCATCCCCAAGTGGCAGCCAAGGTGGCGAGCGCCCTTAGCTCGTCGAGCTTAGCGAGGAATTGCTTCTTCGCAACCCATGGGTTGGCAAGAGCCACAGTGGGGCAGCCGCGCTAACAGGCGGTGCGGCGGGATTTCGACTTGGCGCTCTGGCCGTGATCCATCGGCGGGGCTCAGTCAAAGCAAGCATAGCACTAAGGAAGGTTCGAGACGGACTGTTCGCACGACCTGAAGAGCGACGGGCGCGGCCCTACGGGTCTCTTTGCGCCCTGCGATGCGCAGTACCCACGAGCGATTTCAGGCGCGGAGTGAAGATCGATTCGGGCCTTGAATGACGTGGGGGAGAATTGAGGTTGATTCCGCCATGGCGCACTCCGGACAAGAGATCAGGGCGAGAGGGATATAGATCGTGCGCGCCGTAAACGAGACGATGGCGTGCTTGGAGAATACCGTAAACATGCCATCGTGTTTCCAGATATTTGGTTAACGCCGGTGACTACACTATGCGAAATTCGATGTGGCAAATGTCTGATTGACATACCATCAGCGCTTACTAACCAGAGTGACAAGTGAGTCGAGTAACGCCGCGACGGCCTTCCGATGTACGCCAGATTTGCGCGACCGCATCCCCGGATTGAGAGCCGCCAGCGCTCATCTTCCCCATGACCATGTTCATGCAGACGCCGGAGGAAGGTGCTGTCGGTCCAACGGCAACTTGTCTCCACCTGGGTGCAGGAAGCCCAGACCCGAGCGGGTGTTATCCCATGACTGACCGCCACTCCGCCAGTGCGGCGGAGCACCTCTGTTTGTAGATCTCCCGGCCGGTGGCGGCCTTGGTTACGCCAATGATGCCGAGACGCGTCTGGCGAATGACGGGCCGATCGTCGCGGCGCCACGACCGCACCCGACCCCGAAGCGAGCCGCCGCCCGATGCCGCGACCTGCCCTACTTCGCAACTGCGGCGACCACCCGGTCTCGAAGGTCCGACGTATACGGTCTGGTCATCCGTGCCAGCCTCCATCCCAGCAGGAACCTTGAATCAGGCCCCAGCTGAATTGGGAATCCACCGATTCACAGAAATCCCAATCCGCTCTAGCCACAACCTCCTCGAGTTCCGCGCGTGTGTCGCCTCCTGTAGAAGCCCGCCATGGACGCCTCCCCTTCCGGCGCGCTCGTGCTTTTCTCCGGCGGCCAGGACTCCACCGTCTGTCTGGCCTGGGCGCTGTCGCGCTTCACGCGCGTCGAAACGGTGGGCTTCGATTATGGACAGCGGCACGCCGTGGAGCTGGAGGCGCGCGGGGTGGTGCGTGAGGCGATCGCGAAGTCCTTTCCGGAGTGGGCGCCCCGCCTAGGCCCCGATGCGGTCATCGACATTCGTTCTTTCGGCGCGATCGGCGAGACCGCGATGACGAAGGACCGCGCGATCGAGATGACCGGCGGCGGCCTTCCCTCCACCTTCGTGCCCGGGCGCAACCTCGTCTTCCTCACCTACGCCGCCGCCCTCGCCGACCGCCGGGGCCTGGCGAGCCTGGTCGGCGGGATGTGCGAGACCGACTATTCCGGCTATCCCGACTGCCGGCGCTCGACCCTGGATGCGCTGCAGGAGACCTTTCGCCTGGGAATGCAGCGCGAATTTCCGATTTTCACGCCCCTGATGGCGCTCACCAAGGCCCGGACCTGGGCCCTGGCCAAGGACCTGGGCGGCGATGCGCTTCTCGAGATCATCGGCGAGGCGACCCACACCTGCTACCTGGGCCAACGCGGCGCGCGCCACCCGTGGGGTTACGGTTGCGGGGACTGCCCGGCCTGCGTCCTGCGCGCTCGCGGCTTCGCCCAATGGACCGCCGCGGGCCGGCCGGGCATCGATCCGTGACCTATTCGGTCAAGGAGATCTTCCTCACCCTGCAGGGCGAGGGCGGCCAGGCCGGCCGCGCCGCCGTCTTCTGCCGCTTCGCCGGCTGCAACCTGTGGTCGGGGCGAGAAGAGGATCGGGCGCGGGCCGTCTGCACGTTCTGCGATACCGATTTCGTCGGAATTGATGGCCCAGGCGGCGGCAGGTTCGCCAAGGCCGCCGACCTCGCCGCGGCCGTGGCCTCGGCCTGGAGCGGAGCGCCCACCGATCGCCTGGTCGTCTGCACCGGCGGGGAGCCCCTGCTCCAGCTCGACGCGCCGTTGATCGAGGCGCTGCACCACGAAGGCTTCTCCATCGCCGTGGAGACCAACGGCACGCTCGCCGCGCCGCCCGGGATCGACTGGATCTGCGTCAGCCCCAAGGCCGATGCGCCCCTGGTCCAGGTGAGCGGCCAGGAGCTCAAGCTCGTCCATCCCCAGGCCGGGGTCGATCCCGCCCGCTTCGCGGCCCTCGGCTTCGAGCGTTTTTTCCTCCAGCCGATGGACGGCCCGGAAAAGGCGGCGGCGACCGAGGCGGCGATCGCCTATTGCCTCGCCCACCCGAAGTGGCGCCTGAGCGTGCAGACCCACAAATACCTGGGCCTGCCCTGACGCCATGACCCCGCGCATCTTCGAGATCACCAAGGCGGCGAGCTTCGACGCCGCCCACCGTCTTCCCGGCGGCCCGACGCAGGGACCCTACACGCGCCTGCATGGCCACTCCTTCCGCGTCGAGGCGACCCTTCGCGGGCCGGCCTTGCCGCCGGTCGGCTGGGTCGAGGACCTGGCCGGGCTCGAGACGGCCCTGAAAGCGACGGCCGGCGAACTCGATCACTCACTTCTCAACGACCATCCCGGCCTGGAAAGTCCGACCCTCGAGGCGCTGTGCGCCTTCTTCGCCGACCGGCTGGCCCCCGCCTTCCCGTCCCTGACCCGCGTCACCGTCTCGCGGCCGACAGTGGGCGAGAGCTGCAGCCTGACGACGTCCTGAGGCGGCGTTCGAGGGCCACACAGCGCCAGCGTCCGCTCTTGACAGGCGTCATCATACATTGCATAATGAAATCATGAAACAGAGGCGTTCCGCTCGGACGGCTGTACCTGCGTCACCAGATGCACCAGAAACGCACGACATCTGTCGCAATTCGCAAAATTTGGTGCGAAAAGTCACCGGAAGTCACCAAGAGTCACCGAAAATCAGCGAAAGTCACTTTTTCCGGTGCGGGATCTCATCGCGCCATTCTTCAGCGATTATAAGGACTTGTGGTCTGGAGAGCGCTGCGAACGAGCCCAAAAATCATCGTTTTTCGAAAATATTCGCCCGTCGACCCGCCGGGCGCCCGCTTCAGCGGGTGTCGACGAGCACCACCTCGGCGTTGGAGAGCGCGCGCACCGTGAGGCTCGCCTCGCCGAGGATCGCCGCGCCGTCGCGCGTTTCGAGACGCACGCCGTTGACCTCCACCTCGCCGGCGGCGGTGGCCAGATAGGCGTGGCGGCGCGGGTCGAGATCATAGCGCGTCTCCTCACCGGCCCTGAGGCTCGCGCCCAGCACCTTGGCGTCGGCGCGGATCGGCAGGGCCTCGCCGTCGCTGGGATCGCCGCTGGCGAGCGTCACGAAGGCCCCCGCCCGCTCGCCGGTGGGAAAGGTCCTCGCCCCCCAGGAGGGCGCCTCGCCGCGCGACCGCGGCTGGATCCAGATCTGGAAGAGGCTGGTCGTCTCGTCCTCGGCGTTCATCTCGGCGTGGCGGATGCCCGTGCCGGCGCTCATCACCTGCACATCGCCGGCGGCGGTGCGCCCGCGATTGCCGAGGCTGTCCTCATGGGTGATCGCGCCTTTGCGGACATAGGTGATGATCTCCATGTCGGCGTGGCCGTGCGGCGGGAAGCCGGACTTCGGCGCGATCTCGTCGTCGTTCCACACCAGAAGCTCGCCCCAGCCCATGCGCGCCGGGTCATGCCAGTTGGCAAAGGAGAAGTGATAGCGGGCGTTCAGCCAGTCGTTGCGGAACCGGCCGAGCCCGCCCGCGGGGCGGCGCTCGATCATGGCGGTGGTCTCCGGGGTCGGGGCACGGAAATAGGGGGCGTTGGTGTAAATGCAACTTGGTCATGCCTCCCTCCCCTTCATGGGCAGGGTGGACCGCGAAGCGGGACGGGTGGGGCAGTGCGAAGTATGGCTCGTCTCAGAGATGATTTCCCCACCCTGGCCGCCACCGCGGCCTGTCCCTCCCCAGGAGGAGAGGGAGGAATTTACCCACGCCGACCGCACCTATTTCGCCGCGTCGATGACCTCCACATGGCCAGCGGCGCCGTAGGACAGAATTGTCGCGTCGGCCGTGATCAGGGGCCATCCGTGGCGGCGCGCGGTGGCGATGATGAAACGGTCGGCGGGATCGCCACGGAGCGAGCCTGGCAGCTGGATACTCTCCACGGCGATCATCGGCTCGATCGGCGCCAGGACGATTCCGGGCAGAGCCAGCGCCGCCTCGATCCACACGCCCACCTCGCGACCGAGGGCCAGGCGTCCCCTGTGCGCCAGCAAGGCGATTTCCCAGGGCGTGATCGCCGACACGCAGAGGGCGCCCCTCGCCGCCTCGGCGTCGATCGTTCCGCGGGCCGCCGTCCCGAGACGAGGGTCATTGTTCACCGCCCATATCAGGACGTGCGTGTCCGCGAGGATCACCGATTGGCGTTCCACTCGGCGGGGTCCAACGCCGGAGCGAAGGGGTCATCATAGCGCAGGACAGATCCTTCCATGGCCCCGATGATCGAGCGCGCGGGTTCCGCGGCGATCGGCGTCAACACCGCGACTGGCTTGCCGCGCTTGGTGATCGTCACCGGTTGATGGTCCCGGACCATCTCATCGATGACGCCAAGGCACTTCGCCTTGAACTCCGCGACGCCGATGATCTTGGCGCTCATCTTCGCTATCCGGTCCATGTGACCATATGATATGGTCATCTTTCTCGGTGATCAAGCCGCGCAAGGCTCCCCAGGCCGCGAACCTAGCGCTCGCCATCCCGAACCCACCGCGAACGGGCGTAGGTCGCGTTGGGCGCGCTCACCTTGGCGGCGTTGACCAGGGCCACTTTGGATTGCGCGATACAGCCCTCGCCGGCCGCGTCCATTGTCAATCCAGCCAGGGGCCGGATCGGTTCATCGGCCTGGGCGGCGGTCGCGTCAGCGTCCCCTCGGCGCGATCTGCTGATCGTCTTGCCGTCGCAGACGACGAAGGAGAGGGTGAATGCGACGATCCTGCCCTGCGGGTCGAACCGGAGGGGCTCCAGACCTTGATACAGATAGGTGCGCGATCCTTCCGGCCGCGATCTGAGGTCCTTTGCCGACGGCGCGGTCTGGAGAATGCGCGGACTTCCCGCCGCGAGCACGAAAGCCATGCTGTCCCAGGGACGCGGCGAGCCTCGCCGCGGCGTCTCAGCCGCCGGCTCATCGAAGCTCAGAATATCGTGTTCGCGGACGAGGATCGGCCCGGCGCACTCCGGCCAGGTCTCGATCGGCCTGCGGTCGTCGAACCGGCATGGCTTGTCCAGGCCCGAAAGCGTCCAGACCCCGGTGCGCAAGGAGGCCGCGCCGGCAGCATCGGCGTCGGTGAACCACGGGTCGGTCGAAGTCACCACGTTGCATCCGCCGAGCAAGAGTGCGGCAATGAGACCTGGGAGCGGTTTCAAGGTCATCGTCCTCCATCACGGCTTCGTGATGATGCACCAGTAGCGAGGGTCGCGCACGGGAAAAAACGCGAGCGTCGGTCGATGGAGTCAGCGCCGCTCCCCGCCGGCGCCGGGGTGGAAGGCGCCGCCGCCCGTCTGGCCGCGATGGCGGAGGAAGGCATCGGCCAGCACGCAGGCGGTCATCGCCTCCACCACCGGCGTACCGCGGATGCCCACGCAGGGGTCGTGGCGGCCGGTGGTGCGGACCTCGATCTCCTCGCCGGCCTCGTTGATCGACCGGCGCGGGCTGAGGATCGACGAGGTGGGCTTGAAGGCGACCCGGGCGACCACCGGGGCTCCGGTGGAGATGCCGCCGAGGATCCCGCCGGCTTGGTTGGAGAGAAACAGCGGGCCTTCGCCGCCCATCCGCATCTCGTCGGCGTTGGCTTCGCCGGAGAGGGCGGCGGCGGCGAAGCCCGCGCCGATCTCCACCCCCTTGGCGGCGTTGATCGACATCAGGGCGCCGGCCAGTTCGCCGTCGAGCTTGCCGTAGAGCGGCGCCCCCCAGCCGGGGGGAACGCCGCGAGCTTCCACCTCGACGACCGCGCCGGTGGAGGAGCCGGCCTTGCGTGTCTTCTCCAGGTGCTCTTCCCACACCGCGACGATCGCCGCGTCGGGCGACCAGAACGGGTTGCGGTGGGTTTCCTCCCAGTCCCAGCGTTCGCGGTCGACGCGATGGGGCCCGATCTGCACCAGGGCCCCGCGCACCGCGACCCCCTCGCCGAGGATCCTGCGCGCTATGGCCCCGGCCGCGACCCGCGCCGCGGTCTCCCTCGCCGACTGGCGCCCACCGCCGCGGTAGTCGCGCACGCCATATTTCGCGAAATAGGCGAAATCGGCGTGACCGGGGCGAAAGGCGCTGGCGATGTCGGAGTAGTCGCGCGAGCGCTGGTCGAGATTGTCGATGATGAGCGAGATCGGCGTTCCGGTGGTGACCTGGCGGCCGCCCGGCGATTCGGCGAACACCCCCGAGAGGATCCTGACCGCGTCGGGCTCGCGCCTCTGGGTGACGAACTTTCCCTGACCCGGTCGACGCTTGTCGAGCCAGGCCTGGATGTCGCTTTCGGTGAGCGGCAGGCCCGGCGGGCAGCCGTCGACAATGCAGCCGAGGGCCGGGCCGTGGCTCTCGCCCCATGTGGTGACGCGGAAGAGGTGGCCGAAGCTGTTGTGCGACATGAGCGCACCGGCTTAGCCCATAGCCGGCGCGGTCACAAAGCCGGGCGGTGCGCCGAGGCTGCGACGGCGGCGCTCTTTGGGCTAAAGGTGGATCCATGAACGACGAAGCGCTCATTCCCCCTTCGCCGGCCGAGGAGGACCATCTGCGCCGCGCCGCCGCTGACGAGGACGCACTCTCGCCGGCCGGGCGCGATCCGATCGCGCTCTTCCGCGAGTGGATGTTGCAGGCGATCGCCGCCGATCCCGACCTCGCCAACGCCATGAGCCTGGCGACCGTGGACGCCGACGGCCTGCCGGACTGCCGCATGGTGCTTCTCAAGGGCGTCGACGCCGGCGGCTTCGTCTTCTACACCAATATCGAGAGCGCCAAGGGTGTCGAGCTCGCGGCCAACCCCAAGGCGGCGCTCTGCTTTCACTGGAAGGCGCTTGGCCGCCAGGTGCGGGTGCGCGGCGACGTCGAGGCGGTGAGCGAGGCGGACGCGGACGCCTATTTCGCCACGCGCGCGCGCTCGGCCCAGATCGGCGCCTGGGCCTCCGACCAGTCCCGTCCCTTGCCGGACGGTCGGGCGCTCGAAAGGCGGGTCGTGGCGGCGGGACTCCGCTTCGGCGTTCGCAGAGTCCCTCGCCCGCCGCATTGGTCGGGCTACCGGGTGCGGCCGACGTCCATCGAGTTCTGGCGCGAGCGCGCCTTTAGACTGCACGAGCGCCTGGTCTACGAACGCGACGGCCAGGGCTGGACGACCCGGCGGCTCTTTCCGTGACAGCGAGAACTCGAGGAGGACCAATGCACGGGCTGATGCAGGACTGGCCGCTGACCGTGGACAAGATCCTCGACCACGCCGGTGAATGGCACGCCGGCCGCGAGGTCGTGACCCGTTCGGTTGAAGGGCCGATCGTGCGCACGACCTACGGCGAGCTGCGGACCCGGGCCAAACGGCTCTCCAACGCCTTGCTCGGACTGGGCGTGCGCCCCGGCGACCGCGTTGCGACCCTGGCCTGGAACTCTGGGCGGCACATGGAAGCCTGGTACGCCATCATGGGCATCGGGGCGGTGTGCCACACCCTCAACCCGCGCCTCTTCGCCGATCAGCTCTGCTACATCATCAACCATGCCGAGGATCGGATCATCATCACCGATCTGACCTTCCTGCCGGTGCTGGCCGAGCACCGGGCCCGCATGCCGAAGGTCGAGCGATTCATCGTTCTCGCCGATGAGGCGACTCTGCGGAGCGTCGCCCTCGAAGGCGCGATCGCATCCGAAGCCCTGATCGAGGCCAACGCCGATGACTGCGCGTGGGGCGGCTTCGACGAGGCGACCGCCTGCGGTCTTTGCTACACCTCCGGGACCACCGGAAACCCCAAGGGCGTGCTCTATTCGCACCGCTCGAACTTCCTGCACACCCTGGTGACCCTGCAGCGCGACGTGATGGGCCTTTCGGTGCGCGACACCGTGCTGATGGTCGTGCCGATGTTCCACGCCAACGCCTGGGGGCTCGCCTTCTCCTGCCCGGCGGTGGGCGCGAAGCTCGTCTTGCCGGGCCCGAAGATGGACGGCGCCTCGATCCTCGAACTGCTGGAGAGCGAACAGGTCACCTTCTCCGCCGCCGTGCCCACGGTGTGGCAGATGCTGCTCCAGCACCTGAGGGCGAGCGGCGATCGTCTCACCAGCCTCAAGAGGGTGGTCATTGGCGGCTCGGCCGTGCCCGAGGCGATCGTCCGGGCATTCCATGACGATTACGGCGTCGAGGTGGTCCACGCCTGGGGCATGACCGAGACCTCGCCGCTCGGCACGCTCTCCACCCCCACCCCCGAGATCGCGGCGCTGCCGTTCGAAGCGCAGATGCCCTACAAGCTGAAGCAGGGCCGCCCCCCGGCCGGGGTCGAGCTGAGGCTCGCCGACGATGGCGGCGCGCCGATCGCCCACGACGGGGCCACCTTCGGCCGGCTGCGGATCAAGGGCCCGTTCATCGCCCGCGAATATTTCAAGGGCGAGGGCGGCGGGATTCTCGATGAGGACGGCTTCTTCGACACCGGCGACGTCGCGACGATCGACGCCGCCGGCTACATGCAGATCACCGACCGCGCCAAGGACGTCATCAAGTCCGGCGGCGAGTGGATCAGCTCGATCGAGATCGAGAACATCGCCGCTGGCCATCCCAAGGCGCTGCTCGCCGCGGTGATCGGGGTCGCCCATCCCAAATGGGACGAGCGGCCCTTGCTGCTGGTTCGCCTGCGGGACGGCGAGAGCGCCACGCCCGAGGAGTTCCTGGGTTTCCTGGAAGGCAAGATCGCCAGGTGGTGGATGCCCGACGATGTCCAGTTCGTGGACGACATCCCGCTGGGCGCCACCGGCAAGATCGACAAGAAGCTGATCCGCGAGCGCCTCGCCGGCTATGCGTTTCCGGCCTCCCCATGAGGGTGCTATGGCACTCACACATCTCTACGGATCGCCCCAAGAAACCCTCTCCATGAAGGGAGAGGGAGGGGCCCATTGCGCAGCAATGGGAGGGTGAGGGGTTACGTCGCTTGGGGTTGAGCACATGTCCAGGCGCTGCATACAGTTGCGCTTGCAGCCCCATTTCTCGTCAAAGACCGTCACCCCTCACCTTCCCACGCCTCCGGCGCGGGCCCCTCCCTCTCCCCTCCGGGCGAGGGGTTTTGTGGCTTGGCCAACGACGTTCTGTGAATCCGCTCCCCATGAAGGCGAGGGAGGCGGCAACTCCCTACCCCGCCAGCCGGTAGTCGCTGTCCAGCCGCGGTTCGCCCTCGCACGCCACGCGTCCGGATCGCACCAGCTCGATCATGTGCGCGTGCACCGAGCGCGCCGCCGCCGGGTGAAGACGACTGTCGACGGCGGCATAGAGCCTTGGAACCATCGCCCCGATCCTGGTCTCGCCGGCGGCGAGTTCGCCGAGTATCTGCCGCTCGCGATCCCTTCGGTGCTCGATATAGGTTTCGATGAACGTGGTGACCTCCCTCACCGGCGGGCCGTGGGTGGGCCAGAGGGTGGAGAACCGCCGCGACTTGACCAGCTCGAGGCTGGCCAGATAATCGCCCATGTCGCCGTCCGGCGGGGTGATCACTGTCGTCGACCAGCCCATGATGTGATCGCCGGAGAAAAGCGCGTTCTCCTCCGCGAGCGCATAGCAGATGTGGTTGGAGGTGTGGCCGGGGGTCGGGATCGCCTCGATCGTCCAGCCGGCGCCGCGGATCGTCGCCCCGCCGCAGACCTCGATGTCGGGGGTGAACTGGTCGTAGCCGGCCTCGACCCTCACGTCCCCTTCCACCGGCGTCAGAGCCACCGCGCAGCCGTACACCGCCGCGCCCGTGGCTTGGGAGAGCGGCCTGGCCAGGGGCGAATGGTCGAGATGGTGATGGGTGACCAGAATATGGCTCACCCGCTCGCCGTCGACGGCGGCCTGGATGGCCGAAAGGTGCTCCGGCAGGTCGGGGCCGGGATCGATGACCGCCACCTCGCCGCGGCCGACGATGTAGGTCCCCGTCCCGCGGAAGGTGAAAGGGCCCGGATTGTCGGCGACGACCCGGCGAATCAGCGGCGAGACCTGGTCGCTGCGACCGTAGGCGAATTCCATGTCTCGGACGAAGGGGATCATCAGCCCAGCACAAACCCGAAGTCGGCGCGCGGGACAAGCAGATCGACCGCCGCGACAAGACGCCGCCGCGGCCCGGGGCCGGGGCCATCCTTGCAAGAAGCCGCCGGATAGCCCAAATAACTGCTGACCCTAATGAGGAATCCTCGATGACCAAGACCACCCTGTGCGCCTTGAGCGCCGTTTTCCTGCTCTTCGGCGGCGCCACGGTCGCCATGGCCGATGAAAGCCCCGTTGTCGCCCAGACCGCGCCTCCGCCCACAGCGGTCGATCAGGCCGCGCAGTCCAGGTCGTTCAAGGACGCCCACGCCGCAAATAGGGTGATCTGCAAGACCACCGACACGACGGGCAGCCGATTGAGCGGGGAACGCACCTGTCGAACCGTGGCCCAGTGGGATCAGATGTCGCACGACCACCAGGACAACACGAACGACTTCATGCGCCATACCTATTCCAACAACGGCGCCGGCCACTGAGCCCTTCCACCGATCCCCCTCATCTGGGGGTTCGCTAGAGAATCACGGTGAGGTCATATCCGGCTTGTCGGCTCAGCCTCGCGACTTCCTCGCGAGTTCTCGTTCCCGCCGCGATTTCGCCCATCGCCCAGGCGATGATCGAGCGCGTGCCCGAGCGGCAGAAGGCGAGCACCTTGCCGTTCGCTGACGCCGCCGCGGCGCGCACGGCCTGAACCTGTTCGCGAGTCGGTCGGCCGACCACTGGCACGAACGCGTAGCGCAGACCCGCGGCGAGCGCGGCCGCCTCGATCTCGGCGCTCATCGGCTGGTCCGGCGCCTCGAGGTTCGGGCGGTTGTTGATGATCATGGCGTAGCCCTGCGCCGCGGCGGCGCGGACTTCGGCGGGGCCGAGCTGCGGGCTCACCGCGAAATCGTCGGTGACGGTGCGAAAATCGCTCAACCAGGGCGCCTCATCTCTCACGTCAGTTGTCGCGGTGCATTCTCAACGCCTGTTCGCGATCGATGTTCACGAAGAAACTGCCGAGCGCGGCCCTGCGGATCCGAACCTCCGAACCTGCGTGCGGATCGTGCGTCAGCTCGTTGTCGTCGATCTGCCGCCACACCGCGCCGCCCTCGAGGGTGATCACCCACTTGCCCTCGGGCGTGCGCGCGACCGCGGCGACCTTGCCGGTGATGCGGTTGACCTCCTCCGGCCTTTCCCCACGGTCGAGAAAGGCGAGAGACGGCAGGGCGAGGCCGAACGCCTGGCGGCGGGCGGCGCGGCGCTGTTCGCGGTCTATCGTCACCAGATCCCCCGCGGCCTCGGCCTTGGTCATCGCCGCGACCGCGGCGTCGAAGCACGTCAACCGCTGCCCCGGATCGCTGATCCTCGCGCATTCCATGACCGCCTGTACCGCGGGCGCGCGCGTGGGTGGGGATGCGGCGCAGACCGTGCCGACGGCCAGAACGGTGAGCACGGCCCCGACGGCGATTCGCCGGCCGGCGTTGCTGCGCAGTCCTCGGGTCGATCGTCGCAACTTCGCCCCCATTTGGTCTCTCTCCAGGCCGGCGACCAACGCCGGGACGTTGGAACTCAATCCCCTGCACAATTCGAGCGCAACTGGCCAGCGGTCGGCGGTCCTGGTTCTGTGTCCGTAAAGTGACAGGCGCAAGGCGATCACGTTAACAAGGCGTAATCCGCGTTGACCGATTCCCCCAATCTTCGATAACTGTCGGCCAACCGGGGGGCTCTCATCGCCCGGCATCGTTCACGCACGCAGCGACGGGCGCCGTTTGAACCGGCGCGGCCTTGCTGTCTGGAGGGATTCAACTTGACCAATTCGACCATGCGCAAGCGCCTTCTGGCGTCGTCCATGATCAGCGGCGTCGCGCTTGCCGCGGCATCGGCTACTGGCGCCTACGCCCAGTCCACCTCGTCCTCGACCGCGGCGACGACGCCGGCTTCGACCGTGGGCGAACTGGTGGTCACCGGCTCGCGCATTCCGCAGCCCAACCTCACCAGCATCGCTCCGGTGACCAGCGTCGGCAACCAGGAGCTGAAGCTCGAGGGCACGCAGCGGGTCGAAGACCTCGTCAACCAACTGCCCCAGGTCATCGCCGACCAGGGCGGCAACCTCGCCAACGGCGCCACCGGCACCGCCGACATCAGCCTTCGCGACCTGGGTCCGCAACGGACCCTCGTCCTGATCGACGGCCGCCGTCTGGTTCCCGGCGACCCGGCCTTCCCCTATCCCGACATCAACTTCATCCCCGCGGCCCTGATCGACCGGGTCGAAGTCGACCTCGCCGGCGCTTCGGCCGTGTACGGCTCCGACGCGGTCGCCGGGGTCGTCAACTTCATCATGAAGCGTGACTTCGAAGGCGTCCGGCTCGACGTCAACTACGGCGTCTACCAGAACAACAACGGCAACACCGCCGCCCAGGCCGCCAACACCGCCAAGGGCTTCACCGCCCCGACCGGCAGCGTCTTCGATGGCAATGCGGTCGACGTGACGGCGATCTTCGGCGTCAACTCGCCGGACGGAAAGGGCAATGTCGAGGGCTACGTCAGCTATCGCCATATCGACCCGGTTCTTCAGGCCTCGCGCGACTACAGCTTCTGCAACGAGCAACTTTCCAAGAACGTGTTCGTCTGCGCCGGTTCGGGCACATTGCCAGGGGGGCAGTTCATCCCGTTCAACGCCGCCGGCACCAACACCACCGGCGATTTCACCCTCGACACTGCTCACCCGGGCAACCTGCGGCCCAAGCTGCCCACCGACACGTTCAACTTCGCGCCGTTCAACTATTTCCAACGGCCCGATGAGCGGTATTCCGGCGGCTTCTTCGCCCATTACGACATCAACCCGATGTTCCAGGCCTACAGCGAATTCATGTTCATGGACGACCATACGGTCGCCCAGATCGCGCCCAGCGGCATCTTCGGCCAGACCGAAGCCATTCCCTGCAGCGATCCCCTGCTTTCGGCGCAGGAGAAGATGGTCCTGTGCACCAACGGCGGCCTGACTCCGGCCCAGAACGCCCAGGTCATCATCCTTCGCCGCAACGTCGAAGGCGGCAACCGCCAGGACGACCTTCGCCACACCGACTACCGCGCGGTAGTCGGCCTCAGGGGCGACCTGAACAGCAACTGGCACTACGACATCTATGGCCAGTACGGCGCCTCGATCCTCTCCGAGGAGTATCTGAACGACGTCTCCAAGGTGCGGACCGCCAGGGCGCTCAATGTCGTCACCGACCCGAAGACCGGCCAGCCGGTCTGCCAATCGGTCCTCGACGGCACCGATCCGCTCTGCGTCCCCTACAACATCTGGACCCCGGGCGGGGTCACTCCGGCCCAGACCGCCTATCTCTCCGTGCCCGGCTTCCAGGAGGGCCAGGACACCGAGCAGGTGGTCAGCGGATCGATCACCGGCAATCTGGGCGACTATGGGTTGAAGAGCCCCATGGCCCACGACGGGATCGGCGTCGCGCTCGGCGCCGAGTATCGCCGGGAGTCGTTGCGCTTCCAGGTCGACCAGGAGTTCTCGAGCGGCGACCTTGCAGGCCAGGGCGCGGCGCTCCAGCCGGTCAGCGGCGCCTTCGACGTCAAGGAATTCTTCGCCGAGGCCCGCGTCCCCCTGGTGCAGGACGCGCCGTTCTTCAAGAGCCTCGATCTGGAGTTGGGCTATCGCTTCTCCCACTACAGCTCCTCGGGCGATGCGAGCGCCTACAAGGTCGCCGGCGACTGGGCGATCAATGACGACATCCGGATTCGTGGCGGCTTCAACCGCACAGTTCGCGCCCCGAACGTCATCGAGCTGTTCACGCCGCAACACCTGCAGCTCGACGGCACGAGCGACAACTGCTCCGGGGCGACGCCTGTCTTCACCGCGGCCCAATGCGCCAATACCGGCGTCTCGGCCGCTCAGTACGGCAGGATTCTCCCCAACCCGGCCGCGCAGTACAATGGCATCACCGGCGGCAATCCGCTGCTGAAGCCGGAGATCGGCAGCACCTATTCGCTCGGCATCGTCCTGACGCCGCATGAGTTTATTTCCGGCCTCAGCTTCTCGGCCGACTATTTCAACGTCAAGATCACCAACGTCATCCAGTCTGTCGGCGCCGACAACATCCTCAACAACTGCGCCACCGCCGGGCTGTTCTGCAACCTTGTCCACCGCGCTCCGGTCACGGGTTCTCTGTGGCTCGGCACCAACGGCTTTATCACCGACACCACCCAGAACCTCGGCTTCCTCAAGACGTCGGGCGTGGACTTCGGGGCCGACTACCACACCAGCTTCCATGACATGGGCATGGGCGATTTCGGCGGGATCGCGCTTTCCTTCCTGGGCACCTACACCCACGACTACCAGGTGCAGGGACCTCCGGGATCGGCGCTGCTCAACTGCGTCGGCAACTTCGGTCTGACCTGCCAGGGCACGGCTACTCCCGAGACGGCGCCTCTGCCGCACTTCCGCGCCAAGACCCGCCTGACCTGGACGACGCCCTTCGACGGCATCGGCCTTTCCATTGCGTGGCGCTACATCGGCCCGGTCAATCTCGACCGCCCCGCCAACCAGAACCTGATCGACGCCCACATCGAATCCTACAACTACTTCGATCTGGCGGCGACCTGGCGGGTGCGGGATCGCTACACCTTCCGCGCCGGGGTCAACAACATCTTCGACCGCGACCCGCCGATCATCGGTCAGGGCGAACTTCCCGGCATCGTGGGCAGCGGCAACACCTATCCGGAACTGTGGGATCCGCTCGGCCGCTACATCTTCGTGGGCCTGACGGCAGACTTCTAGACCACAGATTGCTGAAGACGGCTTGGGCGGCGGACCGTAAGGTTCGCCGCCCTTTCCTTTTCACGGAAGGCCTTGTCAGGTGAATTCGCCGATCGCCGCACCTCTCTTTGCGCGCCTCGGGCAAGCCGGGGCGCTCATTGGCGAGGGGAAGGCGCGCGAGGCCGCGAACCTCCTCCGCCCATTGGTCGCCGACCATCCTGGCGCCGCGCCGGCGAGATTGCTGTTTGGCCTGGCTTTGCGAGACCTCGGCCAGTCCGCCGCCGCCGAGGCTCAACTGCGCGCCGCCCTGCGTCTCGATCCCGCCTCGGGTCCGGCCGCGGTCAACCTCTCGGAACTGCTCCTGGGGCTGGGCCGGGCCGAAGAGGCGTTGGCGGCGACGACCGCGCTCGCCGCCCTGGAGAGCGCCGACCTCTTTGTGCTCAGCGCCCATGGCGCCGCGCTCAAGGCGCTCGGGCGATTGGCGGAGGCCATCGGCGCCTACGAGCGCGCGGTGCGCGCCGCGCCGCACAGCGCGGTGGCCGAGCACAATCTTGCAGGCGCTCTGGGCGACGCGGAGTTCTTCGCACAGAGCGAGACGGCGACGCGCCGGGCCTTCGCCAAGGGCCTCGACGCTCCGGAGACCTGGCTGGTTCATGCCCGCGCCATGGTCGGCCAATCGCGGTATGACGAGGCGGAGAGCGCCTATCGCGAGGCCCTGCGCCGCCGGCCTGATCACGTCGAAGCCCTTGGAGAACTCGCCCAGGTGATCTGGATGCGCAGCGAGGACGCCGGTCTCGCTTCGGCCCCCCTCGACAAGGCCATCTCCGGGAATCCGGGACTTCAGGCCTTGGCTCTCAAGAGGGCCGAGTTGCTCGAATACGCCGGCGACGCGGCCGCCGCCTACGCGAGCCTCGCCGACGTCGTCAGCCGCCCCGACGCCGAACCCATGATACACATCGAGGCCGCCCGCCTCTCGATGCGCGATAACCCATCCCGGGCGCTCGACCACGCGCGGCGCGCCGTGGCGCTCATTCCCGACGACCGGATCGCGCAGGCGACCCTGTGCGAGGCGCACCTCGCCAGCGGCGAGGCCGGGGCTGCGACGGCGGTCGCCCTGGATCTTCGCCGAACCGCGCCGCTGGATCAACACGCCATCGGTCTTCTGGCCGCCGCCTGGCGGCTGGCCGGCGATGGCCGTTACGAGGAGCTCTACGACTACCAGAGCCTGGTCGGAAGCTGGCGGATCGACACTCCGCAAGGCTGGCCCGACCTTGCCGCCTATCTTGCCGATCTGAGCAAGAGCCTGGCCACGCTGCACGTTCTGCGCACCCATCCGATCGGCCAGTCCGTTCGCCACGGCAGCCAGACGAGCCAGAATCTGACCCTTTCGACTGACCCAGCGATCGCCGCCTTCTTCCGAGCGGTGGATGGACCCATTCGCCGCCACATCGCCGCGCTGGGACCAGGCGACGACCTGGTCAGGTCCCGTATCGCCGCCGACTACCGCTTCGCCGGCGCCTGGTCGATCCGCCTGCGGCCCGGGGGGTTCCATGCCAATCACCTGCACCCGATGGGCTGGCTCTCTTCGGCCTGTTACATCGCCCTGCCCAGCGCAATCCGCCACGACCGCCAGGGCTGGCTCAAGTTCGGCGAGCCGGGGGTGGCCACCTCCCCTGCCCTGGCCGCGGAGCACTTCATCGAGCCGGAGCCGGGTCTGCTCGCCTTGTTCCCCTCCTACATGTGGCACGGCACCGTCCCGTTCGCGGGCGACGAACCGCGTCTGACCATCGCTTTCGATGTCGTTCCGGCCTAGGCGTGGCGCTGCGATGAGCATCCAGATCGAGGGGCGGGACGACGAACTGGCCAAGGTCCGCCAGGCGTCGGTCGCGGGCGACCGCAACCTGGCGATCGAACTGGCCATTCGGGCCCTCGGCCGGGGCCTGGAGCATCCTCTGGTGCTCCGGCTGGTCGCCGAAGGCCTCGAGGAGGATGGCCGTGGGCAGGATGCCGCCGGTCTACTCCAACGGGCCACGATCATCGCGCCGGACGATCTTGAGTCGCATCTGCGTTTTGGCCGCCTTCTCGCGAAGATGTGGATGCACAAGGAATCTTTGGAGGCTGGTGAGCGGGCGCTTGTCATCGATGCCGTGTCGGTGGACGGCCATATCGTCGTCGGCGCCGCGCGCTTGGCCATGGGCGAAGTCGCGGTCGCCCGTCGCCACTATGAACGCGCCGACCAATTGGCTCCGAATTCGGCCGAGATTCTTTCCGCCCTGGCGGTCATCTCGGTCCGTCAGGTCGATCCGCAAGCGGCGCGCGCCTTTGCCGCGCGGGCCCTGGATATCAGACCGGACTTTGTTCGCGCCCAGATCGCCATCGCCCAGGCGGACATCTTCGAAAACCTTCCCGCGCAGGCGGAGGCCAGGCTTCTCTCCCTGCTCGCGCGGCCGGATGTCACTGAACTGAGCCGCGTCGATTCGCTGAATTATCTTGCCGAGGCGCTGGACGCTCAGGACCAGCCCCTCGAGGCGTTCGGCGCCTATGTGGTGAGAAATCGTCTGCTCGTCGAACTCTACACCGAAGGGTTCAATACCGTCATCGGCGAACGCTGGAGCGACCAGGCCCGCAGGCTGGCGGCCTGGTTCGAGCAGACCGACGCCGCACCCTGGAGCGCTTCGCCCGGCGAAGACGTGGAGGGCGCGGCGAGTGTGGGGGGGCATGTCTTCCTATTGGGTTTCCCCAGGTCCGGCACGACCCTCCTGGAGCAGGTCCTCGCCAGCCATCCGGGCGTCGTGGCCATCGAGGAAAAACCGCTTCTGTCACAGGCGGCGGGATATCTGCTCGCCGACGACGCATCGCTGGCGAAATTGGCGCACCTCACCCAGGAGGAGGCGGCTCTCTGCCGGCAGACCTATTGGACGTCCGTACGCGACGCTCTTGGCGGCGACATCTCCGACAAGGTCTTCATCGACAAGCTTCCGCTGCACACCCCCGCCCTGCCGCTGATCGCAAAACTCTTTCCAAAGGCGAAGATCCTCTTCGCCCGCCGTGATCCGCGCGACGTGGTCCTCAGCTGTTTCCGGCGGCGGTTCCGGATGAACACCGCGATGTACGAGTTCCTGACCTTGGATGGGGCTTGCGAATACTACGATCAGGTGATGAGTCTTTTCGAAATCTATCGGCGGAAGCTGCCTCTCGATGTTCATTTTCTGCGCAACGAGGACCTCGTCGCCGACTTCGAGGGCGAGACCAGACGGGCGCTGGATTTCATCGGCTTGGGGTGGGACCCGGCGATCTACCGCTTTCCCGAACGCGCCAAGGCGGTGTCGAACACCCCCAGCGCCACCCAGGTCGCTCGGGGCCTGAACTCTCGGGGCGTCGGCCAATGGCGCCGGTATCGGCCACAGTTGGAACCGCTGCTCGAGCTGCTCGAACCCTGGGCCAGGCGTTTCGGCTATCCGCCCGCCGACCCGCCGCCGCGAAAGACTGGGATCGATCCCAAGCTCGCCTCGCTCCTCGCGCGCCTGGGCTCCGCGGTCCAGGCGACCAACTGGGCTTTCGCCTTCGATGAGGCCGATCGCGCCATCGCCAATGGGCTGAACCACCCCCTCCTCTTCCGGCTGCGTGGGGTGAGACGGCAACAGGAGGGAAGGCTCGGCGAAGCGATCGAGGATTTCGAGACCGCCCTGGCGGAGGCGCCCGCCGACTTCGCGACCATGAGCGCCTTGGGCCTGTGCCTCGGCAGGAGCGGCCGTCCAGCCCAGGGGCTCAGGCGCCTTGACCTGGCGATCGCGTTCGAACCGGGGTTTGCGCCGGCTCACTTCAATCGCGGGTGGACACTCGAAACGCTCGGTGAGCTGGCCGCCGCCAAGGCCGCCTATGCGCGCGCCCTCGAACTAGACCCGAGGCATGCCCAGGCCCTTGGCGCCCTGGCCGCCCTCGCCTCGCGGGCCGCGGACTGGACCGAGGCGCGGTCGCTGGCGCAGCGGGCGCTCGCGCTCGACCCCCTGCAGTCCGCGGCCATCCTGGCGATGGCGGCGGCTGAACTGGAGCAAGGCGAGGCAGGGCTGGCCGAGCAGCGCATACGCACCCTCCTCGCCTCGCCGCGGCCGACGCCTCACGAACGCGCCGTCGCCCAGCAGACCCTCGGTGACATCCTGGACCGCAGCTCGCGCCATGCCGAGGCGTTCGCCGCCTACCAGGCCGGCGCCGAAGGTCTGCGCGAACTCTATCTCCCCAGATTCGCCGCCACCGGGGCGGAGACCGCCTCGACCCTCGCGGCGCGGCTTCTCGGCGCCTTCGAAACGGTCGATCCCGCGGCCTGGCGAGCGGCGGCCGCCAGCGCGCCGGATGCGGGTCGCCACCTGTTCCTGATCGGCTTCCCCAGATCGGGAACAACGATGACCGGCCAAGTCCTGGCCCGTCATCCCGAGGTCATCACCCTGGACGAGAAGGACACCTTGGCCGAGGCCACACGGCGCTTCCTTGGCCCGGGAGCGCGGCTCGACGCCCTGGCCGACCTGAAGGGAGAGGATGCGGCGCACTGGCGTGAGCTCTATTGGCGTCGCGTGCAGGCGGCGGGCGGCGCGCCGGCGGGCAGGCTGGTGGTGGACAAGTCGCCGATGAATACGCTCGGCCTTCCATTGATCGCCAAGCTCTTCCCGCGCGCCAAGATCCTCTTCATGCGCCGCGATCCCAGGGACGTCGTGCTGAGCTGTTTCCGGCGCCAGTTCGTGATCAACCCCACGACCATCGATCTGCTCACCCTCGAAGGCGCGGCCCGGCTCTATGATCTCACCATGCGGCTGATGGCGCTCTATCAGGACCGCCTCGAGCTCGACTTGAGGGTCCAAAGCTACGAAGCGCTGGTTACCGATTTCGACGCCGAAGCGCGCGCCCTGTGCGCGTTCGCCGGCCTTGGCTGGAGGGACGGCCTGGCTGACTTCGCCGGCGCCGCGGCCTTTGTGGCGACCCCCAGCTCCGGACAGATCGCCCGCGGCCTCAACGCCGAGGCGGTCGGCCACTGGCGGTTCTATCGCGAACCCCTCGCCAAGGTGCTGCCGCTCCTTGAGCCGTGGGTCGAGCGGTTCGGCTATTCGTCGTCCTAGCGAAGAGGAAGAGGCCCAGGTGTTCCTCGAATTGGCGGAGGTGCTCAACCAGGGCGAGATCGGCCGCCTGCGCGAACTTGCCCTGGCCGGCCGGTTCGTCGATGGACGGCTCTCCAGCCCGCACTCCCAGGTCAAGAACAACCTGCAGATCGACCACGGCGATCCGGTGTACGCGGAATCCGCCAGGCTGATGGCCGGCGCCCTGCAGCGCAACGAGGCTTTCCGGAGTTTCGCCTTCCCCCGGATCATGGCCCCGCCGATGCTGGCCAGATACGTTCCGGGCATGAGCTACGGGGCGCATTCGGACGCCGCCTTCATACCGCTCGGCGAGCGGCCGCTGCGCTCGGACCTTTCGTGCACCCTGTTCATCGCCGATCCGGGCGCCTATGACGGCGGCGAGCTTTCGATCCGCCTGGGAACCCGGGACATCGGCTTCAAGGCCGCCGCGGGATCGGCGGTGATCTACCCTTCCAACACCCTGCACGAGGTGAAGCCGGTGAGCGCCGGCGAGCGCCTGGTGGGCCTGACCTTCATCGAGAGCATGATCCCGGACCCGGCCAACCGGGACATGCTCTATCACCTCGACGAGGTCGCCGCCCTCGAGGGTTTCAACATGAGCTGGGAGAACCGCACCCGTCTGCAGTACGTGCGCAACAACCTGCGGCGGATCTGGGGAGAGTCGGAGTAGCGCCCGCGACCGCTCTCGGCGGGACCCAGGCGATCTCTCAGCCTTCCGACTGGAACGCGTTTTTCGCGGTCATCATCGCCGAGACCAGCATGCGTTCCGCCTCCGACAGCAACGGGTTCCAGACGTCGAGAATGAGAATCGCCCGCGGCTCGTCGGCGTCGTTCCACGCCTCGTGCTCGATGGTGTCGTCGAACACCCAGGCTTCGCCGATCCGCCAGGGTCGGGTGACGGCGCCGACCCGAAATCGCGCGGGGCCCGGCAGGACCAGCGGCAGATGGACGATGAGCCTGGTGTTGGCCGAACCGGTATGCGCCGGGATTCTCGTCCTGGGCTCGAGGACCGAGAACATCGCCGTCGGCGCAAACCCGGGCTGATCGGCCATCGGCAGGGAGGCGAGAACGGCCGCCGTCCGCGGGCAGAGGGCGCACGTCGCCTCCTGACGAACTCCGTCCCGCCAGAGGAAGAGCGAACTCCAGCGCCGCGAATGGTTGAGTTCGCCCCACTGGTTCACCGGCGCCCCGGCGGGAAAGGCGATGTAGGGGGCGAAGTCGTCGAGGCGTGTCGCCTGGGCTGCTTCGAACTCGCCGCGGATATCGGCGGTGGCCGCCTCGAGATCGCCGAGCCACGGGAAATAGGTGCGATCATAGAACGGGATCGCCGGCAGGCGCGGGTAGTGGAGCAACAAAGGCTCCTGGACAAAAGCCCGGGCGCGGCCGGCGAATATCTCGAGGCTCTCGTCGAAGCGGCCAAGATCCTCACCCGCGTAGTGCGAGCGCGACTCCGCGACGCTCGCCATGAGGTGCGCCGCCAGCGCGTCCGAAAAGGCCTTCACGGCCGCCTTCGCCCTGGCCAGCGGCGCGGCCAGGCCCGGGGGCACGACGTCGGCGGGCGGGGCGACGGCGATCGCCGCCTTGTACACGACCACTGCTTCCTTGGATCGGCCGAGCCGCTCCAGAAGCGCCCCCTTCGATAGCAGGGCCAGGAAGTTTCGGGGATCGAGGACGAGCGCGGCGTCCAGCGCCTCGATCGCGGCGGCGAGATCGCCGAGCATGCGCAGCGCCAGGGCCTTGTCCAGAAAGAGCTCAGGCGTGAGGTCGTCCGCCTCGAGGACCACCAGCAGAGCAAGGGCCGCTTTCGCCTCGCCGGCTCGAAGCAGGGCGTCAGCCCTGCCCTTAACATCAGCCGATTCAGCTTCGCCCATGGCGACCCGCATCACCTCCCGCAAAAAAGGACCCGGGCGAGTGCTGCGCGCATTCGCCCGGGTCCCATTTTCTTCAGTGGCGACCCGCCGGGAAGGGCAGGCCGGACTCGCTGCGCCCCGTTTACGGGAGGACCTTGGTGATAAATGTTCCCCAGTTGGCCAGCGAACTGCGCTGCCTCGGGGGGATATACTCGTTGGCGAACCAAAGGTTGCCCTTGCCGTCAATCTCCGCGGCCCCGTAGTCGCCCCAGCGGCCAACTCCGCGGCCGCCGTATTGGCCGTAGGCGGTGAAGCCGTCATCCGGCAGCTTGCCTAGCCCCTCGATCACGATCGCCGGCCGCGAATATTCCGGCATGCGGATGTAGGCGGTCGATGGGTAGCGGTTGACGTCGGTGAGGGTGACGCCGATGCCGCCATGCCCGGTCGTATCCATGGCGATCGCCGGATAGAGGAGGTCGGCGTCGTTGGGGGCAGAAATGATCCCATCGTGCACGAGGTTGACGGTGCTGCTGGTCGGGGTGCCGGTCGTGCTCACCTGGAACCAGGCCACGGAGTCGTGATTGCTGCCGTCCCTCTGTATAGCGGCCGTGCCGGCCACCGCCCAGATCGTCCCCGTGTTGCCGTTGAGGACGCCATTGACGTAGAGGGGGGTCGAGCCCACCCGTCCGTCTCCGGCATCGAGCATGGGCAGCGGGTCGTGCAGCCCGCCGTGCTGATAACCGCCGAGAGGACGGTACCCGTCCTTCTGAAGCGCATGCGGCAGATTGGCGTCCACCGTTTCCGTGGTCAGCGGGGTGTTGGTGAGGGTGAGGCTCGGCGAACCGCTGTTCAGGGTGTTCGTCCCCGACGCTGCCCAGATGTTGAGAATGTTGGAGGTGCCGTCAACCGTCAGGTCGTCGGTCGTCTCCACAAAGTACTCTGTGCCGTTCAGTTCACTGGCGTAATAGCCGTGCGGCACCGCCACCGTCGGATGGATGGTGAAGTCGTTCGGCATGACCGGGAAGGCGGCAACGTAGGTACTGGCGCCGTTCTCGATTGCGTGCTTCGGCACGACATAGGTCCTGCTGCCCTCGAAACTTCCGCTGCTCATCGAGAAGAGGCTCGAGGTGATGAAGACGCCGTTCGCATCGCCACCCAACTGGTTGAAGTCGGGTATGCAGGGGCAACCATCGGTGCCCGAGTTGGTCGTGTCATAGCTGTAGATGTGCCAGCTGCCGGTGGGATCGGAGGTGGCGCTGACAGCCAAGAACTGCACCGAGATATTGAGGGGATGGCCCTGGGCGTCGTTCAGAGTGGCCCACTCAGCGACGATGAAGCGACCGGTCTGCCAGTCAAAGTAGGCGCGCGGGTCGGAAAGGAAAGGGCCGTACTGGCCGTTGGTGCGGTTGTACTGGCTGGGCTGGTTGAAGAATTGGTTCATCGAAAGCGGCGCGGGCAGGAGGGCCTTGCCGTCAGGGCCATAGACCTCCAGGACGTCGTTGACGGCCTCGACCTCAAAGCCGTCGCCAACGGCCAGGGCCTGATCCGGCGGCTCCAGAGAAAACTGGTTGCCGTTATCGGCCAATATCCGCTGGTCGTAGTGACTGAGGCCAATGAAACCCTGCGAAACGGGTTTGGTATTCACGCTCGCAACCGCGGTTGGGCGGGGATGATTGGCCGTATTGGCCGTCGCGAAATTGGTCGGCAGGGCGTGGAACTGGCGCAGCGGGATGATCCGTGCGCCGGCCAGACCGTCGGAACTATTGCCGACCTGTGCCGAGGCGTGCTGCGCGGCGCTCAGAGCCTGCACATTGACCGTGCCTTCATCCTTGAGCTGCCCGACGCTGCTGTGGAGGACGACCCCGCCCGCGGCGGCGGCGGCGGAAGTCGCCATGACGCCGGTCATGGCGGTGGCGGCGAGGAGCAATAGCTTGCTCCTCGACGAGCGTGCAGAGAATGAAACTCGTGACATTTAAAGCCCCTCTAGGAGTGGTGCGGAGTCCGCTGATGGCGTGTTCCCGAAGCAGATAGGCAGAATAGGAAAGGCTGTAAAGCATGATTCCGACGGTTCGGACCGCGTGACCCAGAAAAAGGTGAATTAACGGTTACGCTTAGCTCGGGGACCTCACGATTGGGCCGGGCTGGAGTTCGTCTCATCGGCGAGGATGGCGTCGATACTCGCCTTCTGCGCGCGGAAGGCGCTGGGCCGCGGGGCTGCGGCGAGCAGGGCGCCGTTCGCCAGCTTCGGATCGATCTTGTGACCCTCGTCTATGACCTCGTAGTGCAGGTGCGGCCCGGTCGCGAGGCCCGTCGCGCCCACGTAGGCGACGACCTGGCCCTGCCGCACGTGGACGCCCGGAGCGATGCCGGGCGCCCAGGCCGACAGGTGGCCGTAGCCGGTCTCGAAACCCTGGCCATGACGCAGCTTGAGCCACCGTCCATAGCCGCCCGCCCAACGCGCTTCCTCCACGACGCCGTCGCCCGCGGCCAGCACCGGGGTGCCGGTCGGCGCCCCGAAATCCACCCCCTCGTGCATCCGCGTGAAGCCCAGGATCGGATGCAGGCGGGGCCCGAAACCGGAGGTGATCCGAGCCCCGTCCAAGGGCGTGCGCAGCAGGAACGTCCGGACCTGGCCGGACTGCGCGTCGAGATATTCGGCCGGAGCGGATCCCTGCTGCTCAATACGGTAGAACCGCGTCAATCCTGCGCGCGCAGAAAGACCCGCGTAGAGCAGGGTCGGCGCGGCGATGGCACTCCCATCCGCCCGCTGCGGTCGCTCGAAGATCAGCCGAAACCGGTCGCCGCTTTCGACGTCGCGGCTGAGATCGAGCTTGCGGCCGAACAGGGCGACGATCATCGCCGCCATATCCGGCGTGACGCCGGCGTCGACCACCGAGAGATAGAGCGAGCCGTCGACGACGCCCTCCACCACGCTGGGGGCGGTGAAGACCGGGTTCTCGTCGCGGCGCGCACGCATGACGCCGCTCCTGTCCCGCCAAAGGCTCAGACTGGCGTCGTCCCCGGCGGAAAACGTCAGACGCATCAGCCGTGGCGCGAGGCCCGGCGTGTTCCCGTCCGCGAGCTGCATCAGGACCCGCAGTCCGGGATGAGGATTGACGGTGTCGAATTCGTCGCGGAGCGCGATCGCGGCGCGGCCGGCTTCCTCGACGCTGAGGCCCCCGCGGACGAGCGCCGTCGCCAGGGACTCCTGGCCGCGCAGCTCGACCGTGTCGCGGCGAAGCGGGACGTCCGCGACCGGCCCGACCGGCGCCGTCGGTTTGGCGGCCAGGATCGGACCTGCGGGCCCTGGCGCGCCGCGTCCGGCCAGCGTCATGCCCCAGCCGAGCAGCCAGGCCGTGGCCGCCAAGCCGGCGACCACCATGGAACGCGCACGCAACATCGAGCCTGTCGGTTTCTGCCTTCGCCCCCGCCGGGCCGGTTTGATCGGCTAGTTAGCCCAGGAGACCGCCCATGAGCAACGGCGGCTTGCCCCGGCGAGCGATTCAAGCGCAACGGCGGAGGTGCATCCCGGGACCTTCTCGCGCGGGGGGGAAGGGCATAAGAGTATTGGCCGATCGGAGAGGGACGAGCGCCGATCGACTGACAAGGGCAAGCTCATGACTCTGACCAAACTCACCTTTGCCGCACTGGCCGCCTCCTCACTCGCCTCGGCGGCTTTCGCCGACAACGAGGGACGGTTCAACCAACGCGGCAACATCCTCATCGCCGACCAGTTCAACAATCGGGTCATCGAGATCAACCCGGCCGGCGACATCGTCTGGCGGTTCGGGCTCGGACCGAGTGACGTCACCGCCAGATCCGCTGTCGGGACCAACGACGTCCTGCGGGTCGGGGTCGAGACCCTGATCTCCGGAACCGGCGCCCCGGCGGGGACCGAGCCGAAATGCCCGACAGGCTGTGCGGACAACCGTGTGTTCTTCGTTTCGCCCAGCGGCAGGATCGATTGGCAATATGGCCGGTTCGGAGTGACCGGCTCGGGCTTCGATCAGCTCAACACTCCGGTCCAGGCGACCTGGACGGCAAACCACACGGTGTTCATCACCGATCAGGGCAACCAGCGCGTCATCGAGGTCAACCAGAGGAAGAACATCATCTGGCAGTATGGAACGACCGGCGTCGCGGGGAACGGACCCGATCAGCTCAACAACCCCAACTCGGTCGAGGTTCTGGAGAACGGCAATCTGCTCATCGCCGACGAAAACAACAACCGGGCGATCGAGGTCGATCGGCGCAAGAACGTCGTCGCCACCTTCACCATCGGCGGCACGGCCAACGGGGTGGCTTTCGCCAGTCGCCTCGCCGACGGAGACACCCTCATCACCGATTCGAACAACAATCGCGTGGTGGAGGTGAACGCCCATGATCAGCCGGTCTGGACCTATGCGACCAACGCCCAGCCGGGAAGCAACCCGAACCCGCTACCCACTAGGGCGATCCGCCTGAAGTCGGGCTACACGATCATCAGCGACCAGTTCAACCACAGGGTCATAGTGGTCAGTCCGGACAAGAGGATCGCGTTCCAGTACGGCAACCTGAACAAGGCCGGCTACGGCGGAGACGAGACGCACCAAGGCCTCAACGGTCCCTATGACGCCAAGGTCCTTGGCGACGACACCGGCCTCACCTGGCTGGGCGGCCGTTAGGCTCGCCTGGACCTCGTGATCGGTTCGCGCCGCCGCGCCGGGCGATGACCTTCCCGGCGACGGCGACGATCGCCGCTCTTTTCGCGGCGGTTCCCAGCGGCTGGGCGGCGGCGCGGGTGGCGCGAAGATGCGCCGAGGATGCGACGCCGCCCTCCACCGCCCTGGTCATGCTCGCCACGGTAGCGGTGTTCGCCTGGGCCGCCCTGACGGTCTCGGAGAACTGGGTCCTGGCGGTGAGCCTGGCGCTCGGCTGGACCCTGGTGTGCCTGACGGCGGTCGACCTGGTCTGCCTGCGGCTCCCCGATCCTCTCACCCTGCCGCTGATCGCCGCCGGGCTCGCGGTGAGCCTGGCCTTGCCGGGCCGCCCGATCCTGGACCATCTCGCCGGCGCCGCCGCCGGCTACGCGGTCCTCGCCGCCCTGGCGTGGGCCTTCCGCTGGTTCCGCGGCGTCGAAGGCGTGGGCCTCGGCGACGCCAAGCTGCTCGCGGCCGCCGGGGCGTGGCTCGGCTGGCGTCTCCTGCCGTCGGTGCTCCTGATCGCCTGCGTGGCGGCGTTCGTGTGGATCGCGGTCAGCGTCGTGCTGCGCGGGTGGGGGGTCGCGCGAGGCCCGATCGCCTTTGGGGCCCCCCTGTGCCTAGCATTCTGGGTCGTCTGGCTCGGCGGGCCGTTGACGCCCTGAACACGCGCTGCTCGCGCACTCACTCCACGTAGCGGATCCAGTAGGGCTGGACCTTGTTGCCGGTGAGTTCGACGATGGCGGTTCGGTGTGTCCGCCCACCCTCCCGGTCTCGCGCCACGACGCCGATGGTCAGGGTCCGACCGACGAGATTGTCGTCGGGAACAATCTGCTCGACCGGCCGCTCACTAGCGAACTCGCTGTCGCCGGTGAGCGCCAGCGGGTTCGTTCCGGTCTGGGCGTTCATGGTCCGGATCGCCAGCGGTCCGGCGTTCTTGGGCTCAAACGGGCCGCTCTCCTCGAAAAACACCGTCACCGCCGGTGCAATCGCGGCGAACAGCGCGGAGTCCATGTCCTTGAGCGCCATCAGCTCGCCGACGGTGCGGAACTGGCCGCCGCGGGCCTGCGCGTTCAGGGCGCTGTCCTCCGAGGCCGGCGCCCCCACGGCGGCCGGCGCCCCCGCGGCGGCCGGCGCCGCCGGCTGGGCGACCGCCTCCGCGTCGGCCTGCGCCTGCCACTCGCGAAATTCGTCGACGAGGGCGTCCAGCCGGTCACCTTCCGCACCGGCGCCTTCGAACAGGGCGCGCGCCTGGGTCTCGGTCAATCCGGCCAGCGGGGCCTTGCCGCGCTCGTCCTGGACGACCACGGTGAGGTCCATACCGTCGAAGTCGACCTGACGAGGCTTGCCGTCGATCGACCAGCGGGCGGTGCGGTCTTCGGCGGCCAGTCCGTGGATCGCGATCATGATCCCGGCGTCAGCGCCGGCCGCCAGCTTTGCCTGCTCCGCGCGCCCGGCGATCGCGGCGACCGTGCCCTCATTGGTCGCCAGAACCTGGAAGGCGATGTAGGCGAAGGCGGCCACGGCGGTGACCGCCGCCACCAGGGCGTAACCGCGCTCGCCGTCACCACCCATGGCGACGCCGCTTCGGCGGTTTCGGCGGTTCGGGCGGCGGCGGTGGCGGCGCCAGATGGATCTTGCCGCGCAGCGCCTCGGTGATAGCCCGGGCGTCGACCGGCGTGCGCACCACCCGAGGGGTGAGCAGAACCACCAGTTCGGTGCGGATGAGGCCGCCGGTCGTGTCGCCGAAAAGATGGCCGAGAATGGGAATGCTGCCGAGAAGCGGGATCGTCGACCTGCCCTTGGTGACCTCGTTCTTGATCAGGCCGCCAAGGGCGACGGTCTCGCCGTCCTGGACGGCCACCGAGGTCGCGATCTTGCGCTGCTCGATGGTCGGCGAGACGATGCCCGAGGTGGTCTGTGGAAGCACATCGCTGACCTCCTGGGCGATGTCGAGCAGCACCAGTCCGCCGCTGTTCACCCGCGGGGTGATCTTCAGAATGATCCCGGTGTCGCGGTACTCGATGGAATTGACGATCGGCGCTCCTGTCGTGAGGGTGCTCACCGCCGATCCGGTCGATATCGGCACCTGGTCGCCGACCTCGATGGTCGCGGTGTGGTTGTTGAGCACCATGAGCTTGGGCGCGGAGAGCACGGTGACGTCGGTCACGGTGGCCAGGGCGTTGAGCGTCGCGCTCACGTTATGGCCCGTGTAGAGAAACGAGAGCCCGGGAAAGTTTTGTATCGGGCCCGGGTTGGTGGTGGTCACGACCCCGGTCGTCGGATCGGTGGTGACGATCGGCGAGCCCTGGCTCAGCGCGCCGCTGAGATTGCCCGTCTGGAAGGCCCACTGAATTCCGTACTGCAGGTTGTGGTTGAGGGTGACCTCGCTGATCGAGGCGTCGATCATCACCTGCAGGGGCGGGACGTCCAGCCTGTCGAGAGCGTCCTCGATCAGGGCGTAGTTGCGGGGCGTGGCGAAGACGACGATGGCGTTGTTGGTCTCGTCGGCGGTGATGGTGGTCCCTTCCGCCTCAGGCCCGCCCTGACCGGCTGGTCCGCCTTGGCCGGCTGCGCCATTCTGGCGGCCGGCTTCCGCGGCCGGCGCCGGGCGCGCCTGCACGCCGGCGACCACGCCATTGGGGAAGATCACAGGCGCCACTTCGGTCGTATGCGAGGTGACCTCGTTGAGCTCCGTTGGCTCGGTGCCCGTCGAACCGCTCTTCGGCGGCGCTATGCCGAAAGCCCCGTCGAGGACCTTGGTGAGGTCGACCGCCCGACCGTTCTGCACGTGATAGACGAACAGCCGCCGCTCGGCGCCTTCGCCCTCGCGGTCGAGAATCTCCACGAAGCGCTTCGCATCATCGAGATATTGCGCCTGGGACGAGATGGCCAGAATGCCGTTCAGCCGATCCATGGCGATGAGACGCACCAGGCCCGCCGATGGCGATCCGGGCGCGTTCAGGAGCTTCTCGAGCTCCGGGGCGATGAGGCGCGCATCGGTCCGCTGGGGAACGAACAGGGCGAACGACATTCCCCGCAGCCAATCGACGTCGAACTGCGCCACCAGCTCGCGCAGGGCGCGGCGCTGGGTGCTGGTCCCCGAGACCACCAGGACGTTGCGCGTGGGATCGGCCACCGAGATCGCGTTGGGCACCAGCGGATCGAGCAGCTTTCGCAACTCCTCGGCGTTGACGAACTTGAGCGTGATCGTCTCGTTGCCGAAGCCGGTATCCTCCGGCCCCACGACCGGCGCCTCGCCGCGCGCCGAGGCTTGGGGCAGAATCGTGAACACTCCGCCCCGTTCGGTCAGAACCAGGTTTGCGGCGGTCAGGCTCTGCTCGAAGAACGCCAGAACGTCGGTCCGGCGGATCGGATGGCCGGTCTGGACGGTGATCACGCCGTGAACGGACGGATCGGCGGCGTAGCGCAATCCCAAGGTGTCGACGAGAATCGCCTTGGCGACGGCCTGGAGATCGACCGATGGGAAGTTGAGGCTGACCTCACCGTTGGGCATGGCGCGCACCGGCGGCGGTGGGGGCGGCGGCAGGGCCGGAGCGCCGCGCAGGACCGTGGTCCGCACCTGGCGGTTGTCCAGAGCCGCGCCAGGGCTGTCGGTCGAGGCGGACGCCGCGGCCGGTACGGCGGCTGGCGCTGTCTGAGCGAACGCCACCGGCGCGCCCGCCATGCCGAGCATGGCGCCGATGAGGACAACTGCCGTCGCCTTGGCCAAAATCCTCAAAGTCCGAAGAACCCTCATTCCAACCCCGGCGCGGTGGGTTCGGGCTTGGGCTGCGCGGCCTGAGCCAATCCCGCGGCGGGCGCGCCGACGACGATGACACGGCGCAACCCGTTGCGCTCGAAGGTGAGTTTGCTGCGGTCGACCGCCACCAGACGCCATCCCTCCAGTGTCTCGCCGCGGCGAAGGGCTTTGGTCACCCCGCCCGGTCCGGATACGACGGCGGTTGCGACGGCGCCGCCGGTCGCCGCGCCGAGGGCCGAATAGTCGTCCAAGGCGCCGCCGCCCGGCCCGGAAGCGGCGTTGTCGCCTGGGCGACGGTCAGGGGCGAATATCGGAACACGAAGAATGGCGGGATACTCCGCTAACGGGGGAACGGTGATGAGCCGGGGTCGGCGGACGGCGAGGCCGCCATGATCAGGCTGCGTCCCGCTATAGGGCAAAAAGAGCTGAAGGCCCAGCGCCAGGGCAAGAGCGGCGCCGGCGAGGATCGGCGTGAGCTCAAGACGCTCGCGGCCTGGCTGGGCGATAGGCGGCCGAGAGCTCGAGCCGAGCGGCCATCGGCGAGAGTCTGCCGGTCGCGAGCGCGCGATCCGCCGAAATCGAAAGGTAGTCGACAATGACATAGGCGCCCTCGGTTTCAACGCGCCGCAGACTCTCACACAATTGTGGCAAGCTTAGTTCCATGTCGGCTCTGATTTTCACCGTGCCCGCCGATGCGTCGGCCGGCAAACCCTCGATCGCGGTCACTGAAAATCCCTCGTCGGCGGCGATGTGCTGAAGCCGCTCCTTCAAAGTCTCCGTCGCGATCTGCTCACTGGGAGCGGAGATCGCGAACCTGGCGGTGCTGGCGCGTTGGGCCAGGGCGACGGCGCGCCAGGCCGGCAAGGCGGCCATCAACCGCTGGTTTCTCTGCACCGTCGCCTGCAGTTGCCGACGTTCGGCGGCCCGATCGTAGAATCCGCCCACCACGGGCCCGACGATCGCGAGCCAGGCCACGGCCACGGCGGCGATGAGCATTCCCACCGCAACCAGGCGCCGTTCGCGCGGAAGAAGCGGCCTCATCGACGGGGCCTGGCCCGGGCGTCGGCGGTGATGTCGAAGGGCTGACCGCCGAGCGTTCGCGGCGCCGAGTCGGTGGTCAGCGACCTGGGATTGGTGAAGGCGCCCGACCCTCGGATGGCCGCCGCCATGTCGAGACCGGCGGCTTTGAAACCCACGAGGCGCAGGGCCTGGCCGTTCCACTCGAGATGCTGAACCCAGGCGCCCGAAGGCACGGCCTGGGTGACCGCGTTCAGCATCCGCAGAGGTTCCGTGCGCGCGCCTCGGGCCACGAGGTCCCGCCGCCGCTCTTCCTCGCTCTGGATCTGTCGGCGCATTCGCATGACCGCGTTGACGGTCGGCCGTTGCGCCTCGACCACCCGGCGAAGGCGCGAGACATCGGTCATGTCGCGGCCGACGAGAACCGCGAGGTTCAGCATCATCAGCGCCGCGACCGCCCCCCAGAGATAGGGCCGCGCCCCGCCGCCGGTGGGCTCGCCGGCCGCCTCACGCACCGCCGGCAGGAAATTGAAATGTGGCCGGCGACTTTCTCCATCGAGGATGACGCCGAGACTGGCCGGCAGCAAGCCGTCCGCGCGAGCCGCCTGGACAAGACGCGAAGCGGCGGCCCGCGGCACGATGCCGAGCAAGACCGACTGCTTGCCCCCGGCGAGGTCGCGATCGATGACTTCACTGTCGCTATGGATCAGGTCCGGACCAAGGGGCGAAAGACGGTCGATGTCCAGAGACAGCATCCGGCGGACATCCGCCGCCGGCATGCGGGGCGCCGTCAGTTCCCTCACCAGGACCGCGTCCGGCGGCAGCAGAAGGCCCACCACGCCCTTCGCGCTCCGCGGCGGGCGCGCGGCTTCGAGCGGCAGTCCATCATGCCAAAAACGCCAGCCGCCATCCGGAGCGTGCTCAGCCATGGTGCGCGGAGAGGAGGAAAGGGACGCGCGCCACGCCATGGGCAGAAGGGCCGCGAGTTCGTCGATCCACCACCGCAGGCCCTGGCGCGCCATGGTGACGATCGAGCGAAGGCTCATCTCCGAATTGAGGAGATCCCGAAGGTTCATTGCCGGTCCCGGCAGCGATGGCTGAGCAGGCTGAGGATGCAGGCCGCATCGATCGTCGCTCTTGGGTGAATGACCAGGTCGGGCCAATGACGCCGGTCGCCCGGCTCGAAGCTGAGCCGCAGGCGGACAAGTTCGGGAGGAACCGGCTGGCGCAGCCAGCTTGGCCGCCACATTCTGGTCTGGTCGGGGTCGGCCGCGCCGAAATAGGCGAGATCCACCTGCCGCACGTTGCTCAACAGCACCTGGTTCGAGGCCGCCGCCGTCTGCGGGGCGACCACGTCGCTGATCGAAGACAGGACGAGCTCTCCGGCGGTGGTCAGGACCAGGCGATAGCGCCGCAGCGGCGCTGGGCGGTCCGCATCGGCGGGGGGGGCGAGAAACTCGAGACCGCCGGCCGAGCCGCTGAAGTCCACATAGGGCGCGCTTTCGCCGTACACGGTGGCCAGAAAGGCCTTCTCGATGCGGTCGCGGAGCGCCGTCTGGGCGCCATCCACCGCCTCACCGGCCGAGGAGGCGCTGTCGATCCTCTCCCAGACCCGCCGGCCGGTCGCCATGCCCTGGATCAGAAGCAGGCTGATCATCCCGACGATGACGAGGCTCGCGAGCGCTTCGACAAGGGCGAAGCCGGCGGCGGTCGAGCCTTGGCGGCGGCTGGTCATGAATCTGCCGCGCGCGCGAGCCGCAGGCTCTCGAGGACCGCCAGAGGCGCCCCGCCGGAACGCGGCCGCACGGAAACCACGACCTTCCACAATGCGCCGACCGAGTTGGCGTCGCCCTCGGCCGCGTAGGGCGTTATGTCGACCCTCCACACGAGATTGCCGGCGACCCCGGCATCCTGGCCGGCCTCGAGCGGGATGTCCGCGCCGACCTCGGCCAGCTCTGACTGGGCAACCAGCAGCGCGGCGCGGTGAGCCTCGGCCTTCCGACCGCGCGCGGCGCTGTCGGCGATCACCTGAAAGGCGCCGCCCAAAGCCACGGCGACGATCGCCGCGGCGATGATCGCCTCGACGAACATCTCGCCCTTGTCGCGCCGCATCATCGCGCGCCCACGCTCACCGCGCCGGTGGCCGGCGCCACGACTATCGGTACGCTGCGCCGCGCGGCGCTGACCCAGACCGCGCCGCCGGACGAAGAGCCGTCGCCGTAGAAGGAGATCAGTCCGCTGGGCCGGGCGCTCATTTCCACGCCTGGCGAGGTCCTTGAGAACACCTCGCCCGATGCGCCGAATGCGCGCCCGTCCTGGCTGATCGCGAACACCAGGCGCCGGTCGCTGCGCAGGGCGTCGGCGCGAACCTCGCGCAGCCGCGCCGCCACCACCGACACGGTCTGACGTTGCGAGAGCGTGAGCAATCCCTGCTGCAACCTGGGAAAGCCGATCATCGCGACCAGGGCGGCGATCGTCACGACGACCAGAGCCTCGATCAGGGTGGTCCCCGCCTGCGCTCCCGGTCGATGTGGCGCCTCACCAGTTGCCGACATCGGCAGCCTCGCCGGTCCCGCCCTCGGCCTTGTCCGAGCCCAGAGTGTAGATGTCGACTTCGCCGTGCTTTCCCGGGTTGCGATACAGATAGGCCTGACCCCAGGGGTCGGTGAGCGCGGCGGACTTCTGCAGATAGGGTCCATTCCAGCCAGCGGCGGCTGGTGGGGCGCTCACGACCGCCGTCAGGCCCTCCTCCTGCGTGGGATAGCGCCCGACGTCCAGCCGATAGAGTTCGAGAGCGGCGACGACATTCTGAATCTGCACCTTCGCGGTCTGAGTACGTGAAGTGCCCAGATACTTCAGGACCTGCGGCGCGATGATCGCGGCCAGCAGGCCCATGATGGCCAGGACCACGAGCATCTCGAGGAGAGTGAAGCCACCATCGTCGCGGCGGCGGCGGCGAAGAAATTTTCTCATGGTGCGAGCGCCAGATCGTTGAAGCCAAGGATTGCGGACATTATGGACGCGATCACCGTGGCGACCACCGCGCCCATGAACACGGTAATGGCGGGGGTCAGTATGGCGATCATTCGCTGAATCGTCGAGCGCACCGCGCGGTCCAGGACATCGGCGAGACGACCGAGCATCAGTCCCAGCTGCGCGGTCTCCTCGCCGGTTCGTAGAAAACTGAGCGCCATCGGGGGAAAGACGCCGCTGGCCGCCAGCGGCCCGGATAGGCCTCCCCCCTGTTTAAGCCCGGCGACGACCTCGGCGATTGCGCCCGCCATGTGCGTGTTGGAGACCGACCGCTGGGCGATGCCCAGGGCCGTCGGCAGGGGAACGCCGCCGTCCACCAGACTGCCCAGGGTGCGGGCGAAGGCGGCGGTCTGGGCGTTGACCACCAGCGGTCCGACCTGCGGCGCGCCGAGAATGAAGCGGTCGAAACCCAGGCGCGCCTGTGGCCGTCTCAGCCACTGGCGAACCAGGAAGACGCCGGCCACCAGGGCGATCAGGGCGAGCCAGCCATAGGCGCGCACACCTTCGCTGGCGGCCATGACGATCCGCGTGGCCATGGGCAGCTTGCCATGCGCGCCGGCGAACAGCCCCTCGAACTGCGGGACCACCACCAGCAGCATGACCAGAATGACACCGGTAGCGACGACCATCAGCATCGCCGGATAGGCCAGGGAAGACACGACGGTCTGGCGCAGGGCCTCGGCGCGATCCAGGCTTTCGGCCAGGCGGGCGAGCGCCGCGCCCAGCCGGCCATCGGCCTCTCCGGCCTCGCACATCGCCGAGGCCATGGGCGGGAAAAGGCCGGTGGTTTCGCTCATCGCCCGCGACAGCGGCGCGCCTTCCTTGACCCGAGCGTGCAGCTTGGCGAAGACCGATTTGACCCCGGGATTGAGGATGTTGTCGACGCACACCGCGAGGGCGCGGTCGAGCGCGAGGCCGGCTTCCAACAGCACCGCCAGTTCGCCGATCGCGTTGATGACCGCCTGGCGGGACTGGCCGTTGGCGCGCACGGCGCCTGCCGGAGTCGCGGCGCCGGAAGTCTCCACCGTCTCGATCGGCAGGAGTCCCAGACGCCGCAGCTGCAGGATCACATCGGCCCGCGACGCACCGTCCAGGGCCCCTGAACGCACCGACCCTGAAGGCGTGGCCGCCCGATATCGGAAGGTCGCCATGCTCAGCCTTCCCGGGTGACGCGCAGGACTTCGTCGAGGGTGGTCAGCCCCGCGTGCGCCTTCACCAGTCCATCCTCCAGCATCGAGCGCATGCCGGCGGCGGCCTGGATGTCCCGGGCTTCGGCGCGGGCGAGCACCATCCGCTCGATCTCAGGGTCTATCACCAGAAGCTCGAGAACGGCGATGCGGCCGCGGTAGCCGCTGTGTCCGCACATCGCGCAGCCGATCGGGCGCCACAGGCGATCGTAGCCCGACGGGTCGACGCCCAGGGCGCTGAAAGTCTCGGGCGGCGGAGCGAAGGCTTCCCGACAGTCCGCGCACAACCGGCGCACAAGCCTCTGGGCCAGCACGGCGTTCAGGGTCGAAGTGATCAGGAACGGCTCGACCCCCATGTCGAGCAACCGGGTCACGGCCGCCGCGGCGCTGTTGGTGTGGAGGGTCGAAAGGATGGTGTGACCGGTGAGGGCCGCCTGCACCGCGACCTGCGCGGTTTCCAGATCGCGGACTTCGCCGACCATCATCACGTCCGGATCCTGGCGCAGGAAAGACCGCAGAGCCGCGGCGAACGTCAGGCCGATCTGCGGACTGACCTGCGTCTGGTTGATGCCCGCCAGGCGGTATTCGATCGGATCCTCGATGGTGAGGATTTTGCGATCGGCGGTGTTCATCGCCGCGAGCGAGGCATAGAGCGTCGTCGTCTTGCCGCTGCCGGTGGGTCCGGTCACGAGCACTATGCCGTGCGGCTGGCGAAGTACCCGCAGATACCGCGCCAGATTGTCGCCGTCGAAGCCCAGGGATTCGAAATCCAGGGGCAGGTTGGACCGATCGAGAATCCGCAGCACCACGCTCTCGCCGTGGATGGTCGGGGCGGTCGCCACCCGCAGGTCGATATCGTGACCGCGCACGGCCAGGCGCAGCCGACCGTCCTGCGGCAGACGGCGTTCGGCGATATTCAGGCCAGCCATGACCTTGATCCGCGAAACGAAGGCGGCTTTCAGATGGGCGGGCAAGGGAAACTCGTCGCGCAGGGCGCCATCGACGCGCAGCCGTATCTTGAGGCTGTCTTCGGTGGGTTCGATATGGATGTCGGACGCGTGCGCCTCGGCGGCGCGGCCGATGAGAGCGTTGACCGCCCGCACCACGGGGGCGTCGCTCGATAGATCCCTCAATCGTTCCAGGTCCGCCTCGTCCACCTCCCCAAGGGCGCCGACGCTGGCCCGCTCTTGCGGGTAGAGGCGGTCGAGCGCAGCCTCCATGTCGCCGGACCGGGCGACGAGGGGAATCACCGGGCGCTCAAGGGCGAAGCTCAAGGCCTGAATGGGGAAGGAGGTCAGCGGATCGACGAACGCGACTTCCATCGCTTCAGCCCCGTTCTTCAACGGCAAAGCTCTGACATCGCGCAGGAATCGGGGCGAGAGCCGCCCGGCCGCCAGGGGTTCATCGGGAAAGTCGGCCGCGCAGGCGATCCTCAGTCCAGCGACATCCGCGATCGCCTCGGCGAGCGCCTTCTCCGAAACCAGTCCCAATCGCGTGAGCACTGCGTCAAGAGGCTCGCCAGTTTCCTCCTGGACCAGTTCGGCGCGCGACAGTGTCTCGGGCGAGGCCAGTCCTCGATCGAGGACCAGCCGCCTCAGGCTCAAATTCGGTTCGGACAATGCGGGCACGGCGCCTTACGCGGCTCCAACAACCGGACCAGAACTCCCCGAGACCGCGCCTCGTCTGATCCTCAAGCCAGCGAAAAGATCATAGCTTACAACGAAACGAAGGCGCAACCGCGTTCGCCGGCCGCCGCGATCGTCGTCGGCGCATCTTGGAAATTCGAGCCGTCGTCAATCGGTCGGCGAGGCCAGGACCGTCGCGCCCTCCCGCCGCAATCGGGCGTCGGCCAGGACGCGAATGATACCGCGCGCCTCCGGGTCGTCAGCCAGCGAAACCGCCGCCGAAAGCACCCGGGCCGACTCCACGCTCACGCCGAACATCCGCTGCAGCGCCTCGAACGGTGAGGTCGAGACATCGAAGTCTTCCAGGCGAGCGGGACCCTTGACCCCGGCGAGGGCCTTGGCGCGGTCGACGGCCAGGTAGAAGCCGCCCAGATCGTCGACCAGCCCGAGCGACTTGGCCTGCACGCCGGTCCACACCCGGCCGCGGGCGATCTCGCGCACCCGCTCCACCGGAAGCCCCCTGCCCTGCGCGACCCGGCCGACGAATCCAGCGTAGATTCGATCCATCCATGCGGAGAAGGCGGCGCGCTGGGCCGATGTCATCGGCCCCTGCATCGAGAAGGCGTCCGAAAACTGGCCGCCGACCTTCAGCCCGCGAACGTCCGCCCCAAATTTCCCTAAAGCTTCGCCCAGGGCGAACTTGCCGCCGAACACGCCGATCGAACCGGTGATGGTGGAAGGCTGGGCAACGATCCGCGAAGCCTGGGAGGCGATCCAGTAGCCGCCTGAAGCGGCGTAGGTTCCCATGCTCACCACCACCGGCTTGCCGGCGGCCCTGGCCGCGCGCACGGCGGCCAGGATCTGCTCGGAGGCAGTGTCCGATCCGCCCGGCGAGGAAATCCGGAACACGATGGCTTTCACCGCGGAATCGTCGATCGCGCGATAGAAGGCGCGCGCCACATCGTCGGAGTGAACGGTTCTTTCTCCGGCAAGGGGATTTCCCACGCCGTCCCGTCCGGTCATGATCGCGCCTTCGGCGGTGATCACCGCGATGGTCGGAGCGGCGCCGAGCCCCGCGCCGGCGCCGCCGCGCGTACGTACGCCGTATCTGGAAAACTCGGTCAACCGAGCGCCATCGCCCACCTTGGCCAGAATTGAGGTCTCGGCCTGGTGAAGATCGCCCACGGAATCGACGAGGCCCTTGGCCTTCGCCTCCTCCGCCGAATAGGGACCGCCTTCGAGGAGGGTCTTGAGCTCCGCCGCGGGCCGGCCGCGATCGGCCGCCGCGGCGCCGACCGCGGTGTCGTACACCGACCCCATCCAGGAAAGCTCTGACTCCCGGTGGGCGGGCGTGTAGTCGTCATGAAGGTACGGATTGACCGCGGTCTTGTATTCGTAGCGTTGCTGATAGTCCGCGACCACGCCGAAGCGCTGGAACAGCCGCCCCAGAAAGATGTCCTGCCGAGCCAGGCCCGTCACCTGGAACGATGATGCAGGCTGCATCCAGATGTCGCCGCCGGCCGCGGCCAGTTCATAGGTCGAGGGGACCATGCCCTGGGCGTAGAGTCCCTGGCTGTGGACCAGGATCGGCTTTCCGTGCGCGCGGAAATCTTTGAACGCGCCGCGCAGTTCGTCCGCCGCCGCCGGATCCATGCCGCCTTCCGGCAGCCGCACCAGGAGCCCGCCGACCCGGCCATCCCGTTCGGCCGCGCGCAGCGTCTCTTCGACCCCCAGGACCGACAGAGACTTCCCGCTCAAAATCGCCAGGGGATCACGGCTCTCCTGATCGGAGAGGCCACCGCGAAGATCGAGAACCAGGACGCTCCTTGGAGCGAGCGGCGTGGGACGCGCCGCGCCGATCACCGCTGCGACGATGAGGATCGGCGCGATGACGACGAACAGCGTCAGGCCCGCGAACACCCCGGCGACGGTGATGAGGAACTGTCTCACCTGGAAGCGCCGCCGCGGTCGGTCACGGCGTCATCAGCTCCGCGACGAGGGGCTGGTCGCCATACACGACCCGAAGAGCCTCGGTCGCCGCCGCGGCGGAGACCACCACCGAGCGGTTCACCGCGTCATCGAAGGCGAACGAGCCGCCCAGCGAGAGGATGTTGCCGTCGAACGCCGCGCCGATCACCTCGGCCTTGGCGTCGATCAGCGGAGAGCCCGAATTTCCTCCGACGATGTCGTTGTTCGTGGTCAGATCGAAAATGGTGTCGTCGTGCAATCGGCCGCGGGCGGCGACCCACCGGGGAGCGAGCTGGAACGGCGGGCTGCCGCTGGCCCGCTCCCAAAGACCGCCGAAGCTCGTGAACGGGCCGATTGTCCGGCCGCGATCGGTCCATCCTTCGACCTGGCCGAACGAAACTCGGGGCGAGAACGTCGCGTCAGGATAGACCTTGGTCCCATAGACCGCGAACCTCGCCGCCGCGATCCGCTCGGCGGCGCGCGCGCTGGGCGCGGTGATCTTGTTCTCATAGTCCTTGCGGACGGCCCTTGCGATGGCGTCGGTCGCCAGGACATAGACGATCAGGGGATCGCGGGAGGCCTCGACGGCGGGAAGACCGCCCTCCCAGAGCGCCCGCCGAACCGCCGGGTCGGCCAATGTCGAAGCCGACAGCCGCGCCCCTAGGGCTTCGGGCGACTCAGCTCCGAGGAACGCCTTGGTCTGGGCCGAGTCAGCGCCGAGGAATTCGCGGACCTTGGTCAGCCAGAATTCCAGCTCCAGCCGCTCGAGGGCCGGATAGACCGGCTTGGGATCGAGGAGCTCCTTCTCGAGGCGCTCGAGGCGGGCGTCGCCAAATTCGGGAAGCCGCTCGGCGTTGGGTTTGGCGCGCTCCTGCGCGGCCCTCACCAGATCCCGCGCATATTCGTAGAGCATCGATCCCGATCCTGGCCGACTCTCGATCAGACTGTAGGCGGCGGTGCGCGCCGCCAGTTCACCCTGTACCCGCGCGATTTCGCCCCACGGGTCCCCGACGCGGGCCGAGAGCGCCGGATCGGCGGCGACCTTGGCCTTCAGCGCGGCGTCCGCGCCGTGCTTGGCATCGAGGAATCCCGGCTGGGAAAGGGCCTGGAACTCGCCATACAGGGCCTTGAAGGCGTTCTCTATCCCGAACAGCTCCCGGCTCGCGATCCGCTGCTCCTCCGGCCCGCGCTCGCCAAAAGCGATCAGCCGGCCGCGGAGCTCCGAGAGCCGCAGGAGGGTCTGCGGCAGTATGACGTCGCGCACGGATCCGAGCTGCTCGGCGGTCAGCAGTCGGCTCGTCGAGCCGGGATTGCCGACGATGAACACCGGCTCGCCGGCGGTGGGCGAGGCGGGGTTCCACCGCAGGTGATCGGGGGTCGGCGCCGGCGCGCCGTCCACGTAGAGCCGCAGGAAGGAGACATCGAGGTCGTAGCGGGGAAAGTTGAAGTTATCGGGATCGCCGCCGAAGAAAGCGGTGTCGAGCTCCGGCGCGAACACCAGACGCACGTCCGAGTATTTCTTGTAGGTGTAGAGCGCATATTGGCCGCCGCCATAGAGGGTGACGACCTGGCAGGTGGCGACGGTCTCCTTGCCCGCGCATGCGCTCTTCTCGATCGAGGCCTCCACACCGTTCCTCGCGGCGACGAAAGCCTCGCCGGTCTTGTCCGCGGTCGCCGTTTTCACCGTCGCGGTGACGTCGGAGATCGAGGCGAGCACATCGGCCTCCATTCCGGGACATTGGCGTTCTTCCTTGCGGGTGAGGGCGATGAACCCGTCCTTGACGTAGTCCCGCCGCTGGCTCGAGAGGTCCTGGGCGCAATCCGAGACGCAGTGATGATTGGTGAGCACCAGCCCCTGGCTTGAGACGATCGAAGCTGAACAGCCAATCGACAGGCGGGCCGTGGCCCCGCGAACCTTGTCGAGCCATGCCTGATCGATTGTGACGCCATACTTGGCCTTCACCGCGCCAGCGGGGAAATTGTCGAAGGTCCACATCCCCTCGTCGGCCACGGCGGCGCCGCACCAGGCGAAGGACAATACGAGGACAACGCAAACCAGCCGGCGCAGCGCCGGGACATCGAGACTCATGCAGACCTTCCGGCGCCTGGCGAATGAACCCCGAAAGGGAAGAGTCGCGGGGTTGGTCGGAGTGGCAGGATTCGAACCTGCGACCCCCGCGTCCCGAACGCGGTGCTCTACCAGACTGAGCCACACTCCGACTTGGGTGGGCGCTTATAGAGGAGGCCCCCCGGGGTCGCAAGGCGAGCCCAGGCGGCGTTGCCAGCGCCGGGGTCCTGCGTTATCCCACCCGCCCGGCGGGTCATCGCCCCCGACCACCCTGCTGGGGAATGGTGTAATGGTAACACGCCGGTTTTTGGTACCGTAATTCTAGGTTCGAGTCCTAGTTCCCCAGCCAGGTTCGACAAAGGGCAGGCGCCTTGGCAGCCAATCGGGTCATTCTCGGTTCGATCGCCCTGGTCTGCCTTCTCGTCGGGCTCACTGGCCTCTTCATCTACTCCGATCTGGGCGCCTACGCCCGCGCCCGGTTCTGGGTCGACCACACCCATCGGGTGATCGAGCAGAACCAGGAGATCTTCACCCTGGTCAGGACCGCGGAATCCGCTGAACGGGGTTACCTTCTCGCCCCTGGGCCCGCCTTCCTGGACGCCTACGACCACGCGACGCGCGACGTCCCCGGCGCCGAGACAAGGCTGGCGGCGATGGTCCGCGACAATGCCGAGGAAAGCGCGCGGGTGCGGGCCCTGGAACTGGCGATCTCCAGGCGGCTGGCCCCGCTCCAGGCTTCCATGAACCTCGCCCTGCGCGGCGATGTCCAGGGCGCCAGAACCAGGATGGCGGCGGGTGGCGGCCTCGCCTTGATGGAATCCCTCGCCCAGACCTCGGCGGCGGTGAACTCCGCCGAACGCGCGCTCCTCGATCGACGGGTCGCGGCCGCATCCGCCGCCGAGAAGCTGAATCTGGCGCTGGGTGTCGCGGTCGGCCTGCTCGCCCTGGCAGGACTTCTGGCGGCGATTTTCCATCTGGAGCGCGCGAACAGGAGGCTGGCGGCCGCGATCTCCGAGGCGCGCGCGGCGCGGGCGGCCCGCGCGGCCAGCGACGCCCTGACCGAGGCGATATTCGCCAACAGTCCCGACTATCTGTTCGTGCTGGAGATCGAGGAAGGCGACCGCTTCGTCGTCGGCGACATCAATCCCGCCTTCGCGCGGGCCATCAACGTTTCCGCGGCGGCGGTCCGCGGCCGCGCCATTGTCGATCTGATGGGGCCCGAGGCCGCCGGACCGGCGATCGAGCACTACCGCAGGGTTCGGGGCGCCGACAAACCGATCCTCACCCGGGATCTCATACCAGGTCTGCCGGGGGGCGCACGGACATGGGAATCCATTCTCGCCCCGGTGAAGAACCGCGCCGGCCAGACGGACCGGATCATCGGCGCGATCCGTGACATCACCGACAGGATGAAGACCGACGAGCGCCTGCGCGATGCTCAGCGAATGGAAGCGGTCGGCCAACTCACCGGGGGGGTCGCGCACGACTTCAACAACCTCTTGCAGGTGATTCGCGGCAATCTCGAACTCCTCGACCCGGCCGCCATCGCCGACGACCGGGCCCGCGGCAGGCTCGCCAACGCCCTGCATGCCTGCGAGCGCGCCGCGCAGTTGACGCGCCAGCTTCTTGCCTTCGCCAGGCGCCAACCGCTGGAGCCCCAGGCGGTCAATCTCGCGCGCCTGGTGGGCGACATGACCGAACTCCTCCGCCGCACCCTCGGCGAGCGGATCGAGGTCGAAACGGTGATCGGCGGAGGTCTGTGGAACACCCTGGCCGATCCCGCGCAGGTGGAGAGCGCCGTACTCAACCTTGCGCTCAATGCGCGGGACGCGATGCCCGACGGCGGCCGCCTGACCGTGGAGATCACCAATACTTCCCTGGACGAGGCCTATGTGCGGGAGGTCGAGGGCGTCGCCCCGGGCCAATATGTGCAAATCGCCGTATCGGATACCGGCCAAGGAATGTCGAGCGAAGCGCGGGAGCGGGCCTTCGAACCGTTTTTCACCACCAAGGGCGAGGGCAAGGGTTCGGGACTGGGTCTTTCGATGGTCTACGGCTTCGTGCGCCAATCCGATGGCCATGTGCGCATCTATTCCGAACCCGGTCACGGCACGACGGTGAAGGTCTATCTACCCAGATCGACCCGGCCGCTCTCCACGCCCGCGCCCGGTCCTCCGGTCGCCCGCGCCGGCGGGAGCCACACCGTGCTGGTGGTTGAGGACGAGCACGACGTCAGGGTCGCCGCCGTGGCTCTGCTGGAGGAGCTGGGTTACCGCTGCCTGGAAGCGGCCGATGGCGAAACGGCGCTGACCTTGCTCGGAAACGGTTCCGGAATAGACCTCGTGTTCAGCGACGTTGTCATGCCCGGTCCGCTGAAGACGCGGGAGTTCGCCGAGCGCGTGCGCGCCGTGGCGCCCGGTCTACCGATCCTCTTCACCTCGGGCTACACCGAGAACGCCATCGTCCACCACGGAAGGTTGGACGAGGGCGTCAATCTGCTTTCCAAGCCCTACGCGAGGGCCGAGCTGGCGCGCAAGGTGGCGCAGCTGCTTGCCTCCGCATAGAGATCGGCCTTCAGCCGCCTCTCAGAGCGAGACCGGGAACGTCCGGAGGGGCCGCGTCGCCGCCGTTGAGGGCCCTTTGCATCCATACCGTGTCGACCCAACGGCCCATCTTGTAGCCGACGGCGCGGCATCTTCCCGCCGCTTCAAAACCCAGACTGCGGTGCAAGGCGATCGACGCCTGGTTCGCGGAATCCCCGATCACCGCCATCATCTGCCGCAGCCCCATCGCCTCGCAGACCGCGATCAGCTCCGCCACCAGCGCCTTGCCGACGCCCCGCCCCATCGCCCGCGGCGCCATGTAGACGCTGTCCTCGACCGTGTAGCGGTACGCCGCTCGCGGCCGGAAGGGCGCGGCGTAGGCGAAGCCCATCGCGGCGCCGGACTCTTCGGCGAGAAGATAGGGCAGCTGCAGGCCGCGGATCGCGCCCATCCTGGCGAGGATCTCCCCGGCCGAGGGCGGCTGTTCCTCGAAGGTGCCCAAACCATGCAGAACGTGGTCGCCGTAGATGTCGGCTATGGCCGCGGCGTCGCCCTCGAGAGCGGGTCTGATGATCATGGAGGCCGCCTCCGGGAAATGGCGCGCAGCCGCCCTGCGGCGGCGGTTGCTAGGATTTTGGACGCGGCTTGAGGATCAGCACCGACACCTCTCTGGTGGGCGTGAAATGTCGGTAGTGAACCTCGAACGTCGTGGGCCCAATCTTGCGTACGCCCTCGCCGCAGAAGCTGACGAGGTTCGCGGGATCGCCCTTGTCGATCACCATCCGGAATTCCCCGATGGGCGCCTTCCAATTGGCCCCGGTGGTCAGCACGTATTCGATGCGCTCCTCGGTGAGGGGCGAACTCGTCTCACCCGGTGGCCGGGTCCGCGCAGCCGAGGCGATGAACGTGTCGTCGACGCAATAGTGGCGGCGAAGTCTCGCGAAGGCTGGGTCCTTCGGCCAGTCGATGGACCCCCACTGCGTGCCGGCGCTTGAGCCGACTGCCGGAGTATAGCGGTGCTCGACGACGATCTCCCGTCCGGCCGGGAAGATCTGTTCCCAGAAGAAGGTGGTCTTCAGCGTCCAGGCGGCGGCCAGATGGTGCTCCATGCCCTTGCCGACGTCGAAGTCGTTGTTGACCGCGAGGCCAAGGCGAAAGAGGTCGTCCTGGCGGCCCTTGGGCAGGCGGTCCAGCGCCGCGTCGGCAGCCTGGGTGTATGGATTGAGCGGGACGCCAAGCCCGCGCAGATAGGCCGTCCGGTCGACCCCGTTCTTGATCACCTTCTGCTCGACCCGCGTCCTCACCGGCTTGCCATCGACTAGGGTCGTGAAGGCGAGGAAGTTGGTCTGGTCTTCGGTGGGTACGCCCAGGGTGTCGTCGACGCCCCCGGTGGTGATGTCGGGCATTGGGAAGGCGACCGTGACGTTCACGTCCTTTTGGGCGGTATTGGCGAAATGGTACCGGACGCGAACAGCCTTGTCGGAGATGTAGAGATCCTCCGACCGCATCTCGATCGCGGCATTCCTGGTGAGGACCAGGCCCCCGGCGCCCAGCTCCGAGGTGCTGTCATTGGCGACGGCCGGCGTGGCCTCGGCCAGACCAATCGCAAGCGCGCCGCAGACGACGAATTTCAATGCGCCCCGCATCGCGAACTATTGCCCTGCCCGCAGCCACGGCGCCACTGTTTTCGCGCGACCCGGCCGCATCGACGGCCCTCTTCCTAGCGCCATGCATAGTTGAAGCTGAGGCTGACGCGATCGGCTTTCGAACCGCCGGCGGGGACCTCGTGGCGCAGCCAGCTCTCCCACATGAAGAGGGTTCCGGCCTTCGGCTCGAGAGTAACGAAGCTCCTCTGGCCCTCTGGGGCGTCGGACCTTCGCGGCGGCGCGGCCATCATCAAGGGCAGGCGCGGATCCTCCAGCCTCAGCGTCCCGCCCCTGGGTGGGACGGCGACGTACAGGGTTCCCGAAAGCACGCTCGAGGGATGGATGTGTCCTGAGTGGCCGGCTCCCTTTCTCAGGATGCTCACCCACATGCTGTCGAGTTTCAGGCGCCCTCGCCTACCCAGATCCAAAGCCAGGCTACCGCCAAATTCGCGCGCCTTCGCATCGAGCCGTCGCTTCAGTTCAGCGAAGACGGTGGCGCGCGAGGGGAGATCGTCCAGCGAGGCGTAAGAGGTATAGCCGCCGTACCGGTTCACCTTGCTCCAGACGCAGCCCGCGCGGTCTTCCGCGGCGAGCATCCGGCACGCCGCCTCGAGATCGGCGTTGAAGGCCTCGAACCCCGGATCGTCTGCGAAGCTCGCCTCGTAGAGGCTGGTGACGAACAGGCTTCTGGTCGTGGCCATGTCGCGCTCCCGGCGCGGTCCGCTATGGAACGCTCCGCCTTCCCCGCATACCATGCCTGCGGCGCATGGCGGCCAGCGAGGGCTCATGGAAGATGCACACGGCGACCCGTCGCCGAACTTCGGCGAGGGCATCCCCTGGGCTGTCGGGATCAATGTGCCCTGGACAGTCGCCTGGAGTGGCGAGGGCGCCTTCGGCCTGCGTCGCTCGACCGTATTTCCAGGAATGATCGAGGTCACCCAGGACGAACACCAGGGCGTCGGCTTGCCGGCGTTCGCGGTCAATCACGTCGAGCGACAACGACGCGGGCTCGCTCTTCATCTTTGCCACATGTGCGGAGAGCCGACCTTGCCGGAGGACAGGCAACTCTTTCCGGTGGTCTCCGGCGGCTTCGTCACCATGGCCGATGGCACGCGCCAGTACGGCGGCAATGTGCCCCCAGTCCATGGCCGCTGCGCCACCCTCGCGCGGCGCCAGTGTCCGCACCTGCGGCGGCTGGTCGCCGAGCCCCTGCCCTACCCCGACGAAGAGCCGAGACTCATCCCGAGGACGGATATCGTGCCGGGCATGGAGGCCCTGGCCAGGACCCTCCCCCCTGACATTGAGGTCGTGTTCTCCTGCTACCGGCTGTTCAGCCCGGCTTTCTCCCGCCGTGTCGAGAACCTCATGGGAACCGCATGATCGAAGCTGAATGTCACTGCGGAGCCGTGCGCATCGAGATTGCCGAGGCCCCGAGCCAGCTCACCGACTGCAACTGTTCAATCTGCCGGCGCCTGGGCGTTCACTGGGCCTATTATGCTCCGCGCGAGGTGACGCTTATCGCCGCATCAGACGCGACGGCTGCCTATGTCCGTGGCGACAGGACCCTTGCGTTTCACCATTGCCGGACGTGCGGTTGCACCACCCACTGGTGAAGACTCGACCCGGATCCGGACGACCGCATGGGCGTCAACGCGAGATTGATGGACCCGGAGGTGATCGCCCAGGCGCGAATTCGCAAATTCGACGGCGCGGCTTCCTGGACCTTCATCGAAGAGAGCTGAGGCTTCAATGCCCGCAACGCATTCCTAGTTCATGGCCCAGATCGTGCCCTCCGAAGCGGACACCGGCGCGGAAGGTGGTTCCCTTCGTCATCGTAACCCCATTGACGGCCACGGTGCGGAGCGTCGTCCAATAGCCGTCCCGGTCACGCTCGAAGGCTGCACATACATCCTTTGCGGTCTGGGCGGCTTCCGCGGTCGGCAGCGGGGCCGACGCCGGTGGTAGGGCGATGTTCGCATCCGAGGCGGTCCCTGGTGATTGCGCTAAAGCCCCGGACTCCAAGAAAGCCAAGACGAAAGCGAAGATCGAGAGATTCCACATAGATGATCCCCGTAGACAGCGGCCAGCGAGGCGAAACACCCGGGTAGACCCTCGCATCCGGTACTTTAGCCGGCTCGGCCGCGCAATCCAGGCCGCCTCGACGGAAGATCGTTGCCGACCCCGTGGGACGCCGATCGGGTGAACGTCGGTAACAAATCCCCCTCGCCTTCGACAGGCGCCGCGCTATAGGCTAGGACCACGCCGCTCAATCCCGCCACCTTAGAGTCAACCCTCGAGGAGGGACTTCTTGTCGCAACTGGACTATGTGGCGCCGGCGAGCGCCGAGGAGGCCGCCAGGGCCCTCGCGGCGGGAGGGACCCTTGCCAAGGTGTTGGCCGGAGGAACCGACCTTCTCGTCCAGCTCCGCGCCGGAAGGCTCGCGCCCGGGACCATCGTCGATGTGAAGCGCATCCCCGGGGTCATCGGGATCCGCGAGGAAGATGGCGGCTTCGTCATCGGCGGCGCCACCCCCGGGGCCCTCATCGGTGAGCATGAAGCCCTCACTCGCGCCTGGCCCGGCGTCGTGGAGGCGGCGACACTCATCGGCTCGACGCAAATCCAGGGGCGGGCTTCGTTGGCCGGCAATCTCTGCAACGCCTCGCCGGCCGCCGACAGCGTGCCCGCTCTCATTGCCGCCAGTGCGACCTGCGTGGTGGTGGGCCCCGAGGGCCGCCGCACCGTCGCGGCCGATGCGATCGCGGTCGCGCCCGGCCTCACTTCGCTCGGCCCAGGAGAGTTCGTCTTCGAGATTCGCCTGCCGCCACGCCCGCCGCGTTCGGCCGACGCCTACCTCCGCTCGATCCCCCGCACCGAGATGGATATCGCCGTGGTCGGCGCCGGCGTGAATCTGAGCCTCGACGCGGGCGGCCTGGTCTGCGAGGCCCGTGTGGCCCTCGGCGCGGTCGCTCCGACGGTGATCCTCTCCGAGGCCGCGGCGGCCGCCCTGGTCGGGACGCGCGTGGACGAAGCGGCGCTCGCCAACCTCGACGCGGCGGCCCGCGAGGCGTGCTCGCCGATCAGCGACAAGCGGGGCACCGCCCTCTTCCGGACCAAGATCGCGGGTGTGCTCGCCCGGCGCACCGCGATCATCGCCTTTGCCCGGGCCGGTGAGCGCGCATGATCAGACGGCATGTCTCGGCGACCGTCAACGGCGATCCGGTCGAATTCCTCAGCCACCCCGGCGCTACCCTGCTCGACGCTCTGCGCGACGAACTTTCGCTCACCGGTTCAAAGGAGGGCTGCGGCTCGGGAGACTGCGGCGCCTGCAGCGTCATCGTCGACGGACGCCTGATCTGCTCGTGCCTGATGCTCGCCGCGGAAGCCGAAGGCCGACGGATCCAGACCATCGAGGGGATGGCCGACGGGAGCGCCCTGCATCCGCTGCAGCAGAAATTCCTCGACCACGCCGCCCTGCAGTGCGGCTTCTGCACGCCGGGCATCCTGATGGCCGCCAAGGCGCTGCTCGAAGCCAATCCGGAGCCCACCGAAACCGAGACCCGCTATTGGCTCGCGGGCAATCTCTGTCGGTGCACCGGCTACGACAAGATCGTCCGCGCGGTCATGGATGCGGCGGCGGAGATGAGACAGGTGAGGGTCTGATGAGTGATGTTCTGGAAAGACCGGCGGACTCTCCGCTGAAGGTCGTCGGCACCCGTCCGATCCGGCCCGATGGGGTCGACAAGGTGACCGGCGCCGCCACTTTCGGCGCTGATTTCTCGATGCCCGGCATGCTGGTTGGCAAGATCAAGCGCAGCCCGCACGCCCACGCCCGGATCGTCTCCATCGAGACCAAGAGGGCCCGAGCCGTCGCCGGGGTGAAGGCGATCGTCACCGCGGCGGACTTTCCCGACCTCGCCTCGGAGGAATACGAGGGCGGCGAGAGCGCGTCGAATCTGCGCGACCTCTCGCTCAACTGCATGGCCAGGGGCAAGGCCCTCTACGATGGCCACGCCGTCGCAGCCGTCGCCGCGACCACGGCCGCGGCCGCCGACGAGGCCCTGGAGCTGATCGAGGTCACCTACGAGGTGCTGCCCCACGTGATCGACGTCGAAGAGGCGATGAGCCACGACGCGCCGGTTCTCCACGCCCACCTCTTCACCGAGGGCCTGGAGACGCGTCCGGAGACGCCTTCCAACATAGCCCAGAAGAACGAATTGGCGCGCGGCGATCTCGCGGCCGGGTTCGCCGCCGCCGACGTGGTCATGGAAGGCCGTTACACCACCGCGGCTGTCCACCAAGGCTACATCGAGCCGCACGCCTGCGTCGCCGCCTTCGCTCCCGATGGCCAGTGCCAGGTTTGGAGCTCCAGCCAGGGCCAGTTCATGGTCCGCACCTACTGCGCCAAGGTCCTTGGGCTGGAGGCCTCGAACATCCGGGTCACTCCAGCGGAAATCGGCGGTGGCTTCGGCGGCAAGACCACCGTCTACCTCGAGCCTCTGGCGCTGGCGCTCTCACGTCAATCCGGCGCCCCGGTGAAGATGGTGATGTCCCGCGAGGAAGTCTTCCGAGCCACCGGGCCAACCTCCGGGGCGGTCATGGAGGTGACATTGGGAGCAACCGCCGATGGCAGGATCACCGCCGCGGACGTGGTCTTGAAATACCAGGCCGGCGCGTTTCCCGGCTCGCCCGTCGGCGCCGGAAGCATGACCGCCCTCGCCTGTTACGACATCGAGAACTTTCACATCACCGGCTACGACGTCGTCACCAACTCGCCCAAGGTGGCCGCCTACCGGGCTCCAGGGGCGCCGATATCCGCCTTTGCAGTGGAGAGCGCGATCGACGAACTCGCCCTGAAGCTCTGCATGGATCCCATTGCTCTTCGTGAGAAGAACGCGGTCAGGGACGGGGTCAAGGCCGCCTACGGACCAACCTATCGCAACATCGGCTATGTGGAGACGCTCGAAGCCATCCGCGACCATCCCCACTATCGAGCCCCGATAGGCCCCAACCAGGGGCGGGGCGTGGCCGTCGGCTTCTGGTTCAATATCGGCGGCGAATCCACCGCCGCCGTCCACGTCAACGAAGACGGCAGCGCCGTGGTCGTCACCGGCAATCCGGACATCGGCGGTTCACGCGTCTCCATGGCGATGATGGCGGCGGAGGTTCTGGGCCTGCCGATCGAGAAGGTCCGCCCGATCGTCGCCGACACCGCCTCGATCGGATTTTCAATGCTGACCGGCGGCAGCCGCACCACCTTCGCCACCGGCATGGCGGTGACCCAGGCGGCGCGGAAGATTGTCGCCGATCTCAAACAGCGTGCAGCGGGCATCTGGAGCGTGGCGGCCGAGGCCGTCGAATGGAAGGACGGCGCGGCTCATTGCCTGGATCCCGCCAAGGCCGACGCGCAACCCCTGAGCCTCGCCGCCCTGGCGGCGCGCTCGGCGCGAACGGGCGGACCGATCACCGCTGAGGTGTCACTAACCGCGCAGGGCGCGGGGCCAGGCTTCGCGGCCCACATCTGCGACGTCGAGGTCGATCCGGAAACCGGCCATGTCACGATCCTGCGCTACACCGCCGCCCAGGACGTCGGCCGCGCCATCCACCCGGCCTATGTCGAAGGCCAGATCCAGGGCGGGGTCGCCCAGGGGATCGGCTGGGCGCTGAACGAGGAGTACGTCTTCGACCGCCTGGGCAGGATGGAGAACGCAGGCTTCCTCGACTATCGGGTGCCGGTCGCCTCCGATCTGCCGATGATCGAGCCGATCATCGTCGAGGTCGCCAACCCTCGTCATCCGTTCGGCGCCAAGGGGGTCGGCGAGGCGCCGATCGTGCCGCCGCTCGCGGCGGTCGCAAACGCCGTGCGCCGGGCGATCGGGGTGCGGATGACCGACCTTCCCCTCTCGCCGCCAAAGATTCGCGCGGTGATCGACGCTCGCTGACAACGTGCCTCGCGTCGTCGCCATAGGCTCGGCGGCCCGCGCCTTTACCGGCGGCGCGGGCGAGATCGAAGTCGAGGCGTCGACAGTGGCCCAGATGATCGCGGTCCTCGAGTCCCGCTTCCCCGGGTTCGGCGACCACGTCGAGCGCCGCATGGCCATAGCCATCGACGGCGAGATTCACCAGGACGCCGATGGCGCCATCCTGAACCCGCACAGCGAAGTCTACCTCTTTCCCCGCATCGGCGGCGGCTGAGTGCGGCGCCGATGCAAGGAGTCAAGGCGATGAAGCTCACCCGCAGGGACTTCGCCCTCGCCACGGCCTCCATCGCCGCCATCACTCCGTTGCGCGCCGCCGCCGCGCCCGGCGAGGACGCCAGGCTGACGTCGCTGTTCGACGCCTTCTTCCACGAGGATCTGCGCCAGCGTCCCGAAAGCGCGACGATGCTGGGCGTAGACACCGGCGCCGACGCCGATCTGAAGCGCAAGCTCAGCGACGGCTCGGCCCAGGGGATCGCCGCCGCCAGACGTCTCAACGCAGACCAGTTGCGCCGTCTCTCGGCGATCAACCGCGGCGCGCTCTCTGCAGAGGCGAGGGTGAGCTTCGACACCGTGCTCTACACAAGAAAGTCCAGCGCCGCGGTGATGGCTTTCGACTTCGGCGGGACTTCCTACGGTCCTTCCCCCTACGTCGTCAGCCAGCTCACCGGCGCCTACCAGGCCGTTCCGGACTTCCTGGACACCAAGCACAGGATAGAGACCGCCGCGGACGCCGACGCCTATCTCGCCAGGCTGGAGGGATTCTCGGTCCTTCTGGATCAGAACACCCAGCGGATGGCTCACGACGCGCACCTGGGCGTCGTGCCACCGGACTTCCTGCTCGACCTCTCCCTCACCCAGATGACCGCCGCCCGCAAACCCGCCGACGAGAACCTGCTGGTGACCTCGATCAAGCGGCGCGCCGCCGCCAAGGGCCTGTCCGCGAAATATGGCGAGGACGCCGCCGGCATCTACGACGCCAAGATCGCTCCGGCGCTGGATCGCCAGATCGCGGAGGCCCGCCGGCTGCGCGCGCTCGCCACTCACGACGCGGGAGTGTGGAAACTGAGAGACGGCGCCGCCTTTTACGAGGCGGCGCTCAAGGCCACGACCACTACCGGTCTCACGCCCGACGAGGTCCACAAGCTCGGTTTGGACCAGGCCGCGGAGATCGGCGCCAGGCTCGACGGGCTTTTGAAGGCGCGCGGACATGCCAAGGGCAGCCTCGGCCAGCGCATCGCCGCCCTCTACAAGGATCCGGGCAGCCTCTTCCCGGACACCGATCAGGGCAAGGCCGCGACGATCGCCTATTGCAACGCCCGCCTGGCGGCGATCCGCCCGCGCCTGCCGACGCGGTTCCACCGCCTGCCGCCTTATGGCTTCGAGGTTCGCCGGGTGCCGGCGGCCACCGAAGCCGGCGCCGCCGCCGCTTTCTCCCAGCCGCCGTCCCTCGACGGCTCGCGGCCGGGCCTAGTCTACATCAATCTGCACGACACCGCCGACTGGCCCAGGTGGACGCTGCCGACGGTGATCTTCCACGAGGGTCTTCCGGGGCATCAGCTGGAAGGCGGCCTGGCGCTCTCCAACAAGAGCCTGCCCCTGATCCGCAAGACCTTGGGCTTCTCGGGCTACGCCGAAGGCTGGGCGCTCTACGCCGAGCAGCTCGCCGACGAGATCGGAATGTACGATGACGATCCTCTGGGACGGATCGGTTTCCTGAGGGCGCAGCTCTTCCGCGCCGGCCGCTGCGTCGTCGATACCGGCATCCATCACCTGCGCTGGAGCCGCGAAAAAGCGATCGCCTATTTCATCGAGCTGGAAGGCGACGCTCCGGGCGCCACGGCCCGCGAAGTGGAGCGCTATTGCGCCACTCCCGGCCAGGCTTGCAGCTACAAGATCGGCCACACCGTTTGGATCAAGGCTCGGAGCCGCGCCCGCGCCGCATTGGGCGCCCACTTCGACATCAAGGACTTCCACGACGCCGGCCTCAACTGCGGCCGCGTCCCCCTCGACGTCCTCGACACCGTGATCGACGGCTGGATAGCCGCGCGCAAGACGTAGGAGGCCGCCTACCCAGGTATCCGCACCGGGAGGGTCTCGTAGCCTTTGACGAAGCTCGAGCGGACGCGTCTGGGCTCGCCGACCACCTCGACGAAATCCCAGCGCTTGAGGACTTCCTCCCAGACTACCTTGAGCTGCATCTCGGCCAAGCGGTTGCCGACGCAGCGGTGGATGCCGAAACCGAAGGAGAGGTGCTGCCGGGGCCGGGGCCGGTCGATGATGAAGGCGTTGGGGTTGTCGATCGCTTCCTCGTCGCGGTTGCCCGAGACGTACCACATCACCACCTTGTCGCCCGCCCGGATCGTCTTGTCACGCAGCTCGAAGTCGGCCAGCGCCGTCCTGCGCATGTGCGCCAGGGGCGTCTGCCAGCGGATGATCTCGGGGACCATCGAGGGGATCAGGTCGGGGTTGTCCCGCAGCTTCTGGTACTGGTCCGGATTCTCGTTTAGCGCCAGCAGCCCGCCGCTGATCGAATTGCGGGTGGTGTCGTTGCCGCCGACGATGAGGAGGATGATGTTGCCCAGATAGGCGTCCGGGGTCATGTCCCGCGTCGCATCGGAATGGGCCATCATCGAGACAAGATCACCCTTCGGTTCGGTATTCACCCGCTCATTCCACAACCGAAGGAAGTAGTTCAGGCAGACCATGAGCTCGGCCTGTTTCTCCTCTTCGGTCTCCACCAGGGCCCCGGGCATCGGCGGGGTGGTAGCCACGTCCGACCAGTAGGTGAGCCTGCGTCGCTCCTCGAATGGAAAGTCGAACAGGGTCGCCAGCATCTGGGTGGTGAGTTCGATCGAGACGCGGTCGACCCAGTCGAATGTCTCGCCGATCGGCAAGGCGTCGAGAATCTTGCCCGCCCGCTCGCGGATGATCGGCTCGAGGTTGGCGAGATTCGCCGGCGAGACGATCGGGCTCACCGCCTTGCGCTGGGCGTCGTGCCTGGGCGGGTCCATGGCGATGAAGCTCGGCCGGCGAAGCTCGGGCTTGGCGTCGCGGATGGTGATCCCGCCCAGCGCCGAGTCCGAGGAGAAGACGCCGTGGCTGGTGTCCACGGTCATGATGTCGGCGTATTTGGTGACCGACCAGTAGGGGCCGAACTCGCTTTGCCGACACCAGTGGACCGGTTCTTCCGCCCGCAGGCGCTCGAACCACGGCCAATGGGTGTTGGTGAGGAAGAGCTCCGGATCGCCGACATTGAAATCGGCGAGCGGCGTCGCGTAAGCCCTTGCGCGGGCGTCTTTCGCGATGCCGATTGAACCGTCGGCCATGATCGATCCTTTTCTCTCCTTACCGGATGGCTCGCACCGCCATGGCTTCGTAGCCCCTGATGAAGTTGGAGCGCAGGCGGCGCGGCTCGTCGACCATCTCGATGAAGGAGAAGCGCTGCAAGATCTCCTCCCAGACGATCTTCAACTGCATCTCAGCGAGGCGATTGCCCATGCAGCGATGCACCCCGAACCCGAAGGACAGATGCTGCCTGGGCCGCGGCCGGTCGAGGATGAATGCTTGCGGCGTGTCGATCACGGTCTCGTCGCGGTTACCCGAGACGTACCACATCACAACCTTGTCGCCCTTCCTGATGGATTTGCCCGAGAGCTCGTGATCGGCCAGGGCGGTGCGCCGCATGTGCGCCACCGGCGTTTGCCATCTGATGATTTCGGGGACGGCTGTCTCGAGAAGCGACGGCTCGCCGCGAAGGCGCGCGTAGATTTCCGGGTGCTCATTGAATGCCGCCAGGGCTCCGCTGATCGAGTGTCGGGTGGTGTCGCTCCCGGCAACGGTCAGAAGCACGATGTTGCCGAAGAACTCCTGCGGATCCTCGCTCGTCGTCGCCGCGCCATTGGCCAGCATGGAGATCAGGTCGTTGCGCGCCGCCGCGCCCTTTCGCTCGCTCCAAAGTGCGCCGAAGTGGGAGAAGATCGCCATGAGCTCCGCTTGGCGGGCTGCTTCGCTCTCCTGGGTGGCGTCCGGTCCGGGGGCGGCGAGGATCAGGTCCGAGGCGCGAGGCAGCAGGCGGCGGTGCTCGAAGGGAAAGTCGAACAGGGTAGCCAGCATCTGGCTGGTGAGTTCGACGGAGACCTTGTCGACGAAGTCGAAGGTCTCGCCCAGCGGCAGCTCATCGAGGATTCTCGCCGCCCGCGCGCGAATCAGGGGCGCCATGGCCGCCATGCTGGCGGTGGAGAACATCGGCGTCACCACCTTGCGCTCGGCATCGTGGTCGGGAGGGTCCAGGCCGATGAAGCTAGTGGTCCGGCTGGGCTCGACCCCATCGAAGATGGTGATCCCGCCGAGCTCGGAGCTCGAGGAAAAGACCTCGTGGTTTCCGTCGACGGCGATGATGTCGTTGAAGCGGGTGACCGACCAGTAGGGGCCGAAGTCGCTGGCTGCGCACCAATGCACCGGGTCTTCGTTGCGCAGGCGCTCGAACCACGGCCAATGGGTGTCGGTGCGATAGAGTTCGGCGTCGTCGACCCGGAAGTGCTCGATCGGGGTGGCGTAGGCGCGCTCCTTCGCCTCGTCCGCCAGCTTGATCGATCCGTCAGCCATGGGCGCCCGCTCCCCGCTCTCGAGAGTCATCCTACATCAAACCGGGCGACGGCATATCCATCGAGACCCACTCGGCACGGTTAGGATCGTCGGCAAGGTGCGGGCGGGCCTCGCCGGCGAGCCCGTTGAACCAGGGCGCCGCAACGAGTGGACGGGAAAACTCTCCGCGGCTTGTCTTGGTATTCAGGCGAGGTTCGGCGCCTCCGCGCTCGGCGCGGTGTCGACTGGCCGATGCCGGGCGCCGAGCCTCTCGATCAGGTGATCGCCAACGCGCATCGCATTGGCGACCGTGGTGAGCGTCGGATTGACCGCCCCGGCGGTGACGAAGAACGAAGTGTCCACCACGTACAGGTTGTCCAGTTCGTGGGCCTTGCACCACGGATCGAGGACCGAACTCTGCGGATCGGCGCCGAATCGGACCGTGCCGCACTGATGCGCCGTGCCATAGAGCGGCAGCAGGGAATCGAGCTGGAAGTGGTGCTGGGAAATGGGATGGGCGTGGTCGACGAAACCATCCAGCGATCTTTTCACGGTCTGCACGAGGCGCTGATGGCCTTCGAGGTTATTGTGCGTGTATTCGAGCACGATCCGCCCGTCGGAAGTCAGGCGGACGCGATTTCCAGGATCGGGCAAGTCTTCCGAAATCACCAGCAGGGATAGGAGCCGTTCGGCGATCGCGCCCATCAGGGGATCGGGGATGAGTGCGGGCGGCAGCCAGTCGGAGAGCTCGCCCTCGAGGGTCTGGCCGCTCATGTATTCAAGGAGCTGGACATGGCCCATGGGAAAGTCGAACCCGCCGCGCGGATCACGCCAATAGAAGTCGTTGACAGCCAGGGTCTTGGGGAAGGTGACATCGCAATGGGCGGCGGTCATTGAGACCATCGCCGTGAGGGTGTGAAACATGTAGTTGCGTCCGACCTGGTCGGAGCCGTTGGCCAGCCCACGTGGATGGCTCGGGGCGGCCGAAGCGAGCAGCAGGGCGGCGGTGTTGGCCGCTCCGGCGGCGACGACCACGACATCGCCGCTCCACCGCTCCTCCCCGTGCTCGGTCTGGCAGACGACCTGCGTCACCTCGCGGCCGCTGGGGTCCGTTTCGAGCCGAACGGCTTTGCGGCCCGGCAGCAGGGTGACGTTCGGCGCCTCCATCAAGGGCTCGATGGCCACCGTCCTGGCGTCGCACTTGGCCCGCAGCAGGCACGGGTAGCCGCCGCAGGTCTTGCAGCGAATGCAGGTCGAGGTGACTGGGTGCGCCTGATCGAGCCTGACGCCCAACGGGAGGGAGAACGGTCGCCACCCCTGGCTCTCCCAGTGGGTCTTGAGCAGGGCGATCCCAGGATCGTGGGGTATGGCCGGCCAGGCGTAGGGGGGTTCGTCGCCGTTCTCGGTGGGATCCTCACCGCGGGCGCCGTGGACCTGCCACAACCGCTCCGCCTCGTCGTAGTAAGGGGCGAGGTCGGCCAGGCTGATCGGCCAGGCCGGGGAAATTCCCCCGGCGTGCCGCACCTCTCCAAAGTCACCCTTTCGCAACCGCATCAATGCGGCCCCGTAGAAGGTGGTGTTGCCGCCCACCCAATAGTGGGTGTTGGGGGTGAACGGATGTCCGTTGCGATCGTACCAACGCTCCTGGGTTCGGTACCTATGCTGGATGAACACCGCGCGGGGACTCCAGTTTTCGGCTTCCCGGGGCAGATGCTCGCCACGCTCGAGGATGAGGATCGACACTCCGGTGGGCGCCAGGCGCTGGGCAAGGCTCGCCCCGCCGGCGCCAGAACCGACGATCACGACATCGAAGTGCGAAGCCATCCCCTCGCCTCCCCCTAGTCCCGCAAGTGATATCTCGCCGAGCCGGCGCGGATCACCGCCTCGACGAGCGGCGTGGGCAGGTAGTGGAGCAAGCCCGCCGCTATCTTGTTGTGCCAGCCCGGAACCACCACCACCACCCTTCCCCGATCATTGGCGCGGATCGCGGCCTCCACCACCGGTTCGGGCATCTGGAAGAACAATCGCGGCGAGGCGTCCATGATCGCCTGGGTGCCATTGGCGAGGGCGAACTCAGTGTGGGTGAATCCTGGGCACAAGGCGGTGATCCGGATCCCGGCGGCCCTGTATTCCGCGTCCAGGGCTTGGGAAAACTTGATCGCGAAGCTCTTGGCCGCCGGATAGAGGCTGTGCCCGGCCGCTCCGGGCGCGAAGCCGGCGAGGGAGGCGACATTGATGATCGCCCCGCCGCCGCGCTCGATCATTTTGGGAATGACTGCATGCGCCAGGCCGCAGGCGCTGACTACCATTGTCATCAGCAAGTCCCGCTGGCGCTCCCAAGGAACGGCCGCGAAGCTTTGCGGAATCGAAAACCCGGCGTTGTTGACCAGGACATCGATGGTTCGCCCGCGCGCCGCGACGCCCTCGAGAATACCGCGCTCGGCCTCGAAAAGCGCCAGATCGGCGGGCAGGGCAAAGGCGTCGGCGCCGAACTTGCCGCGAAGCTCGCTCGCCAGCGCCTCCAGCCGATCGGCGCGCCGGGCCACCAGCGCCAGATCGTAGCCTCGTGCGGCGTAGGCCCGGGCGAATTCGGCGCCCAGCCCCGCCGAGGCGCCGGTGATCAAGGCGAGCTTGTCGTTTGATTTCATCGCTGCGGCGAGTTCTGGAGGCCAAGCCGCCACGGTGCGGCATGACGCCAGCTTGTGGCGCGTTAGCGATTTGGTCAAATCAAGCCCTGTAGACCCTGGTGAGATCGCCAGATTCTTCAATCGGAGGGGCGCTTATGGCCTTGGCCATGTCCGTCGACTTGATCCAGGCCACGGTGCAGCTCGAACAACCGATCGGCGACGGCAGCCGGACGGTCGGCACCGGTTTCCTGCTTTCCGACCCGACCCCCGACGGGCGTCCGCGCGTTGTTCTTGTCACCGCCAATCATGTCTTCGAGAAGATGCCCGGCGATCAGGCGACGATCGGCTACCGGGTCGAAGGACCGGACGGCGTGTGGCGCTACGCACCCCAGAAGATCACCATCCGCAAGCACGGCGCGCCGGTCTGGACGCATCACCACAGCCGGGACGTGGCCGCCATCACCATCACCGCCCCGCCCGCCTTCGCCAAGGCGGCGATCCCGCTCGACTGGCTCGGCGGCGACGACGCATTCGACCGCCGCGGGCTGGGTCCCGGCGACGAGATGATGGCGCTGGGATTTCCCCAGGGCCTTTCGGCCAATTCGGCCGGGTTCCCTATCTTGAGGTCGGGCCGGGTGGCGTCCTACCCTTTGGGGCCGTCCACGGCATTCCCGACATTTCTTCTTGATTTCCGCGTCTTCCCGGGAAATTCCGGAGGACCGGTCTATGTCGACGACCCGGCCGGGCGGCAGGCCGGCGGTCAGCCGCAGGCTCCGTTCATCGCAGGCATGCTGACCCAACAGGTCCAGGTGGGCGATGAAAACCTCGATATCGGCATCGTCACCCAGGCGAAGTTCATCCGCGAGACGGTGGCCGAGCTCGACGGCCCCTCAGTCGTGACTCAGGCGGCCGAGGCTGCGCGACCGAGCGCCCCGGTGACCGATGTCCGGCCCTACGGCGCCGACACCGCCTCCGTCGGCCGCTGAGGCCGATCGCCGTCAGGCGCCGTAGAGGACGGAAATCGTTTCGGCGACGCAGGCGGGACGTTCCTCACCCTCGATCTCGATCGTGCAAAGGTTCTTGACTTGCAGCCCGCCGGCCTTCGGTTCGACCCCGATGAGCCTCTGGCGCAGCCGCACCCGCTTGCCAATTCTGACCATGCCGGTGAACCGGACCTTGTCCGAGCCGTAATTGATTCCCCTGGTGACGCCCTTCACGGGCATCAGTCCGCCAGACAGATACGGCAGGAGCGAAAGGGTCAGGTAGCCGTGGGCGATCGGACCGCCGATCTCCCGCGTCGCACGCTCCACATCGACGTGGATCCACTGATGATCCCCGGTGGCGTCGGCGAACTTGTTCACGCGATCCTGGGTGACTTCCAGCCACTCGGAAACGCCGGTCTCCTGGCCAACCAATCCGGCGAGGTCTTTGAGCTCCACAGCGTCCATCTCTTTCCTCCGCGTCTGAATTCCCTGAAACCGCATTGCGTGGCGTCAGAGCACGCCGCAACGGGCCTCAAACGATCGTCGATCCCTGCTTTCCCCAATAGGCGTCCCGGATCAGCCGTTTGTAGAGCTTTCCGGTCGCATGCCTGGGAAGCTCCGCCATGAACTCGATCCTGCGCGGCGCCTTGATGTGCGAGAGGTTGGCCAGGCAAAAGGCCGAGAGTTCGGCCGCGAGCGCCTCCCCCGCCTGGGCCCAGTCGGCGGGCTGGACGACCGCCACGACTTCTTCCCCCATCTCCTCGTGGGGTGCTCCGATCACCGCCACGTCGGCGACCAGTGGATGAGTGATGATGAGGTTTTCGATTTCCTGCGGATAGATGTTCACGCCGCCGGAAATGATCATGAAGCTCTTGCGGTCGGTGAGGAAGAGATAACCGTCTTCGTCGAGGAAGCCCACGTCGCCGAGGGTGGTCCAGCCGTGCATGTTCCGGCTCTCCGCGGTTTTTTCGGGCGCGTTATGGTATTCGAAGGCTCCGCCACCAGCGAAGTAAACGCCGCCTTCGGCACGGGCTGGTAGTTCGTTACCTTCCTCGTCGCAGATCTTTACTTCTCCACTGAGTCCCCGCCCAACGGAGCCCTTTTTGTTCAACCATTCTTCCGAGTTGATTGCGGTGAAACCATTGCCCTCGGTGCCGGCGTAGTACTCATGGATGATCGGGCCCCACCACGCGATCATCGCCTCCTTGACCGCAACCGGACATGGCGCGGCGGCGTGAAACACGCTCTTCAGCGATGAGAGATCGTACCGGCCTCGGACCTCAGCCGGCAGCTTGAGCATCCGCACGAAGTGGGTGGGCACCCACTGAGCGCAGGTGACCTTGTATTTCTCTATGTAGGCCAAGGCGAGTTCGGCGTCGAACCGCTCCATGAGGATGACTGTGCCCCCCAGAGCCTGGACCGACATCGACCAGCCGAGCGGCGCGGCGTGATAGAGCGGCGCCGGGGAGAGATAGACGGTCTCCGAGTCCAGGCCATAGAGCGCCGCTCCGAGCAGGGCGAGGGGGCTCGGCGCGTCGATCGGCTGGCTTTCGGCCGCGCCGATCCGCTTGACGCCCTTGGGCCTGCCCGTCGTTCCCGAGGAATAGAGCATGGCGCCGCCCGCGCTCTCATCGGCGATAGGCGTGGCCGGCATTGAGGACCTCGCCGCCTCGAAACTCCGATAGGGGCCGCGCGCACCTTCGACCATGAACAACTGAATGCCTGGGATCAGGGGTGCGACCTCGAGAGCAACCTCGGCCACCCCCGCGGAGGCGATGAACGCCTTCGCGCCGCAGTCGCGGACGATATACTCGGCCTCGCCCGCGGTGAGTTTCGAGGAGATGCAGGTGAAGCGCAGGCCGCTGCGCTGCGCCGCCCACAGGACCTCGTAATAGCGCGGCGAATTGTCCATGAAGATCGCTAGCCCGTCGCCGGCCGCCAAGCCCGCGGCGCGCAGCAGATGCGCGCCCTGGTTCGACCGCTCGTCGAGTTCGCGATAGGTCACGGTCTCGCCCGACCCGGCCATGACATAGGCCGGCTTGTCCGGCGTCGTCCTGGCATGGTGGGAGGGGTGCATGCTCACGCGGCCAGGGCGCTCGCCGGCGAACGCCCGAGGATCATGTCGCAAGCCTTCTCGGCGATCATGATGGTGGGCGCATTGGTGTTTCCCGAGACCAGCCTGGGCATCACCGAAGCGTCCACCACGCGCAGCCCTTGAACGCCGCGCACGCGCAGTTGCGGATCGACCACCGACGCCGGTCCATGACCCATCTGGCAGGTTCCCACCGGATGGTAGATGGTCGTCCCAGCCATGCGGGCGTATGCAAGCAAGGCCTCGTCGCCATCCACCGCGTCCCCCGGCATCATCTCGTGCTCGATCCATGGTTGCAGCGCCGGTTGCGCGGCGATCCTGCGTCCCCATCGCAGTGAGGCCACCGCCACCTCCTGGTCGAGCGGGTCGCTGAGGTAGTTGGGCGCGATGGCGGGATAGACGCTAGCGTCTGGCGACCTGATCCGGATGTGTCCGCGGCTCTCCGGCCGCACCTGGCAAGGGGCGATGGTGAGGCCCGGCAGGCGCTCCAGCTCCATCTTCTGTTCGTTGACGAATTTGTCTATGTCCATGGTCGCCGGCAGGATGTGGAACTGGATATCGGGACTGGCCAGATCGGGCCGCGACTTGCAGAAGACGGCGATGTGCGCGGCGGACAAGGTGAGCAGGCCCTTGCGCTGGAAGACATATTTCGCCGTCTCACCCAGGAAACGCGCCCCGCGAGTGAGTTCGTTGACCGAGATCGTTCCGCTCTTCAGCCGATAGCTGATCGAGATCACATAGTGATCCTGGAGATTCTCCCCAACGCCCGCCAGATCGGCGAGGACGGCAACGCCGTGCTTCGCGAGAAGCGCGCCTGGGCCAATGCCCGAAACCTGCAGAAGCTGCGGCGAGTTCACCGCGCCGCCGGCGAGGATCACCTCCCTGGCGGCCCTGGCCACCCGCCGCTCGCCGCGCTGCAGAAATTCAACGCCGATTGCGCGCCCGTCCTCGATGAGGATTTTCGTGGCTAAGGCGCCAGTCTCCACCACGAGATTGGCCCGGGCCATGGCGGGGTGAAGATAGGCGACCGCCGCTGAGCAACGCAGGCCGTTTTTCACCGTGAGCTGGTAGTAGCCCACCCCTTCCTGGTCCGCACCGTTCACATCCGGATTGCGTGGAAGCCCGGCCTCGACGCAGGCTTCCACAACCGCGTCGGAGACGTGGTGGCCCTGGGTCACGTCCGAGACGTTCAAAGGGCCCCCAACCGCATGGTGGTCGCCCGCCCCGCGCTCCTGATGCTCGGCGCGGAGGAAGTAGGGCCTGACATCGTCCCAGCCCCAGCCCTCGCAGCCCAGCTGGCGCCAGCCGTCGTAGTCGGAGTGCTGGCCGCGAATGTAGAGCAGGCCGTTGATCGAGGAGGAGCCGCCGAGCACCTTGCCGCGCGGCCAGATGTGGATCCGACCGCCCGTGCCGGCATCCGGCTCGGTGGGATAGAGCCAGTTTACCTTGGGATCCTTGAGCGTCTGGGAATAGCCCACCGGCACGTGGATCATCAGATTGGAAAGGAATTGGCCAGGGTTCTTCGTCGGCCGATCGTCGCCGCCCGCTTCCAGAAGGAGCACCTTGGTCTTCAAGTCGGCGGTGAGCCTGTTGGCGAGCACGCAGCCCGCGGATCCCGCCCCAATGACAATGTAGTCGGCCAAAACCGTATCGGCCATGCGCGCGCCCTTTGTCCGTTGGGTTTGTTCAGATCACCCGACGCCTTATGACGCCGCAGGCGCGCCGCCGTAAAGGCCGCGGCGCTCCAGGCGCGCCGTCTCCGCTAGCGTCGCAAGCGCGGGGCGGGTAATCGCGAGACAAGTCGTGCATCCAAACGCGGAGCCTTGCCATGTCCAAACCCACCTTCGAAACCCTGATCCTGGATGTCGACGAACAGATCGCGACTATAACCCTCAACCGCCCTGAGCGTCTGAACGCCTTCACCACCAAAATGATGCTCGACCTTCTCGCCGCCTTCGACCTCACCGACGCCGACGACGAGATCAAGGCCGTGATCGTCACCGGAGCGGGCCGGGGCTTCTGCGCGGGCGCCGACTTGGCCGGCGGCGGCGCCACCTTCGATCGTTCGCGGAGCGATCCCGAGCGGATGGCCGCCCGGGTCGGAGGTGTCGAACCCGACGGTGGCGGGCGAGTGACCCTGCGGATCTTCGACAGCCTCAAGCCGGTGCTGGCGGCGGTCAATGGAGCGGCCGTCGGGGTCGGAGCGACCATGCAACTGGCCATGGACATCCGTCTGGCCTCCACCGAGGCGCGCTATGGCTTCGTTTTCGCCAGGCGCGGACTGACCCCGGAGGCGGCCTCGTCCTGGTTCCTGCCCAGGCTGGTCGGCGTCCAGACGGCCCTCGAGTGGTGCTACACCGGCCGCGTCTTTTCTGCGGGCGAAGCGCATGAGAAGGGTCTGGTGCGATCGCTGCACGCGCCCGCCGAACTCCTCCCGGCTGCCCGCGCCCTGGCCAGGGAGATCATCGACAACACCTCTCCGGTCTCGATCGCTCTCACCCGCCAGTTGATCTGGCGAATGGCCGGGGCCGATCACCCAATGCAGGCGCACCGCGCCGACAGCCGAGCCATCCAGGCCCGCGGCCCCTCTCCAGATGCGCGCGAGGGCGTGACCTCGTTCCTCGAAAAGCGCGCGCCGCATTATCCGGGAAGGGTCTCTCAGGAGCTCCCGGATATCTGGCCGCATTGGAAGGCCCCTGTCTTCAGCTGACCGCCCCCCTTCCTTCGGCCGTCCGCATGCGCTTGCGGAGCAACATCGAAACATACGGTTAAGGCGAGTCTGGTCAGATGCGGCCTTGGCCGCCGGATGTCCGGCACTCGACCCAAGGCCCGCCGCCGTCATGAGCGAAACCGCCCTTCGACCCGACAGCGAGGCCGACGTCGCCGAGCCGATGCCAGAGCGGAAGAATCGATCCCGCACGGCGATCTTGAAACGCCTGGCGGACGTCGTCAGCCTGCCGGCGAGCCGGGTGAACGCGTTCGAACGGTCGGTCACCGCCGATCTCCTGGTCGAGATTCTGCGCGACGCGGATCTCGAGGAGAGAGTGAAGGTGGCCCGCAGGCTGGCTACGCTCAACGAGATTCCCAATGTCCTGGTCCGCCTGATCCTGCGCGACGACATCGAGGTCGCCGCGCCGCTGTTGAAAGACAACAACTCGCTCAACGACTGCGATCTGCTCGACTGCGTTCGCGCCTCCGGCGAGGCCCATCGCCTGGCCGTCGCCGGCCGCCGAGGGATCAGCGAAGTCGTCGTCGAAGCCCTGGTCGAGGCGGGTGATATCGCGGTCGTCGAGGCCCTTCTGAGGAACGAGCAGGCGCGGTTCCCGCACGGCGCGATCCAATCGGTGGCGATGATGACCCGCCTGCGACCGCAGATCTCGCCGCTGCTCCTTCGCCGCCCAGAGCTTCGGCCCAGCCACGCCTATGTCCTTTTCTGGTGGGTGGATGGGGCGGCGCGCAGGACCATCCTCCAGAGGTTCGCGGTCTCCCGCGAAATCCTTCAGGAGGCGGCCGCCGATGTCTTCGGTCTTGCCGCCGCCGAAGGCTGGCGAGATCCGCTCTCGCGGATGGCGCTTCAATTCATCGAACGCCGCCAGCGCGATCGCGCCGCCTTGGCCCGCAGTCGTTTCGCCAGCCTGGAGGAGGCGATCGGCGAGGCCGAAAGAGCCCCAAGCCGGGAAATGGTCGAGGAGATCGCGCGCCTTGCGGGGGTCAAGTCGATGACCGCCGCGAAGATCCTCGCCGACCGCGGCGGTGAACCGATGGCCATATTGTGCAAGGCGACTGGCTTGCCGAAGTCCTCGCTGCGGTCCCTCTGGCGAGCAACCAGACGGCAGGAAATCATGGCAACCGGCGAGACTAGCGCCGCCCTGGAAAACGTACTCCAGGTGTTCGACATGACCGCGGTCGACCGCGCCCAGACAGTCTTGCGCTATTGGAACTGGGCTCTCTCCTCGGGTCTGCCTCCCGCGCTGCTGAACGCGATCCAGGCGAGTGAGCACGAAGCTGTTCGCACCCACGCCGATCCTGAATTGTCGGTCGTCCCGCCGATCTCGGCGGACGCCGTCACCTGAGTTTACGACATCTCTGCACAGTGACGAGCGCCAGTCTCTTCCAAGGCGAGGTGGTTGTTTCACTTGACTCGTCAGCATGCGGGCGATCAATGACAGGTTTCCGATGGCTGCCCGTCGGTCGGCTCGACGGTCTACAAGTTCGCGCGGGGGCTCGCGGCCCCACAATGGCGGCGATCGATCGCTGAACAACGGAAAGACAAATGATGGATGACAAGGTGGAAATCATTGAAATGACGGCGGAGATCGTCGCCGCCTATGTGGAGAACAACACGATCTCGACGACCGATCTCCCGGCGCTGATACAGAGTGTCCACCGCGCGCTGAATTCGATTTCCAGCGGCGCCGAACCGGTGGAGGCCGCGCCGAAGGAACCGGCGGTGCCGGTTCGCCGCTCGATCACGCCGGACCATCTGGTGTGCCTGGAAGACGGCCGCAAGTTCAAGTCTCTGAAGCGCCATCTGCGGACGAAATACAATATGAGCCCCGAGGACTACCGGGCGAAGTGGGGCCTGGCGAAGGATTACCCAATGGTCGCCCCCAACTACGCCAAGGCCCGATCCGACCTGGCCAAGCAGATGGGACTGGGTCAAGGCGGCCGCCAGGCGCCGCGCAAGCGCCGCTAGGAATCGGTCGCCGGCCAGCCGTCGAGACCCGCACGAAACTTGCCTCCGTCCGCCGGCGCCCGCGAGCAGAAATCGCTTGCCGCTGATTCGCGGATCGAGTGATAGTCGAATCGTCGCGATTCCATGGAGTTCCCGGGGATTCCTCGATGAGGGTGCAAATGGGTGCGCCCGCCACGGCGATGCGCGCGCACGAAGAGCTCTTCGCCTATTGGTCGAGCCTGCGGCGCGGCGGTCGACTGCCGGGACGAGCCGACCTCGATCCAGCCGGGTTCAAGCGGCTGCTGCCGGCGATCTGTCTCATCGATGTCAGGTCGAGCCCGAGGGATTATCGGGTGCGCCTGGCCGGCACCCGTCTCTACGGGGTGTTCGGCGGCGAGATCACCGGCAAGGGGCTCGCCGAGATATATGGCCCCTCGGCCGCGGAATACTGGCGAGTCGAGTTGGATAAGGTCGTGCTGACCGCTCGCCCGGCCGTGGGCTATCACAATTTGGCGTGGCGAGGGGCTGCGCAGATGACGATACTGTGGATGCGCCTGCCCCTCGCGAAGGATGGTCGGACCGTCGATATGATGCTCGGCTATGACGCCGTCTTGGGGATCTCCGGCGTCGACGTGACGGGCGGGCGCGCCGCCTGAGCCGACATCGCCTCTGAGCGGATTCGCTCGACCATCGCCAACAGGCCGTTGGATCTCTGCGCCGACAAGGCCCCGATGAGACCGAGCTTTGCGAACGCCGCCTTGGCGTCGAAGGCCAGGATCTCGGCCGGCTGGCGCGCGCTGTAGAGCCCGAGCAGAATGGCGATCAGGCCGCGAACAATGTGGGCGTCGGAATCGCCGCGAAACGAGAGTCGACCCCCCTGATCGCGAGCGGCGACCAGCCACACCTGGCTGGCGCACCCGCGAACCTTGTTTGCCTCGTTGTATTGCGCCGTATCAAGGGGACGCAGGTCGCGCCCCAGATCGATCACGTGGCGATAACGCTGTTCCCAATCTCCGAGGAGTTCGAACTCGTCCGAAAGTCGGGTGAGTTCGGTGTCGATCGTCGACGGCGTGAAGGCCTGAACATCCATCGGCCGGCGTCGTTAGGCCCGATGCGCCAAGGTGGCAACCGCGTTCGTCAGCCTGCACCCAGGGTCACTCTCGCCTCGAGCCCCCGGCCCGGCTGGCAATGGAGTTTCAAGGCGCCGCCCATGTTCCGGCACAACAGCCTGGCGATCGGCAGGCCCAGCCCGGCGCCTTCGTTGGGGCGTGTGAGAGTGTTCTCGCCCTGTTCGAATGGTCGCAGGAGTCGGGAAATTTCCGCCGGATCGACGCCTTCGCCGTCATCCTCGACGACGATCTCGACCCGCTCGCCGCGCCGGACGGCGCGCAGGCGGATCTCACCTCCAGGCGGGGAGAAGGTGATGGCGTTCTGGACCAGGTTGGCGAGCACCGTTCTTAGGCCCCTCGCATCGGCCCTGACGACCGGGAGCCGTCCTTGGCCTTCGACCACGATCCTGAGGGCCTTCTTTCCGATCTCGTCGCCAAACCCATCGAGCGCGTCGTCGATGGCGTGATCCAAGGGCTCGCACACCAACTGAAGATCACTCACCTGGCCCTCCAGGCGCAGGATCTCCAGCATTTGATTCACCAGCCGCAGCAGCTTGTGTCCAGAAACCCGGACATGCTCGGCGTATTCCTTGTACTGGGGCGATCCGAGCGGTCCGCACAGCTCATTGGCGAGGATCTCCGAAAAGCCGATCACCGAATTCAGAGGCGTTCTGAGTTCATGGCTCGCGAGGCGCAGGAACGACCGGTTGCGTTCATCCAGAATGCTCACGCGGCGTTCGTTCAGGGCGCGCCGGTGTGCGTCGCTGGGCTTGGAAATCGGAACCACATTTGCCGCCATCAGCTCCCAATGCGCTCCTGTCGTGTGTCGGGCGATCGGCGCGGCGCCCCTCGGTCGAGGAACGAAAACCTCGGCGCCAGGAAGGTAGCCCTCGCCGCTTACCATTGTGTTGCCCGCGGGGAGTTCCGCTGAGCGGCTGATCGCGCCATGATTGAGCGGTCTCGTAGGCGCGGTTCGCAGGGGTTAGGCTCCTGGACGCCGCACGCTTCGGCGAAGGCAAGGACGTCTGGCTATCCCATCGTGGCGCAAAGCATAGAATCCTCGTCGTCTCCGGTTCCCGATCGGGAGCATGGCGGATTATCCGAGGCCGCGGCCTGGAACGCGGCCTGGTTCGCGACGACCACATTCGCGGCCCTCGCCTGGCCGCCCACGGCGCGCGGATCAGCACCCACTTGGGCCCTCGCCGCCGCTTCGCTCGGCGCCGCCGCGAGCCTGATTCTCCGTGCTCGAAGCTGGCCCGGCCGGAATCATGTCCTCCTCCTGATCTGGACGATCGGAATCACTGGGGCTGTTCTGCTCTATGGCGGCCTGACCGGTCCCTTGGCGGCGCTTGTTCCGGCTCCATTGGCCGCGGCGATCGTCCTTGGCCGGCGGCGCACGGTCGCCGCGGGCGCGGCATTCACCGTCGTCGTCGTCGGTGTCGCCGGGCTGGCGGCCGCGGCCGGAGGCGCGAGCGTCGAACCGCGTCCATGGCTGGCGATCTTCGCGGTCCTGCTCATCGTTGCCGCGGTCGCCTCCGCGCTTGTTCTCCAATCGCGGCGCGCGGCCGCCAGCGAGGCGGCGGCGGCCGCCGCCGAGCGGCGGTCAAGAGCTCTTCTCGCCGGCCAAGGGCTGCTCATCGTCGATCTCGATCTCGGCGGTCATGTGCGCGAGACTTTCGGCCAGTCCTCCGAGCCGTTCGCGTGCGGAGTTCCGAGAGGCGAGTTCGCCGATCTGGCGGCCGAGCCGGAGGTTCTGAAGGACGCGCTCGAGCGCGCCAGAACAGAGCATCGCGTGGAGATCATGTTTGCGCCGGCGGGAGCGGAGGATCGATGCCTCGCCGCATTGGTGAGCGCCCAGGAGGATGGGTTCATCGCCGTTGTCCGCGACGTCTCTCAGGAACGGTCCCGACAGGTTCTTCTGGAACAGTCCGCGTCGGAGGCGTTTGCGCTTGCGGACAACAAGTCGCGTTTCCTCGCCAACATGAGCCACGAGCTGCGCACGCCGCTGAACGCCGTTATCGGTTTCTCCGACATAATGCGCAGCCAGATGTTCGGACCCCTTGCTCCGAAATATACGGAGTACGCGGAACTGATCCACGAATCGGGCGGCCATCTGCTTGATCTGATCAACGACGTGCTGGATCTGTCGAAAATCGAGGCCGAGCGCTACGAGCCTGCCCTGGAGACGTTCGACGCTCGGGAGGCCGTGTCGGCGGCGCTGCGCCTGACGCGCGTCCAGGCCGAGACCTCGCAGGTCAGACTGCGCGGCGCCCTGGGTCTGGATCCGATCCGGGTCAACGCGGATCGACGCGCCATAAAGCAGATAGTCATCAATCTCGTCTCCAACGCCCTGAAGTTCACGCCCGCCGGAGGCTCGGTGACCGTGGGATTGCGCGCTGCGGACGGCGGCCTCGAGTTGGTGGTCGGCGACACCGGAATCGGCATTTCATCCGAAGATCTCGCGCGGCTCGGTAACCCATACGAACAGGCCGGCGGTCCCGCACTGAATGCGATGGGCTGGGGCTTGGGACTGTCGTTGGTGCGGGCTCTGTGCGAACTGCACGGCGGGTCGATGTCGATCCAGAGCACGCTGGGCGAGGGCACGGTAGTGGCGGTCCGGCTACCTGTGCTTTCGCCGGAAGCCGCCAGAGAGGCGGATCCACCCAAGTCGCCGCCAGGCGACAATGTCATCGCATTCAACCCCGGGCGATGAAGCCTCATTTCCCTGATGACTCAGTGAAAGGCGCCGCGTGGCCAGGATGAACTCGATGATCAGTGGCCGGGACGCGGGAGAACGACACGCATTCTCGTCCACCTCGCCGCCGTGTGGGCTCCCCAAGACGGCGAAGCAGGCTTAGCCCTCGAGTTCACTCAGGAGACGCGGGGATTGCTGCTGTCTACGCAAGTTTGGGTGATGGCCCTGATCCGCCGAGCCGAACTTGCCGGGGCGTTCGCGACCGTGGTCCGCAAAGGCGATGTCCGCGCCGGAGCGGTGTTGGTGAGGTGCGTCAGCCGCGCCCCTTCCGAGGTCCGCCTCTTTGCGGAGGCCATCCGCGGCGACGGCGAACGGGTATGGATGCAGCCGCTGCCGCGTGCCAACACGTCGGACCTGGAAGCCTACATCGACCGCGCCGCGCGCATCGATCCAGATCTTTGGGTCGTCGAGATCGAAGATGTCGACGGCGCCCGCTTGCTCACCGAACAAGTGGAAAAGTCTTAACCCTGTTCCTCAATGACGCGGAAAGCCGGAGGTGGGCAAATGGCTGCTTCGCCAATCCGATTGGGCCCGGCGCGCCAATGCTCTTCCTCCTCAACGACGTGGTCCTTGATCTTACGAAGGCCGAGCTTTCCCCAGGCGAAGCGGCGCACCGCTATCGCCGCCTCTCCCTTGACTACGTCGAAAGCCTTGGGGCCGAACTCTTCGCCGATTGCCCCAGACTCCAGAAAACCGACCCCGATCGCGCCGTGCGCCTGGCGACGATGATCGTCGCGATCGCGCCGCGCATCAACGCCGCCCTGTTCGTATCCCCGGCCCTTGGCTGTGATCCGTTGGAAGTGAGCGCGCGCTTCGACCGGGTCGGACTGGAGGTTCTCGATCAGCTGCGACGCGACCAGAACGACGGCAAATCGATCGGCTTTTCCGCCGATCGCGCGGTCTGGCGGCGACTTGCGGCCTGATCGATAGCCCTCCGCCGCCGTTTGCTTTCGGCTCCAGCCTTCGCTAGCTGGCGCGCATGCCCGCCCCCACCGCAGCCGAGGCCGCGCGCCGGCGCACCTTCGCAATCATCAGCCATCCGGACGCTGGCAAGACCACGCTCACTGAAAATCTTCTGCTCGCGGGCGGTGCGATCCGGGCTGCTGGCGCGGTGCGCGCCCGGGGCGAGCAGCGCCGCACACGTTCCGACTGGATGAAGATCGAGCGCGAGCGCGGCATCTCAGTATCCGCGAGCGTCATGACCTTTGACCACGCCGGGACGATGTTCAATTTGCTGGATACCCCGGGCCACGAGGACTTCTCCGAGGACACCTACCGCACGCTCACGGCCGCTGACGCAGCGGTGATGGTTCTCGACGCCGCCAAGGGGATCGAGCCGCAGACCCTGAAGCTCTTCGAGGTCTGCCGGCTGCGAGACATTCCGATCATCACCTTCATCAACAAGATGGATCGTGAGGCCCTCGATCCCTTTGCCCTGATGGACGAAATCGCCGCGAAACTGGCGCTGGATCCCGCCCCGCTCTACTGGCCGGCCGGTTCGGGCGTTCGCTTCAAGGGCGTCGTGGATCTCAGAGCCCAGACATTCGCGCCATACCGCAGGCGTCAAGACGAGGCGTGCGAGTCCATCTCCTTGAGCACGGAGGCGCTTTCCTCGCACCTCGACCCGGAGACTCTGGCGGAAGCTCGGGAGGGCGCCGAACTGATCACCCACGCTTCTCTCCCCTTCGAGCGCAAGAGCTTCCTGGAGGGGCACATGACGCCGGTGTTCTTTGGCTCCGCCCTGCGCCGTTTTGGCGTGCGGGAACTCCTCGAGGGCCTGCGTGATCTTGCTCCCCCGCCAAAGTCCGTGGCCGCCCAGAGGGCGGGTGTGGAGACGATCATCTCCCCCGGAACAGACGAGGTCAGCGGCTTCGTGTTCAAGATCCAGGCGAACATGGACCCCAACCACCGGGACCGCGTCGCCTTTCTTCGCCTCTGTTCCGGCCGCTTCACCAGGGGCATGAAACTGAAGGTCGAGCGCAACGGCCGCCAAATGAGCGTCAACGCGCCGATCCTGTTCTTCGCCTCGGACCGGGAACTCGCACAGGAAGCCTTTGCCGGCGACGTGATCGGCATTCCCAACCATGGCATCCTGCGCGTGGGCGACAGTCTCTCGGAAAGCGGCGATGTGCGGTTCGCGGGCCTGCCGAACTTCGCGCCGGAGATCCTCAGGCGGGTTCGGGCCACCGATCCCCTGAAAGCCAAGCATCTGAAGAAGGCGCTCGACGGCCTCGCGGAGGAGGGCGTGACCCAACTATTCCGACCCTTCATCGGTTCGGATTTCATCGTCGGCGCGGTCGGCCAGCTCCAGTTCGATGTGATGGCCGACCGGCTCGGCGGCGAGTTCGGCCTGGAGGTGCTGTTCGAAGCTTCGCCATGGGTCGAGGCCCGGTGGCTGGACGGCGCCAAGGGCGACATCGAGGATTTCATCAACAAGCACCGCACCGCCATGGCCGCCGACATCGACGAACGGATCGTGTTCCTCGCGAAATCGGCCTGGGAGCTCGGCTATCTTTCCGAGCGGTTTCCCAAGCTGGTCTTCGCCCGGACCCGCGAACGGGGCTGACCGCCGTGTCCGTCGCGGACGCGATGCATGCCGTCTACGGTTCGCCGCCGCCGGGCCTTATCGGCCCCCCGAGCGGAGCATTGCAGGTTTCTCCGCTGTCTCCCGGCGCGGCGGCGCTGGAGGAGATTGCTGACGCCAGTCTCGCCGGCATGATCGTGGCGGCCCCGCCAGGCGCTTTGGAGCGGCGGTTCGTCCTGGCCCACGGCTTGCGCGCCTTGCGGGTCGGCGGGGAGCTGATCGCGGTCGCGCCCAAGAAGCGCGGCGGGGCGCGCCTGAATGACGAGCTGCGGGCCTTCGGCTGCGAGCCGATGGAGACAGCGCGGCGTCATCATCGGATCGTCTCGTGCTCGCGCCCCGCCAAAATGCGGGGACTCGCCGAGGCCATCGCCGCGGGCGGGCCGCAGATCGCGCCTGCGCTTGGTCTTTGGTCGCAGCCCGGGGTCTTCAGCTGGGATCGTCTCGACCCCGGGACCGCCCTCCTGCTCGAGGCGGGACATCCATTCCGCGGGCGTGGCGCGGACTTTGGCTGCGGCGTCGGGGTGCTGGGGCGGGCGGTTCTCGAGAACCGCGAGGTGACCGGCCTGATCCTTGCGGACATCGACCGTCGGGCGATCTCGGCGGCCGAGCAAAACATCGCCGACTCTCGCGCCCAGTTCGTTCACATCGATCTGCGCCTTGCCCCGACCCGGTTCGCCGACCTCGACTTCGTGGTCATGAACCCGCCATTCCACCAAGTGGGACGAAGGAGCCACAGCCTGGGTCAGGGCTTCATCGCCTCCGCGGCCGACGCCCTGCACGCGGGAGGACTATGCCGAATTGTCGCCAACGCCTCGCTGCCCTACGAGGGCGCCCTCGCGCGCGCCTTTTCGAAGGTGACGGAGCTTGGCCGCCGCGCGGGCTACAAACTCTTCGAGGCGGTGAAATGAGGGCCGGCGCGCAGACCCGCGTCGACCGGCTGCTCGCCAATCTCGGCTATGGTTCGAGAACCGAAGTGCGGACGCTGCTCACAGCCGGCTGGGTGACGCTCGACGACGTCGCGGTGGGCGATGGCGCGCTCAAGGTTCGCTTGGATCGAGATCTCTGCGAACGAATGCGGGTAGCCGATGAGCCGCTCGATCCGCCCGCGCCGCTGAGCCTCATCGTCCACAAACCTCTCGGAGTGGTCTGCTCGCACAAGGATTTCGGGCGCAGCGTCTACGAACTGCTGCCACAACGCTGGCGAAGGCGCAGCCCGGCCCTCTCGAGTATCGGCCGGCTGGATCTGGACACCACCGGCCTCCTCATCCTCACTGACGACGGCGCCCTGCTGCACAGTCTCATTTCGCCGAGGCGGCGGGTGGCGAAACGTTATCGGGCGGAGCTGGAAAGGCCGCTCGGTGGCGATGAAGCCGTCCTCTTCGCCTCCGGAGAGATGTGGTTGGAAGGGGAGACGACGCCCCTGGCGCCCGCGTTGCTGGAGCCTGTCACGCGCGTCGCCGTCTACCTGACGATCACCGAGGGCCGCTACCATCAGGTGCGGAGGATGTTCGCGGCCACCGGAAACCGGGTGACCGCACTTCATCGCGATCGCATCGGCGCCCTGGGACTTCCGGATGATCTCTCGCCTGGAGAGTGGCGGATTCTCGATTATCGCGAGCAGGCATTGCTGCTCACGGCGTAGCTCCTGGCTAGAAAACCGCCGGGGGCGCGGGCTGGCCGGCTCCCGAGGCGGAGTCGTCGCCGGCGGAGGATGGTTCGGGGTCGGCCGGGCCGATGAGGACCGGCGGGCGGTCGATGGGGATCGCCACGGCGTCGGGGCGATCGCCATAAGCCCGGTGCAGTGAATAGAAGCGCGGCCTCACCGGCGCCGTGGACGTCGTCGAAGCCGCGGCCATGGTGATCGGCAGCGGAGTCGCCTCGCTGACGACCGGGTTCGCTGGCGCCGGCGGCGGGGTCGCGACGGTGGCCGCCGGCGGCGTTGGTTCCACGGCGATCAGCGGCGCCGCTGGCGCGCGCATGCGCCTTGCCGGGACGACGGTCACGCTCGGCGCGGAGTCGTAGATGCTGGCCGGCGCGGCCGCGACGCTTGGCGAAGCGGGCGCAGCCATTTCGACGGCGGCTGCGCGTTCGACTCTCGGCGCGTCGAGCGACGATCGGTCGGTCCGCTCGATCGCGGCCTTGTTCGTCCAGTTCAGCAAACGGCCGCGATAGGTCGGCGCAGACGGCGGTGTCGCGTCCGAGACGACCTGGCCGGGCGCCGCGGAGTCAGGGGCGGCCGGCGGGCCGTATCGGTCCTGCGTCATCGGCGCGGCGAGAGCTGCCGCGGGAACCGCCAGAAGGGCGAGCGAGAGAGCAAGGTGAAGGCGCATGGCGGACCCTGATGCAAAACCCGTGCCTGCCAAGGCGTAGCGAAAATCGTTTAACCCTCGCCTAACGTCCCCTCCACCAGACGAGGGCGCGCGCCTCGAGCGCCTGGAAGGCGAAATGGAGCAGACCGGCCATCACGGCGAGAACGATGATCGCCGCGAACATCCTGGCGGTCTGCAGCCGGTTGCCAGCTTCGAGAATGCGCCAGGCGAGGCCCTGTGCGCCGCCGGAGCCAGCCACGAATTCCGCCACCACCGCGCCGATCACCGCCAATCCGGCAGCCACCTTGTGGCCCTCCAACATGGCGGGTACCGCCGCGGGCATGCGAAGCCGCAGCAGCCGTTGCATCGGCCCGGCCCCGTAGAGATCAAAGAGTCGCTCCAGGTCCGGGTCGGCGGATTTGAGCCCGGTCACGACGCCCGAATAGATCGGGAAAAAGGCGACAATGGCGGCCAGGGCGACAATCGCCCTGCCGGGGTGGTCGATGCCCGCCCAGATCACGAACAGCGGCGCGATGGCGACCACCGGAGTTACCTGCAAACCGACGGCGAGCGGGCGAACGGCGTTCTCGACGGTCCGGTCGAGGCTCACGAAGAGACCAACCGAGGAGGCGAACAAACTGGCGGCCGCCAGGGCGAGGAGCGCCATGGAGAGGGTGCGCCAAGCGGCGAGCGCCAGAGAAGGCGCGCCTTCGACCAGCGCCGCGGCAACCTGGGATGGCGGCGGGAGTAGAAAGGCGGGGATGCGAGCGGCGCGGCAGACCGTTTCCCACAACAGCAGAAGCAGGGTGATGAGGGCAACGGGCGCGAGGACCCGCTCCAACCGGTTCATGCCGATGCCCCCATGACGAGGGCAAGCTCGGCGGAGACCGCTTCGGCGGCGTGGCGGAACAGAGGGGTGGCGCGGAATCCCGCGGGTCTCGGCAGCGGCGCCTCCACGGTGATCTGCGCCGCGGCCCGTCCGGGACCACAGGTCATGACCACCACCCGAGCGGCCATATACACCGCCTCCTCGACGCTGTGGGTGACGAAGACTATCGCCGCTCTCTCCACTTGCCACAGCAAAAGCAGGTCATCGGCCAGCGCGCGGCGGGTTATCTCATCGAGAGCGGCGAAGGGTTCGTCCAACAGGAGAACCCGAGGCGCCGTGACAAGGGCCCGGGCCAGGGCGACCCGCATCGCCATTCCCCCGGAGAGCTGGGCTGGCCGGGCGCCTTGGGAGCCGCCGAGCCCGACGCGTTGCAAAGCCTGCGCCGCGCGCCTTCGAGCCTCCCCTCGGGGCGCCCCCGCCAGCTCAAGCGGAAGGGCGACGTTGGCCAGCGCGGTGAGCCAGGGCGCAAGCGTGGCGGCCTGGAATACCATGGAGGTCTCGCCGCGACCGGCGGCGAGCCGGGTCCGCCCGCGCGTGGGAGTCTCCAGGCCGGCGAGGAGCCGCAGGGCAGTCGACTTGCCGCATCCCGACGGTCCGACAAGGGCGACAATCTCGCCATCGCTCACTGAAAGCTCGAATGGGCCGAGCACCCGGCCAGCCGCCGCATACTCGACCTCCACCCCTTCAAGGGCTGCAGCCTCGACCCCGACGGCGCGCGCGGCCAACCGCTATTTCGCGGCCGGGGGCAAAAAACGCAAGGTGTAGGCGGCCCGCCAGTCGAGTGACTTGGGGTAGACGCCTTGGCCCGATGCGACCTTGAAGAAGGCCGCCCACCGGCCATCGCTCATCGCGCCGGGGCCGAATTTCTGCGCATCGCCGGAATCTACGATCCCAAAGGCCACCATCTTTTGCCGCGCCTGGGCCAGCACATCGGCGGTCATCTCGGGATTGTCCTTCATGATGAGCGCATCGCCGGGCCCCGGATCGCCGTGAAGGTAGGCCCGCCAGCCCGCGGCGGTCGCCTCGACGAAGGCGCGGACGGCCGAGGGGTTGATCGTGATGAGCCGGTCGGACGCCAGGACCATGTCCGCATAGCCGGGATAGCCCTCGTCGGCGAGGAGGAACACCAACGGCTTGACGTGACCCTGCGTCTCGAGCGTGTAGGGCTCGCTGGTCAGGTAGCCTTGCTGGACGATCCGCTGGTCGGAAAGGAAGGGCGCATTGTTGAAGGCGTATTTGCGCACCTGGTCGTCGGTGAAGCCATATTTGGCCTTGAGCCATACCCAGAAGGCGGTGATCGAGGCGTCCGAGAGCAAGATCGGATGGCCCTTCATATCGGCGATGGAGCGTATGCCGGCGCCCTGATGGGCGATCAGGACCTGCGGGTCCTTCTGCATGAAGGCCGCCACCGCCCGGACCGGTACGCCAGCCTGGACCAGATTCATCACGATGAAGCTGTTGGAGCCGATACCCATCTCCACCGCCCCGGCGGCGACGAGCTGGGGAACATTCACCCCCGGCCCGCCTGGGATGATGGTGACAGCCAGGCCGCGCTTGGCGTATTCCCCGTTCGCCAGCGCCTCATAGAAACCGCCCTGTTCGGCCTCGGCGCGCCAGTCGGTGGCGAAGCGAATGGGAAGGGGCGCCCGTTTGGCTTGACCGCGCGGCGGCCCCGGGGAACAGGCGATCAGAAACGCCGCCAGCGCAATCGCCGCGGAGGCGAAGACTTTCATGCGCCCAAAACACCCAGGAATGACAAGCGCCGGAGGTTAGGCCGGCCCGGGCATCAAGCCAAGGTCGGGCCCACGTTGTGCGTCTCAACGGGCAACGATCGAACCGTATCGCCAGCGGCGCGGGCGATGATCTCTGAGAGTTGCTCGCAGCCGCCTCGAACCAGGTCGAGGTCTTCGCAGATCAGGCCCGCCTGCGCGGCAAGGAGGTCCTGTGCAGTTCGACACTCGAGCAACCCGGCGAGGCCGGCGGCCGCGGTGAGACAGCGATCTTGGAATAGCCGCGTGGAGAGTCGGGCGACGGCGTGCGCCTCGACGATTACCGCGACCCCGACGCCTACAGCGCCGATCCCGGTCTTCGGAGCTCTTGCAATCATGATGCTGCAATGCACTATTTCGTGCCGCAATGCAAGAAAAAACAGCGTTTTCGCGGCGCCCAGCCACCCTCGCCTCTTTGCCAAAGCAAACACGATGCCTCAGGAAACGTCGGGGTGGAGTGGCTCTCGACCCTCCCAAGAACCAAATGGCGGGGCCTAGGTGGGTTGCTTCGTCAGCAACTCGCGGCGGCCCTCGAGGACCAGCCATTCGCTCTCGGCCGCGGCAAGCTCGGTCTTGGCCTTCGCCAGGGCCACCGTGCGACGGCCGAAAGAGATGGGATCGGTTCTGTAGAGATCTGGATCGGCGAGAATCGCCTCGCTCGCCATGATCGCAGCTGAAAGCGCCAGAATATTCGTCTCCAGTTCGGCAAGCCTGCGCTCGTCCTTGTAGGTGAGCTTGAGCGAGGGAACATTGTGGCGAGCCTGTTTCTCCAAGATTGACCGCCGGCGCGGGACTTCCGCCTCGGAGCTGAGAAAGAGTGGATTTTGGGCGACGAAATCCGACCAGCCTCCGGGCGTCTCGACGAAGCGCCCGCGGCCATCCAAGGCGATGGTGGAGGTGGCGACGCGATCGATGAAGTCGCGATCGTGGCTGACCAGCATCAGCGTCCCGGCATAGCCGGCCAGCACGTCCTCCAGGACATCGAGGCTCTCCATGTCCAGGTCGTTGGTGGGCTCGTCAAGGACAAGCAGATTCGATGGCCGGGCAAGTACCCGGGCAAGAAGGAGGCGATTCCGCTCGCCGCCCGAAAGACTCTCGACGTTCTGGCGAAGCTGTTCATCGCGAAAGAGGAACTGCTTGGCGTACGCCGATACATGGCGGGGCGCGCCCTGGACCATCACCTGGTCGCCGCCCGCCGGCGCGAGGGCCCGCAGCACCGTGAGGCCCGCGGCGAGATCCGCGCGGCGTTGATCGACATAGGCGATCGAGAGATTCGATCCCAGCCGCACCACTCCGCAGTCGGGCGCGACTTCGCCGATCAGTACCTTCACCAGGGTGGTCTTGCCCGACCCGTTGGCGCCGACGATGGCGACCCGCTCGCCGCGCATGATCCTTACTGAAAGTCCTGCGAGAAGCGTGCGGCCGCCAACTGTCTTCGCCACGCCCTCGGCCTCGATGACGAGGCGTCCCGAGAGCGCAGCGCCCACCACGCCCACCCGGACTTCGCCGCGCGCCAGACGCAGCTGCTGCGCTTTTTCGGCGCGAAGGCCGAGCAGGCGACGACGGCGACCTTCGTTCCGCGCGCGCCGGGCCGTGACGCCGCGGCTGAGCCACCGTTCGCCTCTGTCGATCGCGACATCAAGTCGCCGTGATTGCTGGGCCTCGGCCGTCGCGATTTCCTCGGCCCAGGCCTCGAAGCGCGCGAAACCTCCGTTCAAACGGCGCACGCGCCGATTCTCCAGCCAGAAGCAGCTGGTGGTGACGCGGGTCAGGAAAGCGCGGTCGTGACTGACGATCAGCACCGCTGCGCGGCTGCGGGCAAGTCGCTCTTCGAGGGCTTGGATGGCGAGCACGTCCAGGTGGTTGGTAGGCTCGTCCAGAAGCAGAACATCTGGGTCGGCGGCGAAGGCGGTGGCGAGCGCGGCGCGGCGGGTCTCGCCGCCGGAAAGCGCCCCGGCGCCGCGAGCGGGATTGAGACCAAAGGCCGCCAGGGCCTCCTCGGCGGCGTGACGAGCCGTCCCGCAAGCCATGGCGAATTCGACCAACGTCGGGCCGGCCACGATGGGCTCCTGGGCGGCAAGGGCGATGCGGAGTCCCGCACTCGCTGTACGGTCCCCAAAATCGGGTGCGACGGCGTCAGCGAGCATCCGCAACAGGGTTGATTTGCCGGTGGCGTTTCGCCCCACGAGGCAGGCCCGCGCGCGTGGCGCCAGGGCGAGGTCGACATTCTCGAACAGCCACCCCGAACCATCGGCGAGAGCGACGTCTCTGAGGGCGAGGGTCGGCATGGCCATGGCTCGGCCGTTATCTCCCTCTGGCTATCAAGCGGGCGGAACAGGGTCTAGATTTCACCGCGATGGCTACGAAACCGTTCTGGGAAATCAAGTCCTTGCGGGAGATGAACGCACAGGAATGGGAGAGCCTGTGTGACGGTTGCGGCCTCTGTTGCCTGGTTCGCTTCGAAGAGCAGAACACCGGTGAAATCGTCCCCACGCGGGTGGCGTGCCGGCTTTTCGACGCCGAGCAATGTCGGTGTGGGGACTACCACAACCGCGAGCGACGCGTGCCGGAGTGCGTCAAGCTCACCCCGGGCAATGTCGCGAACCTGAACTGGATGCCGCCGAGTTGCGCATATAGGCGACTGGACCAGGGTAAGTCCCTGCCCAGATGGCATCCGCTGATCACAAAGGATCCTAATAGCGTTCACATTGCGGGCGTGTCAGTGCGGGGTCAGACAATCAACGAGGCGGCGCTCGAAGACCCCGACGATGCGTTGGACTTCACCGCGCGGGAGTGGCTCGCCGACCGCAGCGACGGGTGAGGTTGGTTTGTCCTCTCTCGTCTTGCGCGGCGCGGTCAACGGCTTAACTGATGGCGTCGGGCGTTAGTCTGATTACGCAAAGGGGTCGCTCGAATTGGCGCAGGATCCGTATCGCGAGCTGGGGGTCTCGCGAAGCGCGAGCGCGGACGAGATCCGCAAGGCGTTCCGGAAGCTGGCGAAGAAGCACCATCCGGACGCCAACCAGGGCAACAAGGCGGCGGAGGAGACTTTCAAGCGGGTCAGCGGCGCCTTCGACCTCTTGGGCGATCCCGAAAAACGTCGGAAGTTCGACTCCGGCGAGATCGACGCCGACGGCCGTGAGATCCAACGTGGATTTTCCGGCAATCCCTTCGGCCAGGAAGGCGGCGGTTTCCGTTCGGCGGAGTTCGACAACGTCGACCTTGGAGAGATTCTAGGCGAAATGTTCGGCCGCGGCGGCGGAAGGCCGGGCGGCGGCAGGGCGAGCGGGGGCTTCGCTTCCCGCGGCACGGACGTTCGCGCGCGGGTCGAAATCGATCTCGAGGATGCGATCAGGGGCGGCAAGACGCGGATCGCGTTTTCCGATGGACGGGCCCTCGACGTCACCATTCCCAAGGGCGCGGTCGACGGCCAGATCCTGCGCCTGAAAGGCCAGGGCGGCCCAGGACGGGCCGGGGCGGGCGACGCCCTCATCGAATTGGCGCTGCGTCCCCACCCGATCTTCCGCCGCGAAGGCGAAACCCTGATTTTCGATCTGCCGGTCTCGGTCCCCGACGCAGTTCTGGGCGGCAAGGTCGAAGCCCCCACGCCCGATGGCCCGGTAACGCTGAACATCCCCAAGGGATCGAACACGGGCGCGACGCTTCGACTGAAAGCCAAGGGCCTGGGCAACGGCCGCGGTGGACGCGGCGATCTTCTGGCGAAGATCGTGGTGACCCTGCCGGACTCACCCGATCCAGCGCTCGAACATTTCGCCGAGGAGTGGCGGCGCGCACGACCCTATGCGCCGAGGGGGCGAACCTGACCTTCCGAGCGCGCCATTCAGGCGTTATTCAGGAGGGGTCGATTAGGACAATGAAGTGAAATGGCCCGCAGCCCTTGTCGCATCGCTCGCCCTGCTGGCGATGGCGACCTCCGCTTCCGCCCAGAATCGGTGGTGGGGCGGCGCCATGCGCGGTCCGCCGCCGCGCGCCGGCCGATTTAGTCCCGCTCCGCCTTTCGCCAGGGGTCCACCTCCGCGCGGCATGCTCGCGCCACCCCCACTGGGGATGCGGTCGCCAAATTCCCTGGGGGCGGGCTGGCGCGAGCAGCAATATGAAGCGCGATTCGGCGTCAGGCGCGGAGCGATGGCCCCGCTCGGCCGCGTGATCGAGGGAATCGGCCGGCGAACGCCGGGGCGGCAGCTGGATGCAGGGATCGAGTTCGAAGGCGGGCGCACCGTATATCGGGTGCGTTGGATCACCACCCATGGGCGCAGGATCGACTACATCGTCGATGCAGCCACCGGGAACATCCTGAGGGGAAGGTAGGGGTCTTGCGCGTACTGCTGGTGGAGGACGACCCCGACCTGTCCCGCCAACTGAAGCTCGCCTTGAGCGACGCGGGCTATGCCGTCGATCACGCCGCCGAGGGAGAAGAGGCCGCATGGCTCGGGGAGACCGAACCCTATGACGCCATCATCCTCGATCTTGGTCTACCCAAGGTCGACGGTGTTTCGGTACTCGAGGGCTGGAGGCGGGCGCATCTGGCCACGCCCGTGCTGATCCTCACCGCCCGCGGCGCTTGGAGCGAGAAGGTTGCCGGCTTCGACGCCGGTGCGGATGACTATCTATCCAAGCCTTTCCACACCGAGGAATTGCTCGCCAGGCTCCGCGCTCTCCTGCGCCGCTCGGCCGGCCATGCGGCCCCGAACCTGGCCTGCGGAGCTCTGCGCCTCGACCCTCGATCCGCGCGCGCCTCGGTGAGCGGCGAACCCCTACGCCTCACCTCTCTGGAATATCGTCTGCTGCACTATCTCATCATGCACCAGGGTCGGGTGATCAGCCGCACGGAGCTGGTGGAGCATCTCTACGAGCAGGATTTCGACCGCGATTCCAACACCATCGAGGTGTTCGTCGGCCGCGTGCGCAGAAAGATCGGCGCCGACCGAATTCAAACCGTGCGCGGTCTCGGCTATCGCCTCATCGCCCTCGAGGGTGAGGCGTCCGAGGCGTGAACGCGCGCCCGCTGCGCCGACGGTCCCTCGTCGGTCGTCTGATCCTTCTGGCGGCGACTTGGTCCCTGGCGGTGCTCGTGGCCGCCGGGCTCGCGCTCTCGGCATTCTTTGGCCAGGCAACGACCACGAGATTCGACGATGAGCTCTCCGAAACCGTGGACGGACTTCTTGCCGGAACCTCGGTGGAGTCCGGCAAGCTGGCTGCCCCCGCGATCATCGATCCGCGCTCCCTCAGGGCCTACTCGGGAGAATACTGGGAGATCGCGAGCGCCGCGCCGCATGGGCCGCTCCACGCGCTGCTGACCTCGCGCTCGTTGTGGGACCACGTCCTGGCGCCGCCACCGGGAGGGGCCGATATTCTGGCCAAGAGCCCAGGCAGGACGCTTTTCTACGACAGCCGGGGGCCGTTGAAGCAATCCTTGCGCGTCGCGGCCATGCAAGGCCGCCTGCCAGGGGTGACCCAGCCCGTGGTTTTCATTGCCGCGGAAGACCGCTCTCCCATAGATCGGGCAGTGCGAACCTTCGCCACGACGATAGCCGTGGCGCTCATTCTCTTGGGGGCGGGACTGATCGCAGCGGTGGTCGTCCAGGTGCGGGTCGGTCTGCGGCCACTGTTTGCGCTTCGCCGAGAAGTGAGCGCGGTGCGCAGAGGCGAGACAGACCGGCTGACAGGCGCCTACCCGGCCGAACTCGAACCCTTGGCCAGCGAACTGAACGCTCTGATGGCCCACAATCAGGAGGTGGTCGAACGTCAGCGGACGCACGTGGGCAATCTTGCCCATGCGCTGAAGACGCCGTTGTCGGTCATCCTCGCCGAAGCGGGGCGCGACCACGGATCCTTGGGCGAACTGGTGGCTCGGCAGGCCGAGGCCATGCGCCAGCAGGTTGACCATCACCTGCGTCGCGCGCGTGCGGCGGCCAGGTCGCAGGGCCAGGGTGAGCGCACCTTCGTCGCCCCGGTTCTGGACGAGCTGGCCCGGACCCTCGAGAAGATCTTCCAGGACAAGGGGCTCGTCGTCCATCCCCGAGCGCCCGACGGGCTCTGCTATCTGGGGGAACGCCAGGACCTCCTGGAAATCGTCGGCAATGTCATGGAAAACGCCTGCAAGTGGTGCCGCAAGAACGTACGGGTCACCGCCGCGCCGCTGACGCCAGGGCAGTTCACGCTCACCGTGGAAGACGATGGCCAGGGGCTGGCCGCGGAGCTGCGGCAAGCGGTGATCGAGCGGGGGGCGCGAATCGACGAGAGCGCCCCTGGCTCCGGATTGGGCCTTTCCATTGTCGACGAGCTGGTTCGCGCTTACGGCGGCTCGCTCAATCTGGGCGAATCCGCATTTGGTGGTCTGAAAGTGGAACTCGTGCTGCCCCGCGCGGAGGCCCGCGAGACCGTCACTGGGGCCAAACATTGAGGCAATCATCGTCATCCGCGCGCCAGGCAAGCCGTCGGGCGTCGCCCGCGGCGAACCGAGACGCGTTTGCGGTCGAGGCAAAGCTCGGCGCCATCGCGCCAAGTCACACGCCGGCGGGCTTGCGATCCTGGTGGGCCAATGCTCGCCGATCGCACTCGCACAGCGGAGAGGCGGCCCGACCCCGCTCGTGATAGAATCGACCCATAGTTTGGCCTGCGGATGATCGGCGTCATGGCGTTACTCCCAAGATCGCGCGCCGCGCGACGGCGCCTCATGGTGGTGGCGACGGCGGCGCCCATTCTCATCCTTGCGGCGGGATTGGCTCTCTATGGGCTGAGGGGTTCGATCGCTTATTTCTACACTCCGGCGCAGGCCGCGGCGGCGCATGTGGCGACTGGGCAGGCCTTTCAGCTAGGCGGACTGGTGAGCACCGGAAGTGTCGTCAAGAGCGGCGACGGGTCAGTTGCGTTCGTCGTCACAGACCACAAGGCGAGCACACCGGTGGTGTTCCGCGGCGACCTCCCGGATCTGTTCCGCGAGGGCCAGGGGGTAGTCGCGCTCGGCGCTCTTGATGCCCACGGAACCTTCGAGGCGACCCAGATTCTCGCCAAACATGATGAGCGCTACATGCCTCGCGCGCTGACGCGGGCGTTGAAGGCGCAGGGCGAGTGGCGGGGCGGCGGCGCGCCGGGCGCATACACGCCATCGAAAGCGGGAACGTCAGGTTGAGCGCGGAGCAGTGGTCGGCTCGGCGAGAGGAGAAGAGACCTTGACATCTTGCCGCCTGAAATAGGCTTCAAGTTCGCCGCCGCGCTTGCGGAAAGATGACTGCCGGGCTCTCGCGCTTGGGACCGACCGGCACTAAATTGACAAGGGGTCTGTGACCCGGACCCCTGGACGCTCCGCGGAGCAAAGGATGACAGAGATGACCGTCAGGAAGACCCAGATCGTGGTGGGTGCGTTGGCCGGCGCCGGAGTAGCCGTCGCGGCCATGGCCGGCGTCGGGATGCGATCGGCCGACGGAGCGATCCATGCGACAACGGTCGCCACCCAGGCCAGCTTTGCGCCAGCCCCTGGAGCCCCGCAATCCTTCGCCGACATCTTCGAGCGCGTGTCGCCGGCGGTGGTTTCGATCAATGTCAGCTCGAAAGTCGATGTTGGGGCCTTCCGTAAACTCCCCGGATTCGACAGCCTTCCATTCGACATCGTGCCCAAGGGGCAGGGTCAGGGTCCGGGCCAGGGAGATGGGGACAACGGCCCGGCGCCAACCCAACAATCGTCGGGCTCGGGATTCTTCATTTCCTCAGACGGCTACATCGTCACCAACAACCACGTTGTCGATGGAGCTGAGGAGATCAAGGTCGTTCTGAAGGACGGCAAAGAGCTCAAGGCAACTGTCGTCGGACGCGACGAGGGAACCGACCTGGCGGTAATCAAGGTCTCTGGGAACGGCTACCCGTTCGTAGACTTCGAGAATAACGCCCGCCCGCGGGTCGGCGACTGGGTGCTGGCGGTGGGCAATCCCTACAATCTCGGCAATACAGCAACGGCAGGGATCGTGTCTGCGTACAACCGCAATATCGGAGAGACCTTCGTCGACTACATCCAGATCGATGCGCCAATCAATCGGGGCAATTCCGGCGGTCCGACGTTCGACACCTATGGCCGAGTGATCGGGGTCAACACCGCCATCTTCTCGCCTTCCGGCGGTTCGGTAGGGATCGGTTTCGACATTCCCGCCGACGTTGCCTCGAGCATTACAAGGCAGCTGATCAGCGGGGGCAAGATCACCCGCGGCTATCTTGGCGCAACAATTCAGGACCTGAATGACGAAATGGCGGACTCTTGGGGACTGGGCGGCCGCAAAGGCGCGGTGATCGCCGATCTGGTTCCCGGCGGTCCGGCCCAGCACGGCGGGGTCGAGCCGGGGGACGTGGTGGTCGGCGTCAATGGCCGCCAAGTGACCACTGCCACCGAAATGACGCGAGAGGTGGCCAAGGCCCGCGCCGGTGACGTCCTGCATCTGGACATCTTCCGCGGCGGCAAGCAGAGGACTGTGGACGTACGCTCCGGTACGCGACCTTCGAACGCGGTTCTGGCGGAGAACGGCGGCGCCAATCCCGCCGACCAAGACGCCGGCCCGGCCGGTGCGTCGGCGCGGGCGGCTCCTCAGGCTCAGATACTGGGAATGTCCCTGGCCCCGATCGATTCCGCAGCGCGCCAGCAGTACAGCATCGCCCAGGCTGTGCGCGGAGTGTTGGTCGAGGGCGTCAGGGGATCATCCGACGCCGGCGAGAAGGGCCTCAAGCGCGGAGACGTCATCGTCAGGGCCGGGAACCGCGAAGTCGCCAGCGCGAGCGATGTCTCGGCCGCGGTCGGCGAATGGAAGAGAGAGGGTCGTTCGAGCATCCCTCTCGCGGTCAGCCGCGGCGGGCGGACCTTATTTGTGCCGATCAAGATCGCCGGCTAGGGGGCAGGCGGGGGGGCCGCATGCGCCTGCTAATTGTCGAAGACGACCTCGAGGCTTGCCAGGCGATGATCAAGGTCATGGCCGAAGCCGGGCACCAGTGCGACTGCGCGCCTGACGGAATCGCCGGCCTTACTGCCGCCAGCGCCGAGCGTTTCGACGTTCTGATAGTCGACCGCATGCTGCCACGGATGGATGGCGTGTCGATGGTCGAGCGGTTGCGTAAGGAGGGTGACCAAACCCCGGTGCTGTTTCTTTCCGCCCTCGGCGAGATCAACGATCGGGTCACGGGCCTCAAGGCCGGCGGTGATGACTATCTGGTCAAGCCCTACGCCTTCGCCGAACTGATCGCCCGGGTGGAGGCCCTCGCGCGCCGCCGCGAGACCGGTTCAGTCCAGACCGTGCTTCGGGTCGGCGACTTGGAGATGGATCTGATCGGACGGGAGGTGCGTCGGGGCGGCCGCGAAATCGATCTTCAGCCCAGGGAGTTCCAACTGCTGGAATATCTGATGCGCAACGCCGGCCAGTCAGTGACCCGCACCATGCTGCTCGAAAAGGTCTGGGAATATCACTTCGATCCTCAGACCAACGTCATCGACGTCCACATCTCGCGCCTGAGGTCCAAGATCGACAAGGGCTTCGAGCGCCCGATGCTGCTCACTGTACGCGGCGCGGGCTATCGGCTCGAAGCCTGAGACAGCGCGGCGCGTCCGCCATGCGCCTGCCGCGCATCTTCCGCACCACTCCTTTTCGGCTCACCCTGGTCTTTCTGGCATTGTTCGCCGGCGCCGCGAGCGCTTTCCTCGCTTACATCTATCTGGCCACCGCTGGGGAGGTGACTCGGCGCGCCGACGCCCGGGTCAGCCGCGAAATGGGCTCACTCGAGGCGGTCTATCGCCAAAGCGGCGCAAATGGGCTCAACCAAGCGATCATCGAGCGGGGATCCGCCGACCAGAGCTTTCTCTATCTGCTGATGGACAAGACCGGCGCGCCCATCTCCGGGACGATTGGCCGCTCTCCGGTGGCGCATTTCGACGGTGATAGAGACTGGGCGAGCTTCGACCTCGCAATACGCCAGGCCGGTGGTACGACAGCCTCCCGACCGGCGCGCGGGCTCGAGGAGCGGCTTGCCGGCGGCGAACTGATCTTCGTCGGGGCCGATGTCGGCGAGGCGGAGTCCTACGTGGTCCGAATCCTGCGCGCGGTCTGGGGCGCCGGGGCGCTGGTAATCGTTCTGGGCCTCGCCGGGGGAGTGGCCGTCAGCCGCGATGTCAACCGCAGCATCAGCGGCCTGACCGGCGTGATCGACGCGGTGCGCAGGGGTGACATGGGCGCCCGGGCCAGGGTTCGCGGCGCCCGTGACGAATACGACGACCTCGCCCTGGGCCTCAACGACATGCTCGAGCGCCTGGAACGCTCGATTGGCGGCCTACGGCACGCCGGTGACGCCATCGCCCACGATCTCAGATCGCCGTTGACCCGCCTCCGCGCGCGGCTCGAGGCGGCGATGATCGAGGCCGAAGCAGGCCGGGCCGACCCCAAGGCCGCCCTGCGTCATGCCCTTGAAGACGCCGATGGCGTGCTGCGCACCTTCACCGCTGTTCTCGCAATCGCCAGATTGGAGGCGGCGGGAGATGCGCCGGGCCAAGTTCTGTTCGACCCCGGTATCCTGGCCAGGGACATGGCCGAACTCTATCAGCCGCTCTGCGAGGACAAGAACCTTGATTTCGAAGCTGAAATCTCCTCGGGCCTGCGGGTGAGAGGCAATGCCGAATTCATTGCCCAGGCCCTCGCGAACATCCTCGACAACGCGGTCAAGTACACGCCTGCTGGGGGAGCAGTGGTGTTGAGAGTGAGGCGCCGAGCGTCCGGCGATATCGAAATTGCCGTGACCGACACCGGGCCCGGCGTGCCGCCTGCCGATCGAGCGCGGGTGGTCGAACGTTTCGTGCGTCTGGACAGCAGCCGCAACGAGCCCGGGGCCGGGCTTGGCCTGTCGCTGGTCGCGGCGGTTGCGCGGGCGCACCGCGGCCACCTCGAACTGGACGAGGGACCCGGGGAGGTGGACGGGTCGGGCCCGGGACTACGCGTGGCTCTGGTGCTGCGCGGGTCTTAGACGGAAGCGTCCCATTTGAGCCCGCTCTACGAACGCATGTCGCCCTGCGGTCCGATCGTCGATGCTGCGGCCGTCGCTCGCGTCAGAGAGACGCTCGATGCTGCTGCTCAGGCCGCCGGGTGGCGCGAAGCTCTCGGGCGGGCTTGGCCGTCCCTGGCCCCGGCGTTCGCCGCCTCGCCCTACCTCTCAGGGCTCGCTGTGCGCGCGCCCGATCGCCTGCGCGCGGTGCTCGAGGCCGATCCAGGGGACCGCGCCGCTCGGATCATCGCCGCCGCTGGCGCAGCTCAGTCCCGGGAAAGCATGGAGGCCACCGGACGGCGCCTTCGGAGACTGAAGGCGGAACTCCATCTGCTGACCGCGCTCGCCGACCTGGGCGGCGTCTTCGACTTCGAAGCGGTGACCGGCGCCTTGTCACACTTCGCCGACGCCGCCCTGGGCGCTGCGTTCGCGGCCGCGGCGCGGGAGGCCTTGGCCGCTGGCCGGACGACGCGTCTCGGCCACCCCGAAGAGGGTCCGGTCCCCGGCCTCTTTTGCCTCGCGATGGGCAAGCTGGGGGCTTTCGAGCTGAACTATTCGAGCGACATCGACCTTGCGGTGTTCTACGAACCCGAAGTGCTGCCGCTGGCCGCCGACGTCGAGCCCGGGGCCTTCTCCATCCGTTTCACCGAGCGCCTCGCCGACCTGCTGCGTCGCCGGACGGCGGACGGTTATGTGTTCCGGGTCGATCTGCGGCTGCGACCCGATCCTTACTCCATGCCGGCCGCGGTCGGCGTCCCGGCGGCGTTCGAATATTATGAGACCGTCGGCCAGAACTGGGAGCGGGCGGCTTTCATCAAAGCACGCGTCGCGGCCGGCGACCTGCGGTGTGGTGCGGCCTTCCTCCGCGGCCTGGAGCCGTTCGTATGGCGGCGGAACCTCGACTTCGCCGCCATCGCCGACATCCACGCGATCAAGCGCCAGATCCACAGCCACAAGATCGACGATCGGCTCACCGCCCCCGGCGCAGACCTCAAGCTTGGCTGCGGCGGCGTCCGCGAGATTGAGTTTTACGTGCAGACCCAACAGCTCATCCTGGGAGGCCGCCACCGAGGATTGAGGCAGTCCGCGACGCTTGACGCTCTGGCCGCGCTGAGCGCCGCTGGACAAGCGCCGTCTGCGGCGGCGGCCGAAATGGCGCTCGCCTATCGTGAATTGCGGAGGCTGGAACATCGCGTCCAGATGATCGCCGACGAGCAGACCCATCGCCTGCCGGAGAACGCCGAGCAACGCCGACGGGTGGCGGCGCTCGCCGGGTCTCACAGCCTTCGGCGATTCGACGCGAACGTTGGCGCGCTCCTCAGAAAGGTAAATCGGCGCTATCGCGAACTGTTCCCGGGCGAAGAACCCCTCTCGTCGCGCTTCGGCAGCCTGGTCTTCACCGGCGTCGAAGATGATCCTGAAACTCTCCGAACCCTGCGACGGATGGGTTTCTCCGATCCCGCCAGGGTGTTCGGGGAGATTCGCGGCTGGCGGCACGGGCGGATCGCCGCGACCCGCACCGAGAGGGGTCGGGAAGCTTTCACCCGCTTGGCGCCGCGCCTGCTCGAAGCCGCCCAGGCCACCGGAGCGCCGGACATCGCCTTCGCGCGGTTCTCCGCCTTCTTCGGCGCCCTGACCTCCGGGGTCCAGGTCCAATCCCTGTTCCTCGCGAAACCCAAGCTATTCGAACTCATCGTCCGCATCATGACCCTGGCGCCGCAGTTCGCCCGCGCCCTCGCTCGGCGGCCCACGGCCCTCGATACGCTCCTCGACCCGACCCTCTTCGAGATCGTCACCGATGAGCACGCCGTGGGCGACGCCATCGCGAAAACCGGGAGCTTCGAAGCGGCCATGGATACGGCGCGCAGGCTGCATCGCGAAGCTTCGTTCAAGCTCGCCGTGCAGGTGCTGGAGGCGGTCGCCACCGCGGAGCAGGCTGGCCGCGCCTTCGCCGCTCTGGCGGATGCAGTAATCGGCGGGCTCGCCAGGGCCTCTCTGGACGAGGTCGAGCGCAGGGCGGGACCATTCGCAGGCGAGGTGGCCGTCGTCGCTCTGGGCAAGTGCGGTTCTGCGGAAATGAGCGTGAGCTCGGACCTCGACCTCATGACCCTCTACCAGGGGGCGCCGGGCGCCGTGTCGGCTTCCGAGGGCTGGAGCGGGGAGACCTTCTTCGCCCGCTTCACCCAGAGGTTGGTGGCCGCGCTCTCCGCGCCGACCGCCGAAGGCGAACTCTATCAGGTGGATCTACAGTTGCGCCCTTCTGGCACCAAAGGTCCGGTGGCGGTGAGCTTGGCGGCCTTCGAAGACTACTATGCCGGCGAAGCCGAGGTCTGGGAGCTGCTCGCCATGACTCGCGCGCGGGTGGTTTGGTCCACCTCGCCGCAATTCATGCGCGTCGCCGCCGACGCCATCGAGACCGCGTTGCGGCGACCGCGGGATCCATCGGCCACAGCCTCGGAGGTGAGGGCCATGCGCGCCCTGGTCCATTCCGAACGACCGCCGGCGGGTTTCTGGGACATGAAGCTGGCGGACGGCGGGCTGGTCGATATCGAGTTCTGCACTCAGCATCTGCAGCTCGTCCACGCCGCCGCTGGCGGGCCGCTGCGCCAGAACACGCTCGCCGCTTTGGACGCGCTGGCGGCATCTGGCGCGGCGTCGAGGCCGAGGCTCGAAGCGTTGAGCGCCGCGTGCCGACTGCAGCAGAATCTCTCCCAGGTCCTGAAGGTCGCCCTTCCAGAAGGCGCCGATCCGTCGCGTGAGCCGAGGGCGCTGCGCGCCCTGATGGCTCGGGCCGCCGGGACGAGAGGATTCGCGGCCGTGCAGCCGAGAGTAGCGCGCGCGCGCCAGGCGGTTCGCGACGCCTTTGACGATCTTCTCGGCGCATGAGGCGACGGAAATTCCAATCCCGGGCGTTGAAGCCTGCAGGGATCGATGACGGGACGCGCCCGGACTTGGCGCAGGCGAAGCGGAGAGCGGCGTTTGAACGGGGTGAGACTTGACCGATCGCGCGCCCGACCCGGACGCCGAGCTCGTCATTGCGGCTGGCCGCGGCGAGGCGGCGGCGGTGCGCAGCCTGGTGACGCGCAAGCTTGGCAGGATTCTCGCTCTCGCCCATCGAATGCTCGGCGACGCTGGCGAAGCGGAGGATGTGGCCCAGGAGACCTTCGTCAAGGCGTGGAAAGCCGCGGCGCACTGGCGACCAGGCAAGGCGCGATTCGACACCTGGCTGCACAGGGTCGCCCTCAACCTCTGTTACGATCGTCTGCGGCGGCGCAGGGAGACACCGGTCGCATGCCCGCCGGAGCGGGCCGACGACGGACCGGGCCCGGAGGCGAGCCTCTTCGCCAAGGACATCGCTCGGCGCGTCGACGCCCGCCTGATGGCGCTGCCGCCCCGACAAAGGGAGGCGATCGTGCTTTGCCACTATCAGGAACTGGGCAACATCGAGGCCGCAGCGGCGATGGGCCTGGGAGTGGAGGCTCTGGAGAGCCTACTCGCTCGGGGACGTCGGACTCTGCGCGCGCAACTTGCCGACTTGATGCACGACGCGCCTGTCGCAAAGCGATCTAGGCCATGACACGGGAAAGGATCGCCGCCCTGGTGGCCGCCTATGGCGCCGACACGCGGCGTTGGCCTGCCGATGAACGAGAACAGGGATCCCCATTGGCCGCAGCCGAGGCTTCCGCGGACTTCGCATCGATGCGCCGCCTCGACGCGATCCTCGATGCCTGGGTGACGCCGGCGCCATCCACGGCGCTCCGCGCCGCAGTGATCGCAGCTGCGCCGCGCCGCCAAGAACGGCCGGACCCCTTGCATTGGCTCGCTCCGACGCTTTCCGCCCTCGGCTTGGGCGGCGCCTGCGCGGCAGCCGGGGTGGCGGCCGGGCTGGTCTTCGCCCCCCTGGAAATCCGCGATGGCGGGCCGGCGGGGAACTCGAGCTTCGCCGAAGGCGCATCGCTGCTGCTGGGCGCCGGATCGGATCTGGGGGAAGGATGACCGCTTCGAAGGGAATGCTCATCGGCCTGGGGCTGAGCGTCGCGCTCAATCTGTTCTTGATCGGCGCCGGGGCCGGAGTCCTGGGCTTCGCCGCGAAAATGGCGCATGAGCGTCCTGCGCCGCGCGCCGCCATGCGCGCGGCGGCGGCGAGCCTGGATGGTCAACAGCGAGCGGCCTTCGTCCGCATGCTCAGACAAGAGGGCCGAAAGGTCCGGGCCGCCAACGCCCAGGCGCGGGCTCTGCGCCTCCAGGCATGGGAAGGGTTGAACGCTTCGACCTTTGATCCGGAGGGCGCCAAGGCGTTACTCGCCAGGGCGCGCGCTATCAACCTCGCCTCCCGCACCGAGGTCGAGGACGCGACCATGGCGTTCGCCGCGGGGCTGCCCGCGGGACAGAGAGCCAGCTTCGGCGCCGCGGTGCGCGGCGCCATTGTCGCGGCGGGGCCCGTGGCGGCGCCGCCGCCCGCGCCGAAAGGCGGCTGAGCGCGGTAAAGAGCTCTGCGCCCGGGTCAGGCCGCAACCGCGCCGGGGCCACTCTGCGCCGAAGTGTGGGTCACGGGGAGGATGAACCTTGCCGTGACGCCCTCGCCCGGTGTGCTCTCCAGGCTGAGTTCGCCACCGTGCATCTCCACAAGCGACTTGCTCAGGGCGAGCCCCAGGCCGGTTCCCTGGCGGGTCTTGGCGTACTGGCTCTCCACCTGTTCGAACGGCTTGGCGAGTCTGGCCAGGTCCTCGGCGGCGATGCCGATACCAGTGTCCTCGACCGAGATGCGAACCTTCGCGCCGCCTTCAGCGTCGAAAGCCTCGGCGCGGATGGCGACCTGCCCTCCGGAAGGTGTGAACTTGATGGCGTTGGAGAGCAGGTTGAGAAGAACCTGCTTGAGGGCGCGGTAATCGGCCTCGATTTCCGGGAGCGGCGAGAGACGAACCAGTAGGGTCAGGCCGCTGGCGTGCGCGCGATCAGCCAGGATTCGCACGGCGTCGTCCACCACTTCCTCCATGGCGACAGGTTCGAAGCGCAGGTTCATCTTTCCGGCCTCGATCTTCGACATGTCGAGGATATCGCCAATCAAGGCAAGGAGGTGCTCGCCGGACGCCAGTATGTCGCGGACGTACTGCTTGTACCGGTCGTCGCCCAAAGAGCCGTACATCTCCGTGAGCATGATCTCGGAGAAGCCGTTGATGGCGTTGAGCGGCGTGCGCAACTCGTGGCTCATGTTCGCCAGGAAGTCGCTCTTGGCTTGGTTGGCGCTTTCGGCACGCAGCTTCTCGGCGACGTATTTCTGAGCGAGCTCAGCCGATTCGCGCTGACTCCGCTTGAGACTCGTCACCGCGCGACCGAGCTGCTCTTCATTGAGCCGGCGACTCTCTTCCTGCGCCTTGATCGCGGTGATGTCGGCCGCCGTGACCACCCTGCCGCCATCAGCGGTGCGGCGTTCGGAAATCTGCAGCCACCGGCCGTCGGTCAATTCCGCCTCCCGAATCCCAGCTTCGCCGTCCACGGCCGCGATCTCTCGTCGGATTGCCCGACGCATGAATTCCGCGACCTGTTCGTAGGGGGCGCCGGGCTTCACCACCCGCGCCTCGATGGCGAAGAAATCGCGGAAGTTGCGATTGCATTGGACCAATCTTCCGAACCGGTCCCAGAGCACGAAGGCCTCCGAAACGCTTTCGATGGCGTCGCGCAGGCGGGTCTCGGCCGCCTGGGCGCGGATCTGCGCGAGACGCTCCTCGGTGACGTCCAGACCAACGCCGATGATCCGCGTCGCCTCCACGCCCGGCCCGCCATCCACTGCTTGCCCCCTGGCGTCGACCCACGTCGGCGGTCCGCCGGAACGCGAGGGCACGCGAAAGGAGACGTCGAAGCCACCTCTCTGCGAAGCGCTGCTCAGAGCCACGCGCACTCGTTCACGGTGTTCGGCCGCGATCCGTTCGAGAACCGCCTCGCCTGGCGCCACACCGGCTCCGCCCCAACCGAGCATCGCCCCCATCACCTCGGAGAGGTACACTTCGTCGGTGTCCAGCGCCCATTCCCACACTCCGCACCGCGCCGCCTCGACCGCATGGCGGAATCGCGCCTGACTGTCGGCGAAGGCTTGGCGCGCGGTCGCGGCCCTTCGGCTCTGGATCACCAGCAGAAGCGAAAGCGCGCAGGCGATCGCGAGCGGCGCCAGGAGTGCGACGAGATCGTCGCGCATCTCCGAGGCGGGCGCCACGCCCACTGGCTGCGCCGCCAGCACGACCACCGCCCCGCCAGCGGCAGGCAGGACCACGAGCTCGATCGGCATTCCGTCCGGTCGCCTGCCGAAAGTCGGTCGGCCCGGATCTACGTCGGCGGGGGTGATCGCGAAAGCCTCGCGAACCGTCGGCGCAAGAGAAACACCGCCCGCCCCCTCGGCGGCGAGGACCCGACCGTCGGGCAGCGCCGCCAGGGCCATCCCGCGCTTGGCCAGGGGCGGTAGAAGGAACGCCGGATCGACAGCCAGGATGATCACGCGACGGCCGCCTGCCGCGCGGGAAATCACGGCCTGATAGAGATTCGCGTCGCCCGCGGCCCCCCCTCCGATCCAGGTCCGGCGCCCGGCGGCCAGTGCGCGGGCGGCGGAGGAGCGCCAATGCGTCAACGCGGCGTGTCCGGCCTGGCCGATGACCTCACCGTCCAGGACGACCGCCGAACCCTTCGCCCGCCCGCCCGCCGCGTCCAAGGCGACAGCGGCGGCTCGGCCCGGATCATCCGGAGCAATTTGAAGGACGCGGTCTGCGCCGGCGAGAGCCGCTTTGAGGATGTCCATGTCGGCGGTGACGGCCAACGCCAGAGATTGCGAACCCGTGGACAAGAGTTCCAGATCCGGGTGCACCGGCCTGGCTTGGCTGTCGCGCAACCTATGAACGGCGAACGCGGTGTAGACCGCCAGCAGCAGAAGTGAGCCGAGGATGACGACGCGGATTGCCGTCCCGCGCTCGACGCGGGCGCCGCGCGTCAGCGGGTCTCCGCCGGTCGGAACACCGGCGGTGCGCCCGCTCCCACGATCGCCCCTGGCCAAAGCCGACCGCTCCTTGCGAGCCACTGACGACAAGTCACCCCCAGGCGGCGAATCTTACCGGGCGTTGCCCACGTCGTCACCACGAGATCGCGTCGGATCGAAGCAGACTTTCAGGCGATCGCCTTGACCGCCAGCTCGAGCACATTCTTCGACAGCTCCGGGCTCGAGGCTATCCGTTCGATTTGCTCCCGCATGAGCCCGGCCAGGGTCGGCGCGTATCTCGTCCACACCCCGAGGGGCTCGAGGAGCCTGGCAGCCATCATGGGATTGAACTGATCCACCTCGAGGATCCGGTCGGCGAGAAAACGGTAACCACTGCCGCTCGGATCGTGAAAGCGGGCGGGATTGGAAGCGGCGAAGGTCTGCACCAAGGCGCGCAATCGGTTGGGGTTCTTCGCATCGAAGGCAGGGTGCGCGGCGAGCGCCTCGACACGCGCCAAAGCCGCGGAGGACGGATCCCGCGCCTGAATCTGGAACCACTTGTCGATCACCAGCGGCTCGTCTCTCCAGCGCGCATAGAAACCGTTCAGCGCCGCCTGGAAATCCTCTCCGCCTATAACCAACAGCGCCATCAGCCCTCCGATGGCGTCGGTCATATTCCCGGCCGATTCGTAGTGACCCCACGCGCGCTCGCAGTTGCGGGCATGCGGGTCGGCGGCCAACAACTCGATCGCGGCGTTGCGCAACGCCCGCCGACCGGCGGCGTCCGCCGCGTCCGAGAAGCTTCCTGATTCCTGTAGCCCGCCATGAAGGCGACGCAAGGCGTCCCCCAAATGGACCGCAATCCTCGCCCGCAACAGATCGCGCGCCTCGTGGATCGCGGCCGGATCGGCCGGCGCCGAGAGCACCGCGAGATCCGGCTCCGATGGCAGGGTCATCAGGAGAGCCTTGAACGCGGGCTCGGCGGACTGGTCATCCAGAGCCCTCCCCAGCGCGTCGGCGAAGCGCGCCTCGCCGACCTCGTCGACGGCCCCCGCCGATCGGGCGAAGATCAAGCCCGCAGCGAGCTTCTGGCCGGCCTCCCAGCGGTTGAACAGGTCGGGATCGGCGGCGAGGATTACATAACGATCCTTGGCTGGTTCGTCGGTATGCAGAATAACTGGAGCGGAGAACCCCCGCAGGGCAGACAGGATCGGCGGTCGGTCGATGTTCTTCAGCCGCAGGGACTGGGTCGCACCGTCGACGACGATCACCTGGGTATCCAGCAGAGGGAGGCCGTCCTCGTCGATAAGTCCGAAGGCGACAGGTATCGGCAGGGCTCGCTTGTCAGGCTGACCCGGCGTTGGCCGGGTCGTCTGGCTGAAGCTCAGGTCGAGAATCCGCGCCTGCTCATCGTAGTGAGCGCCGATCGAGAGTTCGGGCGTGCCGGCTTGCTCATACCAAGCGAAGAAGGCCGCGAGGTCGCGCCCAGAGACCTCCTCGAAGCAGGCGATGAACGCCTCGACAGTCGTCGCATGGCCATCCCATCTCTCGAAGTACAGATCCGTGCCACGCCGAAAATCGGCATCCCCGAGTAGTATCTTCAGCATTCGGATGATCTCGGCGCCCTTCTCGTAGATCGTCGCGGTGTAGAAATTGTCGATCTTGAGATAGCTCGCTGGCCGCACTGGGTGTGCGAGCGGTCCGGCGTCCTCTGCGAACTGGCGCGAGCGAAGTGTTTTCACCTCCTTGATCCTCTGGACGGCCCGGCCGCGCTGGTCGGCCGAGAAATTCTGGTCGCGGAAGACCGTGAGACCTTCCTTCAGGCAAAGCTGGAACCAGTCGCGGCAAGTGACCCTGTCGCCAGTCCAGTTGTGGAAATACTCGTGCGCGACCACGCCTTCGATCCGCTCGTAGTCCAGGTCTGTGGCGGTTGCCGGATCGGCGAGCAGGAGCGCGGAGTTGAAGATGTTGAGACCCTTGTTCTCCATCGCACCGAAGTTGAAGTCGCGTACCGCGACGATCATGAACAGGTCGAGGTCGTACTCGCGGCCGAAGGCTTCCTCGTCCCAGCGCATCGCCCGTTTCAGGCAGTCCATGGCGTACGCCGCCCGAGACGCCATGCCCGGGTCGACGAATATCCTCAGCGTGACCCCGCGCCCGCCACAGGTGGTCAGACAATCCTCGAGGACGTCCAACTCTCCCGCCACGAGAGCGAACAGGTAGCACGGTTTGGGAAAGGGGTCCTTCCACAGCGCAAAGTGGCGGTCTTCGCCGACCATGCCGTTGTCGATCAGGTTGCCGTTGGACAGGAGCCGATGGAACCTCCTGTCGGCCTCGACCCTGACGGTGAACCTGGCGAGCACATCGGGTCTGTCCGCGAAAAATGTGACCTTGCGGAAACCTTCGGCTTCGCACTGGGTGCAGAAGCGCCCGCCGGACATGTAGAGCCCGTCGAGGGCCGCGTTTGCCTGCGGATCGATCTGCACCACCGTTTCAAGCTCGAAAGCGTCTGATGGTTCATGGACAGTCAGGCCCTCGGCGTCGATTGTGTATTCGCTCGGGCCGAGCAGTCGCCCATCGACCGTGACCGAGATCGTCTTCAGACGCTCGCCATTGAGCCAGAGCGGCTCGTGATGCTGGCCGTTGCGACGAACCTTCAGCCGCGACCGCACAAGGGTCGAATCGGGCTCGAGGCTGAAGTCGAGATCGACCTCGTCGATCAGAAACGATGGCGGGCGGTATTCGGCCAGCCGGACGGGCGGGGGCGTCTCTGTGCGCATGCGGACGCTTTAGCCCCGCAACGACGTTCGCGCTACTCCGCGGCGCGCGCCGCCGGCCTCGTCGAGGCGGCGGGAATTTCTCTGAGGTAGTCTTCGATCTTGGCCATCTGACGGGCAAGATCCCGGATCACCTGAGGAGCGTCGTCGGGGGCTTCCGCAACGAGGTCCATCAGGCTCCGCCCCAAGGCCCTCATGTTGGGCGCCGATGCGATCAGGCGGGCCTGGAACTCGATCGTTCGTGGGTCGCGATCGTATTCCGCGCCGGGCACGCGCCATCCACCCCAGTCACCAAGGTCGGTCACCACAACCGGGAAGGTTCCGGGATAGGGATGATGAGTGCAGTCTTCGGCCGACTGCCACTTGTTCCGAGCCCGCAGCAGCCGCCAGTTGTCTCCGCCGGAGCATCCGTCGCCCGGCGCATCCTCCGCGCGCAGTTCATCCGCCATGAAGGGCCGGCCGAAGCCAACCTCGTAGGTGATGCGCACCGGTTCCTCGAACCCGCGCGCCCAGACCGGGAGAACCTTTTCGACCACCGACCAGGCGCCGACGCTCTCCACCCAGACCTTCTGGTTGCGTTGAAACTGAGCCTTGGCCATCATCGCCCGCCGTCGAACGCCGCCAAAATGGCGTCGAGCGACATAGAAACCTCAAATCATTGACGCTCGGTCAATCTTCCCCGGACTGAAAAGCCCGCTATCCTCTTTTCGGTCGGAGAGCGAAGGTGCGGCGCCTGGCGATCTTCGGAGGCGAGCGGACACGATGAATTTCGATTTTTCAGACGAGCAGAAATTCCTGAAGGCCGAGGCGCGGAGATTTCTCGACGCGCGGTGCGGCATCGGCGTCGTGCGCGGAGTGTTGGACCATCCCGAACGCGGCTACGACAAGGAACTGTGGGCGGCGGTGTCGACCCAGGGCTGGTTGGGCGCGGTCATTCCCGAGGCCTACGGGGGGCTCGGACTCTCCGGGCTCGAACTCTGCGTCATCGCCGAGGAGATCGGCCGGTCCCTGGCGCCGATCCCGTTCGCCTCGACGGTCTATTTCGCCGCCGAGGCCCTGATGCTGGCCGGCTCGGAAGCGCAGAAGACCAAGTGGTTGCCGAAGATCGGCGCGGGCGAGGTGATCGGCTGTTTCGCCACGGTCGAACGCCCAGGAACCCTCGATGAGGCGCAGGTCCAGGCCAGGGTGGAAGGCGGCGCGCTCACTGGCGCCAAGGTTCCGGTCACCGATGGCGAGATCGCCGACCTGGCGGTCGTCCTGGCCAAGGAGAGCGGGCGCCTGGGCCTCTACATCGTTGAACTCGCAAGCGCCGGGGTTTCCCGCAAGAGGCTTGAAACCCTGGACCCGACCCGGGGCGCGGCGAAACTCAACTTCGCGGGCGCGGCCGCCGAACTCCTCGGCGAATCCGGTGAAGGCCTCGAGCTAGCCCAGACGGTCATGGACCGCGCCGCGATCCTTCTCGCCTTCGAGCAGGTTGGCGGGGCGGATCGGGCGCTGGAGATGGCGAAGGCCTATGCCCTCAGCCGTTACGCCTTCGGCCGCCCGATCGGCAGCTATCAGGCGATCAAACACAAGCTCGCCGACATGTACATCAAGAACGAGCTCGCCCGATCCAACGCCTATTACGGGGCCTGGGCGCTGAGCACCGGCGCCGCCGAGTTGCCGCTCGCGGCCGCGGCCGCCCGGGTCTCCGCCTGCGAGGCCTTCTGGTACGCCGCCAAGGAGAACCTCCAGACGCATGGCGGGATGGGGTTCACCTGGGACGTCGACTGCCACCTCTTCTATCGCCGCGCTCAGCAGCTCGGGCTCGTCGCCGGGGGGGCGAAGGCATGGAAGGAGCGCCTCGTCACCCAACTCGAACGACGCAACGCTGCCTGAACCAAGGAAAGCAAGCCATGGACTTCAACGACTCGCCGGAAGAGGCCGCCTATCGCCGAGAAGTGCGCGCCTGGCTCGAAGCGAACGCCCCCAAGCGCAAGGGGCCGGCCGACTCGGGCCTCGACGATTCTGGCAACATGTCCGGATCGCGCGCCTGGCAACGGAAGAAGGCCGACGCCGGCTTTGCGGCCATCACCTGGCCCAAGGAATGGGGCGGCGGCGGCGGCGCCTCGTGGCAATCGGTCATTTTTGGTCAGGAGGAAGCGACCTTCGATACCCCGCCAAATCCCTTCGCGATCGGTCTTGGGATGTGCGTACCTACCGTGATGACTGTCGGCAACGAGGCGGACAAGGAGCGCTTCGTGCGGCCGGCCGTGCGCGGTGAAGAGATCTGGTGCCAGCTCTTTTCGGAGCCGTCCGGCGGATCGGACGCGGCAGCGGCTCGCACCAAGGCGGTGCGCGATGGCGACGACTGGGTGATCAACGGCCAGAAGGTGTGGACTTCGGGCGCCCACTACTCGGACTTCGGCCTGCTGCTGGCGCGCACCGATCCGGACGTGCCCAAGCACAAGGGCCTGACCATGTTCTGGATCGATATGAAAGCGCCAGGCGTGGAAGTGCGCCCGATCCACCAGATGTCCGGCGCCTCGAACTTCAACGAGGTCTACTTTTCCGACCTGCGGGTGAAGGATGCGCAGCGGGTCGGCGGAGTGGGCGAAGGCTGGCGCACCGCGCTGGTGACCTTGATGAACGAGCGTCTGGCGGTCGGCGGCGGAGGCGGAGGGTCCAACCACCGCCGGGTCCTGAAGCTCGCCGGTGACATCCGGACGCTGACGGGCCTGGCGCTCAAGGACAGCGCCCTGCGCGAGAAGATCGCCGACTGGTACGTCCAGGCCGAGGGTTTGAAATACACCACCTACCGCACCATGACCGCCCTCTCGCGCGGTCAGACACCAGGACCGGAAAGTTCGATCGGCAAGGTGGTTTCAGCCGCGCTGATGCAGGACATCGCCAACACCGCCATGGAACTGGAGGACCAGTTCGGCATCATCACCGACCCCGAACTCGCGCCGCTGTCGGGCGCGTTCCAGACCGCCCTGATGAACGCCCCCGGCCTCAGGATCGCGGGCGGCACCGACGAAATTCTGCGCAACATCATCGCCGAAAGGGTGCTTGGCCTTCCGCAGGACGTGCGCTTGGACAAGGATGTCGCCTTCAAGGACATCCCCTCCGGACGCTGAAGTCTCAAAGCGGTTCCGGCGCGCGCCGCCGGCGAGGACCGAGCGACTTAACCTCTTTGCAAGCGGGGCGGTGCATCCTCACGGGAGTTCCGGAAGCAAGCGGGCCCCATGGCTTCACCCTCTCAAATCATCGCCCGCGCCTGCGAAGACCTCCTGGGGCCGATGCGGGAGACGAGCCTGGCTCTCGATCGCCTTCGCCAATGTAGCCTTGACCCGCAGGCCATGGGCCACTGCCAGGCCGCGGTGAGCGCCAGCGGCAAGGTTCTCCTGCTTCTCGAGACAGCCTCCGAACTCCAGAAGGTCGAGGCGGGACAAATGGTTCTGACGCCACAGCCAAGACGGCTGCGCGAGCTGATGGACGAGGTCGACAGCCGCTGGCGAGCCGCGTCCGAGCAATCCGGCGTCTCGCTGATGGTGTCTTACGACGGCGATCCCGAGTGCGCGGTCATGGTCGACTGGGATAGGTTGCTGCTCGTGTTCGACGCCCTGGTCGCGCGCGCCCTGGCCAACGTGGGGCTGGGCGTCGTCGAGGCGTCCCTGGCGACCCGGCTGAGCGATGATGGGGTCGTGATCGCCTGCCGGGTGCGCGACGACGGCGCGCTGCTCGCCACCCGCGGCGCCGACCAGCTTTCCGCCGCGTCGTCTTCGCACGCCGGCGAAGGCATCGGAGTGTCGCTGGGTCTGGTCCTTGCTTCACACGTCGTCACGGCCATGGGCGGGCGCCTGGAAACCCAGGCGAACGTCGGCGCCGGCGCCACCCTGGCCTTCGAGGTCACGCTCAAGGCGCCAAGAACCGCGGACGAGAACCCGGACGCCCGGGCCCCGGGCGGACGGGCAGCGCATATCCTCGTCGTCGATGACAACGCCACCAACCGCATGGTGGTCGAAGCCCTGTGCGCGATGTTCGAGTGCTCCACCGAGTCGGTGACCGACGGGGTGGAGGCGGTGGAAGCAGCGCGCGTGGGTCGGTTCGATGTCATCCTGATGGACATCAAGATGCCACGCATGGATGGCCTGACCGCGACCAGAGAAATCCGCAAGCTCCGAGGCGCCGCTGGCCGGCCGCCGATCGTGGCCTTGACCGCCAACGCCGGGGCGGATGATGTGCAGGCCTATCTTGCCGCGGGGATGTGCGGGGTAGTGGAAAAGCCGATCAAGGCGGAACGCCTGTTGGCGGCTCTGGAGAACGCGCTCGCCACAGGGCCCACATCCGTCGATGCGACCGCCGCGGCCTGAAACCGCAACGACGGGTCACCCGGCTGGTAGCTGGGGGCGGGATCGAACCGCCGACCTGTGGGTTATGAATCCACCGCTCTAACCATCTGAGCTACCCAGCCCCTGGCCGCCGTGCGCGGAGCGCCGGCATATAGGGGCTACAGCGGCGGTCCATCAAGCGCTTCGATTTGCCCCAACGGCCCGCGCTGATAGGGTTCGCGCCGGCGTGGCTGGGGAGACTTGTCGATTGAGAGCTTTGAGCAGGGTCGTGATCGCGGCCGTGTTTGCCGCGCTGCCGGCCGCGGCCGTCGAGGCTCCCGCCCTGAGCGGGTCCATCCTCGCCTGGACGCCAGAGCAGCAGGCGTATGGCTATCGCCACATGGAGGCCATGGCGCCGGTTCGGATCATCAGACGCGGGACATCGGTATTCCCACTACCCGGGGCCGCAAACCAGATCGAACCCAGGTTCGCCTATCGGGGCCACAGCTACGACCTCGATGGCTACATGCGAGCTTTCCGGGTCTCCGGCGTGATGGCGGTGAAGGATGGTCGCGTCGTGGTCGAGCGCTATGGCCTGGGCCGCGTGGCGGGCGACCGCTGGACCTCGTTCTCGGTCGCGAAGTCGGTGACCTCGACCCTGATCGGAGCAGCGATCCAGGACGGGTTCATCAAGAGCCTGGACGATCCGGTGACCCTGTATATTCCGCAGCTCAAGGGTGGCGCCTACGAAGGCGTCACCGTTCGCCAGCTCATCACCATGACCTCCGGGATCAAGTGGAACGAGGACTACGGCGACCTGAATTCGGATGTGGCCAAGGTCGGCCTCACGCTTGGCGTGCCGGGTATGAACCCGGTGGTGAGTTACATGCGCCGTCTGCCGCGCGACGCACCGCCCGGGACGCGGTTCCACTACGACACAGGGGAGACCGACCTGGCGGGAATTCTGCTGTCCAACGCGGTCGGAAAACCGCTGGCCGACTATCTCTCGGAGAAGATCTGGGCGCCGTTCGGGATGGAGCAGGACGGGCTGTGGGTCGAAGACATCGCCGGCCACGAGCGCGGCGGCTGCTGCATCAGCATGACGCTCCACGACTACGCCCGGTTCGGGCTGTTCATGCTCGGCGACGGAATCGCCGGCGGCAAGCGGGTCTTGCCGCCCGGCTGGGTCGCCGACGCCACCCGGCCGCACGTCAAGGATCCAGGCTACGGCTACTTCTGGTGGACCCTGCCCGACGGCTACGAGGCCGAAGGGATTTTCGGCCAGGTGATCGCCGTCTTTCCCGCCGACCATCTCGTCGTGGCGATGAACTCGGCGTGGCCCGCCGCCGACGACGACAGCTCCTGGGTCGCGCAACTGGCCTTCCTCCGCGCCATTCAGGCCGCGGCGCGCAGGCCCGGTCGGGTCGCTCCGCGCCCCTGAACGATCGGCGCGACGCACGGCGCAGGGAAGCTGGGTGAGACTTTCCGGAGAATTGATGGCATGTTCGCCGCTCGATCCGACGAAAGGCCCATCCGGCGATGATCGACCCTGAAAACGGCCGAAACGGGAAATTTCATTGCGGCCGGGAAAAGCTCGGATGACGCCTTCCGCCAAGGCCGTCCGGTCGGCTTCCAGCAAGGGCCGCAAGCCGCTGAAACCAAACGCTCTGAGCCTTCGGATTCCCGAGCCCAAGGCGCGACCCGGGGAGATGCTGGACTTCGGCGATCTGCATCTGTCGGAGGCGGGCGCGGCGCGGCGTCCGCCGATCGACGCCGAGCCGAGCGAAATTCGCGATCTCGCCTACGATCTGATCCGGGTTCTGGACGATCGGGGCCGGAGCGTCGGACCCTGGGCGCCCGGGCTCGACGCCGAAACGCTCAGACGCGGTTTGCGCTTCATGATGCTCACCCGCGCCTATGACGAGCGGATGTACCGCGCTCAGCGCCAGGGCAAGACCTCCTTCTACATGAAATGCACCGGCGAGGAGGCGGTGGCGGTGGCGCAGGCGATGGTCCTGGACCGCGAGGACATGTGCTTTCCCACCTATCGCCAACAGGGCCTGCTGATCGCCCGAGGCTACCCGCTGGTGGAGATGATGAGCCAGGTGCTCTCCAACGAAAACGACCCGCTCAAGGGCCGCCAGCTCCCCGTCCTCTATTCGAGCCGCGAATACGGGTTGTTTTCGATTTCCGGCAACCTCGGGACCCAGTTCATCCAGGCCGTCGGCTGGGCCATGGCCTCTGCGTTCAAGCACGACGTCAAGATCGCCGCGGCCTGGATCGGCGACGGGTCGACCGCCGAGGGGGACTTCCATCACGCCTTGACCTTCGCGTCGGTCTATCGGGCGCCGGCGATCCTCAGTGTCGTCAACAATCAGTGGGCCATTTCCTCGTTCCACGGCATCGCCGGCGACCCGGAGACTTCGTTCGCCTCGCGCGCGATCGGCTATGGGCTGCCGGCGCTGCGGGTCGACGGCAACGACTTCCTCGCCGTCCATGCCGCGACCCGCTGGGCGGTCGATCGTGCGCGCGCCAACCTGGGCGCCACGCTCATCGAGCATGTCACCTATCGCGCCGAGGGCCATTCCACGAGCGACGATCCCAGTCAGTACCGACCGGCGGGCGAGGCCGCTGGCTGGCCGCTCGGTGATCCCATCAAACGGCTGAGCCGGCACCTCAGCGAAATCGGCGAATGGTCCGACGAGCGCCACGCGGCCCTGGAGAAGGAGTTGCTCGAGATGGTGCGGGCCGCGGGGCGTGAGGCGGAAAGCCACGGCACCCTGGGCGCCGGATCCCGGGCGAGCGTCTCGACGATGTTCGAGGACGTGTTCAAAGAGGCGCCTTGGCACCTGCGCGAACAGCGCCAGCAGCTCGGGGTCTAGGCCTTGCCCACCATGAACATGATCCAGGCGCTGAACTCGGCCATGGACGTGATGCTGGAGCGCGACCCGAACGTGCTCATTTTCGGGGAGGATGTGGGGTTCTTCGGCGGCGTCTTCCGCGCCACCGAAGGCCTGCAGAAAAAACACGGTCTGGAGCGCTGCTTCGACACCCCGATCGCCGAAGGCGGTCTGATCGGCGTCGCCGTCGGCATGGGCGCCTATGGCCTTCGCCCGGTGGTCGAGATCCAGTTCGCCGACTACATCTATCCGGCCTATGACCAGATCGTCTCGGAGGTGGCGCGTCTGCGCTATCGCTCCGCCGGCCAGTTCAACGCGCCGATGACGGTGCGCACGCCCTATGGCGGCGGGATCTTCGGCGGCCAGACCCACAGTCAGAGCCCAGAGGCCCTGTTCACCCACGTCGCCGGCCTCAAGGTGGTCATCCCCTCCAACCCCTACGACGCCAAGGGCCTGCTGATCAGCGCCATCGAGGACGACGATCCGGTGATCTTCCTGGAGCCCAAGCGGATCTACAACGGCCCGTTCAACGGCCATCACGACCAGCCGCTGACCGCGTGGTCCAAGCACCCGGCGAGCGACGTTCCGAAGGACTACTTCACCGTGCCCCTGGGAGAGGCGCGGATCCTGCGCTCCGGAGAGGACATCACGGTGCTCGCCTACGGGACGATGGTCCATGTGGTCCTCGCGGCGGTGGACGAAACCGGTATCGACGCCGAAGTCATCGACCTTCGGACGATCTGGCCGGTGGATGTCGGCGCCATCACCGCCTCGGTCCGCAAGACCGGTCGCTGCGTCATCGTACACGAGGCGACGAGAACTTCCGGCTTTGGAGCCGAACTCTGCGCCCTGGTGCAGGAGCGCTGCTTTTATCACTTGCAGGCCCCGATCGAGCGCGTCGCGGGGTGGGACACGCCCTATCCACATGCCTTCGAATGGGAATATTTCCCCGGCCCGGCAAGGGTGGCCCAGGCTCTGCGCAAGGCGATGGAAGCCCAATGAAAAGGAAGGCCTGATGGGGCGCTACGTGTTCAAGCTTCCCGATGTCGGCGAGGGCACGGCCGAAGCTGAGATCGTCGTCTGGCACGCGGCGGTCGGCGAGCACATCGAGGAAGACCAGCCCCTGGTCGATGTGCTCACCGACAAGGCCACGGTGGAAATGACCGCGCCGGTATCCGGCCTCGTCGTCTCGGTCCACGGCGAGCCCGGCGAAATGGCCGCCGTGGGATCGACGCTCGCGGTGATCGAGACCGGAGGGGCCGATGCTGGCGAGGCGAAAGCCGTGGACCCTGCTCCAAGAGTGGCCCCCCGTCCATTGGCCGACCCGACCCCAAAGCCGCCGATTCGGGTCACCACGTCGCCGACGGAACCCGCAGCGCCCCCGCCTCCTTCGCCGGAAGTCGCCAGGGCCCGAAGTGAAGAGCCGCTCGCCTCGCCGGCCGTGCGCCGTCGTGCTCACGAACTGGGAGTCGCCCTTCAATTTGTCACTGGCGGTGGGCCGGCCGGACGCATCAGGCTCGAAGACCTGGAACGGTTCATCGCCTCGCCGGCGGAGCGGCCGCGGATGAATGGTGGCGCTCGATCGCCGCGTCGGGACGGTGTCGACCAAGTGAAGATCATCGGCCTTCGCCGCAAGATCGCCGAGAAGATGCAGGAGGCCAAGCGGCGGATTCCGCACTTCGCCTACGTCGAGGAGATCGACGTCACCGAACTGGAAGAACTGCGGGCCCATCTCAACGTCTCCGCACAAGCCGGTCGGGCGCGGCTCACCTTCCTGCCCTTCCTGATCCGCGCCCTGGTCGAAGTGCTGCCCCGCTATCCTCAGATCAACGCGCGCTTCGATGACGACGCCGGGATCGTGCATCGGCATCAGGCCGTGCACGCCGGCATCGCCACCCAGACCGCGAACGGCCTGATCGTCCCGGTCCTGCGCCACGCCGAGGAGCGCGATCTGTGGGACTGCGCCGCCGAAATCGCCCGCCTGGCCGCCGCGGCAAGGGACGGTAAGGCGACGGCGGACGAACTGCGCGGCTCGACCATCACCATCACCAGCCTAGGACCCCTGGGCGGAGTGGTCACGACGCCGGTCATCAACCATCCCGAGGTCGCGATCATCGGCCCCAACAAGATCACCGAAAGGCCGGTGGTGCGTCACGGCCAGATCGTCATCCGCAAGGTGATGAATCTCTCTTCGTCGTTCGATCATCGGGTGGTCGACGGCTACGACGCGGCCGATTTCATCCAGAAGGTCAAGGCGCTGCTCGAACATCCGGCGACCCTGTTCATGGGCTTCGAATGAGCCGGCGGGTCGAGACCCAGGTTCTCGTCGTCGGCGGCGGCCCAGGGGGCTATGTGGCCGCGATCCGCTGCGGTCAGCTTGGCCTGCGGACCGTGCTGGTGGAGGCAGACCGGCTGGGCGGAACATGCCTGATCCGCGGCTGTATTCCCTCCAAGGCCTTGATCCACGCCGCCTCGCAGTTCCACGACCTGACCAGGACCGATGGGGCTGTCCGGCTCGGGATCAATTTTGAAGGAACCGCCAAGCTTGATTTGGCCAAGACGGTCCGCTGGAAGGATGGCGTCGTCGACAGGCTGAGCGGCGGGGTTTCCGGCCTGCTCAAGCGGGCCAATGTCGAGGTAGTCGCGGGATGGGCGAGCTTCTCTGACGCTAAGACCTGCAAAGTGCAAATGGCCGACGAAGTGCTCACGATCGGCGCCGAGCACGTGATCCTGGCGAACGGCTCGGTTCCTGTCGAACTCGCGTCGATCCCGTTCGGCGGCGCGGTGATCTCGTCCACCGAGGCGCTGGCGCTGGAGCGGCGGCCCGAGCGGCTGGTCGTCATCGGCGCCGGCTACATCGGCCTCGAGCTCGGCGTCGCCTTCCGCAAGCTCGGCTCGGAGGTCACGATCATCGAGGCGATGGACCGCGTCCTGCCAGCCTTCGACCGGGCGCTGGGCGAACCGGTGGCTCGCTGGCTCAAACGCGCCGGCGTCACCGTGCATCTCGGCGCGAGGGCCAGGTCGCTCGAGGACGGCGGCCATGGTCCGACACTCCTCATCGAGACGGCGGAGAAGCGACCTCTGCGCCTGCACGGTGACGCGATCCTGGTCACCGTGGGCCGCAGGCCGAATACTCAAGGCTGGGGGTTGGCGACGATGGCGGTCGATCTCGATGGGCCGTTCGTCAGGATCGACGACCAGTGCCGGACTTCCATGAAGAATGTCTGGGCGATCGGCGATCTCGTCGGAGAGCCGATGCTCGAGCACAAGGCCGCCGCCCAGGGTGAGATGGTGGCCGAGATCATCGCCGGCGCGCGGCGCCACTTCGATCCGGTCGCCATCGCCGCGGTCTGTTTCACCGAGCCTGAGATCGTCAGCGCGGGCTTGTCGCCGGACGAGGCGAAGGCGCAGGGCAAGGACGCCATCACCGGCGTCTTCCCATTCAGCGCCAGCGGACGCGCACGCTCGATGGCTGCGGCCGACGACGAGGGCTTCGTTCGCGTCGTGGCGCGGCGGGACGATCATCGAATTCTCGGCGTCCAGGCCGTCGGCGCCCATGTATCCGAACTCTCCGGCGAATTCGCCCTGGCCCTGGAGATGGGCGCATTGCTCGAGGACGTCGCCGGAACCATCCATGTCCACCCCACCCTCGGCGAGGCCTTCCACGAGGCGGCCCTGCGGGCGCTCGGACACGCGATCCATGTCTGAGCTTGCTGACCGCCTCGACGGCGTCGACGCCAGAATCCTCGACCTCATCCAGCACGACGCCTCCCTTTCGGTGGCGCAGATCGCCGAGCAGGTCGGGCTTTCCTCGAGCCCATGCTGGCGCCGGATCAAGCGCCTGGAAGAGGATGGCGTGATCCAGAAACGGGTCACGATCCTCGATCGGGAGAAGCTCGGGTTGGGCTTCGAGGTCTATTGCACCGTCAAGCTTTCCTTGCCGACCAAGGACAACCTCGACACCTTCGAGCAGTCGGTGAGGCAATGGCCGGAGGTGGTCCAGTGCGCCACGGTGACCGGGGCCTCGGACTATGAGCTGCGGATCGTGACCCGCGACATGCACGCCTTCGATGCGTTCCTGCGCGAGCGCATCCTCTCGCTGGGTCTGGTTTCGAACATCGAAAGCCGGATTGTCATCCGGTCGGTGAAGAACGCCACCGCCGTACCCCTTGGCCTGGTCAGCGGCTCACTGGCAGGTCGCCCATGATCGAACTTGTCATCGACGCCCGGCGCCACGACCTCGGCGGCTTCACGGTCGGTCGAGTCCTGCCGTTCGCGACGCACAAGATGGTGGGCCCATTCGTGTTCTTCGACCACTTCGGGCCGGTGGCCCTGCCAGCGGGCTTGGCGAGAGACGCGGATGTTCGGCCCCACCCACATATCGGACTTTCGACGCTCACCTACCTCTTCGCCGGCGAGATCACCCACCGCGACAGCCTCGGCTCGCAGATCGCGATCCGTCCGGGCGAGGCCAACTGGATGACCGCCGGCCGCGGAATCAGTCATTCGGAGCGCTTCGACGCCCTGCGGCGGACCGGTGGCGAGTTGCACGGCATCCAGGCCTGGGTCGCCCTGCCCAACGATGCCGAGGAGACCGATCCAGCCTTCTCACACCACGGACCTGTAGATCTGCCCACCTACGAGTCCCCGGACGGGCTTTGGTCCCGCCTGATCGCTGGCCAGGCTTTCGGCGCCACATCCGCGGTGAAGACCCACTCGCCGATGTTCTATGTTCACTGGCGGCTGAAGGCGGGCGCCAAGGCCCAGGTCCCGGCGGAATACAGCGAGCGCGCCGCCTTCATCGCGAGCGGATCGGTGGAGATCGAAGGGCGCTCGTTCGCCGCCGGCCGGATGGTGGTCTTCGCGGCGGGCGAGCCGATCCTGCTGACCGGCCTTCAGGACGCCGATGTCATGCTGCTCGGCGGCGAGCCGGTAGGCCCGCGCTTCGTCGAATGGAATTTCGTCTCGTCCTCCAAGGCCCGGATCGAGCAGGCCAAGGCCGATTGGCGCGCCGGCCGGATGAAGCTTCCGCAACTCGACCACGAAGAGTTCATCCCCCTGCCCGCCGATCCTCCTCCGCCGGCGAGCCCGATGTCCTAGTCCGGCCCGAGCGCCTTGCGGGCCTGCTCCCAGTATTGGGCCCCGGTGATAAGGGTGATCGCGGCGGCCAGCCACAGCAGTCCATGCGCCCCAAGGGTGACTGGACCCAGCACCGCCGGATCGGCTGAAAGGCCGAACGCCGCCCAGCAGGCGACCAGCAGTTCGGCGGCCAGGGCGGTGAGCTGCAGGGTGGTCTTCCATTTGGCCAGAAGGGTCACCGGCAAGGTGACGCCCTTGGCCGCCGCCACTTCGCGGAGGGCCCCGACGGTGAATTCGCGAAACAGGATCAGGGCGACGGGGATCACCACCTGCGGATTCGAGCCCAGCGACATCAGGCCGAGCACAGCGGCGCACACCAGCACCTTGTCGGCGATCGGATCGAGAATCGCCCCCCACTTGCTGGCGGCATCCAGGCGGCGGGCCAGGGCGCCGTCGAAGAAATCGGTGACCGCGGCGATGACGAAGGCCCAGAACGCCCAGCGTTCCAGGGCGAACTGCGTCGACTGGGTGAGCGTGTCGCTCAGCCAGGGGACATCGCCGGCAGCCGCGGCCAAGGCCAGGAACATGAACAGGGCCAGGGCGAGCCGCAGGCCGGTGAGCAGATTGGGAATCGCACGCATGGGCGTTAGCCTAGCGCGTCGACGCAAGGAGTGTCATGGCCAAGACCGCCCTTGTCATCGGAGGCTCCGGCCAGATCGGCCAGGCGACCGCGCGGCGCCTGCTCGCCGACGGCTGGACCGTCCTGGCGGCCCAGAAGAATCCCGGCGGCGTGCCGGCCGAACTGGTCTCGATGGGCGCGCGGCCGATCGCCCTGGACCGCGGCAACGCCGGCGCCGTGGCGAGGGCCGTGGGCGGCGGCGTCGACGCCCTGATCGACACCGTCGCCTTCGACGACACGCATGGCCGCCAACTCCTCGAGATCGCGGGCTCCGTCGGGGCGATGGTCGTCATCTCCTCGGCGAGCGTCTATTGCGACGAGGCGGGCCGGACCCTCGACGAAGCCGCCACGAATGGATTCCCGAGGCTCCCCGAACCGATCGGCGAGGACCAGCCCACGGTCGCGCCGTCGGACGCCACCTACTCCACCCGCAAGAGCGCTCTGGAACAGACACTTTTGCAGAGCGCGTCGATCCCGGTCACGATCCTGCGCTGCTGCGCCATCCATGGTCCCGGTTCGCGGCATCCCCGCGAATGGTTCTTCGTCAGGCGCATCCTGGACGGCCGTCGCCAAGTCCCCTTGGCGTGGAACGGCGCGAGCCGGTTCCACACCAGCGCGACCGCGAACATCGCCGAACTGATCGCGGTCTGTCTGGCGGCGCCTGCGACACGAGTGCTCAACGCGGCCGACCCCGAGGCGCTCACCGTGATGGCCATCGGCGAAGCGATCGCCGCGGTCTACGGCCACGACTTGAAGCTCGTCGCCTTCCAGGGCCCCCCATCCGGCGGCGTCGGGGCTCATCCATGGTGCGTTCCGCGCGCCGTGGTCGTGGACATGTCGCGGGCCGGGGAACTGGGATACCGGCCGGTTGTCCACTATCGCGACGCCGTCGCAGCAGCCTGCCGTTCGGCAGAGGCGGCCGCGGCCGCTGGCGTCGTCTTCCCTGAATACCTCACCGCGATGTTCGACTACGTGGCCGAGGACGCCTTCCTGGCCAGCCGTGACGGATGATCGAAGCGGACTGAGCCTCACCGCACCGAGGTGCGGGTAGCCCGGAAAGTGTTCCCTTTCGCAAACAAAATCGAAGGGGTTCCGCTGCACTTTCTTGCATTTTCTTGATCGTTTCTGCACGCATTTGGCCGGAAAGGCGCCGGTTCTGGTGCGGCAGGGGCCGGTTTTGGTCGCTTCAGGCACGTTTCTGACACCGGGGGGATCGGACGGGACGGGTGACTTCGGGTCGCGTGGCCTGGCGATCTCCGTAGATTGCAATCTGTAATACAATTTCGTCCGAACATCAAGGCAGATCCGGTCGGGGAACGCAGACGGCCCCCCAGACTGCGCGCTACGAGCCCGGCGCGCTGGGACCCGCGCTTTTCTGCGCCAGCGGCCGGCGGCGCTCGCGATTTGCAATCCACCATTCGAGCGTCTGCGCCGTCCTCGGTGACGAAAGTGACAAAGAGGGATTCTCAGTAGGGAAAAAAGCTTGCGTTCGAGTTGGTGTTATAGTTGACTGTATCACTACCTCAGCGCGGGCCGGACCATGGAAGCGCTTTTGACGATGATGTCGACTCCCTGCGCGGCCGAAGAAGTGCTCATCGACCGCTCTTCTGCGGCGAGGCTCATCGAGAACATCTGATGGACCCCGAGTGGAATGACAGCCAACCGATCTACCGCCAGCTCCGAGATCGCATCGTCGCCATGATCCTCGACGGCGTGCTCGCGGAAGGCGATCCCCTGCCCTCGGTGCGCAGCGTCGCGGCCGATTCAAGGATCAATCCGCTCACCGTCCTGAAGGCCTATCAGAACCTGGCCGACGACGGGCTGGTGGAGAAGCGGCGCGGCCTGGGCATGTTCATCAACGCCGGCGCCCGCGATCTGCTGCTGAAGGCCGAGCGGGCGAGGTTCCTCGCCGAACAGTGGCCGGCGATCCACGCGACCATCCAGCGGCTCGGCCTGACGCCCGGCGAGCTGCTGGCCGCCGCCGAGGCCGGCGCGCGCGCCTCGCCACCGGAAAAGGAGGGCTAGGACCATGGCCTGCATCGAGGCGCGCGGCCTGCGCAAGACGTTCGGTTCGACGATCGCGCTCGACGGCGTCGACCTGACCGTAGAGGAGGGCAGGATCCTCGGCCTCATCGGTCCCAACGGGGCGGGCAAGAGCACCGCGCTGGGGGCGATTCTCGGCCTCATCCCCTACCAGGGCGCGCTCAAGGTGCTCGGGCGCAATCCGTGGGCCGAGCGCGAAAAGCTCATGGGCGATGTGTGCTTCATCGCCGATGTCGCCGTCCTGCCGCGCTGGATGCGCGTCGCGCAGGCGCTCGACTACGTCGCCGGCGTGCACCCGAGGTTCGACCGCGCCAAGGCGCGGGCCTTCCTCGACCGGACCATCATCAAGCGCTCCAGCAGGATCAGGGAGCTGTCGAAGGGCATGGTCGCCCAGCTTCACCTCGCCCTGGTCATGGCCATCGACGCCAGGCTCCTGGTGCTCGACGAGCCGACGCTCGGCCTGGACCTGCTCTACCGCAAGCAGTTCTACGATTCCCTGCTCAACGACTACTTCGACCGCAACCGCACGATCGTGGTGACCACCCACCAGGTCGAGGAGGTCGAGCACATCCTCACCGACCTCGCCTTCATCGACCGCGGGCGGATCGTTCTCGACTGCTCCATGGAGGCCTTCGCCGATCGCTATTGCGAGGTGATGGCGCGGCCGGAGCACCTCGCCCAGGCGAGGGCCCTGGGGCCGATCCACGAGCGCCAGGTGTTCGGCAGAAGCCTCTTCATCTTCGATGGCGGCGATCGCGACGCCCTGGCCGCGCTCGGCGAGGCGCGCACCCCCAGCATCGCCGACGTCTTCGTCGCCGTCATCGGCGCGCGCGGGACACAGCACCAGAAGGCCGCCGCATGACAACGTCAGCCGACGCCGCGCCGCAATCCTTCGAGCCTGGGAGCGCCGCTCGTCCGCCAGCCTCGCGCACCCCGCCCTTCCTCTGGTCGGTCCGGCGCGAGCTTTGGGAACACCGCGCGATCTTCGTCGCGCCGCTGATTGTCGCCGGCGTGATGCTGCTGGGCTTCATCGTCAGCATGGGCGACCTGCCGCGCGCCCACCGCGCCTTTCTCGCGCTCAGCCCAAGGCGGCAATCGATCGCCGTCGCGCTTCCCTACGACGCGGGCGCGGCGGCGCTGATCCTGACCTGGCTCGTCGTCGGCGCCTTCTATTGCCTGGCCGCCCTCAACGCCGAGCGCCGCGACCGCACCATCCTATTCTGGAAGTCGCTCCCGGTCTCCGATCTGACGACCGTGCTCGCCAAGGCCGCCATCCCCTTCCTCGTCCTGCCCGCGGTGACCCTCGTCGTCACGATCGCCGCGCATTTCATCACGCTGATGATCAATTCCGCGGCCCTGCTCGCGATCGGCGAGAGCCCCGCCATCCTGTGGGCGCGGCTGCCCCTGGCGACGATGGCGGTGACGCTGCTCTACGCCGCCTCGACGGTCTCGCTGTGGTATGCGCCGGTGTGGGGCTGGCTGCTGTTCGTCTCCGGCTGGGCCAGGCGCGCCGCGTTCCTGTGGGCGGTCGGAATCCCCCTGGCCCTGTGCCTGTTCGAGAAGATCGCCCTGGGCAGCTCCCGCCTCTTCTCCCTGCTGATTCAACGCCTTGGCGGCGGCTTCCAGGACGCCTTCGATCTCAAGCCGCACTATCTGTTCGGGACCGACCTTTCATTGCTCGATCCGGCCAGGTTCCTCGCCGATCCCGCTCTGTGGATCGGCCTGGCCATCGGCGCCGCCTTTCTCGCCGCCGCGGTCCGGATGCGCCGGCTCCAGGGCCCGATCTGACGCTCATCGCCCTCGCCACGGGAGCCGCCGCCGATGATCCTGCATCTGCCCCCCTCGAGCCCGCTCTGGGAGCAGGCCGCGGCGGACATCGCGCTCGTCCTGCACATCGGCGGCGGCCTCGTCGGCATCGCTTCGGGCTCGGCGGCCCTGGTCCTGCGCAAGGGCGGCGCGGCCCATCGGCTCGCCGGAAACCTGTTCTTCGGCTCGATGCTGATCATGGCGTCGGTCGGCGCGGCCGTCTCGCCCCTCATTGGCCAGCCGGCCAATGTCGTGGGCGGGGTGTTCGCCCTCTATTTCCTGGTCACCGGCTGGATGGCGGCCAAGCGCAAGGACGGCCCCCTCGGCGTCGTCGAGCTTGGGGCCATGGCGATCCCGATCGCCGTCGCCGCCGCGATGCTGGCCTTCGGCTTCATCGCCCTGGCAAGTCCGAGCCACGAGATCGAAGGCGTTCCGGCCCCCGCCCCGTTCGTCATGGCGGCCCTCGCGGCCCTGGCCGCCGGCGCCGACATTCGCGTCGTCCTGCGCCGACGCCTGGAGGGCGCCAGCCGGATCGCGCGCCACCTGTGGCGGCTCTGCGCCGCCCTGCTGATCGCCGACGGCTCGCTGTTCCTCGGCCAGCCCAAGGTCTTCCCGCCGACCCTGCGTGGATCGCCGGTGATGTTCCTGCCCGAGCTCTTCGTCTTCGTGATCATGATCACCTGGCTCGTCCGCCTTCGCCGGCGCAGCCCGGCGCGGCCGGGCGCGGCGGCCCTTGCCGGCGCCTTCGGCTGAAAACGCGAGGGGGCATGATCCTTCACCCGACATCGAGTCCATGGCTCAACGCCGCGACGGTCCTCGCCTACGTCGTTCACATCGGCGGAGGCACGCTCGCCTTTGGTTCAGGGGCGGTCGCCCTGCTCGCCCGCAAAGGCGGACACCTGCACCGCGTGGCGGGATCCATGTTCTTCGTTTCCATGCTCGCGGTGGCGAGCTTCGCCGCCTTTCTCGCCGTCGTCATTCCCGGCCAGCTCGTCAATCTCTTCATCGGCGCATTCACCTTCTACCTCGTCGCGACCGCGCGGATGACGGTCCGGCGCAAGGCCGGCTCGATCGGTCTCGGCGAGAAGATCGCCCTGGCGGCTGCTGTCATTCTTTCCGCGCCGTTCGTGATTTTGGCCATTCAGCTGGCGACCGGCTTGCCGCCGCTGTTCACGAGCGCTGTCCCCTTCGAGGGCCCCGTCCTGATCGCGATCTATCTCTTCGCCTCCGTGCTCGTCATCGCCGCGATCGCCGACGCAAGGCTGGTCCTGGTCGGCGGAATCGCCGGCGCGCCGCGCATTGCGCGCCATCTGTGGCGCGTGTGCCTGGCCTTCACCCTGGCCGCCGGCTCGTTCTTCACCAACGCCCTGCCCCGGCTCCTGCCCGGCCGGATGCATGTGACGCTGCTGAATTTCCTTCCCCAGCTGTTCCTGCTGGGCCTGTTGCTGGTCTGGATGATCCGCGTGCGGTTCACCCCCTGGCTCGAGCGAAGCAAGGCGGTCTGACCGGCCGGAGTCCGCGGCGAGGTCATCCTGCTTGGCGCCGGGCGCGGAACCCTGGAGGCCTTGCGGGCGCGCGCACCGCGCCTATGAAGGCGTCAGACCAGGGAGGAAAGCATGGCGGAGCCCTTCGGCGCGCAATCCACCACCGACGAGGTGCTCGAGGGCGTGGACCTGCGCGGCAGACGCGTCCTGGTGACCGGCGCATCGGCCGGGCTGGGCGTGGAGACGGCGCGGACCCTGGCCGCGCATGGCGCCCAGGTGGTCGGGGCGGTGCGTGATCTCGACAAGGCCCGCGCCGCGACCAGGCCGGTCGTCGATCAGGCGAGCGGGGGCGGCGGGCTGGAGCTCGTCGAGCTCGATCTCGCTTCGCTCGCCAGCGTGCGCGCCTGCGCGGACGCACTGGTCGCCGCCGGCCGGCCGTTCGACGTCGTGATCGCCAACGCGGGCGTCATGGCCTGCCCCAAGGGGGTGACCGCCGACGGCTTCGAGACCCAGTTCGGGACCAACCACCTCGGCCATTTCGTGTTCGCCAACCGCATCGCCTCGCTGCTGGGGCCAGGATCGCGCCTGATCGTCCTCTCCTCGGCGGGCCATCGCTTCGCCGACGTCGACCTGGACGACCCGAACTTCGAGCGGACGGCCTATTCGGAGTTTGCCGCCTACGGCCGCTCGAAGACCGCCAACATCCTCTTCACCGTCGAGTTCGACCGCCGGCACAAGGCCAGGGGCGTGCGCGCCGCCGCCGTGCATCCAGGCGGCATCCAGACCGAGCTGGGCCGCCACATGACCCCCGAACTCATCGCCCAGCTGCTTCCCGCCAGAGCCGGCGCCACCGAGGCCGAGCGGCTGGCGACCATCCGCTGGAAATCCATCCCGCAAGGGGCGGCGACCACGGTGTGGAGCGGCTTCGTCGCGCCCGCCGAGGCCGTGGGCGGGCGCTATTGCGAAGACTGTCACGTCGCCCAGGTCGTCGATGATCCGCAGCTTCGCGGCGGGGTGCGGGCCTATGCGGTCGATCCCGCCCACGCCGCGGCGTTGTGGGCCAGGAGCGAGGAAATGGTCGGCGAGCGCTTCTGAGAGCGCGCCGGCCGCCGGTCCGCTCGTCCCTGGGCGGCAAAGGCGGCGGCGCCCGCGGGGCCCGCTCCCCCCTCCGCCATCAGCCCTTGCGGAAATGGTCGTGGATGCGCCTGGCGAGGGGCTCGCTCAGGCCCTCGACCTTGACAAGGTCGTCCACCGAGGCGCGCGAAACGCCCCGCGCCGAGCCGAAGGCGTGCAGCAGCGCCCGCTTGCGCGCCGGGCCGACGCCTTCGATCTCGTCCAGGGGATTGGCGCGCATCGCCATGGCCCGCCGGGTGCGGTGGGCGCCGATGGCGAAGCGGTGCGCCTCGTCGCGCAGGCGCTGCAGGTAGTAGAGCACCGGGCTCCTCGGCTCGAGCATGAACGGCGCCTTGCCCGGCATGAAGAACCGTTCCAGGCCGGCGTCGCGGTCGGGGCCCTTGGCGACGCCGACCAGGGCCACGTCGTCGACGCCGAGGTCGGCCATCACCTCCCGCGCCGCGGCGAGTTGGCCGGCGCCGCCGTCGAGCAGGACCAGATCGGGCCTGGGGGGATTTTCCCCCGCCTCCTCTTCCTTGGCCAGCCGCGCGAAGCGGCGGGCGAGCACCTCGCGCATCATCGCGGTATCGTCACCCGGCGTCAGATCGGCGCTCCTGATGTTGAACTTGCGGTACTGGTTCTTCTGGAAGCCCTCGGGACCGGCGACGATCATCGCGCCGACGGCGTTGGTCCCCATCACGTGGGAGTTGTCGTAGACCTCGATCCGCTCCGGGCTCGCCTCCAGGGCGAAGGTCCCGCAGAGGCTGGACAGCAGCCGCGCCTGGGTCGAGCTTTCCGCCAGTCGCCGGCCCAGGGCCTCGCGAGCGTTGATGAGGGCGTGCTCCACCAGCCGCCGCTTTTCCGCGCGGCGCGGGACGCTGATCTCGATCCGGCGGCCGGCCTTCAGGCGGAAGGCCTCGCAGAGCAGCGCGCACTCGGCCGGCTCGCCGCTGGCGAGAATCAGCCTTGGGATCGGCCGGTCGTCATAGAACTGGCCGAGGAAGGCGGCGAGGATCTCGGCCTCGCCGTCCGAACGGTCGACGCGCGGAAAATAGGCGCGGTTGCCCCAGTTCTGGCCGGCACGGAAAAAGAACACCTGGACGCAGGCCGCACCGCCTTCGGCGTGCAGGGCGAAGACGTCGGCCTCATCGACGGTCTCGGCGTTGACCTGCGTCTCCTGGGCGATGGAGGAAAGGGCGCGGATGCGGTCGCGCAGGCGCGCGGCGCGTTCGAACTCGAGGGCGTCGGAGGCGGCCTGCATGTCGGCGCTCATCCGCGCCATCACCAGCCGGCTCCTGCCGCGCAGGAAGGCCTCCGCCTCCTGCACGAGCCCCTGGTAGTCCTCCAGGCCGATCAGCCCGGTGCACGGCGCCGAACAACGGCGGATCTGGTGGAGCATGCACGGCCGCGTGCGGCTCTCGTAGACGCTGTCGGAGCAGGAGCGCAGGAGGAACGCCTTCTGCAGGGTGTTGAGCGTGCGGTTGACCGCCCAGGCGCTGGCGAAGGGGCCGAAGTAGTCGCCCTTGATCGAGTGCGCGCCGCGGTGCTTGCGCAGCTGGGCCGCCGGGTGCTCGCGGCGGATGACGATCTCGGGGAAGGACTTGTCGTCGCGCAGCAGGACGTTGAACCTGGGCTTGAGCTGCTTGATCAGATTGATCTCCAGCAACAGGGCGTCGGCCTCGGTCCTGGTGGTGGTGAACTCCATCGACCGGGTCAGCTCGACCATCAGGGCGATGCGCTGGGTGTGGAAGCGGCCCTGGGCGTACTGGACGACGCGCTTTTTCAGGGAACGGGCCTTGCCGACGTAGAGCGCCTCCCGCTCCTCGCCGAACATCCGGTACACGCCCGGCGAATCAGGCAGGCGCCTGACCTGATCCTTGATCAGGGCGGCGCCGGTGAGGGGCGTGGAGGCGTCGTCGGCCATGGCGCCACTATAGGCGAATCATCGCCGCTTCTCCCCTCGCCGCCCCCTCTGGGCCGCGAGCCGCCCCGGCCACGCTTCAGATCCTCGCCCCGGGGGCCAGGATGCTGGCGTGCAGCGCCGGGGTGAGGGCGACGTAGCCCGCCGCGGCGTCGCGGAAATAGAGCGGCGGCGCGACCTTCGCGGGATCGAAGCCGGCCGCGACCAGCTCGGCTTTGCGGTGCTTGAAGGTGCCGGTGGTGTTGATGCGCGGCATAAGGCGCAGGAACACGGGCTGGGCGTAGGACGGCAAGACCGTATCGATTCGCGAAGCCAGGTTCCGCAGATCGAACTCAGGACCGACGACCAGCGCCGCCATCCCGGCCCGACCGTCGTGGCCGGCGACCGCGACGCCGTAGACAGTGGCCTCGAGGACCCCAGGGGCCTCGAGCAGAACCTGGGAGACCTCGGTGGTCGAGACGTTCTGGCCCTTCCAGCGGAAGGTGTCGCCGATCCGGTCGACGAAATAGAAATAGCCTTCAGCGTCCTGACGCATCAGATCGCCGGTGCGAAACCACCGGTCGCCCCGCCGAAAGACGTCGCGCAACACCTTGGCCTCGCTCGCCTTGGCATCGACGTAGCCGGCGTAGGCGCTGCGCGCACCCGCGCCGATCTTGCCGACGCATTCGCCGGTCTCGCCCAGGGCAGGGCGCATGCACAGGCCGTTCGCGATCCGCAGCGGCGCCTCGCGATCGAGATCGAAACGGACCAGGGCGACATTGAACAGGGCGCGCAGAAACCGCGGCGCGCGGCCGATCGCGCCCGGGGTTCCGTCGAAATTGAACATCGACACATTGCCCTCGGTGGAGCCGTAGAACTCGAGGATCCGCGGGATGCGGAAACGGCGCTCGAGCGCCGTCCAGACGTCGGGCGCGAGGCCGTTGCCGAACGCCAGGCGAAGGCTGTGCGCCGCCTCCGCCGGCCCCGGACGCTGGTTGACGAGGTAGCGACAGAGCTCGCCGATATAGACGAAGAGCGTCGCGCGCTCGGCCGTGACATCAGCCCAGAAACGGTGCGCCGAGAAGTCCCGCCGCAACGCGACCGACGCCCCGTTGAGCAGGGCCGCGCCCATGGCGCAGAGTCCGCCGGTGGCGTGGTAGAGCGGCAGGGCGAGATAGAGCCGGTCGTCCGGCCGCGCCCCGGTCGCGCCGGCGAAGCCGCGCATGTAGAGCTGCGCGCGCAGGTGGGTGACGCGCGCCGCCTTGGGCAGGCCGGTGGTGCCGCTGGTGAAGATCAGCAGGGCGGTGTCCCGGGCCGTCATCCCCGCGCGCAGGGAGCGCGGCGGCCGCGAGGGGGAAAGGCGGCTCAGGGCCGCGGCGAGATCCTCCTCGCCGCCGTCCGCCGCCTCCAACATCCAGCGGACCATGGGCGAGGCGAGGCTGGGCCGCACGGCGTCGAACCTCGGCCGCGTCCGCGCATCAAGGATGCAATGCGCGGCGCGCGACGCCTCGAGGCAGTGGGCGAGCGTGGCCCCGACGAGTTCGTCGTTGATCAGCGCCGCCACCACCCCGACCTTCGCCAAGCCGTACCAGATGGCCAGGTAGTCGAGCCGGTTGGCGAGCACGACGGCGACGATCTCGCCGCGGGCCAGTCGCTGCGCCCTCGCCCAGTGGGCGTAGCGATTGGCCGCCGCGTCGAGTTCGCCGTAGCTGAAGCCTTCACCGTCCAGGCTGATCGCGGCGCGATCGCGCCAGCGATCCACCGCCCGCTCCAGATCGTCGCAGATCAGCGTCTTGGAGCCGGCGCGGATCGTCGCCACCCGCGCCAGGGTGCGCAGCAGGCCGACGGCGAAGCGCGCCTCGCGCCTCAGCCGCGCCGCCAGGCCCATCTCTGTTCCGCGGCGATCCTCGCCACGCGCGCCCGGCGCGCTCGCCGCCTCACCACGCGGAGTTGGGCAGGCGGAAACGCACCTCGTTGCGGGCGAAATCGAGGCACACCTGCTGGAACCGGCTCAGGACATCGACGCCCATCAGGATCGCCGGCTTGTCGGTCAGATTCCACATCTTGAAGGTGTGCAGATCGGCGAAGGCGACCGGCCAGTTGGGCAGGCGCATCCCGCCCAGGCGCAGCGCCGGCAGGTCGGCGATCTCGGCGTCGATCGTCTGGCCGGTGGCGCTGATGATCGGCGTGGCGCTCCACACCATCGTCGGATGGCGGGTGATGGCCAGGGAGCGCAGCGCCATGTTGCCGATCGTGTTCTGCGCCCCGGAATCGAGGAAGGCGATCAGGGGAATGCCCGCCAGGTCGGCGTCGACCAGGGTGAGCTGGCCATCGCGCCGCTGGGCCTTGATGGTGACTTCGCGCGAGTCGCGCCACAGCCGGCCGCCGCTCTCGATCCGCAGGGTCTGACCCCTGAAATCCAGGGTGAGCCGGTCGCCCTCCAGCGTGTCCAGCCCGAGCATGCCGTTGCCACCGATCGCCGCCTGCGGCAGGACCGACAGCGTCGCCGCCGGCAGCATCCGCCCGCCGACGACCAGGGCGGCGGTGGTGGTGGGCGCGACCTCGATGCCCGCCACGCCGTTGAGCGGCGCGGGCGGTCCGTCCGGCAGGCCGAGTTTCAGCGCCAGCTCCCGTGAGATCACCGACTGGTTGGCGCCGGTGTCGACCACGAAGGCGAAGGGCCCGGCCCCGTTCACGCCCACCGCCGCGGTCATCCGCCGATAGATGTCCGCCACGGTGCTAAGGCTGGTGGGCGGATAGTAGGTCTGCTCGTCCAGCGGGGTGAGCCGCGAGGAGGGCGAGACATCGACGATCGCCCCGGCGACGGCGCTACCCGCGCCGAACGCGCCGGCCGCGCCCGCCGCGAGGGCGGCGGCGAACATTCTGCGATCAAAACCCTGTTGCGCCATGCCGGGGACCCCGGTCCCGTCGCGAAGCAGCTTTCGGCAGAGCATACACCCGCGCGGCGCGGCGCATAGGCCGCGCGTGCGGCCGCCCGACGCCGCAGACTAGCGTGCCGATGGGTAGCGCCCCGGCGTGACGCCGAATTGCCGCCTGAAAGCGGTGATGAAGGCGCTCTGGCTGTCATAGCCGCAATCGAGGGCGGCGTTGGTGACGCTGGCGTCGCCGGACAGCGCCGCGATGGCGTGGATCAGCCGGGCCTTTTGCCGCCAGGCTTCCACGGTAAGGCCCGTCTCACGCGGAAACAGCCTCTGGAACGTGCGAAGGCTTGCGCCCGCCTCGCGGGCCAGGGCGCCAAGCTCCGTGTGCGCCTCCGGCGCGGCCCGCAACCGCTCGGCCAGGACCAGGGCGCGGCGGTCGCGGGGCAGCGGCAGGGCCAGATCCTGCGGCCGCGCCTGAACCAGCAGATCGACCAGCAGGCCGCACAGGCGATCATGCTCGGGGCGCCCGCGGGCCAGCATACCCAGGGTGAGGATGTGCAGGATCAACTCTCGCAGCAGGGGCGCGACTTCCAGCACCACCGCCGCCAACGGCAGGGCGGCGGCGGGCCCAGGAGCAATGTAGAGCGTGCGCAGGGCCGTCTCGCCTTGCATCCAGATCTCGTGGGTGAGTCGCGGCGGAAGCCAGATCGCCCGGGTCGGGGGCGAGAGCCAGGCGACGCTTGGCGTCACCACGCGCATCACCCCCTTCGTGGCATAGGCAAGCTGTCCCCAGGGATGGTGGTGGCGGCCAATGTGGCCGCCGTCGCGATAGGTCTCGGCCAATGAGCGAACGCTGAAACCTTCGCTGATGTCGCTCAATCGGCCGCGTCCCTGTCGAATTTCATCGCACCCACGAAATTGCCCTCGGTGTCCTCGAACCAGATCAGCGTTCCGACGGTCTCGATGTGATGGGGCCGCATGATGATCTTGCCGCCGGCGGCCTCCACAGCGGCCAGGGTGGCGTCGATGTCCGCCACCGCCATGGTGACTTCGAAGCCCAGCATCCTGACCCCGGGCTTGATCTCGTGCCGGCCCTGCAAGGCGCCCCCTACTCCAGCGTTGTTGATCAGGTAGAAATCAGGCGGTCCCCAGGGCTCGAAGCTCCAGCCAAACACGGACTCGTAAAAGCTTTTGGCGCGTGGGACGTCGTCGGCGTTGATGGAGAAGTGGCGAACCGTTCCGGCCATGGTTGAAGCTCCCGCGGTGACAACCGCGCCATTCTGACTCATTCCCGCTTGGCAGGCTTGCGATAGAGCGACGCAGTAAAGCTGCCACGCGCCATGACGCCTTGCCGGGGCATTTCGGCGTCACTTGGCAGGCGCGCCCGGGTCCGGGATCGCCAGGCGCATCGACAAGCGGGGAGTCGGTTCCCAAGAGCGCGGCTTCACGCCAGCTCGCCGATCTGTCGCTTCCTCGGCCGAAGTCCAATGCTGGACCGAAAATGGCTCTCACACAATCTGGAGAGGCGCGATGAGTCGCGGACCATTGATCGGAGAGGTCGCCTTCCCAGGTGCGCGCCGCCTCACCGAACTTACTTGGCCGATCTCGAGCTCGTTTGTGGCGAATGACTATGGGTCGGGATGGACGTCCACGCCCAGGGCGTCGAGCAGGCGGAACTGCTGCGCCGCGGTGATCTTGAGATCCTGCGAACTGGCGAGACGCCGCAGGTCCAGGCCGCTGACCTCGGCGCCGCGCAGGTCGGCGCCGGCGAGCCTGGCGCCGTCGACCAGGGCCTGGAAGAGATCGCCGCCGGCGAGGATCGCGCCTTCCAGGTCGGCGCCGGTGAGGTCGGCTTCGCGCAGCCGGCTGCGGCTGAGGTCACAGCCCGCGAGCCCCGCGCCGGAAAGGTCCGCCAGGGTCAGGTCGCAGTCGACGAAGGCGGCGGCGGTGCGCACCACGCTGCGCCCGAAGGCGCGGAAAAAGGTGGCCCGCGCGAACTGCGCGCCGGTCAGGTTGCAGTCGGCGAAGGCCGCCGCATAGAGGCTCGCGGCCTCGAAACGCGCGTGGGTGAGGTCGCAGCGCGTGAACCGGCTCTCCTCCAGGCGGCCGAAGGCGAAGGAGACGCCGAGGCGGCCCTCGGCGGCGGCGAAGACGCAATCGGTGAATTGCGCCCCGCGCAGGTCGGCGTGGGCGAAGGCGCACCTGGCCAGGCGGCAACGGACGAACCGCGCGCCGCAGAGGTCGGCGGTGGTGAACAGGGCGGCCTCGAAGACGCAGTCCTCGAACACCGCCTCGCCGAGATCGGCCTCGTCCCATTGCGCGGCGGTGAAACTCTCCCCGGCGATCCTCGCGCCGGGGGCCGGCGGGGCCTCGCCGCCGCTCAGGAAAACCGCTCCCACGCCGACTGCCGCGAGACCCCCAGGGCCGCGCCGATCGAAGCCCAGCTCACCTCCCTGGCGCGCAGGGTGTCGACCAGCCACTGCAGCTGGCTGCCCTTGCCTTCGCGGGATTCGTCCACGGCCTTGAGCTGGGCGAGCAGACGCTCGGTCGGCAGCTCGTTGGGCGGGGTGTACTTCGACCGGTCGGGCGTGCGTCCGGCCATGTATTCGGCGCTCATCGCGACGCACTCGTCGCAGATGAAGATGTTCGCCGGGCCGGCGACCATCTTGGCGACGTCGTCCTGCGACTTGAGGCAGAACGAGCAGAACACGACCTCCGGCTTGCGGTACTGCGGCAGGGGCGGCGGCGCCGGGGTTTCGGTATCGGCCATGAAGAGTCCCTTGTCAGGATATTCCTGACAGTCAGGTATGCCCTGACGAAAGACGCGTCAAGCTTGAGCCGCCTGGGCGCGCCGGACATCGTCACGGTGCACAGGGCCGTGATCAAACCAACGCGCCGCATGTGGTCCAATCGCATTGGTTCGTCCATGCATATGGTGGTTCATCGCAGCGCGAGGGCCAAGGGCTCCAAGGCCAGTCAACCGCCGCAGAGGTGATCGGCGGCGCCGTCCACGCGATGCGCATCGCCGCGAACCAGCTTGCGAGGACACGAATTCAACCTCTGCAGAGTGGCTCCGCGAGCAATATCAGCCTCGGTTCAAGTGACTGGGCAGGTTCATGGCGTCGTGGAGAATCCGGACGATCTCGATGTGGTCCCCCCGATGGCGGAAAGCGAGAAAATGCCGGGGCGATGCGACGCGGTCGGCAGGCGACAGGCTGCGACCGTGACGCAGGTGGTATAGAAAATGGTCGGCGGCCATGTCCTGGTGACGTTGTACCCCCGGTCGCGCGGGGTCGGACCTCAGATCGACACAGGCGCGTTCGATGAACCGCCGATATCGGTCACGCGCTTGCCGGCCGAACTGGCTGTCGCTCCAGCGCAGGATGTCTCTCACGTCGCGCCTTGCGGCAGGCGCGACGGTGACCGGCGTCAACGACCGTCGAGCTCCGCCTCAATGCCGTCGAACCAGGCTCCCAGGTCCTCGACGACCTCGCCTTCACCTCGATCCAGTTCGACCACGCCTTCCTGGATCAGGCCCTTGAGGCGTTCGAGTTTCGCCGCGTCGACTTCCGTGCGGCGCTTGAGCAGCCGAAGTCCCTCGCGGACAACCTCGCTGGCGTTCTGGAATTCGCCCGAGGTGACCAGATCCTCGACAAAGCGGTCCAGGGGGGCGGTGAGACTGACGTTGCGGGTCGCCATTTCGTGGGATTAACCCGGTTGGCAATCTTTGCTAATCAGGGTTTCGTCTCCACGTAGATCTGGCCGCCGCCGGCGCGGAATTTTTCGGCCATTTGCACCATCCCCGCCGAAGCGACGTCGTTCTGCGCCCCCGCGGCGTCGCGGATCTCCTGGCTGATCTTCATCGAGCAGAACTTCGGCCCGCACATCGAGCAGAAGTGGGCGGTCTTCATCGCCTCCTTGGGCAGGGACTCGTCGTGGAACTCCCGCGCCGTCTCCGGATCGAGGCCGAGGTTGAACTGGTCCTCCCAGCGGAACTCGAACCTGGCCCTCGAGAGGGCGTCGTCCCAGAAGCGCGCCGAGGGGTGGCCCTTGGCGAGGTCGGCGGCGTGGGCGGCGATCTTGTAGGCGATCACCCCCTGCTTGACGTCCTCCCGGTCGGGCAGGCCCAGGTGCTCCTTGGGCGTCACGTAGCAGAGCATGGCGGTGCCGAACCAGCCGATCATCGCCGCGCCGATCGCCGAGGTGATGTGGTCATAGCCGGGCGCGACGTCGGTGGTGAGTGGTCCCAGGGTATAGAAGGGCGCCTCGTGGCACGCCTTCAGCTGCTTTTCCATATTGGCCTTGATCTTGTGCATCGGCACGTGGCCGGGGCCCTCGATCATCACCTGGACGCCGTGCTTCCAGGCAACCTTTGTCAGTTCCCCCAGGGTCTCCAGCTCGGCGAACTGGGCGGCGTCGTTGGCGTCGGCGATGCAGCCGGGCCGCAGGCCGTCGCCGAGTGAGAAGGAGACGTCATAGGCGGCCATGATCTCGCAGATGTCCTCGAAGCGCTCGTAGAGGAAGCTCTCGCGGTGGTGCGCCAGGCACCACTTGGCCATGATCGAGCCGCCCCGGCTGACGATTCCGGTCACGCGGCTCGCCGTCAGGGGCACGAACGCCAGGCGGACCCCGGCGTGGATGGTGAAATAGTCCACGCCCTGCTGGGCCTGTTCGATCAGGGTGTCGCGGAACACCTCCCAGTTGAGGTCCTCGGCCGCCCCGCCGACCTTCTCCAGCGCCTGATAGATCGGCACCGTTCCCAGCGGCGTTGGGCAATTGCGGATGATCCATTCGCGGATGTTGTGGATGTTGCGGCCGGTGGAGAGGTCCATGATCGTGTCGGCGCCCCAGCGGATCGCCCAGACCATCTTGTCGACCTCGTCGGCGACCGACGAGAGCACCGCCGAATTGCCGATGTTGGCGTTGATCTTGACCAGGAAATTACGGCCGATCGCCATCGGCTCGAGCTCGCCATGGTTGATGTTGGCCGGAATGATCGCCCGCCCGCGCGCCACTTCGTCGCGAACGAACCGTGGGGTCACGAAGTCGGGGATCTGCGCCCCGAAGTCCTCGCCGTCACGGATGACCTGGGCGCCGGCCTCTCGCCGCAGATTCTCGCGGATCGCCACATATTCCATCTCGGCGGTGACGACGCCGGCGCGGGCGTATTGCAGCTGGGTGATCGCTCGGCCGGGCCGGGCCCGCAGGGGCGCGCGCGGGCCCTGGAATTGCGGCGCGAGCCGCCGTCCCTTGGCGCCGCCATTGTCCTCGGGCTTCGCCGCGCGCACCGGCGCGGTCTCGACATCGCCGCGCGCCAGCACCCAGGCGTCCCTCGTCCGCTCCAGTCCCTTGGCGATATCGATCGCCGCCGCCGGATCGGTGTAGGGCCCCGAAGGGTCATAGAGGGTCAGCGCCGGCTCGCCCGCCGAGGGATGGACGGCGACTTCGCGAAACGGCACGCGCAGGCAGGGGTGGAGCACGCCGGCCTGGAAGACCTTGCGCGATCCGGGACGCTCGCCGGTGGGGACCGCCGTGGCGATCGGCGCCTGGATGTTCATGACGGGTGCGACGCGCCTCTCTCTTTTTTGGGCCGAAGGCGGGCCGAGCCGGCGAGGGGTGATGGAAGCGGCGGGCGCCGCGCAGCGACCGCATTTCCCTCCCTTCGCCGGCATGACCCGGATCAGGTGGCTACGGGTCGCCGCCTCGACAGGCGGCCTCTCAGTCCCTTGGAAAAGTGGGGACACCCCGGAGAAGAATCGACCCTACGCCCGCGCGCCCTCGGGTCAAGCCTTGGTCGTCTCGAGCGCCCTGGCCCTCGGCCGTCGTCCGGAGATCAGCGCCGGGTCACCGTGAAGCGGAGCAGTTCCTGTTGCGGCGGCGCCCAGCCCGGCTTGAGAGTCACGGCCTGCTGGTAGTCCAGATACGCGGCTTTTTCGTCGTCCAGGCCCTCCTCGGCGAGGGCGCGGTTGTAATAGGCCTTTTCCGGCTCCTTCACTCCGAGCTCAATGCCCTTGCTCAGATCGCTGAGGCCGTCGCGGTAACGCCTCTCGCCGACGAAGACGGCGCCGCGGTTGATCCAGCCCTCGCCGATGGTCGGGGCGATGGCGATGGCGATGTTGAAGTCGGCGCGCGCCTGCTCATAGGCCCTGCGCCTCAACTTCATCACGCCTCGATTGATGTAGGTGCCGGCCCTGTCCCGGGTTTGCAGCACCTCGGAATCCAGCGCGTAATCGCACAGCTGGATCGAGCCGAGGTCGGACTTGCCGACGATCGCCGCCTGGGAGCAGGCCTGGGCCATGCCGCCGCCGAACACCGTCATCGCGGCGTGCGCGCCGCCGCCGACGAGCGCGCCGATCGCCGTGGCCGCGGTCCACAGCCGAATTCTCATCGCCGGCCTCCTTGTCTGCTCCTGGCGGCGCCGATCTCTCGCAGCGGCGCGCGGCGAGCTTCGCGCCGGGTCGGCCGGATTGTCAATTTTCCTGCGCCGTCGGAGTCACGAGAGAACGCAAAGGAACTGTTCGGTCCCTCACCTGTTTATCTCCGCGGGACGTCAGTGCTGGTGAAGATCGCCGCCATGTGGGGCAATCCGAAAGGTTCGCTGTTCGCAGTGTCAGCCTTGGCGCTGTTGGCCTTGCCCGGCGCCGCCGCGGCGAGTGCATGCGCCAATCCCGCACCCGCTCCCGGAGAGAGCTTTTCCGGACCGGTCCTCGAGGTGACCGACGGCGGAGAATTCTGTGTCGCCAAGGGCCCGACCCCGCAGGAGTGGATTCCCGTGCGCCTTGCCGTGCGCATTCCCGGGGCGGACCGGGGAACTCTGATGGCCGCCTCCTTCGCCCGTCGCGTCGATTGCGTGGCGGAGCGGATATCCGATGGCGTGGTGATCGCCCGCTGCTTCGTCGGCGGTCGCGATCTTGGCCAGCTCCTTCAATCGCCCGCCATGCGCAACGAAGGTCGCGGCTGGCGCTGAGCGGCGCGGCGCGGGCCGCCGCGCGGTCCGCCGGTTGCGTTGAACGCCTCGGCGACGCTCGAAGCGTCCCGGAATGGGGCATGACGGCTCATGGCGACCAGGGACTGGATGCGCGGCGAGGCTTCTCTGATCGATCTGTCGGAACGAGCCGGCGGTGAGCGGCGGCCGCGCGCGCATGACCGGCCGAACGGGCTCGAGGTTTCGCTAGCCGTCTTCGCCGTGGCGGCTTGGCTGTGGTGCGCCTTCGAAGTCATGGGCGCAGTCATTCACTAGCCGGCTGTTGCAGGGGCGGTCCGTTTCCGCCCGGCGCACCCGAAGATCCTGGTCCGCGCTCGGGACCTTGGGCCTGTGGTAGTCTCTCTTATGAATTTTCGCATCCGCGACATCAAGCTGCCGTCCGATGAGACCGTCGCCCTCTCGTTCATCGAAGGATCGCAGCACTTCGAACGTGTGTTCGAGCCGGACCGCCGAGTGGATTCCACGGTGGCGGCCGAGCACTACGCGGTGCTGATGGCGCAGGTCGCGAAGGGCGGCGGGTGCGTGTTCATCGCCGACCAGGATGGCCGCGCCATCGGCTGGGCGGTCTTCGTCGTCGGCAAGAGTCCGCTCTTCGTCATCGAGGAACAACGCGCCTTCGGCCACATCGCCGAACTCTTCGTCGAAGAGCCCGCGCGGGGCCTCGGCGTCGGCCGCGCCCTGATCGCGGCTTGCGAGGATGAAGCGCGCGGAATTGGCCTGGGACACGTCATGATCGGCGTGCTCACCGCCAACAGACGCGCCGCTGATATCTATGCGCGTAGCGGCTATGCGCCTTACACAGCGGAGCTGCGGAAGTATCTTTAGGCCGTCTCGGCAACCGTCAGGCGAGATCGGCCGGATCGACCTCGTGAAGCAGCGGCTCGCCGGCGAGATAGCGCGCGAGGTTGTCGAGGAAGAGTTCCTGGTTGCGCGGTCCCGGGCCAGCGGTCACCCCCGAGGCGTGGGCGGTGACGCTCACGGCCGGATGGGTCCAGAGCGGACTCTCCGGCGGCAGGGGTTCGGTTTCGAAGACGTCGAGAACCGCGTGGCCGGGCGCGCCCTTGTCGAGCGCCGCGACGAGCGCCGCTTCGTCCACCAGACCGCCTCGTCCGACGTTGACCAGCACCGATCCGGCCCGCATCGCCGCGAACAGCCGCGCGCCTGCGATGCGCCGGGTCGCCTGGTTCAAGGGAATGCACAGGACCAGCACGTCGGCGTCGGCGGCAAGGTCGCACAGCCTCTCCAGCGGCGCGATCGCCTCGGCCAGGGGGTGGGGCGAGGGATCCCGACGGATGCCGGTGACGATCCCCCCGAAAGCCCGCGCGCGTTGCGCCACGGCCTGGCCGATCGCGCCGAAGCCGACGATCAGCCATCGCGATCCCATCAGCTCGCGGAACGGCAGGCGCCGCCACGCCCGCTGCGCCTGGGCGGCGCGCCGCTCGGCGCCGCGCTGGAAATGGTCGAGCACCCCGGCGAGCACGTAGTCGGCCATGCCCACGGCCTGGCCGTGGCTGGTGGTCAGGCGCACGCCTTTCCGCGCGAGCTGGCTGAACACCGGATGGTCGAAGCCGGCCGCCGCGCTCTGCAGCCACTGCAGCCCCGGCGCCTTGAGAAGCGCGATCATGAACTCGCGGGATACGCTGCTTTCGAACACCTCGGCGTTGGCCCATGCCGCCCGCGGCTTGGCTTCGTCCACGGCGATCGCGTGGCCGGCGAGGGTCAGCGATCCGTCCTCGCCCATCAGCAGCGGCTTGAGCGCATCGCCATGGGCGGCGAGCCGGGCCTCGATGCGGCGGAACGACGGCTCGTAGATCAGCAGGCGCGTCATCTCAGCTTCCTCTCGCTTCTCTCGCCCCAGGTCGCGAGTGAGGAGGTGAACTTCACGCCGCCTGGGCGGCCAGGACATAGCGCCGGCAATGCTCCAGGTAGGCCGCCTCGTGGGTGGCGACGAGATCGACGACGCTGGACCATAGCCAGAACGGCGCGTCCAGCCCCTTGGGCCAGCGTCGATCCAGTTCCGCGCTCCAGGAGGTTCTGGCGTCCCCGGCCATCTGCCGCGCATGCGCCCTGCCGACCACCGCCCCGAGGTAATGCGCCGCGCGCATCGCCTCGGCGATGCTCAGGTGCTCCATCTCGAGCTTCATGTCCTGGGGCAGGAGTTCGCGCAGGACGACCGACCGACCGAGCAGGCGCCCGGCGCGCATCCGCTCGCCGAGGTAGGGCGAGAGGGCGCGGGCCCCGGCGACCACCCGATCGGCATAGGCGTGAGGCATCATCGCCCCCGGCGCACTGGGGGCGGCGGCGCGCACGGCCTCCTTGACGTCCACCAGGCAGAACGCGCCGTCCGCGGGTCCGCCATTGCCCACCTGCAGCAACACCGCGTAGCGCAGGCGGCCCAGGGAGCTGCAGCCCTTGATCCAATAGGCGGCGTCCCTGACCTCCACCGGTGCGTCGTCATCCCTGGACTTGAGCGCGGTGACCATCCCGCGCACCTCTTCCGAGGCGAACAGGCTCTTCAGTTCGCCGCGTTCCGGCCCGGTCAGCTTCCAGAATGTCTTGCCCATCGGGATCTCCGGTCGCGGATCCACGATCCGCTCCGAAGCGAGGTGGCGCCAGCGCCGGCCCGCCGCGCGTTTCAGAGCCTGGCGCACGACGTGCGGCTCGGCCCTGGCGTCGCTCGCGTCGTCGCCGGCCGCCGAGGCGTCCGACAGGGCGAAATGATAGCCCGCCATCATCTCCTCGAGCATCTTGGCGGTGGTGACGCCGGGGAGATCCGAGCCCCTGGCGGCGGTGGCGAGCGAGAGTCCAAGCCGGATGAGATCGTGGGCGGGATTTCCGATCACCGTCTGGTCGAGATCGCGGATCTGGATCTCGATGTCGCCGTCGGCGCTGGCCACTGGCCCCAGATTGCCCAGGTGACAGTCTCCGCAGATCCAGACCGGCGGACCTTCCGGCAGGCCGCGGCCGGCGGAGGTCTCCAGCCACTCATAGAATTTCGCGGTCGCCCCGCGCACATAGGCGTGGGCCGACCGCGCCATCTTGCGTTGGCGCTGGGCCAGGAGGATCGCCCCCCGCTCGTCGATCGAAGGCGAGGAGGGAGCCTGGGCCATGCCTCATCCGTAGGGTTGCGAACTCGCTGCGGCCGAGGCTTTGGGCCTCCGGGAGCGTCCGGAGGCCGCGCCCTTCTGGCGACTAGACCCGCCGGCGGCGGATCACCATGTGGTAGACCAGCAGCACGATGATCGATCCGACGACGGCGATGATCAGGCTGGTGATATTCAATCCGCTCACCGCGGGACCGTGCAACAGGCGGGTGGAGAGAAACCCGCCGACGACGGCGCCGATGACGCCCAGGACGATGTCCATGATCAGGCCCTCGCCGGTCTTGTTGATGAGCTTGCTGGCGATGAACCCGGCCACCAGGCCGAGGACGAGCCACTCCAGAATTGTGATCAGCATTGAATCTAGCCTCCAGCCCTCTTGCCTCGGCGGATGCGCCGGCCGGGCCCTGGGGAATTAACGCCGCCGTCGCGCGCCGGTTCCCTGAATGAACTACGGTGAAGCTATACTGTATTTCGCGGGAACGACCGACGGCTGGGCGAGAATAATTAATCCTTGTTCACCATGATGTCGGGAACGACTCCGCTCGCCCCGGATTACAAACGCAAATGGTTGGCAAGACTACAACTCATCAGACGGTGCTGGTCGTCGAGGACGACGGCGTGGTGCGGCTGGACGCCGTCGAGACCTTGCGGGACGCCGGCTTCGAGGTCATCGAGGCCGACGGCGCCGAACAGGCGCTCGAGGTGGTGGCCGCCCGCGATGACATCGACCTTCTTTTCACCGACATCAACATGCCCGGGCGCATCGACGGGGTCGAACTGGCCCGCCGCGTCCACCGCCGCCACCCGGCGATCCTGCTTCTGCTGACCTCCGGCGAGACGAGGCTGAAGCCCTCGCAAATCCCGGACTCCGGCGCCTTCATCGCCAAGCCCTATTCGCCGCAGACCGTCACGCGGACGGTCGCCCGGATGCTGGCCTGAACGAGGAGTTCCACCCACCGGCCTCTTGGCGTTGCGATTGTGGCGGGCGCCTGCTCGGGGGAAATCGCGCCTAGTTCTTCACCTGTTTCCACGCCTCCTGCGCGGCGGGCGGGAGCTTGTCCATGTGCTTGAGGAAGAGGGCCAGGGTCCAGATCTGCCGGTCGGTGAGCGATGCGCCCCAGGACGGCATGCCGCTCAGGCGGATGCCGTGCTTGATCTTCCAGTAGGAGACGCCCTCCGGATCGTCCTCGACGCCGTCGGTGGCCAGTTGCGGGGGCTTGGGATAGAGGCCCTTGGCGACCGGCGAGGCCGATGCGTCGCCGCCTGCAGCGCCGTGACAGATCGCGCAATGCTCGCCATAGAGTTTCACCCCGTCCAGGAGGTTGGCGTCGGTTGGCGTTACGGGGTTGGCGCTTTTCGGCGCCTCGCGCTGCAGTGTCGCTTTCAGCGAAGTGCTCGCCGCCCACAGCTCGAAGCCGCCCGGCGCGGCGTCCGCGTTGGCGGCGACAAGGCCGCTCTCGAGCGCCCCATAGCCGCCGATGAGCGCCAGCACGATCACGCTCGCCGCGCCGGCGATGAACCATCGCACCATGATGCTCTCCTGGGCGTCCCCTCGCGCGCTGCGCCAGAATAGACCCGTCCAGGGCGCGAGGGAACGCCGCCGGCGCCGAGCGGCCCTACGGGCCAATCCCAACGGATGCCCGGCCCGAGCCGGGCATGTTTCGAGCAGGGCGCCGGGCGCGAGCTTGCCAGGCGCGCCGCCTCGCCCGAGACTGGCGACCCGGGTCAGGGTCCGCGGTCCTGGGCGCAAACCCGTTCACGGCGACGGTGGCCGACGCCGGCGCCGAACGCCGCGAACGCCTGGACCCGCGCACCGCCGCGCTTGTCGAGAAGCAGACCCGCCTGGTCGCCTCCAGACCCAGCACCTGGACGAACAGCGCGGAGTGCTGCTCGCCGATCTGAAGCTTCGGCGGTTCACCGACCGGCTGAAGGCGGCGATGCAGGTGTTCGTCGCCCTCATCGCCTTGGTGCTCGGCCTGGGCTTTGCGGTGATGATCACTGACGCGTTCAGTTCGCGCTCGGTGGTGGTGCACGCCTTCAAGGCGCCCTCGGCGCTGGCGGCGCGCGGCTTCACCGGCGACGTGGTGGCCTCCGGCGTGCTCGACGACCTGCAGAGGCCGCAGGACGCCACGCGCTGGGTCGCCCTGCATCAGGCGCGGGGACGCGGCGGCGCGCCGGAGCTGAGGCGGCCCAGGCGCCCGAGGCGCGCGATATTCCGCTCGAGCCCGCGAAGCGTCCCTGAGGACGCTGACAGGGCTGAGGCCAGGGCGAGGTGCTGGACGCGACCTACTTCGTCCTGGGCTGCCACAGCTCGATCTTCGTCCCGTCGGGATCCATGATCCAGGCAAAGCTGCCGCTCGGGTCCGAATCGTCACGCTTCATCACGACGACGCCCCTCGCCTTCAGCCTGCGGAGGAAGGCGTCTAGATCATCGACGGCGAAATCGATCATGAACTCACGCGTGGACGGGGCCAGATAGCCAGTCGATTGCGGAACGGGGTTCCAGACAACGAACGGCGGGCGCCCCGGCGCATCATAGCGAAGCGTCGCACCGCCCCAGGGTTGGAGCGTCAGCCCGAGGACGTCTCGATACCAGGCCGCCAGGGCCTTCGGGTCCTTGCTCCGGAAGAAGACCCCGCCCACCCCGGTGATGCGCCCGACAGGCTCGGCGCGAACATCTGCGGGCGACAGGAATATCCCCAGGCCGATGACGAGCCACAACGGCCGCGCAAGCTTCATGATGGTCGCCCCCTTCCCTGGCTGATCGCGCGCAACGCTATCGCGCAGCAGCCACCAGGTCGACGACGGAACACCCTTCCCCAGCTCGCCGAAGGTCCGTCTGCCGCGCCACGGCTGATGAAACGCCAACCCTGCCCGCCGCCTTTCGGTTCTCGTCTCCGCCTCCTGGGCTTGGGACTTTGCATATTGACAAGCGCGGCGTTGATTGCAATATGTGATCTGAAGACGCGCCTGAGGTCTCAGCCATGCCCATTCTGCAAATCGGATGCTCTGACGCCTCGCCGAGCGAATCGATCAAGTTTCAGAATTCACACAATAAATTCGCAGGACGCCAGGACCGCGCGGCCGCCATCTCATGCCAAAACATGCCCAAACATGCCCAAACATCGCCCGGCGCATGCCCGAAAACAGCCCGCCGCATGCCATCGGCATGCCCGCCGACCGCCAACAGACGCCATTTCCCGCCAGAAACATGCCCGGCCCTCGTCGTGACGAACGGCCCTGCTGAGGCGAAGCGCCGGAGGCGCGAAGGCTGGCGCCCCAGGTCGGACGGACTCGAACCAACACGGCCTTGCGGCCAACAGATTTTGAGTGTGATTGAATATGGCCTAACTAGCTGAAATAACTTTATATTTGGACGATGTGAAATTGAGTGTGCAAGAAGCCGTGTAAGTGATTCAAGCCCGCGCCCGGGTGTCGAACGTCCGACACCCTATCCTCTCCGAGTAACGATGGCCGCTTTGAGGACGTCATCGAGGGGCAATCTTCGACCCTGAGCGCACACTGGAGTTGGCCAACCTCGACCGAAATGTCGATTTGTGTCATCTTGGCCGAAGGGCTCGCCGCGACCGCCAGCCACGTCTGCGCTCCGAGGGGGTACAAGCTCTGTCGAGGCCTCTGGCCATCACTCTAGCCTTCGCCGCAGCGCTTGCGGGCGGCTTCAGCCGTTCGGCCTGCGCTCTGCCCGCAGCGGCCACGGCGGGCCTGCCCAAGAACGATTACACCGATCCGGCGACCTGGCTGTGCCGGCCAGGCCGGCAGGATGCGTGCACAGTCAATCTGGACGCGACCGTAATCTACCCCAATGGGAAGATGACCAAGGAGGTCTTCCACGCCGATCCGAACCCGCCGATCGACTGCTTCTATGTCTATCCGACGGTCTCCAACGACGTGGGCTTCAATTCCACCATGGCGATTGAGGCCGAAGAGCGCAGCGTGGCGTTGCACCAGCTCGCCCGCTTCGGTGCAAAGTGCCGGCTGTTCGCGCCGATGTATCGGCAGATCACCTGGAACGGGGTTCTTCACGCTGGCGATAAGCTGCACGATGCTGGGGTCAACGCCTACCTGGACGTGCTCGGCGCCTGGAACGAATATTTGGAGCACGACAACCACGGTCGGGGGGTGGTGCTCATTGGGCACAGCCAGGGCTCGGGCCTGCTGACCCCGTTGATAGCCATGGAAATCGACGGCAAGCCAATTCAGGCGCGGATCGTGTCGGCGATCCTGATGGGGACCAGCCTTCAGGTCCCCAGGGGCCGAGACGTGGGCGGGGAATTCAAGAGCATGCCGCTGTGCCATTCCGCGAGCCAGATTGGCTGCGTCATCGCCTTCGTCTCGTTCCGGACCGATTTCCCGCCGTCGGCGAACAACCCCTACCACTTCGGCCAAGGCCAGGGAGATACTGTCGCGGCTTGCGTGAATCCCGCCGCGCTCGGCGGCGGATCGGGCGAGCTGAAGTCCTATTTGTCCGCCGCCGGCTACCCGTTCGAAGGCGTGCCTGGCTCACAGGCCTGGACCAACCCACCCCGAAAGATCGACACCGTCTTCGTGCGCACGCCCGGCCTTTTGACCGCCGAGTGCGTCGCCAATGACCACGGCTCTTATCTCGCCGTCACCATCCACCCGACGCCCGGAAGCGAACGGGCAAACGACATCGACGGGGACGTGATCGACGGCGGCCAAGTAGATAGGACATGGGGCCTGCACTTGATCGACGCCCATCTGACCATTGGCAACCTGTTGGACATCGTGGGAGAAGAATCGAGGACCTATCGCGCCCGCAAGTAGTCGGTATTTGCCCTTTGCCGTATCCGCGCACGGAAGCCGGCGGAGGTGTTTTGATCGCTCGCCACCCTTGTGCGGCTCTCCGTTTGTTGGCGCGGGTGGTCGCGATCGAACCGACACTCCTTGTGGGAACGGGTCTTTGAGACTCGCGCGTCTACGTCCACGAAGGCTGGTGCCCCAGGTCGGACTCGAACCAACACGGCCTTGCGGCCAACAGATTTTGAGTCTGCCGCGTCTACCATTTCGCCACTGGGGCGGCGGCTGGAGGCTCTAGCAACCGGCGCCGCCGCTCACAAGGCGCGCGGCCGATCGTTCTTCAGCTTTGCGCGTCGCGCCCGGCGTTGCGCTTGCGCGTCGCCGCCGCCTTCTTCGCCGAGGCCGAGCGGTCGGCCGCCGAGCGCGTTGCCGCCGCCGTCGTCCTTGTTGACCGTCGCCCAGGCGCGCCGTTCGGCCTCCTTCTCCGAGACGCCGCGGCTCTCGTAGCTCTTCTCGATGTGGTCGGCCTTGCGTTCCTGCTTGTCGGTGTATGTCGCCTTGTCGCCTCGAGGCATGGGGTTCTCCTCGGTTGCTTGTCTGATCGGGGGAAAACCGCGGCGCGCCTTCCGGGTTCCAGACGCGAGGTTCACAGCGAAGCGGCGACAACCTTCTGATCGATGGCGCCGAAGAGGGATCGGCGGCGCCGGCCGCGCATCTCGATCCGCACCGTGTCGCCGGCCTTGAGGAAGGGCGTCCTGGGCGCGCCGCCGGCGAGGGTCTCGACGGTGCGAAGCTCGGCGATGCAGCTGTAGCCGGCGCCGCCCGCGCCGATCGGCTTTCCCGGACCGCCGTCGGCGCCGCGATTCGACACCGTGCCCGATCCGACAATGGATCCCGCGCAAAGGGAGCGGGTCCTGGCGGCGTGGGCGATCAGCGCGCCGAAGTCGAACGTCATGTCGACCGATGGATCGGCGCGGCCGAAGGGCTCGCCGTTGAGCTCCACCTCCAGGGCCCCGGATAGTTTGCCCTCGGCCCAGGCGCCGCCGAGTTCGTCCGGGGTGACGGCAACCGGCGAGAAGGCGCTGGCCGGCTTGGACTGGAAGAAGCCGAACGACTTGGCGAGTTCGCCCGGGATCAGATTGCGCAGCGAGACATCGTTGACCAGCATCACCAGGCGAACCGCCGCCAGTCCGGCGGCGGACCCGGCGCCCATGGCGACATCGCCGGTGATCACCGCGACCTCGGCCTCGAAGTCGCAGCCCCAGGCCTCGTCGGCGAGCGGGATCGGCTCGCGCGGCCCCAAAAACCCGTCGGACCCGCCCTGGTACATCAGGGGGTCGGTCCAGAAGCTCGCCGGCATCTCCGCGCCCCTTGCCTGCCGGACCAGGGCCACATGGTTCACGTAGGCCGAGCCATCGGCCCACTGGTAGGCCCGGGGCAGCGGGCTCGCCGCCTCGCTCTCGTGGAAACGCCGGCGGGGAAGCGCATTGTGTCCGAGGCTCTCGGCGAGGCCTCGCAGCAGCGGCTCGCACCGCTCCCACTCGTCGAGCGCCGCCTGCAGGGTAGGCGCGACCGTCTCGGCGCCGGCGCACCAGGCGAGATCCCGCGAGACCACCACCAGCGCCCCGTCCCGCCCCGCCTTCAGGGAGGCGAGCTTCACTCCGGGCTCTTCCAGCTGTCGACGTAGGCGCCGTTTTCCACCGCCGCGGCGCTCTCGCCGACGTCGAGGGGATCGCGGGCGTCGATCATCACCGCATATTCGTCGGTGGCGGGCTTGGCGGCGACAAGCATGTTCTTCAGGGCCTTGGGATGAGGCCCGTGGGTGAAGCCGCTGGGATGGAAGGTCATCATGCCGGCGGCGATGTTGTCGCGGCTGAAGAAGTCGCCGGCGTGGTAGAACAGCACCTCGTCGTAGTCGTCGTTGTTGTGGAAGAAGGGCACCTTCAGCGCCCCGGAGTCGGTCTCGAACGGGCGCGGAGTGAAGGTGCAGACGACGAACCGGTCGGCGGCGAAGGTGGTGTGGACCGATGGCGGCAGGTGATAGCGATGGCTCGCCACCGGGCGGATCGCGCGGACATTGAGCCGCGCCGGCGCCAGGTCGCCGTGCCAGCCGACGGCGTCCAACGGATTGTAAGGATAGCTCACCTTCGAAACCTCGCCGCGTTTCTTGATCGCGACGACGAATTCGCCGGCCTCGTCCTGATGGGCGCGGAAGGCCTCGTCCATCACCGGGGTGTCGAGCATCGCCGGATCGAACAGGGCGTGGGGGCCGAGCATTCCCCGCTCGGGCAGGGTGTAGTGGCCATTCGTCGCCTCGATCATCAGCACCGACGCGGGCGATTGCGGCGCCAGACGCCACATCGTGCCGCGCGGCAGATAGAGATAGTCGCCGGGCTCGAAAGCGATATGGCCGTAGTCGCAGAAGAGGTCGCCGCGCCCCTCGTGGACGAACAGGAGCTGGTCGCCGTCGGCGTTGCGCGCCAGGGCGGGCATGGCCTGCGCGAGCTTCCAGAAGCGGATCTCCAGCTTGGCGTTGCCGAGGATCCGCGGCGCATCCCACGGCGAAGGCGCGGCCTGGTTGAGCGCGGCCAGATCGAAGGCGCGCGGGCGCAACGGGCCCTCGAACTTCGTCCAGCCGGTCGGCGGGCGACGGTGGTGGAAGAAGGCGGTTGGCCCGAAGAAGCCTTCCTTGGAGACCTCGCGCTCGAAGGTTCCGGCCGGCATGTCGGCGTGCGCCTGCCGCGAGTGCTCTCCCTGCGCGCCGCGCACCGGTAGCCAATTACCTTTCGCCACCGCTAGTCGCCCTTGGCGGGCAGGACGCCGCGACGGACCTGGTCGGCCTCGATGGACTCGAACAGGGCCTTGAAGTTGCCCTCGCCGAAGCCCTCGTTGCCCTTGCGCTGGATCATCTCGAAGAAGATCGGCCCGATCATGTTCTGGGTGAATACCTGCAGCAACAGCCCCTGGCCCTCGGTCGGCGCGCCGTCGACGAGGATGCGGTCGGCGCGCAGCCGCTGCAGGTTCTCCCCGTGCCCTGGGACCCGGGCGTCGAGCTGCTCGTAGTAGGTGTCGGGAGTATCCTGGAACTTCACGCCCCGCCCGCCCATGGTCTCCACCGTCTCGTAGATGTCGGCGACGCCGAGCGCGATGTGCTGGATGCCCTCGCCGCGGTAGTCCCTGAGGAACTCCTCGATCTGGGAATGTTCGTCCTGGCTCTCGTTCAAGGGGATGCGGATCTTGCCGCAGGGGCTGGTCATCGCCTTGGAGATGAGGCCGGTCTGCGCCCCCTCGATGTCGAAATAGCGGATCTCGCGGAAGTTGAAGATCCGCTCGTAGAACTCCGCCCACCTCGCCATCTGCCCGCGATGGACGTTGTGGGTGAGGTGGTCGAGATAGGTGACGCCGACACCCGGCGGCGTGGCAGGCGCGCCCTCGATCGGCACGAAGTCGACATCGTAGATGGCCTTCGCTCCATAGCGATCGACGAGATAGAGGTTCGAGCCGCCGATCCCCTCGATCGCCGGGATGTTGAGCTCCATCGGCCCGACCGGACCGGAGACCGGCTTGGCCCCGCGCTCCACCGCGAGCTTCAGCGCCGCGGCCGCGTCCCTGACCCTGAACGCCATGGCGTTGGCCGAGGGACCATGCTGGGCGCGGAACGCCGCCGGTTGGCCCGCGGGCTCCATGTTGAGCAGGAAATTGACGTCGCCCTGGGCGAAGCGGAGGACGTTTTTCGAGCGGTGCCGCGAAACGGCGGCAAATCCCATCATCTCGAACAGCCCCCCGAGGCGATCCGGGGCGTCGGAGGTGAATTCCACGAACTCGAAACCGTCGGTCCCCAGCGGGTTGTCGAACAGGTCCGGCTTGGCGAGGACTGAAGCGTTCATCGGCGGGCTCCGAATGGCGATCGGCAAACTAGCATCGCAAACCACGCGGCAGAAGGCGAGGGCGCGGGACAAGGCCGCGACCCTTCGCTAACAGGGGCGGATGCTGAGACGTTCCTACGACTGGGTGATGCGCCTTTCCGCATCGTCCCACGGCCCGCGGTGGCTCGCCGTCCTCGCCTTCGCCGAGGGCCTGTTCTTCCCGATACCTCCCGATGTCCTCTTGATGCCCCTGGTGCTGGCCAGACGCGATCGCGCCTGGGGCTACGCCGGCATCTGTCTGATCGCCTCGGTGTTCGGAGGATCGATCGGTTATGGCGTCGGATATTTCCTCAGCCCCGTCGGCGCCTGGCTGATCGCCCTCACCGGCGGGAACGCGGCGAGCTTCGAGCATTGGTATCGGCAGTGGGGCGTGGTGATGCTCGCCGTTCCCATCCCCTACAAGGTGACCGCGATCGCTTCGGGGATGTTCAAGCTCAACTATGGGTTGTTTCTCGGCGCCTCGATCCTGATCCGCGGCCTTCGCTTCTTTCTCGTCGCCGGCCTCCTGCGCGCTTATGGCGAGCCGATCCGCACCTTCGTCGAAAAGCGCCTGGCCCTGGTGGCGAGCGCCGTCGCCCTGGTCATCATCGGCCTGATCGTAGCCCTGCGGCTCTTACACTGAGGGCCGTTTTCGGCCATATCGCCGCGATGAGGGCGCTTTCCAGACACTGGCCGCTGATCGCACTGCTGCTCAGCGCGGCCGCCCTGGCGGTGGCGCATGCCTTCCAGACCTTCGGCCACCTGGCCCCGTGCACGCTGTGCCTGAAGCAGCGCGAGGTCTATTGGATCGCGCTCGGCCTGGCGGGGCTCGGCGTGGCGGCCGGCTTCACCCCGTGGAAGGCCCGCGGGACGCGGATCGCCTGCGTCGGCCTTGGCGTGATCTTCCTCTATGGCGCGGGCTTGGCGGCCTGGCACGCCGGCGTCGAGTGGAAATGGTGGCCGGGCCCCGCGGCGTGCAGCGGCAGGGGCCAGGTGAGCAGCGCCGATCTCGCCGCCCTGATCCACGGGGCGAAGATGTCGATCCCGGCCTGCGACAAGCCGGCGTGGGTGTTCCTCGGCCTCTCCATGGCCGGGTGGAACGCCCTGCTCTCCCTCGGCCTGGGCGTGCTCAGCGTGATCGCCGCGGCGCGAAAGCCGGCGCCATGACCGCGCCCTTGCCACCGCGTCCCGGGCCGCATGGGCCGGCCCTGCGTCTCGCGGAGATCCTGCGCGTCGATCACGCCGGCGAACTGGCCGCGGTCAACATCTACCGTGGCCAGCTCGCGGTGATGGAATCGGGCGGCCGAAACGCGATAAGCCAGGATCTGGCGCGGATGGAGGCCCACGAGGCTCGGCATCTCGCCCGCTTCGAGCTGATGCTGACCGAGGCGCAGGTGCGCCCCACCCTGATGGCGCCGCTGTGGCGCGCCGCTGGCTTCGCCCTTGGCGTCGGCACGGCGCTGATGGGCGAGAAGGCGGCGCACGCCTGCACCGAAGCGGTCGAGGATGTCATCGAGGCCCATTACGCCGGTCAGATCGTCGAACTGGAGGAGCGGGCCCCGGTGCTCGCCGCCGAACTCGCCCATTTCCGCGCCGAGGAGCTCGCCCATCGCGACGAGGCCATCGCCGCCGGCGCGCGCGAGGCGCCCGGCTACCGCATCCTTTCCGGCGTCATCCGCGCCGGCTGCCGCGCGGCGATCGCCATTTCCGAGAGGATCTGATCTGGAACTTGAGGAAGGGGCGATGATCGATATCGAAACCATGCGCCGCGATGCGGAGCGCCCGGTCGAGGCCAGCGATGGCGATCTCGCCGCTGTCGCCGCCGATCTTTCCGCGGCCTTCGCGGCCGATCCGCTGTTCGACTGGTTTCTGCGCGACGACGCCGGGCGGAACGAGGCCCGTGACCACCTCTTTTCCTTCATGGTGCGCAAGATGGCCTGGCCGGTGGGGCGGATCGAGCGGCCGGCCTGCGGCGGCGCGGCGGCGATCTGGATGCCCTTCGAATTCGTCGGGCCGGCGCCCCTGCTCGATGAACTGCGCACCCTGCCGGTGATGCTGCGGGCCACCGGTTTCGCGCGCTTCGGCCGGCTCGCCGCGATGCGCGCGACCATGGACAAGCACCATCCCAAGGACCGGCGCCACGCCTACCTCTGGTTCCTCGGGGTGCAGCCGTGGGCCCAGGGCCACGGCGTCGGCTCGCGCATGCTCAAAGTCGCCACCGACCGGCTCGACGCCGCGGGCGAAGCCGCCTACCTGGAGACCCAGACAAAGCGCAACGTCGGTTTTTATCGCCGCAATGGCTTCGAGGTCATCGCCGAACACCGCGCCCGCCCCGACGCCCCGATGATGTGGAGCATGTGGCGGGACGCGCAACCAGTTCATGAATAACGATTGTAGCCGGTTGCATTAGGCGCGCTGATCCCTAGGCCGCCGCCACAGCGGGACGCTTGGAGCGCCTGCCGATACCGGCGATCCCCCCGGAGGACAGCAGGCCGACATCGGCCATCAGGATCGGGATCGCCCACTTGTGCGGGGCGGCCATGTAGCGCGGCTGCCAGACCGGGTCGTATTTGTCCTTGAAGCGGTGGACGCCACGGAAGTTGTAGATCTCCTCGCCCCGCTCGAAGAGCAGCCGGCCGACCCGCGACATGATCGGGGCCAGCGGGCGATGTTCCAGGCCCGCCAGGGGCGCCATGCCGAACTCGAAGGCGACATAGCCCTGATCGCGGCCCCAGCGCATCAGCTCGACGAACAGGTAATCCATGATGTTCTTCGGCGCGGCGTCGGAATAGCGCATCAGGTCGATGGAGAAGGCGGTGCGCGCCGCGGTCGTCCACAGGCTCGCGAAGGCTACCGGCCTGCCGCCCACCCGGACTACCGCGATCGGGAATTCCGCGATGTAGGCGGGCTCGAATCCCCCCATGGAGAAGCTCTTCTCGCCGCCGGCGTGATGGGCCATCCACTCGTCGGAGACCCCCCTCAGCTCGCCCATCAGGCCCCGGCAGCCTCCGGCGCCCGCGACTTCGAAACAGGCGCCCTCCTCGCCCGATTTGCGCCAGCTTCGCCGCAGATTGCCTCGCCGTCTGCCCTCGATGGCGAAACTGTCGAGCGGCACGGCGGCGGACTCGCCAATCTTCTGGATCGAGAAGCCCAGCTCCACCAGGTCCGGCAAGTCTTCGGGGCCGACCGCATAGATCCCGGGCCTCGCGGCGTGTCCGTCGGCCAGTTCGCGGAAACGCCACAGCAGGTCCAGCCGCTCCTCGCGCAGACCCACCGGCGAACCCAGGGCGATCCATGATCTTCCCCGGACCCCGAACATCAGGAAGCTCGAACCCGATGGCGAGAAGAGAAACCGCTTGTCCCCCCGCAGCGCGAGATTGGACCCGGGCTCGGCGCACCGCGCGCCGGCGAGGATCGCCCTCACCCGCGAAAAGTCCGGGTCGGTTTCCCCGACAACCCGCGGCGTGGCCGGTGTCGCCAGCAGCCGCCACACGCCCAGGGCGAGCAGGAACACCGCCGCGCCGGCCGAGGCTCTGATCGCCCGGTCCGGATCGCCCAGCTCGTTCAGCACCGACTGGTCGGTGCGGTCGAGGTTCTGGAAAGACCACCAGCCCGCCAGGCCCGCCCCGGCGATCGCCGCCACGGCCGACAGCAGCCATCCAGGGGTGATCTCCAGCCGCGAAAGACGCGCCCAGCGCGGAAAGGCGTCCCGGCAGGGCGCTGCGATGGCGAACACCGCCAGAAGCGCCACCGACTCTTCCCAGTTGAAGCCCTTGAACAGGGCGAGGACAGCCGCCGCGAAGAGCACCACCAGACTGGCCGCCCAGGCGCCTCCGAGCCGCCGCGAAAGACCGAAGGCGAGCATGACAAGAACAACGCCCAGCAGGCTGGAGACGAAATGGCTGACCTCGATGAGCAGGATCGGCGCGTGACTGGCCAGCCAGGCGAAGCGCATCGGATCGGACGGCGTCGCGCCGGAAGCCAGCAGCAGGACCCCCGCGGCGGCGACCAGGATGGCCAGCAGATTGGGGGCGGCGCCCAGGAAGGCCGGGCGGAGTTCTCGCAGCCAGCGCATCCGGCTCCTTCGATGGGCGATGGTTCGGTCCACGCCGATCATAACGGCATCGGCGAAATTCACGAACACGGTGCGCGCCTTGACGCTCGCGGCGCCTGGACGGAAAGTGAGATCGACAAGCCTTGGACGCGCGACAACGGGAGATCAGCGAGGATGGCCGACTTCGGCGGCTCGGATATCGAGACCTTTCGCGTCGAGGTGAAGGCGTGGCTCGCGGCCAACTACCCGCCGGAGCTCAAGGATCCAAGGTTCCCCGTCGATCCCGAGGCGATGTGGGGCGGCAGGGCCCTCGCCGCGAGCGAGGATCGCCACCTCGCCTGGATGCGGCGGATGGGCGAGAAGGGCTGGACCGCGCCTACCTGGCCGACGCAATACGGCGGCGGCGGCCTGAGCGCCGAGCAGACGAGGGTTCTGGAGCAGGAAATCGCCGCCGGCGGTTACCGCGCGCCCCTGGCCTCGTTCGGCCTTTGGATGCTCGGCCCGGTGCTGCTCGAATACGCGACCGAGGCGCAGAAACAGGAACACCTGCCAAAGATCGTCCGCGGCGAAATACGCTGGTGCCAGGGCTATTCCGAGCCGGGCGCGGGCTCCGACCTCGCCTCCCTGCAGACCCGCTGCGAGGACAAGGGCGATCATTGGCTGATCAACGGGCAGAAGATCTGGACCTCCTACGCCAACAAGGCGGACTGGTGCTTCTGCCTCGTGCGCACCGACACAGCCAGGAAGCACGAGGGCATAAGCTTCGTGCTCATCGACATGGCGAGCGATGGGGTCGAGACCCGGCCGATCCGGCTCATTTCCGGCGACTCCCCGTTCTGCGAGACGTTCTTCACCGACGTGAAGATCCCCAAGGACAATCTGGTGGGCCAGATCAACGGCGGCTGGGAGATCGCCAAGCGCCTCCTGCAATACGAGCGTCAGAACATCTCCGGCGGATTCGGCGGTGGCGGCGGCGCCGGCGGCGCGGCCGGCGACCTCGGCCAGATCGCCCGGCGCTATGTGGGATTGGACGAGACCGGCGTGTTGGCCGATCGCGACCTTCGCCGGCGGATCACCGCCAACAAGATGGACTTCCAGAGCTTCTATCTCACCTTGCGGCGGCTCGCGTCCGAGGCGAAGACGGGCGGGCCCAGCGCCGCCACCTCGATCATCAAGTACGCCGCCGCCACCTTGGCGCAGGAACGCTCCGAACTCATGGTCGAAGCGATGGGCGCGAAGGGCCTTGGTTGGGAGGGCGAGGGCTTCAGCGCCGGTGAACTGGCGGCGGCGCGCGGCTGGCTGCGATCGAAGGGCAATTCCATCGAAGGCGGCACCTCGGAAGTGAACGTGAACGTCGTGGCCAAGCGCGTCCTTGGCCTCCCCGATCCGGTGAAGCCGAAGTGAGAGTCGATATTCATTCCCTCCCTCCCCTTCATGGGGAGGGAGGAACGAAACATTTCTCGAGGAGTCCGATCCATGGCTGATTTCGGTGGCGAGCTCGAGGGCTTCCGCGGCGAGGCCCGGTCGTGGCTGGAAGAGAATTTCCCCGCCTCCCTGCGCCGGGACGCCGAGCGCCTCGCCGAGGCGTTGATGATGAGCGGCGAGCGTCCCGGCGGGGACGCCGAGCTGTGGCGCAAGCGGATGGCCGACAAGGGCTGGGGCGCGCCCACCTGGCCCAGGGCCTATGGCGGCGGCGGCCTGAGCGCGGCGCAGGCGCGGGTCCTCGGCCAGGAGATGGCGAACATCGGCGCCTACAACCCGATCGTGGGAATGGGAACGAGCATGTTCGGTCCGACTCTGCTCGAGTACGGAACCGAAGACCAGAAGCAGCGGCATATCCCGCCGATCGTTCGCGGCGAGCTTCGCTGGTGCCAGGGGTATTCGGAACCCGGGGCCGGCTCGGACCTCGCGGCCCTCACGACCCGTTGCGAGGACGCCGGCGACCACTGGCGGATCAACGGCCAGAAGATCTGGACCTCTGGGGCGCAGTACGCCGACTGGTGCTTCTGCCTGGTGCGCACCGACACCTCGAAGAAACACGAGGGAATCTCCTTCGTGCTCATCGACATGCACCAGAAGGGAGTCGAGACCCGGCCGATCAAGCTCATCGCCGGCAGTTCGCCCTTCTGCGAGACCTTCTTCACCGACGCACGGGTGGAGAAGAACGACATGGTCGGGCCCCTGCACGGCGGCTGGAGCGTCGGCAAGCGCCTGCTCCAGCACGAACGGTCGGGCCAGGGCGGCGGGCGGATGATGGGAACGGGGGCGGGGCTGCCGGAACTGGCGAAGAAATACGTCGGGACCGACCAGACCGGGCGGATCGCCGACGCCGACCTGCGCTCGCGCATCACCGCGCACATGATCGACGCCAGGGCCCACCTGCTCACGGTCCAGCGCGCCGCGGCCGAAGCGCGCGGTAATCAGAGCCCGAGCGCGACCACCTCGATCATGAAGAACTCGAGCACCAGGATCGGCCAGGAGAAGGCGGAACTCACCTTGGAGATCATGGGCGTCCAGGGCCTGGGCTGGGAAGGCGACGAATTCGCCGAGGAGGAGCGCTCGGCGGTTCGTGGGTGGCTGTCGGGCAAGGCATGGACGATCTTCGGCGGCTCGTTCGAGATTCAGAACAACATCATTTCGAAGCGGATCCTCGGGCTGCCCGAGAGCGTCCGCTCGACCTGAGCCAGGCGAAAGAGAACCTTCAGATGGCCGTCCTCACCGAAGAGCAGAGCATGCTGCGCGATTCCGCGCGCACCTGGACCCAGGAGAAGTCTCCGGTCGCTGCGTTCCGCAAGGTCCGCGACAGCGGCGCCCCGCTCGGCTACGACCAGGCGGCTTTCGCCGACATGGCGCAGATGGGCTGGACCGGGGTCATCATCCCCGAGGAATATGGGGGTTCGGACTTCGGCTATCTGAGCCTGGGACTGATCCTCGAGGAGACCGGCCGCACCCTTACCGCCTCGCCGCTGCTGGCGACCGCCGCGGCCGCGGCCAGCGCGATCATCCTGGGCGGATCGGCCAAGCAGAAGCAGGACTGGCTGCCGAAGATCGCCGCCGGCGAGGTGGTGGCCACCCTGGCGGTCGACGAAGGCGCCCATCACGCGCCGCAGAAGATCGCCCTGACCGCCGAGCGCAAGGACGGCGGCTATCGGCTCAACGGGCGCAAGACTTTCGTTCTTGAAGGGATGGCGGCCGGCCTTTTCATCGTCTCCGCCCGCACTTCCGGCGCTGAGACCGACACAAAGGGGATCACGCTCTTCCTGGTCGAAGCCGGCGCCAAGGGTCTGTCGCGCAAGGCCCTGAAGCTCGCCGACTCACGCGGCGCTGCGGTGCTCACCTTCGACGGGGTGGAAGTCGGCGAGGACTCGGTCCTTGGCGAAGAGGGGCAGGGCTCGGCGGTGCTCGAAAAGACCCTCGACCGCGCGCGCGCGGCGCTGAGCGCCGAGATGCTCGGCTCGGCGGTTCAGGCGTTCGAAACCACCCTCGACTATCTGAAGACCCGTGTTCAGTTCGGTCAGGTGATCGGCGCCTTCCAGGCGCTTCAGCACCGGGCGGCCAAGATGTTCACCGACCTCGAGCTGTCGCGCTCGTGTGTCGAGGCGGCGCTCACCGCCATCGACAACGACTCTCCGGAGGCCGCTGAACTCGTCTCCCTGGCCAAGGCGAAGATGGGCGACACCCTGCATCTGGTCTCCAACGAGATGGTCCAGATGCACGGCGGCATCGGCATGACCGACGCCCACGACGCCGGCCTCTATCTCAAGCGGGCGCGGGCAGCCGAAGCGACCTTCGGCGGCCAGTCCTACCACCGCGACCGCTACGCGCGAATCCAGGGGTTCTAGAACGGGGCCGCGTCTCCCGCCCAACTCAAGGGCAGGGTAGAGCCCGAACCTATTTCTTCTTCGAAGCGCCGCCGGCCTTCGCCGGGGTGACGGCGAACGGGGACGCGGACGCCGCGGCTTTCGCCTTGGCCTTCTTGGGCTTGCGCGCCTCTCGATTGCCGCTCTTCTTCTGTTCCTTGTTCGCCATCTGCTCGCTGCGCCTTCCTTGCCTAGAAGTAGCCGGTCTCGCCCTCGACGCGCACCTGAACGATGCGACCCTGGCCGACCGCGGCCCGGGCGAGCTTGGTGGCCGAGGCGATCACCTCGTCCTTGTCGCGCGCCCGATTGCTCAGGCGCCCTTCGTGTTCGACGGCCCAAGCGCCGTCATGCTTAACGATCCGGAAAATAAGCGCTGACATGAGGTTCTCCGCCGACATCGATCGGCATGCGACATTATGCGCCCTTTCGCATCAGAAGGCGAGTGCGCGGCGGCATTGTCACCGTCCGGCCCGCATGCCGTTCAGCGTCCTCCGCAGGCCCGCTCGCCAGTGAGGCGGCGCTCCGCCCAGCACCGTCCAGGTTGCGCGGCAGTCGAGAACGCTGAACGCGGGCCGCCTCGCCGGGGTCGGAAAGTCCGCGGACGCGATCGGCGTGACGACTTGGCGGGCTGTCAGCAGTCCGCTGGCGTATCCCTCCTGCGCGATCGCCAGCGCGAAGTCGTACCAGGAGGCGACGCCCGAGTCGGTGAAGTGCATCACGCCGCTGGCCCGCAGGTCGACCAGGGCCCACAGGGCCCTCGCCAAGGAAGCGGCGGAGGTCGGCGTCCCGACCTGGTCGGCGACGACGCGAATCGCCGCGCCCTCACCCATCAGCCGCAGCATGGTGGTGAGGAAGTTGCGTCCGGAGCCGGCATAGACCCAGGCGGTCCGCACGATCAGGGCCTGGGCGCCAGAAGCAAGCACGGCGGCTTCTCCCGCCAGCTTGGAGGCGCCATAGACGCCGAGGGGGCCGGTCGCGTCGCCGGGGCGATAGGGCGAGGTCGAGCAGCCGTCGAACACGAAATCCGTGGACAGGTGGACGATCCGCGCTCCGATCCGGGCCGCGCCATCGGCGAGCCGCCCGGCGCCGTCGCGGTTGGTCCTCCAGGCGGCTTCGGCTTCGCTTTCCGCCCGGTCGACGGCGGTGAAGGCGGCGGCGTTGACGATGACGTCGGGCCTGACGAAGTCCAGGGCCGCCGTCACCGCTTCACCGTCGTCGATATCCATATCCGCGCGGGTTGGCGCCGTCACCGTCCAGCCGGGCCTGGCGGTATCGACCAACGCTTTCGCGAGTTGGCCGCCACCGCCGGTCACCAGAGCCTTCATCGCGCGCCAAGAGCTTCGGCGAGCGAGGGGGCCGCGGCGTCCCGGGCGGAGAGCCTGGGCCGACCGACGTCGCGCACTGGCCAGGCGATCGCGAGGTCGGGATCGTTCCAGCGAATGACGCGCTCGTCGGACGGCGCCTGCACGTCGGTGCATTTGTAGAGGAAGTCGGCTTCGTCGCTGAGCGTGAGGAAGCCATGCGCCATGCCAGGAGGCGACCAGAGCATCTTGTGATTGTCGCCCGAGAGTTCGGTTCCGAACCAGGTCCCAAAGCCCGGTGAGTCGCGGCGAATATCGACGACGACGTCGAACACCGTCCCACGGCTCACCCGGAGCAGCTTGCCCTGGGCCCTGGGGCTCTGGAAGTGCAGCCCGCGAAGAACGCCCCGCAACGAGCGACTGTGGTTGTCCTGCACGAAGGGTCCCGGGATGCCGACCGCCGCGAACGCATCGGCCTTCCAGGTCTCTTGGAAGAAGCCGCGCTCATCGGAGAACACCTGTGGCTCGATCAGGAGCACCCCGGCGATCGGCGTCGGGGTGACGATGAGCGCCTGACGTGGCGTCGGGTTCAACTGGGCGCTCCAGGGCTTGCCGCGTGTACCGGTCGGCAGTTGCTCGACCTTGGCCCGCAGCGTCAAGCTCGCGGCGCGCTCCACTGGGCGCTGGCGGCGATGATGTTGAAGCCGCTAGATGTTCGCCGCCTGGCGTGCGTGGTTCCTCCCTGGATTGCGGCGCCGCAATTCGGTCGGCGCACGGGCATGTCATGCACGACGCCGCCGATCCGCTTCGAAAGGCTTGGCTAGCCTCCGCCGCCGGAGAATCGCATGAGCGAACCGATCCCCCAGCGCGGGCCATACTCGCCAAGGCCGCCGGTGCGTCGTTCTAAGGGGCGCACCGCGATCTCCATCGCGGTCGTGGTGGCGGTCGCGGTGCTGCTGGCGATCCTGCTCGGTCGTTGCGCTTCAAAGGGCGCCAAGGGCGCTCCTGGCGGCGCTGGCCCCGGAGGACGGCCGGCGATCACCGTCGCGACCGCCAAGGCGAGCCTGGGCGATCTGCCGATCCGCCTCGAGGCGCTGGGCACGGTGACCCCGGAGGCCACGGTGAATGTCACCGCGCGGGTGGCGGGAATGCTTCTCCAGGTGAATTTCCGCGAGGGTCAGCGGGTGACCAAGGGCCAATTGTTGGCCCAGATCGACCCGCGCCCGTTCCAGGCCGCGCTCAACCAGGCGCGGGGCCAATTGCTGAGGGACCAGGCGGCGCTGCAGGACGCCCGGCTGGATCTGAGCCGCTACCGCACCTTGCTGGCTGAGGATTCCATCGCCCGCCAGCAGGTGGATACGCAAGCGGCCCTGGTGAAGCAGGACGAAGCGGTGGTGGTCTCCGACCAGGCCAATGTCACGACCGGCGAACTCAATCTCTCATTCACCAAGATCCCCGCGCCGGTGGCCGGGCGCGTTGGCCTTCGCCAGGTCGACCCCGGAAATCAGATCACGGCGAATGCGGCCACTCCGATCACCGTGGTGACCGAGATCGATCCCATCGACGTGGTGTTCTCTCTTCCCGAGGAAGCGATCCCCGCCGTGACCTCGCATGGCGGGGGAGGAACCGGCGGCGGCCTTTCGGTCACCGCCTACGACCGCTCAGGAGGGACGGCGCTGGCCACCGGCGCGCTTTCGACGATCGACAACCAGATCGACACCACCACCGGCACGGTCAAGGCCAAGGCCCGCTTCGCCAACGGCGGTGGCGCGCTCTTTCCCAATCAGTTCGTCAACGTGAGCCTGCTGGTCGACACCCTGACGGGCCAGGTCATCGTCCCGACGACGGCGGTGCGGCACGGTCCTCAGGGCGATTTCGTCTGGGTTCTCCAACCAGACCATACGGCGAAATCGCGGCTGGTGCGGGTCGGCCCGGGGACCGGCGAAACCGTCTCCATCGTCTCCGGGCTGAAGGCCGCGGAGACGGTGATCACCGAAGGTGGCGACCGCCTGCGCGACGGTGGCAAGGTGATCCTGCCCGGGGAGCGGCCGAGCTTCGCCGGCGCCAGACGCGGCGGCCATCGCCGTCGTGGCGGGGGAGGCGCTGGCGGCGTCGCGCCCGGCGGATGACCGCGATCGGCGCCGCGCCTTGCTTCCTCCCTCCCCGTCCTGAGGAGGCGTGCCGCGAAACTCGACCCTCCGAGTGCTTCTTCCGATGAGTCCGTCGCGCCCGTTCATCACGCGGCCGGTGGCGACCTCTCTGTTCATGGCGGCGATCCTCCTGGCCGGCGTGGTGGCCTTCAAGTTCCTGCCGCTCTCGGCCCTGCCGGAAGTCGATTACCCGACCATCCAGGTCCAGACCTCCTATCCGGGCGCCAGCCCCGAGGTGATGGCGACCACCGTCACCGCGCCGCTGGAAGTGCAGTTCGGTCAGATGACGCAGCTCAAGCGGATGTCGTCGATCAGTTCAGGGGGCTCATCGGTCATCACCTTGCAGTTCGATCTCAACCTGGGCCTCGACGTCGCCGAGCAGGAGGTCCAGGCGGCGATCAACGCCTCGACCAGCCTCTTGCCGACCGATCTTCCCGCGCCGCCGATCTACGCCAAGGTCAACCCCGCCGATGCGCCGATCCTCACCCTGGCTCTGACGTCCAGGACGATGCCCCTGACCGAGGTGGAGGCCCTCGCCGACCAGCAGCTCGCCCAGAAGATTTCCCAGATCGCCGGAGTGGGCCAGGTGTCGATCAGCGGCGGCCAGAGGCCGGCGGTCAGGATCCTGGTCAACACCCGGCAGCTCGCCTCCTACGGCCTGACGCTAGCCCAGCTCAGCAGCGCCATCGCCTCGGCCAACGCCAACGGCGCGAAGGGCAATTTCGATGGACCCACGCGCTCCTATTCCATCGACGCCAACGACCAGTTGCTGACCGCCAACGACTACGCATCGCAAATCGTCGCCTATCGCAACGGCGCGCCGGTGCGGCTCTCGGACGTCGCCACCATTGTCGCCGGTTCGGAAAACACCCAGCTGGGCGCCTGGTACGACAACACGCCAGCGGTTCTACTCAACGTCCAGCGCCAACCAGGCGCCAATGTCATCGGCGCCGTCGACGCGATCAAGAAGGCGCTGCCCGGCCTGACAGCCAGCCTGCCCTCGGCCATCAACGTCCAGGTCGTCACCGACCGAACCACCGGCATCCGCGCCTCGGTGCGCGACGTCGAGTTCGAACTGATGCTCAGCGTCGCCCTGGTGGTCGGGGTGATCTTTCTCTTCCTGCGCAGCCTGTCCGCGACCTTCATCGCCAGCGTCGCCGCGCCGCTCTCGTTGGTGGGCGCGTTCGCGGCGATGTACCTGCTGCACTTCTCGCTCAACAACCTCACCCTGATGGCCTTGACGATCGCGACCGGGTTCGTGGTCGACGACGCCATCGTAATGATCGAGAACATCTCCCGCTACATCGAGGCGGGCGAGCGGCCGATGGACGCGGCGCTCAAGGGGGCCGAGCAGATCGGCTTCACGATCATCTCGCTCACCGTCTCCCTGATCGCGGTGCTGATCCCCCTGCTTTTCATGGGCGACGTCGTCGGCCGGCTGTTCCGGGAGTTCGCGATCACCTTGGCGGTGACCATCGTCATCTCGGCGGTGGTTTCCCTCACTCTTGTGCCGACCCTCTCGGCGCGATGGCTGAAGACCGACGACAGGGCGAGTGAGACCCGGTTCGCGCACCGTTCGAAGGCGGTGATCGACCGGGTCATCGACCGCTACGATCAGGCGCTGATCTGGGTCCTGGACCACCAGGGGGCGACCCTCACGGTGGCGGTGGTCACCCTTGCGGTGACCGTGGTGCTGTTCCTGGCGATCCCCAAGGGGCTTTTCCCGACCCAGGATACCGGCCTCGTCCAGGGCGTCACCCAGGCCGGACAATCGACGTCCTACCGGGGGATGGCGAACCTTCAGCAGAAGCTCGCCGCGCGGCTGCTCGAGGATCCCGACGTCGCCAGCCTCACCAGCTTCATCGGCGTCGACGGCGTCAACACGACCCTGAACAGCGGACGGCTGCTGATCAACCTCAAGGCGCTGGGCCAGCGCAGCACTTCCTTTTCCACGATCCTCGATCGGCTGCGGCGCGACGCCGACGCCGTGCCCGGGGTCAATCTCTACCTGCAGCCGGTCCAGGATCTCACCATCGACGCCTCATCGGGCCGCACTCAATACCAGTTCGCCCTGCAGGGATCGGACACCGCCGCCGTCGCGACCTGGTCCAGCCGCCTCGTCCGACGCCTGGCCAGCGAAGCGAAGATCCGCAACGTCGCCTCGGATCTGCAGGACCAGGGACTGTCGGCCTTCATCAACATCGACCGCGACACAGCCGCCCGCCTGGGGATCACCCCGGCAACCATCGACGACACCCTGTATTTCGCGTTCGGCCAGCGGATCATCTCGACGATCTTCACCCAGTCGAGCCAGGAACGGGTGATCCTCCAGGCCGACCCCCGGCTTCTGCAGACCCCCGACAGCCTCAAGACCCTCTACCTCGCCGCCGCGGGGGGCGCACCGACGCCGCTGGCGGCGATCGCCACGATCGAACAGCGCGCCTCGTCACTGCAGATCAATCACGTGGGCCAGTTCCCGGCCGCCAACATCTCCTTCGACACCGCGCCAGGAGTATCCCTGGGGGCGGCGGTGTCCGCCATCGAAAGGGACGAAAGGGCGATCGGCGTTCCGCAAACCATCACCACTGCCTTCCTGGGCGCCGCCAACGCCTTTCAGGCCTCCTTGACCAACGAGCTGTGGCTGATTCTGGCGGCGATCGTCACCGTCTACATCGTCCTGGGGGTCCTCTACGAAAGCTACATCCATCCGGTCACCATCCTCTCGACCCTGCCCTCGGCGGGGGCCGGCGCGCTCGTCGCGCTGATGATCGCCGGCCAGGATCTCGGGGTGATCGGGATCATCGGCATCATCCTTCTGATCGGGATCGTGAAGAAGAACGCGATCATGATGATCGACTTCGCCCTGGACGCGGAGCGCTCCGAGGGCAAGACCCCGAGGCAGGCGATCCATCAGGCGGCCCTGCTCCGTTTCCGCCCGATCATCATGACCACCCTGGCCGCGCTCTTCGCCGCCCTGCCCCTGATGCTCGGCTGGGGGGTGGGCTCCGAACTGCGCCATCCCCTGGGGATCAGCATCGTCGGCGGCCTGATCGTCAGCCAGGCCCTGACGCTGTTCACCACGCCGGTCATCTATCTGCAATTCGACAGGCTGGCGCGGCGCATGGGCGGCCGGCCCAATCCCCGTAAGGGAGAATCCGATCCCAGGCTGGACGAGGCCGCGCCGGATCCGGGACCGGCCGGGCGGTGAACTTCCCCGGCCTCTTCATCCGCCGGCCGATCGCCACGATCCTGCTGACCATCGGCATTGCGTTGGCCGGCGCCGCGGCCTTCTTCCTGCTGCCGGTCTCGCCCCTGCCGCAAGTGGACTTCCCGACCATTTCGGTGAGCGCCTCGCTCCCTGGCGCCAGTCCGCAGACCATGGCCACCAGTGTCGCCACGCCGCTGGAAAAGCGGCTGGGGATCATCGCCGACGTTTCGGAGATCACGTCCTCGAGCCGGGTCGGCCAGACCAACATCACCTTGCAGTTCGGGCTCACCCGAAACATCGACGGCGCCGCCCGCGACGTGCAGGCCGCGATCAACGCCGCCCGGGTCGACCTGCCGATCACCCTCCGTTCCAACCCGACCTACCGCAAGCAGAACCCCGCCGACGCGCCGATCATCATCCTGTCGCTCACCTCGGCCACCCGCACCCCCGGGCAGATCTACGACGTGGCCTCGACGATCATCCAGCAGCAACTCAGCCAGGTGCGGGGGGTCGGCGACGTGACGATCGGCGGCGGCTCCCTGCCGGCGGTGCGCGCCGAACTCAACCCCCTGGCCCTGGCCCGCTACGGCATCGGGCTGGAGGACGTCCGCTCCGCCCTGGCCTCGGCGAACGCGAACCGGCCCAAGGGCGTCGTCCAGGACGGCCAGCTGCGGTTCCAGATCTACACCAACGACACCGGTCTGGCCGCCGCGGCCTATGCGCCGCTGGTCATCGCCTACCGCAACGGCGACGCCGTTCGGCTCTCGGACATCGCCCAGGTCACCGACGGAGTGACCGACGTCCACAATCTCGGCCTCGTCAACGGCCGCCCGGCCATCGTCGTGGTGGTGAGGCGCCAGCCCGGCGCCAATATCATCGGCACGGTCGATCGGGTGAAGGCGCTGGTCCCGATCATCAAGGCGGCCCTGCCGGCGGATATCGACATGCAGGTGGCGATCGACCGCACGATCACCATCCGCGCGTCCCTCGCCGAGGTCGAGCGGACGGTGCTCATCGCCACCGTGCTGGTGATCGGCGTCGTCGCCTTCTTCCTGCGCAACGGTCGGGCGATCCTCATTCCGAGCGTCGCGGTCGCCGTCTCCCTGCTCGGTGCGCTCGGCGTGATGTTCCTGCTTCACCTCTCCTTGGACAACCTCTCGCTGATGGCCCTGGCGGTGGCGACCGGCTTCGTGGTCGACGACGCGATCGTCGTTCTCGAAAACGTGACCCGCCACGTCGAGGCTGGGATGGGTCGGTTCGAGGCGGCGCTTCTGGGCGCCCGGGAGGTGGGTTTCACCGTCCTCTCGATCAGCATCTCCCTGGTCGCGGTGTTCCTGCCCATCCTGCTCATGGGCGGCCTAGTAGGGCGGCTGTTTCGCGAGTTCGCGATCGTGCTCTCGGCCGCGGTGCTGATCTCGCTGCTCATCTCGCTCACCAGCACGCCGATGATGTGCGCCTATCTGGTGGACCGGCCCAAGCCCCCCGAGCGGCTCGGAGTGCTCGGTCGCTTTTCCGATCGCATCTTTGCGGCGATGCACCGGGTGTACGAAAGAACCCTCGACTGGGCCCTGGACGCGGGCCCGGTGATGCTCGTCGTCCTGGCCGCGACCATCGTCCTCAGCGTCTATCTCTTCGGCGTGGTCCCCAAGGGCTTCTTCCCCCAGCAGGACACCGGGCAGATGATAGGCGGCCTGCAGTCCGACCAGTCCAGCTCGTTTTCGATCAGCGGCCAGCGCCTGCGCCGGTTCGTGGGAATCATCGGCCATGACCCCTCTGTCCAGACTGTGGTCGCTTTCGCCGGCAACAACGCCGCCGGCGGCTTCATGGTCGTGGGTCTCAAGCCGAGAAACCAGCGGCGAGGCGGCGCTCAGGCGGTCGTGCAGCGCCTGAGACCCAAGCTTGCCAGGGTCACTGGGGCCAGCCTGTTTCTCAATCCGGTGCAGGATGTCCGCACCGGCGGTCGCTCGAGCAATGCAACCTATCAGTACACGCTCGAGGGCCAGGATCTCGCCGGCCTGCGGCTATGGGCGGGGCGCCTCGCCGAGGCCATGAAGTCGCAGCCGGCGCTGACCGACGTCAACACCGACCAGGAGGATCACGGCCTGGAGAGTTTCGTCAGCGTCGACCGCGGCAAGGCCGCCCGCCTGGGCGTCACCGACAGCGCCATCGACAACACCCTCTATGACGCATTCGGCCAGAGGCAGGTCTCGACCATCTACAAGCAGAACAACCAGTACAAGGTGGTCATGGAGGCGGCGCCTGCCTTCACCCAGGATCCCACCTCCCTGGACGACATCTATGTCAGCACCGGTTCGGCGGCGACCGCGGCGTCCGCCAAGACCGCAATGGCGCCTGCCGCCTCCGCCGCTTCCCCGTCCGCCGAGGGACCTGGACCCAGCAACGTCGCCGGCCAGCCCGGGGCGCTGGGCGCGAGCGCCGGCGCGAACCTGGCGGTGGGGATCGCCGCGGTGGCCGGCCCGGCAGCGCCTCCCGGCCGCGCCGCCTCGCAGGGGGTCGCGGTGAGCGCCACCGCGGAGCGGATCGTCCCGCTCTCGGCGTTTGCATCCTGGGCGGACGGTTCCACCCCCACGGCGGTCAACCACCAGGACAGCGAGCCGGCGACGACGATCTCCTTCAATCTGGCCACTGGGAAATCCTTGAGCGCCGCCACTTCCGCCATCGCCCAGGCGCAGGGCGATATCGGCATGCCGGCGGCCATCCACGGCGGATTCCAGGGCACCGCCAAAGTCTACCAGCAATCCCTCGCCAACGAGCCGATCCTGATCCTGGCGGCGATCGTGGCGATCTATCTGGTGCTGGGCATTCTCTACGAGAGCTACATCCACCCCCTGACTGTGCTCTCGACCCTGCCCTCGGCGGGCATCGGCGCGGTGATCGCCCTCATCGTGTTCAAGGTCGAGTTCTCGATCATCGCCCTCATCGGGGTCATCCTGCTCATCGGCATCGTCAAGAAGAACGCCATACTGATGATCGACTTCGCCTTGGACGCCGAGCGCGAACAGGGCCTGAGCCCCCGCGAGGCGATCCGCCAGGCGGCGCTGATCCGCTTCCGGCCGATCATGATGACGACCTTCGCCGCCATCCTGGGCGCGCTTCCCCTGGCCATCGGTTGGGGCGAAGGCGCCGAGTTGCGCCGCCCGCTCGGAATCACGGTGATCGGCGGCCTGCTGGTCAGCCAGGTGATCACCCTTCTCACCACTCCGGTGGTCTATCTCTACCTCGACCGCCTGCGCCGCCGGCGAGCGCCGGCCGGCGAACTGGCGAGGGCATAGGAAGATCCGCGCATGCTTTCCTCTCCGCTGAAGACCGCCTCTCTGCTCGCCGCGCTGGGGCTCGCCGGCTGTCTGGTCGGTCCCAACTACGTTCGACCCTCCGCCCCGATGTCCGCCGCCTACAAGGAGGCGCGGGGATGGGCCCCCGCCCAGCCCTCCGACGCCGCCGACCGCCGGGACTGGTGGCGGGTGTTCGGCGACCCTGTGCTCGACGATCTCGAAGCGCGGGTGACTGTCTCCAACCAGAACCTCGCCGCCGCCGAGGCCGCCTATCGCCAAGCCCGCGCCCTGACCGCCCAGCAGCGCGCGGCGCTGTTTCCGACGGTGAGCCTCACCGCCTCGGTGAATGTCACCGGCGGCGGCGGCGGCCGGGGGACGGTGACCACCTACCAGCCGGGCGTGGGCGCCAGCTGGGCGCCCGACATCTGGGGCGCGGTCCGCCGGGGAATCGAGAACGCCGGCGACACCGCCCAGGCGAGCGCCGCCGACCTGGCCAACGCCCGGCTTTCGGCCCAGATGGAGCTCGCCGCCGACTACATCGCGCTGCGCCAGTTCGACGAAGAGAAGCGGCTGCTCGATACGACAATCGCCGCATATCAGCGCTCGCTCGCGATCAATCAGAACAAGTACCGCGCCGGCGTCTCGGCGCGGAGCGATGTCTTCTCCGCGCAAAGCCAGCTCGACAGCACCAAGGCCCAGGACGTCGATCTCATCCAGCAGCGGGCCCGCGTCGAACACGCCATCGCGATCCTCACCGGAGCTCCGCCGGCGCAGCTCGATCTTCCGGCCGCGTCGTGGAATCTCCGGCTTCCGGAGATCCCGTCCGCCCTGCCCTCCACGCTTCTGCAACGCCGGCCCGACATCGCGGCGAACGAACGCCTCGCCGCCGCCGCCAACGCCCAGATCGGCGTCGCTACCGCGGCCTACTATCCGAGCGTGAACCTCACCGGCCAGGCCGGGTTCGCCGCCAATGAGCTTTCAGGAATTTTCAGCGCCTCCAACTTCGTCTGGTCCCTCGGCGCCTCCGCGGCGGAGACCATCTTCGACGCAGGCGCCCGCCGCGCGCGCGTCGCGGCCGCGAGGGCCGCCTACGACCAAGCCGTCGCCAACTACCGGCAGACGGTGCTTACGGCGTTCGGCCAGGTGGAGGACAATCTCGCCGCCCAGCGAGTCCTGGGCAGCGAAGAGAGCCTGCGGGCGAGCGCTTCGTCCGCCGCCGACGCGAGCGAGCGTATCGCCCGCAATCAGTATCGGGCCGGACAGGCCGACTACACCACGGTGATCGTCGCCCAGGCGACCGCACTGGGCGACCGGACCGCCCTGCTCCAGGTCCAGGCGGCGCGGCTGACGACCGCGGTGGACCTCATCGCCGCTCTGGGCGGTGGCTGGACCGCCGCCGAACTGCCCGCGAGGCCTTAGAAGCCCGCCGGCCCGCCCTCAGGTCGCTGGCGTGGTCGCCGAGGCGGCCGGAACCGCCTTGTGGTGACGGCGGCGACGGTGGCGACGCACCCTGTGGGTGTCGGCGTGATGGCCGACGACAGCTCCGCCGACCCCGCCGACCACCGCGCCTACCGGGCCGGCGACAACCGCTCCGCCGACCGCTCCGGCCGCAGCGCCGTTCACCGTGCCGCTGGCCATGGCCGGCGCCGCGCCCCAGGCAGCGACGGCGGCGATGCACGACAGGATCAAGAACCGTCTCATCTTCTTCTCCCTGCGCCGCGATGTGAGTTTTGCCTCAGGCGCCTCTATCAAAGGCCGATCGCGCTCGTCGGTTCCCTCGCGCCCCGCGGCGGCGAGGCGCGCTCCCCTCGGCGTTGCCGCCGCGCATCGCCGACGATAGGGTTCGGCGAGTTCAGGGAGGGCCGCTTCGATGGCTGGGCGATGGGCCTTCACCAGGGGCCTGCATGATCTGGGCGGCGGCCTTTGGGCCTGGCTTCAGCCCGATGGCGGCTGGGGCTGGTCGAACGCGGGCCTGATCGTCGACGGCGAAGAGTCGCTGCTTGTCGACACCCTGTTCGACATGACCCTGACCCGCGAAATGCTGGCGAAAATGGCCGACGCCACCGGGCTGGACGCCGAGGAGATCGGCACGGTGGTCAACACCCACGCCAACGGCGACCACACCCACGGCAACGCCTGCTGCGCGAAGGCCGAGATCATCGCCTCGGCCGCCAGCGCCGCGGAGATGGAGGAAGTCACTCCGGCGATGATGACCGCCTTCCTCGCCGCCGCCCCGGGGCTGGGCGCGACGGGGAAATATATCATCGACATCTTCGGCAAGTTCGACTTCGCCGCAGTGGTCGAACGCGCGCCGACCCGCACCTTTTCTGGTGAGCTCGAACTGAAGGTGGGCGACAAGGCGGTCCATCTCATCGAGGTCGGCCCCGCGCACACCCGCGGCGACATCCTGGCGCACGTGCCGAAAGACCGCGCTGTCTTCACCGGAGACATACTCTTCATCGACGGCACGCCGATCATGTGGGCCGGGCCGGTGGGCAACTGGATCGCCGCTTGCGACCGCATCCTTTCCATGGACGTCGACATCATCGTGCCCGGCCATGGTCCGATCACCGACAAGGCTGGGGTGCGCCGGGTGAAGGACTATCTGGCCTTCTGCGACCTCGAGGCGCGCAAGCGCTACGATGCTGGCCTCAGCGTGCGCGACGCGGCCCATGACATCGCCCTGGGCGACTTCGCCAGCTGGGGCGACGCCGAGCGCATCGCCGTCAATGTCGACACCCTCTATCGCCAATACCGGGGCGACGCCTCGCGGCCCGAGACGATGAAGCTGTTTGGGCTGATGGCGGAACTGCGGGCCGGCTGAGGAGCCGGGGGGCCGTGCGCGCCTCCAAAGCCTTCTCGGGCGACTACATCGTCAGCACGATCTTCCCGAAGTGCGCGCCGGCTTTCATCGTCTCGAAGGCGTCGCGCACCTGCTCGAGCGAGAAGCGCTTGTCGATCACCGGCCTGATGGCGTTGGCCTCGATGGCGCGGGTCATGCTCTCGAAATGCTCGCGGCTGCCGACGGTGACGCCGTGGATGACGGCGTTGGCGGCGAAGATGGCCGCGATGTTCAGGTCCTTCACGAAGCCGGCCAGGATGCCGATCACCGCGATCTTGCCGCCCACCCTGATGGCGCGCAGGGACTGCTCGAAAGTGCCGGTGCCGCCGACCTCGATGACGTGGTCGGCGCCGCGGTTGGCGGTGATCGTGCGCACTTCCTTGGCCCAATCGGGCGTCGACTTGTAGTTGATCAGGTAGTCGGCCCCCAGCGCCTTGGCGCGTTCCAGCTTCTCGTCGGAGGAGGAGGTGATGATCACGCTCGCGCCGGCCGCCTTGGCGAACTGCAGGGCGAAGATCGAAACGCCGCCCGTGCCCTGCACCACCACCACCTCGCCGGATTTCACCTTGCCCTCCGCCACCAGGCCGCGCCAGGCGGTCAGCGCCGCGCATGGCAGGGTGGCCGCTTGCTCGTCGGTGTAGCCGGCCGGGACGGGGGTGACGCCCTCAGCGCTCAGCAGCACCTTCTCCTGCAGGACGCCGTCGAGCGCGCCGCCGAGCGCGCCGCCAAGCCTCTGAGGCGTCGGATCGCCGGCGAACCAGCCCTGGAAGAACAGTGGGGCGACATGGTCGCCGACCTTCACGCGCGTGACGCCATCGCCGATCGCCGAGACCACGCCGGCGCCATCCGAACAGGGCGTGAAGGGCGTCCGGCCCGAGCGCGCCGTCACGGTCGCCAAGTCGCGGTAGTTCAGTGAGGCGGCCTTGATATCGACGACGATCTGGCCCGGACCAGGCGTGGGATCGGACTTTTCGACGACCGTCAGATTGTCGATTCCGTAAGCCCCTTCGATGACGACAGCGCGCATGGGGCCCTTCTCCCTGATCGCGCCGTGGCGTGGCGCTCTGGGCCGCAGGTGAACCGCGCTCAGGCGTATTCCGCAAGCCTGTCGACGCGGCGTTTTCGTCCGATCGGGCGAGAGGTTGGGTGGCTGACGCGGTCGGAGTGGTGTGAGCGGCCCTCTTTCTGGGCGCACGCCGTCCAGGTGGCGGTCACGACGAGGGCGGACCGCCGACTGTCCGAAATTCGCGAAAGCCGGCTCAGAGCTTGTCACGGGCACGGCTGGGGCCCTAACGTCGCCGTCTCAGTCAGGACGGTTTGGCTTTCTCCCAACCTCAGAAGGACAAGCCCCATGAGATTCTGGATTCTCGCAAGCGCGGCTCTTGCGATCGCGGGAGCGTCCTGCAACCGGCCCGCGCCCGGCGCACAGCCTGCCCCGAGCGGTCAGGCCGCAACCAGCGGCCAAGCTGCTGCGAGCGGCAATGCGGCGAGCGGCCCGCTCGCCTCCGGCGGAGCCGCGGTCCACAGGGCGTGCAAAGAGGACATCGCGAAATTCTGCGCCGGGACCCAACCGGGACCGGATCGCGCGCAATGCATGCGCCAGCACAAGGATGAGCTCTCCGCCGACTGCAAGGCCGCGCGGATGAACGCGCGCGCGGCCCGCGGCGGGCAATCGGGCCCGTCGCACGGCTGATCCGGCCGTCTCGAGGACCGACGGGCCGCGTTGTGTTCCCGGCGCCAACGGGCGACGGCCGTTCAGCGGACGACCGGCCGTCCTTCGCGTTAAAGCCTGAGAAGCCGGGAACTCGCCGGCTATGCAGGGACGTCCTGGTTCGCCAGAGCCGACCGCCAGTCTCTGGAAACCGAATGCGGCTCGCCGATTGGCAGGTCGGCGATCGTCTTCTCGACAAGGGCGCGGAAGGGTGTGGGCATCAAGGGCTTGATGACGCGCCAGACCGCCCGGCAACCTGGACTCCGTAGGTGGAGTCGCAGCGCCGCCATGCTTCCGGCGAACCTGTCGCTGTCGAGCACACCCCTCTCGTGCAGCCAGACGATCTCCGCCATGCCAAGAAACCAGCCGTGCATCAGGCTGCGGTATTGCGTGATCTCGACTTCCGTCAGTTGATCGTCTCCGGCCGACCCGCGAAGGAAGACGGACGCCATCGACGCCTCCGTCAACCGGCCCAGAAACTCCTTCACGAAGTTGAGCCGATCCTGGTGCGCCATGGCTCGATGGGCGTGGGTATTTTGGCGGATCTGCAGGCTGAGATAGATCAGGGAAACCAGGACCCCCAGACCGCTGACGAAACTGCCGATGGACGCGAGGTCTGAAAGCGACACCTGATGTTCCCCCGAGAAAGAGTTCAGGGAGGACGATAACCGATTTTTTTCAGCGAACGCGCCTTTGCGTCATCATCGATTGGCCGCCGGACCGGACCCCCAATGAGACTCCGTATCCCTTTGCCTGGAACCGCGAGCCCTCCATGACCGATGACAGCCAGATCAGCGGCTTGGCGCACACACCTTCGGTCTGATGAACGCCGACCTGTACGACTCCGCTCTCCCCTCCGACTCCAGAGACAATGCAAGCCGTCGAGGCCCACGCCACCCGCGTAAGCCATTGAAAACCTGGAGCGGGTGAAGGGAATCGAACCCTCGTCGTAAGCTTGGGAAGCTTCTGCTCTGCCATTGAGCTACACCCGCGCGGCACGCTCGCGGGAATCGGCGAGCGGCGGATCGATGTCAATGGGGAGACCCGGTCCGTAGCGGAGGTCGGGACCCAGCCTCCAACGCGCCAAGCGACTCTATGAAAGCCTGTTCGGCCGGACCTTCGACCCTAGAGGCCCGCCGAATTTCTATCAGATCAAGGACGCCGGCCATGGCTTGCTGGGGGTCCTTCAGGGGCTGGGGTGACCGAACGCGCCACAGCGTCGTCCATCCCGATTTCGGAACGGCGCGCGGTGTCTCCCGCTTGCGGCGGCCGAGCAGCAGCGCACAGGCGCGCATTGACCTCGCCGGCCCGGCCCCCCACCATGGCCGGCGACAGGACCGATCGAGGAGGCGGCGATGGCGGACGGCGAGATGGGGAGCAAGGCGAAGTTCCGCGCCATGACGGAAGGAACTCTGGAGGACTGGGCAACCATCGGCTCGGCCAGCGCTCCTTTCCGCAACGCCCTGCCCGACCGGCTTCTGGCCGACCTTCGCACCCTCGGCGAGGACACCGGCGGCTTTGCGGTGAATCGGCTGGAGCATTCCCTGCAGACGGCGACCCGGGCGCATCGTGACGGGCGCGACGAGGAATATGTGGTCTGCGCCCTGATCCACGACATCGGCGACCTTGTCGCCCCGGCCAACCACGCCGAGGTCGGCGCAGTGATCATGAAGCCGTATGTGTCGCAGGCCAATTGCTGGATGATGGACAAGCACGGGATCTTCCAGGGCTATTATTTCTTTCACCTGATCGGCCTGGACCGCGACATGCGCGAGCAGTTCCGCGGCCATCCGCACTTCGAATACGCGGCGCAGTTCTGTCATCTCTACGATCAGAATAGTTTCGATCCGGACTACGATTCGATGCCGCTGGAAGCCTTCGAGCCGATGCTGCGGCGCGTGGTGGCGGCGCCCAAACAGTCGATCTACCGCCCGAAGGCCGCTTAGAGCGGAATCCGACCAGGCTGTTGCGTTTTCCCCGCGAAAGCGATGTCTTCCCCGGGAAAATGAAGGACGGACCGATTCAAGGTCGCCTTGCCCCTCACCACGCCTTGAAGTGCTTGGAGAGCTTCAATCCCTGGCTCTGGTAGTGAGCCCCGCCGGTGCCATAGACGCGCGTCGGAGGCTCGGCGAGGGAGGCGAACACCAGGCGCGCGACGGTCTGGCCATCCTCGAGGAGGAACGGGGTCTCGTGGCTGCGGACCTCCAGGACCCCGCGCGAGCCTGCGCCGCCGGCGGTGGCGACCCCGAAACCGGGATCGAAGAAACCGGCGTAGTGGACGCGGAACTCGCCGACCGCCGGATCGATGGGAATCATCTCGGCGGCCTGATCGACGGGGATTTCGATGCGGCCCCTGGAGGCCAGGACATAGAACTCGCCCGGATCGAGCAGCAGTTCACCCCGGCGCGCCTCCAGAGGTTCCCAGAAATCGCGCGGCTCGTGAGCGTTTTCCAGGTCCAGATCCACCACCCCGGCGTGGCGGCGGGCGCGGTAGCCGATGACGCCAGCCGAGAGATCGACGCCGACATCGACAATCGAGTGGACCACCGCCTCGCCACGGCGGAAGCGGAGCTGGTTGAGCCTGACGCCAGCGCGAGCCAGCACCGAAAAGGTCTGGGGCGCGACTTCGAGATACATCGGTCCCCGGTAGCCCGCCGCGACATCGTCGAAGGCGCCCTGGCCATCGGTGAGCAGGCGCACGAAGACATCGACCCGGCCGGTGGAGCTCTTCGGGTTGGCGCGGCCGCAGACGCCGGCGGGCAGGGCCAGGCGCTCGGCGATCTCGCAGATGTAGACGCAACCCCGCTCCAGCACCGAGCCGGCGGCGAGATCCAGCTCATGCATCGCGACGTCGCCGATCCGGCGCGCCACGGTGTCGCCCAGCCGCGGCAGGAATGAGGCCCGGACCCGCCACGCCCGCCTGCCGAGGCGAAGATCGAGGCTCGCCGGCTGCACCTGGTCGAGACAGACGCCGCCCTCGGCGCCGATCGAGCCGGCGGCGATCAGGCCCTCGATGATCTGGCAGGGAAGGACGCCCGGGCGCTCGGTCATTCTCTTGTGATTAGTCGGGGAGCGTCGCGAGTCTGGCAAGGTCTGGAGCGGCGGGGGCTTTGCCGATTGACCGCGTGGCCCGCGGCGCCTCTGATGGCGGCCCTCGCCGGCGAGGACTGACAAGCGGACTTTCGAATGGCCGACGACCCCCACGATTGGAGCCTCGCCACCCGGCTGGTCCGGGGCGGACTGGCGCGGTCACCCCATGGGGAGACCGCCGAGGCGCTCTACCTCACCCAGAGCTTCGTCTATGACAGCGCCGAGGCGGCGGACGCCCGCTTCGCCGGGACCGATCCCGGATACGTCTATTCACGATACGGCAATCCGACGGTGAAGATGTTCGAGGACCGCCTCGCCCTGGCCGAGGGCGCGCAGGCGTGCCGGGCGACGGGTTCGGGAATGGCGGCGGTGTTCCTGGCGCTCAGCGGCCTCGTGAGCGCCGGCGACCATGTGATCTCGGGCAAGGCGGTGTTCGGCTCGTGCCGGTGGCTCCTTTCCACCTGGGCGCCGCGGTTCGGCGTCGAGGCCACTCTGGTCGACGGGCCCGACCTTTCGGCCTGGCGCGCCGCGGTGCGGCCCAACACCCGCGTCTTCTTCCTCGAGAGCCCGGCCAATCCGCTGCTGGAGATCTGCGACATCGCCGCGATCTGCGCCATCGCCCGCGAGAACGGGGCCAAGGTCATCGTCGACAACGTCTTCGCCACGCCGATCCTCCAGGCGCCGCTGAAGCTGGGGGCCGACATCGTCGTCTATTCGGCGACCAAGCACATCGACGGCCAGGGCCGGGTGCTGGGCGGCGCGGTGCTCGGCGAGCGGGCGCTTCTCGAGGAGGCCTATCGCGACCTCATCCGCCACACCGGCCCGACCCTGTCGCCATTCAACGCCTGGGTGCTGCTGAAGGGACTGGAGACCCTGGAGCTTCGCGTCCGGGCCCAGAGCGCAACGGCGGCGCGCCTCGCCGACCGGATCGCCGCCCACGCCAAGGTGAGGGATTGCCGCTATCCTGGCCGGCGCGACCACCCCCAGGCCGACATCGCCGCGCGCCAGATGAGCGGCGGGGGCAGCCTCATCGCCTTCGATCTGGGATCGAGCGCGGCGGCATTCGGTTTCCTCAACGCCCTGGAGCTCATCGACATCTCCAACAACCTGGGTGACGCCAAGTCGATGGCTACCCACCCCACGACCACCACTCATCGACCTTTGAGCGAAGCGCAGAGGCTCGAGATCGGGCTCACGCCAGGTTGGGTGCGGCTGTCGGTCGGGCTCGAGGGCGATGAGGATCTGGCCCGCGACATCGAGCGAGCCCTGGATCGGATTTAGCTAGAGGATCCTTTCGCGCGCGGCGTCCGGTTCGGGCAGGACCTCGTAGACCTTTGAACAGTATTCGCAGGTGACGCGGATGCGGCCGTCGGCCTGGACCATTTCGGCCTGCTCGGCCTCGCCGAAGGAGGCGAGAACGCCAGCGATCCTCTGCTCGGAGCAGCGACAGAAAGCGCGCAGTTTCCTCGTCTCGAAGACACGAACGCCATCCTCGTGAAAGAGACGCCACAGCAGGGTCTCCGCGGCGATGCTCGGATCGATGAGTTCATCCTCGCCGATCGTTTCGAAGAAGGCCTGGGCCCGCCGCCATGCTTCATCGGCGCCAGCGGCGGGCTCGTCGGCGGCGGTGTCCTGGATCAAGAGGCCGCCGGCGCGCCAGTGCGGCCCATCGCCGGTGTCGGCCTGGCCGACCGCGAGCCGCAGCCGTGTGGGCGTCTGCTCGGTTCTGGCGAAATAGGCCTCGGCGCAGAACGCCAGGGTCTCTCCCTCGATCGGAGTCACGCCCTGGCGGCGCTCGCCGTCCGGCCGCTCGTCCAGAGTCATGATGAACACCCCCTCGCCGAGCAGGGCGCGAGCGCCAGTTACAGCGCCGGCGCCGCAGACCTCGGCGACGCGATCGGCGTCGAACCGGCAGTAGCCGCGCAGGGCGCCGTCGGTGTCAAAGTCGGCGACCACATAGGCCACCGGACCGTCGCCCTGCGCCTGGACGATGAGCCGGCCCTCGAATTTCAGCGAGGCGCCGACGAGCGCCGCGAGGGTGCAGGCCTCGCCGAGCAGATTGGCCACAGCCGGCGGGTAGGCGTGGGCGCTCAGCACCTGGTCGATGGCGGCTCCGAGCCGGACCAGCCGGCCGCGCAAACTCTGGCCCTCGATCTGGAAGGGGAGCACGAGATCGTCTGTCAGGGCGGCCGGCACACCGCCGATATGGGAGACGAGGCGGCGATTGCGAATACCTCACAATCTGCCACCTCCTTTTTGGGACGGAAGACGATGCGCCCCGTTCTGCAACGCCGCGCGCCCTGTTCTTCACCGCCTACTGGAACGTGCACGACGCCCCAGGCACGACGAGCGTTGACTCATCGAGCTGCATTCCAGCGAGTTGCCGGTGAAGCCCTAAAAGCGGGTCGACGGCTCGACCCTGTTCGTCCAGGAGCTGAGCTCCGAGCGCAGGGAGCCACGGTTCGCCCTGCCGGACCTGAAAGGCGTCTACTCGGTCACTTTCCGGGGGATTAGTCGTAGCTCGGGCGGGTCAGGAAGTATGGCCAAGACGATCAGCACTGCGCCCATAACCAGGAGCATGGCATAGACCTCGCGATTCCGAAACTCGACCTCGACCGCTGGCACCTGCGAGAAGATCGCCAAGCCTCCGCCGAAAGCGAGCACCGCCCCGCCTAGCGCCACTAGCCCCGACAGCAGCACACTCTGGACTCCGAAGAAGGGGGCGATGAGGAAGGCGCAAGCAAGTGGGAAGGTCGCCAGTGCCAGCAGCTCAAACCACTTCGGCGACCCCGCCCAGTCGGCCCGCGCCGCCGCGGCCCTTACCCAGCGTGAGTCTACTCGCCACCGCGCTCGCCCCGCCGACAAGCCAAGCCGACCAAAAACCCTTCATCGCGGTAGTGTTCAAGGTCACCCTTCGGGGAAACTACGGTGGCAGGACTGAGTTGGCGCGCTCGACGGCTTCCGCCGCGCGGCTTTCGTCCATGCCCTCTTGCGCCGACTGACCTGCCGCGAAGCCCTCGCGCCTCGCCTGGTCCAGCATCGCCTGGCGGTCCGCATAATCCCGCTCCTCCTTCATCGCTGGAAGAGAAGCCTCGGCGAGGGGGGTGGGCGGCCGTACGATATAGGGAAGCGGATTGGCTCTCATGTAGGCCGCCTGCGCAGCCGCCGTCGCCGCCGTGCAGCCCTGCCGTTGGGCCTCGTCGGTCTCGCTCGCGGCGATCGCAACATCATTGGCACGCGACTCCTCAAGGTAGTGCCGATCTGGGTCCCTCACCGCGCGCGCCAGCCAAATGGCCCAAGTGAGGCTGGCAATCTCTAGCTGCCTATGCCGTCGGTCCGCGGCTGAGATCGGAGCGCACGCGACGGCCTCATCTAACGCTTCAAGATCGACATGATTGGCGACCAATTGCGGCGGGGGCTTCGCATTCTCGATATCGGCAGCGCGCTGCTGCGCCTCTAAGTGGTGTGCCTCAATCAAGGTGGCTCCAGCGCCCGCGAGCACGGCGACGGGCAATATCCAAAGGATGTGCTTCCAGAGACGCACTCGGCTCTCCCGGCGACACAATGACACCCGCAGACCCGAAAACAAGCATCGGTCAAGACACAGGGGCGCGAACGGATTCGGCAAACTCCTCGATCCCAAAGCCTATACTACCCCAGCGCTTGCAGCCGAGATCGCGGTTGAGCCTCGTTTCTTGACGCGTCCAATGCACCGTTTCATGGGCAGCATCAGCAGGGGGGTGTGCGGGGATTCCACGGCCGGCGAAGGCGATCTAGGCTCTCCCACCCTGGCCCTTCGGGCCGTCCCTCCCGATGAAGGGGCGGGAGGCGGAAAATGCGCGGCCTCGCCCTATTCCACCCCCCCGAAACACCAGGCGAGGATGCCCTTTTGGGCGTGGATCCGGTTTTCCGCCTCGTCCCAGACGACCGAGCGGGGACCGTCGATGACGCCGTCGGTAACCTCCTCGCCGCGATGCGCCGGAAGGCAATGCAGGAAGATTGCGTCGGGCGAAGCGAGATCCATCAGCGCCTCATCCACCTGAAAAGGCTCGAAGGCTTCGACGCGCGCCTCGTGATCCCCATCGCTCATCGAGACCCAGGTGTCGGTAACCACGCAATCGGCCCCGGCTACGGCGGCGCGGACGTCGTCGGTCATATCGACCGCGCCGCCCTCCTGTTCGGCCCGCGCGAGGTCGAGGAGATCGGGGTGATATTGCGGTGGACAGGCGATCACCAGGCGGAAGCCGAACCTCGCCGCGGCATGGATGAAACTCGCGCACACGTTGTTGGAATCGCCCACCCAGGCGATCGTCTTGCCGGCTATCGGTCCGCGATGCTCCTCGAAGGTCATGATGTCGGCGAGTATCTGGCAGGGATGGCTTTTGTCGCTCAGACCGTTGATGACCGGCACGCCGGCGGCCAGGGCGAAGCGTTCCAGGTCGGAGTGGTTGTCGGAACGGATCATCACCGCATCGACCATCCGTGAGAGGGTCCTGGCGGTGTCCTCGACGGTCTCGCCACGGCCAAGCTGCAGATCGGCGCCGGTGGCCAGGATGCTCGATCCGCCCAGCTGGCGAATAGCCGCATCGAAGGAAAAGCGCGTCCGGGTGGAGTTGCGCTGAAAGATCATCGCCAGGCTGCGTCCGGCGCCCGCCGCGTCGGCGTCCACGCGCGCCTGAGCCCAGTCGCGGCGCAGGCGTTTTCGTTTCGCCGCATCGTCGAGGATGGCCCGCAGGGCCCGGGTGTCCAGCCGCCAGATATCCAGGAAATGGCGCGCAGGGGTCATGCCGCCGCTTTCGCCCGCGCCGCCTCGCAGGTCCGTTCGAGCTTCTCGACCGCCTCGCGGGCTTCGGCCGCGGTGATGAGCAGCGAAGGCAGCAGGCGGATGCAGTTGTCGCCACCGCCGGCGACCAGCAGGTGCTGCTGGCGGGCGAGCTCCATGAACTCGCGGTTGTTGGGCGCGAGCTTGACGCCGATCAGCAGGCCCTTGCCGCGGATGTCCAGGACGATGTCGGGATACCTGTCCTGCAGGCCCTTGAGGGCCTGGGTGAAGTAGCCGGCGATCGCCCGCACGTTTGCGAGGGTCTCCTCGCGGTTCAATTCTGCGAAGGCCGCCAGGCCCACCGCCATCGCCAGCGGGTTGCCGCCATAGGTCGAGCCATGGGCGCCGACGTCCATGCCCTGGGCGGCGTTTCTGGTGGCCAGGCACGCGCCGACCGGAAAGCCGTCGCCCAGGGCCTTGGCCACGCACATGATGTCCGGCGCGGCGTCGGCCGCCCACTCGTGCGCGAACAGTCTGCCGGTCCGGCCCAAACCGCATTGGATCTCGTCGTAGATCAGCAGCACGCCTGCCTCCCGGCAAAGGCCGCGCAGCCGGGTGAGGTCGGCCTCGGAGAGGGCGCGCGCACCACCCTCCCCCTGGACCGGCTCGATGATCACCGCCGCCGTGGTCGGGCCTAGAGCCTGCTCCAGGGCGTCCATCTCGGCGAAGGGCAGCTGCAGATAACCGGGCAGGCGCGGGCCGAAGCCCTCGACGTAGTTGGGGTTGCCCGCGGCGTTCACCGCCGCGTAGCTGCGCCCGTGGAAGGCGCCTTCGAAGCCGATGATGTCGATACGTTCGCCGGCGCCGGCGGCGTGATGATGCCTGCGGGCCATCTTCAGGGCGCACTCCACCGCTTCTGTCCCCGAGTTGGTGAAGAAGACCACGTCGGCGAAGGTGGCCTCGCACAGTCGTCGGGCGAGTTCCTCCTGGCCGGGAATGCGAAAGATGTTGGAGACGTGCCACAGCTTTTCGGCCTGGGCTTTCAGCGCCTCGACGAGCCTTGGGTTGGCGTGGCCAAGGCCGGTCGTCGCTATTCCCGCCAGGCAATCCAGATAGGCCTCGCCGTCGGCGGTATAGAGCCGCGCGCCTACGCCGCGTTCGAAAGCAAGCGGCGAGCGGTTGTAGACGCCAAGGAGATGATCGGCGGAAAGCTCGGTCGGGCCCGGCTGCGGCATGGGCGTTGCGCCTCCCAAGATCGCAAATCCCCGCGCGGCTCGTTGCGGCGCGAGGACGGGAAGCGCAGCCTTTTCGTCTTCGATCGCGACTCTGTCAACGCTTCGCACCCCACGGGACTTCGGGGCGGGGCGTGTCAGGTCTTCATCTTGTAGCCGGTGGCGAACATCCAGAGGCAGCCCGCCGCCAAAAGGATCGTGAGGCCGGCGGTCATCGCCACCCCAACCACGAGTGATCCGTCCGCATGGCCGATGAAGCCGTAACGAAAACCGGCGATGAGATAGAAGAATGGATTGTAGTGGGACGCGGTGCGGAACGGTTCGGGAAGGCGCGAGACGAGGTAGAAGGTGCCCGAAAGGAAGGTCATGGGCATGACCACGAAGTTGCTGACCGCGGCGATGTGGTCGAACTTCTCCGACCAGATCGCGGCCATCAGTCCCAGCATGGCCATGATGAGGGCCGCTCCGCCGCCGAAATAGAGCACCGCCCAGAGATGGGCGATCGAAAGATTGGCGAACGGCAGCACCGCGGCCGCGGTCACCGCTCCCACCAGGACCCCGCGGGTCGCCGCCCCGAGGGAAAAGCCGCATACCTGCTCGGCCGGTGACAGCGGCGGGGTCAGGAAGTCGCCGATCAGGCCGTTCATCTTGGCCTGCAGAAGGCTCGAGGATGAGTTGGAGAAGGCGTTGCCGAGGATTTGCATCATGATCAGTCCCGGCGCGACGAAGGTCGCGAACCTTACCCCCTGGATCGGCGGGGCCGCACCGCGCACGGCGACGACGAACACCAGCATGTAGAGAAGAGCGGTGACCACCGGGGCGGCGAGGGTCTGGGTTCCGACCTTCAGGAACCTCCGCACCTCGCGCAGATAAAGCGTGCGCAGGCCTTCCCAATTCACCCCGTGATAGTCGCGCGGGAGCGGCGGTGTCAGGGCCGCGGCTGGCATGTCCTTCATGGCCGCTGATGTGCCCCCGAGCCCGGCTCGACGCAAGGCGCCGCCGATTCCTCCACCATATGTTGATGTCTGTGGATGAATTGATGGCGCCTATTGTGTCCGGCTACCATCGTCATACGATATCTTGTGGCTGCGGTCGATCTGAACGGCCCACGACACAACATATAGGCTCAAAACGGATCGGGAGGTTCGCATCATGGGTTGGACCGACGACAGGGTGGAGACGCTGAAGAAGCTCTGGCTGGACGGGCTTTCCGCCAGTCAGATCGCCAAGCACCTGGGTGGGGTCACCCGCAACGCCGTCATCGGCAAGGTTCACCGCCTGGGCCTGTCGGGCCGGGCGACGCCCTCCCAACCGGCAAGGACGAGCTTCAAGGCGCCGCGCCCTGCCCGCCAGGTGGTTTCGCACCTGCAGACGCCGCGCCGGGTTCTGGAGCGCCATCCGCATCCAGCGCCCGCCCCTAAACCCGCGGCTTATGTGGAGCAGCCTGGCACGGCGACCGTTCTGACGTTGGGCGCGCACATGTGCAAATGGCCGATCGGCGATCCCTCGACCGATGACTTCACCTTCTGCGGGCGACGCGCTTCCGACGAGGGTCCCTACTGCGTGGAGCACGCGCGACTGGCCTATCAGCCCCAGCAGACGAAGAAGAGGTCGAGCGCCTCGGAGTTGGCGCGGTCCCTGCGCCGCTACATCTGAGGCGCTTCGACCCCTCCACTTGCCGTCCGGTCCGGTCTAGACTTGCCGGCGAATGACCGAGAAGGCAGCCGACGGCGCGGCGGACTCCAACGCCCGCGCCTACACAGTTTCGGAACTCGCCTTCGCCCTCAAGCGGACGATCGAGGAAGCCTACGGTTTCGTTCGGCTACGCGGCGAACTGTCGAAGGTGACGTTCCACGGCAACGGCCACGTCTATCTGGACATCAAGGACGACAAGGCCTGCATCGCCGGGGTGATCTGGCGGACCCAGACCGGGCGCCTGGCGATCAAGCCCGAGACCGGCCTCGAGGTGGTCGTCACCGGGCGGGTGACGACCTATCCTGGGCGCTCTCAGTACCAGATTGTCATCGAGACCATGGAGCCGGCCGGCGTGGGCGCGCTGCTGGCCCAGTTCGAGCGGCTCAAGGCGAAGCTCGCGGCCGAGGGCCTGTTCGAGGCGTCACGAAAGCGCCGCCTGCCCTCGATGCCCACGACAATCGGCGTGATCACCAGTCCCACCGGGGCGGTGATCCGCGATATCCTTCACCGGATCCGCGAACGTTGGCCATGCCGGGTGGTCGTCTGGCCGGTGGTGGTCCAGGGCGACCAGGCCGCCGCCCAGGTGCGCGCGGCGATCGAGGGTTTCGGCGCATTCGGGGACGGCGGCGGCATGCCCCGGCCCGACCTGATCATCGTGGCGCGTGGCGGCGGGTCGGTGGAGGACCTCTGGGCCTTCAACGACGAAGCCCTGGCGCGCGCGGCGGCCGCCAGCGTCATTCCCCTGATCTCGGCGGTGGGTCATGAGACGGACACCACCTTGATCGACTTCGTCTCCGATCGCCGGGCGCCAACTCCGACGGCCGCGGCGGAGATCGCGACTCCGGTCTTCGCCGATTTGGCGAGCGCCCTGGCCGACTATCAGCATCGCCTGGCGCGTTGTGTTGCCAGCGCGATCGAACACCGGCGAAGCCGTCTGGCCGCCGCGGCCGGCGCCTTGCCTCGGCCCAACGACCTGCTCGCCATCGCCAGCCAACGGCTGGACATCGCTTCGGCACACCTCGGCGCGGCGTTGACGGGCAATATCGCCGCGCACCGGCACGACCTCGCCGCCGCGGCTTCGCCGCTCAAACCCTCCCTGCTCGAGCGGTCGGCGCAGGTGAAGGCGCAGCATCTCGCGAGGCTTGGCCCGCGGCTCGCGCCGGCCGTGTATCGGCGGCTCGAGCAGCTGAGAATGGTCCTCATCGGCCTGGACAAGTTGCGCATTTCACTGGATCCAGACCGGCCGCTCTCCCGCGGTTTCGCCCGCGTCAGCCGCCCAGACGGTGAACTGGTCCGCTCCGCCGCCGCGCTCAAGACGGGCGAAGGGGTGCGGCTGTTGTTCCACGACGCGAGCCGGGAGGCGGTGATCGGCGCTGCGGCCCCGGCGCCGGCTCGGACTAGGCCGCCCGCGCGCGAGCCTGGCCAGGGCAGTCTGTTCTGAACCGCCCGATTGGGCTAGGTGAGGCTGATGAACGCCCACGACAAGGACTTCGCCGGCAGGGCCGATGACCTCGCCCTGGTGCGCTACGGCGACGGCGAGTTCATCGTTCTGCGCCCTGGCCGCCACGTCGTTTGCGCGCTCTCCGGCAAGCGGATCCCGCTGGAGAGCCTGCGCTATTGGAACCCTTCCCTCCAGGAAGCCTACGCCGGCCCGGCAGAGGCCCTCGCCCGCTGGAAGGAACTCAACGCCTAGACGAGGGGACGCGGGCTGAGTGGCCGGTCAGAAGCGCTCTCTCGCCCCGGCGAAAACGCCGGCGCCGGGGCGCTGAAATCCCACCGGGTCCTGATAGCGACGGTCGAGGAGATTGCTCACCCTGGCAAACAGCGTCACGCCGCGCGGCAGCGCGTAATTCGCCGCGATGTCGACCGTCGCATAGCCGGGAGCGGTGAGCCGGGGAATCGAGAAGTCGCGGCTACCGTCGATCCACGGGCCGACATAGAGCACGGTGGCCGACACCGACAGCGCCGGGCTCGCCAGCCACCGCACGCCGAGACTGGCTTTGGTCTTCGGCCGACGTAGCAGTTCCTGGTGGGCGATGTCGTCCCGCGCCCGGGTGAAGGTGTAGTCCGCGCGCAGGGTCAGCGCGAGGCAGGGCCGCCAAGCCAAGAAGCTCTCGATACCCGAGGTGCTGGCCCGTCCGATGTTGATGTCGGTGGTGAAGGTCGGGTTCGCCGCGATCAGGTCGCCGATCGCGTTGTGGAAATAGGTGGCGCCGAACAAGATCCGGGAGGCAGCCAGCGACTGTTCGAACCCGAGGTCGTAGCCGAGGCTCTTTTCCGGCTGCAGGAGCGGATTGGCGAAGAAGCCGAATTGCGGCAAGCTGACGAACAGTTCGTTGAGCGTCGGGGCCTTGAAACCCGTCCCAATGCTGGCCTCGAGCTTGGTTCCGGTCCTGCCGATCACGAACGCCGGCGCGAGGCGGTAGGTCATTTTGCCGCCGAAACGGTCGTTGGCGTCGTAGCGAAGGCTGAACGTGTCGAAGAGGCGGTCGGCGAGCGCCGACTGCAGCTGGATCGCGCCCGCATCGTTGGTCATGCGCGCCGAAATCGGGCTGTTGTCGATGGCGTCGGTCTGGCGCTCGGCGGCCAGGGCGAGCGCCTCACCCTTCGAAATCTCGATGATTCCGACCCAGTCCAACTTCACCCGGTCGCCGCGATCCACTGTCGGGGTGAAGTCCGGTGTCACGCCCTCACGAATGTAACTGGTGTAGCCGACGCCGAAGGTCTGATCGAAGCGGCCGTCGAAGAACGACTGGTGCGCGACGGCGCGGGTGAAGAACTCGGACGACTTGTTCTGGCTCTGAACCGGATCCGGAAAGAACCCGAAGTTGTCGTCGCCGGTGAAACGCAGGCTCGTGTTCACATAGCGCGCGACCAGCCCCAGATCGGCGGCGGGGGTCAGCCTCAGGCCGAGCTTCGTCGCCAGGGTCAGATTGTCATATTGGTCGTCGTGACGACTTTCGCCGGGGGCCAGCAGGTCGAGCGGAGTGACCGGCGTTGCGCCCACGTGAAGGTGGGCGACATCTACCCTGTAGCTGATGGCGCCGAGCGAGCCGCTGGCCGAACCGGTCTGATCGAAGGTTGCGAACGCGCCGGCTTCGAGGCCCGCGTCGAAGGCCGGAGGGCCGCTGCCGGCCCTGGTGATGACGTCGACGACGCCGCCGACGGCGTCGGAGCCGTAGAGGCCGCTCTGCGGTCCCCGCAACACTTCGATGCGCTCGACTCCCGCGGTCAGCAGGTTGGCGAAATCGAAGGCGCCGCTCGGAGCGCTCGGATCGCTCACATCGATCCCATCGAGGAGCACCTTGGTGTGGTTGGAATCGGTTCCGCGGATAAACACCGACGCCACGCCGCCGGCGCCGCCGGTCTGAATGAGGTTCAGGCCCGGCATGGCGCGCAACGCATCGGCGAGCGTGCGTTCCTGGCTTTGCTCGAGGGCGTCACCGGTGATCAAGGTGACGCTGCTGGCCACCTCGGCGGCGGGAGTAGGAAGGCGATTGGCGCTGACGATCAGGGGCGTGAGCGAAGTGGCGTCCGGCGGGCCGTCCATCGCCCGAGCGGCGCCGGCGCCCGCTGCCCAGAGCGCTGGCATCAGCAGCAGGAGGCAGAGTGTCGTCCGCCTGGCGGACTGAAATCGAGCGGACATGGCTGGCCCCATGGCAACGTGACACGTCACCACGAACCAAGGCCCGAGCGCCGCTCAGCATAGGCGGCGCTTACCGGTCCCCGTCGGTGCACCCCGCCCGGCGTGTTCGCGCGCGACCACGGCTGATGGCAGGTCTCCTGGCTCGCGGGTCGCTGCCTTCGCGCCGTCTTCCCGGTTTCCCAGTGACGTATTGACGCTCGGCTCGCCGCTCACAGTTGCGGGGGCAGCCGCAGCTTCGGGCCGGGCGGCCCTCACTGCGTTCCCTTTTGATCCCCGAAGGGAACCATCGAGGCGAGGATGCGCAGCACCCGGCGCGGCCGTCAACTCGGGCCGAGCGCTCCGCGCGGCCGTGGCCCGGATGGGTGGTTATCCCCAGTTTTTCGGCGGCCGCGGCTGTCGTGGCGCTGGCCGCGCGCGAAGTTTTCTGATTCTGATTGTCGCAGCGTTTTTTTCGAGTCGGGGTTCGATGGCGGGTGCGTTGGGGCGGCACGCCCTCATCATCGAAGACGAGATGCTGATCGCGCTGGAGGTCGAAACCCTTCTCGAGGATCTCGGTTTCGAGTCGTTCGACATCGCCGACACCGAAGACGAGGCCCTGCATTGCGCTGAACGCCATCGGCCCGATCTCATCACGGCCGACATCCGGATCATCGGCGGGAGCGGAATCGCGGCCGTCCGCGCCATCACCGAGGCCCTCGGCGCTATTCCGGTGGTCTATGTGACCGGCAATCCCGATCTCGTCGGAGGGCAGAACTCCGTCGCGGTGGTCGATAAGCCCATCGCCCCGCGGGCGCTCGCGGCGGCCTGCGCGCGCGTCTGCAAGGCGGCCGCCTGACCATGATCTAAAGGAGAGCCGGCGTCAGCGGCGTCTCTCATCGCCGCGCCGGGAAGCATCGCTCGCGGCTAGCTCGGCGTAGGCGGACGCCGGCCAACGACGGTGAAGCCACCACCACTCTCCCGGCCGCTCGCGAATTCGCGCCTCCATGAAGGCGTTGATCGCCGCAACCCCCCTTGTGATGTCGGCCACCCGGTCACCGGTGTTTTCGACGACGATCGGTTCATGGACGACGCAGCGGAAGCGTGCGCCCTCGAGCCTCTGGACGGACATCGGCTGGATCGAGGTCCCAAACCGCAGCGCCAGGCGGACCGCGGCGGGCAGGGTGTAAACCTCCCGCCCGAAAAACGGCGCCGCCACTCCGCCGTCGTATTTCTGATCGTTCATCATCGCCACTGACTGCCCGCGCTTGAGCGCCGCCAGCAGTTCCCGGGCGCCCTCCTCTCCCTTGGGCGCGAAAAGACGGACGCCGTACCGGGCGCGGCTGCGGCGGATCCTGTCGTCGACATGAGGATTGTTGGCGGCCCGATAGGTCATGTCGCAATCAATGCCGGCCTCCAGGATCGTGGCCGGCATGACCTCGAGGTTGGCGAAGTGACCCGAGACGAAGACCACCGGCTTGCCGGAAGCGGCGATCGTTGCCAAACGATCGGCGCCGACGACGCTCACCCGGCCGCTCCTTGGCGTAAGCTTGTCCACCACTGGGAACTCCGCCACATAGCGTCCGAAGTTGTCCCACTGGGCGGTGAGCAGCGTTCCGCGTTCGCCTTCGTCCATGTCCGGAAAGGCCAGACGCAGGCTGTCGCGGGCGGTCTGGTGCGCCCGCGTCAAGGGGCCCAGAACGCGGAACAGGCGGCCGCCGGCGGCGGAGACCCAGTCGACCGGCAGGGCGCGGATGACGGCGGTGAGCAGATCGAAGCCGAGAGCTTCCAGGCGCCAGATGAGATCGGTGATCAGAGCCGCTCGCTTGCGCGCCATGAATTTCATTAGGCTCGGGCCGGCGTCCAAAGCAACGCCAGCGCGGCGCAACGGCACATCGCTTGCGGCGCGGTCCGCCGTGCGTGCCGAATCGGTACGCGGAGCGATGGGCGCAGGGCGCGGATCGGCGATCATGGGCGACGAAATCGACATCCACCTGGGCCGCCGTCTGCGCCGCCGCCGGCGGCTGCTGGGCCTCACCCAGGAACAGATCGCCAGCGCCTGCGGGGTGCGCTTCCAGCAAATCCAGAAGTACGAGTGCGGGGCCAACCGGATGAGCGCGGCCCGGCTGTGGCGCCTCGCCCAGGCCCTGGAGGTGCCGATGGCCTATTTCTTCGACGGCCTGCCCCCCACGAGGCGGGCGTTTGGCATGGCGAGGCCTGCCAGTCGCCACAGTGACGCCGCCTGAACCCTGATCTGGACGAGCGCGCTTTGCGCGCCAGGGCGCCCGCGCTAAAGGCTTCGCCCATGCTTTCGGCCGACGACCTCCAGGCGCTCGACGCCTTCCTGATCGATCTCAACCGCTCTTCGGCCGCCGTGATCCTGCCCCTGTTTCGCGCCGACCACGGGCTCGAGAACAAGCGCGAAGGCGGCGGCTTCGACCCGGTGACCGCCGCCGATCGCGGCGCCGAGGCGGCGATTCGAAAGCGCATCGCCGAGCGGTGGCCCTCCCACGGGGTGATCGGCGAGGAATACGGTGAAGATCGTCCCGACGCGGACTTCGTCTGGGTGCTCGATCCGATCGACGGCACCCGCGCCTTCATCGCCGGCCTGCCTGTATGGACCACCCTGATCGCCCTGCGCCACCAGGGCCGGCCAGTCCTGGGCTCGATCGGCCAGCCCTATGTGGGCGAGCTCTTCATCGGCCATGCCGGCGGCTCCCGGCTGATGAGCCGCGGCGCCAGTCGCCCACTCGCGGTCCGCCGCGCCACCCCGCTTTCTTCGGCGATCATCGCCACCACCGATCCGCATGGCTGTTTCGACAAGGCCGAGATGGCCGCCTGGCGCTCTGTGCGGGCGGCCGCGCGCCTGGCCAGACTCGGCTGCGACGCCTACGCCTACGCCATGGTCGCCGCCGGCCTCATCGATCTGGTGCTTGAGGCGGGACTGAAGTGCTGGGACATCGAAGCGGCGGAGCCGGTGATCGCCGGAGCGGGCGGCCTGATCACCAACTGGTCGGGCGCGCCCATCGGTCGTCACGGCGGCCAGGTCGCCATCGCCGGCGACAGCGATCTCCTGGCAGAGGTGCTTCCGCTGCTCGCGGCGGCCGCGGCCTAGGGCGCACCGGGCTCGGCGACGCCGGCTCGCGCGGCCAGGGCGTCGAATTCGCGCCAGAACACCGCCCGCGTTTCATCGGTCTCCTGGAGGATCTCGTGAAAGGCGCCGGGAATTTCCACGAACCGTCCGGCGGGAAGTCGGGCGCTGATCCGGCGCATGCCGGCGTTATCGACCAGCTTCTCTTCTCCCGCGGCGAGTATCGTCACCGGAATGGCCACCCGCGGCGTCCCGGCGCCGCTCTCGAGGACCGCGATCGCGGAAAAGGCGAAATCCAGCCAACCCCAGGTGGGGGATCCGAGCGCGAGGTCGGGACAGGCGGCGACCTGGGCTTCATTGCGCTCGTATCGGCGATGATCGTGGGTGAGGACATTCGCCTCGAATGGGGTCGGCGCCTGCACACCGCCGCGCCCCTGGATCGGCGCGCCCCCCCGGCCCGTCGCCGCCTGGACCTTGGCCAGGGTTCGCCCCACAAGGCGGGGCAATGCCCCGGTCGAAAGGCCCAGCATCGGGGCGGAGAGAATCGCGCCGCAGAACCGGTCTTCGCCCTTGGCGAGCGCAAGCAGCGTGAGACAGCCGCCCATGGAATGGCCCAGGGCGACCCAGGGCCGCGGCAGCCGCGGTTCGAACGTTCCGAGAAGCGCCCGATAGTCGGTGAGGAAATCGCCGTAGCCTGCCGCATGGCCGGCGAGGCGATCGGCCAGAAGCCGGTGCGAAAGCCCTTGCCCGCGCCAATCATGGATCAGCACGGTGAACCCGCGGCTCGTCAGGTTCTCGGCCGTCTCGAAATACTTCTCGATCGGTTCGGTGCGGCCGGGACTGACCACCACCGAACCGCGGGGCGGCGCGGCGGGTGGAAAAAGGGCGGCGCGAAGACGCGCGCCGCCGGCCCCGATGAACCACTGCGCCTCGCCGCCGGTGGGGATGGGAGCGGCGGGCGTGGCGATCAGTGGCGCTGGTTCGGCCAAGCGAGGTTCAGGCCAGCTTCGAAAAGAGCGCCGTCATCTTGCTCTGCAAGCCCATCGCCAGGCCCATGTCCGACAACTGCAGCTTTCCGGTCATGACCGCGGTCGTGGGATCCAGCTTGCCCGCTCCCATGGCCTCGAGATCATCCTTGGAAATGGTCATGGTGAGATCCGCGGGCTTGTCCTCGTTGTTGACCTCACCGCCGTCGATGAGGATGCAACCATCGCCTTTGAGATTGAACTTCAAGGTCTTGCCGAGTCCGGAGTCAGCGCCCACCGCGGTCCTGAATCGTTGGGTGATTTCATCAAGCGTCGCCATGAGCGGCGTTTCTCCTATGGGTTTTCGTCGGGGCCCGGGCCCTAACGCGCCCAAGCGCGTGGCGCAAGTTCACATCGCATCGACTCGCGCCGAACCCGTCTTGAACCGGACGGAGCCTCGCCTACCTAAGCTCTCGAAGGCGCTGATCTTTCGGGCCTTCCGGGTCTCTCCGGGGCCAGATGGCTCGAGGCGGTCCGCACTTCAACGCAACCTTGCTTTGCTTCTAGAAGGATGCCTTCCAAATGCGCACCATCGACTTCTCCCCCCTCTATCGCTCCGTGGTCGGCTTCGACCGACTCGCCGACCTGCTCGATGCAGCGAGCACTGAAACCGCCACCGGCTACCCGCCCTACAATATCGAGCGCACCGGCGAGAACAGCTATCGGATCGAGATCGCTGTCGCCGGATTCAAGCCGAAGGATCTCAATATCGAGATCAAGGAGAACCTGCTGACCGTCCAGGGCCGAAAGAGCGACACGGACGAGACCAGGCGCTACCTGCATCGCGGTCTCGCCGAGCGCAATTTCGAGCGCCGGTTCCAGCTCGCCGACTACGTCGTGGTCAGCGAGGCGCAACTCGCCGACGGCCTGCTTTCGCTTTCGCTCGAGCGCGAGCTGCCCGAAGCGCTGAAGCCGCGCCGGATCGAGATTTCCACCGGCGGCGATTCCTCCCTGATCGAGGCCGAAAGGGCCGCCTGATCTAAGCTGGCGCTCTTTTGTTCACTTCTTTGCGGGGCGGCGCGGCGACGCGCCGCCCTTGGCATTTTCGCGAGCAACGAACGCCCGATAGAGCGGCGCGACTTCGGCCTCGAGCAGGCCGCCTTCGACCCGGACGCCGGCCTTCCGCAACCGGTCCGGGCCGCGGCCGGCCGAAAGGTGGTGGGGATTGGCCAATCCAAAGGCGACCCGGGCGACTCCCGCTCGCACGAGTCTCTCGGCGCAGGACGGCGCGCCGTTGGAACGTTCTGCGCACGGTTCGAGGGTCACATAGGCGGTGGCCCCGTTTGCAAGGCCGGCGGCCCGGCTCAACGCCTGTTCTTCGGCGTGCGGCCTGCCGCCCGCCTCGGTCGCCGCTTCGGCGAACACCCGCGTTCCCGTGGCGATCACGCATCCCACGGCCGGATTGTCTCCGGTCTGGCCCAGGCGCCCGGACGCCAGGGCGATAGCGCGGCGCATCATGGTCTCATCTGACGCCTTGCTCATGGCAGGGGCGGCAAGGGCTGCGCGCGATCCTCATCGAGATAGCGCGCGCCGCGGGGCGAGAGGTCGGGGTTGAAATCGACGACCAAGGGGTTGCCGGTCGGAATGTTCAGCTTGACGATCTCATGGTCCCCGACGGCGAAGAGATGCTTCACGATCGCCCGCAGGGAATTGCCGTGGGCGGAAACAAGCAGGGTCTCCCCAGCGGCCAGACACGGCGATATCTCGGCGAGCCACGAGGGAAGAACGCGCTCCAAAGTGGCTTTTAGGCTTTCGGTGAGCGGCGTCGCGGCGCCCGCGTACCGGCGATCGTCCGCGAAATCGAACTCCCCGCCGCGGGCTGCCGGCGGCGGGGCGACGTCGTAGGACCGCCGCCACAGCTTCACCTGTTCCTTCCCGTGACGGGCGGTGGTCGCGGCCTTGTCGAGGCCGGTGAGGGCGCCGTAGTGGCGCTCGTTCAATCGCCAGTCCTTGAGAAGGGGAATCCACAGTTGATCGGCAGCCGCAAGAGCGATGTCGCCGGTGCGCAGCGCGCGTTTGAGCACCGAGGCGAAGGCGCGGTCGAAGGCGATCGCCTCCGCCGCGATCAGCTCGCCGGCGCGCGTCGCCTCGGCTTCGCCAACCGCGGTGAGGTCCACGTCGACCCAACCGGTGAAGCGGTTCTCGAGGTTCCATCGGCTCTGGCCGTGACGCAACAATACTAGCCTGGGCATGGATCTCCTTCGAGGGAACCGAGCCCTAAGGCGGGCTCGCCGGCGCGACCAGTCTTTAGCGAGGCGAGCCTGCGCCGCCAAATCGGCGGCCGGGGATGGCCGCTCGTCGCGGCGCGATGTGGCGGCCCGTGGCAAGCGTCGCTATAGCCACGGCCATGCGCGATCGCGTTTTCCTGCCGCTTTTGGCGCTGGTCGCGCTTGTGCTCATCGGCCTCGCGCTGGTCTGGCCCCAGGGAGAAGGCCGTCCCTCGCCCGCGCCCTTCGGCCGGCCTGTGTCGCCAATGCGACCAACTCCCTCCGCCGGCGGCAAGGCCGCCGACGCCGGGGGCGGGATTGCTGGTCAGGAAAGCAACACTCCCCGCGAGCCATAGCTCGCCTAGGTGCGCAAGAGATGACTCTGGGCAGTCCAGCACTTGGGGCCGGCCCTCGAACCGTGCCAAAGACGCGCCATGCTCTGCATCCCACGTTCCGACCTCGCGCCGAACACCGCGGCCTACGAGACCACCCCGCTCGTCAAGCCTACCGGTTTTCGCGAGTACGACGCGCGCTGGCTGCTCGGCTCCGAGATCAGCCTTCTGGGCGTCCAGGCCGTTGGAAGCGGTCTTGGGACCTATCTGCACGAGCTGGGCGAACGGCGGGTCGTGGTTGGTCACGATTTCCGCTCCTATTCCCTCTCGGTGAAACAGGCGCTCAGTCTGGGTCTCGTGAGCGCTGGCTGCGAGGTCCTCGACATCGGACTTTGCCTCTCGCCCACCGCCTATTTCGCCCAGTTCGAACTCCCTGCCCCTTGCGTCGCCATGGTCACCGCAAGCCACAACGAAAACGGCTGGACCGGAGTGAAGATGGGCGCGGGCCCGCCCCTCACCTTTGGACCGGACGAGATCGGACGGTTGAAGGAGATCGTCACCACCGGCGCTTTCGAAGCGCGGCCGGGCGGGTCGCTCGCCCGGATCGACGGGATGGCGGAGCGCTACATCGCCGACGTGGCGTCGCGTTGCACCCTGCGCAGGCCGCTGAAGGTCGTCTGCGCCTGCGGCAACGGCACGGCGGCCGCCTTTGCGCCGGAAGCCCTGCGGCGCATGGGCGCCGAAGTCGTGGAACTCGACTGTGAGCTCGACTGGAACTTCCCGAGGTACAATCCCAATCCCGAGGACGAGACGATGCTCGCCGCCATGCGACTGGCGGTGCTCGAGCACGGAGCGGATCTCGGCCTCGGCTTCGATGGTGACGGGGACCGATGCGGTGTGGTCGACGACACCGGCGAGGAGATATTCGCCGACAAGATCGGCCTGATTCTGGCCCGCGACCTGGCGCCCCTCCACCCCGGCGCCATCTTCGTTGTCGACGTCAAGTCTACCGGCCTCTTCAACACCGATCCGGTCCTTGCCGCCAACGGCGCGACCACGGTCTACTGGAAGACCGGCCATTCCTACATCAAGCGCAAGACCTCGGAGCTGGGGGCATTGGCGGGCTTCGAGAAGTCCGGCCACTTCTTCTTCAACCCTCCTCTGGGGCGCGGCTACGACTGCGCGCTCACCGCCGCGGCGGCCATCCTCGCGATGCTGGATCGCAACCCGGACGCCAGGCTGAGCGAACTGAAGGTCGGACTGCCAGTGGCCTTCACCTCGCTGACCATGAGCCCGCACTGCGCCGACGAGCTGAAATACGGCGTGGTCGAGAGGGTGACCGCCCAATACCGGGCGCTGGCCGCGGAAGGCGGGAGGGTCCTGGGCCGAGGCATCGCCGAGCTGATCACGGTCAACGGCGTGCGGGTCGCCCTCGAGGATGGCTCCTGGGTTCTGGTGCGCGCCTCCTCCAACAAGCCGGAGCTGGTGGTGGTGGTCGAGAGCCTGCGTTCCGCGGAGGACATGCGGGCGCTGTTTCGCGATGAAGTGAAGCCGAGACTTGGCCGCATGTCCGAGGTCGGAGCATACAACCAGGAAATCTAACGAAGCTCCCCCGGCGGGGCGGCGGCGGCTTTCTCAAGACAAAGGTATGATCGATGCGCATAGCGATGCTCGGGACCGGCTACGTCGGCCTCGTCTCGGGAGCCTGCCTCGCAGACTTCGGCCACACCGTAACCTGCATCGACAAGGACCAGGTGAAGATCGAGCGCCTCCAGGCCGGCGTCATGCCCATCTTCGAACCCGGGCTCGAGGAGCTGGTTGAGCGGAATGTCGCTGAACAACGCCTGCTCTTCAGCGCCGACGCTTCCGCGGCAGTCGCCGCCGCCGCCGCGGTGTTCATCGCCGTGGGCACGCCATCCCGGCGCGGAGACGGTTATGCCGATCTCACCTACGTTCGCGAGGCGGCGAGCGAGATAGCCGGGCTCATCGACGGCTTTACGGTTGTGGTCACGAAGTCCACGGTGCCGGTCGGCACGGGCGACGAGATCGAGGCGATCATCCGCAAGGTCCGTCCGCGGGCCGACTTCGCCGTGGTCTCCAATCCGGAATTCCTGCGCGAAGGCTCGGCGATCGAGGACTTCAAGCGGCCGGACCGAGTCGTTGTCGGGCTCGACGACGAGCGGGCGAGGGCGACTATGGTCGAGATCTATCGGCCGCTCAGCCTCAACGAGACGCCGATGGTGGTCACCGACAGACGGACCTCGGAGATCATCAAATACGCGGCCAACGCATTTCTGGCGATGAAGATCACCTTCATCAACGAAATAGCCGATCTCTGCGAGAAGGTCGGCGCCGACGTTCAGCAGGTCTCGAGGGGCATCGGCCTGGACAAGCGCATCGGCGCTAAGTTCCTGCACGCTGGGCCCGGGTATGGCGGATCCTGCTTTCCCAAGGATACGGTCGCACTCATTCGCACAGCTGTGGCGGCCGGCGCCCCGTTGAGGCTGGTCGAGGCCACCGCGAGCGCGAACCATGCGCGTAAGAGCGCCATGGCCGGACGGGTGGCCGCCGCGCTCGGCGGCGAGGTCGCCGGGATGACCATCGGCATCCTCGGCCTGACCTTCAAGCCCAACACCGATGACATGCGCGACGCCCCGGCATTGGAGCTGGTTCCGGCCCTTCAGGCCATGGGGGCCCTCGTCCAGGCCTTCGATCCCGAGGCCCTGGAGGCGCGCCAGCTGTTGCGGGATGTGAATTTCAAGTCCGGCCCCTACGAGGCCGTGGCAGACGCCGACGCAGTGGTCATTCTCACCGAATGGGACCAGTTCCGCGCCCTCGATCTCGACCGCATGAAGCACCTGATGCGTTCGCCGGTGGTGATCGACCTGCGCAACATCTACCGCCCCGATGAGATGCGCGAACGGGGTTTCACCTATTTCAGCGTCGGCCGCCCCTGAGGCTCTCGGGCTGGGGGCTCAATTTCAGCATCCGCCTATTCGGCCGCCGACCTCACGGCCCCGGCGATCTCCCGGACGAGTTGAACAACGAGTTTCTCGTCGTCGCCCTCGGCCATGATCCGGATCAGCGGTTCGGTGCCCGAGGCGCGCACAAGCAGCCGGCCGGCGCCGTCCAGGCGTGACTCGGCGTTGGCGATCGCCGATTTCACCGCAGGAGCCTCCAACGGATGGCCGCGCGAGAAGCGCACGTTTTCCAGTCGTTGCGGCACTGGCACGAACTGGTGGGCGAGGGCGCTCATCGGCTTGCCCGAGCGGACCAGCTCCGCAAGCACCTGGAGGGCGGCGATCAGGCCGTCACCGGTCGTCGAATAGTCGGAAAGGATGATGTGACCCGAGGCTTCCCCACCGACGTTGAACGTTCCCTCGCGCATCCTGGCCATGACGGACCTGTCGCCGACGGGCGTCCGTTCGAGGCTCAGACCCCGATCGGCCAGAAACCGCTCCAGGCCGAGGTTGGACATCACGGTGGCGACGACCCCCCCGCCGGAGAGCCTGTCGCTGGCGGCCCAGGATGAGGCGATGAGCGCCATGATCTGATCGCCGTCCACCAGGCGGCCGCGCTCATCGCAGATGACCACCCGGTCGGCGTCGCCGTCGAGCGCGATCCCGATATCGGCGCGATACTCCTTGACCGCCCGGACCATCGCCGCTGGAAAGGTGGATCCGCATTCCTCGTTGATGTTGTAACCGTTCGGCGAAACGCCGACCTCGATCACCTCCGCGCCCAGCTCATAAAGGGCGGTCGGCGCGACCCGATAGGCGGCGCCGTTGGCGCAATCGACCACCACCCGCAGGTCCTTCAGGCTCAGTCGCCGAGGCAGGGTGGCCTTGACGATTTCGATGTAGCGAGCCTGGGCCTCGTCCATGCGCGCCACGCGGCCGAGGTGTTTGGGTTCGGCGAGGCCCTCCTGGAGGCCCTCGTCCATGTGCGCCTCGATCTGGGACTCCATCGAATCCGAGAGCTTGTAACCGTCCGGCCCGAAGAGCTTGATTCCGTTGTCCGCGAAGCTGTTGTGCGAGGCGGAGATCATCACCCCCAGATCGGCCCGCATCGACCTCGTCATCATCGCCACCGCCGGGGTCGGCAGCGGCCCAAAGAGACGCACGTCCATGCCGACGCTGGTGAGCCCGGCGACGAGGGCCGGCTCGATCATGTAGCCGGAAAGGCGGGTGTCCTTGCCGATGACGACGAGATGGCGACGGTCATGGCCCGAGCGAAAGAGTTTTCCCGCCGCCATGCCGACACGCAGTGCGACTTCGGCGGTCATCGGGTGCTTGTTCGCTTGGCCGCGAATGCCGTCTGTCCCGAAATAGGCGCGCTTGACCATGGCTGGTGGGCACTTTCGTCTCGAAATGATGCGAAACTCAAAGTTTGTGTCGCCGCTTCCTTTGCGGATGCTAAAGGGCGGCCAGCTTCTTCAGACCGCGAATCTAGTCCCTGAAGCGGTGTTGGACAAAGCCGGATTTCAAGGGGCCGGGACCTCGAAGGCGCATGTGCGGCATCATCGGCATCGTGGGAGTTTCGCCGGTGAGCCCGCGGCTCATCGACAGCCTCAGGCGCCTCGAGTATCGCGGCTACGATTCCGCGGGGGTAGCGGGCATTCTCGACGGCTGTGTCGAACGACGGCGCGCACAAGGCAAGATTCGTAATCTGGAGGCGGTCCTGGACGCCGACCCGCTGGTCGCAACCGTAGGCATCGGCCATACCCGATGGGCGACCCACGGCGCCCCGTCCGAGCGCAACGCCCATCCGCAGAAGGCGGGGCGCATCGCCTTGGTGCACAATGGAATCATCGAAAACTTCGCCGAGCTGAAGAATGCTCTCGAGGCCGAGGGCAGGGTGTTCGAAAGCGACACCGACACCGAGGTCATCGCCCATACCATCGACCGCGGCCTCGCCGGCGGCCTTGGACCCCTGGAAGCCTTCAAAGCCGCCCTGGATCGCCTGACGGGCGCCTACGCCCTGGCGGTGCTCATCGAGGGCGAGAACAATCTGATCATGGGCGCGCGGCGGGGCAGCCCTCTGGTGGTCGGACACGGGGACGGCGAGATGTACCTGGGCTCCGACGCCCTGGCCGTGGGGCCGTTCACCAACCGCGTGACCTACCTGGAAGAGGGCGACTTCGTCGCGATCGATCATCGCTCGGCGCAAATCTTCGCCGCCGACGGGCGGCCTGTCGAGCGACCGATGCGAATTGTCTCCACGACCAACGCGACGGTCGAAAAAGGCAACTACCGGCACTTCATGGAAAAGGAGATCCACGACCAGCCCGACGCCTGCCAGCATACGCTTTCCGCGTATCTGGACCCCATCACCGGCAGGGCCTGCGCCCCAGGCGTCGATTTCGCGGGCATCGAGAGGCTGCAGATTTTCGCCTGCGGCACGGCCGGCTACGCGGGAATGATCGGCCGTTATCTTTTCGAGGGCCTGGCGGGGTTGCCGACTGACGTGGAGATCGCCTCCGAATTCCGTTATCGCGAGCCGGCGCTAGGGCCTGGCGCGCTGGCCCTGGCGATCTCGCAATCTGGGGAAACCGCCGACACCCTCGCGGCGCTGCGCTGGTGCAAGGCGCGGGGAATCGCCACCGCGGCGCTGGTCAACAACCATGAATCGACGATGGCCCGAGAGGCCGGCGTCCTTCTCCCCACCCACGCCGGCCCCGAAATCGGCGTGGCTTCGACGAAGGCCTTCACCTCCCAGGTCGCCGCGCTCACCGCCCTGGCCATCGCCGCCGCCCACAGCCGCGGGATGATCGACACCGCCGAGGAGGCGCGATTGGCCGAGCGGCTCTTGGAGGCCCCAAGGCTGATCGCCGAAGCGATCGCCGGCGAAGAGGCGATTCACATCGTCGCTCTGGAGATCGCAAAAGCGAGGGACGTTCTCTACCTCGGCCGTGGGACCATGTACCCCTTGGCGCTTGAAGGAGCTCTTAAACTAAAAGAAATCAGCTATATACACGCTGAAGGTTACGCTGCTGGGGAACTGAAGCATGGTCCCATCGCGCTCGTCGACGAGGCAACGCCGGTGATCGTGATCGCTCCCAGCGACGCCCTGTTCGACAAGACCTGCTCCAACATGAGCGAAGTCATCGCCCGCGGGGGCAAGGTCTTTCTGCTCACCGACGAGGAGGGCGCGGGCCGTGCGCCGCCGGGCGCGACCCTCATCGTTGCGCCGGCCTGCGATTCCTTGATCGCGCCGCTCGTCTTCGCCGTTCCGATCCAACTCCTCGCCTACCACGTCGCCGTGTTCAAGGGCGCCGACGTCGACCAGCCGCGCAATCTCGCCAAATCGGTCACCGTCGAATGAGGCGGCGATGAACAGGGTTCGCAAGGCGGTTCTGCCAGTCGCGGGACTGGGCACGCGGATTCTGCCCGCCGCCAAGACGACGCCGAAGAATCTGCTCAACGTCTTCGATCGGCCGTTGCTGGCCTACATCGTGTCCGAAGCCCGCGCCGCCGGGATCGAACACCTGGTGTTCGTCGTCGGTCGGGGTCAGTCGGCCATCGAAGACTATTTCGACCATGCATTCGAGCTCGAGGCGACGCTCGAGGCCAAGGGCAAAACCGAAATACTCGGCGCGATCCGCGCCGACTTGGCTCATCCCGGCCAGATGAGCTTCGTGCGCCAGATGGCGCCACTCGGCCTTGGCCACGCGGTGTGGTGCGCCAGGGAGGTGATCGGTCACGAGCCATTCGCCGTCATGCTGCCCGACATGCTGATGGATGCTCAGCCCGGCGCCCTGGCCCAGGCGGTCTCGGCATACGAGACCACGGGCGGAAACATCGTGGTGGTGGAATCCGCCCCCCCCGGCGAGGCCCACAAATATGGGATCGTCTCGCTGGGCGAAACCGCCAAGGGTTTCGGCGGGAGGCTGATGGCGATGACCGCCATGGTCGAAAAGCCGCCGCCCGGGACTGAACCCTCAGACCTTTTCATTTCCGGCCGCTACATCCTTCAACCGGAAGTCTTCGATTGGCTGGCCAGCTCCAGCAAGGGCGCCGGCGGCGAGATTCAGCTCACCGACGCCATGGTCGGGCTGCTCGCGAGCCAGCCGTTCCACGCCCTGAAATACGTCGGGACGACCTACGACTGTGGAGATCCGGTCGGGTTGCTGCGCGCCAACCTCGCCATGGCTTTCAAGCATGCCACTCTGGGCGATGAGGCCCTGGCCGTGGCGAAGGCGATCATCGACAAGCCGCCGGACCCCTAGTCAGCCGGCGGCGTCGAGATCCAAAGCCGCGCGGATGTCAGGGCTCTGGCGGCCAGGCTGTGGCCGACACCTCCTCGATATTCGCGATCAAGCGTTCGAGGTCCTGGGGTCTGGAAAGCCGGTGGTCGCCGTCGCGGACCAGAGTGAAGACCAGGTCCTTCGTCGTCAGCGCCTTGGCGAGGTCCAGGCCATGGGACCAGGGGACGTCGGGGTCGGCGCCTCCATGGAGGATTCTGACCGGGGCCTCCACGCCCGCCGGGCCAGGCAATATCGACCATCGCGCTCCGTCTTCCAGCAGGGCGCGGGAAATCAGGTAGCCTTCCTCGCCGTGGGCGGGTGGATGCAGCCAGGCGCCGTCGCGTTCGATCGCGGCGCGCGCCTCCCGCGGGAGACCTGGGGAGAGGAGCTTTTCGGTGAAGTCCGCCGCCGGAGCGATGAGCACCAGGGCCTTGATCCTGTCCGGCCGCGCCAGCGAGGCCAGGCAGGCGAGCCAGGCGCCCATCGAGGAGCCCACGAGCACGAGAGGCCCACGCGTCAGGCGATCGATCACCGCAAGGGTGTCGCCGCGCCAGCGGGTGATGGTTCCGGTCTCGAACCGGCCATCGGAAGCGCCATGTCCGAAGTAGTCGAAGCGCAGAAAGGCCCGCCCCTTTCCGCCGGCCCACTCGGCGAGCGACACGGCCTTCGTCCCAGCCATGTTCGAGCGGAAGCCGCCCAGCCAAAGGATGAGCGGCTCGCGCCCCGCAACCCGCCGCCAGGCGAGCCTGGCCGCGCCAGATTCGAGGAAACCGGTGGTCTCATCCATGGCTTTGGCCCCGCGCCCTGGCGTAAAGAAGCCTGCTGGCAGTTTCCCTCACGGAGCCACGAGGATCGAGCCGCGGACTCTTCCGGAGGGTTTCACCCTCCTGCAAATCACTCCGCGGCTGGAGGGCGGAGGCGTCGAGGAGGTGACCATCGAGGTTGCGGCGGCCGTGGCGCGCGCTGGCGGCCGATCGCTGGTCGCTTCGCGCGGTGGAAAGCTCGAAGCGGCCCTGGCCTCGCACGGCGGTGAACTCATCCGCTTGCCGATGCACGCAAGGGATCCGGTCTCCATCGCGCTGAACGCCGCGCGGCTGGCTCGGCTCATTCGCAAGGAACGTGTAAGCCTGTTGCACGTCCGCTCCCGTGCGCCGGCCTTCAGCGCCTGGGCGGCGGCGCGGGCTGAGCGCATTCCAATGATAGCCACCTACCACGGTCTCTATCGGGGGGGCTCGCCCCTGAAGCGCTGGTACAATTCGATCATGACGAGGGGAGACCTGGTGCTCGCCAGCTACCGATTCGTCGCCGCGCACATAGCCGCCGAGCACGATGTTCCCGCGGAACGGCTGGTGATTGCGCCCGAGGGCGTCGACAGCGGGCTGTTCGATCCTCTTGCGGTCAGCCCGGCGCGGGTCGCGGCGGTTCGCCAAGCCTGGGGCCTCGAGGAGGGCGACGAAAGACAGGTGTTGTTTCTGCCCGCGCGCATGACCCGGCGCAAAGGACATGCCCTCGCCATCGAGGCTCTCTCTGGTCAGGCAGGGGAAAACCTCATCCTGGTGTTCGCCGGAACAGGCGGCAGTTCAGGGTACATGAGTGGACTGCGGGAGCGCGTTCTCAGAGCGAGCCTCGTGGAGAAGGTCCGGTTCGCCGGACCGTGCGATGACATGCCGGCCGCCTATCTCGCCGCGGACCTGGTCTTGGCCCCATCCATCGAACCGGAAACCTTCGGCAGGACGGTGGCCGAAGCCGGGGCCATGGCAAGACCAGTCCTCGCCGCCGCACACGGCGGTCCCGCCGAAATTGTCGAACATCAGCTCACCGGGTGGCTGGTTCCTCCCGCTGATCGGGCGGAATGGAGCCTTGCAGTGGCCGCTGCGCTGGCGACCGACGAGCCGTCGCGCCGCGCCATGGGAGCGGCCGCGCGCCGGCGCGTCGAGCGCTTGTATTCTCTGCCGGCGATGTTCGACGCCACCTTCGCCGCCTACCGGCGGGTGAGCGGAAACCGGGCGTGAGATCGATCCGCAAGGTCATGGTGATCAAGCTCTCGGCGATGGGCGACTTCGTCCTGGCCGTTGCCGCCTTCGAGCGCATTCGCGCCGTTCATCGGGACGCGCAGATCACCCTGCTGACGACGCCTCCGTTCGAGGAACTCGCCAGGTCCAGCCCATTCTTCGATCGGGTGCGGGCCGACGGACGACCCAGGAGCCTGGGGGGATGGCTCGCGCTCGTCGCGCGGCTGCGCGCAGCGGGCTACGACCGCATCTACGACCTGCAGAACAGTGGCCGCACAAAGCTTTATTTTCAGGCGCTTCGCCCTCTTCCGCCGCAGTGGTCAGGCGTCGCCGCCGGTTGCGCATTGCCTCATCGTAACCCGGACCGGATGCGGATGCATGCGCTCGAACGCCAGGCACAGCAACTCAAGGACGCGGGAATTTGGCCCGACGCCCCAACCCGGCCGCTTTCAGCCCCTCCACCGGACCTCGCCTGGATGCTCGCCACGGCGCCCACCGATCAGGCCATCGCCGTTCCTGGCCCGCGACCGACCGCTCTGTTGGTCCCCGGCAGCTCGGCCCACCGGCCCGATAAACGCTGGCCGATAGAGCGCTACGCCGCTCTTTCCGAGCATCTGCAGGCCAAGGGCTTCGAGGTCGTCATCATCGGCGCCGGACAGGAGAGCGAGCTCGCCCAGCGCATACGAGACCGCACCCCGTGGGCGCGCGACCTCACCGGTCGCACGAGCTTCGCCCAGATCGGGGGCCTCGGCGCCCGCTGTGCGGTCGCGATTGGCAATGACACCGGTCCGGTTCACCTTCTCGCCGCCGCCGGCGCTCCCACGGTCTGCCTGTTTTCGTCAGCGTCGGACCCGGCGCTGTGCGGCCCAAGGGGCGAGGCGGCGGTGCTGTGGGCCCCCGATCTGCAGGACCTGCCAGTCGCCACCGTGCTCGACGAAGCCCTGTTGCTGGCCAACTCGTCCTGACGCGCCGCTTGATCGGGGAGGGCCGCCCCGTCATATATCGCCGGGGGTTGTCGAAGCGCTTCAACGGCCCTCTCGTTTTCAACGGTCCAAGGAGCACCAGCCTATTCGTCGTCCCATGACCGCGCCGCCGTCCAAGGATGGGCCGCGCATCAATGATGAGATTCGCGTCCCGCGCGTTCTGCTGATCGATCAGCATGGAGAAAAACAGGGAATAATGCCGACATCGGCGGCGCTGGAAGCCGCGGTCGAGGCGGGACTGGATCTGGTGGAGGTTTCCCCCACCGCCGACCCTCCGGTTTGCAAGGTCCTCGACTTCGGCAAGTTCAAGTTTCAGGAACAGAAAAAGAAGAACGAGGCGCGAAAGCGCCAGAAACTCGTCGAAGTAAAAGAGATCAAGCTTCGCCCCAACATCGACGTCCACGACTACGAGGTGAAGGCCAGGGCCATGCACCGCTTTTTCGAGGAGGGCGACAAGGTCAAGATCACCCTGAGGTTTCGGGGCGGCGAGATGCGCCATCCGGAACTCGGGATGAAGCTCCTCCAGCAGGTGAGAATCGATTTCGATCCGGTCGCCAAGGTCGAGTATGAGCCGCGCATGGAGGGCCGCCAGATGATCATGATCCTGGCGCCAAAGTAGGCGTCCACCATGACCGGCCGTCGGTGAGGCGCCGCCGCCGCACCTTGCGCGCCAAAGCGCTGCAACCTCGCATCGGGGCTCGCTGAGCGTCCCGATTGGCCCTATGGCCCGGCGATGCCGTCACATCTGGATCAGCGGGGCTCGCGCCGGGCGCTTGTCGTGCTGCTCGTCGTGGTATTCGTGAACATCGCGGGCTTCGGCGTGGTCATTCCACTGCTGCCCTTCTATGGCCGGGCATTCGGCGCCTCGCCGTTCCAGATCAGCCTGATGTTCTCGGCCTTCGCGGTCGGCCAACTGTTCGCGGAGGCGTTCTGGGGTCGTCTGTCGGACCGGATCGGCCGCCGCCCGGTGCTGATCGTGACGATCTTCGGGACCGCCGTTTCCTACGCCGCGCTGGCCTTCGCGCCCAACCTCGCGATCGCCTGCATCCTGCGGCTCGCCGGCGGCCTGATGAGCGGCAATATTTCCACCATCCAAGGCTATCTCGCCGACGTGACAGCGCCGGAAAAGCGCACTGGCCGAATGGGCCTGCTCGGGTCCGCGTTCAGCATGGGCTTCGTCACCGGACCGGGCATCGGCGGCCTCCTGGCCCGGCCGCAGGATGGCGTCGCCGGGTTCCAGCTTCCCCTGCTCGCCGCCGCCGGCCTCGCCGCCGCGGCGGCGTTCGCCGTGGTCGCCTTCGTCCGCGAAACCCGCGCCGCCCATCATGCGCTCACGCCGCCGACGCCGCGACTTCATTCGATCGGCGAGGCGTTCGCCCATCCCATCATCGGCCGGGTGCTGATCATGAGTTTCATCGTGGTCTCGGGATTCGCCGGGATCGAGGCGACCTATGGGCTGTGGACCCAGGCGCGATTCGGCTGGGGGCCGCGCCAGATCGGCCTGGCCTTCATGGCTGTCGGGGTGAGCGGCGCGGTCTCCCAGGGGATGGTCACCGGGTTCCTGGCGCGACGCTACGGCGGCGCGAGGGTTCTCACCGCCGGCCTCGCCCTGGTGGGCGTGGGCATGCTGGTCCAACTCGCCTCCCCGAACTGGCCTGTCGCCATGGCTGGATTCTTTACCGTTTCCTTTGGCCAGTCCCTGACCTTTCCCAATATCGCCGCACTGATCTCCCAGGCCGCGCCGCCCGACCGACAGGGAGAGATGCTGGGCCTCAACATGTCCGGCAACTGCCTGGCGCGGATCGGCGGGCCGCTCTACGCCGGAGCGGTCTTCGCGGGGGTTTCGATGGGGGCGCCGTTCGCCACCGCGGTCGTTCTCGTCGCTCCGGCGCTCTTCATGGCCCTCCAGGTGTCGCGGCGAACGAAGACGGCGCTCTGACCCAAGATCGGGGCGGCTTGCCGCCGCTCCGATCGGGTCCTATCTGCGGGCCCATGACCGCCCAGGCGCCAGCCGCGACGGCCGGGCGGTCGGGCGCGGCGCTCTACACCCTGCTGTCGGTGATGTTCATCAACATGCTGGGGTTCGGCATCATCGTCCCTCTTCTGCCCTTCTATGGCCAGTCGTTCCACGCTCAGCCGTGGCAGATCGCCCTGATCTTCTCGGCTTACTCCATGGGCTCCTTCTTCGGGGAGCCGTTCTGGGGCCGGCTCTCCGACCGGATCGGCCGCAAGCCGATCCTGATCAGCACCACCGCCGCCAACTGCCTTTGTTACGGCGCGCTGGCCTTCGCGCCCAACATCTACGTCGCCTTCCTGATCCGGCTGGTGGGCGGCATGGCGGCGGGAAACGGATCCGTGGTCCAGGGCTACATCGCCGACGTGACCCCGCTGGAGGAGCGCGCCGGGCGCATGGCCAAGTTGGGCGCCTCGTACAACATCGGCTTCATTCTGGGGCCGTTCGTCGGCGGCATGCTCGCCAAGACTTCCGTCGGGCCGATCGGCTTTCAGATTCCGCTGCTCGCCGCCTCTGGCCTAGCGGCCTGTTCGGCCCTGGGAATCGCCCTGGCCGTGCGCGAGAGCCGCGCGCGGCGGCCCGTGCAAGCCAAGGGCCCCACCCGGTGGCGGATGTTCGGTTTCGCGGCGCGGCACCCGGTGATCGGTCGGCTGATGCTGCTCACCTTCCTGGTCGGATTCGCCTTCACCGGAATCGAGTCGACCTTCGGGCTCTGGGCTCAGCACCGATTCAGCTGGCAGCCCAGGGACGTGGGCCTCTGCTTCGGCGTCGCCGGCGCGGCTTCGGCCTTCACCCAGTTCTTCATTACCGGGCGGCTCTCCCGGCGTTTTGGAGAGGCGCTCATGCTCGCCCTGGGCATGGCTGGAACGGTGATCACCATAGCCCTTCAACCGCTGAGCGACGGCCATTGGGGAACGATCGCTCTGATGGCCCTGACCTCGATGTCCTCCTCGGTCGCCTTTCCAAATTCCGGGGCTCTGATGTCCGGCGCGATCGACCCCGACAACCAGGGGCAGATCATGGGGTTGAACAACGCCACCGGCGCCTTCGCCCGCGTCGCCGGACCGTTCTGCGCCGGCCTGGTCTTCGCCGGGATCAGTGTGAACGGCCCCTTCTTCATGGGCGCCCTGATCGTCGCTCCGGCCATCACCCTGGCCCTCTCGGCCGGTCGCGCCGCGGCAGCCGCCGCCGCCGAGCCCGCCTTGCCTTCGGCGGGCCCATGACGTAGAGAGCGCCCTTCGTCGCGACCGGCTTGGCCTCCCCGGTAAAAATGCCCAAACTCAAGACCAAATCCGGCGCGAAGAAGCGCTTCAAGATCACCGCCACCGGCAAGCTCAAAGCCGGAGTCGCCGGCAAACGGCACCGGCTGATCAGCCATTCGGCCAAATACATCCGGCAGAATCGCGGGACCAAGCTGGTGAATTCTTCCGACGCGAAGACCATCCTCGGCTTCCTGCCTTACGGGCTTTGATATGGCGCGAGTGAAACGGGGCGTGACCGCTCACGCCCGGCACAGGAAGGTTCTTGAGCAGGCCAAGGGCTTCTGGGGCCGGCGCAAGAACACCATCCGCGCCGCCAAGGCCGCCGTCGACAAGGCCGGTCAGTACGCCTACCGCGACCGTAAGGTTCGCAAGCGAGCGTTCAGAGCCCTTTGGATTCAACGCATTAACGCTGCGGCCCGGCTCGAGGGCATGACCTATTCGCGATTTAGCCACGGCCTTGAGTTGGCCGGGATCGACATCGACCGCAAAGTCCTCTCCGACATCGCGGGCGCCGACCCGGTCGGGTTCAAGGCCATCGCCGAGAAGGTTCGCGCCGCCCTGGCCTGACGGATTCGACAAGGACATCCCAAAGTCCCCGACCCAGAAGCCCTCCGGCGCGATCCCGCCCGGAGGGCTTTTTGCTGACTACCGATCCATGCCAAAGCTGAAGCGCAATGAACGAACACGACGAACTCGAAGCTGAGATTTTACTGAAGATCGAAGCCGCCGCGAATCTGGACGCACTCGATCGCATTCGCGTTGCGAGCCTGGGAAAAACCGGGGCGATTTCCGCGCTCTTGAAGACCTTGGGAACCCTTGATGACGCCGAAAGACGCATCCAGGGCCCGGCGATCAACGGCCTGAAGCAGCGCGTCGCCGACGCGATCGCTCGTCGTCGCGCCTCGCTCGAGGCGGCGGCCCTCGAGGCCCAACTCGCCGCCGCGAGTGTCGATCTGTCGCTGCCCGGCCCGCCCCGCCGACGCGGCTGCGTTCACCCGACCATGCAGGTGATGGACGAGATGATCGCGATCTTCGCCGAACTCGGCTTCGGCCTGGCCGAGGGTCCGGACATCGAGGACGATTTCCACAACTTCACCGCGCTGAACTTCCCCCCCGGCCATCCGGCGCGGGAGATCCATGACAGCTTTTTCCTCAGGCCCGGGCCCGATGGCGAGCGCAAGCTCCTGCGCACCCACACCAGCCCGGTCCAGGTCCGGGTCATGCGGCGCGCCAACACCCCGCCTCCGGCGCCGTGGATCGCGGCGGGCGTTGCGCCGCCGATCCGGATGATCGTCCCTGGCCGCACGTACCGCCGCGACAGCGACGCCACCCACACCCCGATGTTCCATCAGATGGAGGGCCTTGTCGTCGACCGGGACATCCACATGGGTCATCTGAAGTGGACCCTCGACACCTTCGTCGCCCGCTTCTTCGAGCTCCCCAGCGTCGTGACCCGTTTTCGCCCCCACCACTTCCCGTTCACCGAGCCTTCGGCGGAGATGGACGTGCAGTGCGATCGCTCCGGCGGGGCCATCAGGATCGGCGAAGGGCGGGAGTGGCTGGAGATCCTGGGCGGCGGCATGGTTCACCCCAAGGTCCTGGCGACCTGCGGGCTCGACCCGGACGAATGGCAGGGCTTCGCCTTCGGCCTGGGCGTCGACCGGCTCGCGGCGCTGAAATACGGCATGCCCGATCTGCGCGACATGTTCGCCGGCGACGTCCGCTGGCTGGCGCACTACGGCTTTTCGGCATTCGCCGTCCCCAACCCCGCCTCCGGGCTGAGCTGAAGGGGCGAAGCGAAATGAAGTTCACCCTCTCCTGGCTCAAGGAGCACCTGAAAACCGACGCCGAGTTGTCGGCGATCGTCGAAGCCATGACCATGGCCGGCCTCAATGTCGAACATGTGGTCGACCCGGCCCAGTCGCTGGCCGCCTTCTCGGTCGCCAAGATCATCGAGGCCGCGCCGCACCCCAACGCCGACCGCCTCAGGGTCTGTCAGGCGCAAACCAAGGACGGGATCAAGGTGATCGTCTGTGGCGCGCCAAACGCAAGGGCGGGACTGACCACCATCTACGCGCCGATCGGCGCGTTCATTCCGGGCGCCGGGATCACTCTGGAGCCGCGGGCGGTGCGTGGAGTGGTCTCGAACGGCATGCTTTGCTCGGGCGCGGAACTTCAGACCACCGAGGATGCGGACGGGATCATCGAGCTCGCGGAACTGCCAGTGGGAACGCCGGCGGCCGAGGGGCTGAAGCTCGAAGCGGTGATCGACTTCGAGGTGACGCCCAATCGCCCCGACTGGCTGGGCGTCGCCGGCATCGCCCGCGACCTCGCCGCCGCCGGCGTCGGCGAGTTCATCGACGACCAGCCGATGCCGGTCCCCGGCGTCTTCCCCTGCCCCATCGAGATTAGGCTGTCGGCGCCCCAGGCCTGCCCGCAGTTCGCCGGAAGGCTGGTGCGGCGCCTCGCCAACGGGCCCTCGCCGGCGTGGCTGCAGCAGCGGCTGAAGGCAGTCGGGCTTCGGCCGATCAACGCCCTTGTGGATGTCACCAACCTCCTGACGCAGGACCGCGCGCGGCCCCTGCACGTCTACGACGCGGCGCTCATCACCGGCGGCTTCATCGAGGCGCGGCTGGGGCGCGCGGGTGAGAGAATCGAGGCCCTCGACGGCAGGACCCATGAAGTCGGTCCACAGATGTGCGTCATCGCCGATGGCTCGGGTGCCATCGGCCTTGGCGGGGTGATCGGCGGGGTCTCAACGCGATGTTCGGCGAGCACGACCGAGGTCTTCATCGAGAGCGCCTGGTTCGACCCGACGCGCACCGCCCAGACCGGCCGAGCGACCGGAATAGTCTCCGACGCCCAGTATCGCTTCGCCCGCGGCGTCGACCCGCGCTCCCTGATCCCGGGGATCGAGGCGGCGACCGCGCTCATCCTGGCGCTCTGCGGCGGCGAGGCCTCGGAGGTGGTTTTCGCGGGCGAGCCGCCGCCGCTTCCGGCGCCGGTCGATTTCGATCCTGCCTATGTCGAGCGGCTGAGCGGCCTGGCAGTCCCGCCGGAGCGATCGGCGAAGATCCTCGCCGACCTCGGCTTCCGCACGACGGCAGGGCGCGTCCAGCCACCCTCCTGGCGGGCCGATGTCCACGACAGGGCCGATCTGGTCGAGGAGATCGTCCGGATCGAGGGCTACGCGGCCTTGCCCTCGACGCCCTTGCCGCCGCTGGGCGCCGCCCCGGGAGGCGTGCTCACGGTCAGGCAGAACCGTATCCGCACCGCCAGGCGCGCTCTGGCCGCCGAGGGCTATCTCGAGAGCGTCGGTTTCTCCTTCATCCCCCGCGCCCATGCCGCGCTGTTCGGCGGCGGTCAGCAAGCCCTGATCCTGGACAACCCGTTGAGCGCCGAGCTCGACTGCATGCGGCCCTCTATCCTGCCCTCCCTGATCGCGACCCTGGACCGCAACTTGCGCAGGGGGTTTGCCGAGGCCGCCATCTTCGAGATCGGGCCGGTGTTCGCTGGCGATGCGCCGGGCGAACAGCGCACCGCCATCACCGCCCTGCTGGCGCCGGGCGCGCCGCGGCGGTGGGACAAGCAGGACGAGGCGCCGATCTTCGTCCTGAAAGCGGATCTGCTCGCGCTGCTGGACGAGCTGGGGGCCCCGACGGGCCAACTGCAGATCGCCCAGGGCGAGGCGGCGCCCTGGTGGCGGCCGGGCTGCTCGGCGCGTCTTCGGCTCGGCAAGACGATCCTCGCCGAGTTCGGCGAGCTTCACCCGGCGGTGCTCGAGGCGCTCGGTATCGATCGCAGCGTCCACGCCTTCGAGTTCTGGCTCGAGACCCTGCCCGAACCCCGGCGCAAAGCGGGCAAGACCCGGCCGCCGGCGAACCTTTCGGCGTTCATGCCTCTGACCCGCGATTTCGCCTTTGTCGTGGCCAAGAGCATCCCGGCCGGCGATCTGGTGCGGGCCGTGGAGAGCGCCGACCGCGGCCTGATCGCCGGTGCGCGGGTGTTCGATGTCTATGAGGGCAAGGGCGTGCCGCAGGGCTTCAAGTCCGTGGCCGTGGAGGCGATGATCCAGCCCCGCGACGCCACCCTCACCGACGCCCAGATCGAGGCGCTGAGCGCCAAGATCACCGCCGCGGCCGAAAAGCAGCTCGGGGCGAAGCTGCGGTCGTAGAACGCGCGTAGAACGCGCGCGGCCTCAAAGGGGGATGATGTTGCGGCGGCGGCTGTAGGAGAGATAGCCGACGTTGGCGCCAAGGCGCAGGCCGACGCCGGCGCGGATCGGGGCCAGGGTTATCTCTTCGGCCTTCTGATAGTTCACGCCCAGGCCGCCGATCAGATAGGCCGAACCTTCGACGCCGGGAAAGCGACGGAAGATCGCGTCCGGATACTGCAGGTTGTAGCAAAGGGTGAAGACGCGGCTGGCGTTCGCCCCCCAGTCGAAACCGACGGAGGGTCCCTGCCAGAAAACTTCGCTCGTCGGGCGGCTCTTCATGTAGAGCAGGCCCCGGCCATAGCGCAGGCCGAACACGAACGCGCCGGCGGCCTCTTCGCCCGCGATATAACCGGTGGGCCGGCCGTTGTCCTTGAACACCCGCTCGACGGCCGCGCCGGCCGACTCCGCGGTGACGCCGAGGAAATCCGAGACCCGGTTGACCAGTTCGTCGTTGGTATAGGGCTCGGCGGGCCGCTCGCCCGGTCCACGATCGGCGCGTGGCCGGTCCCCGTCGGGGACGTCGCGGTCCCGGTCGTCGCGCGGCGGAGCGGGCTCGTCAGAGGGCTGCGCCAGGGCGGGCGCGGCGGCCGCGATGGCGAGCCCCGAGACGATGAGCTGGCGACGGTCCATGCGCGGACTCCTCACGAAAAAGCGAAAACGAATCGGCGAGATGGTGAGCGCAAGATTAGGCGTGTTTGCGGCGGCCCGCATGCTAGAGGCGTGGCCGCCATGCCAACGCCCACCGCCGCCATCCGCAACTTCGCGATCGTGGCCCATATCGACCACGGCAAGTCGACGCTCTCCGATCGCCTGATCCAGGAGACCGGCGGGCTGACCGCGCGGGAGATGAAGGAGCAGGTGCTCGATTCCATGGAGCTGGAGCGCGAGCGCGGGATCACCATCAAGGCCCAGACCGTGCGCCTCGACTACCTCGCCGATGACGGCTGCGCCTATGTGCTCAACCTCATGGACACCCCCGGGCACGTCGACTTCGCCTATGAGGTGAGCCGCTCGCTCAGCGCCTGCGAGGGCTCGATCCTGGTCGTCGACGCCAGTCAGGGCGTCGAGGCCCAGACCCTCGCGAACGTCTACCAGGCCATCGACCACGACCACGAGATCGTCCCGGTGCTGAACAAGGTCGACCTGCCGTCGGCCGAGCCAGAGCGGATTCGCCAGCAGATCGAGGACGTGATCGGCATCGACGCTTCGAACACCGTGGAATGTTCGGCCAAAACGGGTTTTGGCGTCCACCAGGTGCTCGAAGCGATCGTCACCCGCCTACCCGCCCCCACCGGCGAGGAGGCCGCGCCGCTCAAAGCCCTGCTCGTCGACGCCTGGTACGACGCCTACCTCGGGGTCGTCGTCCTCGTCCGGGTGTTCGATGGAAGGCTCAAGGCCGGAGCGCAGGTGCGGATGATGCAGACCGGCGCGACCTACAGGCTCGACAAGATCGGCGTCTTCACCCCCAAGGCCACCGACGTCGAGAGCCTGGGGCCGGGCGAGATCGGCTTCATCACCGCCCAGATCAAGGACGTCGCCGACGCCGCGGTGGGCGACACCATCACCGAGGAGCGGCGGCCGACCGCCGCGGCGCTGCCCGGCTTCAAGCCGGTGCAGCCGGTGGTGTTCTGCGGCCTCTTCCCCGCCGACGCCGCCGACTTCGAGGATCTGCGCGCCGCGGTCGGCCGTCTGCGCCTCAACGATGCGTCATTCACCTATGAGATGGAGACGAGCGCGGCCCTGGGGTTCGGGTTCCGCTGCGGGTTCCTGGGCCTGCTGCACCTGGAAATCATCCAGGAGCGGCTGACGCGCGAGTTCAACCTCGACCTCATCGCCACCGCGCCCAGCGTCATCTATCGGATCACCCTCACCAACGGCGAAACGATCGAACTACACAACCCCGCCGACATGCCAGAGCCGGTGCGGATCGCCTCCATCGCCGAGCCGTGGATCCGCGCCACCATCTTCACCCCGGACGACTACCTCGGCTCGGTGATCAAGCTCTGCCAGGACCGGCGCGGCGCGCAGAAGGAGCTTTCCTACGTCGGCAGCCGGGCGATGGTCGTCTATGACCTGCCCTTGAACGAGGTGGTGTTCGATTTCTACGACCGGCTGAAGAGCGTCTCGAAAGGCTACGCCAGCTTCGACTATCAGCTCCAGGACTATCGCGCCGGCGAACTTGTCAAGATGCTGATCCTGGTCAACGGCGAGCCGGTCGACGCCCTCTCCATGCTCGTCCACAAGGACCGCGCCGAGACCCGCGGCCGGGGGATGGTCGAGAAGATGAAGGAGCTCATCCCCCCCCACCTCTTCGTGATCCCGATCCAGGCGGCCATCGGCGGCAAGATCATCGCCCGCGAAACCGTCCGCGCCCTGCGCAAGGACGTCACCGCCAAGTGCTACGGCGGCGACGCCACCAGGAAACGCAAGCTTCTGGACAAGCAGAAGGAGGGCAAGAAGAAGATGCGCCAGTTCGGCAAGGTCGACATTCCTCAGGAGGCTTTCATCGCAGCGTTGAAGATGGACGCGGATTAGGGGGGCCGGTGCGAGACCGGAGGAGCCGGCCGTAGTCACGGGCGCCGTGGACGATGTGCAGGATCTCCAATCGCTCGCCTTCGACCCAATAGAGAATCAGATAATTTCCATGAACGCGGCGGCGTATTCCCAAATGTTCGAAGCGTTCGACGAAGGGAAACCCGCGTGGAGCCTTGGCGAGGCCAAGAGCACGCTGGCGAAGTTCGCGAACGAACGAATGCGCGCGACGTGGCGAATCCACGGCGATTTTGTCGGCGATCTGCTCGAGGTCACCCTCCGCCTCGGCCGTGAAGACGACTTTCACCGATCCTCGGGAGCAATCGCCATCGCCGCATACTTGGCCTCCAGGCGATCAAACACCTCCGCCGCGTCGCGCATCCGTCCGGCTTTCGAATCGGCCACCCCGCGCTCCACCGACGCATCCAGTTCCTCGAGCCAGCCCTCCTCGGCGCTCGTCGCGGTCTGATCCCGGCGGATGAGGTCTCGCACATAGTCACTGACGTTGGCGTAACGGCCAGTTTCGATGCGGGACCGAATCCAGTCGCGCATGAGGTCAGGGAGGGAGATATTCATCGAGGCCATGGGACACTTACTCGCACCGAGCATGGCAGAAAATGGCAAAAACTCCCACAGCTTTTGCTCTACGCTGAAACGATGTGAGTGAGCTTGCTTCAGCCGATCGGCCTGCGAGACGGCGACGACCGAGGGCCAGCGAGGTCAGCCGCAACAATTCCGCTCCGACGAGGTCAGACGGTGTGGAAGATCCCATCCGCTTCCAGACGATCAAGCGCCTCGGTCAGAGCAGCGTCTGTATGGAGCCGCCACCATTTGCCGGTATGCCACATCCAGCAGCTATCGAAGCAGTCGCGGCCCATTCTGTCGAAACGGGCGAACGGCACGTCGAACTGCTCGCCGCGATTGTGTTCCATGCCCGACCTGTAGCGCTGGATGAAGCGGCGCCGTCCAGCGGCCCACGCGCCGTGCATGTCGATCACATGGTTCCACTCCGTCGGTCTGACGTGTGGTAGCAAGCGGGGGTGCTCGCAGTGTGGTCGTCGATCACACGGAGCAATCGGGTCTTCATTCCGGCGCCGACACGCATCAACGGGTTTGTCGGTTTCCTGAAGGGCCGCATGGAGGCGGGGCAGTTTCGCGCGATCGTCGATCGAAAATGCCCCCCTTACGGAAATCGCGGAGGCCTATCGTTATGTCGAGATGGGTCGAAAGGTCGGCATCGTCGTGATTGATGTCGCGACGCCCGAGGAGAGCACACGAGGAGACTAATTCACGCTGGTCTCTCTGGCGTGTGGGACGATACCGATCCCCATCCGATGCGCTAGTGTCGCCAGCCGGGTCGGACAGGGGCGCCCAAAGAGAATGTATAGCCGGATCATTCTTGCCTACGATGGCTCGATGGAAGGCGCCGTCGCCCTGCGCGAGGGGGCGCTGCTGGCCAAGCGGTGCGCGGCCGAGGTCTTCGTCCTCTCGGTCGTGCCGCAGACTGGCGGCATGCGGGTGGCCGAAGGCGTTTACGGCGGCGTGGTCGGCCAACAGATCGACAGCTACAAGGCCCTGCTCGAACGCGGCGTCGGGCGGCTCAAGCAGCTGGGTCTGAAACCCACCGCCAAGCTGGTGGTGGGCGATCCGGTTCGGGAAATCGGCGCGTTCGCCAGGCAGGTGCGCGCCGACCTGGTGGTGGTCGGCCACCGCCGCCAGAGCATGGTCGAACGCTGGTGGTCCGGGCCGGCGGGCGCCTACATCAGCGACCAGATCGGCTGCAGCCTCCTGATCGGCCGCAATGTCGTCAGCGACGCGGCGTTCGAGGCCGAACTCGACGGCGGTTGAGAGGCTTCGCGCGAAGCGGCGGGAGACCGGCTGCAAACCCTGGTCGCGTTGCCAGGCGCGACGATTCTACGAGCGGCCACGGCCGCCGCCGGGCTCAATCGGGAAGAAGTCCTGCCGCGACCCTCGTGCATGACGCGCATGTGTTCGCGGATGCTGGAACGGTTCGGCTACGCGGTCGTCGAGGGGGCGCTGGACGCACCGCGTCCTTGACCCCCCTTGAATCTTTGCCGCCGAGCCGCCTTGGCGCCTTGAATTCGCCGCCCGCCGGGCCATTTGCAGGAGGCGGTTGGCACTCGCATGCGCCGACTGCCAACAGAGTCGCGCCTTCGCGGCCAACCTTACATCGGAGATCCTTCAGAAATGGCCTTTCGTCCCCTGGGTGATCGCGTCGTCGTCCGCCGCGTCGAAGAAGAAGCCAAGACCAAGGGGGGGATCATCATCCCCGACACGGCCAAGGAAAAGCCCCAGGAAGGCGAGGTGATCGCGGTGGGTCCCGGCGCCTGGGACGATGACGGCAAGCGTCAGCCGATGGACGTGGCGGCCGGCGACCGCATCCTGTTCGGCAAATGGTCCGGCAGCGAAGTGAAACTCGACGGCGAGGATCTCCTGATCATGAAGGAGTCCGACATCCTGGGCATCCTCGATCCCGCCGCCGCCCTGGCGAAGGCCGCCTGAGGCGTTTCGTCGGAACCCCCTTTTCAATTCTCCTTCATTCGAAAGAACCAGAGAGCCCATGGTCGCCAAACACGTTCATTTCTCCACCGACGCCCGCGATCGGATGCTTCGCGGCGTCAATCTCCTCGCCGATGCGGTGAAGGTCACCCTGGGGCCCAAGGGCCGCAACGTCGTGATCGAAAAGTCCTGGGGCGCCCCACGCACCACCAAGGACGGCGTCACCGTCGCCAAGGAGATCGAACTGGACGACAAGTTCGAAAACCTCGGCGCCCAGCTGATCCGCGAGGTCGCCTCCAAGACCAGCGACAAGGCTGGCGACGGCACCACCACCGCGACCGTGCTCGCCCAGGCCATCGTGGTCGAGGGCCTGAAATCCGTGGCCGCCGGCATGAATCCGATGGATCTGAAGCGCGGCGTGGAAAAGGCGGTGATCGCGGTGGTGGAGAGCATCAAGGCCTCCTCGCGCGATGTCACCACCAACGACGAGATCGCCCAGGTCGGAACCATCTCCGCCAACGGCGACAAGGAAATCGGCGCGATGATCGCCAAGGCGATGAAAGAGGTCGGCAACGAGGGGGTGATCACGGTCGAAGAGGCCAAGACCCTGGAGACCGAACTCGAAGTGGTCGAAGGCATGCAGTTCGACCGCGGATATCTTTCGCCCTACTTCATCACCAACGCCGAGAAGATGGAGGTCGAACTCGAAAACCCCCTGGTCCTGCTCTCGGAGAAGAAGCTCTCCTCGCTGCAGCCGTTGCTGCCTCTGCTCGAGGCGGTGGTCCAGTCGGCCCGGCCGCTGCTCATCGTCGCCGAGGACATCGACGGCGAGGCCCTTGCCACCCTGGTGGTCAACAAGCTGCGCGGCGGCCTGAAGGTAGCGGCGGTCAAGGCGCCGGGCTTCGGCGATCGGCGCAAGGCGATGCTCGAAGACCTCGCCACCCTCACCGGCGGCCAGGTGATCAGCGAGGATCTCGGCATCAAGCTCGAGAACGTCACCCTGGAGATGCTCGGCTCGTCCAAGAAGGTGACGATCACCAAAGAAGCGACCACCGTGGTCGGCGGGGCCGGCGACAAGGCGGCGATCGACGCCCGCATCGCCCAGATCAAGCTGCAGATCGAGGACACCACCAGCGACTACGACAAGGAGAAGCTGCAGGAACGCCTGGCCAAGCTCGCCGGCGGCGTCGCCATCATCAAGGTCGGCGGCTCGACCGAGATCGAGGTGAAGGAACGCAAGGACCGCGTGGATGACGCCTTGAACGCCACCCGCGCGGCGGTGGAAGAAGGCATCGTCGCCGGCGGCGGCGTCGCCCTGCTCAACGCCTCCAAGGCCCTGGTGGGCGTCAAGGGTGAAAACCGCGATCAGGACGCCGGCATCGCCATCGTCCGCCGCGCCCTGCAGGCGCCGATCCGGCAGATCGCGGAGAACGCTGGCGTCGAAGGCTCGATCGTGGTCGGAAAGGTGCTGGAGAACGCCTCGGCGAGCTTCGGCTTCAACGCCCAGACCGAGGAATATGTCGATCTGGTGCAGGCCGGGGTCATCGACCCGACCAAGGTGGTCCGCACCGCCCTTCAGGACGCGGCCTCGGTGGCCGGCCTGATGATCACCACCGAAGCGATCATCGCCGAAGCCCCGAAGAAGGACGCCGAAGCCCAGCCGATGCAGGGCGGCGGCTACTAGCCGAGCGGGCGGCCCCGGCCGTCTCACCCCGGGGCATCGAGTCCCCGGGGGTCCGCGCCGGTCAGTGGACGCGGATGATCCCGTCGACCGCCCTCCACTCGGCGGGCCGGATCAGGCGCTGGTGGGCGACGCGCACCGAGTGCAGCGGCCCCTCTAGCTCCCGCCGCCAGTGATCCAGGAAACCCTGCAGGGTCGGGAAGTCGGGGGCGAGGTCGTAATCCTGCCAGACATAGGTCTGCAGCAAGGCGGGATGATCGGGCATCCGGTAGTGGATTTCCGCCGTGGTCAGTCCATAGCCTTCGAGTTGGCGCGCAAAATCGCGGCACACCATGATGCACCTCCCTGGTCCTGGTCGTGACGACGGGCGCTGGTTCGGGGCGAGCGGGATGGGGAGGCGGCGGGCGCCTCTCTCAAAGAACCTGGCTTGGCCGCGGAGGCGCCCATGAGTGGATTTGGCGCGCCAATCCTTACGATGGGTTTACCGTGGCCAGTAGCGGGGAGGCTGAGCCTGGTGGGTTTGCCCCACCCGGCGCGCCGACCGCACGGATAGCAATGGAAGCGGGCTGAGACTAAGCCTCTTGCGGGAGATCGACTGGGGCAAGCACGGCATGTCTGACCCTGACGCCGGTCCCGGCGGCGCGCGAGTTCGCCTCATGGGCGGGTTCCGGCTCGCCGGTTCAGACGGCAAGATCGTCGCCATCGCCAATCGGCGAGCCCGCGGGCTGCTGGCCTATCTCCTGTTCGCGCCGGAACATGCCGCGACCCGCGAGCGTCTCTGCGGGCTGCTGTGGAGCGATCGGGGCGAGGCTCAGGCGCGCGCGAGTCTGCGTCAGTGTCTCCTGGAGCTACGAAACACCTTGGCGTCGGCGGGCCTCGACCTCTTGGAGTCGGGACGGGAACAGGTGTCGCTGCGCGCCGGCGCCCTCGAATGCGACGTCGCCGATCTGGAGCGCGCGCTCGTCGGCGCCGACCCGGAGACTCTTGCCTCGATGCTCGCCACGGCCGGCGCCACAAGGCTGCTCGACGACCTGGAGATCGGGGGACTCTTCCGGGATTGGTTGGACCAGACGCGCGCGCGCCTCGACCAGACCATCGCCGCCGGCGTGCTCGCCCACCTGGCGCGCCTGGAAGCGGCGGGCGACTGGGCCAGGGTCCGCGCCATCGCCGAGGCCTATCTGCGTCGCGACCCGCTCGACGAGGCGGTGGTGGCCACCGCCATCCGCGCCGACGTCGCGATGGGGGCCGCCTCGACCGCCCATCGGCGGTTTCAGATCCTGCAAGCGGCGCTGGCAAGGGAGTTCGGAGTCTTGCCCGGAGCGGGCCCGCGCGACGCCTTGGCCGCGATCGGCGCGCCACCTATGGCCGCCCGGGCGAGCGCCACGGCCGGCGTGGCGCGGGCGCCGCCGAGCCAAGGCGCCAGCGGCGCCCCGCCCCTGGTAATCGTCGCCGCTTTCGACGCCCCAGAGGCCACCGGCGCGGAGAACCGTATCGCGGCGACCCTTCGCGACGAGGTGCTTTCGGGTCTCTCGCGCTTCCGCGATCTGCGGGTCGTCACGGACCCGAGGCCGCTGGATCTGGTGGCCGCGGACGACTCGGCGGAACGGGCCGGCGCCTATGCCCTCGGGGCAAGCCTGAGGGCGAGCACGGACGGTCGGCGGTTGATCGTGCAACTGCTGAGGAGCGGCCAGCGCCATATCATCTGGTCGAACCGCTTCGACCTGCCGCATTTGGACGTCGTGGGCGCCATCGACGACATCATCGCCCAGGTCGTCGGCGCGGTCCTCCCGACCATCAACGCCGACCTGATGCGCCGGCCAAGTCACCTGCCCAGCGATCAGGCCTACCAGAAATACCTTCTGGCGCGGGACGCGGCGATGAAGGCCCCGTCATTCGACGCGGCCCGGTCGGCGGCCAGCCAGCTCGAAGCAATGGTCACGAGCGATCCTGGTTTCGCCCTGCCCTACCTTCCGCTCGTCTATCTCTACAACAACGATTTCGGCTACACCCGCGCGGGAAGCAGCGGGACGAAGGAAACCGCGCGAGCCTTCCAGCTGGCCAAGAACGCCCTGGCGCTCGATCGCGGCCACGTCCATGCCTACACCGTGACCGGCTGGTGCCACCTGCGCCGGCGGCAATGGGGCTCGGCCAGGGCGCACTTCGAACAGGCTCTCGAGCTCAACCCGTTTCACGCGACCCGGGTGATGGAGGCCGCATTCGGCCTGTTGTTCCTGGGTGAACTCGAGCGCGCGCGGGGGCTGCTCGACCGATGCCTGCTTCTCAATCCGACCCCCGACGACCACTTCTTCCAGGACCTTGGATTCCTCGAATTGATGCGCGGCGATCACGATCGCGCGGCCAGCTATTTCGAACTCGTCGCCGAGCCGACAATCTGGGGGCTGGTCTACACCGCCATGAACGCGCAGCTCGGTGGGCATGGATTTGCGGAAAAGACGGCGCACTGCCATGAGCGGCTCTCGTCGATCTGGCCCGCCGAGACGCCGATGAATCCCCCGACGGTCGTCGAATGGATGAAGGGCCATCATCCGTTCCAGGCGCCGGACCTGGAAGACGCCTTCCTCAGCGCAGCTCGACGAGCCTTGGGCGCGACTTGACGCCCTTGGAAACCTGCTCGGCGATGTAACCGGCGAAAACGGTGGGCGGCGGAAAGGCTCGCGCCTGCGCATGGGTCCGGTCCAGGCGCAACGATCTCTCGAGGCAGGCCAAGGCGTCGATCTGTTTGAGGTCCACACGGGCCGACGCTAATCGCGCCGCCAGGTCCGAGGACACGACGGCGGCCTGTTCCAAGGTCTCCGACAGGTAAGCCCAGGTGCGATCCTGATAGAAGATGCCGGAGGCGACGGCGAGAATGCGCCGGCCAACGGCGGCCTCCACCAAGCCGGCGCGAACCGCCCGCAAGAGCGTGGCGCGGACATTGACCAGCGCCTCGGTCAGCGGCGCCCAGCCCTGTTCGGCCGGGGCATGCAGGACGGCTACCTCATCGTCGCCGATCAGGCGTCCCTCGGCGAAGGCGGTGAAGATCCGGCCTACGCCGATCATCCCGAAGGGATGCAGCTCCGCGGCGCGCAGGGCGCCCATGCTGGCGCCGCCGATCAGGGGGATGCCGCGGGCCATGAGGGTCAGAAGTTCCTTGTGCCGAATGGCCGGCAGGGAGTCGAAAAGACCATCGATGAGGACCGCCGCCCTTGGCCGGGCGCCTTCGAGGGCGCAGGCATCGCCCGCAACGGCCGGGGGCATCCAGGCGAAGATTCGGTCGGTCGGGCGAACATGGGATGGCAGGGAGGGCCCAGCGAAGACGACGATGCGCCCGTCCAGATCGAGAGTCATGACGGATCCCCAGGTCCGCGGCGGCGCCGGCCGAAGGCGCCCAGCCCCGGAACCACGGCCTTCACCACGGTCGTGCGGCGCCCCGGTCGCGACAGGTCTATGACCGCGGCGCCCGGATACCCCGCCTCCGCCAGCAGGCCGACAATGTCCGCCGAAGTGATCTGGGGCCGGCTCGCGAACGGGCTGGCCGCCTCGTCCCACGTCGTGGCGCGGACGCCAGGCGGCAGGGGCAGGCCAAAACCGATCCGGTTGGCGTCGGACCTGGGCGGATCAGGGAAGAGAATGTCGTCGCGAACCCCGGAGATCGAGGTCAGCCGCGACTGCACCGCCTCCAGCACACTGCCGAGCAGGGCTTCCTCCGGCGAAGAGTGGCAGGCGACGCCGATGGCAAAACCGCGGGCGAAGGCGGCGGCGCCAGGTTCGCTGAGCTCTGCAAAGAAGACCGGGAGAGGAACGATCGCGGTCTGTCGGTAGATCGCAAGGCGCAGTCCCGCGGCGCGAAGCGACCGGCGCAGCTCGGCGAACCAGCAAAACGGCATGGAGCCCGGATCGAGACGGTCGAGCGAACGGTCATGGAGCGGCAATGCCTGCCAGACTCGGTCCGCATCGCGTTCGATCACTTCCAGCAGGGCCTTGGCGATCGCCCCTTCGCTATCGAAACGCGCGCCGATGCCGTTGCTCGATTGGTCCAGGCGCGGATCACCCGGCCGGCTGAAGTCGAGAGAGACGACATCGAACGGCACCCACAGTGATCCGGCGCCGTCGAGCCGCCGAGCCTCCACCCAGGCCAGCGGTTCGGCGGGGCGCGGTGAGCGGCGGCGCGCCGAGGCGAAGTCCGCGATCTCCGGCGCGCGCTCGGCTTCCGGCAGAGCCTCGAAGGCGCACACGATCCGGCGCCCGTCGAAGGCCTCGGCGTGATCGCACTCCATCGCTTCCATCAAGGCGCCGATCCTGGCGTCGTCGCAGGTGAGGCCCTTGCCCTGATGGACCGACAGGGCGCGGCTCCACGGCCGGATCGCCTGGAAGACGGGCACGCCGATGCAGTCGAGATGGGTGATGTCGGCGAGGCGCGTGACCCCACAGGTCGCCGCCTCGCGGACTGCCGTCGCGATGGGTTCCCCCATCGCGCGAGCGCTCGGCGCTTGGCCAGAGATTGAGCGGCTCAGACTCGCCGTCAATTCAGGTTCGTCGGGAACCTCCGATCGTCCCAATCAGCGATCGTCTTGGTGCGGTTCAGGTTTTGTCCTGGATTGGGAATGGCCGCCACCGTCGAGCTGATAGGGCGTGAGCTTGGCCTCAACCGTCGTCCCGGTCCTGTACAAATCGGCTATGGCCGCGCAACCTTCCCGTTCTTCTTCGGTCTTGGCTTGGCCCTTGTCATATTCCCACAGCGCCAGCGTAAGATAATACTTATCTCCGTCCTTGATGATGAAAGTCGGCGCCGACAATGCTGGCGGCGCGCTTTTGACCACTCGAACGATATGCCGATCGTCTGAACTCTCGCTCATTGGTTTGCCTTTCAGGTTCGCCGTCGGGGTCGAAACGGAACTGTTGGGCCAAACCTCGCCGGAGGCGGGCGGCAGGGTCTGGCGCAATCAATCACGCGGTCGGCCACAGGTCCATGCGCTTCGCTTTCGCCGCCTCGCCTTTTTTTGACGGGCTTTTGACGATCTTCTGATGGAGCTCCCGCGCCTGGGTTCACGGCGGGCGGCGCATTCGTGTCTCCGCGGATCGGACAGCGATCGTCTTTGCGAAGCGCACCTGGTCAGCGGCCGAACCCCATCCACGGAGACACCAATGTTTGCCCATCAATCGTCCCACTCCCCCGCGGCGCGCAACGCCTTCACGCGAGTGATCAATACGGTCGACCGCGTCGCGTTGAGCCTGCTCTACGCCCTGGTCGTCGCGGGTCTGCCCATGGTCGCCATCGGCTTCCTGGCGCAAACGGTCTAGGGCGCTGGGCCCTCCTAACCGGCCCGAGGTCCTCGACCCCGCCCGGCGCGAGCTTCCCCAAAGAAGGTCGCGTCGGGCGGTGGCGGATGGAGGGCTCTTGGGGGCTGTGAGGGGGCGAGTCAGGCGCTGGACGCCGGGGGCGAGGCCCCGGCGCCACGTGGCCGCCGGCGGCGGCGCCTGCGTCGCCTTCTCTTCTTTCCCGGTCCCTGCCCAGGCGCGGCGGCCAGCTTGGCGCGGCCCTGCTCCTTCAGGAACTCGGTGAGGCCGGGCACGGCGACCTCGAGCGCTCCGGCCAGCTCGGCGATCAGACCCCCGTAGATCGTGACCTCATCCTGGGCCTTGCGGACCACGAGCCTCGGCTCGGCTCCGGAGTTGTCTAGGATGTCGGCCTGGTCGGCGTGATCGAAGAACCAGCTCAACTGGCCGAAGGACCTCGTCCGCCGACTGCGGATGCTCTGCTCCGGGACGTCATGGCCGCCCTTGAAAACCCGGTCGCGGACCCGCGCGACATTGAGGTCACCGTTTTCGAGAAGCACATAGATCAGCCGGACGCGGAATCCCTGCTCATGGGCGCGATCGACCAGGCTCCGATACTTTCCGGTCGCCAGGACCGTTTCGACGCCGATGGTCTGATGGGCGTCAACCGAGGCGTAGAGCCAGCGCTCGATGCGCCTGACCGCCTCCAGGTTCGCCTCCGGGTTGAGGGGCAGTTTCTCGTGAGCGACGATCCGCGCCGCCAGAGCGTCTGGGTTGATGAACCAGATCCCCCCGGAGGGCGCCTCGATCGTCGCCCGCTCATAGGCGGTGCTTTTGCCCGATCCGTTCGCCCCGGCGATGATCCAGAGCGCCGGGGGATCAGGCGGCGGGCTTGGCGCCTGCATCGGCGGCGCGGCGCTCCTTGCTCTTCTTGCGCGCGATCTTCACGTTGCTCTTGAAGACGTAGAGGAAATCATCGCCGAACGAAGCGCTGTTGGCGTCCAGGGCGAAGACCCGGGTCTTCACTCCCCTGTCGGTCGACAGGGTCTTCATGACCACAGTCTTGGGCCGTTTAGACGCCCGCTTCGCCTTGGCGACCGCTCGCAGTTCAAGAGATTTGCCCATGCGCGCTCCTCCGCGCCTATATCGAAGAGCGCCGGGCGGATGGCAAGGGAGAGGCCGGCCGAACCCCTCGCCGGTCGCCCGGCGAGCGTCAGGCCGCCTGCAGCTCACCGGCCGCGCGCAGCGCCTTGTCCAGCGCCTGGGCGCGCTGGTCGGGGCCGATCTGGATTCCCTCGGCGACGATGAACTGCGGATTGGCGATACCCATGAAGGCGAAGATCGAGCGCAGATAGCCTTCCACGTGCTCGAAGGCCTCGGCCGGAGCGCCCTGGCCGTAGAGCCCGCCCCGGGAAAGGGCGATGATCACCCGCTTGCCGCCGGCCAGGCCCTCCGGACCATTCGCGCCGTAGCGAAAGGTCTTGCCGGCGATCACGATCCGGTCGACCCAGGCCTTGAGCTGGGTGGGCAGGGTGAAATTGTACATCGGCGCGCCGATGACGATGATGTCTGCGGCGAGGAACTCGGCGAGCACCGCCTCGCCGGCGGCCACCTGCGCCTGGTCTTCGGCGTCCTCGGGCGCGGCGCCGAACCTCGCCGCGAACTGGCCGCCGGTGAGGTGCGAAGGCGGGGCGGCGGCGAGATCGCGGTAGATCACCTCGAGATCGGGCGTCGCGGCGCGCAGCCGCTCGACGATGGCCGCCGAGACCTGCCGGCTGACGGAATTCGCGCCGAGAATGCTGGAATCGATGTGCAGCAGCTTCATGGTCTCGCCCGTGGTATGCTTTTGTGACCGAGACTATATGAGTGACCACCACCCCTACCCGCAAGGAGGCACATTGGTGTCACTCGAGCACACCCAGGCAACGTCCGGTTCCGGCGTCCACGCCTCGGCGGACTGCCGGGCGGTGAGCACGATCCTCGCCCGGGTCGGGGACAAGTGGAGTGTGCTGATCGTGATGCTGCTGGGCGACGGTTCCAAGCGGTTTGGCGAAATCAAACGGCTGGTGGGCGGCATCTCCCAGCGGATGCTGACCCTCACCCTGCGCGGCCTGGAGCGCGACGGGCTGGTGACGCGCACGGTCTTCCCGACGAGCCCGCCGCGCGTCGACTACGCCCTCACCTCGCTTGGCCGCTCGCTGTGGACGCCGGTCGAGGCTCTGGGCCTCTGGGCTCGCGCCCACCAGGGCGAAATCGAAACCGCCCGCCAGCGGTTCGATGCGCGAGCGGCGAAGGGCTGATCGGCCGTGCCCGGCGAGACTTCGCGGTGGACGGCGAATTTCGCCAAGGCGCGCGCCTTCATCCGCGAACGCGGCGCGGGGATAGCCGTCGAGGTCCTGATCAATTTCGTCGCGCCGTTCCTGATCTACGATCTCACTAAACGCAGCCTCGGCGACGTCCACGCCCTGATCGCCTCCTCGGGGCCGCCGATCGCCTGGAGCATCGTCGAGTTCGTGCGGCGACGACGCATCGACGCCCTGTCGATCCTGGTGCTCACCGGGATCGCCCTTTCCCTGCTCGCCTTTATCGGCGGCGGTGGGGTGCGCTTCCTGCAACTGCGCGAGAAGCTCGTCACCGGGCTGATCGGCCTGATATTTCTCGGCTCGGCGGCGATCGGCAGGCCGCTCATCTATCAGCTCGCCCGGGCGACGATGATGCGCAGATCCTCCTCGGAGGCGGCCTCGTTCGCGGCGCTGCGCGACAACCCCCACTTCCGCCGCGCGATGACGGTGATGACCCTCGTCTGGGGGTTCGGACTGGTTGCGGAGGCGGCGCTGGGCTGCGTCCTGGTGTTCGCCCTCTCGATCCGCGAGTTCCTGCTGGTGAGCCCCGCGATCGGCTACGGGACCATGGGCGCTCTGGGTCTGTGGACGTTCTGGTACGTCAGAGGGCGCAGAAAAATCGGTGAGGCGCGACGCCTCGCCGAGGAGGCGGCCGCCGCCGCGGACGCCGAAACCGAGACTCCGACTGGGCCCGCCTAGGCAGGCGGCGCCGCCGGGAGGGTGGCGAGGAAGCTGCCGCCGCCCCCGGGTCTGGCCTGGCACGAGACAGTCCCGCCGTGGCGCCGCGCGATCTGGCGGACGATCGACAGGCCCAGCCCCCAGCTCCCCGCTCCCTCGGCGCGGCCGGCGGGTCGATAGAAGGGTTCGAAGACCCGCTCGCGCTCGGCCGGGGGGATGCCGGGGCCACGGTCATGAACGGCGACGGTGACGGTGTCCGCGTCGTGGCCGAGCGCGATTTCCACCGGCGGCTGGCCGTGCCTTGCTGCGTTCTCGACCAGGTTGCGGATCAGCCGGCGCAGCAGCCGCGGCGAGCCCTCGACCTCGAAGGAAGCAGTCGTCCCTTCGGCATGGCTGACGCCCGCCCCGGCCCGCGCCCCCTCCTCGGCCGCCAGACCCAGCAGGTCGACGCGTTCGTGCCCGGCAAGCAGCGGGGTGTGATCCAGGCGGCTGGCGAGGAGGATCTCCTCGACGAGGCCGTCGAGCTCGGCGATGTCGGCGATGATTGCTGGACGCAGATTCTCTTCGGCTTCGGCGGTGAACATCTCCACGGCGATCCTCAGGCGAGCGAGCGGTGAACGAAGTTCGTGGCTGGCGTGGGCCAGGAGGTCGCGGTGCGCCGCCAGCAGGGCCTCGACCTTGTCGGCGGCGGCGTTGAAGCTCGCGGCGACCGCGGCGATCTCGTCGCCGCCTTCGACCCTTGCCCGGCTGTCGAGCCGCCCGGCGCCCCAGTCGTCCAGGCTGGCGCGGAGCCTCTCCAGGCGTTTGGTGAGCGCCGAGACGATCGGCCAAGCCGCCAGGCCGACGGCGGCGGCGATCGCCATCAGCATGGCCAGGATATGCGGGCCGCCGCCCGGCATGCCGGCGCCGTGGCGGCGCATCGCGGCCATCGGCGGCGCGCCCAGGCGATGCCACAGGATCGCGGTCAGAACCGCGACCAGCGCCAGACTGGCGAGCAGGGTCAGCCAGACCCGCCAGAACAACCCACCGCGGCGGACAGTCACCGCCATCCTCAGCCCTGGTCCTGGACCTTGGCGAAGAGATAGCCCGAGCCGCGCACGGTGATGATGCGCCGGGGCGTCGCCGGATCGTCCTCGATCGCCGCGCGGATCCGCGAGACATGGACGTCGATGGAGCGGTCGAAGGCCTCCAACTCCTCGCCCTTCACCAGATCCATCAGCCGCTCGCGGCTGAGCACCTTGCCAGCTTCGCGGGCCATAGCGAGCAGCAGGTCGAACTGGTAGGAGGTGAGCGCCGCCTCGTGGCCATCGATGCGGACCGCCCTGGAGCCGGCGTCGATCTCCAGACGTCCGAAGCGCAGCGGGGCCTCGCGCCCGCCGCCCTGGCCATGGCGGCGGCGCAGGATCGCCTTGAGCCTGGCCTGAAGCTCGCGCGGGTTGAAGGGCTTGGGGAGGTAGTCGTCGGCGCCCAGTTCGAGGCCGACGATCCGGTCGGCGTCCTCGCCCCGCGCCGAGAGCATCAGGATCGCCACGTCGCTCCTGGCGCGCAGCTGCCGGCAGACCTCCAGGCCATCGGTGTCCGGGAGCATGATGTCCAGGATCACCGCGTCATAGGCGCCTCCGCCGCGCGCCCGCTGCGCCACCGCCTCGATCCCCGCGCCGGCTGTGTCTTTGGCGTCGACGACGTAGCCGGCCTGGGAGAGATAGGCGCAGACCATCTCCGCGAGGCGGACATCGTCGTCGATGATCAGGATCCTGTCGCTCACTGACGCACTCTCACCCTTCTCGCCTTGCGGGAGAAGGGTGGAGCGGCGCGGAACCGGGCCGGGAGGACGCGGCGCGCGTTCTAAGGATTGGGCCGCCGCTCGGCCATCGCCGCGGCGAGCCTGGCGCGCTGCTCCGGGGTCAGCACCTCGGCGGCGTCGGCCATGCCGCCGACGATCGCCCTGCTCGCGCGATCGAAGTCGGCGAGGCGGGAGGCGCGAAGCTCTTCGAGCGCGCCGCGATCGATAACTGGCGCGGTGAGCAGCCGGGCGAGGTCGCGGTGGGTATCGGCCATCTTCGCATGCATCGGCGCCATGGAGGCGAAGGCGGTGTGGAGGATGGTCTCGATCCGCGCCTTCTGATCGGGCGTCGCGCCGACCTGGGTCAACATCTTCTCGATGTGCGCCCCAGCCATGGCGTGCATGCCGCCGTGGGCGCCCATCCCGGCGTGGTCCATCGCCATGCCCAGCGCCGCCGCCGAGGGTCCGGACATCACCAGGCCGCCGGCGAAGAATGTCGCCGCGAAGGCGGCGCCAAGAGCCACCCGGCGCAGGCCCACTCCAAGGCGCCGCGGCTTCGGCGCGGCCGGAGCGGAATCGGGAATCGGATCGGTCATGGCTTGCTCTCGTCCTTGTCTTGCCGCGCGGTCAGGAAATCAGGGAGGCTCTGCGCCCGCGCCGATCCCTGGCTACTACGACAGCGTTTCGCGGATGCGTGGCGAATGTTGCCGCATGTAAAGATCCTCCGCCGCCGCTGAACTCAGGCGCTCCGATCGGCCAGCGCGGCGCCGATCCCGGGCCCGCGCCCAGGCGCCTTGCCGCGCCTGGCGACCCAGAACCCGAGAAAGACGGTCCCGACCAGGCTGATGATCGCTCCGGCGCCGCCGATCCAGCCGCCGGTCGTCCAGGCCGAAAGCTCGTCGATGCTCATCAATCCAAACCAGAGTCCGTAGCCGAGGCCGCACATTCCAAGGCCCGCGGCCAGCAGGATCACGCCGGTGCGCAGGTCCCGCTCCGCCGGCGGCAGGGCCGCCTCGTCGGCCGCGCGCGACCTGATCGCGGCGACCAGTTCGGGGTGGACCGGCTGACCGTGCTCATAGGCGATCCGCAGGGTCTCGTAGAGCCGCTGGCGGTCACGGGACTTCAGATAGAGCGGCACGAGAATGACCGCGCCGACGAACGCCCAGAAGATGAGCGGAACGAGCCAGGAGGTAACATCCATGTCCATCTCAGAGACTCCTCGCATGGTCCCCGGCCAGATCGCGGGGTGGTCAATGTATGGAGGCCTTCAGATGCGCCCGTGGATGCGAACGCGACAATGAATTCTTGGTAAGGCGCCCGCCGCCGACCCTGCCGGCTGAAGGCGGACACCTCCCCACCCGGTCCAGACGATCGGATGGATCGTGATCGGCGTTCAGCTATGCTGGAGCGATGAACAGCGAACACTTCGACGTCCTGGTGGTGGGGGCGGGTTTGTCGGGGATCGGCGCGGGCTATCACCTGCAGGCCAATTGCCCGGGCAAGCGCTATGCGATCCTCGAGGGACGCGAAGCGATCGGCGGGACCTGGGATCTGTTCCGCTATCCCGGGATCCGCTCGGACAGCGACATGTACACCCTGGGCTATTCGTTCCGGCCGTGGCGAGAGGCCAAGGCGATCGCCGACGGGCCCTCGATCCTCAACTATGTCCTGGAGACCGCCAGGCACTACGGCATCGAGGAGAAGATCCGCTTCCGCCACCAGGTGAGGAGCGCCTCGTGGTCCTCCGAAGAAGCGATGTGGACGGTCGAGGCGGAGCGGGGAGCGGACAAGGACGCGGTCCGCTTCACCTGCGACTTCCTGTTCATGTGCGGCGGCTATTACGACTACGCGGGCGGCTACACCCCCGACTTCCCAGGCCGCGAGCGGTTCGGCGGCCTGATCGTGCATCCGCAGCAGTGGCCCGAGGATCTCGACTACGCCGGCAAGCGGGTGGTGGTGATCGGCAGCGGGGCGACCGCGGTCACCCTGGTTCCGGCGATGGCGCGGAAGGCCGCGCACGTAACGATGCTGCAGCGGTCGCCGACCTATGTCGTCTCGCGGCCCGCCGAGGACGCCCTTGCCAACAGACTGCGGGCGCGCCTGCCGGCGAAGCTCGCCTACGACATCGTCCGTTGGCGGAACGTCCTGTTCGGAATGTATTTCTTCAACCTCGCGCGAAAGAAGCCCGAGGAGACCAAGCAGGGGATCATCGCCATGGTCCGCGCGCACCTGGGCCCCGACTACGACGTCGAGACCCATTTCACCCCGCGCTACAATCCCTGGGACCAGAGGCTGTGCCTGGTTCCCGACGCCGACCTCTTCGCGGCGATCAACGCCGGCAAGGTTTCGGTGGTCACCGACCAGATCGAGACGTTCACTGAACAAGGCCTGGAGCTGGCCTCGGGCAAGACGCTCGAGGCGGACATCATCGTCACCGCGACCGGGCTCAGGATGCAGCTGCTGAGCGGGATCGCCTTCGAGGTCGACGGCGCTGCCATCGATCTGGCCAAGACCATGAGCTACAAGGGGATGATGTACAGCGATGTGCCCAACCTCGCCTCGGCGTTCGGCTACACCAACGCCTCGTGGACGCTGAAGTGCGACCTGACCTGCGAGTACGTCTGCCGGCTGCTCAACTTCATGGAGCGACGCGGCTGGGACGCCGCCACGCCGCGGCGCAACGACCCGACGGTCACCGAGGCGCCGTGGCTCGAATTCACCTCCGGCTATGTCCAGCGGGCGATCGCAAGCCTGCCCCGCCAGGGATCGAAGCGACCGTGGAAGCTCTACCAGAACTACGCGCTCGACCTGCTGACCTTGAGGTTCGGCGCGATCGATGACGGGACCATGGAGTTCTCGCGGCGCAGGGCGGGCCGGAGGGCGGCGTAGGTTCGCGCCTTTATCCCCTCCTGCCTGCGCCGAGGCGATGGCGGATCAGGCGAATTCGCGCTCCAGATGTCCGGCGAAGGCGATGGTGGTGCGGTCGGCAAGATAGGGGCCGATGATCTGCACGCCGATCGGCAGGCCGCCCCTGGTCGCGCCGATCGGCGCGGCTGTGGCCGGCAGGTTGGCGAGGCTGGCCATTCCCGGCCAGGCCACCTGCGCGCCATAGACCGTGCTCACCCCATCGATGACGTGGCGGCGCTCGGTGAACGGCGCGTCGTCATGGGGGAAGGCGACGACGCCGAAGGTCGGGGCGAGGACGACATCAAAGGCCTCGAAAAGGGCGGCCCAGCGGCGGCGGATGGCGAGCTGGGCGTCCAGGGCCGCCATCCAGGCATGGGCGGTGATCGGCGCTGCCATCGCCGGAGCGCCGCGCGATATCACCGCGCCGAGGATGGTCATATAGACCTCGTGGGCGCCGGCGAGGTCGGGAACCAGTTCGCTGCTGGTCGCGACGGAGAGGCCGGCCTTGCGCAGGTCGCCCGCCAGGCGATCGAGGGCGGCGATGATCTCGCGGTCGGCCTTGGCCAGCGGATGTTCGGCGATGACCAGCACGCGGTGCGCGGCGAGCCGCTCATGGCGCGGGGCCGGCAGGGCGAGGCTGTAGCCGGCCGCCTCCTCGCCTTCGGGCCCGGCGAGCACCGTGAGGGCGAGGTCCAGATCCGAGGCGGTGCGGGCCATCGGGCCGATGACGCCGATCGGGGGATCGACGCCGTCGAGCCCGGGCGGGGCGTGGCCGCGCTGCGGGATCGCCCCGTAGCTCGGCTTGTGGCCGAAGACCCCGCAGAACGAGGCCGGGACGCGGATCGAGCCGCCGATGTCCGAGCCGAACTCCAGAGGGATCATGCCGGCGGCCAGGGCCGCCGCCGAGCCGCCGGAGGAGCCGCCCGGGGTGCGGCCGGGATCGAGCGGATGGCTGGTGCGGCCGTAGACCGGATTGACGCTCTGCCAGTCCCCCAGGTGCGGCGGGACGTTGGTCTTGCCCAGGATCACCGCCCCGGCGGCCTTCAGCCGCGCGACGCCGACCGAGTCCTCGGCCGCGATGAAGCCCTTGGCGGCGTCGATCCCCCAGGTGGTGGGCAGGCCGGCAACGTTGTGCGCCTCCTTGACCGTCATCGGCACGCCCAGCAGCGGTCCCTCCGCGCCCCGCGCCAGGGCGGCGTCGGCGTCCCTCGCCGCCAGCCGCGCGCGGTCGAAGTCGCGCACCACCACCGCGTTGATCGCCCCGTCGAGGCGCTCGATTCGGCCGATCGCCGCCTCGCATGCCTCCTCGGCGCTGATCTTCCTCGCCCTCAGGGCCGCGGCGACCGCGCCTGCTGAAGCGCGCGCCAGATCGTCGATTTCCATCCTGCCCATCGCCGTCCCCTTGATTTCGCGCGACGAGACCATCGGCGGGCGCGGGAGTCCAGGGCCTAGGCGGCCGTTCCGACCAGGCTCGCGCACCACGTTGCGTTTTCCCCGCGCACGCCGGGACCTAAGGAGTTTTGTGTCCCCGGCCGCCTACCTAGAAAAAAGCCCAGGTCCCCGTTTTCACGGGGAAAACGGGGCGGCGACGGCTCGGCGCCCTGGGCGGTGCTCGACGTACCAGGTGATCACCCACCACAGCATCGCCCAGGCGGCGCCGAGCGCCCACCCGGCCATGACGTCGGTGGGCCAGTGGACGCCCAGATAGACCCGGCTCGCGCCGACGACCAGGGTCAGCAGCAAGCCCGCGCCCAGGGCGAAAATCCGCACCCGCCGCCGGTCGGCGAAGTGGGCCAGCAGGGCGGCCAGGGAGAGATAGACGATCGCCGAGAGCATCGCATGGCCGCTGGGAAAGCTCGCGTTGTCGACCTGGATCGCGTGCATGGCCAGCGGCGGCCGCTCGCGCCCAAAGACGAGCTTGAAGACGTCGACCAGCAGCAGGCCGCTGAGCGAGGCGGCGAGCAGCAGGGCGGCCTCGCGCCAGCGCCTTTGGGCGGCGAAGAAGCCGGCGACGATGAGGACGATGATCGCCAAGTCGGTGATCGAGCCGAGCGCGGTGAGGTCGATCGCGCCCAGCTTGAGCCACGCCGGGCCGATCGGCCGGGTGATATCGCCAGGGTGGCGCAACATCAGCATCAGGCCGAGGTCGAAGCCCTTGGTGTGGCCGTCGGTGACCTGGTCGGCGACGCCGAGGAAACCCAGGGCGCCGGCGGCGACGACCAGGACCGCGGCGACGATGCCGATCTCCTTGCGCGCCGCGGCGAGGGCGGCGCCGAGGCGGCCGCGAGGGGCGGCGACCGCGGTCATGGATTTCGCACCGAGAGTCTCGAGGGCGCGGGCACTTGGCGGATTCCCCTTAAGCAGCAGCGTCGATCGGCGTAGATCAAACTCCCATGGCGGTCGATCCGATCCCTCCGCGCACGCCCTTTCTGCGCTCTCTGGCGCGCGGCCTGCGCGGAGCGTGCCCACACTGCGGGACCGGCAGGATCTTCTTTCGCTACCTGAAAGTCTCGCCGCGCTGCGCGGTCTGCCGCCACGACCTGGATCGCTATCCATCGGACGATGGCCCGGCCTATTTCACCATCCTGCTGGTCGGCCAGCTCATCATCGCGCCGCTGCTGCTGTTTCAGGTGGTCTGGCGCACGAGCGCGGCGATCATCGTGCCGGCGACGCTCATCCCGCTCTTCGTCCTGACGCTGGTTCTGCTGCCCAGGATCAAGGGGGCGGTGATCGGCCTGCTCTATGCCCTGAACGTCAACCGCAGCGACGGCGCCCTGCACACCGCCGACCGGTTCGACTGACTGCGACGGGGCGAGGCCTCGCAAGAGGCGTTGAAGATTCGGGAGCAGGTGGAAAGCCTCGAAACCCCGGCGGGCCCTTCTGGGACAAGGAAAACCGGGCCGATCTCGGGCCGCTGAGCCATCCCGATCCTTCAACGTTTTGGTCCATTTTTTCAACGTTTCGGGCCGATTCTTCAACGCTGCGGGCCTTTTCGGCGCCCGAACGGCGCCGATCCGGGCCCGACTTTCGACGGTTTTGCACGTCTGGTTCCGCAGGTTCCGATGTTCCAGCCAAGAGACATGAAGACGCCCCGCGAGCATCGGCGACAGGCCGACCAGATTCATGCAATATGCAATATTCTGATCAGTCGGTCAAGCAAAAAGAGCGCCTCCGAAACGAGACGAGGTCAGAGGCCGAGTTCGCGCCGGCGCGCCCTGGTGAGCTTCGCGGCGACGAGGGCGTGGGCGGTGGCGAGCCAGTCCGTGACCTCGGCGGCCTCCAGGGCGGAAAGGTCGGGCAGGCGGACCCATTTGGCGCGCGCCATGTAGGGTGCGGGCGTCGCCCGGCCGGTCTGCGTGAGCGCCTCGTAGGCGATCTCGGTGGCCTTGAACATGCAGCCGCCCTCGCCGTCGGGCATGGCGAACATCTTGCCGCCGACTTTGAAGACATCCTCGTGGCCCCAGGGATTGTCGCGCACAGCGCCCGGCAGGGCGAGGCAGGCTGCCTCGAACTCGCCCTTGGTCACGCCGCGACGCCGGCCCCGATCGGGCAGGAAACGCCGGTGCCGTCCACGCCGCAATAGCCGCCCGGGTTCTTGGCCAGGTACTGCTGGTGATAGTCCTCGGCGAAATAGAAGGGGCCGGCGGGCGCGATCTCGGTGGTGATCGCGCCGTGGCCGGCGGCGGCGAGGGCCCTCTCGTAGGCTTCGCGCGAAGCCTGGGCGGAGGTCTCCTGGGCGGGGGAGGCAGTGAAGATCGCCGAGCGGTACTGGCTGCCGACGTCGGCGCCCTGGCGCATGCCCTGGGTGGGGTCATGGCCTTCCCAGAACGCCTTGAGCAGGCCCTCATAGGAGACGAGCTTCGGATCGAAGACCACCTGCACCGCCTCGGTATGGCCGGTCTGGCCGTTGCAGACCTCGCGGTAGGTGGGGTTGGGCGTCGCCCCGCCCATGTAGCCGACGGCCGTCACCCACACGCCGGGCGTGCTCCAGAACTTGCGCTCCACGCCCCAGAAGCAGCCCATGGCGAACCACGCGGTCTCGAGCCCCTCCGGCCAGGGTCCCTTCAGGGGCCGGTCGCTGACGAAGGATCGCTCGGCGGTGGGGATCGGCGCGGCGCGGCCCGGCAGGGCGGACTGCGCGCCGGCGGCGGGCGCGGCTTTGCGAAAGAGCGACATCGACGATCCTCTCGAGGGTACTTGCCCGCCAAGATAAGCGTTCCGGCGGCGCGCGCCACACCCCCAAGCTTGTGGCGGCGGAGGCGATGCGTATATGTCGTCGCCTCTCGCTCCAGGGGCGCGATGGTGAGGTGGCCGAGCGGTCGAAGGCGCACGCTTGGAAAGCGTGTATAGGGGAAACTCTATCGAGGGTTCGAATCCCTCTCTCACCGCCACCCAGTCTCGCCAGACCGTCTCTTTCCGATGAGGCTGTGACAAGCTCCGGAAGAGCGGGGCCAATTTCCTCGAAACCGCGACTCGGGAGTCGTCCCGTGAGCCCCATCCCGGCCCGAACAGGGGCGTTTTTGGCCGCCCGTCTCTGGAGGCGAGGTCGCGCGCTCCCTTTCCGGCGAGACCCAGTCTCCGGCTAGCGCCACTCGCTGAATTTCAGGGGTCCTGCAGGGTAAATCAGCGCTGGAGACCGCCAATTGGGCCGGATCGAAGGCCCGCGAGCCAAGCCGGGCCGGTGGAATTCCCTAGATGAACTTGCAGCGTGGAAATCCGGGATCGCAATGGTCGGCGCGCGGCTCGCAGTGTTTTTTTGGCGGGCCAGGTCCTTTTCCGCGAAACGGCCTTGCGGACCCGCTGGCGGTTCCACATCTGTGTTCAGCCAGGGAGTTATGTCGGCGGCCCCAGGGTCGTTCCGCCAGCTCGCCTCGTCCCATGACGAACTCGGCAACGGTCGCAGACCTATCGTGGAAGCCCATCGGGCTAAATTGGCGGCGCAGATCGCGGCTTTGGCCCCGGTGCCTGACTGGCAAAGTGCCTTTGGAACCCAGCGCTCGGCGTAGTGCCGAGTAAATCCCCCAAGGTTGAATCGCGCCCTCCAAAGAGTTCGCGAGCCGAGCCCTTTGCATCGAACCGCCGCTGGCGGGATGCATCTCAGAAGGAAGCCCCATGTCAAAATCCGACCCCCTGCCTTACCAACCGCTGGCCGAGAAGGCCGCGGACGACACATCGTCGCCAAAGCGGGCCCCACCACCCGCGCGGCCAAGAACCAGAACCCAGCCGCCGATTTCGGCGCCGGGGAACGGAGTCACGACATCATTACCTTCGCCCCGGCCCGCCTCGGGGCAGTCACTTATGCCCCCTGCGCGTGCGCGGCCCGGCGCGTCGGCGTCGCCGTCACCCATCGCGCCCGTACTCGATCGGCCAAGCGATGGAGCCCCGAGAGACTACGCGGTCGGCTACCGCAAACCCCCCACCCCCCACCAATGGCGCAAAGGGGAATCGGGCAACCCCAAGGGTCGGACCAAGGGTTCCAAGAACGTCGACACCATCTGGCTCCATCGCCTCAACGACCGCGTCAAGACCAGGGTCAACGGCAAGGTCGTCACCGAGACTTCGCTGGAGGCCATTATCCGTGGGCTGATCTACGACACCCTGGCGAAGCGGGACCTCAAGAACGTCGCGCATGTCTTGCGCCAGGTGGAGAGCCGGGGGCTCTTCTCCGACCCCGAGCCGGGCGGCGGCGGCGCGGCGCCGGCGACCCTGGACGCCAACGACAACGAAATTGTCCGCCGATTCCTGGATCGTCTCTCGGGGGACAGGAAGGAGCCATGACCGGCCAGGTCTCCCTCGCGGAATACGACGCGCTCCTCAGGACCGACTTCACCGCCCTCACCGAGCGCGCCTTCGCCACCACCTGCCCGGGAGATCGCTTCGAGCCTAATTGGCACATCGAGGCGATGACCCAGGCCTTGCGCAAGGTGTGGCTGGGCGAGACCCGCCGGCTGCTGATCACCGTGCCGCCCCGGCATTTGAAGTCCATCACCACCGCGGTGGCGTTTCCGGCGTGGGTGATGGGCCTGGATCCCTCCAAACGGTTCCTCGTCGCCAGCTACGGCGGCGAGCTCGCCGCCAAGCACGCCCGGGATTTCCGGATGGTGATGGAGTCGTCCTGGTATCGGCGGCTCTTTCCCAGGACCGTGGCCTTCCCTAAGCGCAACGTCGAGCTGGAGTACGAGACCGCGGACAACGGCTCGCGCAGGGCGGTCTCCCTGGGCGGTCCCCTCACCGGCTTTGGCGCCGACATCATCATCGTCGATGACCTGATGAAAGCCGGCGAGGCTGGATCGGCGGTGGAGCGGCAAAAGATCAAGGACTTCTACGAACAGACCCTCTTCAGCCGTTTGAACGACAAGCGGACCGGCTCGATCATCGCCATTCAGCAGCGGCTGCACGAGGACGATCTGGCCGGCTACCTCCTGGAGAAGAAGGAGTTCGTCCACCTGAACCTGCGCGCCATCGCCGAGGAGGACGAGGAGTTCGACCTGGGGGGCGGACGGACGAGACGGCGGCGACAGGGG
>DATCBS010000028.1:0-230197 GCA_036511715.1 Caulobacteraceae bacterium
CAGATCGAGATAGAAGCTGTAGTCGCCCTCCTCGAAGAACACCCTCTCGCGCCGGTTGCCGCGTTGGGTGACGTGATGGGGCAGGTCGGGAACGACGACGCGGGCGAGGCGGGCCATGCGCGGGCTCCAAGCTGGTCCGCCATACCTTGATCAGCGGGAGGATCGTGTGGTAAGAATTTCGTACAGTGTCACCGTAATCAAGCGGTCCTCAGCCAAGCCATTCCTTCGCCATCTCGGGGAAAGACTTGCTGCCGACCGAGAAGCCGCCGTGCTCGCCGCGTCCGATCGCCTCCGCACAGACTTTCCGCGCTTCGTCAGTTCTACCTATCAAGATGAGGCTACACACGAACGTCGCGAAATAAGCAATCGGCGGAGCTTGGCGACGAAAGCCACGCATGAACTGCGAGAATGCCTCGTATGTTAGTGACGGGACAGCGTCCACTAGCCGCTCGTTGCTCCTCTCGATCACTCGTTGGGCTATTGCCGCCGCCTGACCGTCGCCCTCAGATATTTCGTCTTCGAATAGTGGCGGCGTCCAACACGTCCACGCCCCACGCATCCGAAAGGACAGAGGCTGTTTTTTTGTTCTCAGGCAGACCGACAATATCCCAAAATATTGGGTCGATCTCCATCGGCTTGGAGATGAACTTGGCGATTGTGTGGGGAGAGTTCCTGGCAACAATCGTCCAGACCTCAAAGAACCAACCGTCTTGCTCGCGAAAGAGCCATCCCTGCGAGACCCGCCAACCAGTGTCACGTGCAAACCCCTTGATCTGCATCGCCACCGACTTGTCTAGCATCCGGCGGTCCATCTGCTGACGGCGGGTAAGCTTCGATTGATTGGCTGGGTCCATCCTGAGCGCACGGAGTATCACGGGCCGGATATTTCGGCTCCCCTCCACCCTTCTCTGCCCTTGAAAAGGTCCGCTCCAGGGCGGATTCGCATCCTGGACACGACGCGCGAATTGACCTTCCTCCCCGGGCGAAGCCGCATCGGCGTCGTAATCGCCATGTGCGTGCGGCCTGCGGCGCCCGTCAAATCGCGCCGGTCGGGCGTGACGGAGATTTCCAACAGTGAACGCCCTGCCGCGCTGCCTGGCGTGCGACACAAAAAGGGCGGCGCCTTTCGGACGCCGCCCTTCTCGAGGATCAGGGATTTGAGCGGCTGGACGATCAGAAGTCCATGTCGCCCATGCCGCCCATGCCGCCGCCCATGCCGCCGCCGCCGCCGGGCATGCCGCCGCCGGTGTTCTTCTTGGGGGCTTCGACGATGGCCGCTTCGGTGGTGATCATCAGGCCGGCGACCGAGGCCGCGTCCTGCAGGGCGATGCGCACGACCTTGGCCGGATCGATGATGCCCGCGGCGATGAGGTCGCAGTACTCTTCCTTCTGGGCGTCGAACCCGTAGGTGGCCGAGGCGTTCTCGAGCACCTTGCCGACCACGATCGAGCCTTCGACCCCGGCGTTTTCCGCGATCTGGCGGATCGGGGCCTGAAGGGCGCGCCGGATGATGGCGATGCCGGCGTCCTGGTCGGCGTTCTCGCCTTTCATGCCGTCCAGAACCTTCGACGCCTTGAGCAAGGCCACGCCGCCGCCCGAAACGATGCCTTCCTCGACGGCGGCGCGGGTCGCGTTGAGAGCGTCGTCGACGCGGTCCTTCTTTTCCTTCACCTCGACCTCGGTGGAACCGCCGACGCGGACGATCGCCACGCCCCCGGCGAGCTTGGCCAGGCGCTCCTGGAGCTTTTCCTTGTCGTAGTCGGAGGTGGTGTCCTCGATCTGGCGCTTGATCTGACCGATCCGCGCTTCGATGTCGGTCTTCTCGCCGGCGCCGTCGACGATGGTGGTGTCGTCCTTGGTGATCGAGACCTTCTTGGCCTTGCCGAGCATCTCGATGCCGACGTTCTCGAGCTTGATGCCGAGGTCCTCGCTGATCAGCTGTCCGCCGGTCAGGGTGGCGATATCCTCGAGCATGGCCTTGCGCCGATCACCGAAGCCCGGCGCCTTGACGGCGGCCACGCGCAGGCCCCCGCGCAGCTTGTTGACCACCAGGGTCGCCAGGGCTTCGCCTTCGATGTCCTCGGCGACGATGAGCAGCGGCCGGGCCGACTGGACCACCGCCTCGAGCACCGGCAACAGGGGCTGAAGCGAGGAGAGCTTCTTCTCATAGAGCAGGATCAGGGGATCTTCGAGAATTGCCTCCATCTTTTCGGCGTTGGTGATGAAGTAGGGCGAGAGATAGCCGCGGTCGAACTGCATGCCCTCGACGACGTCGAGTTCGGTTTCCATGCTCTTGGCTTCTTCGACCGTGATCACGCCCTCATTGCCGACCTTGTCCATGGCCTGAGCGATCATGTCGCCGATCTGCTTGTCGCCATTGGCCGAGTTCGCGCCGACCTGGGCGATCTCCTGATTGGTGGTGACCTTCTTCGACGTGGCCTTGATTTCCTCGACGATCTTGAGCACCGCCTTGTCGACGCCGCGCTTGAGATCCATCGGATTCATGCCGGCGGCCACCGACTTGGTGCCTTCGACCACGATCGCCTGGGCGAGAATGGTGGCGGTGGTGGTGCCGTCGCCGGCCTTGTCGTTGGTCTTGGAGGCGACCTCGCGGATGAGCTGGGCGCCGAGGTTCTCGAACTTGTCGGAAAGCTCGATCTCCTTGGCGACGGTCACGCCGTCCTTGGTCGAGCGCGGCGCCCCGAAGGACTTTTCGATCACCACATTGCGGCCCTTGGGCCCCAGGGTGACCTTCACCGCGTTGGCGAGAATGTTGACGCCGCGAAGCATTCGATCGCGGGCGTCGGTGGAGAAATAGACGTCTTTGGCAGCCATGATGACCAGGCTCTCTCTTTTCAGGTGATTTGGGTTGGAACGGGGCTGAAGGGTCGCGAAGGGGGCTAGTCGAGCACGCCCAGGACGTCGCTCTCCTTCATGATCAGGAGGTCTTCGCCTTCGAGCTTGATTTCGCTTCCCGACCACTTGCCGAACAGGATGCGGTCACCGCTCTTCAGGTCCAGGGAGTGAATCTTGCCGGAATCGTCGCGGGCGCCGGGGCCCACGGCGACAACCTTGCCTTCCTGAGGCTTTTCCTTCGCGGTGTCGGGGATGATGATGCCCCCCTTGGTCTTTTCTTCTTCCTCGACGCGGCGAACGAGGACGCGGTCCCCAAGCGGACGAAACGCCATGAATTTTCTCTCCGAGCTATCTATTTGAGTTTGAATAACTTCCGGCCCCGCGAACGGCGTTAGCAGCCGCTCCGTCCGAGTGCCAACACCCAAATAGGGGACTGCGGCTTGCGGATCAAGGCGCGGCGGCTAAAATTGCCCGCGCGGACATCAACAGCGACCAAGGCGGGCGGGCGTAGTGATCGGCATCGAAGCGTTTCTGCGCCGTCTGTTCCGTGTCGGGTCCCTGGAGGTGATCCTCCCGGGCGGGCGGCGCTTCATCGTCGGCGACGGATCGGCGCCGGCGATCGCGGTCAGGATCGCGGACAACGCGACCCTGGGGCGGATCATCGCCAAGCCGACGCTCGGCGTCGGCGAGGCCTACATGGATGGACGGCTCAGCTTCGAGCGCGGCACGATCCACGATCTGGTCGAGCTGGCCGCCCGCAATACCGGTGCGCACCCCAATCGTCCGGCGAGCAGGCTGAAGCGCTGGTGGACGAAACGGATCGTCGAGCGCAATGAGCGGGAGAGCGCGCGGCGCAACGTCGCCCATCACTACGACCTCTCGCTCGATCTCTATCGCGCATTTCTCGATGACGACCTGCAGTATTCCTGCGCCTATTTCGATCGACCGGAGATCAGCCTCGATGAGGCTCAGGCCGCCAAGAAGCGCCACATCGCCGCCAAGCTCAATCTCGGCCCGGGTCAGCGGGTGCTCGACATCGGCTGCGGCTGGGGAGGGCTCGCGCTTTCACTCGCCGCCTGGGAAGGGGTGAAGGTCGACGGTGTCACCTTGTCCGCCGAACAGCTGGCGACCGCCCAGGCGCGAGCCGAAGCGGCGGGCCTTTCCTCCCGCGTGAAGTTTTCCCTCACCGATTACCGCGACATTGCCGGCGTCTACGACCGCATCGTCTCGGTGGGCATGTTCGAGCATGTCGGCCGGCCCAACTATCAGGCGTTCTTCGAGCGGATCGCCAGCCTGCTCGCCGACGACGGCGTGGCGCTGATCCACTCGATCGGCCGCTCCGAGGGTCCCAGCGTCACCGACCCCTTCACCACCAAATACATTTTCCCCGGGGCATGCGTGCCGGCGCTGTCGGAGGTGCTGCCGGCGGTGGAGCGCGCGGGCCTGCGGGTGACCGACATCGAGATACTGCGCCTTCACTACGCCTACACTTTGGAGTGCTGGCGCCAGCGCTTCATGGCGCACCGCGAGCGGATCGCGAAACTCTACGACGAGCGGTTCTGCCGGATGTGGGAATACTATCTGAGCGCGGCGGAGATGGGCTTCCGCCATGGCGGCCACATGGTGTTCCAGCTGCAGCTCACCAAGAAAATCGACGCCCTGCCGGTGACGCGCCAGTATATCGAAGCGTCCGAACGCAATCTCAAGGCCGTGGCCAAGCGCGTCGCCTGACCCGTTCTGGAACAGCCGCGCACGCGGATGCAAGGTTAAGGCCAGCCAAGCATATTTCTTAGCGGACCGTAAGAATTTGCCGCCGTTTCATGACCTCCATCGACATCGGGGGATGTATCATGAAGCATTCGAAAGTAGTCCGCCTGGTTTGCGCGTGCACAGCCGCCGGCTCCGCCGCATGGGTCGGATTTGCCGCCGCGCAGGCCAGTTCGGCTTCCGCGGCCCTGGAGCTGCCGCGCGAGGTGGCGACCGCGGCGAGCGCCTTTTCCAGCTACATGGCAAAAGCCGCGGGCCTCAGCGGGCGATTCGCCGACGGCGCGGCCGTGGTCCAGGCCCTGAGAACCGGCGTCTCCTACGAGCCGGGGCAATTCCAGGAGGGCATGATCGGCTTTGGCGCCCTGGCGGCGCTGCGGGACGGGCGATTCGCCAGCGGCGTGGAGGTTTCCGCCAGCGCGGCAGGCGGCCGCGCGGCCCTGGCCGAACGCATCGTCGCCGACCCGGAGATGGTGTTGCGGTTCGATGGCGCGGCCAGCGCCGCCAGGCGGGTCCAGTCGGCCCTGTATGCGCGCGGGATGGCGGTGTTCGGGGTCGGAGGCCAGGTCAAACAGGCCGCCTACGTCATTCAGCACCAGTCCTGGTCCACCGTGGCGGTGGCCGATCCGGCCGGCCGGCTGGCGGAGGTGAAATCGTTGTCGGCCAATCCCCTCGCAGCAACCGACGGCGACGACGCGCGTCTGCTCGAAGCGGTGCTCGGACCGCCCCTTGCCGGCGACGCCGATGGCCCGCGGCCCTCGCCGGTGGTCGTCCGCGCCCTGGCGCTGGCGGCGGAGGCGGAGCTCGGCGCGGCGAGCAACGACGACCTGCCCAGGCTGCGCCCGCTGCTCGCCGACCGCGCGGCGACCGACTGCCTGAAGATGTCCAAGCTCAATCTCTATCAATGCATGGCGGTCGCCGGGCCCCAGTACGAGGACGTCTTCTGCCTGGGACAGCATGCGCTGATGGACACCGGCCAGTGCGTGACCAGGGCGGCCGGCGAATCAGGCCCGCCGACGGTGGCGGTGATCGCGCAGCCCCCCGCGGCGCTCGCGGCCGCCGATCGCCCCTTCATCATCCCCGTGGCGCAGCGCAACCTCGCGACCAACGCCAACTAGGTCGGCCGCGTTCCGGGGCTGCTGTCGGCGACTTCAGCGGGCGCCCACCGGCACGCGCATGGCGTCACGTTCGGCGCGGACCTTGGCGTGGAGATCGCCGTATCTGGCGAATTCCATGCGCGCGATGGTGCGGTTGTGGACCTCGTCGGGGCCGTCGGCGAGGCGCAGCGTCCGCTGGCTGGCGTACATCCGCGCCAGGCCGAAATCGGTGGTGACGCCGCCGCCGCCGTGCGCCTGGATCGCGTCGTCGATGATCCGCAGCGCCATGTTGGGGGCGGCGACCTTGATCATCGAGATTTCCAGGCGCGCGACCTTGTTTCCCGCCTTGTCCATCATGTCGGCCGCCTTGAGGCAGAGAAGGCGGGTCATTTCGATGTCGGTGCGGGCGGCCGCGACCCGCTGCTCCCACACCGAGTGTTCCGAGACATATTTGCCGAAGGCCCGGCGGCTCATCAGGCGCTTGCACATCCGCTCGAGCGCCACCTCGGCGGCGCCGATGCTGCGCATGCAATGGTGGATACGTCCCGGGCCGAGGCGCGCCTGGCTGATCTCGAAGCCGCGCCCCTCTCCCAGCAGGATGCTCTCGGCCGGGACCCGGACGTCTTCGAGCAACACCTCGGCGTGGCCGTGCGGGGCGTCGTCGTAGCCGAACACCGGCAGCATCCGCACCACCTTCACGCCTGGCGCATCGAGCGGAACCAGTATCTGCGACTGCTGCTGGTGGGCCGCGGCGTCCGGGTTGGTCTTGCCCATGACGATCGCCAGCTTGCATCGCGGGTCGCCGACGCCGGAGGACCACCATTTGCGCCCATTGATCACGAAGTCGTCGCCGTCGCGCTCGATCCGGGTCTCGATATTGGTGGCGTCGGACGAGGCGACGAGCGGCTCGGTCATCAGGAAGGCCGAGCGGATCTCACCGTTCATCAGCGGGCGCAGCCAGCGCTCCTTCTGCTCGAGCGTCCCGTAGCGGTTGAGGATCTCCATGTTGCCGGTGTCCGGCGCCGAACAGTTGAAGACCTCGCTGGCAAAGGGGACCTTGCCGAACATCTCGCAGATCGGCGCGTACTCCAGATTGGTGAGCTGAACGCCCTCGAAGGCGAAGGTGTCATCGACGTGGGGCACGCCCGAATGCGGCGGCATGAACATGTTCCACAGGCCGGTCTTCCTGGCCTTCGCCTTGAGTTCCTCGACGATCGGGATGACCTTCCACCGCTCGCCCTCGCGGGCCTGCTGCTCATAGATCGGCACGGCCGGATAGATGTGCGCGTCCATGAAATCGGAGACGCGGCGAATGAGCTCCTGCTGGCGCGGGGAGTAGTCGAAATCCATGGCGGCCTCGTTCAAACGACTGTTTGAATAGCTGTCGCACGGGAAGACGAATGGGACAAGCGCCGCCGTCATTCCTCAGTCGAGTAGGCAAACAAATGCACCCATCCCGGCGCCTCGAGCGCGCCGGACCAGCCTGCCGTCGGCGGTGAGCATCTCGGCGGAGCGAAGCTCGGCCAAGGCCAGATAAGCGCCGTCATAGGCGGAGAAGCCATGGGTCGCGGCAAGCTCGAATGCGCGCGGCGCCAGTTCGGCGGCGGCGATCGTCTCGTCCAGAAGTTCGATCGTCGAGGCGACGGCGCTCGCAGCCTGGTCCATGGACGCCGTCCCGCGCCTGACATTCTTGGCGGCGATGCTGGCCATCTCGTGGAACAGCAAGTCCGGGCCAATCAGCCGCTGCGCCTGGCGAACAGCCGCGTCGGCCTTGTCTGATCCGGCCTCGTCGAAACAGAGCTTCGCCGCGACCGATGCGTCGATCACGTACTCACCGCGCATCGCGATCTTCACGGATGAGCTCGACGCTATCCTTCTCTCCGGCCGCAACGCGGGGCGCGTTGGCGCGGATCTTGTCGATCAGCCGCCCGCGTCGTGCGATCGCCGCCTCATGCGCGGCCCTCGCCAGGGCCGAGGGGAGGTCGCCGCCCATTTCCGCGGCATAGTCGTTGACGAGGCGGCGGCCAGCCACGCTGAGCTGACCGATGTTCACGCGCACCCAAACGTCTTCGCCGCCCGGAAAATCGTGCTTCCGCCCACGATCGACAGGCGCAGATTCGTTTCTCGTAAATGTGACGCGCTCGCTCCGCAGATCGACGTTCGAGGTTTTCCAGGCCAGGCGCAACCACGCTTCGGCATGACTATGCGAGGTGGTGTTCGCCCACCACGCCTGATGTTTTCGCGCCGAAGGAGGCAGACTACGGCCAAGGATCCGTTCGAGTTCCCTGAACGTGAGCACGACCTCGCCGGGCTGGTGACCGGCCAGGAATCTCGTCAGGGGCTCATAGTAGCTCATCCTAGCCTCCCGCCGCCCGATACGCCGCTTCATGACGACATAACATTATAAAGGTACGTCAAGTTATTTCCGTCGCGCCGCAAAAAACGCCCTGAGCAAGGCCGCGCTTTCTTCGGCCAAAACTCCTCCGCTGACCTCCGGCCGCCAGTGGCAGCTCGGCTGGTCGAAGAATCGCGTCCCATGGATCACCGCGCCGGCCTTCTCATCGGGCGCCGCGAACACCAGGCGGCCGATCCTGGCGTGGCTTATCGCCCCGGCGCACATCGCGCAGGGCTCCAGGGTCACGACCAGGGTGAGGCCGGTGAGCCGATAGGCGCCCAGGCGGGCGGCGGCGGCGCGCAGGCAGAGGATTTCGGCATGGGCGGTGGGGTCGCTCGCGGCGATCGGCGCGTTGCCGGCGCGGGCGAGAACGGCGCCGCTGGCCGGATCGATGATCGCCGCGCCGACGGGGACCTCGCCGGCCAGGCCGGCGGCTTGCGCCTCCTTAAGGGCGATGCGCATGGTCGAGACATCATGGTCGGACATCCCCCGCAGCGAAGCGGGCCGCCGCCCGGCGGTCAAGCCTTGGCCGGACGCGCCGGCGAGCGGGTGGCCAAGGCCCTCGCCAGGGCCGGGGTAGCCTCGCGACGCCAGGTCGAGCGCCTGATCGAGGCCGGCAGGATCACGCTCAACGGCGAGGTGCTGACCTCGCCGGCGGTGAAGGTCGGGCCCGGCGACATCCTCGCCATCGACGGCCAGAGGGTGCAGGCCGCCGAGCCGACGCGGCTCTTCCGCTATCACAAGCCGGTCGGTCTTCTGACCACCCACAGTGATCCGCGCGGTCGGCGCACGGTGTTCGAGGCTCTGCCCCCTGGGCTGCCGCGACTGATTTCAGTGGGCCGGCTGGACATCACCTCCGAGGGGCTGCTGCTGCTCACCAACGACGGGGCTCTGGCGCGCGCCCTGGAGTTGCCGTCCAGCGGCTGGAAACGCCGCTATCGGGCGCGGGCCCGGGGGCGGATCGATCAGGCGCGCCTCGACCAGCTGAAGGACGGGATAACGGTCGAAGGGATTCGCTACGGGGCCATCGAGGCGGCCCTGGACCGGCCCAGGGAAGGCCCGCAGGGGGCGAACCTCTGGCTGAGGCTCAGCCTCGCGGAGGGCAAGAACCGCGAAGTCCGCCGGGTGCTCGAAGCCCTGGGGCTGACGGTCAACCGACTGATCCGCATCGCCTACGGCCCCTTCACCCTGGGTGATCTGCAGCCCGGAGAAGTGGAGGAGGTTTCGCCTCGACAGATTCGTGAAGAGCTGGCCCGGGTCATCCCGCCGGCGAACCTCCCCAAGGACGAAGGCGCGCCGCTCCCTGCGCCGCCGCGAAAGAGCGCGACACGCGCGCCGTCCAGGCCAGGAACGAAGCCCGGTCCCGCGCCGAAAAGCGCCGAAACGAAGACCTACAAGACCGGTTGGGCCAGGCCGAAGATCCGGCCTCGCCTCAAATCGCCTGGATCTGCGCCGGCGGTCGCGCGGTCCGCAGGCCCTCGCGGGCGGAGGCCGTCTTCATCACCTCGACGAAGCTCGCCCGCTCATCGGCCAGACCTTCCGCCAGAGGGCGGTCCAAAGCCTGGCGAGTGAGCCGCTTGGCGAAAGCCAGGCCTTCGGCGCCGCGCTCGGCGAACTCCGCGGCGATCTCCAGGGCGCGCGCCTTGGGATCATCGACCACCTCGTGCACCAGACCGATCTCGAAGGCCTTTTGGCCATCGACGACGATGCCCCGGAGGATCATCTCCAGCGCCTTGGCCTCGCCGATGATGCGCGGCAGGCGCTGGGTGCCGCCGCCCCCCGGGAAAATGCCGACCCGGGTCTCCGGCAGGCCGATCGCGGCGGCCGACCGGGCGGCGATGCGCAGGTCGCAAGCCAGGGCGATCTCGAAGCCGCCGCCCATGCACAGGCCGTTGATGGCGGCGATGACCGGCTTGGGGGCGGACCAGATGAGATCGACCAGCTCGCCGAAGGCCCCGCCCGCGCGCGCGCCGGCGGCCGGCTCCGGGGGCGCCACGCCGGGGCCCAGGCGGTCGCTCATCACCGACAGTTCGCCCACGTCGTAGTGGCGGATGAACACATCCTCCATCCCTCCGGTGAGGACGATCGATCGCACCGCCTGGTCATCCGAGGCGGCCCGCACCGCGTCGCGCAGTTCCACCGAGCCGGCGGCGGTCATCGTGCCGAGCGGGGGATTGGCGTAGATGATCAGGGCCGCCCCGCCACGGCGCTCCACCGTCACGCATCCCATGGCTTGTCCGTCCTTCTCGCTGGTTTCGAAGGGCCCTGAGGGTCCTTATCCCGAGCGGACTGCATTCTGAGAGGCGCCCGCGATCTCGTCCAGACGCACGCCGGCCCAGCGGCGCAGGGGCTCGATCCTGGCCACCGCCTCGGTGATGATGATGTAGCCCGCGATGAGCATGAGGTCTTCGGCCAGCGAACCGGTGGTGAGCTTCGAGGGCGCGGCGACGTTCTTCAGGGTCAGAGGCTCGACGAACAGCACGATGAGGATGTTGTTGGCCGCGTGGGCGCCGATCGAGCACTCCACGCCGCCAAGCCGCAAGGTCATGTAGGCGAAGCCGGCGCCCATGAGCGCCCGGGTCAGGAACGCCCCGGGACTGAAGTCGCCATGCAGAGCCGAGAAGGCGATGCCCGTGGCGACAATGAGCACTCCCGGCCGCTTCGTGAAGGCGGCGAACTGGCGAAGCAGCCACCCCCTGATCAGGATCTCCTCCGCCGCCGCGGCGGGCATGAGCAGAAAAATCGCCGCGGCGACATAGATGGCGCGGCCGGCCAGGCCCGGCGAGACGACAGTGAGCGGAAAGGGCGTGGCGTCGGCGGAGATCAGGCGATCCATGACCATCAACGGGGTGATCGCGATGACGGACAGCACAAGGCCAGCCAGCAGCAGCCGCCAACGCACACGTGGGGCCGCGGTCACGTAGTCCTTGAACCGGCGGCGGAACACCAAGGCGGCCAAGCCGACAAAGCCGAGAACGAAGGCGACGTTGCTGGCCGCCGGCGCGGTCAGCACGAGGAGCGCGGCGCCGAGATCGCGGCCATCCGCGTCCCGCAGGCTCAGGGCGGCGCGCCCGATCCCTCGCACCCCCTCGCTGCCGTGACCGCTCGCCACCGTCCAGGCGACCAGGACCAGGATGAGGGCCGCGAAGGCGGCGATCGCGCCAACCACCAGACCGCCCACGACGGTGGCGGCGATGCGAGCGGGATCACGTTCAGCGGCGTCGACATCGGCGACGAAGACCGACCCGGCCAGACCCGCGAGGAAGCCTTGACCGCTCATTGTGGCCCCCGCTTTGCCCATGGCCGCGTTCATCCGCTAGGACGGTTGGAATACAAAGGACAATCGCATGCGGATCGTTGCCGGAGCGTTGCGTGGCCGCAAACTAGTGGCGCCAAAGGGACACTCCACCCGACCGACAGCCGATCGCACGCGGCAGGCGCTTTTCGACGTCCTTGAGCACGCCCCCTGGTCCCCTGGCCCGGCGGGCGCGCGGGTCATCGACCTGTTCGCGGGATCGGGCGCCCTGGGCCTGGAGGCGATTTCCCGGGGCGCGGCCTTCGCCCTGTTCGTCGACAACGATCGACCGGCTCGTGAGGCCGTGGCCTGCAACATCGACGCCCTGGGCCTCGCCACGCGGACACGCATCCTGGCCCTCGACGCGGCGCGCCTGAAGGGCCGGTCAGCAATCGACGGCGAGCCATTCGACCTTGCCTTTCTCGACCCTCCCTATGGCCTGGGCCTCGCGGAGGCGGGGCTCGCCGCCTTGGCGAGCGGCGGCTGGCTGACCGAGGGCGCCGTGGTCATCGTCGAACGCGGCGAGCCGGAAGGCGCACTTGTCGCGCCCGCCTATGGGGTTGTGGACGAGCGGACCTGGGGCGCCGCGCGGGTCTCGGTCTTGCGGGCGGCTGGCGCGCCATCTCCTCGCGCTTCAGCCCGGCGGCCGTCATAGGCGCGGACGTCGCGGCGGCGCCGATCCCAAAGCCCGACTATCGGCGGCCGAACAGCCGCTCGATGTCGGCGAGCTTCAGTTCCACATAGGTCGGTCGGCCGTGGTTGCACTGGCCGGAATGAGGAGTGGCTTCCATCTGGCGCAGAAGCGCGTTCATTTCCGCTCCGGTGAGGGTCCGTCCGGCCCGCACCGAACCATGGCAAGCCATGGTGGAGCAGACCTCCTGGAGACGTTCGGAGAGCGCCGTGGCGGTCTCGTTTTCGCTAAGGTCGTCGGCGATGTCACGGACAAGTGCGCCGATGTCGGTCTCGCCGAGCAGGGCCGGGGTCTCGCGCACCAGCACCGCCCCCGGCCCGAACGATTCCAGGCAAAGCCCCAGGCCGGCGAGTTCCTGCGCCATGGCGCAGATGCGGTCGGCCTCGCCGGGGTCCAGTTCGACAACCTCGGGCAGGAGCAGCGCCTGACGCGCCACGCCGCCGGCCGCCAGCTCCGCCTTCATCTTCTCGTAGACCAGGCGCTCGTGGGCCGCGTGCTGATCGACGATCACCATCCCGTCGCGGGTCTGGGAAACGACATAGGTTCCGTGCACCTGCGCGCGGGCCGCCCCGAGGGGGAAGTCGATCGGGTCGTCGGTCTGGTTCGAGGACGTTTCAGCGGGCCGCGCCTCCCCGCTGTGGAGGAAATCCGCTTCGGTGCGGGCCGAGACGCCAAAGGCGCCGGCGAAGTCGGGTTGTTGGCGATGATCCCAGTTTCCCGCGCGCCATGCAGAGAAGCCCGGCGCGCTACCCTGCGGCCGGAAGCTGCGGAGGGCGTCGAGGCTGACCGTAGTGGCCGCCCTGTGCCCGGCGCCAGCCAGGGCGTGGCGCAGCGCCCCGACGATGAGGCCGCGAACCAGGCCTGGGTCGCGGAACCTCACCTCCGCCTTGGCCGGGTGGACATTGACGTCGACCTGGGTCGGATCGATCTGCAGGTAGAGCGCCACCGAAGGATGGCGATCGCGGGCGAGGAAATCGGCGTAGGCGCCGCGAATGGCCCCGTGCAGAAGCCGGTCGCGGACGGGTCGCCCATTGACGAAGAGGTGCTGGTGGGCGGCGTTTCCGCGATTGTAGGTGGGAAGGCCGGCGAAACCCTCCAGGCGCACGCCGTCCCGCTCCTGGTCGATGACCAGGGCGTTGTCGGCGAAGTCCCGACCCAGCACGTCGGCCAGTCGCGCCAGGCGCCCTTCCGCATCGGCGCCGCGAGCGGCAAGGCGGAGGACTCGCCGGCCGTCCACGTCCATGGCGAACTCCACGCCGGGCCTGGCCATCGCCTGACGCTTGACCTCCTCGGCCAGGGCCGCTGACTCCGCGCGCTCTGACTTCATGAACTTCAACCGCGCCGGGGTGGCGAAGAAGAGATCGCGCACCTCCACCCGCGTCCCGTGCGAGTTTGGGAACGCGGCCGGCCCCACTGCTCCGCTCGCCCCGGCGTCGATGGCGATGGCGTAGGCGTCCTTGGCGCCCCGGGCCCTGGACGTCAGCACGAGCCGAGCGACGGCGGCTATGGAGGGCAGCGCCTCGCCGCGGAAGCCGAGCGTCGAGATGCGCAGCAGATCACAGGCCGCATCGTCGTTGAACGCCAGTTTGGAGGTGGCGTGGCGTTCGATCGCCAGGGCGAGATCCTGGCGCGGGATGCCAGCGCCATCGTCGGCGACGAGGATGCGCGCGAGTCCGCCGCCTTGCGTCTGGATCTCCACCCTGCCAGCGCCCGCGTCGATGGCGTTTTCGACAAGCTCCTTGACCACGCTCGCCGGGCGTTCGACGACCTCCCCGGCGGCGATCCGGTTCACGAGGTTTGCGGGAAGGCGACGGATGCTCATGTCGAACCCACTATAGGGTCGTTTCCGATTCTTCCCGCCGCTCTCTCGCCGGTGGCGCGGTTCGCTGTGGTCCGCACTCGGCCATGACGAATTCCGCGCCGGTCGGCGCGCGCCTCGACGCCCTTGGCTCCTCCTGGGCGATCTGGCGGCTGATCGTCCTGGTTTCGATGGGCGGCTTCTTCGAGTTCTACGATCTGATGATGACCGCTTACATCTCGCCGGGCCTGGCGAGGGCGGGCATCTTTCACCTTGGCGCCGAGGGTCTGTTCGGCCTTTCCGATCAGGGAACCTTCGCCGCAGCGACGTTTCTTGGCCTGTTCATCGGGACGCTCGGCTTCGCCCGCGTCGCCGATCGATTTGGCCGCCGCTCCATCTTCACCTTCTCCCTTCTTTGGTACAGCGCGGCCAGCGCGATGATGGCGTTGGCCCACAGCGCGGCCGCCATCGACGTCTGGCGGTTGACAGCCGGTATCGGGATCGGGGTCGAGCTGGTGGTCATCGACAGCTACATCGCCGAGTTGGCGCCGCCGACGATGCGCGGGCGCGCCTTCGCCATCAATCAGGCGATCCAGTTCCTGGCCGTGCCGACGGTCGCCTTCGCATGTTGGATTCTGGTCCCCCGGGCGCCTCTGGGCATAGCCGGGTGGCGGTGGGTGGTCCTGGCGGGATCCACCGGCGCCTTGGCCGTGTGGCTCATTCGCCGGCGCCTGCCCGAGTCGCCCAGATGGCTGGAGACCCGCGGACGGGGGGTGCAGGCGACGGAGATCCTCGGCCGTCTCGGGCAGATCGCGCCCAGTGAGCTGGCGCAGAGTCCCACGCTGGAGGAAGGCTCGGCGGTCCGCGCGGCGATGCCGGCGGGGCCCGGGATGTTCTCGCGACCCTATCGACGGCGAACGACGATGCTGGTGATTCTGAACGTCTTCCAGGCGATCGGCTTCTATGGCTTCGGCAACTGGGCGCCCTCGCTGATCGCCGCGCAGGGCCATGCCTTGGTCGCGAGCCTGGGTTACGGGTTCGTGATCGCCCTGGCCTACCCGATCGGGCCTCTGTTGTGCGTGGCCATCGCCGACCGAATAGAACGCAAACTGCAGATCATCATCGCGGCGGTCGCGACCGCCTGGATTGGATTGCTGTTCGCCCGCCAGACCGCCCCCTGGGCGCTGATCATTCTTGGGATCGGCCTGACCTTCTCGAACAATCTTCTTTCCTGGGCGTACCACGCCTATCAGACAGAACTTTTCCCCACCCGCATGCGAGCGGCGGCGGTGGGATTTGTCTATTCGTGGAGCCGTCTTTCCACGGTCCTTTCGAGCCTGGTCATCGCCGCGCTGCTCACGGCGGGGGGAACCACGGCGGTCTTCGCCTTCATCGCCGCGGCGATGGCCATCGTGATTGTCGCGGTCGGCGCCTTGGGCCCGCGCACCGTCGGGGCCGGCCTGGACGACCTTTCGCCCTAATGACGCGCATGCGCCGCGACCGGCGCGCCCTCGCCGGCGGCCGCCGCCGTCAAGGCCGCGCAGTCGGCGTTGTGGGCGAGGCCCGGACTGACGAACGGGAGAATCACCGCCAGCGGCGAGACCAGGGCGCCGAGCAGGCCACTCAGAACGAGCTGCCCGGCGGCCTTGCCGACGTCGACGCCGAACTTCGGCGCTTCCAGGCGGCCCTTGACGGTGATCGGCGCGTCGATGCGCACGAGCCGGAACTTCTTGGGCTTGCCACTCAAGCGAAGATTCAGCGTCTCATCGCGAAGGTCGACCTGCCCCGATCCGGTGGCGAGCACGACTCCGGTGTCCAGGACAATCCTTTGCGCGGTCAGGATGCCGTTCCTGGCCCGGAAGTCGGCGACGGCGCAGCGAATTGGCGTCTCGCCCTGGTTCTTGCTGATGAGCAGGAAGAGGCCCTTGGTGGCGTCGATGCCGAGGAGTTCGGCGAAGGCTTGGCGAATTTCCCCGCCGGGTATCACGACGGTGAAGAGACCGTTGGCGGACGCCGCGGCCGCCCGCACCGAATCCCCGGTCCCGGTAAGCTTCGCGCGGGCATACAAACCACCTTCCAACGGCGGGTTGGCGCCGCCCCGCCCTACGAGCTGCTCGAGACGCGCGTTCGATACCCGCATATCCATCGAGGTGACGGGAACGTCCCTGCGCGCGTCGATGCGGATCAGGCCCGAGAGGCGCCCCTGCGGCAGGCTCATGGACAGGGGATCGATGTTCAACACCCCGTGGTCGAGCGAGAGTTTCAGGGCGAGGGAGCGGATCGGCAGGCGGCCCGCCTCGACGCTTTGGGCGTTGTAGTCGAGCCGCGCGTCCATTCCGCGCACCCGGTTCACCTGCAGGCGGGTGTCGGGGAGGAAACGGTGCTCGGCCCTGAGCTTGGCGGCGATGATCTTCTGCGCCGGGGACATCGTATGGCCGGCGGTGCGTCGCGGGGCGCCGCCAATCACCGCCGCCAAGTCGGCGATCCGCAGGCGCCGCGAGGCGAATTTCGCCGTGACGAACGGCCGGCCCCGGGTGTCATCGACCGACATCGCCCCGGCAAGATCGCTGTCGCCCACCCGGCCGTGCAGTCCGCGCAGCGCATAGTAGGCGGCGACGCGCGAGAAGCCGCCGGCCATCTCGTAGGGCGGGGTCGTCGGCAGCGCGAGGCCGGTCAGGGGATAGAGATCGGCGAAATCCTGGCCGCTGACGCGCAAGGTTCCCGAAAGCCGCGCGAAATCGAAGGGGTGGAGGATGATTCCGAGGATCTGCAGCCTGGAGGTTCCGGTCTGGACGCGCGCGTCGAACCGATAGGGACGGTTTTTGTCGACGTTCACCAGCGGCCCGCCGGTGACCTGCGCCAGGAACGGCGCCTTGTTCAGGACCCCCTTGCCGCTGAGCTCGAAGACCCCTCGGCCCGCGCCCGCAACCTGTTCGTTGGAGGAAACCACCCCTTCGAAGTGCAAACCGCGCTTGGCGTCGTCATAGCGAAGCGCGCCGTTGGAGATCACGAGGTGATTGATCGGCGGAAGCTTGAGAGGCTTCGGCTTTTTGTCGTTGTTGAAGTTCCAGTTCTCACGACCCGAAACGTCGCGAACGAGCCGGATGTCGGGCCGGTCGGCCTCGACCCGCGAGAGCACGAGCTTGCCCCGCATCGCCGGAATGAGCTTCGTCGCAATGGTGAATCGTGGGGCCCTGGCCAGGTCGCCCGCCCCCGCCCAGGGCGGATTGGCCACGACCAGGCCGCCGCTGATCGTCGTCATGCCGAGGTCGGTCGGGCTCGCCCGCTCGTCGGTGGCGATGGCCCCCTGGAAGCTGATCCGGCGGTGAAGATCGGTGAAGCGAAGGGCGCCGTTGCTGATCACCAGCCGGCCGATGGCGGGGAACCTCTGGCGCACGGGCCCGGTCCGGCCGCTGAAGTTCCAGTTGGCGCGGCCCGGACCGTCGCTGATGAGCACGACCTGGGGACGATCGGCCGCCACCAGGGCAAGGAGGGTCTGGCCGCGCAACAGCGGCAGAAGCTCGATGCGCACCGTCAGGCGGGGGAGACGCGCCATGGCCCCCTTGCCCGCCCAGGCGGGCTCGCCGATCGTCATGTCGTTGATGGTGACCGTCGGCAAAAGCGACCAGGGATGAACCTCCAGATTGCCGGCGATCGTCACCGGGCGGTGGATCCGGCCGGAAATCGCGTGCGCCAGCGGGCCGCGCAGCCAGTTCCACTGGAAGAGGAGAAGGAAGAGAATCAGCGCGCCGAGGAACAGGCCGCCGGCGACCGCGCCCCAATGCGGCCAGCGGCGAGCGGCCCGCGACCGCGGCGGCGGGCTGGGGGACGCGATCGGCTCGCCATGAAGCGCTCTTAAGGGCTGTTGCACACTGGGCGCCTCTCGACCTCGAACTATCTAGAACGCGCCGACCCCCTGGAGGCGTTCCCCTTTTTCGAGTCGGACCGTCAGGCGCCTCCGCCGCCGCCGCCCCCCACCAGGCCGTGCAGCCATGCGAACAGGGGCGGGATGAGGTAGCGCTGGAGGCCGCCGATGATGATGAACAGCAGGATCGGCGAGAAATCCAGGCCGCCGAGGTTAGGCAGGAAGCGCCGGAAGGGTCGCAGCAGAGGCGTCGCGATCCCGTCCAGGAACCGCGAGGCGCGGTAGACGAAGCGGTTTCGCAAGTTGACGATCTCGAAGCTGATGAGCCAGCTCAGAATTGCGTAGGCGATCACGATCCAGATGATCAGGGTGAGCAGCGACTGGATGACGAATTCCGTGAAGTTGAGGATCGCGTCCATGGATCGCCGGTCTTTGAGCCTGTTCGAACTTGCGATCCGCCGCCGAGCCAGGGGAGGCTGGAGGGTGCGGCCCTCCAATTCTTGACACGGCTTCGAACCGACCCTTATCTGCCCCGCTCCTCCCACCCGGCACAAGGGGGGCCGTAGCTCAGATGGTAGAGCGCCTCGTTCGCAATGAGGAGGTCAGGGGTTCGATTCCCCTCGGCTCCACCAGCTCACCTCATTGATGATGCGGGTTCGGAGCGTTCAGCGGCCGTTGGTTTGCAAAAGATGATCGGAACTGGCCCGACCCTTCCGCGAGCGGCAGAGGCGCGCTTCCAACCCGGCCTGCGGAAATCGGCGCCGGTGGAATATGGACTTCCAAGGCTGCTTCCTCCACGGGAACCGGGCCATTTCCAGGAGGCCGAGGATGCCTGCCAACGGACGCGATACGCCGCGAGTGGGCGGCGGGCCCGCCGACCGGAGGCCGAGCAGGCGCAAACTGGCCGGAATATTGAAATGGCTCGCTCTTTTGACGCTCCTCGCGGCGCCGCTAGGATTCCTCTATTCACAGGTCGGTCTCGAGCTGGATGCGCGACTCGCGCCGCCGAAGCGCGAGATGTTCATGGTGGATGGCCATGCCGTCCACGTCGTCTGCACGGGGCGTGGGCCGCCGACCTTCGTGATCGACTCCGGGCTCGGAGGCTGGTCGATCTATTCCTGGCGCATTCAGCCGCTGCTGGCCAGGCTCGGCCGAACCTGCTCGTTCGATCGACCCGGACTCGGCTGGAGCGATGCCTCGAACGAAGGGCACGACGGCATCGCCGCCGCCGACCAGCTCGAGCGAATAGTCAAGGCCGCGCATATCCCGACGCCGTTCGTCTATGTCGGCCTCTCGTTCGGCGCCAACCTCGCGCCGATCTACTACAGCCGCTATCCCAGGGACGTCTCGGCCCTCGTGCTGATGGAGCCGGACGATCCCAAGCAGATGCTGAAGCATTTCCGGGGGACGCGTCGGACCGCGATGGCGGCGGCGGACTGCGGCCTGCTCTGCCAGGCGGCCGGCGTTGCCGGTGAACTTGGCCTTACCCGCGTCCGCGCCCAGACGGCGGGCACGGACTACTTCCGCGGCGATGCTCTGGCGCAGATTCGCGCCGGTTTCAGCCGCCCAGATTGGATCAAGAGCCTGGCCGCGTACTTCGTGGCCGGTCCGAAAATCGCCTATGAGGACCTGGACGTCACGAGTTTCGGCGACACACCGGTGCTGGTTCTCGCCTCCCCGGAGATGCGGGGTCCGGAGTGGGGGGAGACGGCCGCCGAGGTGAAGGCCTCCCGTCCTGATTTCCTCCGCTATCTGTCGTCGCTGGCGGCGGCTTCCTCGCGCGGAGTCGGCCCCATCGTGATCCCTAATTCAACGCATATGACGATGACCCTGGGGCGCGACCAGGCCAAGGAGGTCGTGCGCTATATCAGGGAGTTTGTCTCCCGGTGGCCCGACACGGCGGCCGGGGCGGGAACGCCACCCTCCACGTCGCCGCCTGGCAAGCGTTGACGCTCGCGCGCCGTGCAGCTGCCTATTCGGCCGCGATCAGGGCGGCGGCCTGCGAACGGTCTTTGAAGTTCACCGCCTGGAGGTATCTGATCCCTTCCTCGGCGATGTCGTCGCCGACCATGCGGTCGCCTTCGGCCTTCAGCTCGTCCATGTCGACATAGGTCGCGTAGAAGCCCCGGGTTCGGGAGGTTATCAGCCCTGCGTTGAGCAAGGTCTTGATCAGAACCCGGAAGATGTTCGTCTGCCCCTTCATCCGTTCGCGGCGCTTCTCATCGGTCATCAGCGTGCGAAGGGCTTCGATCACCTTGTCCGGATCCAGCCCGAAGTCGCGGTAGACCGCCGCTTGCTGGTGCGGCGAGCCCATGTTGAACAGCAGCGACTGGAAACAGTGCGCCGCCCAGTCCTCGACCATGTCGCGCTCTTGCACGGAGAGTTTGGGCACCGTTCGGTCGGCCCAGATCTTCCCGAACTTGTGGTGGAAGGCCTCGTCGGTCATGACGAGCTGCATCAGGCGCTTTCCGACCGGATCGTTGAGGTTCTGGTAGAAGCTGGCGAACGCGCCCATGGCCAGGCCCTCGACCAGCATCTGCATGCCAATGATCTTCTTGTAGACCTCCGGCGCGCCGATGATCTCCACGAGCAGGGCCTGGAGGGTCTGGCCGCAGGGCCGCGGGCGGCCCCAGCGAGCCTTGATGTACTTGGCGAAGGCGGTGACGTGGCGGGCCTCTTCGCGGGTCTGGTTGGCGGCGTATTCCTGCGCTCCCTGATCCTTGAGCACGTGGCACAGCGAGGCGGAGAGATTGAGCGCGCCCTGCTCGCCGTGAAGAATCGACGAGAACTGCCACAGGGTCATCTCGTTGATGAACCTGGTCCGCTCGTTGCGATCGGAAAGGTGGTTGGAGACGTAGTCGGTGTTGAGCGACATGATCATGTCGTCGGGGACCAGCGGCTGGGTCTGCATGTCCCAAGGTTCGGCGAAGTCGATGTATTTCGGATCCAGCGGATCCCAGAAGTGGTCGTGGGTGGCGCTGATGATGCGATCGAAGGCGGTGGAGCGGGCGCCGTAGCGGTCCAGCTCGAGCATCGATTCGAAGTCGTCGGGGGCCACCGCCTCGTACGAAATGTCCTTGGTGATGTTGCCGCCGGCCATGACTCGTCTCTCCTGAAGGTCAGGTGATCAGTGTCAACCTACACCGCCCGAAGATCAACGTGAAATGCCGCCGGGCTCCGGCGGCTGGATCAGCGCGCCTTGCCCGGCCAGACGAGGTAGCCGTTCTCGTCGCGGCCGGCATAGCGATAGACCTCGTAGCCGCCGCCTTGACCGTGGCGCCAGCGGTAGTCTCTATCGCCATTGCCCCTGACCGCACCGGTCCGACCGTCGCGGTCGGCGCCGCCGCCCCACGACCAGCCGAAGCGGCGCCCGTCGCGATCGCCTTCAACGTAGCCGCGGCCGTCGGATTCGCCACGTTCCACGCGATAGCTGTGCGAGGAAAGCGTTCCAGAGCGATCCTCCACGCCCCTTTGGCCGCCTTCGCGGGAGCGATGCTCGCCGTCGGCCGCGAAGCGGCGGCGATCGGACTCACGCCTCTCTTCCGCCAGCCGCGCCTGGTTGGGTGCGACAGGCGCGCGGCGTTCGGCGAGCCGCTCGCTCGCGAAATCCCTCCGATCACGCTCCATCTCCCGGCCGTAGACGAACGCCTGGCTCGGGGCGACGCCGAAATCGTCTCCGCCGCGGCGTCGTTCGACGCGGCCGGTCCTTGCGGCGAGGACCCGCGTCCCCGCGCCCCGGCGACGCTCGACGGCTGTGCGCTGCGCGGGGCAGGTCGGCCGCGCGGCGCGTGGCGCGGGCCGCGGCGCCGGCTTGGGCGCAGGGCAGTTCACAGCGCCCGGGGCCTTGGCCGAGGCGCCAGGAGCCTTAGCCGTAGCGGCCCCGGAGGCTTGGGCGACGACAACGGCGACAAGCGCGACGCCGGCGAAGGAAGCTGTAGCGAAAAGGGCAATGCGCATGTGGGTTCCAGTCAGGGAAGGAGACGCCTGGCCCAAGATTACCGGACCAATGGGCGACTGCGCGCGATCATTCGCGCGTGGGGCGAGCATCGCCTCCTTGTCGGCCCTGACCTGCCGCGGCCGTTCTTGCGCAGAGAGGGTCGGAACACTAGCGTTCGGAGCAAGAATGGTTCCGGAGATGGGCGCGTGGCGGTCGAAGCGGTGATCTGGGACTTTGGCGGGGTTTTCACCACCTCTCCATTCGAGGCGTTCAACCGATTCGAGGCGCTGCGTGGCCTGCCTCGGAATTTCATTCGACAGATCAACGCCACCAATCCCGACGCGAACGCATGGGCGCTCTTCGAGCGCGCCGAACTCGACCGCGACGGCTTCGATCGGCGGTTCCATGAGGAGTCCGCCGCCGCGGGCCATCCGGTTCGCGGCGCCGAGGTGTTGCCTTTGCTCTCCGGAGAGGTTCGACCGCGCATGGTCGCTGCGCTGAGAGCCTGCAAGGTCCGTTTCAAGGTTGGATGCATCACCAACAACATGATCCAGGGACACGGCCCCGCCATGGCGGGGAGCGACGCGGGGCCTGGGTCGGCGGCGGAGATCATGGGACTCTTCGACGCCGTGATCGAAAGCTCCAAGGCAGGCGTACGCAAGCCCGATCCCAGGATCTACTTGATGATGTGCGAACTGCTGGGGGTCGATGCGCGCGGTTGCGTGTACCTCGATGATCTGGGGATCAATTGCAAACCGGCGGCGCAGCTGGGGATGACGGCGATCAAGGTCGCCAGCGAAGATCAGGCGCTGGCCGAACTGGCGGCGGCGACCGGCCTGACGATGGCGACTTCGGCGGTCGCGGCTTGAAACGTCCGGAGAGGATCGGTGCCCAGGCGGCGGCGGCGCAGCTGCCGCTGTGGACCGCGAGCGAAGGGCGCGACGCCATCCGAAGAACTTACCGTTTCAAGAACTTCAATGAAGCGTTTGGCTGGATGACGCGTGTCGCCCTCGCGGCCGAGAGGCTCGACCATCACCCCGAGTGGTTCAACGTCTACAACCGCGTCGAGGTGCTGCTCGCCACCCATGACGCCGACGGGGTGACGGCGCTGGACGTGGAGCTTGCAAAGATCATGGATGCGGCCGCGGGGGATCGGACTGGCTAGATGAAGACGCGTGTCCGGGAGAGAATCGCATGACCATCGGCAAGCCGGGCCGCGTGGCCGGCAAGAAGGCCTTCGTGACCGGAGCTGCTCAGGGGCTGGGCGCCGCGGCGGCGGCCCGATTGGCCCAGGAAGGCGCGAAGGTCGCCCTCGCGGACATCAACATCGACGGCGCGCGGGCGCGCGCGGAGGAGATCAACGAGGCCAGTGGCGCTGGGACGGCATTCGCCTTTCCGCTGGACGTCACGAAGGAAGCGGAATGGATCTTCGCCCTGGAGGAGGCCGACACGGCCATGGGCGGCATCTCGGTGCTGGTCAACAACGCCGGGATCTCACGCGGAGGGGACATTGAACAGCTCAGCTTCGAGGACTGGAAGCTGGTCATGAGCGTGAACGTCGACTCGGTATTCCTGGGGACCAAACACGCTCTGAGGTATCTGCGCGCCAACCAACCCGGCTCGATCATCAACATTTCCTCGATCGCCGGCTTGATCGCGGCTCACAATTCTCCGGCGTACAACGCTTCGAAGGCCGCCGCCTGGCTGTTGTCGAAAGGCATAGCCTTGCACTGCGCCAAACAGCGCCTCGACGTACGCTCCAATTCGATTCATCCGACTTTCATCGATACGCCCATCCTCGATCCCCTGCGGCAGAGGTTCGGCAAGCAGGAGGCCGAAGCCAAGCTCGCCCGGCAGGTCCCGATTGGGCGCATCGGAGCGCCGGCGGACATCGCCAACGCGGTTCTCTACCTCGCGTCGGACGAAAGCGGGTTCATGACTGGGGCCGAACTGAAGCTCGACGGCGGCATCTCCGCGATGTGAACGGGTTATCGCCTCTGCACGGCAATATCGCCCGCCGCCGGCGGCGCGCCATTGCGATCCTTGACGAGCTCGCCAGGCCGGCGGCGCAGAGAGCGAGGATCATCGCGGCGCGCCGAGCACGCCGCTTGGAGATCGTGCCGGCGACGTCATTGGGACAACATCGGCTCGGTCGGCAATTCATGCGGCAATCAGGCGCGCCGCGGCCTCCCGCCGTGAGGACGGTCACCGGCCAATTTGCAGCCGCAAGCCTCATGTAGGAGCGCTCGTTCATTGTCGGCGGGCGAGCGGGCCGTTAGGGTCCACGCGGCTTGCCACAGGCACAGGAATTCCAATTCTCCAATGGCGAAGATCACCCTCGTGGACGATGACGAGAACATCGTGGCCTCGGTTTCCCTCGCGCTGGAGAGTCATGGGCATGCCGTGAGGGCCTTCTACGACGGCGCCACGGGCCTCGCGGCGCTCGAGGCCGATCCTCCCGACCTGGCCATCCTGGATGTGAAGATGCCGCGCATGGACGGGATGGAGGTCTTGCGGCGCCTGCGCCAGACCGCCGATCTCCCGGTGATCATACTCACCTCCAAGGACGAGGAAATCGACGAGATCCTCGGCTTCAATCTCGGGGCGGACGACTACATCCACAAGCCCTTCAGCCAGCGGCTGCTCATCGAGCGGGTCAGGGCGGTGTTACGTCGGGCGATGCCCGAAGAGGACGGCGTCGGATCGGCGGTCGGCCAGACGCCAGGATCGAAGGCCATCAAGCGCGGACGCCTGACCCTCGACCCAGCACGGCACGACTGTCTGTGGGACGGTCGACCCGTTCGGCTCACCGTGACCGAGTTTCTCCTCCTCCAGTCGCTGGCCCAGCGGCCCGGCTTCGTGAAGAGCCGGGACAATCTGATGGACGCCGCTTATGACGATCAGGTCTATGTCGATGATCGGACCATCGACAGCCACATAAAGCGCATGCGCAAGAAGTTCCGCGAAGTCGATCCCGAGTTCGACGCGATCGAAACGCTTTATGGCGTCGGCTACAGATACCGCGAAGCCTGAACCGGAGCGCGGGCGCGCGCGGCGGTCAATACCTCCGGGGCGGGGAACATGGTCGCTGGGCTCGCGCCTCGGGCGCCTGATCGTCATTCTGAATCTCGCCGGGCTCGCGATCCTGATCGGCGGCGCCCTGGTCCTCAACGAATTGCGCCAGGGGCTGATCAAGGCGAGCGTGGAGAGCCTGACCCTCCAGGGCGGCCTGATCGCCAACGTCATCGATCAGATCGCCACGGTCGGCGAGCCGGAACCTTCCCTCGAAGCGGACACGGCATCCGACGTCCTGCGCTCATTGTTCATCCCCCGCTCGCAAAGGGCGCGCCTGTTCGACGCGCAAGGGGGTCTGCTGGCCGATTCCTACGTCGTGGCCGACCGGGTCGAGGTCCGGCCCCTGCCACCGGCGAGAAAGCCCGGGGAACTCGGATTGAGTCTCAGCGCCAATCCGCTGGGCCCGGTTCGCAGACGCGCCGATGCGCGCGAGGCGCTCGACCGGGAGGTTCGCCGAGCCCTGACCGGCCGGTCGGCCTGGAGCATCCGTCCCACCGGGGATGGCCATCGGGTGGTCTCGGTATCCATCCCCATCGCCCATGTTCAGGGCGTCCTCGGCGTGCTCACCCTGGAGGCGGGCGATGTGGAATCGATCATAGCGGCCCAACGCACCGCCCTCATACCGTTCATCCTGATAGCGATAGCCGTGACCCTGCTGTCCTCGTTCCTGCTCACCCAGCTCATCGCCCAGCCGGTTCTGCGTCTGGCTCGCGCGGCCGACCGGGTGCGGCTGTCGAGAGCGCGGGCGATCGACCTGCCCGATCTCGCCAAGAGAAGTGACGAACTCGGCGATCTCACCCGTGCGCTAGAAGACATGACCCATGCACTCTCCGATCGCATGGAAGCCATCGAACGCTTCGCGGCAGATGTCGCCCACGAACTTCGCAACCCGATGACTTCCATGCGGTCGGCGGTGGAGACACTGGACATCGTCAAGGACCCATCGACGCGTGAACGGCTGTTGCGGATCGTCGCCCAGGACGTCGGGCGGCTCGACCGGCTGATCACTGACATCTCGAACGCCTCGCGGCTGGACGCCGAACTGGCGCGGGAATCGCCACGGCCGTTCGACCTCGCCAAACTTCTCGCCGACATCTGCGCATTCTATGAATCGACGATCCGGCAGGGCGAAGTCCACGTGCGGTTCCTCCCGCCGCCGTCGGCCGAGCCGTTGCGGGTGCTGGGACGCGAAGGGCCTCTGGGACAGGTCGTGCGCAACCTGATCGACAACGCCCGATCATTCAGCCCGCCCGGCGGCGAGGTTCGTGTAACCGTGGAGAGATCCAGGACCGCGATCATCGCTTCGGTCCAGGACGACGGCCCGGGGATGCCCAAGGAAAACCTGGAAACGGTGTTCGAGCGCTTCTACACCTCGCGTCCCAAGGGCGTGGCTTTCGGTGGCAACTCCGGCCTGGGCCTGGCGATCGCACGGCAGATCGTGGAAACGCACGGCGGCCGGATCTGGGCCGAGAACCGCGCCGAGAGGGAGACTGTCGTCGGGGCGAGCTTCATCGTGTCCCTGCCGGCCGCATGACGGCCGCTGTCATCGCCCACGCCGGGCTCGTCGCGCTGCGCCTTCACGGCCTGTGGCGTGGAGTTCTGCTTCAGGGGCCGTCCGGAGCGGGGAAGAGCGATCTGGCCCTGCGCGCCATTTCCGAGGGCTTTCGGCTGATCGCCGACGACCGCACGGTGATCTTCCTTTCGGGTGGGCGACTCTTCGGCCGCGCGCCGAGCGCCGTTGCGGGTCTGATCGAGGTGCGCGGGCTGGGCGTGGTCGAGACCCGGTCGCTGCCGCTGGCGGAGATCGTGGTGGCCGTGCGCTGCACCAGACAGCCCGACGACGTCGAACGCATGCCTCGGGCGGAAAGCCAACCGATCCTGGGGCTTGCTCTTCCAACTCTACTTCTATGGCCGTTCGAGGCTTCGGCGCCGGGGAAATTGCGCCGCGCCATGCTGCATCTTGGAGAGCATCGGCAACAGGCGTATCAAGCCGCGCGCTCATCAGGGGCCTTGCCTGCCGAAGGCGGGAGGTGGGCGCTGTGAGGGTATTTCTCTTGAGTCACCTTCGATGATCGGCCTCGTGATCGTCACGCACGGGCGACTGGCTGAGGAATTCGTCTACGCCATGGAACACGTCGTGGGTCCTCAAGCCGCCGTGGCGTCGATTTGCATCGGCGCGGACGACGACATGGAGCGGCGACGACGGGACATTCTGAAGGCCTGCGAGCGGGTGAACAGCGGCGCCGGCGTTATTCTGCTCACCGACATGTTTGGCGGCACGCCATCGAATCTGGCGATTTCGGTCATGGAGCAGACCAAGGCGGAGGTGATCGCCGGCTTGAATCTTCCGATGCTGATCAAGCTCGCGAGCGTGCGGACACGCGAAGATCTCGATGTGTGTGTCTCCCAGGCGCAGGACGCCGGTCGGAAATACATCTCCGTGGCTTCCTACGTGCTGGCCGGCGAGAAGTGACGGCATCTTCGCAGGTCGAAATCGTCAACGAGCGCGGCCTGCATGCCAGAGCGTCGGCGAAGTTCGTGAAGCTGGCGAGCACCTTCGACGCCGAAATCGAAGTCACACGCGACGATCAGACCGTGAATGCGCGTTCGATCATGGGTCTGATGATGTTGGCCGCGGGTCCCGGGTCAGTCATCACGATCACCGCGAACGGCCCGGACTGCCGATCGGCGGTGTTGGCCCTCGCCGCCCTCGTGGCCGATCGTTTCGACGAAGACCGGTAGGCGCCGCGTTCCGGTCATCGAGACTGCCGCTTCCGATCCGCAAACCTCACCACGGCGTCAGGCGGCGAGCGAAGCGTCCCGCGACACCGACCATTTCGCGACCATCGCGACGAGTGCGGCCGGAACGATTGGCTTGGCGAGATGGTCGTTCATTCCGGCGGCATGGCAGTCGGCAATCTGTTCGGCGAGAACATTGGCGCTCAGGGCGATGATCGGCGTGTCGCGGTTCACTTCGGCCGTCGACCGGATGGTCCTGGCGGCCTCCAGTCCGTCCATGCCGGGCATCTGGAGATCCATGAGGATGAGGTCGAAGGGTCGGCGCATGGCTGTCTTGACCGCCTCGGCGCCGCTGGCGGCCTCCTCGAAGCTGTGGCCCAGCGGCTCGAGCATGGCTCGCACGAGTTGTCGGTTCACCGGGACATCGTCGACCAGCAGAACGTGAATCGACGCCGACGGGGCCGACAATGGCGCTTCCGGCGCGGGCTGGGGTTCGGCGACACGCGGCGCCGCGAGCGTGAACCAGAACGTCGAACCGCGACCTGGCGCCGACTGGACGCCGATTGATCCGCCCATCAACTCGACCAGTCCCTTGCAGATCGCCAGGCCAAGACCGGCGCCCCCGTGGTGACGGCTGATCGATCCGTCAACCTGCGAGAAACGTTCGAAGAGCCTGCCTTGAAGTTCAGGTGCGATTCCGCCTCCGGTGTCGGTCACCGCCAGCTTCAGGGCCTGACCACCATGCCGCGCGAGCGTCACTGTGACCGAACCGGACGGTGTAAACTTGATGGCGTTGCCGACGAGATTGAGAAGCACCTGGCGGACTCGGCCCCCGTCCAAAGACACCCACCGCGGCGTGCCGGGGGCGACACGGCCCTCGAGCCTGAGGCCCTTGGCTTCGGCTTGGCCGCCAAGGAGATCGAGGGTCTCGGCCAGGAAGGCGGCTGGATCCAGCGGCTGCGGATTGAGTTCGACCTGACCAGCGTCAAGCCTCGAGAAATCCAGCACATCGTTGACCACGCCGAGGAGTTGCTCACCGGCGGTGCATATCCGCCGAACGTAAGCGCTGGCATCGCCGGGCAGGTCGCCAAGACCACTGAGCAGCCCAGAGAATCCCATGATCGCGGTCAAAGGCGTGCGAATCTCGTGGCTCATGTTCGCAAGGAACTCGGCCTTCGCGCGGCTAGCCGCCTCGGCCTCGTCGCACTTGGCGAGCAGTTCGGCTTCCAGCGCCTTGCGTTCGGTGATGTCGCGGACGACATCGGTGATGCCGACCGCCTTCCCGGACCGCGCATCCAGGAGTGGCGTGGGCCGCGCTTCCAGCCACAGAACGCGACCGTCCTTGTGCCGGACCCGGTATTCGACACATCGAGCCCGGCGGCCGGGCTGCTCGAAGGACTCCTGGACGGCCAGGTCGAGGCCCGCCTTGTCTTCGGGATCGACGAATTCGCCGACAGGGCGGCCAATCAGTTCCTCGGGTGCGAAACCGGTGACCGATTGGGCGGCGGGCGAGATGTAGGTGATCCGGCCGCCAAGATCGATCTGGACGATCAAGTCGTTGCCGTTCTCGGCCATGAGGCGATAGCGGGCTTCGCTCGCGCGCAGTGCGTCGTTCGCGAGTTCCATGTCCGTGACATCCATGACCACGCCAAAGACGGTCGTCACGGCGCCTGCGCTGTCTCGCTTGCACATCGAGCGATTCATCAGGACTCGCCACGATCCGTCCGCCCGCATCAGTCGGACCTGATCGGTATAGTCCTCGCCCAGCCGCATCGCCGTTTCGAGAAGTCGATTCGCGCGTTCACTGTCCTCGGGATGGATCGCGGCCATCGCCGAGTCGAGATCGGGCAGCTGGCCGACCCTCAGACCATAGAGTGCGAACAGTCCGTCGGACCAGGCGATCGCCCGTGTCGCGACGTCGAGGCGCCAATAGCCGAGGCCGGCGACCTGTTCGGCGAGCACCGCCCAGTTGGGGGCCCCCGCCCCCTCTTCGCCGAGCGGTTGATGGGTCCAGAAGTCCTCCGCCATTTCACCACCTGACCCGAAAGATTGGATTCACTATGAGCTCAGGGCACGAAAGACCTCTTAACAGCGGCTCTCACGACCATCGGAAGTCCGCAGGACCGTCGGGAGTCGCGGCTCGCCAAGAGATATAAAGATATCCTTATATCATTGTTGCGATCAGGGAAATGCGCGGCTATAGAGCGGGCGCCTCGAACACAGGAGCCCGACTTCATGGCCGATTACATCGTCAAGGACATCGCCCTGGCCCCCTGGGGTCGCAAGGAAGTCGAGATCGCGGAAACCGAGATGCCCGGTCTGATGGCGATCCGCGCCGAGTTCGCCAAGGACAGACCCCTGAAGGGCGCGCGAATAGCCGGTTCCCTGCACATGACGATCCAGACCGCGGTCCTCATCGAGACACTCCAGGCCCTGGGAGCGCACGTGCGCTGGGCTTCGTGCAACATCTTCTCGACCCAGGACCATGCGGCGGCCGCCATCGCCGTCACAGGCACCCCGGTCTTCGCCATCAAGGGCGAGACGCTGACGGAATACTGGGAGTACGCCCACAGGATCTTCGAGTGGGCCGAAGGCGGTTATCCGAACCTGATCCTCGATGACGGCGGCGACGCCACCCTGCTCACCGTCCTTGGACCAAAGGCCGAGAAGGATCCCTCCATTCTCGACCGGCCGAACAACGAGGAAGAGGAGGCCCTCTTCGCGGTCATGAAGCGATACCTGAGAGAGAAGCCCGGGTTCTATTCGGGGATTCGCGCCGCCATCAAGGGCGTGTCGGAGGAGACCACCACCGGCGTCCATCGCCTTTACCAGATGGCCGAGCGCGGCGAGCTGCCCTTCCCAGCGATCAACGTGAACGACAGCGTCACCAAGTCGAAGTTCGACAATCTCTATGGCTGTCGCGAGAGTCTGGTCGACGCCATCCGCCGCGGCACCGACGTGATGCTGGCCGGCAAGGTCGCGGTGGTCTGCGGCTACGGCGATGTGGGCAAGGGCTCGAGCGCCTCCCTGCGCCAGGGCGGGGCGCGCGTCATCGTCACCGAGGTGGACCCGATCTGCGCCTTGCAGGCGGCGATGGAAGGCTATGAGGTCCGCACCCTGGAGGACGCCGTCGCCACCGCCGACATCTTCGTCACCGCCACCGGCAACAAGGACGTCATCACCGTCGACCACATGCGCGCGATGAAGAACAACGCCATCGTCGCCAACATCGGCCACTTCGATTCGGAGATTCAGATCTCGGGGCTGCGCAACTTCAAGTGGGACGAGATCAAGCCTCAGGTCCACCATGTGGAATTCCCCGATGGCAAGAAGATCATCGTCCTTTCGGAAGGCCGCCTCGTGAACCTCGGCAACGCCACCGGCCATCCGAGCTTTGTCATGAGCGCCAGTTTCACCAACCAGACCCTGGCCCAGATCGAGCTCTGGACGAACGCCAAGGCGTACCAGACGAAGGTCTACACCCTGCCCAAGCACCTGGACGAAAAGGTCGCCATGCTCCACCTCGACAAGCTCGGGGCCAGGCTCACCCAGCTCTCCAAGGACCAGGCCGACTATATCGGCGTCCCACTCCAGGGCCCGTTCAAGCCGGAGCACTATCGGTACTAGCACCTTGGAGGCCCAAGAGGGTTCGCGGCTCCCGCCTGAACCATCATTGCGCAGCGCTCGGCGGTGAGACCGCGGGAGCGCCCTTTCGAGGCCGTCTAGCCCGCGCTTCGCAGCCGCCGCCCTGCCCGCCAGGCGCCGAAGACGAACAGCGCCGCCCCGGCCCAGATGAAGACGAAGGAGACCATGCGCAGGGCGGTCAGGCTCTCGCCGGTCACGACCCCCACCGCGAAGCCCATGGTCGGGCCGATGAACTGCAGGAAGCCCAGGGTCGAGAACGGCAGGCGTCGCGCCGTCCACGCGAACAGGGCCAGGGGAACCACGGTCGCCGGCCCGGTCACCGCCATCAGCAGCGAGCCGGACAGCGAGCGGCCGAAGAGCGCCCCGCCCTGGTGCTGGAGCCAGAGCACATAGGCGATTCCCGGCAGCGCCATGAGCAGGCACTCGACCATCAGGCCCGCCTGGGCGTCGGTCTCCACCCGCCGGCGGATCAGGCCATAGGCCCAGAATGTGCCGGCGAGGAACAGGGAGATCAGCGGCGGGTGGCCCAACGCCCAGGTCTGCAGACCGACGCCGACCACGGCCAGGGCGATGGCCAGGGCGCCCCAGCGGTCGATGCGTTCGCGGAACAGCGCCGCCCCGGCGGCCATGTTGAGCAGGGGCGTGATGTAGTAGCCCAGGCTCGCTTCGAGATTGCGGCCATTGGTGACGCTCCACACATAGACCGCCCAGCCCGCGCCAATGAATGCCGCCGAGGCCGCGAGCATGGCAAGGGTCCTGGGCCTGCGGAAGGCGGCGACGACCTGGCCGCCCTGGCCGGCGGCGATGACCAGCAGAGCCGCCCACGGCGCCGACCACATCGCCCGCTGGCCCAGGATCTCCCACGCGCTGCCGCCGGCCCTGCCGATAACGATGAAGAGGACCGGGATCGCCCCCCACAGGATGTAGCACACCAGCCCCGCCATCACCGCCTGGCGGGAAGCGCCGCCGGCGGCCGGGGCCAGGCTCATGCCAGGACTTTGCGCCCGATCATGCCGCGTTCGGCCAGGAGCTGCGCGATCTGTACGGCGTTGAGGGCCGCGCCCTTGCGCAGGTTGTCGGCAACCACCCACAGCGAGAGCCCGTGCTTGACCGTGGGATCGTTGCGGATGCGCGAGACATAGACCGGAAACTCCCCCTGGGCCTCCTTGGGCGTCATGAAGCCGCCCGCCTCGCGCCGATCGATGACCACCAGGCCCGGCGCTTCGCGCAGGATTTCGCGCGCGTCGTTCTCGTCCAGCGGTGAATGGAACTCGAGGTTCACGGCTTCCGAGTGGCCGACCATCACCGGCACGCGCACGCAGGTGACGGTGAGGGCGATATCCGGATCGAGGATCTTGTGCGTCTCGCGCCGCATCTTGTCCTCCTCGTCGGTGTAGCCGTCGTCGCCGATCTCGCCGATGGCCGGAATGACATTGAAGGCGATCTGTTTGGCGAAGACCTTCGGTTCGGAGGGGCCCAGGACGAACACGTTCTTGGTCTGGGTCCAGAGCTCGTCCATGCCTTCGCGGCCGGCGCCCGAGACCGACTGGTAGGTCGCGACCACCGCGCGCCTGATCCTCGCAGCGTCATGCAAGGGCTTCAGGGCGACGAGCAATTGGGCGGTGGAGCAGTTGGGATTGGCGACGATGTTCTTGCGGCGGGCCAGATCGATCGCCGCCGCATTGACCTCCGGGACGATCAGCGGAACGTCGGGGTCCATCCGCCATGCCGACGAATTGTCGATGACGATCGGCCCGGCCGCGCCGATCCTCTCGGCCCATTTCCGGGAGAAGGCGCTGTCGACGCTCATCAGGACCACATCGACCCGGGAGAAGTCGAACTGCTCGACGTCCTGGCATTTCACCACCCCGGCCTTCCAGCCGACCTCGACTCCCAGGGAGTTGCGCGAGGCTATGGCGTGGATCTGCTCGATGGGAAACTCCAGCTCCTCGAGGATGTTGAGCATCTCCCGCCCCACCGCGCCGGTCGCGCCCACCACTGCGACCCGATATCCCATTGACCTGCTCTCCCTTGACCGTAAGGCGGGCTCACCTACGCCCGCCGGCCGCCGCCGACAAGTCGCGAGCCGCGGGCTTCGTCGTGCGCCTCGCGGCGACACGGTGTTGTCGCCTGGGGCAAGGAGCCGGGCGTCGCTCGCGAAGCGCTTTGCAAAAGGCGTGCGGATCGGCGATGGACGGGACCGCGTTCGACGTCCAAGGTCAACGAGAAGGAAATCATGCCGCGCAAACCCAACTATCAATTCGAGCGCCTCGAGCGAGAACGGCTGAAAGCCGCGAAGGCGGCGGAGAAGGCCGCCGCCAAACGCGAGCAGAAGGAACGGGAGGAGCAGTCCCGGACCGGCGGCGCCGGCAAGGACTGATCGCCGAACTCAGCGGGCGTCGTTCATGCGGCCCGGCAAAGGGTCCATGAACATGTGCGGCCGCTGGCGCGAGGGATCGCCATGGACGACCAGGCCAATCTTGCGATCGGGGACGATGCGGCTCGACGCCTGGAAGCCGACGGCCTCCTGCACATGGCGGACCGGCCGTTCAGACTTACGCCCGAGGAATCGGAACTGCTGACTGCGGCGCACGCCGATCCTCGCGCCAAGAACGTCAGCCTTTCGGCCTCGGGCGAGCAGTTGCGCGGCGCGGCCTGCGAGGGCCCGGCGGCCGAGCGGCTCGCCGCCCTGATGAGGCGCTACGCCGACTGGGCCGAAGCTCTCGTCGCGGAGGTTGCGCCGCGCTACCTGCAGACTCTGGAGCGCGGTCGCACGAGCTTTCGCTCCCGCGACGCCGATGAGGCGCCGTCCAGTCCGCGCAAGGACGACCGGCGCATGCACGTCGACGCCTTTGCGTCGCAGCCCACGCGCGGACGGCGGATTCTCCGGGTGTTCTCGAACATCAACCCCGATGGAGAACCGCGGGTGTGGAATGTCGGCGAGCCGTTCGAGGCATACGCGCGCCGCTGGGCGGCGGTCGTGCGCTCGCCCTTCCCGGGCGAGGCATGGGCCCTGGCGAGGCTGGGCATCACCAGAAGCAGACGCTCGGCCTACGATTTCCTGATGCTGGGGCTGCACGACAATGCCAAGCTGGACGCGCGCTATCAGACGACCGCGCCGCGCCGGGAGATCGCCTTCGCCGCCGGGACCAGTTGGATCGTCTTCACCGACCAGGTGGTCCACGCCGCCCTGGCGGGGCGCTACGCCCTGGAGCAGACCTTCTATCTCCCGGTGGCGGCGATGGGCGACCAAGCCCTCTCGCCGCTGCGGATCCTCGAGCGCCTCACCGGTCGGACGCTGGCCTGAGGCGAGCTCGCGCGTCGGACCCCTCAGCGGCGCAAGGCTTCGATCACGGCATCGCCCATCTGGGAGGTCGAGAGGCTGCCGCCGAGATCGGCGGTCCGCGCCCCGTCCGCCAGAGCCTTCTCGACCGCGCCGCGCAGACCGTCGGCGACGGCGGGCCGGTTCAGGGACCAACGCAGGGCCATTTCGAAGGAAAGAATCGCCGCCAGTGGATTGGCTAGATTTGCGCCGGCGATGTCCGGCGCGGAACCGTGGACCGGTTCAAAGAGGCCGGGCGTCCCCGGCGCCCCCAGGGCGGCTGAGGGCAGCATGCCCATCGAGCCGGTGAGCTCCGCCGCCTCGTCCGAGAGCAGGTCGCCAAAGAGATTGTCGGTGAGGATCACATCGAACTGCCTGGGCGCCTTGACCAGCTGCATCGCGGCGGTGTCGGCGAGCATGTGTTCGAGTTCGACGTCGGCGAAGCCCCTGCGATGCAGCGCGGTGACGACCTCCCGCCACAGAAGGCCGGTCTCCATGACATTCGACTTCTCGCAGGAAGTCACCTTGCCGCGCCGGTCACGCGCCAGCAGGAAGGCCACGCGCGCCACCCTTTCGATCTCGGAGTCGGTGTAGACCTGGGTGTCGACGCCGCGACGCCGGCCGTCCGGCAGGGTCTCGATGCCGCGCGGCTGGCCGAAATAGACCCCGCCGGTCAGCTCGCGGACGATCATGATGTCCAGACCCTCGACGACCTCGCGTTTGAGGCTCGACGCCTCGACCAGGGGCGCAAAACAGACCGCCGGACGCAGATTGGCGAACACGCCCATCCCGGCGCGCAGCCCCAGCAGCCCGGCCTCGGGCCGCAGACGGCGCGGCGCGTCGGCCCATCGCGGGCCGCCCACCGCGCCCAGCAGCACCGCGTCACACGCCCTGGCGAGGGCAAGGGTCTCGTCGGTGAGGGGGGCGCCGTGGGCCTCGAAACTGGCGCCGCCGAAGGCCCGTTCCTGGAGATCGAGATCGGCCGCGACCACGCTCGCCACGCGGCGAACCTCGGCGATGACTTCGGGCCCGATGCCGTCGCCAGGAAGGAGAAGCAGGGTTGGCATCGGGGCGCGGGCCTCGTCTCTCAGAGCGGGCGTTGTTGCGTGACCCGGAAGAGGCTCAGGCGCCGGTCGGTCACCTCGAAGCTGGGCCACGCCTCGCGCCAGCGGGCCATATGCGCGCTGCGAAAGTGCGAGCCCAGCGCGGCCTCGTCGCGCCAGATCTCGACGACCCTGATGAGCCCCGGCTCGAGGAGGTCCTCGGCATAGGCGTATTCGATACAGCCGTCCTCGGCGCGGGTGGCGCTGACCATCTCCAGCATCGGCGCCCTGAGCCGGGCGATATGGCCGGGCGGCGCGCGCACGGTCCCGGCGACAATCAGGGTCATGGAATCTCCCGCCAGGGTTCGGCGACCGCCCGCTGCTGCTCGTAGTCCTCGATGGCGTCCGCCGCCTGAAGGGTCTCGCCGATGGAATCGAGGCCCTGCAACATCCTGCGTTTGCGGTCGGGGGTGATTTCGAAGGCGAAGGACCGTCCGGAAGGCGCCGTGATGGTCTGGGCCGCCAGATCCACCGCAAAGACGTGGTTTCCGCCCCTGGCTTCGCCCATCAGGGCGCGAACCTCCTCCTCGCCAAGGACAATGGGCAGCAGCCCGTTCTGGAAACAGTTGTCGTGGAAGATGTCGGCGAAACTCGTCGCCACCACGCAGCTTATGCCGAAGTCCATCAGCGCCCAGGGCGCGTGCTCGCGGCTCGATCCACAGCCGAAATTGTCGCCGGCGATGAGAATGCCGACGCCCTTGTAGCGGGGATCGTTGAGCACGAAGTCGCGCCTCTCCGCGCCGTCCGCGGCGAAGCGGAGATCGTAAAACAGGCCCTGGGCGAGGCCGTCCCGGTCGATGGTCTTGAGGAACTGCTTGGGGATGATCTGATCGGTGTCGATGTTGGCCAGATCGAGAGGGACCGCGGTGGCGGCCAGGATGGTGAAGGCCCGCATCAGTCGCTTCCCCCGATCACCAGAGCCGGACCTCCGGCGATCCCTGAGCGGACGGTGAAGACCCGGGTCCCTGGCTTTCGACCAGGCCGGACCGCGGACACGTCGAGGCGGGCGGACGCCATGCGCTCGTGCGCGCCGTCGGGGTCGCGGACCCTCCAGGCCAGACCGGAGAGCTGGTCCGGCGCGGCGGACACCGGGACGTCCAGTGCGGCGCCGACCTCGATCACGCAGTCTCCGCAGCGGAAGAACATCAGCCGCGAGCCCCATTGCCTGTTCGACCGGTCCAGTCTGAAATCGAGCCCAAGGCGCGCGGCGTAGAGGGCCAGGGCCCGATCGGGGTTGGTGGTGCGGATCACCACATGATCGAGGCCATGGACCTCGTCGGCGGCGAAGGCGGGTCGTGACCGGCACGGCGCCTGCGTCTGGGTCAGGGCGATGGAAACGCCATGGGTCGCCTGCGGGTCAATCATCGCGCAATCGCGCGCGCCGGGGGCCGCGCCCTCCCCCGGATCGCTCGCGGGCGCCCCGCGGCGGCCGAGCATCCGGCGGGCTTCGGCGAGGTCCGAGACGGCGAAGACCAGACTCCACAATCCCTCGCCCGCCGCCGCCAGCCGCGCCCGCGCCTGCTCTCCGCTCGATCCGACCCCGTCCGGCTGGATGAGGTCCAGCGCCATGTTCGAAAGCTGGAACAAGGCGTGGCGCGCGCCGCCCTGCGCTTCGTGGCGCGCGCCGGGCCGACCCAGAAGAGCCTCATAGGCGGAGGCGGCGAGATCAAGGTCGGCGACGGCCACGGTCACACGGCTCAAGGCCTCGATCACGCCAGCGTCCTCACATCGACGATATGGCCGGCGATTGCGGCGGCGGCGGCCATCGCCGGGCTCATCAGGTGGGTGCGGCCGCCCCGTCCCTGGCGGCCCTCGAAGTTGCGGTTGGAAGTGGAGGCGCAACGCTCGCCGCTCTCCAGCCGGTCGGGATTCATGCCCAGGCACATCGAGCAGCCCGGCTCGCGCCAGTCGAAGCCGGCGTCAATGAAGATCCGGTCGAGACCTTCGGCTTCAGCCTGCCGTTTCACGAGTCCGGAGCCCGGGACGACCAGCGCTACGACGTGCGCCGCCACGCGCCGGCCGGCGACGATGCCCGCGGCCGATCGCAGGTCCTCGATCCGGCCGTTGGTGCACGAGCCGATGAACACCTTGTCGATGGCCGCCTCGTCGATCCTCTGGCCCGGGGCCAGATCCATATAGGCCAGGGCGCGGCGGATCTCGGCCGCCCGCGGTTCGGTGAAGTCCGCCGGATCGGGTACCCGTCCGGTGACCTCGACCACGTCCTGCGGACTGGTCCCCCAGGTGAGAGTGGGGGCAATGGCCGACACGTCGATGGCGACCTCCACGTCGAACAGCGCGCCGCAATCCGAAGCGAGCTTTCGCCACTGGGCGAGGGCCGCGTCCCAGGCGCCGCCCTTCGGAGAGGCGGGGCGCATCTCGAGGTAGGCGAAGGTGATTTCGTCCGGCGCCACCAGTCCGGCCCGCGCGCCCGCTTCGATGCTCATGTTGCAGAGCGTCATCCGCTCTTCCATCGAGAGCGCGCGGACCGCATCGCCGGCGAATTCGATCACATGGCCGGTCGCCCCGGCGGTCCCGATCCTGGCGATCAACGTCAGGGCGAAGTCCTTGGGCCCCACGCCCGGGCCGGGCGCCCCGCTGAAGACGACGCGCATGTTCTTCGATTTTCGCTGCCGCAGCGTCTGGGTCGCCAGCACGTGCTCGACCTCGGACGTGCCGATCCCCTGCGCGAGCGCGCCGAAGGCGCCATGAGTGGAGGTGTGGGAATCGCCGCAGACGATCGTCATCCCCGGCTGGGTGCGGCCCTGCTCGGGACCGACCACATGGACAATGCCATTGCGCGCATCGCCCATGGCGAAGAATTCGATTCCGTGCTCGGCGACGTTGCGGGCCAGGGTCTGCAGCTGCAGCCGCGCCTGCTGGTCGGCGACCGCGGCGACGCCGAGCGCCTGGCCGATTGTCGGCACGTTGTGATCGGCGACCGCCAGGGTGAGGCCGGGCCGCCGAACCCGGCGCCCGGCGGCCTCGAGGCCGGCGAAGGCCTGGGGAGTCGTCACCTCATGAATGAGGTGCAGGTCGACATAGAGGATCGCCTCGCCCTCGCCGGCCGCCGAGACGACATGGGCGTCCCAGATCTTGTCATAGAGGGTGCGACCGTCCATGAGGCCTATCTAGGGTTCGGCGGCCCCCGGCGTCCAGACAGCGGCGGCGGTCAGGCCGCGGCCAGCGCCCCCGCGGCCATCTCGACCCGGCCGGAGCGGTCCTCGCAGAGGCACCCCATGTCGCAGAGCGTGGCCGCCACGGCGCGATCGAGCGGCGTGTTCGGCTCGGCGCCCAGGAACGCGACAAGCTTGCGGTTGCTCAGGCCGATCGGCCGGCGAGAGAGGTAGCGCATCTCGAGCAGCTCGCGGAAGGTTTCGACGAACGGCGAGAGGGCCGCGACCAGGACCCAGGGAAACGGGCGCAACGGCATCTTCGGCTGGCCGGTCACGCGGCGGATCGAAGCGGCGAGGGCATCGCCGCTCTCCAGCCAATGACCGGCGAAATGGAAGACTTCATAGTCGGCCAGTTCCCGCTCCCGCTCCAGGATCCGTCCCAGGGTCTCGGCGAGATCGGGGAGGTAGGCGAAGGCGTGGCCGACGTCGCGCGGGCCGGAGGCCAGGACCGACGACACCCGGGCGCCCCGACGGCGGACGAGCCAGGCGAGGGCGCTGTTGGGCGCCGCCGGTCCGAAGAAGTCGCCGGCGCGCAGGATCAGCGCCTTGGCGCCGCGCCGGGTCGCCTCCCGCAGCCGATCCTCCATCTCGACGCGGATCGCGCCCTTGCGCGTGGCCGGCGATTGCGGCGCGTTCTCGACGATCGCCGGCCCGGCGTCGGGGGCGAAGTTGTAGACGTTGCCCGGCAGGACGATGCGCGCACCCTCGCTGACAGCGGCGGCGATCGTCGCCTCGAGCATCGGCCAGGCCAGGCCCTTCCAGTTGCGATAGCCGGGGGGATTGGCCGCATGGACGATGAGGTCGACGCCGCGGCTGGCGCGGGCGACATCGCCGGGCGACATGGCGTCACCCTTGAACCACTCGATGGGCGTCGAGGCGCCCGCCTTGATCGCCGCGGCCGCCGGGTCGCGGGTCAGGCCGCGAATCCGCCAGCCGCGCTTCAGCAGGGCGATCGCCGCGTGGGCCCCGAACGAGCCCGTGGCGCCAATGATGAGAGCCGTTTTTTCCGTGACTTGGGTCATGTCGATCTCCGCGTTGGCACGCAACGGACCGTCTTTCGAGATATTCGTAAATTGCCTAATGTTGTTTTTCGGCTATGCGATTTCGTATGAGCACGCGAAATCCATCCTGGGAACTCTACCGTTCGTTCCTGGCGGTCGTCGGCGCCGGGAGCCTGTCGGCGGCCGCACGGAGTCTGGGGCTGAGCCAACCCACCGTCGGCCGCCACATCGAAGCCCTCGAACGGGAACTGGACGCGGTCCTGTTCACGCGCTCGCCCGGAGGGCTGCGTCCGACCGAGGCGGCCCTGGCGCTGCGCCCGCACGCCGAGGTGATGGCGGCGGCGGCGCAGGCCCTCGTGCGGACGGCCTCTGGGGGCGCCGGGGAGGTGCGAGGCACGGTGCGCCTGACGGCCAGCGAGCTTGTCGGCGCCGAAGTGCTGCCGGCGATGCTGGCCGGCTTTCGCGAACTTCACCCCGGCGTCGATATCGAACTGGCGCTGACCAATGAGCAGGAGGATCTGCTGCGCCGCGACGCCGACATCGCCGTGCGCATGGCCCGCCCGACGCAGAGCGCCCTGCTCGCGCGCAGGATCGGATCGGTCCGCCTGGCCCTCTATGCGCACAAGACCTATCTCGCCCGCCACGGAGCTCCAGCCAGCCTCGCGGATCTGGCTGGCCACAGCGTCATCGGCTTCGATCGCATCGCGCCGCCGACCGCCATCGCCAGGGGCCTGGGGATGGAGCTCACCCGCGATCTCTTCGCCCTTCGAACCGACAGCGACCTCGCCCAGCTCGCCGCCCTGCGCGCCGGATTTGGCCTTTGCGCGTGCCAGCCGGTGATCGCCGACCGCTCCGGGGAGCTGCAGCCGGTGCTGCGAGACGCGTTCGCCTTCGAGCTCGAGGTCTGGGTCGCGATGCACGAGGATCTCAAGGCCGTTCACCGCATGCGCCTGATGTTCGATCATCTGGTCGCCGGGCTGACAGCCTATGTCCGCCAGTCGGCGCTTCTCACTGGCGCCGCCGCCGCCTAAGCTCGGGGAGGGTCAGGGCGCCACCGAGCGGAGAGCATTTTCCAATGCGGAATTCATCGGCCTGCGGACAGGCCGCGGCGGGCGCCCTGGCGATGACCCTCTGCGCAGGCGGCGCGCAAGGGGCGCCGGACGTGGTCAGGATCGGCCAGGGCCTGCTCGAGGGCGTGCAATCGGGCGACGTGGTCAGCTTCAAGGACATTCCCTACGCCGCGCCGCCGGTTGGCGCCCTGCGCTGGCGACCGCCACAGGCACCGCTCGCGTGGACCGGCAGCCGCAAGGCGGACACGTTCGGGCCCGCGTGCATGCAGCCGGCGCAGGCGACGCAGAGCATGAGCGAGGACTGCCTGAGCCTCAATATCTGGACGCCGGCCAATCTGGCGCCGGGCGAAAGGGCCCCGGTGATGGTCTGGATCCATGGCGGCGCCTTCGTCTGGGGGTCTGGCGCCATGCCTTTCTACGACGGGACTCACTTTGCCGAGCACGGCGTCGTCCTGGTGACGATCAACTATCGACTGGGCCGCTTCGGCTTCTTCGCCCACCCCGCCCTGGCCGCCACCGATCATGACGGACCGCTGGCGAACTATGGGCTGATGGACCAGATCGCCGCCCTCAAGTGGGTCCGGGCCAACATCGCGCCCTTCGGCGGCGACCCTGCCAACGTGACTGTCTCCGGCGAGAGCTCCGGTGGGATTTCGGTCAACTACCTTATGACCTCGCCGTTGGCTCGCGGCTTGTTCGCAAAGGCCATTTCCGAATCCGGTTTCGGGCGCATCGTCGGGGCGCCGATCCGCGGCGGGCCGAACTCAGGTGAAGCCATCGGTGCGCGCATCGCGCAGGCGCTGGGGGTCAAGGGCGACGATGCGGTCGCCGCCAGTGCATTGCGCGCGCTGCCGGCCGACAGACTCAACGCTACGCCGTCTGGACTAGCGGACCCAGAAATTCCCGCGCCGATGATCGACGGCAAGGTCGTCCCCGAGACGATCTCCGCGGCGTTCGCGGCCGGACGCGAGGCGCGGGTCCCCTTCCTGGTGGGCGGCAACAGCTGGGAAGCGAGCCTCTTTCCCGACGTCGCGAAGGATCCCGAACTCACCCTGGCCCAGGCCGGGGCCGAGCGGGCGCGGCTGGTCGAACTCTACGGCGGGCCCGCCAACCTCGGCAAGGTCGCCACCGACGTCACCACCGACGCGGCGGTCACCGAGCCGGACCGATTCCTGGCGCTCGCCCTGACCCGGGATGGCCAGGCGGTGTTCGTCTACCACTTCGCCTACGTCCCTCAGGCGCAGCGCGCTTCGACGCCGGGCGCAGCCCATGGGGCCGAGGTCATGTACGCCTTCGACAATCTTCCGGCGGCCCCCTTCTCCTATGGGCCAATGACGATCCCGGCGGCGACCGCCGAGGATCGCAGGCTCGGGACCGCCATCAACGCCTACTGGGCCAGATTCGTGGCGACCTCCACGCCCGACAGCGCCGGCGGCGCTCCGTGGCCCAGATTCACCGCCGCCGACCAGACGGTCATGGTCTTCGGTCCCGACGGGCCGACGCCCACCGCCGACTTCCGCAAGGACCGACTGGACTTTCTCGCCGCCCACGCCGAGCGCGGGGCTCCGGCCGCGTCCCGCTGACCGCGGAAGGGCCGCGCCGGCTCCGCTTGCAGTTTGGGACGCCGCCGACTAGGTTCCGCCGCCTCGCCGGACAAGGGCGGCGCGCGCTCGTAGCTCAGCTGGATAGAGCACCAGACTACGAATCTGGGGGTCGGGCGTTCGAATCGCTCCGAGCGCGCCAGTTTCCCAGCCAAGACGTGCGGGCGCCGCGCAGCGATCAGCTGCGAGGATCCCTCCGGTCCTGACCAGCGCTGGACTGGTCAGGCTTCGACGGCGAGTTTCGGGAGGCTCAGTTCGGCAGGCAGTGGCGTCCGTAGGGTCCCAGATGGGAGCCCGGCGGACAGGCGCGCCAGCCTGGTCCAGAGGCGCATGCGCTCAACGACAGGACCACGGCAAGGGCGAGTAGAGACTTGGCGATAACGTGCATGGCGTCAAAATCCTGAAGGCGATACGGGGCGGCTCACGGCGATAACACACGCGAGTTGGTTAATGTCTCGTTTAGCCCAAATGCCCGGGATGATCGGGGGTTCCCTGGCCGAGCCTGATCTGCTCGGGGACCGCCGCGACGGCGCGACCAGCGGCGGGGTCGCGGTTCGCCGCGACCGACGCCGGGCGAAGGCGGCGGCGCGGCGGGCGGCGATCATCGCGCTCACCTGGGCGGCGGGCGCCCGAACGCCGGCCACTGCGGCCGACGCCGCGTCGGCTGTGGGGGAAGTCGAAGTGACGGCGACCCGGGCGCCGGAAGCCGCTGATCGCGTGCCTGTCTACATCACAGTTCTTCACGGCGACGACCTCAGAGCCCGCCACATCACCGACCTGCGCACCGCGCTGGCCCTGGTCGCCGGGGTCGAGGCGCCCTCGGGCGGCGACGCGGGCCCAGCCGGCGCCGTCCCGTCCTTCTGGGGCTTGCACGAGTTCGACGCCTTCCTGCTGGTGGTCGACGGCGTCCCGTGGGGCGGCGCCTTCAACCCCGCGACCGCCGCCCTCGATCTCACCGACGTGGAGCGCATCGAGGTTCTCAAGGGTTCGGCGCCGGTGCTGTATGGAGCGACATCCTTCGTCGGCGTCATCCAGGTCATTCACTATCCGGCAAGCGCGGCCGCGAACCGGATCGAGGCGGGCTATGGCGGGCTCGGCTCATGGCGCGCCGACGGCTCCATGACCCTGCCGCAGATCGGCGAGATGCGGCAGTCGATCGCCGTGGACGCCAGGCGCGATGGATTCTCGGACCCGCGCGAGAGTGTCCGCGCCGTGAGGGCTCTCTATCGAGCGAGCCGGCCGCTGGCGGGCGGTGAGTGGCGATTTGACCTCGACCTGGCCGCACTTAGGTCCGTCCCGCCCAGCCCGGTGGTGCGGGTTGGAACGGCGCTGACCACCCTCACGCCGCTGGACGCCAACTACAATCCCGCTGACGCCCGCATCGACGAGAACCGCTACCACGGCGTCCTCGGCTATTCGCGCGAGACGCCGCTGGGGCCCTGGGAGACGACCGTCTCCATCGCCTATTCCAGGATCACCGATATCCGGGGTTTCCTGAGGCCCAATCTGCTCGCCGCCGACAGCCAGAACCAGCATCGCGAAATCGATGACGACTATGTTGATAGCCACATCGCGAGCGAGCTTTGGAGCGGCGCCGACCTGACGTGGGGCGCCGACCTGTTGTACGGGCGGGCCGCGCAGGCGAGCCTCAATGGCGCCTACGCCCCCGCCCTTCAGGGCGGCCCTCTGCCGCGCACGACCGATCTGCATGTCGACGAAATCAACGCTCTTCTCGATCGCCGTCTGTTCGCCGGCCAGTACGCCCAGCTCGACTGGAAGCTGGATTCCCGGCTCGACCTGAACGCCGGTCTGCGGCTGAACGAAACCCAGGAGCGAAAGCGCTCCACCCACCTCGATGGACTGGACGCCGCCGTCGACTCCTTCGACCAGCGCCTCCGCAACGTGACCCGCATCTCGGCGATGGCGGCCCTGAGCTACCGCGCCTGGACCGCGGGGGCCGACGAACTCGTGCTCTACGCCGACGCCCGTGACACCTTCAAACCCGCGGCGATCGACTTTGGTCCCGACTATACGCCCGACATCCTCGAGCCGGAGATCGCGCGCAGCTTCGAGGCGGGCGCGAAGGGCCGGCTGGCGGGCGGCCGCGTGGACTACGAAGGCGGTTTGTTTCTGCTCGACTTCAGCAATCTCGTCGTTGCAACCACCGACGCGGCCGGCGATCACATCCTGCAGAACGCGGGCGGCGAACGCCTCGAGGGGGTCGAGGCGGAAGGCCGATGGCGCGTGGCCACCGATCTGGCGCTCGCCGCCGCCGTGAGCTGGCACGACGCGCGTTTCACCCACTTCATCGCCGCCGAAGGCGGCGCCAACATCGACGCATCCGGCAACCAACTCACACTCTCGCCCCACATTCTGAGCTCGTTCGGAGTGATCCTTTCCCCGCCGCAGGGCGTGTTCGGCTTTGCGACGGTCAGCTACGTCGGCCCGCGATTCCTCGACCTGGCGAACTCCGCGTCGACCGGCGCGTACGTCACCGTCGACGGCGGTCTGGGCTATCGCTGGCGGCGGTACACCGTCGCCGTCAACGGCTGCAATTTGACCAACGAACGCCGGCCCGTCACCGCCAGCGAGTTCGGCGACCAGTCCTTCTATCTCTCACCCGCGCGCAAGGTGTTCGTGGACGTGTCGGCCGCCTTCTGAGGGCGCGGACCGCGATCGCGGCGAGCCATCCCGGCGTGGCGAACCGAGGCCCAGGTTCAGCCCGGCGCGAGCTGCAGAACGGCCGATCGGCCCTGCGCCATCGCCCACGCCTGGTCGCGGAAGCGGTCGATGACTTCGCGCAGGGCGGCCGGGTCGGGCCCGTGGCGCAGGATCGCGCGGGACACGGAAGGCAGGGTGCGGCCAGCCGCGGCGCCGAAATTGGCGCGGATGTCGTCAAGGCTCGCGCCCTGTGCGCCGACGCCCGGCGCCAGGATGAGCGAACGCGGAAGACGCGTCAGAGTCGTGGCGGCATCGCGGTCGATGGTCGCGCCGATCACCGCGCCGATCGGCCCCAGGCCACCGTCGAGCGGCTCGTTGAAGGCGGTGATCTCATCGGCCAGGCCATCGGCAACGCGCTGTCCGTTGGCGAGCAGGGCGTCCTGCAGGCGCCGCCCATCTGGATTCGACGAACGGACGACCACGAACACGCCTGCGCCACAGCGCGCCGCCGTGCTCAACACCGGTTCGAGCGCGGCGAACCCGAGGTAGGCGGTGACCGTCATGGCATCGCCGCCGTAGGCGCTTTGCGGCCCCAGCATGGCCGCGGCGTATCCCTTCATGGTCTCAGCCACGTCGCCGCGCTTGCAGTCGATGATGCTCAGCCCACCCTGTTCGCGAATGCGCGCCGTCACCCGGGCCAGTTCGCCAAGGCCGCGAGGGCCGAAACGCTCGAAGAACGCCGACTGCGGCTTGAACGCGGCGACCCGGTCGCCGGCCGCCTCCAGCGAGATCTCGCAAAATCGCCGCAGACCCTCGGCGTCGTCGTCCAGGCCCCAGGCTCGGATCAGCTCGGCGGAGGGGTCAAGCCCGAGGCAGAGGGGCGATCGCTCCCCGGCCAGTTGCAAGAATCGCTGTGCGAAGCCGGTCATTGCGCGCCGCCTCTCTTGATGCCTGGGCCGGTGGAATGCAAGGCGCATCCCCTGGCGCCGCCGAGAGGCTGTGATGCGGGAGAGGCGTCTGCTCGGCCACCCGTCGCCGCGGGCGATCGCCACCGATCTCGCCGGTCGAGCCACTGCCCATGGCTGGCCGGGATTGATAGGGTGCGGCGGGGATCCCATCCTCGCCGCGAGGTCTGCTGTCGGCCCGAGCCCATGAATGAACCGATCCGATCGCTCGCCTCGGCAGCATCCGGGCGCCGGAGATGAGCCGCCCGCCAGGACCGGGCGTTCCGATCGTCTTTGGCGCGGCGATCCTGGTCGTCGTGGCGTCTGTCCTCCTGGGCGGGGCGAGCCACGACAATCCACTGCTTGTCGCCGCCGTCGAGCTGGCCAGTCTGCCGCTGCTGGCAGTCTGCCTGCGCACGCCCGCGTCGCGGGAGGATCGGCGAACCTGGCCCGCCCTGGCCACGGCGAGTCTGTGCCTGGCGCTGGCTCTGCCGTGGCTGCAGCTCGTACCGCTCCCGCCGAGTCTGTGGACCGCCCTCCCGGGCAGCGGGCCGGTGGTCGCGAGCCTCGAGGCGGCCCGACTGGCCCTGCCCTGGAGGCCTCTGAGCCTGGCGCCCTCCGAGACGCTCGACGCGGCGCTGGCCCTCGCGCCCCCGGCGGCCATGTTTCTGGCCGCGATGCGCCTTTCGGAAGGCCAGCGGCGGACGATGGTCGGCGCGTGGAGCGTGCTCGGCCTCGCGAGCCTGGCGCTCGGCGCCGGGCAGCTCGCCGCTTCCCAAAACGCCGGTCCATACCTCTACGCGATCACGAACTACGGATCGCTCGTCGGCTTCTTCGCCAATCGCAATCACCAGGCCTCCTTCCTGCTCGCCCTCCTGCCGGTGGCCGCGGTGGTCGCCACCGGGGCCGGACGCAGGGGCGCCGGCAATGCCGGGCGGGCCGTGGTTGGCGTCTTTTTCGTGCTGGCGATCGTCGGCCTGGGGGTGGTGCGCTCGCGGGCGGGAATCATCCTCGCCGCTCCGGCTCTGGCAGCCTCGGCGGTGATCGTCTGGCGCGCGCGGGGACGACGGCCGAGAACCTCCGCCGGCAGGGCCCTGGCCGCGGCCAGCGCGGCGGCGGCGGTCGCGGTGCTGCTCTTCGGCCTGACGCCGATCGCCCAGCGGTTCGACCGGGCCGCCCCGGCGGAGTTCCGGTTCGAGGCCTGGCCGAGCGTGGCGAGCCTGGCCAAGGCCCATCTCCCGCTCGGCGCGGGGATCGGCTCGTTTGACCGGGTGTACCGGGCCGCCGAGCCATTGCGACGAGTGGGACCGCAATATTTCAACCACGCCCACAACGACTGGCTGGAGCTGTGGCTGGAGGCCGGCTGGCCAGCCGCCGTGGCGATGCTCGTCTTCCTGGCCTGGTTCGCCCGCGCCTGTCTGGCGGTCTGGATCGAGCCCGATGCGCCCCCGGATCTGGCGCGCGCGGCAAGCGTCTCGATCGCCATCGTGCTCATCCATTCACTGGTCGACTATCCGCTGCGAACCGAGACGATGGCGGTCTTCTTCGCATTCTGTTGCGGCGTCCTGGCCGCGCCTGGGGGGCTGGCTGGGGCCGGTGTGGCCGCAGGCGCGGCGACAGTTGATCGATCCAGAGCCTAGGACCGCCGCGATGGAAGCGAGCTGTGTCATCCCGGCATTCGAAAATCCCGACCTGCTGGGGCGCTGTCTTCTCTCGGCGCTGTCGCAGGAGGAGATCGAGCTGGAGGTCATCGTCAGCGACGACTCGCATTCGACTTCGGTCAGGGATCTGACGGCCGCCCTCGCGGTCCTCTTTCCGTCATTGCGGTACTTCGCCGGTCCGAGGTCCGGCAACCCGGTGGACAACTGGAACCGCGGGCTCGACCTGGCGCAGGGCCGGATGTGCGTGGTGGTGCACCACGACGAGTTCTTCATCGACCGGCGATTCCTGCGGCGGGCGGTGGATCGGATCGATCGCGAGAGGCTGCCGGCGGTGATCGGCGGGACGCTCGTGCTAGGCGTGGAGCGCCCCTCCCGCTTCCGCGCCGCCAACGCCGTGGCCCGGGCCCTCGGGGCGCCGTTGTGGATGCTGCCGAGCCTGAACTGGCTTGGACCAACCGCCGCCTTCGTGTTCCGCCGCGGGCCCAGGTTCGATCCCAACCTGGTCCAACTCGTCGACGTGGAATTCTATCGAAGGGTGCTGGGCGCCGGCCCGGCGGTGTTTCTCGATGGCGCCTGCGTGGGATCCCTGGGCCACCACTCGGCGTCGATCACCGCGACCATCGACACCCACGCAATGGCGATGCGGGAGCTTCGCCTCCTGCAGAGCGCCGCCAAACCCCTGCTTGGGCGCGTCGAATACGCCGGCCATCGGCTGTATCGGCGCCTGCGGTCCTGGCGCGGCTGAAGCCTCGGCGGCCGGCGCCTAGCGCAGGTCCCGCCAGGCGAGCATTTCCGCGCCTGGCCAAGCCACGGCTTCATAGACCCCGCGCGCTATGGCCCGCGCCAGGCAGTCGGCGGCCAGGGCGCCCAACCGCGCCAGAAGGAAATCGGTCGGTTCTCTCAGTGGGAGACGACCCGTGGAGATCGCGAACACGACATCGCCATCGAAGGGCGCGTGGGCGGGGCGGACGGCGCGCGCCAGTCCGTCCTGGGCCATGATGGCCATCCGCTTCGCCTGGGCGGGCGTGAGCGCGACATCGGTGGCGACGCAGGCGATGGTGGTGTTTTCCCCGGCGCGGGGATCACGCTTGGCCAAGCCCCAATCGTCTGGACCGGCCCTGGTCGAGCCCAGAGCAAGGCCGCCGAACTCCTCGTCGATCTCGTAGGGGGCGGCCCAGAATGCGCGACCGCCGGGGGCCAGGACCGAGCCGAAACTGTTGACCGCCGCGAGAGCGCCGACGCTGCACCCGTCGGGCGTGATCGCCGAGGCCGAGCCGAGCCCGCCCTTGAGGGCGCCGGCCGCGGCCCCGGTTCCGGCGCCCGCCGCGCCCAGCTCGAAACGCGCCGCGGCGAGCCTGACCGCCTCGCGACCGAGGGCGGCGTAAGGCGGCGCTTCGCCCCACGCCTTGTCGCCGCCATTGGCGAGGTCGAACAGAATGGCAGCCGGAACCACCGGCGAGCGGGGAACACCGGGCCTGAGCACCAGGCCGTAGCCGCGGCCTCTGGCGCCGAGCCAGGAGGCCACGGCGTCGGCCGCGCCCAGGCCGTAGACGGAACCGCCCGAAAGCACGATCGCATCGACGGCGTCGACCAGGTTTTCGCTGCGCAGGGCTTCGAGCTCCCGCGTTCCAGGCGCGCCGCCGCGGGCATCGACGCCGGCCACCGCCCGCTCGTCGGGGAGGACCACGGTGACTCCGGTTCGGACAGCCGCATCCGTGGCGTTGCCGACCTTCAGTCCTGGAACGTCGGTGATCAGGTTCAGTGGGCCGGGGCGCGCGCCGCTCATGATCCGAACTGGCACGCCGCCCGGGTCCGTGTCCATGGCGCCGTCACGCTTCGTGGATTGTCGCGACGCCTGCCGGCGCGGGCCTTTCCCTGGGACGGGCCGGCGGGATATTGGCCTTGCCGAGAGGGGCCACGGCGGCGGCGACATCGCCGCACTGCAGGGAGTCGAAATGACGCTCGACGAGGCGATCGCCCTCTGCCCGGTGGTGGCCATACTGCGCGGGATCCGTCCGGGCGAGTGCCTCGCGACCGCCCAGGCTCTGCATGCGGCCGGAATCAGGGTGGTGGAGGTTCCCCTGAGCTCGCCGCAGCCGCTTGAAACCATTTCGCGCCTGGCCGGGGCGTTGGGTGAGCAGCTTGTCATCGGCGGCGGCACGGTGCTCACCGCGGAGGCGGCGCGGGAGGTGGCGGATGCAGGCGGCCGGCTCGTAGTTTCACCGATCACGTCGCGCCCGGTGATCGAAATGGCCCTGCGTCTCGGCATGGAGCCGGCGCCGGGCGTCGCCACCCCCACCGAGGCGTTCGCCGCGCTCGAGGCGGGAGCGAGGCATCTCAAGCTGTTTCCGGCGGCAAGCCTGGGGCCCGGCTATCTTCGCCAGTTGATGGCGGTCTTGCCAGGACGGGCGGTGGTCTGGGCGGTCGGCGGGGTCGGACCAGGCGACATCGCCGCCTGGCGCGAGGCGGGCGCCGGGGCGTTCGCCCTGGGAGCGGAACTCTACCGGCCGGGCCAGGGGGCTGCGGAGACGGCCAAGAAGGCCGCCCTGGCGGTCGCGGCGGCGAGGGCCTAGCGCTCGTGGTCGATCGGCAGGCGAAGCTCGAAGACCGCGCCGTCGTGGGTGCTCTGCACCAGAGTGAGCGTCCCGCCATGAAGTTCGGCCAGTTCCCGGGCGATCGCCAGGCCGAGCCCGGCGCCGCCGCGCCTGGCCGAGCCCACGAATGGCTGGAACAGATTGGCCCTGACCCGCTCAGGAAGTCCCGGCCCACTATCGGCGAGGGTGATGACGTTCATCGCATCGCGTTGGACCAACGTGGCGGCGATCTTGCCCGCGCCCTCGCCCGCCCCCGAAACGTCGATGGCTTCGCGGGCGTTGCGCAGCAGATTGACGAGGATTCTATGCAGCTGCTCGGGATCGGCGTCGATGAGCGCGTCCGGAGCGACATCCGTTTCAAGCCTGACTCCCTCCGACGTCAGTCCCGCATCCTCGGCCGCCGCCTCCAGGGCCGCCCGCAGCGCGACCGGCCGCCTTTCCGGAGGAGGTTCGTCGCTCTTGCCGAAGGCAAGAACATTGGACGCAAGGGTGATCGCCCGGTCGAGGGCCCGCTCCAGCCTCGGCAGGGCCTGAGTGACCTTGGGGTCGCCGGACTGGGCCATGCGCTCGGAGGCGATCTGGGCGCTGGTCAGCATGTTCCGCAGATCGTGATTGATCTTGGCCACCGCCTCGCCAAGCGCCGCGAGCCGCGCCCGCGAGCTCAGGGCGGCGCGCAGGTCGGCCTGCATCCGGTCAAGCTCACTCTCGGCGCGACCGATCTCATCGTGACGGCCGGACGGCGCCAGGTGGGCCCGCGGATCCTCGGGATTGGCGCGAAAGCGCTCCATCGAGCGGGTGATGCGCTGCATCGGCCGCACCAGGAACAGATTGAGCGACAGATAGACCACGCCGCCGGCCATGACCGAGGTGAAGACCGCGATCTCCAGGAGACGTCCGAGCTGGGCAAGGAGCTCCTTCTTCAGCGGGCCGTCGGGAGCGACGATCTCGACGAATTCTCCGGGTCGGAAGCGGGGTTGCGCCATCACCCGGACCATCCGATCCCCACCTCCCGCGAGGGTCTCGAACGGGGCGAGCCATGACATCGGATTCTGGTGGCGCAGATCGACCAAGTATGGCGTTCGCTTCAGTCTTGGGGCCTGAAGGATCAACCGCCGCTCCCCCTCCACCTGCAGGGCGACGGAGACGACCTCCGCACTCGCCAGGAGCTTTTCCGAAACCCGCTCGGTGACCACGCCGTTGGGCGCGGTCTCTTCGACGAGCGTCGCAAGCTCGGCCGCTCGCAGGCGGTCGAGCAACCAGCGCTCCTCGAACGCGGCGAGGTTCGGAGGCAGGATCAGCAGGTTGGCGAAGGCGACGATGAGAACGGTCAGCACCAGAAGACGGCTCGACAGGCCGCCTGGCCAGAAAAATCGGCGTTCCACTGTCGACGAGGGCAGCTGGGGCGCGGCGTCCGCCATGGCTTTCCCGTTACTTCAGCGATGACGGCGGGGCAATGAACGGCCCGGCGCCGCACGACGGCGGCGCTCCTGGGCGATGCTCCCGCCGGCAACGCGAACCGGGGGGACGCGGCGCGGGCCTCATCTCGCGCCGACGGCCTGCGCCACGCGCGAGAAACCGTCGGCCCGCAACCGTTGCGCCAGATCGCCGAGGATCGCGCCGACGAGGCCAGGTCCGCGATAGACGAGGGCCGAATAGAGCTGCACCGCGCCGGCGCCGGCCCTGATCCTGGCGTAGGCGCCGGCGCCGGAGGCGATTCCGCCGACGCCGATCATGGCGAGCCTGCCCGCCGCGGCTTCCCAGGCGATCCGCAGGGCGAGGGTTGCGGCCGCCGCCAGAGGCTCGCCGGAGAGACCGCCGGCTTGGCCGCGATGACCCGAGCGCAATCCACCTGGCCGGGCCGAGGTGGTGTTGGCGACGACCAGACCATCGAACCGGTGCTTCATGGCGGCGGCGACGATCCGCTCGATCTCGCCTGGCGCCAGATCCGGGGCTATCTTCAGGAAGAAGGGAACGCCCGGACCAGGGCGGCCCTCCCGCACTCCCTGCAGCGCGCACAGAAGCTCTTCGAGTCCGCCCCCGCTCTGCAGAGCCCGCAACCCAGGGGTGTTGGGCGAGGAGACGTTGATGGTGAAATAGTCGCAGAGTCCCCAAAGGGCGCCCACCGCCGAAAGGTAGTCGCCGACCCGATCAGGCGAATCCCTGTTCGGTCCGACGTTCGCCCCGACGACGCCCCGCCCTCGGTTCCCCAGGCGGGCGCGGAACGCCTCGACACCCTCGTTGTTGAAGCCCAGGCGGTTGATGACGGCCTTGTCCTCGCCAAGGCGAAAGAGCCTCGGCCGCGGATTGCCCCTCTGCGCCAGAGGCGTTGTCGTGCCACATTCCACAAAGCCGAACCCGGCGCGCAGCATCGGCGCGAAGACCTGCGCGTTCTTGTCGAACCCGGCGGCGAGGCCGAGGGGATTGGGCAGGTCCAGACCGCCCAGCGTGGTCGCCAGCACCGGATCGCCCCGCGTGTCGCGCCTGGGCCCCAGGCCGGCCCTGAGAGCGGCGAGCGTCACGGCGTGAGCGGCCTCGGGGTCGATCAGGCGCAGGCCGGCGGCCGCCATGCCGTGAATGACGCTCAAGGGACGAGCTCGCCCAGATCGTGTCGCCCGTCATCGCCAAGCGGCGCGGCCCGAACCTCCGCCACCCGATCGCACGACAATGGCCCGTAGAGGTGCGGAAACAGCTCGCCACCGCGCGAGCGTTCCCATTTCAGGTTCGCGCCCAGGCCGCTCGTGCGGACCTCGAGCAGCACAAGGTCGGCTCGGCCGCTGAAATGAAGTCGAGCCGTTTCATTCACCTGGCGGGCGATCGAGAAGTGGATGAAACCATCCCGCCGATCGGCGTTCGATCCGTCGAAGCGTCCTTTGGCCACGGCTTGCCGCCACTCGGCGCGCGAGAGAATCTTGTAGATCGTTCTGGCCTGGACACCGTCCTGCTCGCGGCTAGGGGCCATCGGCGCTTTGTCGCTGAGGAAGCAACAGAGCTTCGAGCGAACAGCGCCCGGCCTCGTCCACCAGAAACACCACCGCGGTTGCTGGCGGGAACTGCGTCCCGAGCCGGCGAACGTCCGCCGCCGATCCGGACCCCTCCTGCAACAATCGGACGGCGAGCTCCTGCAGGCCGGGATTGTGACCGATCGTCATCAGGGTCTGGGCCCCATCGGCGACGCGCCGGATCTCCTGGAGGATCGAATGCGGCGAGGCATTGTACAGGACGTCGCGAACCTCGATGCGGACCTCTTTGAAGGCCATGCTCGTCCCATCCCAGGTCTGGGTGGCGCGCAGCGCGGAGGAGACCAGAGCCAGGTCCGGCGCGAACCCTTCCTCGGCCAGCACCCGGCCCATGGCCAGGGCGTCCCGCCGTCCCCGGCCGGTCAGGGTCCGTTCGAAGTCCTCGCCCCCCGAAGGACCGGCCTCGGCCTTGGCGTGGCGGAACAGGATCAGTCGGCGCATTCGGATCGTCTCCCGCGCTGGCCTCATACCGCCTGCCGGTCCGCACCGAAACCATGCGAGCCGGGGAAAATCGCCGCTCGAGAGGCTCAGGGCGGGATCGGGTCCGCGGATGGGCCGGCGCGCGCGCCTGCGTCGATCGGTTGACAGCGGCTGGCTTTGCCCGTCCTAGGCGACCATGGGCGAAGGCGGAGAATTTGGCCCCGGAGTGGAGAATTCCCTCTCCGGCGGGCTTTTCGCCGCGGGCGCGGCGTTGCCGCTGGATAGCGGCGCGAAACTCGAAGAGCTGAAGATCGCCTACCGGACCTATGGCGCACTCAACGCCGAGCGCTCCAACGCGATCCTGGTCTGCCATGCCCTGACCGGCGATCAGCACGTGGCGATGGGCCATCCGCTCACCGGTCGCGCGGGCTGGTGGTCCAGCCTGGTCGGCGAGGGCCTGCCTCTGGATCCTCGCCGCCACTTCATCATCTGCTCGAACGTCATCGGCGGATGCATGGGCAGCACCGGCCCCGGTTCCACCGATCCGGCCACTGGCGCACCCTATGGCCTTTCGTTTCCGGCAGTCACAATTGGCGACATGGTCCGGGCGCAGGCGATGCTCGTTGAATCTCTCGGGATCGAGCGTTTGTTCGCGGTGATCGGCGGCTCGATGGGCGGAATGCAGGTCCTGCAATGGGCGAGCGACTATCCACGGCGGGTGTTCGCCGCCATCTGCATCGCCGCCGCGGGCCGACACTCCGCGCAGAACATTGCCCTGCATGAGGTCGGTCGCCAGGCGATCATGGCCGATCCCCAGTGGCGAGGCGGCGCCTATGCCACACTTGGCGTGCGGCCCGAGAAGGGCCTCGCCGTCGCCAGGATGGCCGCCCACATCACCTATCTCTCCGAGGGGGCTCTTCAGCGCAAGTTCGGCCGCGAGCTGCAGCGCGATGGGCTTTCCTGGGGCTTCGACGCCGACTTCCAGGTCGAAAGCTACCTGCGCCACCAAGGCGCGACTTTCGTCGATCGATTCGATGCGAATTCCTATCTCTACATCACCCGGGCCATGGACTATTTCGATCTTGCCGCGGCCCACGGCGGAGTGCTCGCCAACGCCTTCCGCGAAGCGCGGCAAGTGCGGTTCTGCGTTTTCTCCTTCACCTCCGATTGGCTTTACCCCACCAGCGAAAGCCGCTCGATCGTGCGCGGCCTGAACGCCGCCGGCGCCAGGGCGAGCTTCGTCGAAATCGAGAGCGATAAGGGCCATGACGCCTTCCTCCTCGACGAGCCGGTTCTCCGCACCGCCCTCGAAGGATTTCTCGGGTCCGCCGCCCTGATGTGGGATCGACCGTGATCGACAGCCGCCCGAGGGAAGATTTCAACGAGATTCTTCGGCTGGTGCGTCCAGGTTCGCGCGTGCTGGACGTCGGCTGCGGCGAGGGCGCCCTTCTCGAACTGCTCACCCGTCAGAGCCAGGTTGACGGGCGGGGGATTGAAATAAGCCCGCAGGGCGTTTCGGCCTGCCTGGCCCAGGGGCTGGCGGTGATGCAGGGGGACGCCGATCGTGACCTCGGAGAGTTCCCCACCCAGGCCTTCGACTACGCCGTCCTCTCCCAGACGCTTCAGGCGGTGCTTCGTCCCCGCTACGTGCTCGGTGAGCTGTTGCGCGTCGCCAACCGGGCGATCGTTTCATTTCCGAACTTCGGCCACTGGCGAGTCCGCATGGACCTTCTCATCCATGGGCGGATGCCGCTGACCGGGGCTCTGCCGGAACCATGGTGGTCCACCTCGAACATCCACCTCTGCACCCTTCGGGATTTCGTCTTGCTCTGCGCCGACCTCGGCCTTGGCATCGAAGCCTGCTCAGCGCTTCGCGACACAAAACCCGCCCGACCGGCGGATCCGTTCAGCCGGATCGAGAACTGGCGAGCGGAATCGGCCCTGTTCGTCCTTGGCCGGCCCGCCAGAGACGCCGCCGCACAGGCGACCGTCGGCTTGTGAGCGCGCCGCGGCGGTCGCGATGCCTTCAGCCTCCGAGCGCCGCGGCGTCGACCTCACCGGTGCGAATGCGGAGAATCTGCTCCAGGTCGAGGACGAATATCTTCCCATCGCCAATCTTGCCGGTGTTCGCCGCGGTGGCGAGCGCCTCCACCACCTTGGCGACCATGTCGGTGATGACCGCGACCTCGAGTTTCACCTTGGGCAGGAGCTTTATCTCATACTCCGCACCTCGGTAGACCTCGGTCTTGCCCTTCTGACGGCCATATCCGCGCACCTCGGTGACAGTGAGGCCCGAGACGCCCGCTTCGGTGACCGCCTCGATGGCGGCGTCCAGCCGACTAGGCTTGATCACCGCGACGATCATCTTCATCGAACCGCGTCCCCTTTGGCGTGAGCGACAAATCGAAATTGAACCATTTTCGGATCGGCTCCAAGTGGGGCGCTCAGCGCGCGCTAGCCTGGAACGCCGCCCGCGCCGGCGGGCGCGGTTCCGAACACCACCCGACGAGGAGCTCGCGCGCGATGGGTGAGGGGGCGGAGGGCAAAGGTCTTCTTCATGGCTTCCATGAGGATCAGCCCGGCGAATGTCGGCCAGATCAGGGCGCCGGCCTGTTCGAACGCCTCCGCCCAGCGCGATGCCCAGGCCAGCGGCGGGGCATAGAGCGCCCGGGTCCAACCCACTGGCTCGAGCTCAGCGTCGCGGATCAGTCGCTCGAGCTGGCGGCGGCTGAAGGGGCGACCATGTCCGAAGGGACTGTTCTCGGCGTCCGCCCACAGACCGTGCCGCGCCACGACCGCCACGATGAGGCGCCCGGACGGCGCCAGCACCCTGGCGGCCTCGCGCAGAAGCTCCAGGGGGCTGTCGCTTTCCTCCAGGGCGTGGACGGCGAGTATCCGGTCGAAGAGTGCGTTGGGAAGAGCGAGCGCCATTTCGTCAGCCAGAAAGGCCCGATTTGCTTCTCCCAATGGCCAGGCCTCCACGCCCTGCGCGCCGGGCATCGCGGCGACCGTGCGGCGCGCACCGGCGCGCACCTCATCGAGGAATGGAGTCGCATATCCCAGACCGAGCACATCCAGGCCTGAGGCGTCGCCCCAGGTCTCAGAGACCTTTCGAGAGACCATTTCCCTGGCCGCCCGTCCAAGCGGCGAGGCGTAGAACTCCCGAAGCTCAATCACGCCCTGGCGCATCGCCGCTCCCGTTTCGGTTCGCTTTGACTGTAAGGTCGATGGGAAGATGCGCCTTCAGAGTCCGTGGAGAGTCTCATGTCCCTGGAAGTCCGGCAGTTCCCATGTCTTTCCGACAACTACGGCTTCATCATCCGCGACGAGGCCACCGGCCGCACCGCCTGCATCGACACTCCGGACGCCGACGCGATCCTCGTGGAACTCGAGAACGCCGGCTGGGGTCTCGACTTCATCCTCAACACTCACTGGCACCCCGATCACGCCGGAGGCAATGCGCAGGTCAAGGCCAAGACGGGCGCTTTCGTGGTCGGGCCGGCCGAGGTGACCCGTATCGCCAGCCTCGATCGAACCGTTGTCGGGGGCGATACCGTCGACATTGGAGCCACGCGGTTCGAGGTTATCGAGACCGGGGGCCACACACTGGGCCATATCGCCTATTTCGATCCCGCCAATGAGATCGCCTTCGTGGGCGACACCCTCTTCGCCCTGGGTTGTGGACGCCTTTTCGAGGGGACCGCGCAGCAGATGTGGTCAAGTCTCCAGCGCCTTGCGGCGCTCCCGGAAGCAACCCGCGTCTATTGCGCCCACGAATACACCGCCTCCAATGCCCGTTTCGCCCTCAGCGTCGATGATGATCCCGCTGTGCGGGCCCGGTCGCAGGCCGTGTTCGACGCGCGCGCCCGCGGCGAGGCTACGGTGCCAACCAGCATCGGTCTGGAGAAGGCGACAAACCCCTTCCTGCGTGCGCCCCGCCTAGCCCACCGAGTCGGCAAGGCGGGCGCCCCGGACCACGAAGCCTTCGGGGCCGTGCGCGCCGCCAAGGACCAATTCAGGGCTTGAGCTTCGGAGCATCGGACGCGCTCATCTGTGGCCGGAGGCCCGCATGATCCTTACGCCCGGCGGCCTTCCGGCGAACCCTCGCACCCGTGTCACCGGAATGGCCGCCTCGCTCGGCCCGCCGAGGGCGCTCATGATCCTTTCAGACGAGGGTCTCCCAGCGAGTCCCCTGGAGGGCGCCACGGTGATCATGAGCACGCCTGCGCGCATGGAAACCTCGGGCTTGCCGCCCTCCACAAAGGCCACCTTTCCGACCCTGGCCAGCGCGGATCTTCCACCGGGGCGCGCCGCCAGGGACACCATGGCGCCGACGGCGACAAGGGCGGCGTCGGCGATCAGTCCATCGGAGCCGACGTTCGCGTCGAGGGCATCGAATCCCACCAGGTGCTGAGCCACCCGGCTGGATCGCACGCTCGCCTGGAAAAGACGCTCATAGAGTCCGACCGGACCGAGGGGAGCGATCCGCAGCGGAGCGCTCGGGCCGAGCAGGGTCGCCGCCGATCCGCCGGGCCTGCGGCTTGTGAAAACCGTCATTCCACCGAGTTTGGTGGCTCGCAGCACGGGTTCGCCCATGTCGTTCTTGTAAATGACGTCGCCTCTCGGGCCTCGCGAAGGATAGAGCACCCACACCTCGGCGCCGTCTTCGAGCTTCAAGAGTGGGCGGCGGGCGCTTCGGTCGAAAATGAAGACGCCCCCCTCGTCGATGCCATAGCGTGCCACCACCGGCGCGGCCGCTTGCCGATCCTCACCTCGCTCGGCGCGGATGGCGTTGCGAAGCCAGTTCGGTGCGATGCCGCAGTAAGCGGAAGAAGCGGCGAATCCCGCGATGCTCGCCGCCGCGAGTGCGGCGAGGGTCAGCGCCTGTCTTTTGAGGGCCGTGGAAGCCGCCGCCATCGGCAACTCAATGCCGTTCGATCAGGGCCGTTTTTGGACAGCGTCCCGCCCCGGGGCGCGGCTCCTCGGCCAGCGCTCGCCTTCAGCGCCCCTTGGCTAGCCGATGATATATTGGCCGCCGTTCACGCTGAGTGTGGCGCCGGTGATGAACCCCGCGTCTTCAGCCGCCAGAAACGCCACGCAGCGCGCGATCTCGTCCGCCATCCCCAGGCGCCCCACCGGAATACCGGCGACGATCGCATCAAGCACGGTCTTGGGCACCGCCATTACCATTTCGGTATCGATGTAGCCGGGCGCGATGGTGTTCACCGTGATGCCCTTCTTGGCGTTTTCCTGGGCTAAGGCCTTGGAGAAACCAATCATCCCGGCCTTGGCGGCCGAGTAGTTGGTCTGGCCCATCTGGCCCTTCTGGCCATTGATCGAACTTATGTTGATGATCCGGCCGTAGCCGCGCTCGCGCATACCTTCGATGATGTTACGCGTCATGTTGAAGATCGATGCGAGGTTGACATGGATCACCTCGTTCCATTGTTCCTCGGTCATCCTGTGAAGCATGGCGTCGCGCGTGATCCCGGCGTTGTTGACCAAGACATCCACCGGTCCGAGCGCACTCTCCACGGCCTTCACCGCCGCCGCGCAATCGGCGAAGGACGAAACATTTCCCTTGACCACCATCACGCCCAACTCGTCGGCGCAGGATTGGGCCGCCACCTCGTTGCCTGCGTAGCCCGCCGCGACCTTGTATCCGGCCGCCTTCAGCCGGGCGCTTATGGCCCTGCCGATGCCGCGGGTGCCGCCAGTGATGAAAGCGACGCGGCTCACGCGGCCTGCCTCGGCTTGGCGATGTCCGGCGCCTCGTCCATCGCCTCCACGCACATCGCGACGCCCATACCGCCGCCCACGCACAGGGTCGCCAATCCCTTCCTGGCCCCGGTTCGCTTCATCTCGTGGAGAAGGGTCGTGAGGATCCGCGCGCCAGACGCCCCGATCGGATGGCCGATGGCGATGGCGCCCCCGTTTACATTCACCTTGGCCGGGTCCAGTCCCAGTTCGCGCACCACCGACAGCGACTGCGCGGCGAAGGCCTCATTGGACTCCACAAGGTCGAGGTCGGAGACCTTCCAGCCGGCTTTTTCCAGGGCCTTGCGGGTCGCGGGGATGGGGCCGGTTCCCATGATTTCCGGCTCGACCCCGGCGTGGGCCCACGCAGCGATGCGGGCCATAGGGGACAGGCCGCGCCTTGCCGCCTCGTCGGCGCTCATCAGCACCACGGCCGCCGCCCCGTCGTTGAGGCCGGAGGCGTTGGCCGCCGTAACCGAACCTTCCTTGGTGAAGGCCGGCCGCAGGCCGGACACGCTCTCGTAGGTAGCGCCATGGCGGATGTACTCGTCCTCGCTCACCACGGTTTCGCCCTTGCGTCCCTTAATCGTGACCGGGACGATCTCGCCGGCGAACCGTCCCGCCTTCTGGGCCGCCTCGGCCTTGTTCTGCGAGGCCACGGCGAAGCGATCCTGCTCCTCACGGGTGATCTGCCAGCGTGCAGCGATGTTTTCGGCGGTCTGGCCCATGTGATAGCCATGAAAGGCGTCCAGCAGTCCGTCCTTGATCATGGTGTCGACGAACCCCAGATCGCCCATTTTCTGGCCGTTGCGAAGATTGGCGGCATGCGGCGACTGGCTCATGCTCTCCTGACCGCCGGCGACCACGATCCTGGCATCGCCAGCGGCAATCTGCTGGGCGCCCAGGGCGACGGCGCGAAGGCCCGAGCCGCAGAGCTGGTTGACGCTCCAGGCTGGACTCTCCACCGGCACGCCGGCGTTGACGGAGGCCTGGCGAGCCGGCCCCTGGCCGCTTCCGGCCTGGAGGACCTGGCCCATGATGACCTCGTCCACATCGGCGGGCGCGAGCCCGGCCCGCTCGATCGCGGCGCGGATCACGAGCTTACCCAGCTCGTGGGCCGGAAGCGATGAAAGAGCGCCGTTGAATGAACCCACTGGGGTTCTGGCGGCCGAGACTATGACGATGTCGCTCATTTTGGGCGCTCCGAGAGCCGACAAGCTGGCCGGCGCGCCACCATGCCCAATTCGCTCGCCGCCGTCACGCCCGTGATGATCTGGCGCCGACCTTGCCAATGGGCGATAACGAGTATCGCGCGGGATGACCGCGCCGCGACGCGGACCTCAACAAGAGAGCGAGATGCCCAGAGAGACCGGACAGGACGCCGGCCGGGCCGCCGGCGGGCGGGTCATCATCCAGAAGTACGCAAATCGGCGCCTCTACAACAAGGCGACCAGTAGCTACATCACCCTGGATGACCTCGCCGGCATGGTGAGGCAGGGCGTGGATTTCGAGGTGCACGACGCCAAGAGCGGCGAGGACATCACCCGCAAGGTTCTCACCCAGATCATCTTCGAGGAAGAAGGACGCGGCCAGAATCTGCTGCCGATACAGTTCCTGCGCCAGCTCATCGCCTTCTATGGCGATCGCATGCAGGCCTTCCTGCCGAGCTACCTCGAACTCTCTCTAGACAGCTTCATGCGCCAGAGAGAAAAACTGCGTGGCCGGGTCTCCACAACGGGCGTCCCCGGGATGGGAACATTCGACGAGCAGATCCGGCAAAACATCGCCTTGTTCGAGCGGGCGATGAAAATGTTCACGCCATTCGCCTATCGCGCGGAGGAAAACGGCGAGGCCGAGTCGCCACGCAAGGCGGCGCCCGCCGCCAAGGACAACGACGATATTTCTGAACTCAAGCAGCAGATGGCGGCCATGCAGGCTCAACTGGCTGCGCTCGCAGCCAAGCAATAGAGACGGGCATGGGCGAGCCCATGCCCCGCAGCACCGACCTACCCCGGCTTGACCCGCAGGCGCGCTCCGCCCAGCACCGCGACCACCTCGATCTTGTCTCCAGGCCCGAGGAGATCGGCGCCGTCAAGCTCGGCCGACCATTCCTTGCCATCGACGAATACGCGGCCCTGTCCGGCTTTGAACAGGCTGGAAACCTCGCCACGTTTTCCGATCAGGCGGCCGTGCGCATCGTTGATGTCGCTCGCGCCGTGGCCCGGTCCACGCAGGTAGCGGCGGCCAAGGAAGGTGGTGACGATCGTCAGCGCCGCGAACAGCGCCGCCTGAACGGCGAAGGTCGTCGGAAAAACGAGGCTGGCCAAGCCCACGAAGGCAGCCGACCCCGCGGGCCAAAGAAGCCAGCCAGATCCAGTCGCGGCCTCGATCGCCAAGAATGCTGCGGCGAGGGCGAGCCAGACCCATATCGGGTGAGCCCAGAAAAATGCGCTGGCGGCATCCATGGCCGTGCTCAGGTCCCCGCCGTAGGGGCTGCTGGACGCCGCGGCTGCGCCGGCGGCGGCGGACTTCCCGAACTCTCATTGCGGGCGGCGTTGATGAGCTCGGTGATCCCGGCGATCGAGCCGGCTATGGCGCCCATGTCGGTCGGCACGATGACCGTCCGCTGTTGGGGCGAGTCGGCGAGCTTGGCGAAGGCGTCGACGTATTTCTGGGCCACGAAATAGTTGAGGGCGTTGACACTGCCCGCCTCGATTGCGTCGGAGACGCTCTTGGTGGCGGCGGCCTCGGCCTGGGCGGAACGCTCGCGGGCCTCGGCGTCGCGGTAGGCGGCTTCGCGCCGCCCCTCCGCCTGCAGGATCGCCGACTGCTTCGCTCCCTCCGCACGGGTTACGGCCGCCTGCCGTTCTCCCTCGGCTTCGGTGATCACTGCCCGTTTCTCCCGCTCCGCCTTCATCTGCCTGGCCATGGCGTTGGTGATGTCCGGCGGCGGCTGCAGGTCCTTGATCTCGATCCGCGCGACCTTGACGCCCCACGGGCTCGTCGCGCCGTCGATGACGGTGAGCAGTCGGGTGTTGATCTGGTCGCGCTGGGAAAGGACTTCGTCGAGCTCCATCGAGCCGACCACGGTGCGCAGATTGGTCATGGTGAGTTGGCCGATCGCGTAGTTGAGGTTCGCCACCCGATACGCCGCGGCGGCCGCATCCATCACCTGGATGAACACGATCGCGTCGACTTGAACGGTGACGTTGTCCTTGGTGATCACTTCCTGGCGCGGCACATCCAGGACCTGTTCCATGACGCTCACCTTCCGCCCGATCGCCTCGACGAACGGCGTCAGTATGGTGATGCCCGGTTTCGCGGTGCGGGTGTAACGGCCGAAGCGCTCGACGGTATATTCATGGCCCTGGGGCACGATCTTGATCGCCGAGAGGGCGAGCACCAGGGCCAGCACTACCACAACTAGCGGAAAGATCAGCACCATCGGCCCCTCCTGGCTTGAAGCGGCGGGAAGTTTAGCTTTTGTCGGAGACGCGCGCCATGAAATTGGACCGCGCCTCAGTCGCGGCGCCGACGCAGCCGGAGCATCAACCTTCCAGAGGAATGAGAAGGCCGATGGCGTGGACGCGCGCGATCACGGCCAATCGCTTGTCGAAGGTCGCCAGTGGCGCCGCCCGGCGCAGGCAGATCTCGAGATAGGCCGCGTCGAACGCGCTCAGGCGGTGGGCGAGAGCCAAGGCGAGGGTGCGATTGAGCGCGTTGACGGATGTCTCGCCATCGACGGTGACCGGCCACAACGCGGCCTCCCGCGCCAGGGCGATTGCATCGCGCTCAGCAAGGATTCCGGCGGCGACCTGCCTGGCCACGAGACCGGCGATCTCCAGACTGAAGTGGGCGGGCACGATCGCGTTCTCATCGCCGATCCGAGCGATCACGGCGTCGGCGAGCTCCGCCTGGGATTGTCCTAAGAGGCATGCGAGCGCCACCGAGGCGTCGAGAACGAACATCCTTGGGCCAATCAGCCTTTCACCGCCGCCGACCATCGATCTCTGCGCCCACGATCTCCTGGATCGGCAGACGCTGCCGTAGCAGCGCCCTCACGGCGCGCACGCGGGCGAGACTCTCCTGTTGGCGGCGTACGACCTCCGCGCCGTTGGCGGAAACCGCATAGGCGATGATCCGCGCAACCGGCCGACCATGCTTGGTGACGACGACGTCCTCGCCCGCCTGGGCTCGCGTCACCAGCTCCGAGAACTTGTTCTTGGCTTCGAAGAGTCCGAAGGAATTCATTGCCCATCAATCTAGATGAAACATCCAGAGAGACAAGGCGCTCTTTCAGAAGATCGAGTAGCCCCCATCGATCACGAAGCTGTCGCCGGAGTGATAGCTCGAAGCGTCCGACGCCAGATAGACCGCTATGCCACCGAAGTCCTCGGGTCGCCCCCACCGGCGAGCGGGAATCCGGGGGATCACCTTCTGGGCGAACGCCGGCGAGTCCTGCGCCCCAGCGGTCATGTCGGTGGCGATCCAACCAGGGAGGATCGCGTTGGCGCGGACGCCGTAGCGAGCGTGTTCAACGGCGATCGCCTTGATCATCGAGATCACCGCTCCTTTCGTTGCGGCATAGGCTTCGTTGCGCGCCGCCCCGGAGATCGCGGAGAGCGAGGACGTGACGACGATCGATCCGCCCGCGTCGCCCGACTGGGCGCGAGCCACCATGTGTCGGCAGGCCTGGCGACAAGTGAAAAACGCGCCCTCCAGGTTTACGCTCATCACTCTGCGCCAGAGTTCGGTGGTCATCTCTGAGAACGATCTCGCCCCGGCGCCGACGCCGGCGTTGGCGATCACGGTATCGATCCGGCCCATGGCCTCCGCCGCCTGCTCCATCGCCGCGACCACCGCCAACTCGTCGGCGACGTCCACTCGCTGGGCGAGCACGCGGGCGCCGAGCGCCTCGAGTTCGTCCTTGGCGGATCGGTTTCGGTCCTCGCTCGTGCCCCAGATCACGACACCGGCGCCAGCCTGGGCGAGGGCCCGCGCCATCCCAAGTCCGATCCCGCGGTTGCCTCCGGTGACCAAGGCGACCTTCCCCTGCAGATTGAATGGCGCGAAGGTCATGACGTCAGCTCCGAGCTCTTAGGCGAACAACAACTCGCGAGAACAACAACGGTTTTCCACGCACACCGGTCAAGAGGCGGAGCTACTGGGCGGTCCAGCCGCCATCGACGCTCAGCGCGGCGCCATTCACCGACGCGCCGACATCGCTCACCAGATAGATGAGCAGGCCGGCGAGTTCCTCGAACTGCACGAACCGTTTGGTCGGCTGGGCGGCGAGGATGACGTCGGTCATCACCGCCTCCTCGGTCAGTCCGCGGCTCCGGGCCTGGTCGGCGATCTGGCGCTCCACCAGCGCGGTCTTCACGTAGCCGGGGCAGATGGCGTTGCAGGTGATTCCGCTGCGCGCCACCTCCAGGGCCACGGTGCGGGTGAGGCCCAGGAGGCCGTGCTTGGCGGCCACGTAAGCCGCCTTGAAGGGCGAGGCGACAAGGGCGTGGGCCGAGGCGATGTTGACTATCCGGCCGCCGCCCGCGGCGCGCATCAGGGGCAAGGCGGCGCGGATGGTCAGAAAGGCCGAGGTCAGATTGACGGCGAGGATCTGGTTCCACTTTTCGATGGGGAACTCTTCGACCCCGGCGACATGTTGGATTCCCGCATTGTTGACCAGTATGTCCAGCCGGCCGAGCCGGGCGTGGGCGAACGCCACCATTTCGGCGATTTCGGCCGGCGCCGTCATATCCGCGCCGTGATAGAGGACATTGGCTCCGCTGACCGACTGGAGCGCCGCGCGGACCGCCTCGATCGCGGTGGGATCGCCCAGGCCATTGAGCACCACGTCCACCCCGCGCGTCGCGAGGGCGCGAGCCAGGGCCGCGCCTATGCCGCTCGTCGATCCGGTGACGATCGCGACCTGCCCAGCCAACCCATCCGTCGACACTGCCGCGCTCAACTGTCCCGCCTGACGAACACCCAGTGGGTCGCGGCCGAGGTCTCGGCGCGGAATGAGAAACAGTCCAGGTTGAGATCCCTCAGCTGCGCGGCCCGCTTGATCCGCCGTTCGATGACGAACCGCGCGGCCACAGGCCGCGCCAGCTCGCGGCCGGCCTTGGCCAGCACGGTTATGTCGGCGGCAAGCCGCGGCCTCGTCGATAGCGCCTCGCCGGGATCAGGGGCGAAGTTCAGGGCCTTGGCCGGGGAGATCACCACGAGCATGATCGAGGCTGATTAGGCTGTCCTGCCGATCAGGCCAAGGTCGATCAGGACAGTCCGCAGATCCTCCGCGCGCCCCACGCAGGCAGGAATGGTCAGAAAGGCTTCGAGGGCCCCCGGCGGGAGGCGCGCGAGCTTTTGCCTGTCCCGCGCCAGAATGGCCGCCGCGATCTTCCGCCCGGCGACGAACACCGGATCGACGAGCTTCAATTGACCCGCTGCATCGGCCATGACGTTTCCTGGCCGCACATCCAGGCCGCCCCAGAAAGGGACGGACGCGGCGCCTTCCGCGGCCAGTGTTCCGATCAAAGTTCTCAGAGCGGCAAGGTCTTGGCCGGCGAACGCCGAAGCGTCACAGTTGGCCGGAGGCGCCCAGTCCACATCGTTGGCCAAACCGAGCGCAACGCAAAATGCGGCCGCCCGGTCTTCGCGCGCCGAAAAGAGGCGTTCCATGACCACCACGTGACCGCAGACCCCCAACGGGAGAATGGCGTCCACCCTTTGCAGGTACGGATTGTTCGAATGCCGGCAAAGTTCGGCGTGAAGGCGGTAGGCGGCGTCCCAGGGACTTACGCGGGCGACCCGCTCGCCGTCGGGCGAGGCAAGCACGAACGACCAGTCGCCTTCGGCCAGCCGCGTCCAGCCAGCCCCATCGAATCGGACCAGAGCCTCGAGCGCAGTCGCCGCGCCGAAGTCACCCAGCGGGAGGTTCAGAACAGCACCCTGGGATTCATGATCCGGGCGGGGTCGAGGGCGGAACGGATCGCGCGCTGGGCCGCCAGCTCGACCGGGCTCTTGTAGGCCGCGGCCTCGGCGGTCTTCATCGTCCCCAGGCCGTGTTCGGCGCTGATCGAGCCGCCGAGGGACACGGCCAGATCGTGGACGATCCTGGCGCCCGCTTCGCGTTGCGCGAGGTGCGCTTCAGCGCCTCCGCCATCCGGCGCAAGGACATCGAAATGGATATTGCCGTCTCCGACGTGACCGAAGGCGTCGATCCGCACGCCTGGGAAGCGTCGTCCCAGCGTCTGGGTCGCCCCGTCGATGAACGCGGCGATCGCCGAGATCGGTACCGAGATATCGTGCTTCCACGCCGACCCTTCGGGCTTCTGCGCCGCCGACTGTCCTTCGCGCACGGCCCAGAAGGCCTTGGCCTGGGCGTGGTTCTGCGCGATCGCGGCGTCGGTGATGAGGCCTTCCTCCAAAGCGCCCGCCAGCAGGCGCTCCAGGGATTCCTCGGCGCTCGCCGCCTTCTCGCTCGCCGTCTCGATGAGAACGCACCACGGCGGCCGGCTCTCCAGGGGCCGGCGGACTGCCGGCAGATGGCGGACGGCCAGGTCGATCCCGAGGGCGCAGATGAGTTCGAAAGCCTCGAGCGCACCGCCGGTCTTCGATCGCGAGAACTCGAGCAGGCGCACCGCCTGGCCGACGCTTTCACAGCCGGCGAAGGCGACCGCGCGCGAGGAGAGGATCGGAAACAGTTTCAGGGTCGCCGCCGTGACCACTCCCAGGGTGCCCTCGGCGCCGATCAGGAGCTGCTTGAGGTCGTAACCGGTGTTGTCCTTCCGCAGGCGTTTGAGTCCATTGAAGATTTCGCCGCTCGGCAGAACCGCTTCGATTCCCAGCACCAGACCACGCATCGTCCCGTAGCGAAGCACCGCGGTTCCCCCGGCGTTGGTGGATATGAGACCGCCGACCGTAGCGGAGCCCTCCGAAGCGAGACTGAGTGGGAAACTCCGCCCGGCGCCCAACGCCGCCTCGTGCACCTTGGCCAAGGTGACTCCCGCTTCGGCCACCATGACGTCGTCGGCCTCGTCTATGTCCCGCACCATCCTCAATCGCTCGGTGGAGAGCAGAATTTCCCCTTGGGGTATCTGACCGCCTACGAGGCCGGTGTTGCCGCCCTGAGGGGTGATCCCCACCCCCTCGTGAGCGCAGATGGCCACAACCTGCGCGACTTCCGCGACCGATCGCGGCAAGATCAGGAGAGGCGTTGTCCCACTCCATCGGTCTCGCCATTCCACCAGCTTGGGCGCAAGCCGCTCCGGATCCTGGCTCCAGCCGCCATCGCCCAACACAGCCTTCAGGCGGTCGATCACCTCGATCGGAACTGGAGCGGCCATGGAAAGCGGTTAGACCAAGGCAGGCGCGCCGTGTCGACCTCCGCAAACGCTCAGCCGACGCGGCCGGCCGCCCGTTTCAGCCGATCGTTGATCGCTTCCCCGAGACCGGAGGGCGGGATCGGGGCCACGGCAATGGCGGTTGGGTTCAGGGCGTCGGCGGCTCGCAGATAGCTGAAGAGATTCGCCGCCGCCTCGGCGAGGTTCGCAGTCGGGCTCAGATTGAAGATTCGCGGACCATCCGGCGAGGCGCCAAAGGCAAGGAAGGCCTCACCGCTCGCCGGCGCCTCAGCATCCAGGCGAAGGGGCGAGACGGGGGCGTAGTGGCGCGCCATGCGGCCGGGCGAGCGCCGCGCGTCGCCCAGCGCCTCGGCCACCGGGCCGATCACCGCCTCCAGTTCCTGGCGAGTCACGGCGCCGGGCCGCAGCAGCCGCGGCGGGCCGTCCAGGAGAGCGAGCACGGTGGACTCCAGGCCGACTTCGCACGGACCGCCGTCGATCGCCGCGCTGGCCGCATCGCCCGTCTCGGCCACGGCATCGGCAAGGGTGGTGGGGCTGGGGCGCCCCGACCGATTGGCCGAGGGCGCCGCGACCGATCCGCCAAAGCGGTCCAGAAGCGCCATGGCCAGGGGGTGCCGCGGCGCCCTCACCGCGACCGTATCGAGGCCGGCGCGCGCCAGGGCGCACACCAGGGCTTCATCGGCAACCGGCGCTACGATGGTGAGAGGGCCCGGCCAGAAGGCGCTGATCAGCGCGAGGGCTCGACCATCAAGGCGGGCGATCCGAGCGGCCAAGCGCCAGTCCGACAGGTGGATGATCAACGGATTGAAGGCAGGCCGCCCCTTGGCGAGGTACAGCTTGGCCACGGCCTCGGCGTTCGCCGCGTCGGCCGCCAGGCCGTAGACGGTTTCGGTAGGGAAGATCACCAGGCCGCCGCCGCGAAGGGTGCGAACCCCCGCCGCCAGCGCCTCTCTGCCCTCGTGGCGCGCGGCGCCAGCCATAGTCATCTTCCCGCCGCGAAGGAGAGGCTGGAGGGCCTCGCGATTTGCTCTAGATAGGGCGATCGGGGGCTTGGGAACACTCGTCATGACCTACAAGGCGCCGGTCCGAGATCTCCTTTTCGCCCTCGAGGAGGCGGCCGACTTCGGCAGGCTCTCCAATCTCTTTCCCGGCGCAGACAGCGAAACCGTCTCCGCGATCCTGGAGGCCGCCGGCGCTTTCGCAGCCGACGTGCTCGCCCCGCTCAATCGGTCCGGAGATACCGAGGGGGCCAGGTTCGAGAACGGCGCGGTGCGCGCCGCCCCCGGCTTCGCGGCAGCTTACCGGCAGTTCAGCAGCGGCGGATGGAATGGCCTTGCCGCCGATCCTGCTCACGGCGGCCAGGGTCTGCCCAAGGCCCTGGAGATCGCGGTGTTCGAGATGGTCCAGGCCGCCAACATGGCGTTCGGCCTTTGCCCGATGCTCACCCAGGCGGCCATCGAAGCCCTGGCCGGCCATGGCTCGCCTCGCCAACAGGCTCTCTATCTGCCCAAGTTGGTCTCCGGGGAGTGGACGGGGACCATGAACCTCACCGAGCCGCAGGCGGGTTCGGACCTGGCGGCGATCGCGACGCGCGCCCAGGGCGATGGTGCGGGCGGCTACACCCTCTCCGGACAGAAGATCTTCATCACCTGGGGCGACCACGACGGCGCGGACAACATCGTCCACATGGTGCTGGCGCGGCTGGCCGACGCCCCGCCAGGATCCCGCGGCCTGTCGCTCTTTCTCGCGTGCAAGCGGCTCGTGGGCGAAGACGGCGCATTGGGGCCGGCGAATTCGCTCTTTCCGGTCAGCATCGAACACAAGCTCGGCGTCCATGCTTCCCCAACCTGCGTGATGCAGTTCGACAACGCCACGGCCGAGCTGGTCGGCGCGCCCAATCAGGGTCTGGCGGCGATGTTCGTGATGATGAACGCCGCCCGTCTGCAGGTCGGGGTACAGGGGGTCGGTCTCGCCGAGCGAGCGTTCCAGCGCGCCCTCGCCTTCGCCCTGGAACGAAAACAAGGCCGCTCGGCCTGGACCGGCGCGCTTCCGGCGCCGCTCTTCGATCACCCAGACGTGCGCCGCACCCTGATGCTGATGAAGGCCAGAATCGAGGCGGCGCGCGGCCTCTGCCTTTCCACCGCCGTCGCCGCCGACCTCGGCCGTCTCGCCGCCAACCCCGTCGACCGGGACGCCGCCCGGCTACGCCAGGAACTCCTGACGCCGATCGCCAAGGCCTGGTGCACCGACATGGCCGTGGAAGTGGCGTCGATGGGCCTGCAGGTCCACGGCGGAATGGGCTTTATCGAAGAGACCGGCGCCGCCCAGTACTACCGCGATGCGCGGATCCTACCGATCTACGAAGGGACCAACGGCATTCAGGCCATCGACCTGATGGGCCGCAAGCTGGCGCTGGGAAAGGGCCACGCGGTCAGGGAGCTGGTCGCGGACATCTTTCCCACCGCCGCGGCGCTGAAGAGTTCGGACGACGCCTGGCTGCACACCGTCGGCGCGCATCTCGAGGCGGGCCTCGCCGCGGTACAGGCGGCCACCGGCTGGCTCATCGAGCGACGCGGCCACGCCCAGCCCGACGCCCTGGCCGGTGCGACGCCGTATCTGAAGCTTCTGGGCGACGTGATCGGCGGCTGGATGCTCGGAAAGGAGGCGCTGGCCGCCTCCGCGCGACTGGCCGCACAGGAGGGCCCGGCGGACTATTGGCGCACCCGGATCGCCCTGGCGCGGGTCTTCGCCCAGCAGATTCTCGCCCAGGCCCCCGGCTTGACCCAGGCGGTCACCCAGGGCGCGGTCGATCTCTATCGCGTTTCGCCGCAGTCACTGGGCGCGTGAGGCGCGATGGCGGCGGTGCGCCTTCTGCTCAAAGCTGCGCGAGCAGGTACTCGGCCGATGAGACCCTGAATTCGCCGCCCTGTTCGACGTTCAGTTCCTTGACCACGCCGTCGTCCACGACCAGCGAATAGCGTTGCGAGCGGGGCCCCATGCCGAACCGGCTGGCGTCCAGCTCCAGTCCGACGGCCTTGGTGAACTCGCCGTTGCCGTCGGCGAGCATCAGCACGTCCGAGCCGACGTCCTGGTTCTCTCCCCAGGCTTTCATGACGAACACATCGTTGACCGAGACGCAGGCGATGGTGTCGACCCCCTTGGCCTTCAGTTCCGCGGCGCGCGCCTTGAAACCCGGCAGGTGTTTGGCCGAGCAGGTGGGCGTGAATGCTCCGGGCACCGCGAAGAGGGCGACCTTCTTGCCCTTGAAGAGCTCGTCAGAGGTCACCGGTCGCGGGCCGTCGGCGCCGAAGGTGGTGAGGCTGACGTCCGGAATCCTGTCGCCGACCTTGATGGCCATGATGCTTTTCTCTCCTGCAGCCTGGGCTTTGCTTCAGATAGAGCCGACCTTCCGCCGCGCCAAGGGCGGCGCGCGCGGTTCGGGCTTGAATCCGTGTCGATCACCGCCGATCTTGGCGCAATGTCGGAAAGCTCAGGTCAATGGCTCGCCGGGCGGCTCCTCGCCGCCATGCCGGGCATCGGCGATCCGAGGTTCGAGCGGGCCGTCGTCTTTCTGTGCGCGCATGACGCCGGGCACGCCATGGGCTTCACCGTCAATCGTCCGGTCGAAGGGCTGACGGTTTCGCACCTTCTCACCCGCCTGGGCGTCACGCCATCGAAGGATACGGCCGGCGATCTCGTTCTCATGGGAGGGCCGGTCGAGCCGGAGCGCGGATTCGTGCTCCACACCGACGACTACGCCAACGAGTCCGCCAGCCTCCCGGTGGCGAAGGGCGTGATGCTGACGGCCACCCGCGAAGTCCTCGAGGCGATCGCCGGTCCGGACGGGCCGCCGCGCCGCTCGGTGATGGCGCTCGGCTACGCTGGCTGGCAGGCGGGCCAGCTCGAACGCGAAATCCGGGACAACGTGTGGCTGACCTGCGAGGCGGACGAGGAACTCATCTTCGACGACGATCACGCCCATAAATGGTCCCGAGCGCTCGCCAAGATCGGCGTGGCGGCCGAGCATCTCTCCGGACAGGCCGGTCGAGCATGAAGTTTCCTGCCGATCAACCGACCGCCTTGAGCGGCGCGGACCCGTCCGCGTAACTCTCGTTCAGATAGACCTCCGCCTCTTGGGCCGAGAGAGCCGGGGCGTAGCCGAATCCCTGCCCGTAGTCGCAGCCGATCTCCAGGAGCTGGCGGGCCATGACAGCGTTTTCGACGCCCTCGGCGACGACCTCGAGGTCGAGATCCTGTCCCAGCTTGATGACTGATTGAACAATCTTCGCCGAACCCTCGTTGGTCGCCATCGTGCGCACGAAATACCGGTCGATCTTCAGGGTGTCGAAGGGGAGCCGCGTCAGGTAGGCCAGCGAGGAGAATCCGGTGCCGAAGTCGTCCAGAGCGAGCGCCGCGCCCGCGTCGCGCAGGGCTTTGAGGGTGACCGCGGCGCGGTCCGGATCTCGCATGATGTCACCCTCGGTGATCTCGAGCTTGAGTGCTCCCCTTGGCAGGTCGTGTCGACGAACCAGCGCCGCGACCTCCTCGACGAGGCCCTCGCGGTCGATCTCGCCAGTGGAAAGGTTCACCGAGATCGTCATTCCTGACATCGATGGATGGGCCTGGCGCCAGTCGCGTAGCTGTCGCGCGGCGGAGCGCATCATGTGGGCGCCGAGTTCCGCGATCAAACCCAGTTCGCTCATCACGTCGAGAAAGGCGTCCGGTGCGAGAAGACCTTTCCTGGGGTGCCGCCAGCGAGCCAGGGCCTCGAAGCCGGACAGTTCGCCGGTGGAGAGCCGCACTATGGGCTGAAAGAAACTCTCGATCTCCCCCCGCCCTATGGCGCCGCGCAGGTCGGACTCGATGACGAGCCGCGACAGCCCGTCGTTTTCGGTTTCCGATCCCGAGCCGACGGCGCCGCCGGACCCTGCCAACTTAGCCGCTTCCAGAGCGGACTCCGCCCTGCGCATGACCTCGGCGGTATCCTGGGCGCCGGCGCCGCCGCCCACCCGTACCGAACCGGTGCAAAGAGCGGGAAAGATGTCGAAGCCGGCCACCCGAAGCGGGCGCTCGAGAGAAGCGTGCAGGATGGCCGCTGGGTCGCCCTCCCGCGCCGGGGTGATAATCGCGAACTCGTCATCGCCGATCCGCCCGATCGCCGCCTCGGGCGGGAAGGCGGCCGAGAGTCGCGAGCCCAGCGCGACCAGGATTTGATCAGCGTTGTTGTGACCGAGCGCCTCGTTGAGCCGTCGAAAGCGGTTGAGGTCGGCCACCACCAGGTCGTGGAATCCCGGGGTGGAAAGCCTCTTGTCCGCTTCCGCGAGGAAGCTTCTTCGGTCGAGCAGGCCGGTGAGCGGATCGGGCTGGACGGCTCCAGAGACCTGTAGGACCACGGCGAACCCCGCGGCTCGAACCCCTTCCTCCAGCCACGATCCGCTCCACAGGGACGCGGCGCCGGAGCGCAGGCGCAGACGCGTGCTTATCGGCGAGCCGGGCTCCCGGATGGCAAGCAGGTCCTCGACGATCGACCGATCGTGGGCGAGGCCGCGAATCGCGGCTGCGGAACACTCGGGGCAAAGCTCTCCCAGGCCCAACGCATGAGCGGCGCCGGTCAACCGCAAGCGGTCGAGGTCCGGCTCCCAGGTCCAAAGGACGGCTTGGGAAGCTCCGAGCGCCTCGACAACCGTCGGCGCCTCCCAGACCAGGCGTGACCCCATCGCCATTTTTCGGTTCGCGCCGGATCAGACCAGCACGTCCTCATTTCGGTGCTCGCTGGCGGGAGCCGGCGAGATCAAGCCAAACAGGAGATGATCTCGCCAAATACCGTTAATTCTCAGATAAGCACGTGCAAGCCCCTCCCGTCGGAATCCGGCCTTGGCCAGCACCCCGCGGGAGGCCTCGTTGGTGGGGATGCAGGCGGCTTCCACCCGGTGCAGGCAGAGCCGCTCGAAGCAGAAGCTGGTCACGGCCTTCACGGCCGCGAGAGTGTGGCCCCGGCGAGCGAAGGGTTCTCCTATCCAATAGCCGATCTGCGCCATCTGGGCGACGCCGCGGCGGACATTGGAAATCGTCACGCCTCCGACCATCGCGAAGTCGGGCCGGCGGAAGACGAGGAAGGGATAGGCCGCGCCTCGCTCCATGTCCTGGGCGTAGGCCGTCAGCCTTCGACGCCACGCGGCCTTGGTCAGATCATCGATCGGCCAGATCGGCTCCCAAGGTTTGAGGAATTCGCGCGACCCCGAGCGAAGGCGTTGCCACTCCGCGAAGTCGGAACCGCGGTGCGGACGCAGGTGAACGCCATCGCCCTCCAGCCGCAGTTCGTGAACGTGGCCGATCCAGTCGAGTAACGCCATGACGGCGATCTTGGTCCGGCGCCGGCGATCGGCCAAGAGGCTTCAGCCGAACAGGGCCGTCTCGAACCTCCGCGGCGCGTCCATTGCGCGTTTGGGCCCCAGGACCGCGCCGGCGCAGCGGCCGGGCGTCAGGATGCGCGCCGCGAGCCTGGCGACATCCTCCGGGCCAACTGCTTCCACCTCCTGAGCGATCTCCGCGGTCGCCAACAACCGGCCGAAGGCGAGGAGCTGCGCCGCCGCCTGCTCCGCCCTGACGATCAGGGATTCCCGGCCCATGAAGAGCGAGGCCTTCAGTTGTGCCTTGGCGCGGGCGAGTTCATCGGCCTTCATGCCTTCCGCCAGACCCAGGATTTCCTTCGCGGCGACCTCCGCCAGTCGGCCAGCGTCAGACGGCGCGCAGCCGGCGTAGACCCCTAGAATCCCAATGTCGGCGTAAACCTCCGCAAAGGCGTCCACGGCATAGGCCAAACCCAGCCGTTCCCGCGCTTCCTGGAAGAGGCGGGAGGACATGCCTCCGCCGAGAACCTCCGCGAACAGGCGAAACGCGAAGTGGGCCGGATCCGAAATCCCCGGCGCCGGCAGCGCGAGCACGAGATGGGCCTGCTCCAGGCGCCGCGGCTCCGCGGCGACGCCGCCCGTGAACCGGGCGTTCGGGGCGATCGAGCCGACGCGGGCCGGCGTCCCGGCGAAGCGATCCTGTGCAATGGACAGCAGCTCGTCTTCATCGACGGCGCCCGCCGCGCTGACGACAAGCCGGTCGGGCGCATAGATTGCACTTCGCCAAGCCTCCAAGGTCTGCGGACTGGCCCGGCCGATCGACGCGACCGAGCCGAGTACCGGCCTCCCCAGCGGCTGATCGGCGAATGCCGCCGACTGGGCGAGTTCGAACACCTGGTCATCGGGGGCGTCGGCGGCTTCGGCTATCTCCTGGCCGATCACCTGTTTTTCCCGCTCGAGATCGGCGGGATCGAGGCTGGGGCGCAACAGAAGATCCGCAGTCACTTCCAGGGCAAGGGCGAGACCACCTCTGAGGGCGCGGACGTGGAAACTCGTGCGTTCGTGGCCAGTGGCCGCGTTGATCTGGCCGCCCTGCGCCTCGATCGCCTCGACGATTTCCCTCGCCGACCGGCCGCCGGCCCCCTTGAAAACCATGTGCTCGAGCAAATGCGACCAGCCATTGCGCGTCTCGGGCTCGAAACGGGCGCCGCGGCCCGCGACCACGCTCAGGGCAAGAGTCTCGAATCCTGGCGCGGGATCGCAGATCAGCGTGACGCCGTTGGCGAGCACGTGGGTCCGGGGGGCGGGCGAGACTGGCGCGCTCATGACGCCCAGGCGCGCACATAGGCTTTCACGGCATCGACATCGGCGGGCAGGCGATCGAAGGATTCCGGCAGACCGCGAAGCCGGCGCACGCGCGGCGGGAGCGGAGGCTCCAGGCCGAGGGCGGCGCGCACCGCCTCGGGAAACTTCGCTGGATGAGCGGTGGAAAGGATCACGGTCGGCGCCGTCGAGCCCACATTGCCAATCGTCCGCGCGGCGGCGAGGGCGACAGCGGTGTGGGGATCGATGACCAGCTCAGACTCGCCGAAGACCGCGAGCATCTGCGCGGTGGTGTGATCCTCGTCGATGGCCGCCGCGTGGAACCAGCGTCGCATCGCGGCATGGGTCGCCGATGGGATATCGACCGCGCCGTCGGCGGCAAAGGCGCGAAAGGCGCTGACGGTCTGCTCCGCGTCGCGGCCGCAACATTCGAACCACAGGCGCTCGAAGTTCGAAGCAACCTGAATGTCCATCGCCGGGCTTTGCGTCGACAGCGACGGCCCCCTTTCGTAGCGACCGTTCTCCAGCGCCCTGGCGACGATGTCGTTGGCGTTGGTGGCGACGATCACCTGCTCGACTGGCAGGCCCATTCTCGCGGCGGCATAGGCGGAATAGGCGTCGCCAAAATTCCCGGTGGGAATCGCGAAGGCGACCTTCCTCTCGGGCGAGCCCAGGGCGGCGGCGGCGGCGAAGAAGTATGCCGACTGGGCGACGATCCGCGCGAGATTGATCGAATTGACGCCAGCGAGGTCCACGGCGCGGACGAACGCCTCGTCCTGGAAAAGCGCCTTGAGGATGGATTGGCAATCATCGAAGTCGCCGTCCACGGCGACGGCGCGAATATTGGGTTCTTCCGTGGTGGTCATGAACCGCCTCTGAACCTCGGATATCCTACCGGCCGGGAAGAGCGCGACGAGGCGAATGCTCCCGTGGCCGCGAAACGCCTCGACCGCGGCGCCCCCTGTGTCGCCGGAGGTGGCGCAGACAATCGTCGCCACTCGTCCCCGCGCCGTCAGGAGGTGATCGTAGAGGCCGGCGATGAGCTGCATCGCCAGATCCTTGAATGCCAAGCTCGGGCCGTGAAATAATTCGAGCAGGAAACTTCCGGACCCGATCTGGACCAGCGGCGTCACGGCGGGGTGGTCGAAAGCGCCATACGCCTGTTCACAGAGGCTCGTGATCACCTCGGCGCTGAGTTCCGGCTCAGTGAACCGTTGCAGGATCGAGGCGGCCACCACGTGATAGGGGCGGCCGGCAAAACCCGCGATCTCCGCGCCGGAAACCTGCGGCCAGGTTTCCGGCACATAGAGGCCACCATCCGGGGCGAGCCCGCCGAGCATCGCCTCCACGAAGCTCACGGGCAGCGCCGCGCCACGAGTTGAAATGCAGTTCACGCCGCCGCCAGCCGTCGGCGGACCAAGCCGCCGGCCACCCAGGCCAGGCCCGCGGCCAGGCCAAACCAAGTCAAGGCATAGGCGAAATGGTTGTTCGGGATGTCCTGCGGCAGTGCGGCGGGCGAAATTCCCTGGGGCGCCGGGTTCTCGGCTTCCACTGCCACGACGTAGGGCGCCGGGCGGCTGACGCCACTCATCCGGGCCATGGCCAGCAGGGACTGGCCATCGATAAGCCGCGCCTCGACGATGCCGTGTTCGCCGCGCAGCGCTGAACTGTCCAGCCACGGCTTCCCGCCCGGCGACCTCAGGATGCCGACGGCCGCCGACGGCTCGGCGAACCTCTCCGCGCGCGGCGCCATGAGCCCGGTCGACCGCGAAACGATGCCCCGATCCAACAGGATTCCGTCATACTGGCGTTCGGCGAGGTGACAGAAAATCAGTGATCTCCATGCGACCTGGCCCTGGCGAAGGGCGTATCGGAAGATCATCGGCGAGGGGCGCGGTGGAGGCAGGCAGGCGACGCTCACCCGGCGGAACTCCGCCGAGTTTCCGCGCCCCGCGCTGAGCGCGGCTTGAAGCGACGCCGCGGGCGCGCGTCGCAAGGCGGCGATCCTGGCTAACAGGTCTTGCTTCCATTCCAGCCGATGGAACTGCCATGCGCCCAGTCCCACGAGGATCGCGAAAGCCACGCAGGCGACAGCCACCAATCCGATCGGAAAACGCCGTCGCGGGTGGGATGCGCTGAACTTCGAAGCGGCGATCGAGCTCGATCCCTCTGGTCTCAATGACCCCAGCCCGAGCCGAAGATCACGTAGAGGAAGGTGAACAAGAACAGCCACACAACGTCGACGAAGTGCCAGTACCAGGCAGCCGCTTCGAAGCCGAAGTGGCGCTGCGGGCTGAAGCCTCCGTTCATCAGCCGGATGAGGCAGACCGTGAGGAAGATCGTCCCGATGATCACGTGGAAGCCGTGGAAGCCCGTGGCCATGAAGAAGGACGACCCATACAGGCCGGAGTTGGTCGCCTCGGCGGAATAGAACAGGTGGTGGGTGAGGATGTGATTGTATTCGTAAGCCTGGATCGACGTGAACAAGACCCCAAGCAGGATGGTGAGCAGCAGGCCGATCTTCGCGCCGCGGCGGTCTCCGGTCTGCAGGGCGTGGTGTGCCCACGTCACGGTCGTCCCCGAGGTGAGAAGGGTCAGGGTGTTGACCAGCGGAAGCTCAAAGGCCGGAACCGTCTCGACGCCCTTGGGCGGCCAGGTGGCCCAAGCTGTGCGGACATCGTCGATCGGCGAGAGGGTGCGGACGTGATGAAACAGCGCCATCTCGAAGAAAATCCAGAACCAGGCGACGAAAAACATCACCTCCGAAACGATGAACAGAATCATGCCGTAGCGCAGGCCGATCGACACGACCGGGGTGTGATCGCCGCCGTTGGCTTCCCTGACGACGTCGATCCACCAGCCGGTCATCGTCCAGACCACGCCCAGGCCGCCCAGCCCCATCAGCCACCAGGTCCCTTTTGGAATTCCGAACAATCCCTTGAGGCCAGTCACCAGGCCGAGGGCCAGGGCGACCGCGGCGATCGAACCGATCAGCGGCCAGGGACTGGGGTTCACCAGGTGGTAATCGTGCTTGACGCCCTCGTGAGCCATTTCGCGTCCCTCAAACCCTCTCGCGCGATCTCATTGCGCGGCGTCCGAAAGATTTCCCGCCACGCGTCGAACGTCTGAATCGGTGGTGCTATAGCCCTGCGCGCCGTTCTCCGCCAAGGGCCGAAGGCGAGGAGGCCGCGGCCGATGCGGCGACGGCGTCGGGCGCCGGAAAGAAGGTGTAGGAGAGAGTGATCTGGCCCACGTCCCTGCGCTCCGGGTCTGACTCGTATCTGGGGTCGACCACGTAGACGACCGGGAATTCCACGGTCTGCCCAGGGGCGATCGTCTGGTTCTTGAAACAGAAGCATTCCAGTTTGGAAAAGTAGGCGCCGGCCCACTCGGGCAGGACATTGTAGAGGGCGCGGCCGGTGACGGCGGCTGGGCCGATGTTGGTCGCGCGGAAAAATGCGAGCTTCGATTCCCCCAATTGCACGACCTGCCGCGACTGGGCCGGCGCGAAGCGCCAGGAAAGGCCTCGGACATTCGTGTCAAAGCGGACAGTGACAGTCTTCATCGACACCGCGCCGGGCGCCGCGGGCCCTCTGCGCACCGTGCCGTTGAAACCCGTCGCCTGGCAGAACGCGCGATAGAGGGGGACCGAGGCGAAGGCCGCGCCGACCATTGCGACGAACACGCCGGCGCAGACCAGGGCCACCAGACCGTTCCGCCGACCCGCCCGATAGGGATGCGGCGGCGCCATCAGCCTGCCTGTTTCACGATGGTGACGACGAAGATCACGACCACAAAGGCCAGGAGCGCGATCGCCAGGGCGATATTGCGGCCGCGCCTCGCCCGAGCGGCAAGCAGCGGCTCTCCTCTGGAATCGCTCACAGTCGAATGGCCAGTGGCGGCAGCCGCCCCAGGTGTTCGAGCAGCAGAACGGCGAAGAGCAGGAACAGATAGAAGATCGAGAAGTTGAACAGGCGTCGGGCGGCCGCGGTGACTGCGCCGGCCTCGCTCGATCGAACGCCGGCCAGGCGCACCGCCAGGACGAGGAAGACCAGGCCGGCGACCGAAGACGCCGCGAGGTAGAGAAGGCCGCCCAGGCCGGTGAACGCCGGAAGCAGGCCGAGGGGCGCGAGCGCCGCGCTGTAGGCGAGAATCCGCCTGCGGGTGAACGCCTCGCCCTTGACCACCGGCAGCATCGGCACCCCCGCCGCGGCGTAATCGCGACCGGTGGTGAGGCTGAGAGCCCAGAAGTGCGGAGGCGTCCAGAGAAAGATGATGGCGACCAGAAGCCAGGCGTTCGCCGACATGGCGCCGGTGGCCGCGGACCATCCAATCAGTGGCGGAAGCGCGCCGGCGAGGCCGCCGATGACGATGTTCTGCGCTGTCCTCGGCTTGAGCCACCGCGTGTAGACGACGGCGTAGAAGAAGATCGTGAACGCGAGCAGCCCGGCGGCGAGAACGCTCACGGCGGCGGCCATGATCCCGACCGAGAACAGCGACAACACCACCCCAAAAGCAAGGGCGTCAGCCCGCTGCACCCGGCCGGCCGCCACCGGGCGGGAGCGGGTCCGCCGCATCCGGGCGTCGAGATCCCCCTCGTAACCCATGTTGAGGGCGCCGGCGCCGCCAGCGCCGACCGCGATGCACAGGATCGCCGTCGCCGCCAGGAGCGGATTCATCGTCGAGCCCGCGCAGACAAGGCCGGTCAGGGCGGTGAAGACGACCAGGGACATCACCCGCGGCTTCAACAGCGCGAAATAGTCCTGCCAGGGCGCCGGCGCGGTGGCGGTCTGACCGGCGATCAGCGCCGGGACGAACGGGTCTCTCTCGACCGGAGCGGCCATCGCGCTAGTAGCCGTCAGCCCGGATCACCGGCAGTTCATTGAACTGGTGGAAAGGCGGCGGCGAGGGAAGCGTCCATTCGAGGGTCGTGGCGCCCGCACCCCAGGGATTCGCCCTGGCCGGGCGTCGGCGGACCGCGGCTTCGATCAGCACCAACAGAAACACCAGAAGGCCGACGAAGGTGATCGCATAGCCGATCGAGGAAACGTGGTTCCAGAACCGGAATGCGACGGGATAGTCCACGGTGCGACGCGGCATTCCCTGAAGTCCAAGGAAGTGCTGGGGAAAGAAGACGACATTGACGCCGACGAAGGTGATCCAGAAGTGCACGGTCCCCAGGAATTCGTTGTAGCGGACGCCCCACATCTTCTCGAACCAGTAGTAGAAGCCGCCGAAGATCGCGAACACCGCGCCAAGGCTGAGCACATAGTGGAAGTGGGCGATGACGTAGTAGGTGTCGTGCAGCGCGTAGTCGATGCCGGCGTTTGCCAGCACCACCCCGGTGACGCCGCCGATGGTGAACAGGAAGATGAAGCCGATCGCCCAAAGCATGGGTGTCTTGAATTCTATCGACCCGCCCCACATGGTGGCAATCCAGGAAAATACCTTCACCCCTGTCGGCACGGCGATCACCATGGTCGCGGCGATGAAGTAGGCTTGCAGATTGACCGGCATGCCGGTGGTGAACATGTGATGGGCCCAGACGATGAAGCCTAGAAACCCGATCGCCACCATGGCGTAGGCCATGGCCAGGTAGCCGAACACCGGCTTCCTGGAGAAGGTCGATACGATGTGGCTGATCATGCCGAACCCGGGAAGAATCAGGATGTAGACCTCGGGATGGCCGAAGAACCAGAACAGATGCTGGAACATGACTGGGTCGCCGCCGCCCGCCGGATCGAAGAAGTGGGTCCCGAAATTGCGGTCGGTGAGCAACATGGTGATTGCGCCAGCCAGCACCGGCAACGCCAGAAGCAGGAGGAAGACGGTCACCAGGATCGACCACACGAAAAGTGGCATCCGGTGCAGCGTCATGCCTGGGGCGCGCATATTGAAGATCGTGGTGATGAAATTGATCGCGCCCAGGATCGAACTCGCGCCCGCGAGGTGAATCGCCAGAATGGCGCAGTCCATCGCCGGTCCGGTGTGGCCGATGGTCGACAGCGGCGGGTAGAGGGTCCAGCCGCCGCCGAAGCCTCGGCCGGGCCCGCCGTCCACCATCAGGGATGTCAGCATCATCACCCACGACGCCACCAGCATCCAGAAACTGATGTTGTTCATGCGCGGGAAGGCCATGTCCGGCGCGCCAATCATCAGCGGCACGAACCAGTTGCCGAACCCGCCGATCATCGCCGGCATGACCATGAAGAAGATCATGATCAGGCCATGAGCCGTCGCGACCACGGTGTAGCCGTGCTTCGAGGCCTCGATGAGCCCTAGTTTGTCGAGCCATGAGCCGTGGACGAAGAGTTGAATGCCCGGCTCCGCCAGTTCCCACCGGATGAGGCCCGACAGCAGAGCGCCGACAATCCCGGCCTGGATGGCGAAGATGATGTAGAGCGTGCCGATGTCCTTGTGGTTGGTGGAGAAGAACCAGCGGGTGAAGAACCCCGGCGCGCCGTGGCTGCCGTAGCCGCTCGCGGCGCCCTTGTGGGCGCCTAGGACATCTCTGGGATGGGCGTCTGCGGCTGTGGACATTTTTCAGTCAGCTTCCCAAAAGACCAAACTCAACGCCGCGCCGCGGCCGAAGCGGGCGGCAGATTTGGCGCCGCGGTGGCGACGGCGACAGGCGCGGGCTTGTGCGCCTTGCTCGCCACCCAGGCGTCGAACTGCGGCTGGCTGACCACCTGGACCTCGATGGGCATGAAGGCGTGGTCGACTCCGCATAGTTGCGAACACTGGCCATAGAAGACCCCCGTTCGGTCGGCCTTGAACCAGGTCTCGTTCAGCCGCCCCGGAACGGCGTCGATCTTGATCCCGAACGCCGGGACGGAGAAGGAATGGATGACGTCTTCGGCCGTCACCTGGACGCGCACGACCTTGCCCACCGGCGCGATCATCGGCGCATTCGCGGCAAGCTTGTATGGCTCATGACGGGCGTTGGCGTCGGCCTCGCTCATCAGCGTCGAGGTCGTCGCGCCTATCTTCTGGTCGGGATATTCATAGTCCCAATTCCACTGCCGGCCGGTGACCTTCACCGTCATGTACGGCCGGGGCATGTCGTGTTCCTCGAACAACAGCTTGAACGAGAAGATCGCGATGAACATCAAGATCAGGACCGGGAGCACCGTCCAGGCGATCTCGACTGGGGTGTTGTGACTCCATCTCGCTGGAGTGGGGTTGGCCCTTCGGTTGAACCTGACGATGCAGACGAGCAGGAGTCCCAGCACGAGCAGGGTGATCACGCCGGTGATAGGCAGCAGGATGTGGTTGTGAAAGACGATCTGATCGTGGCGAATTTGCGAGGCGGCGGGCTGCAGATCGATGCCGCGGTCAACCGGCTGGCCGACGATGTCGGCCATGGCGCTCGTCGCTTGGATCGCGCCAGCGGCGCCCGCGAGGACCGCGGCGCCGAGCCGCCCTATACTCGACAACGTCGCCTTCATCTTCCTCACGGCTCGTTTCGCCCGCCGACGAACTCTCGAATCGCTGTTTGAACGCGCCGTTCGCCGACACTTCAAGGCAGTGAAGAGCCAGGGCGTCGGCTTTCGGGTCCGATCTCCCTCACACCCGCAGTTCGCCTACCGGGCGGTCCTTACGCGGATCGAAACCGATTGCCAAGGTGATTGGCGAGCCAGCGAAGCCCTCGCCGATTGCCGGTTTCTTCGGTGGCGAGAACCCCCTATCTGTCGTGCGCACCCGCCTGTCTGGGCAGACCTTCGCCAAAGGCAACGTTGACGAAAATGAACGCTCCCGTGCTCGCCCCTTCGGTTCTCGAGTCCTTCGGCGTCGATCCATCGAGGGCCCGCAGTCTCCTCGCCGAGGCTGTGGACGGGGCGGACGACGGCGAGATCTTCGTCGAGCGCTCGGAGAGCGAATCCTTCGTCTTCGACGACGGTCGTCTGAAGTCGGCCACCTACGACGCCACCGAGGGTTTCGGCCTGAGGGTCGTGGCGGGCGAAACCACCGGCTATGGCCACGCCAGTGAAATCTCGGAGGGCGCGATCGGCCGCGCGGCCGAGGCCGCGGCTCTAGCCAAGCGCGGCTACCACGGCGTCGCGGCCGAGCCGCCGCGGGCCACCAACGCGAGGCTCTACGGCGAACATGACCCCCTCGCCTCTCCCGACTTCGCCGACAAGGCCGCCCTCCTCCAGGAGATCGACGCCTTCGCCCGCGCCCGAGATCCGAGGGTCGCGCAAGTCATGGCGTCTCTCGCCGGCGAGCGCCGGGTGGTCGAGATCCTGCGCGCCGATGGCCGCCTCATCCGCGATGTCCGGCCACTGGCGAGGTTGAATGTCCAGGTGACGGTGGAGAGTGGGGGGCGGCGAGAGACCGGCCTTTCCGGGGCAGGGGGGCGCACGAGTTTCGAGATCTGGATAAGGCCGGAGCAATGGAAAGACCAGGTGGAGGAGGCTCTGAGGCAGGCCTTGGTCAATCTGGAAGCCGTGCCGTGTCCCGCGGGCGAGATGGATGTGGTCCTCGGCCCCGGGTGGAACGGCGTGCTCCTTCATGAGGCGGTCGGCCACGGACTGGAGGGGGACTTCAACCGCAAAGGAACCTCCGCCTTCTCCGGGCGGATCGGCGAGCGGGTGGCCGCTCCGGGGGTGACGGTCTTCGACGACGGCGCGATCCTCGATCGGCGCGGTTCGCTGACCGTGGACGACGAAGGCACGCCCACCTCCCGCACGATCCTCATCGAAGACGGAATCCTGGTCGGCTACATGCACGATCGCCAGAGCGCCCGGCTGATGGGAATGGCGCCCACGGGCAATGGCCGGCGGCAATCCTACGCCTATCTTCCGATGCCGAGGATGACCAATACCGGGATGCTCGCGGGAAGCGCGCCGCGGCCTGAAATGATCGCCTCGACCAAGCGGGGCCTCTACTGCGCGAACTTCGGCGGCGGCCAGGTGGACATCACCAACGGCAAGTTCGTCTTTCAATGCACCGAGGCCTATCTGATCGAAGACGGCAAGATCACCACCCCGGTCAAGGGCGCAACCCTGATCGGCGACGGCCCCTCGGCGCTTACCAGGGTGACCATGATCGGCGACGATTTCTGTTTCGACCCCGGCATCGGAGTTTGCGGCAAGGCCGGTCAGGGGGTGCCCGTGGGCGTGGGCCAGCCGTCGCTGAAGCTCACCGGCCTCACCGTCGGCGGGACAAGCCTGTAGGGGCCCACTTACCGCGATTTAACTGGCGCGCGTCCGGGCGGTTTGCCAGCAAGAGCCCGCACAGAACGGGACGGCGCGTTTGACCTTCGCCATGATGATAGTTGCCGGCTTCGTGGCGGGAGGGTCTGCGGCCGGCGCCGGGCCGGGCTTGGCCGTGGCCAAGATCGAACAGGCGATCACCAGCTTTCCCCCGGCGTTTTTCGCCGCGGCGCAGCCGACGACGGCCCTCGACATGGTGGTTCTCCTGCCCGGCTTCGCTCTCGACAAGGGCGATCCGGTGCGAGGTTTCGGCGGCGCCGCCGGCAACGTCCTCATCGATGGCGCGCGGCCGGCGGCCAAGGGCGACGGCCTCGACGAGATCCTGAAGCGCATTCCGGCCTCCTCGGTCCTGCGCATCGATCTCATCCGCGGCGGCGCGCCGGGCGTGGACATGCAGGGCAAGACGGTGATCGCCAATGTGGTCAGGCGCACTGACACGCCCGGTCAGCTCATCGTCTCGGCCTCCGCAACGCGGATCTACGACGGCCGGGCGGGGTTCGGCGTTCAGGCGGTGGCTTCCAGGCGGCTCGGCCAGACTTCCCTCGAAGGCTCTCTGCTCGTCGGCAAGGGTTATGACGACGGCGCCGGCGATGGACCGCGAATCGCGCGCGATGGCCAGGGGGTCGTCATTGGCCAGGGTCCCGAAGAGTCCGACGGCGCGGCCCACAACTACAAGGCCACCGGGGCCATCGAAACTCCGGTCGCCGGCGGCAAGCTGCGCCTCGACGGATCGCTCTTCTCCAACCCCTACGACTACACCCAGGACGACAGCCTGATCCCCGCCGGGCGCGCCTTCGAGCACGACCACCAGCGCCAGGAGACCGCCGAGGTCGGCCTGCGGTACGATCATGGCCTGGGCGCGCGGGCGAGCCTGCAGGCCTTCCTGCTCCAGCAAGTGGGCAGGAACGACTACACCGCCGACCTCAGCGACAGCGGCACGGCCATCACCCTCATCCAGAGCGGCTCGAGCGCCCACTACGCGCTGCGCAAATCCACCGGCGAGAGCATCGCCCGGGCCACGGTGAAGTACGATCCCGGCGAGGCGCTCTCCTTCGAGACAGGCGGCGAGGCCGACTTCAACTGGCTGCAGGACCACACCCTCTACATCCAGGACGGAGCGCCGGTGGCGATCCCGGCGGCGAACGTGCTGGTGACCGAAGAGCGTGGCGAAGCCTTCGCCACCGCCACCTGGCGGGTCCGCCCCAGCCTGACCCTCGAGGCAGGGCTGCGCGCCGAGGGCTCGCGCATCGCCTCGAGCGGCGATGTCGTCCAGAGCAAGACTCTGGCCTATCCCAAGCCGCGCATCGTGGCGACGTGGAACGCCGACGCTCGCGACCAGCTGCGCCTGCGCTTCGAGCGGGAGGTAGGGCAGCTCAATTTCGACGACTTCGCCTCGTCCACCGCCTCGCTCTCCAACGGCGGCGTCCACGCCGGCAATCCGGACCTGCGTCCGCAGACCGACTGGGTGGTCGAGGCGAGCCTGGATCATCGCTTCTGGGCCGGTGCCGACATCACCCTGACCCTGCGCCACTACTGGCTCCAGGATGTCATCGACCGGGCGCCGATCTTCGATCCGGCTGGCGATTACGATGCTCCGGGCAACATCGGCCCGGGCGTCAAGGACGAGGCGGCGGTCACCTTCACCGTGCCCACCGACAGGATCGGCCTGGCCCGCGGCGTGCTCACCGGCGTCGCCACCTGGCGATCATCGCGGGTGATCGATCCCACCACCCTTGCGGCGCGCCCGATTTCGGGTCTGCACCCCCTCGACGGCGAGGTGCACTTCACCCAGGGCCTGCCGAAATGGAAGGCCGACTGGGGCTTCGACATCTTCAACCAGTGGCGGGAGACCTATTACCGGTTCAATGAGATCGATACCGACAAGCTGAAGACCTTCGTCGTGCTGTTCGCCGAATACAAGCCACGGCCGGACCTCGCCCTGCGGTTCGAGATCCAGAATGCCGGCGCCCGCGGATTCGAGCACCTGCGGCAGGTCTACGGCGGCCCGCGCAATGTCTCCGGTCTCGCCTTCACCGACCTGCGCGACCTGCATTTCGGCCGCGAGATCTATCTGCGCGTGCGCAAGAACTTCGGCTGACGGACGGCCCAGTTCGCCAGCCGGCGGCCGGAGGCCTATGACGGCGCGCCGGCGGCGCGATGGCCCGCGGGGTCATTCACCCCATGCGCCCAGCCCTTGATGAAGGGCGCGAGGATGAGGAACGCCACGCCAAAGGCGATGCCGACCCAGCCGATGACCCCGAACATGTGCAGCGATGTGTGCAGCGCCGCGGCCGGATCGAGCACCTGACCCCCAGCGGTCTTCGCGCCGGTGAGCGCGGCGATGGCGGCGCCGATGTACTCGGCCCAGGACACGGAGAGAAACCACACCGCCATGAGCGTCGAGACAAGGATCGGCGGCGAGAGCTTGGTGATTTCGGACAGGCCCACCGGGCTCAGGCAAAGCTCGCCGGTGGTGTGCAGCAGATAGGTGAAGCCCAGCACGAGCAGGGGCAGGCGGAAGTGGGCGTCGGCCAGGCCCTGACTCCAGACGATCACCAGGAAGCCCAGCCCGACCTGGACCAGACCCAGGCCGAACTTCAGCACCGGGTTCGGGTCGCGCCCGCGCCGGCCCAGCCAGCCCCAGAGCGCGGCGAAGAACGGGGCCAGGATGAGGATGAAGCCCGCGTTGAACGACTGGGTCTGGGCGGCGTCAAAGCCCATGTCCACCCACAAGGACCCCGCAGGCATGGCCGGCAGCATCGAGCGCGCCGCGAAGAACACGCGGCGCCCAAGGATCTCGACCACCAGCGGCCGGTGGGTGAGCGCGAGCTGGGTATTGCGTTCGGCGAACAGGTTGAGCGATGTCGCGGCCTGTTCGAAGAGGGTGAAGAAGACGACCGAGCCAGAGATCAGGACCAGGGCGAGAAACAGTCGCTCGCGCTCGACCTTGCCGCAGCGCCTGATCATGAACCGGCCGACGTATGCGACGGCCGCCAGCGAACCGATGGCGAGCGCGCCTCCCACGACCCTGTTGTGCTGAACCAGGATCCACACCGCGCCCAGGCCGACCAAGCCGGCCGCGTAGATCAGCCATTCCAGGTTCACCGGCCCGATGAGCGGCCTTGCGAGGCGCTCCGGATCGGGCGGCTCGCCCCTGCCTTCGAGGAGGCGGCGACCGGCCATGAAGGTGGCGTAGCCGGCCAGCATGCCCACTCCGGCCAGGCCGAAGCCAAATTTCCAACCGTAGTTCTGACCCAGATACCCGCAAAGGATCGCGGCCCAGAAGGCACCCAGATTGACCCCGTAATAGTAGAGGGTGAATCCCGGATCGCGACGTGGATCGCCCTGCGCATAGAGCTGGCCGACGATCGAGGAGATGTTCGCCTTGAGGAACCCCACACCCATGATGATCAGCGACAGGGCGAGGTAAAGGACGTCCACGAACAGCGGGCTGCGGCTCTGCACGGGCAGTTCGTAGGAACCCTTGGGCAGGACGTTGGGCAACACCGCGCCGGGAGCCAGTCCCTGGATGTGGAACGCCCCATCGGCGGTGGTGGCGAAGCCATAGCCGCGCCCGGCGACGATCAGCTTCGCCTGGCGCTCGTCGCCCCGGCCGCTGACCTCAAAGGCGTAGCGCGCGCCGCGGTAGGCGAGCGCCTGGTGGGCGGGCGGGCTCTCGATCGCCATGGTCAAATGGCCGGCCACGAGCAGCAGGGCCCCGAAGGCGACCGCCTTGCGCGCGCCGAGATAGCGGTCGGCCACGACCCCGCCTATCAGCGGCAGCAGATAGACAAGGGTGGCGTAGGAGCCGTACTGGCTGCTCGCGAACTTGTCATCGAACAGGAATTGTTGCGTCAGGTAGAAGACCAGCAGACCCCTCATGCCGTAGTATGAAAAGCGCTCCCACATCTCGGCGAAGAACAGGATGAACAGGCCGCGCGGGTGATCGCGAAGGAGTTGGATGAGGACGGGGATTCCGGTCAGGACGGTGACAAGGACGCCGACGATGACGACGATGCTGTTCATGCGCCGAAGATCACTCGCCGGGCCGTGGCGCGACATCGACCGCGACGGCGCCGCCGACGCCCAGACAACCACGGCGCCGCGCCGATCACAATCGGCCCTTCGCGCCTAGGTTCCGCGGGGATCGTGGAGAGCCTCTCGAGCGTTGTTTCCAGCAACCAGGGATCATGAAACGTGGAAACTCAAAAGATCGCCGGGCCGGATCATCCGATCAGCCTCGCCGCGAGCCCCCGGCGCCTGCGGGCCCGCTACATGAGCCATGTCATCGCCGACAGCGACAATGCCCTCATCCTCGACGAGGCCGGCTACCATCCGGTCGCCTACTTCCCGCTCGAAGACGTCTCCATGGAGTATTTCTCCCGCTCCGACCGCCGCAGCCATTGCCCGTACAAGGGACGGGCGAGCTATTTCAGCGTGCTCATGGACGGTGATCTGGCGGAGGACGCCGCCTGGTCCTACGAGGACCCCTACCCGGCGATGGAGGCGATCCGCGGCCGGATCGCCTTCTTTCCCCATCCGGTCGAAGTCTATGGCGTCGAGGACACCGGGCCGACACTCTCCGCGGACGAGGTCGTTCTGCACACCGACGCCGGCGAGGGCGCCTCGCAACAGGAGCACTGGTCGGCAAACACGGTCGATCCCTCCGAACCGTGAAGTGGTTCGCGGAAAAGCTAGTAGGCGAAGGCTTCGAACACCTGCGAAACATTCCCGCGCCAGGGGCCGTGATAAAGCTGCAGCAGCCGCTCGGCGGCGGTGATTCCGCTCTCGGCGATGTCCTCGAGTTCCTCCAGATAGCCGGTTTCGTCCACCATTCCCGCTGAAAGGCGGTTGCGGCGCTTGAGACCCTCCCTGGCGATCAGGAGCATGTCCTTGGCCACATCCTGGACGAAGCGACCGCCAATCGAAGCCTTGAGCGCCAGGCGCGCGACATCGCCCCGCAGGACGTCGCGGTCGGCCGCCGACCATCGCTTGCAAAGGTCCCACGCAGCGGCCAGGGCCGCCGGATCGTAGAGCAGGCCGGCCCAGAGGGCCGGCAGGGCGCAGAGCCGCGTCCAAGGTCCGGCGTCGGCGCCGCGCATCTCCAGGTACTGTTTGAGGCGGACCTCGGGAAAGATCGTGCTGGTGTGGTCCACCCAGTCCTTGATGGTCGCCCTCTGGCCGGGCGCCTCGGCGAGCTTGCCGCTCATGAACTCGGCGAAGGAACGGCCGGCGACATCGATGTAGCCCCCGTCGCGCTTGACGAAATACATCGGCACGCCGAGCGCGTAGCGGGTGTAGGCCTCGAAGCCGAACCCATCGTCGAAGACGAAGTCCAACATCCCGGTGCGGTCCGGATCGGTGTCGGTCCAGACGTTGGCCCGGGCCGAAAGAAAGCCGTTGGGCGCACCGTCAGTGAAAGGGGAATTGGCGAAGAGCGCGGTGACGATCGGCTGCAGCGCCAAGCTGACACGGAACTTCGCCACCATGTCCGCCTCGTCGGCGAAGTCGAGATTGGCCTGGACGGTGCAGGTGCGAAACATCATATCCAGGCCAAGGCCGCCGACCTTGGGCATGTATTCGCGCATTATTTTGTAGCGGCCCTTGGGCATGGCGGGGATTTCGTTGCGCCGCCACACCGGGGTGAAGCCGAGACCCAGGAAGCCAAGACCCAGCTCCGCGGCCACCACCTTGGCTTCTTCGAGATGCTGGCCGGTCTCCTCGCAGATATCGTGCATTGAGTGCAGCGGCGCTCCGGATAGTTCGAACTGTCCGCCCGGCTCGAGGCTGACGTTGGCGAGTCCGCGCGAAAGCCCAATCAGGGTTTCGCCGCCGGTCGGACTGGGTTCGTATGCGCCCGTCCAGCCAAAGCGCATCATCCCCTCCATGAGCGCGCGTATGCCCGCGGGCCCGCCATAGGCGACCGGCGCGTGGCTGCCGAGGCGGAAGACGAACTTCTCGTGCTCGGCGCCGACGCGGAAATCAGCGGGGGCCTTGGCGCCCTGTTCGAACCACCCGATGAGGTCGGCAAGGACCAGCGGTCGGTCCTCGCAGAGCGTGCCGGCCATGCCGATCTCCTTCCCTCCCAGGGGCCCCGAACCTCATCTCCCGGCGTTCCGCGCCAAGGTTTTGCGTCCCTTGGAACTCAAGTGGGCCGCAAGGTCGGCAAGCTCAAGCCCCCCGCCAGTCGCCGAGCGCCGCCTGCCAGAGGGCCAGGGCGGCGACGGCCGCGGTGTCGGCGCGCAGGATTCGCGGACCCAGTCCCACCGGCGCTACGCCCGGGACCGCGCGAATCCGCGCCCGCTCGGCGGGAGAGAAGCCGCCTTCGGGGCCGATCAGAATCCCCCACGATCCGCCTTGCGCGGACCCCAGCGCCTCCAGGGCCCGCTGAGCGGCCCCGCTTTCATCGCAAAACATCAAACGCCGTTCGCCGCTCCACGCCGAGAGAATCTCTTTCAACCGAGCCGCCGGAAGGATCTTCGGCACGTCCAGGCGGCCGGTCTGTTCGGCCGCCTCCGTGGCGATCGCCTCGAGCCTTCCCATGTTGGCGCGCCCGGGGCCGGTGCGCTCGGTTGTCAGCAGCCGCACCCGCCGCACCCCGAGTTCCGCCGCCTTTTCGACGATGGTTTCCAGCCTGGGGCGCCTGACGAGCGCGACCAGGAGATCGAGGTCGGGGCCCGCGGCCTGCTGCCGCGACAGAGCCTCCGGAACGAGAACCCACGCGCGCCTCGCGGCCCTGGACAAGCGAGAGCGCCATTCGCCATCGCGGCCGTTGAAGGCGAGCACCTCCTCGCCGCCGGTCAGTCGCATCACGTCGACGAGATAGTGGGCCTGGCCTTCGCTGAGTCCAACCTCGCGTCCCGTCTCCATTTGATCGGTGACGAAAAGCCGGATCACGCGTTTCCTTTCGAAGCGGCGCTGGCGGGCAGCGCGCAAAGGTGGCTAGGTTGACCGTCAATGGCCAAAGCACAGTCCTACAAACACGATCTCATCGAACTTCAGATCGCTCTCGTCCGCTATCAGAAATGGGCTGTGGCGAAAGGGGACAAGGCCCTGGTGATCTTTGAGGGTCGAGACGGCGCCGGCAAGGACGGAACCATCAAGCGCATCACCGAGCACCTCGCGCCGCGAAACACCCGCGTGATGTCCCTGCCAAAGCCCTCGGATCGGCAACGCACGGAGTGGTATTTCCAGCGCTACATCTCTCATCTGCCCGCCGCAGGCGACTTCGTGATCTTCAACCGCTCCTGGTACAACCGGGCCGGGGTCGAGGCGGTGATGGGTTATTGCACGCCGCGCGAAACCGAGGATTTCCTGCGCGATGTCCCGGCCCTGGAGCGGATGCTCGAGGAAGCCGACATCCGCCTGGTGAAGATCTGGCTCGACATATCCAAGAAGGAACAGGCCTCCCGCCTCGACGCCCGCCGCGAGGATCCGCTCAGGCAGCTGAAGATCAGTGACCTCGACGGTGTCGCCCAAAAGAAGTGGAAGGCCTATTCGCGGGCCCGCAACGAAATGCTCTGCCGCACCCACACCGCCATCGCCCCTTGGACGTGCGTTCACACCGACCACAAGAAGCTGGCGCGGGTGAATGTCATTCGCCACCTGTTGCGTGTGCTCGCCCCTGCCGAGATCAGGGACAAGATCGAAGCTCCGGACCGAACAATCCTGTTCCCGTTCGAAGAGGGCGCGGTCGAGGACGGCCGGTTGGCAAGCTGAGAAGGAAGAGCCGCCCATGGAGTATGTCCGTCTGGGGAACACTGGGCTCAAGGTCTCGCGCCTGTGCCTGGGGTGCATGACCTTCGGCAGCTCGAAGTGGCGGCCCTGGGTCCTGGACGAGGAGGCCAGTCTGCCCTTTTTCAGGAACGCCGTCGAAGCCGGGGTCAACTTCTTCGACACCGCCGACGTCTATTCCGCCGGCGAAAGCGAGCGGGTCACCGGCAAGGCGCTCAAGGAATACGCCAAGCGCCATGAGGTGGTCATCGCCACCAAGGTCAACGGACCGATGGGCGCCGACGCCAACAACCGCGGGCTGTCGCGAAAGCACATCTTCGACGCCATCGACCGCAGCCTGGCCCGGCTCGGCGTCGACTATGTCGATCTCTACCAGATCCACCGGTTCGACTACGACACCCCCATCGAGGAGACCCTGGAGGCCCTTGACGACGTCGTTCGCGCCGGCAAGGCCCGCTACATCGGCGCCTCGTCGATGTACGCTTGGCAGTTCATGAAGATGCTCGCCGCCTCGCGCGCCAACGGCTGGGCGGCGTTCGTCTCGATGCAGCCGCAGTACAACCTCGTCTACCGCGAGGAGGAGCGGGAAATGCTGCCTCTGTGCCGGGACCAGGGCGTCGGCGTCATTCCCTGGTCGCCGCTGGCGCGCGGGTTCCTTGCCGGGGGACGGGGAAATCCAGGCGAAGGAAACACCGAGCGGGCGCGGAGCGATGAATTCGCGCCCAGGCTCTATTACCGGGAGGCCGACCACGCGGTGGTCGAGGCGGTGAGCGCGGTCGCCAAGGCGCGGGCGGTCTCCAACATGCAGATCGCCCTCGCCTGGGTGCTGCGCAATCCGGCCGTGACCGCCCCGATCGTCGGAACCTCCAAGGCCCATCACCTCGATGACGCCCTGGCCGGCCTTTCGGTCGAACTCGGCGACGAGGAGGTCAAGGCGCTCGAGGCGCCGTATCGTCCCAAACGCATTCTGGATCACGCCTGAGGGCGTGCGATCAACTGGCGTCCCGAAAGTACGGCTCGACCGTGCCCTGCAGCTTGATCGTCATCGGCTTGCCGCGGCGATCCACAGTCGAGCCGACCGTGAGCCTGACCCAGCCCTCGCTCACGCAATATTCGTCGACGTTGGTCTTCTCCACTCCCTTGAATCGGACCCCCACCCCACGCTCGAGCAGGACGGCGTCGTGGAAGGGACTGTCCGGGTCGGTGGCCAATCGGTCGGGCGGAACATCGCTCATCTCATCGAGTGTCCTTCAAAGATCAATCCGAAAACGCAGACCGTCAGCGCCGCCGAACGACGCTGGTTTGCTGAACCTTCCGACGAGCCGGCCCCCGTTGGCAAGGATCACCCGCTGCGAGGCGAGGTTGTCGGGGTCCGTGGTCAGCTCGACGTAGGCAAGGCCGATCGCCCGTGGCGCGGGGAGCAGCAGGCCCAGGGCGCGTGTCGCGTAGCCCAGGCCCTGTTTCCAGGGAACCACCGCATAGCCGATATGGCCCAGGACATGCGGCGGCAGCTCAGGGGTCCCTGGCCGCCAGCGAAAGCCGATCGTGCCGCAGAACGCGCCGTCCCACAGCCAGCGATGGAAGCCGGGGAGCCGCTCGGCGGTGGAACAGTCAGGCAAGGTGATCTGCCCGGCGAGCGCCTGCGGATCGTCGAGCCCGGCGACGAACGCCTCCGCGTCGCGCCCGATCGCCCGCAGTTGCGCGCGCGCGGCGATCGCTCCGCGCAAATTGTCCGGCGACCAGCCGCGTTTCAGCGCCGCGGCGTACTGCGGCAAATGCACCAGGGTGGGCTTGACGAGCTCGACGCTCACGACGGCGAGCGCCGCTCCGGCAAGCGCAGGCGGTCGCCGAAGCGAGCGCCGCTCGCCGGGTGCGCGGGGTGGGTCATCGCCGCCTCTTGGCTGTGGTCGCGGGCCGAGCATCCACCGTGGCCGATTTCGCCCGCGCCGGTCTAGGCTCGCCTGCATGAGTCGCGATCTCTCCGCCGGCCAGGCCCGCCGCATCGTTCTGGCCGCCCAAGGCTTCGCCGATGCGCCGCCCGCCGTCGCCGATGGCCGCCGGCTGAGGCGCACGATCCGGCGGCTGGGGGCGATCCAGATCGATTCGGTGAACGTGGTGGTGCGCACCCACTATCTGCCGGCGTTCTCGCGCCTGGGACCCTACCGGCGCGAACTCCTTGAAGCCGAGGCCTGGGGAAGCAAGCGCTCTCTCTTTGAATACTGGGGCCATGAGGCCTCGCTGCTGCCGGTCGAGCTCCAGCCGCTCTTCCGCTGGCGCATGGAGCGGGCCCGGGCGGGCGAGACCTGGTCCGGCCTGGCGCGGTTCGGGCGCGAGCGGCGGGACTACATCGACGCCGTGCTGGGTCGCATCGAGCGCGAAGGGCCGCTCACCGGGGGTGACTTCGCCGACGGCACGCGCCGCTCGGGCTGGTGGAACTGGAGCAACGGCAAGCGCGCTCTGGAGTGGCTGTTCTGGGCCGGGCTCATCACCACCCGCACCCGGCGCGGCTTCGAACGGGTCTATGACCTGACCGAGAGGGTTCTGCCTCGCGCAGTCATTGACGCCCCGACCCCCACCGAAGCCGAGGCTCAGCGCCTGCTGCTCAAGGTCGCGTCGCGGGCGATGGGCGTCGCCACCGAGAGCGATCTTAGAGACTACTTTCGGATGCCGCTCGGCGAGACGCGAAACCGGGTACGGGAACTGGTCGAGGCTGGCGAACTCCTGCCGGTCGGTGTCGAAGGCTGGCGCCAGGGCGCCTACCTCGATCCTGGGGCGCGCGCGCCGCGGCGCATCGCCGCCACCGCCCTGCTCTCGCCTTTCGACAACCTGATCTGGGCCCGTGATCGGACCCAGCGGCTGTTCGGCGCCCGTGTCCGCCTGGAGATCTACACCCCCGCGGAAAAGCGCGAGCACGGCTACTACGTGCTGCCGTTCCTTCTAGGCGACCGGATCGCCGCCCGCGTCGACCTCAAGGCCGACCGCAAGGAAAAGGTCCTCGTCGTCCAGGCCGCCCACCTCGAGCCGGGGGCGGAGGCGGGCGAAACGGCCGCCGCCCTCGCCGGAGAACTGCGGGCAATGGCCGGGTGGCTCGGCCTCGACGAGACGCGCGTCATGGTAAGGGGCGACCTCTCGGCCGTTCTTCTTGAGGCGCTGGAATTTCGCTCACCACAGGCGCGTTCGAAAATCCGCTGAGTCGCGACCGGGAAGCTTGGCCACATGCACCGCGGCCGGGCCGTTGCGTCAGGGCGTTCCGAGAGTCACGGCATGCAGCCGCGCATAGGTCCCGCCCTTGGCGACAAGTTCGAGGTGCCTGCCCTCTTCCACCACCCGCCCATCCTGGAAGACCAGGATCCTGTCGGCGCTGCGGATCGTCGAGAGGCGGTGGGCGATGACAATGGTCGTGCGACCCGCCATCAGTTCCTCGGTGGCCGCCTGCACCTTGACCTCGGTTTCGACATCGAGCGACGAGGTTGCTTCGTCCAGGACGAGGATCGGCGCGTCGGCGAGAAACGCTCGGGCGATCGCCACTCTCTGGCGTTCGCCGCCCGAGAGCTTCACGCCGCGCTCGCCGACGAGGGTGTCGTAGCCCAGAGGCAAGGCGGCGATGAAGTCGTGGGCGCGGGCGCGCTCGGCGGCGAGCGCGATCTCCTCGGCCGTCGCGTCCGGACGCGCATAGGAGATGTTCTCCGCGATCGTCCTGTGGAAGAGGGCCGGGTCCTGAGGCACGACCGCGATGGCCTGGCGCAGGCTCGCCTGGGTCACGGCGGCGATGTCCTGGCCATCGATGCGAATCGCGCCTCGCTGGAGGTCGTAGAGGCGCTGGACCAGCTTGACGAAGGTCGACTTGCCCGACCCCGTCGCCCCGACCAGGGCCAGCCGCTCCCCCGGAGCGATGGTCAGCGAGAAGCGGTCAAAGATCGGCCGGTCAGCGCTCTTGTAGGCGAAGGTCACATCATCGAACACGACCTCGCCGACCTGGCCCAGGAACCGCGGCGCGCCGGGCGCGTCGGCGACCTGTGGCGCCGTTCGGGCATAGCGCGCCACATCCTCGACGTCCGCCAAGCCCCGCTGCATCATGCGGATGTTGTCGCCGATGTTGCGCAGATATCCGCTCATCAGCAGGAACGAGGCGATGACGAAGGCGACGTCGCCCCCACCGGCCTGACCTTTGGTCCAGCGCAGCACCATCAGGCCGGTGAGGCCCGCCTGCAGGCCGCTCAACATCATGTTCTGGATCAGCCAGACGTCGGTGTAGCGCTGCCAGGTCCGGGTGGTCGCCGATCGCCAGTCGCCGGTGACGGTGTCGATCCGCGCTTCTTCCCGCAGCTCGGCGCCGAATCCCTTGACCGTGGGATTGGAGGAGATCGAATCGGCAAGGGCCCCGCCGATGCGGGAATCCAGGGCCACCGAACGCAGCTGGAACTTGCGCACATAGAGATTGGAAAGGCCGATGTTTCCGGCGATGTAGATGGCGATCATGGCCAGGGAGAAGGCGCCGATGAGCGGCCAGCGCAGCGCCATCTGAATCGAAAGGCCGAGAAGAACGATCAGGGCCGGCCCGATCCAGATGACGACGGCGTCGGCGACCACGTCGTAGCCCCACATGGCCCGGGAGAGCCGCCGCACCGTCGCGCCGGCGAAGGTGTCGCCGTGCCAGTCGGCGGAAAAGCCCTGGACCCGCCTGAAACCTTCGCTCGTCATCTCCTGCATGGTCCGGGTGGCCAGGGGGATGAAGAACCGCATCGCGCAATTGCGCAGCACCGAGGAGGCGAGATAGACGCCCACGAAGAAAGCCCACGCGGCCCAGGCGTCGGCGGCGCGGGCGGGACCGGCGATGGCCGCGTCGACGAGGGCCTGGGCGGCCCGCGGCACCAGCAGTTCGCAGGCTATGGCGATGAGGGTCAGGCTCACCGTACCGGCGAGCAGCCACGGTCGGCGGCGCCAATAGCCGCCGATGAAGGCCAGAACCTGGCCGTTGGAAAGCACCCGCCGCCGGGTGCTCTCGTCGTCTTCGTACTGTTCCATGACGGGGCTCGGAGTGGGCGATCACATAGCCGTGTTCGGCAGATCGCGCGAGGGCGCTCCGGAACATTCCCCTCCCCCATGGCGCCAAAGCCACAGAGCTTGCTTCGGCCGTTCGCATCGGGCTTGCTGACGCCTCTGGCGACAAGGAGGCCGCGCGATGGACCTGGGGCTGAAGGGCAAGAAGGCGATCGTCACCGGCGGGACCCGCGGCATCGGGCGGGCGATCGCCGATCTGCTGGTCGAGGAGGGCTGCGACATCGCGGTGTGCGCCAGGACCGCCGATCAGGTCAAAGATGCGGTGACGGCATTCGAGTCCCGGGGGGTGAAGGCGGCCGGCGAGACGTTCGACGTCGCCGACGCCGAGGCGCTGGCCGCCTTCGTCGACCGAATGGCCCAGAGGCTGGAGGGCCTGGACGTATTCGTCTCGAACATCTCCGGAGCGATGGGCGGGGGCAACGACCCGGCGAGCTGGCGCAACGCGGTCGACGTCGACATCCTCTCGACCGTTCGCGGCTGCGAGGCCGCCGTCCCGCACCTGGAGAAGTCCGGCGCCGGCGCGGTGGTGGTGATCGGCACGGTTTCGGCGGTCGAGATCAGCGGTCCGCGGGGGCCATACAGCGCGGTGAAGGCCGCGCTCATCCCCTATGTGAAGAGTCTCGCCCGCGATCTCGCGTCGCGGAACATTCGGGCCAACATGGTCTCTCCGGGCTCCATCTATTTCAAGGGCGGGGTGTGGAACATGGTCGAGCAGCACATGCCCGACCTCTACAGAAGCGTCCTCGCTCGCAATCCGATGGGCAGGATGGGAACGCCTCAGGAGGTGGCGAGCGCCGCGGTGTTCCTTGCCAGTTCACGCGCCAGCTTCATAACCGGGGCGAATCTCATCTGCGACGGGGCGATCACCCAGCGGGTGGGCTTTTAGCGGCCGGTGAGCGCAGCGCTCCCCGACGCGGCGGCGGCAAATTGGGTCGACCGGTACGCGCCGGAGTTCCTGAAGCCCTGGCTGAAGCTGGGCCGCCTCGATCGGCCGACCGGAATCTGGCTCTTGATGCTCCCCGGCTGGCAGGGGATCGCCCTGGCCGGCGCGATGCGCGGTCAGTGGCCGAGCCGGCGACTGCTCGTACTCTTCGCCTTGGGATCGGCGCTGATGCGCGCCGCGGGCTGCGCCTACAACGACATCGTCGACAAGGACCTCGACGCATTGGTCGCGCGCACGGCCGGCCGCCCGGTCGCCTCCGGCCAGATCTCAGTCCCAGCGGCTTGGGTCTTCGTGATCGGCTGCTCGCTGGCGAGCTTGCTGATCCTGGTGAACCTCAACCGGGCGAGTATCGTGCTGGGCGCCGCCTCGCTCGCGCTGGTCGCCGCCTATCCGTTCATGAAGCGGATCACCTGGTGGCCCCAGGCGTGGCTCGGCCTGACGTTCAACTGGGGTGCGCTGGTGGGATTCGCGGCGGCTGCGCCCCATCCAGTCGCATGGCTCGGCCTTGGCCCTCCAGCCCTGCTCCTTTACGCCGGCGGCGTCGCCTGGACCCTAGGCTATGACACCATCTATGCAGTCCAGGACCTCGAAGACGACGCCCTGGCGGGCGTCAAGTCCGCGGCCAGGCGCTTGGGAGGCTCCGCCCCGATCGCGGTGTCCGCCTTCTACGCCGCGAGCCTTGCCCTAACACTCCTGGTCTGGAAGTCTGGACGATTGGGGAACCCATTTCTGCCTTTCGCGGCATTGCTGGGCGTCCAGCTCGCCTGGCAGGCGGCGCGCCTGAGGCTGGACCGACCCGCGCGAGCCTTGGCATTGTTCAAGTCCAACACCATCGCCGGCCTTCTGCTGTTCGCCGCCCTGGTCGCTGGGCATTGGCGGCTCTAGCTCATGGCTGGGTTCGGCGACGCGCGGAAGAAACCCGAGCGCGGCGACCTCGCCTCGCCGAGGCGCCTTGACGTGGCGTGATGCTTTTGCCGGACCGCCGGCAGCGCTAAACCCCCTCAATCGCCGCGGATCTTCTCGCGGCGGCCAACAGGAACACGACCATGAAGCTCGACTCCTCCATCGTCGCAGTCGTCACCGGCGGCGCTTCGGGGCTTGGCGAGGCCACGGTGCGGGCCCTTGCGAGCCATGGCGTCAGGGTGGCCATCTTCGACATGAACGAGGTCAAGGGTGAGGGTGTCGCCAAGGAAGTCGGCGGGGTTTACTGCAAGTGCAACGTGACATCCGACGAGGAGGTCGACGCCGCCTTCGCCAAGGCCCGCGAAGCCCTTGGCCAGGAGCGTATCCTGGTCAACTGCGCCGGCACCGGCAACGCGGCCAAGACCGCCGGCCGGGACCGCAATAGCGGCGAGATCCGACACTTTCCCCTCGCCGCCTTCAACATGATCATTCAGATCAACCTGGTGGGCACCTTCCGCTGCATCGCCAAGAGCGCCGCGGGGATGCTCACCCTCGAGCCGCTCGAGGATGGAGAGCGGGGCGCGATCGTGAACACCGCGTCGGTAGCCGCCGAGGACGGGCAGATGGGCCAGGCGGCCTATTCGGCCTCCAAGGGCGGCGTGGTCGGCATGACTCTGCCCATCGCCAGAGATCTCATGAGCGAGGGGATCCGTGTCAACACCATCCTGCCGGGGATCTTCGACACGCCCTTGATGAACGCAGCGCCGCCCAATGTCCGCGAGGCCCTCGCCGCCTCGGTTCCATTCCCCAAGCGGCTCGGCATGGCGCACGAATACGCCCAACTGGCCCTGACCATGATCACCAACGGCTATTTCAACGGCGAGGACGTCCGCCTAGACGGCGCGATCAGGATGGCGCCCCGCTAAAGGATGCAGCGCGCTTGTGTCGGCGGCTCAGTTGAGCCGAGCGCCGTCGTCGGGCCCCGGCGCGGGCTTGGAGATGACGGCGAACCGATCAGACTCCCGTGTGGATCGCCACCCAGATGATCTTGCCCAGGGCTCCGAACAGCAGGAATCCCGTCGCGAGGGCCTGGATGCCGAATCCCGGCCCACGGCTCGCGGCGTCCTTCGAATAGCTGACCATGTAGAGGATGCGGCCGACAATCCACACCACGCCCACCAGGGCGGCGATACGGTCGTTCCAATAGAGAGCGAACAGCCACAGCGAGACGATGTAGATCGGCAGCCACTCCAGCGTGTTGACCTGAACGCGGTAGCGCCGTTCGAACTCGGGATGGCCGGTGACCGCGGGGGCGACGATCCCAAACTTGGTCCGCCCCTCGCCAACGCGAAGTCCCATCATGAAATACAGCAGCAGCGAAATCAGGGTGACGATCGCCACCAACGAATGGTTCTGAACGATCATGATCTTTCTTACCTCCCCAAAGGGTGCGGTCCGCGCCCGCCTTTGATCCTCGAAGCGCGAACCTGCCATGATTTGCCACCAAGGGAAAACGGCCGCTTTTCAGGCTTCGTCAGCCTCGATCGCCTCGATGTCGGCGTCGGAAAGTCCCATGTGATGCCCGATCTCATGCACCAGAACATGGCCGATGAGCTCGGAGAGGGTGACATCGCCGCGCTCGGCCCATTCGTCGAGGATCGGTCGGCGGTAGAGGAAGACCCTGGACGGCGGTGGCGCCGGGCCGAGCACCGAACGCCGCGTGAGGTCCGCTCCCTCATAGAGTCCACTGAGCCCGAAAGGATCTCCTATTCTCAGATCTCGCAGGAGATCCGCGGAGGCGAAGTCATCGATCCGAAACACTATCTCTCCGGCGGCCCGGCGGATCGCCGCCGGCAGTGCGGCGAAGGCGGCCTCCGCCAGGGTCGCGAAGTCGTCCAGAGAGGGCGCGACGGCGCGGGTCCAGTCGGTCATCGTCTCAACGGAGCCTTCCCGATCAGCGGCCGGCGCCCTGGGCGCGTGGCGCGCGCGAGCCTATCATGGCCCAAGGCCAAGGCACGGAGAGAGCTCGAGGATGGACGCTGAAGTCGCCGATTTCGCCGGCGCCATCGACCTGAAGGATCCGGACCTCTACCTCGGCGGAACCCCGCATGAAGCCTTCGCCTGGCTGCGAGCCCACGATCCGGTTCACTGGAATCCCGAGGCGGAGGGACCTGGGTTCTGGGCAATCACCCGCCACGCCGACGTTCTCGCGGTCTCCACCGATCCGGCGACTTTCTCATCGGCCAAGGCCAACGGCGGCCACCGGATCTTCGATGAGGCCCAGGTCAGGGACGAGGCCATCGACGCCTCCATGATTTCGATGGATCCGCCGGGCCACGTGGCCTACCGGCGGATGGTGATGGGCGGCTTCACGCCCATTCGGTTGCGCGAGATGGAGGCCGGCATCCGCCGCCGAGCCGTGAATCTCATCGAGGCGATGAAGGCGAGTGCGCTGCGGCAGGGCGGCCCAGTCGACTTCGTCTCGCTCTTCGCCGCTCCGTACGCCATCCAGACTCTGGCGGAGCTCTTCGGCGTCAGCGAAACCGACGGCGACAAGCTCTTCGAGTGGTCCAACGCCGTGGTCGGCGAGGACGACCCGGAAGTGCGCTCCAGTCCCGAGCACATGGCCGCCTGCATCCAGGAGATGGCCGCCTATTCCCTGGCCCTGTGGGCCAGGCGCCGGGAAACACCCGGCGGCGACTTGATCTCGATGCTGGTGGAAGGGGCCGAGCGCGGCTCCGAGATGAGTGTCTCGCGCTATTTGGGGACATTCATCCTGCTGGTGGTCGCCGGAAACGAGACCACCCGCAACTCGATCTCTGGAGGGCTCATCGCGCTGGATGAACATCCTGAAGAACAGGCGAAACTTCTCGCCGATCCGACCCTGCTGGGCCATGCGGCGCAGGAGATCGTGCGCTGGGTCTCCCCGGTTCAGCACATGCGACGCACAGCGACCAGGGACACCGTCCTTGCGGGGACGCCGATCGCCAAGGGCGACAAGGTCGTCATGTGGTACGGCTCGGCGAACCGTGACGAGGCGGTCTTCCACGACCCCTTCGGCTTCGATGTCGCGCGCACCACCCGGCCGCGGGCGCCGCGGCACCTTGGCTTTGGAACCGGCGAGCATGTCTGCCTCGGTCAGCGTCTCGCCGAGCTTCAGTTGCGCATAGCCTTCGAGGAACTGCTGACCCGCCTTCCCGGCCTCCGCCCAACAGGGCCGCCGCGGCGTCTTCGCTCCAACTTCATCAACGGGATCAAAGAGCTGCCGGTCATGCTGTAGGAGCGGCGCCGGCGGGCGCGGTGATCCAGCGGCAAGGTCGCCAAACGCGCTCGAGGGGGCCTATCTTGGGCCGCGTCTGATTCGGGATCTCGGCCTCAATGACTCCGCAGGAGCTCACCCTCGCGGCCGCCGCCGGCGCGGTGTGCCTGGCGATCTGCGCGACCCTCTTCGCCCTCGTGGGCCGGCGTCTCGCAAAGGCGCGCCTGGCGCTCCTCGCCCGCACCTGTGACGAGGCCGTCGCTCGGGCCGACGCCGCCCAGGCGAGCGCCGAAGCCTTCGACACCGCTCTTATTGCCGTCGAGTCCGGCCGGGCGCGGCTGGTGGCCGGCGAGGAGAGTCTGGCGGTCTGCGCCGCGGTGCTTCGCGTGAAGAGCGCGGCTCCTGAGAACAGCTCTCAAGGACTTCCACAAGCGGTGATCGAGGCGATCGCCAGGATCCATCCCGATCATGCGCGTCGCCTGGAAGCCCTGTTCGCGCGGGGCGAGCCCTGCGATTTCGAAGTCGGAGGCCTGGAAGGCGGCGTCTCCGCCGAAGGCCGATCTTCGGGCGCCATGGCCTGGCTTCGGTTGTCGGCCATCGCGCCCCTGCGCGCCGGCCTTCCGACCGCCGCCATGCTTGCCGCCTTCTTGGAAGCCCGCAATGAACCGGCGTGGATCGCGGCCGCGAATGCCGCGCCGGTGTGGGCCAACCCAGCCTGGCTCGCGGCAGTCGGCGCCGCGACACTCGCGGAGGCCGCGGCGAGGTCACTGTCCCTCGACCGAGGCTTCGAGGCGGTGGTCCGCGATGCGGCCGCTTCTGGCGAGATCCGGGAGAACGCGCGCTGGGTGGCGTTGCCGCACGGCCGGCGGGCCCTGCGCTTCTTCGCTCATCCGCTGGAGGGAGGCGGAGTCGGCGTCTGGACCCAGGACATCACCGAGGCCCACGAGCTCGGCGAAACGATCAAGCGCCTCACTACCGCTCACGATCTCACCTTGAGCCACATCGGCGATGCGGTGGCGGTGTTCGGACGCGACAAGCGCGTGTCCTTCCACAACGGCGCCTTCGCCAGCCTTTGGGGCCTGGAACCGGCGTGGCTCGCCGACCACCCCACCCACGGCGAGCTTCTGGACCGCCTGCGCCAGCGTCGACGGCTGCCCGAGACTGTCGACTACGCGAAATTCAAGGCGGAGGAACTCGCCCGCTACGAGCAGTTGTCCGCCTCTCCCGAGGCGCTCTGGCGGCTCCCGGGCGAGCGGACGTTGAGAGTGGTCGGCCAACCCGATCCGCACGGCGGCCTGGTGATGGTGTTCTCCGACATCACCCCTGAGCTGCGCCTGAAGACACAATTCAACCACCAGATTCAGGTCCAGCAGGCGACCTTGGACAAACTCACCGACGCGGTCGCGGTGTTCGGCGCCGACGGCCGGCTGAAACTTCACAACGAGGCCTTCGAGACCTTCTGGGGCGTCGATTCCGGCCAACTCGGCGCCGCGCTGGATTTCGACGGGGTCGTCCAGCTCTGCGTGCGCCGTCTGCACGATCTGCAGTTCTGGCGCGACCTCAAGGCCCGGATTACCGACCCTGATCCCAAGGCGCGCGCGCCGGTCACAGACGAGGTCGTCACCGCCGATCGCCGGATCGTAGCCTGGCAGTCGCGGCCCTTGCCGGATGGGGCCACCTTGATCAGCTTCGCCGACGTCACCGACACTCGCCAGCTCGAAGGGGCCCTTCGCGACCGTGAGGCGGCTCTGGCCGACGCCGAACGGCTGAAACGCGAGTTCGTCGGCAGCGTCTCCTATGAGCTGCGCACCCCTCTCACCACCATCATCGGCTATTCGGAGCTGCTCGAGCGCGGCGCCGAGGGCCTCGGCGAGCGGGCTCGCGGCCACGTCGCGGCGGTCCGCACCGCCGCGACCCACCTCGCACAGTCGATCGACAACGTCCTGGACATGGCCGAGATCGATGCCGGCGAGATGGCGCTCGATGTGGAAGATGTCGACGTAGCGGCGCTGCTTTCCGGGGCCGCCAACCGCCGGGCGCGGGAGGCCGAGGCCGGCGCAATCACCGTGACCATCGCCGCCGACGCCGAGAGCGGCCTCATCCGCGGCGATGTGCGTCGCCTCACCCAGGTTCTCGACCACCTGACCCACAACGCCATCCGCCACACCCCGCCCGAGGGGACGGTCACCCTTTCGGCCAAGCGGGCGCTGGGTGAGATTCGAATCCAGGTCTCCGACACCGGGCGGGGCATCCCCTTCCACGTCCAGGCTCATATCTTCGATCGCTTCGGAGGCCACGACCGGGGCGGTCCGGGCCTCGGCTTGGCCCTGGTCAAGGCGATCGTCGAACTGCACGGCGGCTGGGTCGCCCTGGAAAGCGAACCCGGCGCGGGCGCGGCGTTCACCTGCCACCTCCCCGAGGCCGCCCAGGTCTCCGCGGCCCGGCCCGAGCTTTTCTGAGCAGGAGAGCGGCGCGACGGCTTTAGTGCTGACTCTCGGGCATCCGCACCACCAGGCCTTCGAGTTCGTCGCTGACCTTGATCTGACAGGAGAGGCGCGAGTTGGGTTCGACGTTCTCGGCGAAGTCGAGCATCGACTCCTCCATCGCCGAGGGCGTCCCGGTCCTGTCGCGCCAGACTTCATCGACATAGACGTGGCAGGTGGCGCACGCGCAGGCGCCGCCGCAGTCGGCATCGATCCCCGGGATGTTGTTCTTCACGGCCCCCTCCATCACCGAGAGGCCGTTCTTCACCTCGACGATATGCTCGGCGCCGTCGTGCTCGATGTAACTGATCTTCGCCATCGACTCCCCGCGCTCGCCCTGGCCGTTCAGGCCGCGACCTCTTTCATGGAAACGGACAAATCCGCAAGCCTCGCCCGCGAGATGGTCTTCTGTTGGGCGATCAACTGGCGCCCGGCCATGAATTCGGCCGGAGCGTTCACCGCCTCCAGGGAGCGGATGACATCGCCCCGCAAGTGAAAGACCGCGAATTTCGCCAACGCCGGATCGCCGCGGACGAGAATGTCGTCGGTGTCGAACGGCAGGCCGGCGAACTGCAGTTTGAGGTCGTACTGATCCGACCAGTTCCAGGTCACCTCATGGGGCGGCGCCGGGCGCCCGACAATCGCAGCCGCCGCCTGGCGGGCCTGTTCGAGCGCGTTGGCGACGCTCTCCAGCCAGAACATCCGATCATAGAGCGGCATCGGCCGGTGGGTGACATCGCCGATGGCGAACACGCTCGGATCGGATGTCCGCGCGTGCTCGTCGACGACCACGCCGTTGATGCACTCGAGACCCGCCTGCCGCGCTAGTTCGTCGTTGCGGACCAGGCCTACCCCCACCAGCACGCAGTCGCACGCGACCACCCGCCCGCCGCCCAGGCGGACTCCGCTCACATGACCGCCACGACCCTCGAACGCTTCGACCACGGCGGCCACCTCAAAGGCGACGCCGTGCGCGCGATGATAATCGGTGAGGAACGAACAGAGCGGCTCCTTGGCCACCCGCGCCAGGATGTGCGCCTCGCGCTCGATCACCACGACCTGGGCCCCAAGAGCGCGCGCCGAGGCGGCCGCCTCCAGGCCGATGTAACCCCCGCCGATGACCGCAAGCCGCTTTCCCGGGCCCAGGGCCGCTTTCAGGGTCTCGGCGTCAGCGGCGGAGCGCAGAGACATCACCCCTTCGAGTTCCGCGCCAGCGATCGGCAGGGTCCGCGCCCGAGCCCCGGTGGCCAAAATCAGGGTTGCGTAGTCGAACGTCCGCCCGTCCCCGATGCGCACCGTGCGAGCCGATCGAGCGAGGCCGTCCACCTTGGCGCCGAGAACGAGATCGATCTGCGCGCCCTCGTAGAAGCTTACTGGCTTGAGCGTCAGGCTGTCGGCGTCGGCCTCGCCCTTGAGCCACGCCTTGGAGAGCGGCGGACGCTGATAGGGCGGCAGGGGCTCGTCCCCCACCAGGGTGATCTTCTCGGCATATCCATACTGCCTCAGCAGCGCCGCCGCCGTTCCGCCAGCATGTCCGGCGCCGACGATGACCACTCCCGCGTCGGGGTCGCTCATGACTGTGCGATGCCGAGAAACGGCGAGTGCGTCAACGTGAGCTGACTCTCGCCGCTCCCGTCAGGCGACCCGCTCCACCATCATCGCCTTGATCTCGGCGATGGCCTTGGCCGGGTTGAGCCCCTTGGGACAGACCTGGGCGCAGTTCATGATCGTGTGGCATCGATATAGCTTGAACGGATCCTCGAGCGCATCGAGCCGTTCGCCGGCGGCTTCGTCCCGGCTGTCGACCAGCCAGCGGTTGGCCTGGAGCAGGGTCGCCGGACCGAGGTAGCGCTCGGGATTCCACCAGTAACTCGGGCACGAGGTGGTGCAGCAGGCGCACAGGATGCACTCGTAGAGTCCGTCCAGCTTGGCCCGGTCCGCCTCGGACTGGCGCCATTCGCCCTCCGGCTGCGGGGTCGTCGTATGCAACCATGGCTCGATCGAGGCGTACTGGGCGTAGAAGAGGGAGAGGTCGACGATGAGATCCTTGACCACGGGTTGGGATGGGAGCGGCGAGATCTGCACATCCTTGCCGGGAACCTCCGCCCAGCCGTGGGTGCAGGCCAGGGTGTTGCGTCCGCCGATATTCATCGCGCACGACCCGCACACTCCCTCCCGGCACGATCGGCGGAAGGCGAGGGTCGAATCGATGGTGTTCTTGATGTGGATAAGCACATCCAGGACCATCGGCCCGCAGGCGTCGACATCGACGTCATAGAGATCCCAGCGCGGATTGCCCGCCGCTTCGGGATCATAGCGATAGATCCGGAACGTCTTGACCCGCCCGACCGGCGCCAGCGGCGCATGGCGCCGGCCCTTGGCGATCCTAGAATTCCTGGGAAGCAGCAGCTCGGCCATTCAAGGCGCCCCCATCAATAGACCCGCGCCTTGGGTGGGATGTACGCGACATCGTTGGTCAGGGTGTAGGCGTGCACCGGTCGGTAATCGATCCTCACCTGGCCGGTCGCGTCGTCGAACCAGGCCAGGGTGTGCTTCATCCAGTTCTCGTCGTCGCGCTCGGGGAAGTCCTCCCGGGCGTGGGCGCCACGGCTCTCGGTGCGGTTCAGCGCCCCGGCGACGGTGACCACCGCCTGGCCGAAGAGGTTGTCGAACTCCAGCGTCTCCATCAGGTCGCTGTTCCAGACGAGCCCCCGGTCGGCGACGGCGATGTCGGCGCGCGCCTGATGCACCTTGGCCAGCCGCTCGGTTCCCGAGCGCAGCGACTGAGCGGTCCGGAAGACCGCCGCGTCGTCCTGCATGGCCGTCTGCATCTGCAGCCGCAGCTTAGCCGTCGGCGTGCCGCCGGCGGCATGGCGCAGGCGGTCGAAACGGGCGAAATGAGGATCGGTCCAGGCCGCCTTGAGCTCCGGCTGGCTGTCGCCGGGGGTGAGCATCTTGCCTGCCTGGAGGCCCGCGGCGCGGCCGAACACCACCAGATCGACCAGGGAGTTCGAGCCAAGGCGGTTGGCGCCATGGACGCTGACACAGGCCGCTTCGCCCACCGCCATCAGGCCCCGAACACCTACATCGGGGTCCCCGTCCTCGGCGATCACCGCCTCGCCGTGAGCGTTGGTGGCGATCCCGCCCATGTTGTAGTGCGCGGTGGGAACGATCGGGATTGGCTGCTTGGTGACATCGACGCCGGCGAAGATGCGCGCGCTCTCGGAGATCCCAGGCAGCCGTTCGTGCAGGACCTTCGGGTCCAGGTGGTCGAGATGAAGGTCGATATAGTCCTTGTTCGGCCCGCAGCCACGCCCCTCGCGCATCTCGATGGTCATCGCCCGCGAGACGACATCGCGCGAAGCCAGGTCCTTGGCCGAGGGTGCGTAGCGCTCCATGAACCGCTCGCCCTCTCCGTTGGTCAGATAGCCGCCCTCGCCCCGGGCGCCTTCGGTGACCAGGCAGCCGGCGCCGTGGATGCCGGTGGGGTGGAACTGGACGAACTCCATGTCCTGCAGGGGAAGCCCGGCGCGCAGGACCATTCCGCCGCCGTCGCCGGTGCAGGTATGGGCCGAGGTGCACCAGAAATAGGCGCGGCCATAACCGCCGGTCGCCAGGATCACGCTTTGGCTGCGGAAGCGGTGCAGGGTCCCGTCGTCGAGCTTCCAGGCCGTCACTCCGCGACACGCGCCCTCGTCCATGATCAGGTCCAGGGCGAAGTATTCGATGAAGAAGTCGACGCTCTTCGACAGGGCCTGGCCGTACATCGCGTGCAGCATGGCGTGGCCGGTCCGGTCCGCCGCGGCGCAGGTGCGCTGGATCGGTGCCTCACCGAAATTGCGGGTCATGCCACCGAAAGCCCGCTGGTAGATCTTGCCATCGGCCGTCCGCGAGAACGGCACGCCCCAATGCTCGAGTTCATAGACCGCCGACGGCGCCTCGCGGACCATGTATTCGATGGCGTCCTGGTCGCCGAGCCAGTCCGACCCCTTGACGGTGTCGTACATGTGCCAGCGCCAGTCGTCGGGGCCCATGTTCCCCAGACTCGCCGAAATTCCACCCTGGGCGGCCACGGTGTGCGAGCGGGTGGGGAAGACCTTGGTCACGCAGGCGGTCTTCAGACCCGCGGCCGCGCAGCCCAGGGCCGCGCGCAGGCCTGATCCGCCGGCCCCCACCACCACCACGTCGAAGGTGTGATCGATAAACTCGTACGCGGGCATCTTGACTCAGAACGCTCCGCCGCCGCCGAAGGCGACCTTCATCAGGCAGAGGATCGACAGGGCCGCCCCGCCCCAGCAGACAAACAGGCTGGCGATCAGGAGCAGCGTCCTTCGGCCCTGTTGCGGAAAGTAGTCCTCGACGATCACCCGCATCCCGACCTGCATGTGGTAGAAGGCGGCGACGGTGAACAGCGTCGCCAAGCCCAGATCGATCGGCGAGCGCAGCCAGGCCACCGCCGCGGCATAGTCGCCCCGCGCCACGACGATCGCCGACCATAACGCCCACGCTCCAAGGAAGATCAGCGCCGCGGCGCTCAGCCTCTGGCCGATGAAGTGGCCGACGCCGCTCCCCGCCGAGCCCAGGCCCCGCGCGCGGCCAAGCGGAGTGCGGTAGCTCGCCATGCCGCTAGAGCGCCCCCGCCGCGGCGGCGATCAGCCATACGACCATCGCCCCGGCGACGCCGAAGATGAGAGCGATCACCGCGGTGGCGTCGGCGGTCTTCAGCTCGAAGCCCTTGCCTGAGTCCCACACGAGGTGGCGCACCCCGTTGGCCATATGGAAGAGCAAGGCAACGGTCAGGGCAAAGAGCGCGATCTTGCCGGGCGCCGAGCCCAGGATCCGCATGTAGCCCCCGTAGGGGCCGGGGCCCGAGGCCAGAGCGACGGCCCAGCCGGCGAGGATAAGGGCCCCGCCGTAGAGCGCCATTCCGGTCAGCCGGTGGAGGATCGAGGCGGCCAGGGTCACGTGCCAGCGCCACACCTGCAGATGCGGCGACAGCGGTCGCCCTCTGAGCGTCGGCGCGGCTTCAGCCATCGGCCCTCACGATCCCCTCCGCGCCTTCGAAAGTGGGCGACTTGTAAGGCGTGGGCGAGGGGTGTCAACGAATGGGAGCGCTGCACTGCTCGCCGGCGCCCATATCCCAACCTGCATCCGCGGGCGCCATGTCGGTGACCGAGGCGCGGCGCTGGCAGCTTTTTTGGCAACATGATGGCAGCAATTGGCAGGCTGTTGGCAGTCGCTGGGCAGACGTCAGGCCGCCCGATGGCCGCCCAGCGGCGGCAGGACGGCAACCGCTCGGACCGCTGAAATTCGGCGATCTCCTTGTTTATTGGGCCTTTTCGTCATTTTGATCGCGACCGGGCGTTTGAGCGCATGATCGCGCAGCAACTCGCCGCTCAGTGGGTCGACCTCGGGGCGGCCCGAGCGCGGTCCCTCGCCTGCGACGCGACTGACTGCGCGCCCGGCTTGGATGAGCGATTCGTCGCGGGTATGTTGCGGAATCAGCATGCCGGCGGAGAGTGGGCGTGGATCCAGCAAATTTGACATGAACATTAGGTCGCATATTGCAATATTTCGTCATTGAGTCAAGCCGCATGCGCACCGCTGTCATCGCCTGCGGACTCCCGCCCCTTTCCATGCCAAGGTAGGAGCGAGCGAGGACAGGGCGGGCGGTGCGCTTCGACATGGCGGAATCGAGAGGCGTGCGCGGTCGGCGGCTACTCGTCTGCGGCCTGGCGTGGACGTTCCTGACCGCCGCGCCGCCAGCCTTGGCCGACCCGTCGATCGCGCCCTCAGCGAGCGCGGCGCTGCCGGACGCGGCAACCCTTCAAGGCGATGAACGCGCTGTCGACGAGGCGGGACGCGCTGCGAGAGAAGGCGGCATCATCGCGCTCAAGGAACATCTTTCAGCGTTGCAGAAGGTATTAGCCGACATTCCGACCCCCTATGCCAAGGCCGAGGAGAGAGCAGGCGTCCTCTACTACCGAACCGACGACATGCAGGACATGGTCGTTTTCTCGGGGCAAGAGGCGGCGGCGCGCAAGGCGAGTGGAAGGCCGGCTGTCAATATCACGCAGATCCCTGATCCTTACCCGACGGCCGCGTTTTTTGTCGGATCCTACTTCAACGAGACCGGCAAACCCGAGGCGGCGCTCGCGGCGCTAGAGACCGGACTTCAACTCGATCCGCGCAATCCCTACCTGGTTAGCGAGAAAGGCGCGGCGCTGAGTCTGCTGCACCGATGGCAGGACGCGCTGGGCACATATGCGGCGGGGTTGGCCCAACTTGGACTGATTCCACGTCCCACCGACCAGGCCCGGCTCCTCCGCGGGGAAGGCTTCGCCCTCACCGAACTCAAACGCTACGACGAAGCGGAGAAGGCGTACCGCGAGTCTCTCAAATTCGAACCCGCTCACGGGGGCGCGCTGAGTGAGCTCGCCTACATCGCCCGGGTCAGGGCCGGCGCTCCGCCTTCGGCGACCATGCTGTTCAACGGCGTCAACGCAAAGGCGCGAAAGCCCTCTACGCCGCCACCTTGAAGGTCGGCCAGCGCTGCGTGATCTCGGCGCCATCGTAGACGGCGATATCGCCGAACTGGAGGAACACGCCCTCGCTCTCGGTCGGGCGCATGAACACGAAATCGTCCTGGTCCAACTCGACCCGCGCCGATCCGGTGAGCATGGCGCGCCCGCCATAGAGCGGGCTGAACCTCAGGCCGGGCGGCGATACCGGTCTGGCGTCGCCATAGCCGCCGTAGAGGAAGAAGCCGCGCCGGGTATTCGGGTCGAGCGCCTCCAGCTCTCCGGCGGGGGCCTCGAGGCGAGGGATCAGGGCGGGGTCGACCGCCTTGAGCACCGGCTGGGCGATGAAGGCGGCGGGGACGTGCGCGCCCAGAGTCGGCAGATCGAAATGGCTCGGCTTGACGAAAGCGGAGCCGACGGCGAGCTCGTTGGCGACGGTGTCTCCAAGGTGCAGCGCGTAGGTCTGGCTGCCGGCGGTGTTCAGGGTCAGGCCGGCGGGATCGCGCCCGAGGCTCACGGCGAGCACCGCGCGGGCCTTGGCGTAGCGCGCCATTACCGCCTCGACCTCGACCGCCGGGGAGCGTGCGCCGACCGCATGCGGGTCGTAGCCCATCAGGCCCGCGATCTCGATGAGCGGTTCGGCCATCACCTGATCGAGCGCCGCCGCCAAGCTCTGCTCATCGGCGAAGCCGCCGCGGTGCAGACCGACGTCGATTTCCAGATTGATGCGCATCGGCGCGGCAAGCGCGCGGGCGATCTCGGCGTATTGGGCGAGCCTGCGAAGGCTATCCACGAGCCACTGGGGATTCGCCGCGCAAGCTGTGTCCCCGGCGTGATCGCGCACGAACGCCGCCACCTGAACGGCCGGCAGCGGCCTTCCCAGGAGCACGTCAGCGCCGGGAAGGAAGACAGCGATCTCCTCCAGCATCACGGCGTTGAAGACCATCAGACGCCGGGTCCCCGCGCCACGGAGCACCGCATCGAGCAGGCCGGGCGCCGGCAGCGACTTGGTGACGATCCGCAGGGCCAGGCCGGTCGGCGAGAGGGCCGCGCGCACTGTCTCGACGTTGGCGTCCAGCCGAGACCGGTCCACCACCAACGTCGGCTCGGCGATGCCGGCGCGCTTCAGCGCCCCTTCCAGGCCAGCGAAATAGGCGTCATGACCGCCTTCGCCCCGATCCTCCGCCCGCAAACGCGAATCCGAACGGGCGGCGAGCGCCGCGCGCCGGATTCGCCATGGCTGGCGAGGCAGGCGTCTCACCGCACGCCGATCACGATCCGCGGAGTCGGCTCGCCGCGTCCCTCATCGCCTGTTCCTGGGCCTTGAGTTCTTCAGAGGCGATCTCGGAGGGGAAGTCATCAGATCCGAACGCCTGGCAGATCTCGATCTCGCCCTGCGAGTCCTCGTAGGGGTTCGGACAGCGCGAGAACCAGGCGACGGCGTCGTCCTTTGACTTCGCCTCGATGAGCCAGAAGCCGGCGATCAGGCTTTCCGCCGGGGTGAACGGGCCCTGCTCCACGCTCGATGCGCCCTTGCCAAAGCGGATGCGCGCGCCTTTGCCGCTCGCCTGGGGTCCCTCGGCGGAGAGCAGCATTGCCGGCCGCATTGAGTTGCTGGTTGAAGGCGCCCATGGCCTCCATCAGTTCTCGGCTCGGCATCACGCCCGCCTCGCTCGCGGCGGTGACCTTCACGATAGCCATGAACTTCATGTCTGCTCCTCCTGTTTCCTGTCCAGCCAGGACTTCGATCGCATCTCATTGAGCCTCGAGACGGTGCGCTGCATTTCGAACGCCTGGTCGCCCTTCGGGCAGAGGCTGTCGGGCTCGCCCGCCGCCAGGACCACCAGCCGAGCTCGCGCCTCATAGAGAGTGTCGACAAGGATCGCCAGGCGCCGGGCCGCGTCGGGTTTCTCCGGCCCGAGCCTCGGGAGCGCCTCGAGAAAAATGGTGTGAAATCGATCGGCGATGGCGAGGTAGTCCGCCGGCCCGAGGGCCTGCACGCAGAGACTTGCGAAGTGGGCGCGCAACAGCCCGCCGGCGGCCCTGGGCCAGTGTTCCGTACGGCCAAGGACCGTCAAGGTCGCGCCCTCCTCCGCCCGGCCGCCCAGCACCGCGGCCCAAAGAGCGTCGAAGGCGAGTTGGTTCTTGACATCGATGGGGTCGAACCAAGTGCCCGCCTCCCGCAGCCGATCGAGCCGATAGTCCCGGGACCCATCCACCGGGACGATTTCAAGGCGCGTTTCGAGCATCGCGATGAACGGCGTGAACAGCGCCCGATTGATCCCATCGCGGTAGAGATCCCCTGGCGTCCGATTGGCGGTGCAGACCAGGCTGACGCCGAGGGCGAAGAGCGCCTCGAACAACCGGCCCAGGATCATCGCGTCGGCGATGTCGGTCACCTGAAGCTCATCGAAGCAGAGCAGCAGGCCCTGTCGGGCGATCGCCCTGGCCACTGGCGGGATCGGATCGTCGCCTCCGCTTTCGCCGAACTTCGCGCGGCGCTGCGCGGCGCCCGACATCCGCCAGAGATTCACCAGGGCGTGGACCTCGCCCATGAAGGCGTGAAAATGGACGCGCCGCTTCGGAGCGATGGGCGCCGCATCGAAAAAGAGGTCCATCAGCATGGACTTGCCGTGCCCTACCGGCCCCAACAGATAGACTCCCCTCACACCACGGCGCCGGCGCAGCAGCCCAGGGCGGGGCGCCGCGGCGATCTCGGCTTCCATCCTCGAGAGGTATTCCACGGCCCGCGCCTGCGCCGGGTCGGGCGACAGGGTCCCGGCCGCCAGGGCTCGATCGTAAGCGGCGCGCAGGAGCCCGGACATCGCGGCCCCGTTAGCCCGCCCCGCTCGCCGAGTGAACCCCCGCCGTTACGTCGCCGTCGCGACGCGAAGCCATCCGACCTGGCCTCGACGGCGAATCTACGCGCCTAGCTCTTTCTCCACATTGGCGTAGCTGCGAGCCTTCTCGCAGGCGCAGCCGCGCATCACGCCCTTCTTGTCCCACCAGATCAGGGTGGGATAGGCGAACCGTATGCCGTTGTGCTCCAGCAGCGGGCGCAACGCCTCCACCGCCATGCGACCGGCGCCGATCACCGCGGTGCGCGCCGCATCGCCGTCGGCCGGCGGGATCCCAGGAGCGGTCCAGGCGTCGGGTGGCCTCACCGCCGCCCAGCGCTGGAAGAGCCGCCAGTCGCGATTGAGCCACAGTTCGGCCACCGTGGCCCGTTCGGCGGGAGTCGACTTGGCCTGACCATTCAGGTCGGCTCGCGCGATCACGATCACCCGGGTGTCCACACCCGCCGCCTGGAGCTTGGGAAACTCGACCTCTTCGAAGCGGATGCAATCGGAGCAGCTGCGATAGGAAATCATGTACAGCTTGGGCCCGGCGAGCTTCGGCGACACCCAGCCGGCGCCTTGAAGGATGCCCGCGATCTCGCTCTGGTCGCGCTTGATCGTGTGGGGCCGCCATTTCAGGTCGAGCGACCACCAGCCCCACAGCCCAGCACCGACCAAGAGGACGACGAGGATCCCCATTCCCCAAAGGCGTATGTGTTTCATCGGCTTTCGCTCCTCGATGGCCCACGCCTATGGTTTCCTTCCCCGCCGCGAGCGTCAACGTCTGACCCCTTGCCCTTCGCGTCCGGGCGACAGCATGCTGCGCCATGGCCTATGAGTCTTCCGCACTCGCCCTTTCATCGCCGGCGCATCCTCGCGGTCATATCGTCGACACCCTGATCGCCGAGCGCGCGCCCAAGCTGGCGGCAAGCCGCGCCTGGTCGTTCATCAAGCCCCTGCTCTACCTCGCCCTCGACTATCGGAGCGCGCGGCGAATGGCGGACTCCATCGCGCCCCTGTCAGGTCTCGAGGCCCTGGAAACCGTCTCCCGCCTGCTTGCATTGGAAATCGAGGTACGAGGTCTCGAGTGCGTCCCGCGCCACGGTCGGCTGATGGTGGTCTGCAATCATCCTACCGGGATCGCCGATGGGGTCGCGGTGTGGGATGTGCTCAAGACCGTTCGCCGCGATACCGTATTCTACGCCAATTCCGACGCCCACCGGGTGGCGGCGGGGTTCCGAGATCTGCTGATTCCTGTCGAATGGATGGACGAAAAACGCACACGCCATGGCGCCCGTATGACCCTTGTCCGCACCCGCGAGGTGATGGAGGCCGAACGACCCTTGGTGGTCTTTCCCGCCGGCCGCCTCGCGCGCAAGAGACCGGGGCGGCCGTTGCGCGATCCCCCCTGGGCGTCCAGCGTCTTTTCGCTCGCCCGGAAATATGATGCGCCGGTCCTGCCGCTGCACATCGCCGGACCGTGGTCGAGCCTGTTCCACCTGTTCGACCGCTTCAACGGCGAGCTGCGCGACATCACCCTGTTCCACGAGCTTCTGAACAAACGCGGGCGGCGATTCCGCATTCTGATCGGGCGCCCAGCGCCGGCGACCACGCTCCCGTCCGACGCCGGCGAGGCGGCGCGGGCTATGAAGGCCTTCGTCGAAGAGACCCTTCCTCCGACCGCCACGTGGCGCGTCCGGTGATCGTCCCGGCCGATGGCGATTTTCGCCTCGATGACGAGGCCCACACGGCCCGCCTCGGGGCTGCCATAGGCGGCGCACTCAAGAAGGGCGAGGCGGTGTGCCTCACCGGTCCGCTGGGCGCCGGCAAGTCGGTGCTCGCCCGCGGACTCATCCGCGGCCTCAGCCCTTCGGAGCGCGAAGTCCCGAGCCCTACCTTCACCCTGGTCCAGTTCTACGACGGCCCGTCGTTTCGCCTCGGCCATTTCGATCTCTACCGCCTGGTCCGCGCCGATGAGGCGTTCGAAATCGGACTCGATGAAGCCCTGACCCAGGGCGCGGCGGTGATTGAATGGGCGGAGAAGCTTGCTCATCACCTGCCGCACCACCGATTGGATGTAGAGATCCGGGTCGAGGACGGCGCCCGGCGCGCGCGCCTTGCCGGTCACGGCCATTGGGAAGGTCGGCCGATTGCCCTCTGAGCGGGCGCTTCTGATTGCGGGGTTCCTCCAGGCCTCGGGGCTCGCCGGCGCTGACCGCCGACCCTTGCCCGGTGACGCCTCGACCCGCCGCTACGAGCGGCTCACCACCGCGGCGGGTTCGAGCCTGATCCTCATGGATCAGCCGCCCAATCTCGAGACGGCCCCCTGCCCGCCCCAGGCGAGCGACGCCGAACGCCGGGCACTCGGCTTCAACGCCATGTACCGCCTCGCCGCCGGCAGGGTGGACGCCTTCGTCGCCTGTGCGGCATACCTGCGCTCCATCGGCCTCTCGGCGCCGCGAATCCTGGCCAGCGATCCGACCGCCGGCCTGGCGGTTCTCGAGGACCTCGGCGAAGGTCTCTACGCGCATCTGATCGAGAAGGGCGAAGCCGAAGCGCCACTCTACGAGGCGGCGATTGACGCCCTGGTCACCCTGCATGCGCAAGCGCCGCCCGCGGTATTGGTCGGCGATGGCTCGGCCTGGCCGCTGCTCAGCTACGACGAGCTGGCCCTGAAGTCCGCCGGAGATCTGTTCATCGAATGGCTGCCGCGCCTCATTCCTACGTTGAGGTTCGATGGCGAGGCGGCGGACAGCTGGGAGCGGATCTGGGCCCCGGTCCGCATTCGCGCGGCCGCCGGAGCCACGGTGTTCTGCCATCGCGACTACCACGCCGAGAACCTGATCTGGCTTCCGGACCGGCACGGCCCGGCGCGGGTCGGCCTGATCGACTTCCAGGACGCCCTCCGCGCCCATCCGGCCTGGGATCTCTCGATGCTGCTGCATGACGCTCGCCGCGATGTCTCGGCGCAGCGCGAAGCCGCTAGCCTGCAACGCTACCTCGCCGCGCGTCCGGGCGAGGACCGCGAAGCGTTCCTGGCCGACTACCACTCCCTGGGCGCCCTCAACATCAGCCGCATCCTGGGCATCTTCTCCCGCCTGGTGGCGCGCGACGGCAAGCCGCGCTACCGCGCCTTCATGCCGAGGTTGTGGACCTATCTCGACCGGTGCCTCGCGGGCCCCGCGCCGAGCGGACTCGCCGCCTGGATGGCCCGGCATGCGCCGAGCGAGCTGCGCGCTTGAACGCGAAGCCCCGCGCCCCGAGGACCGCCGTGGTCCTGGCCGCGGGCATGGGCCTGCGCATGCGTCCGCTCACCGATGATCGGCCCAAAGCCCTTGTGGAGGTGGCCGGCAGGACCCTGATCGACCACATGCTGGACCGCCTCGCGGTGGCGGGAATCGTCCGGGTGATCGTCAATGTCCACGCCCACGCCGATCTCCTGGAGGCGCATCTGAAGGGTCGGGAGGATCTGGAGGTGCTGATCTCCGACGAGCGCGACCACCTGCTGGAGACCGGCGGCGGCCTGAAGAGGGCGCGACCGCTCCTGGGCCAGGAGCCGATCCTGGTGGCCAATATCGATTCGGTGTGGACCGAAGGCGCCGCCTCCGCCCTCGCGACGCTCACGGCCGCCTGGGATGCTGGTGTCATGGACGACCTTCTCCTGTTGGTCGGCGTGGAGCACAGCCTCGGTTTCGACTCCCCCGGCGACTTCTTTCGCGAACCCGACGGGCGTCTGCGTCATCGCGGCGAGGCCGGCGCTGCTCCGTTCGCCTACATGGGCGTCCATATGCTCGAGCCACGGATCATCGACGCGTGGCCCACCGGCGCCTACTCGATTTTCCCCCGCTGGATGGATCTGCAGCGGAAGGGCCGCCTCCACGGCGCCGTCATGGACGGCCGCTGGATGCACGTCGGCGACCCCGCCGCCCGGGACGCGGCGGAACGGGAGTTGGGGACGGGGGCGCATGAAGGCCAAGGTTGCGCGTGACCGCGACCTTCCTCTTCCATCCCGCGCCCAGGTGGTTTTCGATCGAGGCGAGCCGGCCATTCCTCGCCGACCTCGCCGTCGGCCTCGCGCAGGCTCTTGGACCACTCGGGCCAGAGGGCGCCGCCTCGGCCCTGGTGCTGCTGCCGACCCGTCGCGCCGGCCGGGACCTGGCGCAGGCTTTCGTCGAGGCGGCCCCCGGCCCCGCGGCCCTTCTCCCCCAGATCCGTGCCCTCGGCGATCTCGAGGAAGGCGAGCCGCCATTCGAGCCGGGTGACGCGGCCCTCGAACTTCCCCCCGCGATCACCGCCGAGCGTCGGCGGTTCGAACTGGCGAGGCTGGTGGTCGAGAATGAAGGCCTCTTGGAAAGGCGCCTCGACGCTGGCGCCGCCCTGGAACTCGCCGACGCCCTGGCCGCCTTCCTCGACGCTTGTGAGATGGAGGAGGTCGGCGATCCCGAGCTGGTTGAGACCCTGGTGGAGGGTGACCTCGCGAAGCACTGGCAGGTCGCCGCCCAGTTCCTCGGACTGGCTCTCACAACGTGGCCAAAACGCCTCGATGCCCTAGGCCTGATGGACATCACCGCCCGACGGGTCGCTCTTCTGCGGCATCTCGCCAGGCGCTGGAGCCAAACCCCCCCGAGCAGCATCGTCATCGCCGCGGGGTCGACCGGCGCCGCGCCGGCGGCCGCCGATCTCTTGGCCGTCATCGCGGGCCTTCCCCAGGGGGGCGTCGTCATTCCCGGCCTCGACCGCTCGCTCGCCGACGAGGCTTGGGACGAGGTAGGCGAACAACACCCCCAGGGCGGACTGAAGCGGCTACTCGCCCGTGCCGGCGTCCCGCGCTTCGCGGTGAAGGATTGGGGCGGCGCGCCTCTCGGCGCCCGCGGCCGGTGGCGTCAACGCCTGATAAACGAGGCCCTGCGCCCAGCGGAGACTACCTCCGACTGGCTGGGTCAGATCGAGAGACTGCGCGCCGAAGGCGCGGCGGCCGGAATGGATCCCATCGCCGAGGGTCTCGCCGGCCTCACGGTGATCGCCTCGCGCACCGAGGAAGAGGAGGCTGGCCTCGCCGCCCTCCTCCTGCGCGAAGTTCTCGAAACGCCCGGCAAAACCTGCGCCCTCGTCACCCCAGACGCGGCCCTGGCGCGCCGGGTGAGCGCCCGCCTGACGCGGTGGAACATCAGCGCCGACTCTTCCGCCGGCGCGGCCCTGGCCGCCTCTCCAGTCGGCGTCCTGGCGAGCCTCATTGCGCGAGGCGTCGCCGATCCCACCGATCCGGTGACCCAACTGGCGATACTCAAGCACCCATTCACCCGACTGCGGCTGCAGCGGCGAGCCCTGGAAAGGAGCCGCGAGACCCTGGAGTGCGAGGGCCTGCGCGGCCCACGGGCATCGGGCTGGGATGCGCTGCTGGCCCGGCTGCGGCGGCGTCTGGAAGGGGATGACTTCCGGCGGATGGCCGCGGCTTCGCTCGCCGCCGACCTGGCGGGCGCCATGGAACTCGTCGCTCTGCTTCGCGACGCGCTCGGGACGGCCGACGGGGCGTGGACGGGCGAAACCACGGCGGCGGCTCGGGCCGCGCGGGCCCTGGCCGGCGCCATGGAGGTTCTGGCGCGCGGGCCGGCCGGAGAGTTCGGGGAACTCTGGTCGAGCCAGGCCGGCGAGACCGCCGGGGCCCTCATCAGCGCCCTCATCGGGGAGAGCGAGGGATTGCCGGCGGTCACCCGCCACGGCTTCTCCGAACTTCTCGACGGCCTCCTCGCCCGCGAACTTGTCCGGAGCGGGGGCGCTACCCACCCGCGCCTGCGCATATTGGGCGTTCTCGAGGCTCGGCTCCTGCGCGCCGATCGGCTGATCCTCGCCGGCCTGGAGGAGGGTGTATGGCCCCGGGCTGCACCCATCGATCCGTTCCTGTCGCGACCCATGCGCGAGCGCCTGGGATTGCCGCCGCCGGAGCGGCGCCTCGGGCTGTCCGCGCATGACTTCGCCCAGGCCGCCGCGGCGCCTGAAGTCGTCCTCCTGCGCTCCGAACGGCGCGATGGCGCGCCAACGGTGGCCTCCCGATGGCTGTGGCGACTCGAGGTCCTGGCCAAGGGGGCGAAGGTCGCACTTCCATGCCGCGACGACGCCCTGGCCTGGACCCGGCGCCTGGACGCCCCCCTCGCCGAGCCGCCGCCCTCTCTGGCTCCAGCGCCGCGGCCGCGACCGAAGCCGCCCCTCGCCGCACGGCCCCGCAGGATGGGCGTCACAAGCGTCGAGCGCTGGGTGCGCGATCCCTACGCCATCTACGCCCGCTATATCCTCAAGCTCGTGCCGCTCGAGGTTCCCGACCAGAGTGTCGAGGCCCTGGCGCGCGGAACCGCCGTTCACCGCGCGATCGAGCGATTCGCGATCGACCATCCGGGCGAGGTGGTCGATGGGGCCGCGGTGCTCTTCGAGCGGTTGTTGGTCGAGGAACTAGCCGCCGCTGGGGTCCACGAGACGCGAATGGCTCGCGAGCGGGCTCTGGCGGCCAACGTCGCACCCTGGATCGCGCAATTCGAGCGCGGTCGCCGGCCTGGCGCCCGGATTCTGGTGGAGACCCGTGGCGCACTGGTCTTCGAAGCGGCCGGCGGCGAATTCACCATCACCGCTCGCGCCGATCGCCTCGAACACCGCGGAGAGGCGGTCGACATTCTCGACTTCAAGACCGGCGCGCCGCCGAGCAACAAACAGGTTCGCGCCGGCCTCGCACCGCAGCTCACCCTCACCGCCGCGATCCTTGCCGCCGGCGGCTTCAAGAACGTGGAAGTGGCGCCGGCGGGCGAGCTTCTCTATGTGCGTGTCAGCGGCGGCCGCGTTCCAGCGACGGTCGAGTCGCGGGCCGGCGCGCACGAGAGCGCCGAACTCGCCGCCGCGGCCCTTGCCGGCCTCAAACGGCGGGTCGCCTGGTTCGACGATCCGTCGACGCCCTATCCCTCCTGGGCCACCCCGCAGTTCATCGGCCGCTGGGGCGGCGACTACGATCACCTCGCGCGTCTGTGGGAATGGCACGTGATCGGCGATAGCGACGCGGCGGTGAGCGAATGAGCCGCCCCGAAGCGCCCAGCATCGAGGCCGCGGACCCCGGCGTTTCTGTGTTCCTCACCGCCAACGCCGGGTCGGGCAAGACCGCGACGCTCATAGACCGCGTCGCCCGCCTGCTCCTGGCCCACGCCAAGCCCGAGACGATCCTTTGTGTCACCTACACCAGGGCCGCGGCCGCCGAGATGCAGCGCCGGTTGTTCAAGAGGCTCGGCGACTGGTCGGTGATGGAAGACGATAAGCTGCGCGGCGAGCTGGCCGCGATCGAGGAGACCGCCCGGGATCTTGCCGAGGCGCGCAGGCTCTTCGCCCGCGCTCTCGAAACGCCAGGTGGCCTGCAGATCCAGACCATTCATGCCTTCTGCGAGAAGCTCCTGCGTCGCTTTCCCCTCGAGGCCGGCATTTCGCCTGGCTTCACCGTGCTCGAGGACCAGGCGGCGGCCGAGGTTTCCGCCCGGGCCCGCCAGGACGTCGCGCGCCTTGCTCTTGCCTATCCCGACACCGACGTCGCCCGAGCCTACGCCCACTTGTCCGTCGAGCTCGACTTCGCCGCCTTCGACAGGATGTTCGGCGATTTCGAGACTCGGCGCGCCGCCATCCGCGCCTATCTGGCCGCCGTCGGCCCGCGCGCGATCGAAGACGACGTCTGGCGCCGCTGCGGCTTCAGCCGTCCCGCGAGCGCCGATGACATCCGCGCCCAGGCCTTCGTCCGAGCGACCCAGGCCAGGTGGAAGCGCGCGGCCGCGCCGCTGCTCGCAACCGGAATGGCCTCGGACGGCAAGCTCGGCGCGCGCCTGATCGCGGTGGGCCCGTCGGCTTCCTTCGACGAGCTGCGTGACATTTTCCTCACCAAGGCCTGCGAGCCACGAAAGTCGCTGGGAACCGCCAGGCTCGACGCCGCGACCCGTGCGTGGCTCGACGAAGAGCAGGCCCGCATCGTCCAGGCCTGCGAGCACATCAAGGGCGCGACCATCGCCGCCGACACGCTCCACGCCTTGACGCTCGCCACCGCCTACGCCGAACTCTACGAGGGCGCCAAGACCGCCCGCGGCGCGCTCGACTTCGGCGATCTCATCGGCCGCGCCGGCGAACTCCTCACCAGTCGGGCCGACGTCGCCTGGGTCCTCCATAAGATGGACGGCGGCATCGAGCATTTCCTGCTCGACGAAGCGCAGGACACGGCCCCCGAGCAGTGGGATATTCTGCGCGCGCTCACCGCCGAGTTCTTCACTGGCCTGGGGGCAAGGGGTGGCGGACGGACGGTGTTCGCCGTCGCCGACGAAAAGCAGTCGATCTTCTCCTTTCAGGGCGCGGCGCCCGAGCGGTTCGCCCAGGAGCGCGCCGCCTTTCGCGCCACCATCGCCGGCGCCGGCGAGCGGTTCGTCACCGCGAGCCTCGATGAGAGTCGCCGCTCGCGCCCTGAGGTCCTCGCCTTCGTCGACACGGTCTTCGCCGAACCGCAGGCCCTGGCGGGACTGGCGCCTTCGCAGCCTCGCCCCGACGCCATCAGGCACGGGGCCCTGCGGGTGGCCGGCGGCTGTGTCGAGCTTTGGCCGCCGGAGGCGGGCGAGGAGCCGCCGGAGGTCGATCCGTGGCGGCCGGTGGACGAGGGTCTCGGCGAGAGCGCGAACCGCAAGCTCGCCCGTCGGGTCGCCCGCACGATCAAGGCCACGGTCGAACGCAAGGCAGCCGTCGGCGACCGGACCGCGGACGATCGGCTCCGGCCGTGCCGATTCGGCGACTTCCTGATCCTCGTGCGGAGGCGAAACGCCCTCTTCCACGAGATCATTCGCGCCCTGAAGAGGGAAGGCGTGGCCGTCGGCGGCGCCGATCGCCTGAGGCTCTCCGAACACGGTCTCTTTCGGGACCTCGTCGCCTTGGCGCGGTTCTCCCGTTTCCCCGCCGACGATCTCAGCCTCGCCGAGGTGCTGCGCGGCCCATTCTGCGACTTGAACGAGGACGACCTTTTCGATCTGGCCTACGATCGCCGCGGCCCGCTGTGGGCCGAGCTCTGCCGGCGGGCGCACGAACGTCCCTCCTGGACCGCGGCGCGCGATCTGCTGACTTGGCTCGTCGACCAGTCCGGCCGGTCGCCGCCCTTCGACTTCTTCAACCGGGCGCTGAGCCGGATCGACGGAGACGGCCGGTCCATGCGCCAGCGCATACTCACGCGCCTTGGCGCCGAAGCCCAGGACGCGCTCGAGGCTTTCCTTTGCCAAGCCGCGATCGCGGAGGCGCGCGCTGTGCGGGATCTGGAAACCTTCATCGCCGGCATCGACGCCACCGAACTCGAGGTCAAGCGCGAGCAGGAGGAAGGCCAGGGCGGCGCGGCGGGTGAGGTCCGGGTCATGACAGTCCACGGGGCCAAGGGACTCGAGGCGCCGATCGTCATCCTCCCCGACACCAGCACCAGGGCAACCGCCCAGGGGGGCCCGCTCCTCGCCGCCGCCGACGGCGGCTTTCTCTGGGCGCCCAGGAAGGTCGACGATTGCCCGGCGTCGGCGCAGGCGCGGGAGCGTCGCGAGGTCGCATGCGAGCAAGAATCTCTCCGCCTGCTCTACGTCGCCCTCACCAGGGCGCGCGACCGGCTGATTCTCTGCGGCGTCGATGCCGGCCGCCTGTTCGAGCGCAGCTGGCGCGACTACATCGACCGCGCCTTCACGAGCCTGCCGGCGCGTTCCTTCCCCCTGGAGGGCGGCGGGGAGGGTCGGCGGTTCGGCCCTGATCCGGTTATCGCGCCGGACACAAGGAGCCTGGCGCCTGAAGTCCCCCCTCCACCTGGCTGGACCATCCGCCTCGCGCCGAGCGAACCCGCACTCGCCGGCTGGCGCTCCCCGTCGACACTGACCGAAACCGTGGGACCCTGCGCGCCCTCGCCGCTCGAGGCGGTCAATGGCCTGGGCCGCTATCGCCGAGGCGAAATCATCCATCGTCTGCTGCAGCTTCTGCCCGACATACCCGCCGCCGGACGCGAGGCCGCCTGCCGCCGGCTGCTGGACGCAGAGCGCGATCTCTCGGAGGACCAGCGTTCGGAGATGGCGGGAGCGGCGATGCGGGTTCTGGCCCATCGGCGGTTCGCCGCGGTCTTCGGCCCAGGCTCGCGCGCCGAGGTCGCCCTGGCGGGGACCGCGGCGCGGCTGCCCAAGGGCCTCGCCATTTCCGGCCGGCTGGACCGCCTGATGGTCGCGCCGGACAAAGTCCTGGTCGTCGACTTCAAGACCAACCGCCCGGCGCCCAGGCGGATCGAGGACTGCGATAAGAGCTACATCACCCAGATGGCGATCTACGCCGCGGTCCTGGCCGAGATCTTTCCCGGCCGGGCGATCGAGGCCGCCCTGGTCTGGACCGATGGACCTCGGCTCATGGCCGTTCCAGAAAAACTCATTGCCAGGGCCCTCGACGATCTCGCTGGGATCGGTTGAAGTTCCCGCGCTGGGCCTTAAATGGATCGAAGCCCCCGATTGGAGTTTTCCATGAACCCCGTGCAGGTCACCGACGACAGTTTCGAGGCCGACGTCCTGAAATCCGCCAAGCCGGTGCTCGTGGATTTTTGGGCGGAGTGGTGCGGGCCTTGCAAGCTCGTCTCCCCCACCCTCGACGAGATCGCGAAGGACTTCGGCGATGATCTGACCGTCGCCAAGCTCAACATCGAGGAGAGCCCCACCACGCCCTCACGCTACGGCGTGCGCGGAATCCCCACGATGATGATCTTTCAGGGCGGGCAGATGACCTCGATGAAGGTGGGCGCCATGCCCAAGCAGAAGATCCTGGACTGGCTCGCGGAAACCGGGGTCAAGACCGCCGCGTAACTGTCTCCGATCCTCGTCCCGGTTCCTGCCGCCGCCGTCCCTGCCCAGGCGCGTAGTCCTCCTCGACATGGCCGGCGAGCTCATCCTCTGTGAAGAGAACCGGCTTCAACCTCATCGCCGCAAACAGCGGTGTCTGGTCGGCGTAGTGGGGCGAGGCGGGATCCAGGGTTGCGGAGCCGAACTGGTGGATGCTCTGCGCCGAGAGTTTTCCTGTCCTGTCCCAGGTGACGAACATGATGAGAGTGTCGCCGGCCATGGCCTTCAGCCTGCCGTCGGGGAGCGGCTCGCCGTAGACGGCGCGAAAGGTGTCCGGCCCACCGTCGATGGGAAGGTCGAGTTTGCCGCGGATGATCCGGTTTACCTGGCCCCACGGCGGATCGACGCGGCCGAAGTGGGCTTTCAGCTTGGCGATCGCCGCCAGCAACGGCGGGCGGACGTTTGGCGTCCTTCCCGCCTCGAGCGCCTCGGCGACAGGCAGGGCGGTCATGATCGCCAGCGCCGCGGCGCGGCTGCCGACGTTGGTTCGCCGATCCCACGACCGCAGCAGGGACTGGGCGGTGATGACATCGCTATCGCCCCTGGGGTCCAGCGCCAGGACCGCCGCGACCAGTTCGGCCATCTCCGAGTGGACGCTGTAGGCGATGTCGAACTTGTAGGCGCGGAAGGCCGCGGCGGTGATGTGCGCATCGGCCCCGAAGGTCTCCTGAGCCCGCCAGGCGCGATTGGTCATGTTGGTCTGCAGGCCCATGGACGCCGGGAAGTCCGCGCTCTTCAGGGCGTCGGCTGGGCCGGTGGCCTGAAAGGGGGTGTTGTTGGAGTTGAAGACGAACCCCGATCTGGGATTCCAGATCTGCGGAACGCGATCGAAGGACAGGTAGCGGCGCCAGATGAGGTCCGAACGCTCGCCCGACAGAACCCCCTTCCAGGGCAGGCCGGCCGTCCGGTCCGGGAAGAGCCCGTTGTAGACATAGCCGATGTTTCCCGCCTCGTCGGCGTAGATGTAGTTGATGCTAGGGAGCGCCTGCAGGGCCATGGCCGCCCGCCACTGGGCCAGATCGCCGGCCTTGTTCAGGCGATAGTACTGCAGCGCCTGGCGCGCCTCGCCGATGCCTGCGTAGCGGAACGCGAAGATCCCGTGGTCAGTGGCGACCACCGGACCGTGCGCCGACCAGAGGACGGGCTTGTGGAAGGTCCAGAACAGCGGGCCAAACAGCTTCACGCGGATCGCCGCGTCGCTCTTCTCGAAGTCCCGCCACCGACCGTCGAGGCGGTATTGGTCGTGGTTCGCGGGGTTGATCGTCAGTCGGTAGACGTCGACAAGATGCGGATCGTTGACCGTGTTGGCCCAGCCGAGATGAGCGTTCGTCCCGTGGAGCATGAACGGCGTCCCGGGGAAGAACCCGCCGGCCACATGCCAGCCCTGACCGCTCTGCAAGACCGCTTCGTACCAAGCCACCGTCCCGGTGTAGGGCTGGTGCGAATTGACCAGCAGGCGAGTCGCGCCGTCCGCCGAGCGCGCGCGCGCCACTGCGACCCCGTTCGATCCCAGCGGCGGCATGGGTTTGCCGTGGGTGGGGGCGATGAGCGTCTTCAGCGTCCCGTCCAGTCCGTAGAAGAACGGCGTCTTGAATACGAAGCCGGCGGCCACGTCCTTGCCGGTGAGCGGCAGCAGTCCGGGGGCGACCTTGGCCGGATGGAGGGCGGCGTAGTAGTTCACGCCGTCGGCGTAGGCCGCCATCACCGTCCGCACGTCCGCGGGTAGGGCGCCATAGCCGGCGTCCACCGTCTCCTTGACGCGCATCAGGCGAATCAGAAAGTCCGTGGTCGCCCCGTCCTTGCCCTTGAAGGCGGCAAGCGTCCCGCGGCTGGTCAAGGCGGCTTCCTGGATGGTCGCGAAGTCGTCTTCGCTGTGAGCGTAGGCGAAGCCGAACGCGACGTCGGCGTCCCTCGCGCCGAGCACGTGCGGCACGCCGAATTGATCCCGACGGATGCGCACGTGGTAGGCGCCTGCCCGGGCGACCAACACGCTGGCATCCGGCGCCGCCGGTTGCGCGGCCCGATCAGCAATGATGACGCCGCCCATGGTCAACACGGCCAGGACGAGGAGGCCGGCGAAACCCAGGCCCACCCACTTCAGTGTTCGCATCGCCTCGCCGCCTTCACCCGCCCGGAGCGGAGTGTCCTTCATCTCGGCAGGCAGAAGCGATCGGCGCTGCTCAGCCGGAAACGACCGGTCCGTCAGACCGGCCAGGTCTCAGGGCTCATCGCCAGGACATCGCCGGCGAAGTGGAGCGAACCGCAGATCAGAACGTGCGGCGGCGCCGCTCCGGGCTGGCCCAGCGCGATGTCGAGCGCCGCCTCCACGCCCTGCGCCGGCGCCGCCTCGAGCCCGACCGAACGCGCCGCGGCGGCCAGGTCCTCGGCGCTCATGGCGGTGGGCGAGTCGAATGCGGTGGTGAAGAGGCGTGGGCGCACGGGCGCGAAGGGGGCGAAGAAGCCGGCCGCGTCCTTGCGCGCGAGCATGCCGGCGATCATCGCCAGCGGTCGTCCGTCGCGAGCCACTAGCTTGGCGCAGGCCTGGGCGAGCGCACGGCCGGCGTGGGGATTGTGGCCACCGTCGAGCCACAGGTCGGCGCCCCGCGCGCGGGCCTTTCCGGCCAGGGGTCCCGAAGTCATCCGCTGGAAGCGGGCCGGCCAGTTCGCCCCCTCGACGCCGGCGGCGATCGCCGCGTCGTCGAAGGCGGGGTCGAAAGCCAGCATGGCCGCCGCGGCCAGGCCGGCGTTCTCGAACTGGTGGGCGCCGAAGAGCGCAGGCGCAGGCAGGTCGAGCAGCCTCCCGTCGAGCTGGACCATCAGTCGGCCGCACTCCTCGAAAGCATCGAAATCCCTACCCATGACCATCAGCGGGGCGCCCAGCTTCGCGGCCTCCGCCTCTATCACCGCCATTGCCTCGCCTGATTGCCGCGCGCACACGACCGGCCGGCCGGCCTTGACGATTCCCGCCTTCTCCCAGGCGATCTTGGCCAGCTCCGGCCCCAGCATCTCCAGATGGTCGTAGTCCACCGGCGTGATCACGCTGATGGCCGGTTCGGCGAACACATTGGTCGCGTCGTAACGGCCGCCGAGCCCGACCTCGACGATGCACAGATCCGCCGGTCGTTGCGCGAAGGCATGGAACGCCAGAGCCGTGGTGATCTCGAAGAAACTGATCGGCTCGCCGGCGTTGGCCGCCTCGACCTCGTCGATCCGCACCGACAGTTCGTCATCGTCGATGAGCCTCCCGGCAATGCGGATGCGCTCGGAAAAGCGAACCAGATGCGGCGAAATCAGGACGTGGGCGGTGAGGCCCGCCGCCTCGGCCATGGCCCGCAGATAGGCGACGGTAGAGCCTTTGCCGTTGGTTCCGGCGACATGGATCACCGGTCCCATCCGCACATGCGGTGAGCCGAGCGCGGCGAGCAACCGCTCGATCCGCCCCGTCGAGAGGTCGATCAGGGAGGGGTGCAACGCGCGCAACCGCTGGATCGCCCCGTCCGAGGCGCGGATGGCGTCGTACTCGGGCTTCGGCAAGGACGTCAGGCGGCGGCCAGGCGCGATCGGCCCATCATCAAGGTGCGCAGAACCGAGCCGAGGACGGCCGGAAGTTCCGACCGCGTGGCGATGCGATCGACCATCCCCCGCTCCACCTGGAACTCGGCGGTCTGAAATCCCGGCGGCAAGGTTTCGCGGATCGTGTCCTCGATCACCCGACGGCCGGTAAAGCCGACGGTCGCTCCGGGCTCGGCGAGGTGGACATCGCCCAGCATGGCGTAGGAGGCGAGTACTCCGGCCATGCTCGGGTCGGTGAGGACGACGACATAGGGCAGGCGCGCGCCACGCAGCCGCTGGATGGCGACGGTGGTGCGGGCCATCTGCATGAGGGAAAGGACGCCCTCCTGCATCCGCGCTCCCCCAGAAGCGGTGAAGACGACCATCGGCGTCTGGCGCCTGAGGGCCTCTTCGGCGGCGGCGAGGAATGCCTCGCCGGCGGCCACGCCCAGAGATCCGCCCATGAACGCGAAGTCCTGGACCAGAACGACGGCGGTCGCGCCACCGATCTCACCGACCGCGGCGGCCATGGCGTCGGTTTCGCCGGTGGTCTTGCGCGCGACCGCAAGGCTGTCGCGGTAGGGCTTACCGTAAGTGAACCCCAACGGATCGTCCGGAGCCCTGGGCAGACCGAGGCTGCGGAAGCGACCGCCGTCAAAGGTGTAGGCGAAACGCAGCTTCGGGCCGATCCGCATGTGCCGGCCCGCGGGCGTCACCCACCGGGCCGCTTCCAGGTCCGGGCGGTAGATCATCTCGCCCGTATCCGGGCATTTCACCCATAGATTGTCGGGGGTCTCACGGCGCGAGACCAGCTTGCGCACGCCCGGCGCTATCTTCGCCAGCCAGCCGCCCCGCTCCCGGCCGGGTGGTGGCGCAGGGCGCGCCGGCTTCGATTTCTTGTCGTCGGCCAGGGCCATCAGCCGCCTCTCATCCGGCGCGGATCGACGCGCGCCGATCGCACAGACTTAGCGAGGGTCGTCGCGGTTTCCACCACTTTCGAGACGGGATCACGGTTCTGTGCGAGGGCCTGGGCGATCGCCTCGACGAGCGCGGAGCCCACCACGACCGCGTCGGCTATCCTCGCGATTTCCGCCGCCTGGGCGCCGTGGCGAATGCCGAAACCGACCGCTACCGGCAGGCCGCATGCCTGGCGAACCCGGGCCACCGCAGGCGCGACCGCGGCGGCTTGCCCCGTGCCCGCGCCTGTAACGCCGGCAACTGACACATAATAGACGAACCCCGAGGTTCTCGCGGCGACCACCGCGAGGCGGGCATCGTCGGTGGTTGGTGTCGCCAGACGGATCAGCGCAACACGCTCGAGATCCAATTCGTCGGCCAAAGGTGCGGCCTCTTCAGGCGGACAATCGACGACGATCACTCCATCGACGCCGCTTCGCCCCGCCTGCGTCGCGAAGGTCTTCAGGCCCATGGAAGCAAGCGGATTGGTATACCCCATGAGGATAAGCGGGGTGTCGGCGTCGCGTTCGCGGAACCGGCGCACGAGATCGAACACGCCCAAGAGCGTCATGCCGGAGTCCAGCGCCCGGCGCGTGGCCCGCTGGATCGGGGGGCCCTCGGCCATCGGATCGGAGAAGGGAAATCCCACTTCGAGAAGGTCGGCGCCGGCGCCCACGAGGCCGTGCAGGATCGCCAGCGAGGTCTCGGCATCCGGATCGCCGGCCATCACATAGGCCACGAACGCCGCGCGATTCTCGCGCGCCAGGGCGGCAAATCGCTCATCGATGCGACGCACCGTCAAGCCGGATCGTCCAGCGACGCGGCAACCGTGGCGAGATCCTTGTCGCCGCGCCCGGAGAGACTCACAACCACGATCCCGGACCTTCCCGCCTCGGCGGTGATCTCCGGCAGGCGCGCCAGGGCGTGTGCGGTTTCCAGGGCGGGAAGAATCCCTTCCAGCCGCGCGCAGAGGCGGAAGGCGGCCAGCGCCTCGGCGTCGGTCGCGGTGAGATAGCGCGCCCGACCCACGTCCTTGAGCCAAGCATGCTCGGGACCCACACCAGGGTAGTCGAGCCCGGCGGAGATCGAATGCGCCTCGAGAATCTGGCCGTCCGGGTCCTGCAGCAGATAGCTTCGCGCCCCGTGCAGGACGCCGGGCCTGCCGCCGTTCAATGCCGCCGCGTGCGCGCCGCTTCCAAGACCATGGCCCGCGGCCTCCACCCCGTAGAGCCGCACGCCCTCGTCGGCGAGGAAGGGATGAAACAGGCCCATGGCGTTGGAGCCGCCGCCGACGCAGGCGACCAGTGCGTCGGGCAGGCGACCCTCTGCTTCGATGATCTGGGCCTTGGTCTCGACGCCGATCACCGACTGAAAGTCGCGCACCATCATCGGATAGGGATGCGGCCCGGCGGTCGAACCGATCAGGTAGTAGGTGTCCTGGATGTTCGTCACCCAATCACGCAGGGCCTCGTTCATGGCGTCCTTCAGTGTCGCCGCGCCCGCGGTCACCGGCCTGACCTCCGCGCCGAGAAGGTTCATCCGCAGGACATTCGGCGCCTGACGCTCGACATCGGTGACGCCCATGTAGACCACGCACGGCAGGCCGAAGAGCGCACACACCGTGGCCGTGGCTACGCCGTGCTGACCGGCGCCGGTTTCCGCGATGATCCGCCTCTTGCCCATCCGCCGGGCGAGAAGGATCTGACCCATGCAGTTGTTGATCTTGTGCGCCCCGGTATGGTTGAGTTCCTCACGCTTGAGGTAGACCTGGGCCGCCGCGAAGTGGGCGGTCAGCCGCAGCGCCGGATACAGAGGACTGGGCCGACCGACGTAGGTCTTCAGGTATCGGGAAAGTTCGGCCTGGAACGAGGGATCGTCTCTGGCCTCCGCATAGGCGCCCTCCAGCGCCAGAACGAGCGGCATCAGGGTCTCGGGGACGAAGCGACCGCCGTAGTCGCCGAACCTGCCCTGAGCGTCGGGCCATGCCGCGTAGTCGTTGGCAGGCAGGGAAGGGCTGGTCATCCGGCGCGTCGCGCCGCTGCGAGGAAGGCCTCGATGAGAGCCGGGTCCTTTAGTCCTGGGCCGCGTTCCACCCCAGAGGAAACGTCGACGATCCGCGCGCCGGAAAGCCGGGCGGCCTCGGCGAGGTTCCAGGGATCCAGGCCGCCGGCCAGCAACCACGGCCGGGCGAAGCGCCGCCCGGCGAGGATCGACCAGTCGAAGCTCGCGCCGGCGCCGCCAGGGCGGTCGGCGTTCGCATCCAGCTTCGCGTCGAACATCAGATGGTCGGCGACGGATTCGAAGTCGGCGACCGCCTCCAGATCCGAGGCGTCGGCGACTGGCAGAACCTTGATCACCGCCGCGTCGGCCCTTCGCGCCACTTCTCGCACGCGAGCGGGACTCTCCGCGCCATGAAGCTGGACGAAGTCGGGCCGCAGCTCCGCCCTTATCCGTTCGATCAGATCATCGTCGGGATCGACCGTCACGGCTACGATCCTGGACTTTCCCCGCGCCTTTTGCGCCAGGCGCGCCGCCGCCTGGGGGCTGATGTCGCGGGGACTGGACGCGAAGAACATGAACCCCAGAAAGGCGGCGCCCCCGCCCAGGGCGGCGTCCATGGCCTCCGCCGTCGTGAGCCCGCAAATCTTTGCGCTGATCATGGGGTGCGCCGGCGCGGCGGTGGCGCTCAAGGCGCTCCGCGGCTTGCCAGCAGATCGCGTATCTCGGTCAGAAGATGCTCCGCGGTGGTCGGCGCCGGTGGCGTGACAGGAGCCGCGGCCTCTTGCCGCCGGATGGTGTTGATACCCTTCACCATCAGGAACACCACCACCGCGACGATCACGAATTGGATGATCGTATTGACGAAGCTCCCGTAGTTTATCGCCACCTCGGCCATCCTGCGCGCCGGGTTGGCGTGCTGGATCACGATCTTCAGCTGCGCGAAATCCACCCGACCGAGCGCCAGGCCGATGGGCGGCATGATGACCTGGTCGACCAGACTGTTGACGATCTTGCCGAACGCCCCGCCGATGATCACGCCCACCGCGAGATCAACGACGTTGCCACGCGCGATGAATTCTCGGAATTCGCTAAACAATTTCAATTCGTTCCGTCCTCAGTCGGCGTTGAGACGCGTTCTCAACTCCTTGCCACTCTTGAAAAAGGGCACATGCTTGGCGCGAACGTCGACCGCCTCGCCGGTCCGCGGATTACGTCCGGCCCTGGCCGACCGCGCGCGGACGGAGAAGGCGCCAAATCCCCGAAGCTCCACGCGGCCGCCCTTTTCAAGGGACTCGATCATGCTCTCGAGGATCACGCCGACCACACGCTCGATATCGCGCTGGGTGAGGTGGAGATTCTCGCCCGCCAGCGCCGCGATCAGTTCCGACTTGATCATGAAGACGAACGGCCCTCCCCCGACGAGGAAGCTTTGCCTAAAGCGGCCTTCGCCTTCAAGGGGTTACGCGACGCGAAGGCGATTTTCCGTGTTCTACCTCAGGTCTGGCGGCCTCGCCTCGAGGGCGAGCATGCGCACCGCCTCCTCGACCTCGAGACTCTGCTGCCCGTCCCCGCCCAGCCGGCGCAGGGCGACCTTGCCCTCGTGCGCCTCGCGACGTCCTACGACCGCGATCACCGGGGTCTTGGCCAGCGAGTGTTCGCGAATCTTGTAACCGACCTTCTCGTTGCGCAGATCGGTTTCGACGCGAAGGCCCGCTTCGCGGAACCTCGCGGCGAGCCCGTCGGCGTGAGCGTCGGCGTCCGAGGTGATCGTCGCCACAACCACCTGGATCGGCGCGAGCCACAGAGGCAGAGCTCCGGCGTGGTGCTCGACAAGCACCCCGATGAACCGTTCCATCGAGCCCAGGATCGCGCGATGCAGCATTACGGGACGATGCTTGTGGCCGTCCTCGCCGATGTAGGTTGCGTCAAGCCGCTCGGGCAAGACGTAGTCCAGCTGCAGCGTGCCGCACTGCCAGGTCCGGCCGATGGCGTCGCGAAGATGAAACTCCAGCTTGGGGCCGTAGAAGGCGCCTTCGCCCGGCAAGCGTTCCACCTCGACACCGATGGCGGCGCGCGCCGCGTTGGCGAGCTTCGCCTCAGCCACATCCCACTGAGCGTCCGATCCGAACCGTTTGTCGGGACGAAGGGCGAGCTTCACCGAATGGAGTTCGACATCCAGGTCGGCGTAGACTTGGTGAAGGAGCTCCACGAACGCCTTCGATTCGCACTCGATCTGGCCGTCGGTGCAGAAGATGTGGCCATCGTCCTGGGCCATCCCGCGAACACGCAGGATGCCATGCAGGCCGCCGGACCCCTCGTTGCGGTGAAGTCCGTCGAATTCAGCCAGCCGGATCGGCAACTCCCGGTACGACCTCTGCCCGTGGTTGAAGATCTGGACATGACCCGGACAATTCATCGGCTTTACGACGAGCACCTCGCCGTCGTGGCTCTCGCTGGTGAACATGTCTTCGCGGAACTTCTCCCAGTGGCCGGAGCGCTCCCAGAGTGAGTGATCGAGGATCTGCGGCGTCTTCACCTCCTGGTATCCCGCCTTCTCGATCCGCCGCCGGATGTAGCTCTGCAAGGTCCGGTAGAGCGTCCAACCGTTGGGGTGCCAGAACACCATGCCCCGGCCCTCCTCCTGGAGATGGAAGAGGTCCATGGCCGCCCCGAGACGGCGGTGATCCCGCTTCTCCGCCTCCTCGAGCCGCCGCAGATGCGCCTCGAGGTCGGCCTCCGAGGCCCACGCGGTGCCGTAAATTCGTTGCAGCTGGGGGTTCTTCGGATCGCCCCGCCAATAGGCGCCAGCGAGCTTGGTGAGCTTGAACGCCTTGCCGACGTGGCGCGTCGAGGGCAGGTGCGGCCCGCGGCAGAGATCCTTCCACGCGCCTTGCCTGTAAACAGTGATCGGCTCGCCGGCAGGGATGTCGCGGATGATCTGCGCCTTGTACGCCTCGCCGATGCTTTCGAAGTGGGCGATGGCGTCCGAGCGGTCCCAGACCTCGCGCGTAATCGGCTCGTCCCGGTCGACGATCTCACGCATCCGCTCTTCAATGAGGGGGAGTTCCTCCAGCGAGAAGGGCTCGGCGCGGGCGAAGTCGTAGTAGAAGCCGTCCTCGACGTTGGGGCCGATGGTGACCTGGGTTCCCGGGAAGAGTTCCTGGACCGCTTCGGCCAGGACGTGGGCGGTGTCGTGGCGGATCACGTCGAGGGCCCTCGGACTCTCGCGCGTGATGATCTGGATCGCACCTCCATCTGGCAGGGGGAGATTGAGGTCCAGAAGCCGACTGTCGAGGCTGACCGCGAGGGCCTTCTTCTCCAACGATTTTGATATCGAGGCGGCGATGTCACGACCCGTGACGCCATCATCGAAATGACGGACCGTCCCGTCGGGGAATTTCAGTTCGATCATGACTCACATTTCCTTGGCGCGTCTCGCGCGCTTTGGGGGGACCGGGTCATCGCCCGATCCACCCCAGGGATGACATCTGAGCAGCCGCCAGGCTGAAAGAAATCCGCCGCGCAGCGGCCCATGAGTGACCAGAGCCTGCGCCGCATAGTCTGAGCAGCTCGGATGGAAACGGCATCGGCGCCCAATCCAGGGCGAAAGCGTCAGCTTGTAGGCCCGATGGCCGATGCCGACGCAGCGTTCATAGAGAGTCATGCCGGCGGGAGTTCAGGACCGCGGCGGCGGCGCCTTGGCCGCCTCGCAGTCGATCAAGTCTCGCCGGCGCGGCTAGTTCGCGAAGGCGCGATCGCGAGCGCCTGCCGGCAGGCCTGCGCCGTCGCCTCGAACGCTAGCAGGGTCGAGGCGTGCCTGGGTGGGTAATCCTTGACCGGATCGAGCATGGCGAGGTCCGAAAAGCGGCCGGTGGGCGGGGGCCCGCCCGCCTTCAACATAGCACGAAATACGTCGCGGGCCACTTCGATCTCCTCAACCTCGGCGCCGATGACATTGGCCCCGAGCACCGCAGCCGCCGCTTGGCCGAGGGCGCAGGCCCTCACGTCCTGAGCGAAATCGGCGATCCGCGAGCCCTCCAGCACCACATCGACGACGACCCGGCTCCCGCACAACCGCGCCACCTTCTCCGCCGAGGCGTCGGGCGCCGAGAGACGACCGCAACGCGGGATGTTGGCCGCAAGGGTGAGAATTCCGGCGGAATAGAGATCGTCGATCATCGCTCGTCCAAGATGGGACCGCGGTCGGCCGGGCGCCATGCGCGTTCGACGCGCGCCTTCACCGCCTCGCCCATCGCCGCGAAGCCGGCGCGTATCGGCGCACGCATCCGCCGAGCCATGAACGGTCCGAGAAGTCCGGCGAAGATCTCCCCGTTGGAGAAGATGCAGGCCGACCCGGCGAGCTGCTCGATTTCCATGTAGCGCGTGGTCTTGATCAATCCGCCGAACATCGACAGCCGCCAGATCAGCTGTTCGTTGGGCACCCATTCGAGCACGACCGGTTGGATCGCCCTGGCATCTTCCCCCGGCAGGGCGACTTCGAGTTCCAGTCTCGATCCGATCCGCAGCGCGCCCCGGGACTTTGGATAGAGAGGGTTCCAGTCCTTCCAGCCATCGACATCGCCGATCAGCTCCCAGATTGCCTCCGCCGGCGCGCGTATTCCCAGCCTGTGCTCGATCTTCTGAGGCATCTGTCAGGCTCGTTCCATGAGAGTCCATTTCACGCCATCGGGACCGTCCATCACCTCGACCTCGAGCGCCGCGAGTTCGTCACGGATCTTGTCGGCGCTCGCCCAATCGGCAATCGCCCGGGCCTGGACGCGGAGAGCGAGAAGAGCTTCGATCCGCGCCTTGAGAGCGGGGTCGGCGCCGCCTTGGAACCATGCCTGCGGATCGGCCTGTAGAAATCCGGTGAGTGCGCCGCACGATAGCAACTCACCCTTGGCCCGGACGCGGTCTTCGCCGGCGCCGCTCTCCAGTCGCCGGGCGATCGCAAACATCTGGGCATTGGCCTTGGGCGTATTGAGATCATCAAACAGGGCGTCGAGGTACGCGGGCGGCGGCGGCGTATCGACCAACGGGACCTCGGCGGCGCGCCTAAGGGCGCCATAGAGGGTGTCCAGACTCTTCCGGGCCCGGGAGACGGAGGCATCGGACCAGGCAAGCGGCTGGCGATAGTGGGAAGCGAGCAGCGCCCAACGCAAGGCTTCGGCCGGCCATCGGCTGACGAGGTCGTGGACGAGTTCAACGTTCCCCAGGCTCTTGGACATCTTCTGCGAACCCATGGTCAAGAAGCCGTTATGCATCCAGAAGTGGGCGTAGCCCTCCGCATGCCGGGCGCAGCGACCCTGGGCGATCTCGTTTTCGTGGTGGGGAAAAATGAGGTCGTTGCCGCCGCCGTGGATGTCGATAGGCAGGCCGAGAGTCTCCTCGATCATCGCCGAGCATTCGATGTGCCAGCCCGGGCGGCCACGCCCGAACGGACTTTGCCAGACCGGCTCGCCGGGCTTGGACGGCTTCCACATCACGAAGTCCGCCGGATGCAGCTTATATGGCGCTACCTCGACCCTGGCCCCGGCGATCATGTCGTCGACGGACCGGCCGGAGAGCTTGCCGTAGTCGGAATAGGCCTGGGTGTTGAACAACACGTGTCCCTGCGCTTCGTAGGCGGCGTTGTTGCGCACCAGTTCGCCGACCATGGCGATGATCGCCGCCATGCTCTGGGTCGCGCGCGGCTCGAAAGTGGGCGGCAAGGCTCCGAGCGCGGACATGTCGGCGTGATAGGCGTCCAGGTAGCGCTGGGTGACGACCCCGATCGCAACCCCCTCCTGCGCCGCCTTCAGATTGATCTTGTCGTCCACATCGGTGACGTTGGCCGCGTAGAGCACGTGCTCCGCGCCATAGAGGCGGCGCAGGATCCGGAACAGAACGTCGAACACGACCACCGGCCGCGCGTTTCCGATGTGCGCATAGTTGTAGACTGTCGGTCCGCAAACGTAGAGCGTCACCCGCTGGGGATCGGCGGGCGCGAAGGGGCGCTTCCGGCGCGTCATGGTGTCGTAAAGGCGCAAGGTCATCTTCGGCTGGTCGTGGGCGCGAACGGTTGCGGGGCCTTGGGTTCAGCCCATATACAGGCAGGCGGCCGTTGAGAACCATCGGGGTTGTACACCTTCTTGCTCGCGAAGGCCGTGATCGCGCGCTTCCCGCTCGAGCCGCTTCAGCGCGGCCCAGGCGACAGCGACCCTGGAAGGATCGCAGGTCCATGGACGCCCAGACCGACCAGCGATCCTCCAGCGATCGCGACCAGAACATAGAGGTCGTGAAACGGCCGAGCCGCGAGGAGGCGATGGCCGCGGTGCGCACCCTCATCGCCTGGGCCGGCGACGATCCGCGGCGCGAGGGAGTGGTCGACACGCCCGGGCGCGTGGCGGACGCCTATGAGGAGTGGTTCAGCGGCTATCTCGCCGATCCGGCCAAGGAACTCGACCGCACATTCGAGGATGTCCAGGGCTACGACGATATCGTCATGCTGCGCGACATCGAGGTGGAGAGCCACTGCGAGCACCACATGGCGCCCTTCCTCGGCAAGGCTTACGTCGCCTACATGCCGACCAATCGGGTGGTCGGAATCTCCAAGCTCGCGCGCGTCGTGGAAATATTTTCACGCCGGCTGCAGACGCAGGAGACCCTCACCCAGCAGATCGCGGACGCGATCGTCGACAGCCTGCGCCCGGCGGGCGCCGCCGTTCTCATCGACGCGGAGCACCAGTGCATGACCACCCGCGGGGTCCACCATCGTCACGTTTCTACAATCACCACCCAGTTCACCGGCGTGTTCCGCACCGACAAGGCCCTTCAGCAGCGTTTCCTGGACTTCTGCAACCGTCGCTGAGCCATGCGCGCGCCAATCTTCCCCATCCTGGCGAGCACCGAGGCTGTCGAGCGCGGCGCGGTGCTGGCCCCCCGTTTCGACGGCGCCGGGCTGATCGCGGCGGTCGCGACCCACGCCCTCAGCGGCGAGGTGCTGATGCTGGCGTGGATGGACGCCCAGGCCCTCGAGCTGACCCTGAAGACCGGGGAGGCCCACTACTTCAGCCGCTCGCGACGCGGCACCTGGAAAAAAGGCGAAACCAGCGGCCAGGTTCAGGCCGTGCAGGAGGTTCGAATCGACTGCGATCAGGACGCGGTATGGCTCAAGGTCATTCCAGGAGGTGACGGTGGGGCATGTCACACCGGCGAGCGGTCATGCTTCTATCGCGTCATAGAGAACGGGATCTTGGCCGCGCGGCCGTGAGCCCGAACCGCGACGACAATCTTCAAACCGGAGCACACCTCGATGTCGAGCGAAAACCTGCATGTTCCCCGTGAACATCTGCGTAAGGAGACCCTCAATCTCCACTACGCCATCGCCTCGCTCATCGAGGAGCTCGAGGCCGTGGATTGGTATCGGCAGCGCGCCGACGATTGCGACGATCCAGAATTGAAGGCGATCCTGCTCCACAACGCCCGCGAGGAGATCGAACACGGTTCGATGGCCCTGGAGTGGATTCGCCGCAACGACGGCGAATTCGACAAGAACCTGCGCGAATACCTGTTCAGCGAAGGGTCGATCGCCGCCCACGAGGAGAAGGCGGCGAGCGGCGGCGCCATCCCGGGCTAGGGCCCCCGACGCGAATGGGCGGTCGGGACGAATTGCCAAATGCGCGGTTCATCTTGGTGGCCACGGGCGCCGCGGCGCGTCTAGACCGGGCGTTGGCGGACGCGGCGCCCGATCTTTCGCGTGCCCGCATCCAGGCGCTGATAACGAGCGGAGCTTTGAGCCTCGATGGCCGCCCGGTCAACGAACCGTCCGCACGCGCCGTGGCCGGAACCTATCGGCTGGCCATTCCTCCGGTGGCGCCGGCCCAGCCTCGGCCGGAAATCCTCCCGCTCACCGTGCTCTTCGAGGACGCGCATCTGATCGTGATCGACAAGGCCGCCGGCATGTCGGCGCACCCGGCGCCTGGCAGCGAAACCGGCACCCTGGTCAACGCCCTCATCCATCACTGCGGCGAAAGCCTCTCGGGGATCGGCGGCGTCGCCCGCCCGGGCATCGTCCATCGCCTCGACAAGAACACCTCCGGGGTGATGCTGGCGGCTAAGACCGACGCGGCGCATCGCGGCCTTTCGGCGCTGTTCGCAGCTCATGATCTGGAGCGCGTCTATATCGCCTTGACACGCGGCGCCCCAGTCGATCGGGTGGGCACCATCACCACCTTCATCGGCCGCTCCCCAGGGGACCGGAAGAAGATGGCGGTGCTGCGCTCCCATGGCCGTCGGGCCGTCACCCATTTCGACGTCGAGCGACGCTATGGAGCGCCGGGAAAGCCTCTTGCGGCCATGATCTCGTGCCGACTCGAGACCGGGCGCACGCACCAGATTCGTGTGCATTTGGCGCACCTCGGCGCACCATGTCTGGGAGACCCGACCTACGGCGGCGGCGGAATCTCGCCCGCGGTGAAGGTCGCCCTCGCATCGGCCGGCTTGAGGCGTCAGGCGCTGCACGCGTCTGTACTCGGTTTCAGCCACCCCATCACGGGTCGGTCCCTGCGCTTCGAGACCGGACTTCCGGCGGACATGGCCGCCTTGGCGGCTTCGCTTCAGCAAATCTAACGAATGGCCCAGCAATCCTGGCCCCTCGATGGACTTAAAGAGGCCGCAACGATTGCCTATCTGAGGGATTGTCTCGGGGGCGAGCCGCGCGCGGTCGATAGCAGAACTCTTGAACAAGGAATTCCGGAGCATGGCCGCGGTCAGTGCGCTTTCCGTGATGTCGCCCGACGGCGGCCTTTCGCGCTACCTCACCGAGATTCGCAAGTTTCCGATGCTCGCCAAGGACGAGGAGTTCATGCTCGCCCAGCGGTGGAAGGAACATCAGGATCCGGCCGCGGCCCATCGTCTGGTCACCTCGCATCTGCGACTGGTCGCCAAGATCGCCATGGGCTATCGCGGCTATGGGCTACCGATCGGCGAAGTGATCTCCGAGGGCAACGTCGGGCTCATGCAGGCGGTCAAGAAATTCGAGCCGGACAAAGGATTCCGCCTCGCGACCTATGCCATGTGGTGGATCCGCGCCTCCATCCAGGAATACATTCTGAGGTCCTGGAGCCTGGTCAAGATGGGCACCACTGCGGCGCAGAAGAAGCTCTTTTTCAACCTGCGCAAGGCCAAGAGCGAGATCAGCGCGCTCGAGGAGGGCGACCTTCACCCCGATCAGGTTCGCCAGATCGCGACCAAGCTCGGCGTGCTCGATTCCGAAGTGATCTCGATGAACCGGCGACTTGCCGGTCCAGACGCGTCGTTGAACGCTCCGCTGCGCTCGGACTCCGAAAACGAGTGGCAGGACTGGTTGGAGGACAAGGACGCCGTCAGCCAGGAAACTCATTTGGCCGAGAGCGAGGAAAAATCTCTCCGCATGGGCCTCTTGGAGGAGGCGATGGCGGAGCTCACCGATCGCGAACGCCATATCCTCACCGAGCGTCGACTGAAGGACGATCCAACCACCTTGGAAACACTCGCCACCGAATACGGAGTCAGCCGCGAGAGGGTCAGGCAGATCGAGGTGCGCGCCTTCGAGAAACTTCAGAAGGCGATGCGCGCCGCGGCCGCCGACCGGAATCTCGTCAACGCCTAGCTACGCATCGGCGGCCACGCCGAGCCGTCGCCGGCGCCTTACGCCGCTGCTCGCGCCGACCCAGTGACGTCACCGTCGCGGTTCAACACCACGCCGTAGTCTCCAGAGTTGAACCGCCTGCGGTCCGGGCCGATGTAGGTCTCGGTCTCGATCCACGCCCGGGGCTCGAGGGCCACGGTTTCCAGCCGGCGGATGAGGTCGGCCCGGCCAAACGGCTTGCGAATCACCTCATGGGCGCCGCACTCGCGGGCCGCGATGATGGTGAGCACCGTGGGCGTGGCAGTCAGCATCATGACCACCGAGTAGCGGACGGCCGTCTGCGAGCGCCGGAGCCGGCGCACAAGATCGCCGCCGTCCAGACCTGCCGACTGTTCCACGAGAAGGATGGTCGGAGCGATCCGTGACGCCACTGCGAGGCCGGTCTCGTCGCGAGCGGTCCACACCTGGCAGTGCGAGATGGAGCGTAGCAACTGGACCAGAGAATCCACCGCGCCTTCGTCTGGATCGACGATCAGCACGCGTTGCAGCAAGGGCGGCACGCAGCGCGGGACCCCAAATTCTCCGGCTGTCTTGAGTGATTCCATGAACTGGAGGGTGCGGTTGATAGGGTAAACATCCGCTTGACGCGGATCCCGGGCCGCGGGGTCCTCAGAGGCCGAAGGGGTCGCGCAGGACGATGATATCCTCCCGTCTCGGGCTGGTCGTGACCAGGGCAATCTCCGCTCCGATCAGGGCCTCTATCCGGTGAACGTAGCGGATCGCGGCCGGTGGCAAGTCTCTCCATCGGCGCACCCCATGCGTCGTCTCACGCCAACCCTCGATCTCCTCGTAGACCGGTTGAACCGCGGCCTGTTCGCGCAGACCGGCCGGCAAATAGTCGAACGATCGTTCGCCGATCCGGTAGCCCGTGCAGATCTTGAGCGAGGAAAACCCGTCCAGAACGTCGAGCTTGGTCAGGACCACGCCCTGGATTCCGCCGATGGCGATCGACTGACGAACGAGGACCGCGTCGAACCACCCGCACCGGCGTTTTCGCCCCGTGACCGTGCCAAATTCAGCGCCCTGGCCGCCGACCGCGCCGCCAGCGAGCCGATCGCCGATCTCGTCGGTAAGCTCGGTGGGAAAAGGACCCTCACCCACCCGAGTGGTGTAGGCCTTGACGATCCCCAGCACATATCCGCCCGTGGCCGGCCCGACGCCCGACCCCGCCGCGGCCTGGCCGGGCATGGTGTTCGAAGAGGTCACAAACGGATAGGTGCCATGATCGACGTCGAGCATGGTCGCCTGGGCGCCCTCGAAAAGGATCTGCTTGCCTTGCCTCACAGCTTCGTCGAGGCATCGCCAAGCTGGCCGCACGAACGGCGCCATCTTTGGCGCTACCTCCCTGAGCAGGACCATCAGATCGACGGCCCTGACTTGTGCCAGCCCCAACCCGCGACGCAGCGGCTCGTGGTGGGCGAGCAGCCTCTCGATCTTGGCCTCGAGGGCGGCTTCGTCGCCGAGGTCGCAGAATCTGATCGCCCGGCGACCCACCTTGTCTTCGTACGCCGGACCGATCCCGCGGCCGGTGGTGCCGATCCGATTGCCGCCGGCGCGGGCCTCGCGCGCCACGTCCAGATCGCCGTGCAAGGGCAGCACCAGCGCCGCGTTGTCAGCCACGACCAGGATCTCGGGCGTGATCACCAAGCCCTGGGAGCGGACGGTCTCGATTTCGGCGAGCAGCGACCAAGGGTCGACCACCACTCCGTTGCCGATCACCGAGAGCTTGCCCTGCACAACGCCGGAGGGGAGCAGAGAGAACTTGTAGGTGTTGTTGCCCACCACGATGGTGTGGCCCGCGTTGTTGCCACCCTGGAACCGGACGACGACGTCCGCCCGGTCGGCAAGCCAGTCGATGACCTTGCCCTTGCCCTCGTCGCCCCACTGGGCGCCGACCACCGTGACGTTGGCCATCATCGTCTCCCGCGCTTGATCGTTGCGTGGAAAGGCGATGCGCTCGGAACCCGCAGAGGGCCTTTCCGAGGCCCTTTAACGCAAGAGGTCCCGGGCCTCTATTGAAAAGAGTGGCTTGGCCGCGTTCGATCGCCGCTCAGGCGAGATCGGCCGCTGGCCTCGCCCTAGGAGTCGAAGCCCTCCAGCGCCGCCTGAGCCACGGCGCAGTGCATGGCGATGCCGCGCGCCATGACCCTTTCGTCGAGAACCATGCGATTGGAATGCAGGGCGCAACAGGTGCGAAAATCGCCGCCTTCCGGCGCCGCGCCCAGGAACGCCATGGCCCCGGGAACCTTGTTCAGTACGTACGAGAAATCTTCCGCTCCCATCAGCGGATGCGCCATGGTGGTCCAAGCCTCATCGCCGAAGAGCCCCTTCGCAGCGCGCTCGGCGAGTTCGACCATCCGCGGGTCGCAGAGCGTGACCGGGAAACCATGTTCGATCTCTACCTCAGCTTGAGCGCCGTGGGCGGCGGCGACGTTTTCCGCGACCCGGCGAATTCCCGCGTGAGCGATGGCGCGCGTGCGCTCGGAGAGCGTCCGCAAGGTTCCCCAGAGGCGTCCGGTCTCCGGAATGACGTTGTCGGTAGTGCCCGCCTCGATGCGGGCGATCGTGATCACTGCTGGGTCGGACACCGGGATGCGACGGGTGACGAGGGTCTGCAGGGCGGTGACGATCGCGCAGAGCGCGGGCACCGGATCGAGTGCGTCGTGCGGCATCGATGCGTGGCCACCCTTGCCGGTCACGGCGATCCGAAGCTTGTCCGAGGAGGCCAGCAGCGAGCCCGCGCGGCCGGCAAAGACGCCGGCCGGCATGTTCGGCGATATGTGCAGGGCGAAGGCGGCGTCGGGCAGCGGGTCGAGAAGCCCGTCGTCGAGCATGAAACGCGCGCCATGCCACCCTTCCTCTCCCGGCTGGAACATGAACATGACCGACCCGGCCAGACACTCGCGACGCTCGGCAAGCGCCCGCGCGGCGCCGACCAACATGGCGACATGGGTGTCGTGACCGCAGGCGTGCATTGCGCCCTTGGTGCGGGAGGCGAATTCGAGGCCGGTCTCCTCGATGAGCGGCAGCGCGTCCATGTCGCCGCGCAGCAGCACCGTCCGCCCATTGGCCGGACCGCGCAGGATGGCGATCAAACCACTGGTCGAGGCCCCTTCCCTGATTTCGAGCGGCAGGCCGGCCAGCGCCGCCCGCACCTTTGCGGTCGTCCTTGGAAGATGAAGGCCCAGCTCAGGATCACCGTGGATCGCGCGACGCAGGGAAACGGCGTCTGACAGCAGCCCCTCGCCGGCCGATATCCAGGCTTCCTTGTCGAGGATCGCGGTGTTCATCCGGGCCTCAGGAGAAGATTTCGGGCTGCGCCGAGCTTATGATCACCCTGGCCGGGCAGTCCACGGCTTTCGCTCCGGGCGATGGGCGGTCTATGGGAGGCCGATCATGAATCGTCCGCGATTTCACCTCGCCTTTCCGGTCCGCGACCTCGAAGAAGCCCGCGCCTTCTACGGCGGAGTCCTCGGCTGCCCGGAAGGGCGCTCCTCAGCCGAGTGGGTGGATTTCGACCTCGAGGGTCATCAAATCGTCGCCCACCTCGCTCCGCAGGACCTTGCCGACGTGTCGACCCATCAGGTCGATGGCCAGGCGGCCCCCGTCCGTCACTTCGGCCTCATTCTCAGCACGCGGCGTTGGCGCGCCTTGGCTCGAAGGCTCGAAGCGGCGGGAGTCCGTTTCCTGATTCCTCCCACGACGCGATTTTTCGGACTTCCGGGGGAACAACAAACCCTGTTCCTGATCGACCCCTCTGGCAACGCCGTGGAGTTCAAGTCCTTCGCCGACGACCGCGCGGTGTTCGCCAATTGACCGTCGAACTTGCTGACATTCGAGACGCCGCCCGTCGGCTGCACGGCGAGGCGATTGTCACCCCCCTGCTCGAGTTTCCCGACTTGAACGAAAAGGTCGAAGGGCGCGTGTTGATCAAGCCGGAGTGCCTGCAGCGCGTTGGTGCGTTCAAGTTCAGAGGCGCCTTCAATCGGCTCAGCCGGCTCTCGGCTGCGCAAAGGGAGCGCGGCGTTGTCGCCTTCTCGTCCGGCAACCACGCCCAGGGCGTGGCCTTGGCGGCGCGTCTGATCGGCGCTCCAGCTCTCATCGTGATGCCCGCGGACGCCCCTCAGGTGAAGATCCAAGGGACCCGAAGCCACGGAGCCGAGATCGTCTTCTATGATCGCGTCCTACAGAACCGCGAGACCATCGCCAAGGAGATCGCGCTTGCTCGCCGCGCCGTGATCGTCCCGGCATACAACGACACCGACATCATCGCCGGCCAAGGCACAGTAGGGCTCGAGATCGCCGCTCAGGCGACCGCCGCTACGGCCGCACTCGACCTGTGCATCGGGCCGGTAGGCGGCGGAGGCCTGATGGCTGGCGTGAGCACAGCGATCAAGGCCCTCTCACCGGCCACCGAGATCTGGGGCGTGGAGCCGGAAGGATTCGACGACACGCGGCTTTCCATCGCATCCGGGCGTCGACGTGGCGCGCCGAGCCATCCCCGGTCGCTGTGCGACGCCCTGGAGGCGCCGATGCCTGGGGCTCTGACCTTTCCCCTGCTGCGACGCAATCTCGCAGGTTTGACGGCGGTCAGCGACCGTGAGGTGCTGAACGCGATGCGCTACGCCTTCCTGGTGCTGAAGCTGGTCGTCGAACCTGGCGGCGTCGTCGCGCTCGCCGCACTGCTTGCGGGAAAGATCCGGCTCCGCGGCCGAACGACCGCCATCATCCTCTCCGGCGGCAACGTTGATCCGGAGCTCTTCGCTCGCGCCATCTTGGCAGAGTCCTAGAGGGCGCCGCTACGCAATCGGCACACCATCGCCGGAGGCGCGGATCCGCTTGACGGCCCGGGCGAGAGGTTCGACCTCGACCGACCTATGATAGGCGTTGGCGTGCGCAAGGCGCGCGCCGCCGAGCATCATTCCGACATGTGATTGCCAAAACACCAGATTGCCGCGCCTGCCCCACGCGGACCCAGCCCGCGATTCGCGTATGTCGATCCTCTCTCCCAGGAGCAGCTGATCCACCCTTTCCGCATCAGCCTCGCGCCCTGAAGGGTCGCCTCCGGGGCGATGACCTGCATGGGTGTCGGAGCGGCCGGGCGCTCGGCCCGGACCAGTCCCTGAAGAGCGCTATCGGCCAGGTCTTCGCGCGCGAGAAGAAGGCGGACATCGCGGTTCACGAGAACCTGGCCTCGAGCACGGCGAACAGTGCGCGGATCGCCTGGATTTCCGCGCCCTGGGGAAAGCCTGTCCGGGCATGGGCGTTCCAGGCGAAGATGTCGAAATGAGCCCAGACGCCTGGAGGGGCGAACCGTTTCAGGAACAGCGCCGCGGTGATCGAGCCGGCCTGCGACCAGGCGTCCGGGTCGTTCTTGATGTCGGCGACTTCACTTTCCAGGGCGGAAGCGTACGGTTCCCACAGCGGCATGCGCCAAAGCGCATCGCCCACGGTCGCGGCGGCCGAGGCCAGTTCGCCGGCCAGAGCCTCGTCTTCGGTATAGAAGGGCGTCACCTGAGGACCCAGAGCGACTCGGGCGGCTCCCGTCAGGGTCGCGATGTCGATGGTGAGGACGGGACTTAGTTCGGCGGCTCTGGTCAGGGCGTCGGCCAGGATCAGTCTTCCCTCTGCGTCGGTATTGCCCACTTCGATGGAGAGCCCACTGCGTGTGGCCAGCACGTCGCCGGGCCTCATGGCGTCGCCGCCGATGGCGTTCTCGACAATCGGCAGGAGCACGACCAGCCGGACTGGCAATCGCGCCGCCATGATCATCCAGGCCAAGGCGATGACGTGCGCCGCTCCGCCCATGTCTTTCTTCATGGTCCGCATGGCGGCCGAAGGCTTGATATCGAGGCCTCCGCTGTCGAAGACCACGCCCTTGCCGATCAGCGCGACCAGCGGGTGAGCCTCCTCGCCCCACGCCATTTCGACTATCCTGGCGGCGCGACTTGCCGCGGCCGCCCGGCCTACGGCATGAATCGCCGGGTAGCCCTTTCGCAGCAGCGCCTCGCCCGCTGTCACCGAAACGCTCGCCCCATGAACCGCGGCGACCTTGCGGGTTTCACCCTCCACTTCCTGCGGGCCCATGTCGTTGGCCGGCGTGTTGATCATGTCGCGGGCCATCGCGCAGGCATCGGCAGACGCCAGCACCCGGTCGATGTCGCAGCCCGGGGGCGCCGCCAGGCGAGGCGCGGCGCGAAGCGATCCCGATTTGTAGCGTCCGAATCGATAGGCGCCGAGGGCCCAGGCGAGCGCAACCTGATCGGGGTCGAGCGATCCAAGGGAGTTGGCGATGCGATAGTCGCCGGTCGGCACGCTCGCGGCGAGGATCCGAAAGAGCATCGGATCGGGCCGTCCGCCGCCGCCTACGCCAAACAACACCCTATCCAGTCTTTCCCCCGCGCCTCGGACCACCGCGATCTGACCGGCCTCGCCGACGAAGTTCGCGGCCGTGGCGGCGCTGCGGGCCGAGGTGCTCTGCCGGCGGGCCTCGCCTGCCCATGCCGAGGAAGCGATGACGAAGATCGGAGTCGCGTCGCCGCTTTCCGAGGAAACAACGAGCGTTGCCATGAATTCTCTTCCCAAGGGCCATGCTTAACGCTTCCTTTATGGCTCGCCCCCGAAGGTCTCGCCACCGCTTCGGAGCCTGTGCATCCGCGATGTCCGTTAACCCCGTGCTCGCCGCAATTGGGCTTGCGCTGATAGCATTGCCTGTTTGCGCGGCCAGTTCCGCCACGGTCCCGGCGTCCACCACATCCCTCATTGCGAGCGCACCCAGGAGTTCGGCCAAGCCAGCTCGCAAACCCACCGCTCAGGAACGCGCCGAGGCCGACCGCATGGACGCGCTCGGCCGGGCGACCTTCTGGACGCGCATGGTCGATATCGACGCGCGGGACACCGAGGGAGGGATCAAACTCGCCAAGGCCCTGCGCGAGCTCTCCCGGTACGACGAGGCGGTGGCCGCCGCGACCCAGGTCCTGGTCGTCGCACCGCGCGACCTCGAGGCGCTCCTCGAGCTGGCGCGGGACTACATCGCCGCCGGGCAGGGCTTCTTCGCCATCGACCCCGCCAGGCGCGCCGGCGCCCTGGCCCCGAAGGACTGGCGACCGCCATCGCTCCTTGGAATCGCCCTGGAACAGGCGGAGCGAAGCGACGAAGCCATGGTTGCCTTCGGTCAGGCACTGCGCTTGGCGCCCAACAATCCAGCGACATTATCGAATCTCGCGATGTACGATGCCGCTCATGGTCAGGCGGACCATGCCGAGGCACTACTGCGCCAAGCCGTCTCGGCGCCGGGCGCCGGCCCGAGGGAGCGTCAGAATCTCGCCCTGATCGTTGGACTTCGCGGGCGCCTGGACGAGGCCGAACGTCTGGAGCGTCAGGATCTCCCGCCGGAAGTGGTGACAAACGACCTCGCCTATCTACGGGCCGATCAAGCCGGGGCCTCGTCGCGCTCCTGGAACACCCTTTCTTCGGACCATTGACACGGGAGTTGCGGCGAGCAGGTGCTCGCCTTCAGCGGTAGTGATAGCCATGGTCATGTTCCCCGGTCCGCGGTCGCGCCTCTGCGAGAAGAAGATCGCTGGCGTGAGGTTCGCCCAGTCTGGAATGGCTTGGCTGGGCCCTCGAAAAGATTTATTGCGGAACTCTGGAACGAATGCTGTCGTTCGGCTTTTTCGCTACCGATCGCGGCGGGTGGCGGCTGGGCAGGCGGGGATGCTATGATTATCGGTAAGTGTGGCCGGCCAGACACGGTTTGCGGGAGCGCCGTTTGATATTAGGCAGGTGGCCGGTCAGGCCGCCAAGAGGGCAAGGAAGGGATCTGGATATGAAATCGAAACTGCTCGCTGGAGTGGCATTGGCGGCGGTTTGCGCCTCCACCGGAGCCTGGGCGGAGAATGGATGGTATGGCGCCATCGATGTCGGCGCGCACAAGATGCGTAGCTTCGACGCAATACCAGTGGACCCGGTCATCGAGGGCTTCCAAACACGGACCAAATGGAACGTCACTGGATTCGCGCGGCTCGGATACCAGATTGCACCGCATCTGAGGATCGAAGTCGAAGGCGGTTACAGGCCTGGCAGCTTGAAGGACGTTCGAAGCATTAGCGGCAACCCGATCACGCTATGCAACATGAGCGGTGCGAACACCTACAATCGTCAAGCCCCCTTCGGTGTCGGCGGCGCCTGCAATCGCCCCGAAGGGTCGGTCGACGCCTGGACCTTGATGGGTAATGTCCTTTTCGACCTCCTGCCCGATTCACCGATCAATCCATTCGTCGGCGGCGGCGCTGGCGCCCTTCACGTCAAGGTGCGCGAGGCCGGCAACCTGATCGGCCCGGGTCTGCCGCCTCCCAGCATCCAGGATTCCACCACCGACAGTTCTCAGACGGTGTTCGGCTATCAGGGCATCGGCGGAATCTCCTTCCGCGCCAGCGATCAGCTGAACGTCGACCTGACCTACCGCTACCTCAGCGGCTCCAAGGTCCATGTCGAGCAGGTGTCTGTGAACGGCGCCAGCTGGAATTCCGAGGGCCGATACGAAGACCAGTCGATCACCTTGGGCGTGCGGTACGCCTTCGCCGGACCGCCACCCCCGCCGCCACCTCCACCGCCTCCGCCGCCTCCGCCGCCGCCACCTCCGCCACCACCACCTCCGCCGCCACCACCTCCGGCGCCGACCTTTGAGACGCGGGATTACGTGATCTACTTCCCCTTCGACATGTACGTGATCACACCCGAGGCGCAGTCGGTTCTCCAGGATGCGGCCAGGTACGCCACCGACGGTCACGCCACCCGCGAAACGGTGGTCGGCCACACCGACACTTCCGGTTCGGTGGCCTATAACCTCCGTCTCTCTGAGAGGCGCGCGAAGGCCACGGCCGACGGCCTCGTCTCACTGGGCGTCCCGGCATCGTCTCTCGACATCAGCTGGACCGGCAAGTCCGACCTCGCCGTTCCGACCCCCGACGGCGTCAAGGAGCCTCTCAACCGTCGCGCGACGATCCACATTCAGTTCTAGGATCCAGCGCGGCTCCACAAAGCGTAGTCTGCGAGAGCCCGGCCGAAAGGCCGGGCTCTTTGCTTTTGCGCGGAACGCCCTGGGCTCGCAGTCACTCGCCGGGGCGAATTTTCACAGTCTCGTGAGCTGACCAGTGGCGAGGTTCTCCAACACCCTGAACGTCCTGGGTTTCCAGGGTCACTAACCTTTGGTTAATCAAAAAAGGTTGTGCGTCCACGCCGAGTCCCGTTGACGCTGCTTCAACCTTATGACCCCATATTGTGGGGGTGCCGTCACAGAGCCCACAACATATTGGGTGTTGGGGGCTATTCAGTCCTTCGGGCGGTGTCGGGAATCATTGGGTTGAAGGTCATGATGGGCGGAGAGGCTAGGAACGCGAGCCTGCAATCCGGTGGCGAAGGCTCACCGGCGACCAGACCGCGAATCGCCGAGCGCCCTCAGCTCCAACTCGTCAAAAAGATCGAGATCGACCGCGCACGTGACGCCCTGCTCACCGAGTTCGGCAAGACGACTCTCGAGGATCGCTATCTCCTGCCTGGAGAATCCTATCAGGACATGTTCGCGCGGGTAGCTACCGCCTTCGCCGACGACCCGGAGCACGCCCAGCGAATCTACGACTATATTTCCAGACTCTGGTTCATGCCCGCCACCCCGGTGCTTTCCAACGGCGGCGCGGCCCGCGGCCTGCCGATTTCCTGTTTCCTCAACTCGGTGGGCGACTCGCTGGAGAGCATCGTCGGCACCTGGAATCAGAACGTATGGCTGGCGGCCAACGGCGGCGGCATCGGAACCTACTGGGGCGGCGTGCGCTCGATCGGTGAGAGGGTGAAGGGCTCCGGCCAGACGAGCGGCATAATCCCATTCATAAGGGTTATGGACAGCCTGACCCTTGCCATCAGTCAGGGCTCGCTGCGCCGCGGCTCGGCGGCCGTCTACGTGGACATCCATCACCCGGAAGTCGAGGAGTTCCTTGAGATCCGCAAACCCTCCGGCGACTTCAATCGAAAGTCTTTGAATCTCCATCACGGGATATCGATCACCGACGAGTTCATGGAAGCGGTCAGGGACGGGTCCATGTTCGCCCTGCGCTCGCCCAAGACGAGCGAGATGGTCCGGGAGGTGGATGCACGGACCCTGTGGCAGAAGGTGCTGGAGCTTCGCCTGCAGACAGGCGAGCCCTACCTGATCTTTTCGGACACCGTGAACCGCGCGATGCCCCGCCATCAGCGGGAACTCGGCCTCAAGGTGCGGCAGTCCAACCTGTGCTCGGAGATCATGCTCCATTCAGGACCCGATCACCTGGGGGTCGAACGAACGGCAGTCTGCTGCCTTTCCTCGGTGAACGCCGAGAAGTTCCTCGAGTGGCGCGAGCACCCTACTTTCGTCGAGGATCTGATGCGGTTTCTCGACAATGTGTTGCAGGACTTCATCGACAGGGCGCCCTCGGAGATGGCTCCAGCCGCCTATGCAGCCAACCGGGAACGCTCCGTCGGGTTGGGATTGATGGGCTTCCACTCCTTTCTCCAGAGCCAGAACGTCTGCTTCGAAAGCGCCATGGCGAAGTCATGGAACATGCGGCTGTTCAAGCACTTGCGGCGCGCCTGCGACAGCGCCAGCGCTGTACTGGCGAAAGAGCGCGGCCCATGCCCGGATGCCGCCGAACGCGGGGTCATGGAGCGTTTCTCGCACAAGCTCGCCATTGCGCCGACCGCTTCGATTTCGATAATCTGTGGTGGGACGAGCGCCGGCATCGAACCGGTGCCGGCGAATATCTACACCCACAAGACCCTCTCGGGCTCATTCGCCGTGAAGAATCCGTATCTCGAACGCCTGCTCGATGAGAAGGGCGCCAATACCGAATTGGTGTGGTCCTCGATACTGGAGAACGAGGGTTCGGTTCAGCACCTCTCCTGCCTCACCCCGGATGAACGGGCGGTGTTCAAAACGGCGTTCGAGATCGATCAGCGTTGGATTGTCGACCTCGCCGCCGATCGCACTCCCCAGGTCTGCCAGTCGCAGTCCGTGAACATCTTCCTGCCGGGTGACGTGGATAAGTGGGACCTCCACATGCTGCATTGGCAAGCGTGGGAACGGGGTGTGAAAAGCCTCTACTACCTGCGTTCGAAATCTGTGCAGCGAGCGGCGTTCGCCGGCGCCGATACCCCGGTGAGTCCGGCCGCGGCCTCGATCGAGCCCCACACCGACTACGACGAATGCCTAGCCTGCCAATAGGCCTGCGCCCGAATTCCGATCCGTTCGGCGTTCGGGAAACTGAGCCAGAAGGCCTTTGGCGCCAGCGGCGCAACACCCTCTCTCGGTAATGAGCCCGGTGATCAGACGCGACGGCGTCACGTCGAAGGCGAAGTTGGCGGCGGGACTGCCCGGCGCAGAAATCATCATCGTGGCGCGCACCCCGCTGGGTAGAGCCCCCTCGAGATGGGTGATCTCCGCGCAGTCCCGTTCCTCGATCGGGATCTGAGCAAGTCCATTGGTTAGCGTCCAGTCGATGGTGCTGGATGGCGCCGCGACGTGGAACGGTGTCCCAGTGTCAGCGGCCGCCAGGGCCTTCAGATAGGTGCCGATCTTGTTCGCGACGTCTCCGGTGCTGGTGACGCGGTCGGCGCCGACCAGGACGAGATCGACGCGCCCGTGCTGCATCAGGTGGCCGCCGGCGTTGTCGACGATGATCGTGTGCGGCACGCCCTGCTGACCCAGCTCGAAGGCGGTGAGCGCGGCGCCCTGGTTGCGAGGCCGGGTTTCGTCGACCCACACATGCAGCGCCACTCCCTGCTCTCGGGCGACATAGATGGGCGCCAGAGCAGTGCCCCAGTCGACGGCCGCCAGCCAGCCGGCGTTGCAGTGGGTGAGGATGTTCACCGGCTCGCCGGCTTTCCGCGCCGCGATTTCGCCGATCAAACGAGCCCCGTGCTCGCCGATGCGCCTGCAAGCCCACACGTCCTCGTCGGCAATCGCCGCCGCTTGCGCGCTTGCGGCGGCACACCGGTCGACTGGCGCCAAGCCGGCGACAGCGCTGGCGACGCGCGCCAGCGCCCACGCAAGGTTCACCGCAGTTGGTCGCGAAGCAGCAAGCCGCGCCAACGCTGTCGCAAGGCCGGTGTCCGATGGATCCACGCGCAGGGCGAGGGCGAGACCCCACGCCGCGGTCACCCCGATCAGCGGCGCGCCACGAACCTGCATGCTGGTGATGGCGCCCACCGCCTCATCAAGCGTATGAAGGCGCACGATCTCCACCGCGTGCGGCAATCGCGTCTGGTCGATGATCTCAACCGCGCCATCCGCAGCCGGCCAGATTGTGCGCATCGCTCGGCCGCGAATGATCATGATCTCAGGACCGACTCTTCTTCGCGAACGGGAACGGCGTCCGCCGAGCCTCCGCAAACAAGGTTCGCCATGAGCCCCGCCTCCGCTACAGCGATCAGCTTCCGCGCCATGAAATCATCCCCAGATAGACCACAACATGTTTGGGCGAAGCCCTCATTGATCACTAGCTATAGACACCGTCGCGTCTAATCTCACCTTTTCCCTCGCGCACGTCGGCGAGTCGCGCCCATTGGAAGCTGCGTCCATGAGTCTCACTACCGCCAACCCCGGTCTGCTCACCCCCTCCTTTGCCTACAAGCCTTTCCGATACCCGTGGGCCTACGACTTCTGGAAACGCCAGCAGCAGGTCCATTGGATGCCCGAGGAGGTTCCGCTGGGCGAGGACTGCAAAGATTGGGCGGCTAGGCTGAATGACCGCGAGCGCAATCTGCTCACCCAGATTTTCCGCTTCTTCACCCAGTCGGATATCGAGGTGAACAACAACTACATGGAGCGCTATGCGACCGTCTTCAAACCGACCGAAGTGAAGATGATGCTGGCGGCCTTCTCCAACATGGAGACGATCCACATTGCCGCCTATGCCCTCCTGCTGGAGACGATCGGGATGCCGGAGGCGGAGTTCTCGGTCTTCCTCGAACTGGAGGCGCTGAAGGCGAAGCACGACTACATGCAGGAGTTCGGCGTCGGCTCGAACGCCGACATCGCCCGCACGCTGGCGATGTTCGGCGGCTTTACAGAAGGGCTGCAGCTGTTCGCCAGCTTCGCCATGCTGATGAATTTCCCACGCTTCAACAAGATGAAGGGCATGGGCCAAATCATCTCGTGGAGCGTTCGTGACGAGAGTCTCCACTGCGAAGGGATCGTGCAGCTCTATCATGCGTTCAACGCCGAAACCGGCGTGGTGACGCCGAGCGTCGCCGACGACATCGTCGACTGCTGCAAGACGGTGGTGGCTCTGGAAGATCGTTTCATCGACCTCGCCTTCGGGGCGGGTGAAGTGCAGGGCATGACCCCGGACGACATCAAGCGGTACATCCGGTTCGTGGCCGACTGGAGATTGCGCCAACTGGGACTGCCGGCGGTCTATGCGGCCAGGGACAACCCGCTGCCTTGGCTGCAGAGCCTGCTCTCCGGTGTCGAACACGCCAATTTCTTCGAGGCGCGCTCTACGGAATATTCGAAAGCAGCCACCCGTGGCGCCTGGCACGGGGAGTCCGGCGTTTGGTCGGAGTTCGACCGCATGCTCATCAAGCGCGGAACTGATTTGCAGCCCCATTAGGGCGCTCGCGACCGAGATGTGCGGCGGCGACGAAGATGAAGACGCCCGCCGTGAACGATGCTTTTCACGCGGCGGGCGTCTGGTGGAGACCTCTTCACACCTCGACTAACGGCCAGGACGAATCCGCGCGAGCGCCGCGCGGTTCGAATCACCATGGCGTGAGAGACGCGGTCCCTAATAGGGAAAGTGGGGCTGCGGCAGGCGATTGGGGTCCATGGCCGGTCCCGGCGGCAGGCGCCACTCTCCGTGAAAGGTGAAGTTGAAGGTCTTGCAGAGCCTCGTACCAGTCGCGCCGCCACCGAACACATAGACACGCAGATCCTGGTTGGCCCGCAACCTGCCAAAATCCATCCAAACGCGTCGCGCGCCCGGGCAGAACGCGGACATCATCGCTGGGCCTTCGTCTGTGGGCAGCACCTCGTAGAGATCGCGCTCCGCCGGGCCGCCGGCGACCAATGACGAGAGGTTTCCTGAGCCCAGCGCGCGCTCTCGCGCCGGCTTGAGTTCGGCGCTCGCCGCTCCTTCGGTGGCCCGCACCCGGATCACTCTTGTCGACAGCAATTTTTGGTCGAACTCGAACGTGAGCGCGCCGGCCGCCCGCCGGGTCGCGTCGTCGCCCGGGTCATAGGAAAAGATCCGTCGCGTCGCTGCGCCAGCCTGACCGCTCGCCAGGATCGCGACAGCGACAAACCCCGCGACGCAGGACCGGCATGGGTTCATTGCCGTCAACTCTCGCCCTGACCGACGGCTTTGATCGGCTCCAGAACCCGAACGGTAGCGTCGTTTCGCCGTTGCTGACGAAGGCGATTGCGGTTCGAACGCGCCGTTCCGACAACCGGGCTGTCGTCGACGATCACCGCCGGCCCGCTTCCGCGGCGACACCCGCAGATCCAGCGGTCGGTCGGATCGGTGAAATCAACTCGAGCGTAGCGGTGCAGTGCTTCCTCACCCGGCATCCTGGGCCTCCTACGCGCGGCACTCGGCTCCGACGCGCAAGTTAGGGGTGCGAGCGGGGCGATTTGTTGACGGTCGCTTAAGCCGCGCCTAGTTTGACCCTCGCAGATCCAAGCGGAAAGGAGGGCGCACAAAATGAATGTTTCGCATCATGTCGCCCTTCGCGGCGTCGCCGACTAGGGCTGGACGCCCTTCAAGTCAGCGGCGCCAACCTCAAACCCGACTTGAAGGCATCATCTGTTGATCGATCAATATGGCTGGAGCGAGCTGCTCCGGCGGCAATTCGCAGAGTTTGCAGAAGCCCACCTCATCCCCGGTCGCGTCGTCCTGCAGCAACGCGGCCTGTGGGGCCTGGCCACTGACCTCGGAGACGTCCAGGCTCGGCTTTCCGGAAGGCTCGCACGCCAAGCCTCTCCTGGCGGTTTTCCGGCGGCGGGCGACTGGGTCGCGGCGGCCGCCGACCAAGTGGGAGAGGTGGCTGTCATCCACCACGTTCTCCCGCGGCGCACCGCCTTCACGCGCAAGGCCGCTGGGCCGGCTGGCGGCGAGCAGATCGTCGCCGCCAACGTGGACGTGGCCTTTCTCACTGTGTCGCTCGGTGGAGATTTCAATGCCCGCAGGCTGGAGCGATATCTCGCCAGTGCCTGGCAGAGCGGGGCATCGCCCGTCGTCCTGCTCACCAAGTCCGACCTGTGCCGGGATGTCGACTCTGCGATCGTGAAGGCCGAAGCAATCGCCTCGGGCGCGCCGGTGCACGCCGTCTCGGCGCTCGCCGCCGAAGGGTTGGACGATCTGCTGCAATACCTCGAGCCGGGGCGGACCGCGGTGCTCGTCGGCGCCTCTGGGGAGGGCAAGTCGACGCTGGTCAACGCCCTGCTGGGCTCTGAGCGCATGGCCACGCAGGCGATCAGGAAAAACGATGGCCGAGGCCGGCATACGACCTCCCATCGGGAGCTGATCCTCCTACCGGGCGGCGGAATCCTGCTCGACACGCCTGGCATGCGGGAGTTGGGCCTGTGGGACTCCGACGAAGGACTTGCCGCGACATTCGATGACATCGATCAGCTGGCCACTCGTTGCCGTTTCAGCAATTGCGGACACTCCAACGAGCCCGGTTGCGCGGTGCGCGAAGCCATCGACCGGGGCGATCTGGACGCGGCGCGTTGGCGTGGCTTCCAGAAGCTCCAGCGCGAGTTGGCGCACCTCCAGAGCCGCGAGGATCCAGGCCTGCGCGCAGCCCGTCGCCGACATTGGGTCCAGATCTCCAAGGCAAATCGGCGACGCGACAACGCGATCGACGGCGACTGACTTGCCGGACGCACCCCGGCGCGGGCGCCCAGGGTGGCGTGGGGTCGGCCTATAGAGTGCGTTTCACTTCCTCGACCGTGAAGCACTCGATCGAATCTCCGGCCTTGATGTCCTGGAAGCCCTGGAAGGCCATGCCGCACTCCTGACCGGCCTGGACTTCATTGACCTCGTCCTTGAACCGCTTGAGGGTCTGCAAGGTGCCGAGTTCGAGCACCACCACGTCCTGGCGAATGATCCGCACGCGAGCGCCCTTTCGCACCACCCCCTCGGTGACCCGGCAGCCGGCGATTCTGCCAACCTTCGAGATGTCGAATGCCTGGAGGACCTCCGCTGAGCCCAGAAACGTCTCCCGCTGAATCGGGGCCAACATGCCCGAGAGGACGCCTCTGATGTCATCGATGAGGTCATAGATCACCGCATAGTAACGGATCTCGACGCCTTCATGTTCGGCGAGGGCCCGCGCCTGTTTGCTCGCGCGGACGTTGAATCCAAGCAGCGGCGCGCCGGCGCCCTTGGCGAGCATCACATCGCTCTCGTTGATCCCCCCGGCTCCGGACAGGATGATGCGCGCCCGCACTTCGTCGGTAGCCATCTTGTCCAGCGCGCCAACGATGGCTTCGGCCGAGCCCTGGACATCGGCCTTTATCAGCAACGGTAGTTCCGAAACCTTGTTGTCGGCGAGTTTCGCCATCATCTCGGCAAGCGATCCGCCGGCGCCGACAGGCGAGAGCGAGCGTTCGCGCTTCAATCGGATGCGATATTCAGTGAGTTCGCGCGCCCGCGCTTCGTTCTCCACCACAGCGAACGGTTCGCCCGGTTCTGGAGCGCCGTCGAGGCCGAGAATTTGCACCGGAGTGGAGGGCCCCGCCTCAGGCGTCTGCTCCTCGCGTTCGTTGAGCAAGGCTCGCACCCGCCCGGAACTGGCGCCCGCCACCACGATGTCGCCGCGTTTCAACGTCCCGCGCTTGACCAAAACCGTGCTCACGGCCCCCCGACCGCGATCGAGCTTGGCTTCGATGACCACACCTTCGGCGGTTCTTTCCGGGTTGGCTCTCAAGTCCATCACCTGGGCTTGGAGCAGGATCGCCTCGATGAGATCTTCGAGGCCGAGCTTTTGCAAAGCGGAAATCTGAATCGCCTGGGTTTCGCCGCCGAGACTCTCGACGACGATTTCGTGCTGAAGCAGCTCGTTGATCACCCGCGTGGGATTGGCATCTGGCTTGTCGATCTTGTTTATGGCGACAATGATCGGCGCACCGGCGGCCTTGGCGTGCTGAATCGCCTCGATGGTCTGGGGCATCACCCCGTCGTCCGCGGCTACCACCAGGATCACGATATCGGTGACGTTTGCGCCCCGGGCGCGCATCGCGCTGAATGCTGCGTGGCCAGGCGTGTCGAGAAAGGTGACCCGGTCGCCATCGGCGAGCCGCACCTGATAGGCGCCGATGTGCTGGGTGATCCCGCCGTGTTCGCCGCCGGCCACGTCTGTTGAACGCAGAGCGTCCAGCAGACTCGTCTTGCCATGGTCGACGTGGCCCATCACCGCAACCACCGGCGGCCGGGACTCGAGATGGTCGTCATGGTCTTCATCAGCGAGAAAGCCGGTCTCGACATCGCTTTCCGAGACCCTGCGCACGGTGTGGCCAAATTCGGTGGCGACAAGCTCGGCGGTGTCGGAGTCGATGACATCGTTGATTTTCAGCATCATCCCCTGATGAACTAGGAACTTGATGATCTCGACGCCGCGGATCGCCATTCGTCCGGCCAAGTCCTGGACGGTGATCACGTCCGGGATCACGACCTCACGAGCGGTCTTGGCAGCCTCCTGGCCGCCACCCTTGCGTTTCTCGCGTTCGCGTTCCCGCGCGCGACGGACCGAGGCGAGCGACCGCATGCGTTCCACCGCGCCTTCGTCGTCGCCGGCGACCGCCTGAATCGTGAGCCTTCCCTCGCGTCTGCGCGGTTCACCCTTGATCCGTGAGACCGCTTTTCCCGCCCCGGTCTTCCCTTTCCTCGCCGCGTCTTCATCGTCAAAATCCGGACGTCGATCGAGATCGAGACTCCCTGGACGCGGCGCCTGACGAGTCGCCCTCTGGATCTCGGGACCCGCGGGTGGCGGGCTCTGCCGACCGACCCCGGGAAGCCTCGGACCGCCGTCGCGAGGCGCGCGCGGGGCGAGAGCGGAATAGCGAACCGTCTCGCCTGGCCGGGCCGGCCGTTCGGGGCGCGAGCCAGGGGCGTCGCGGTAACCCCCGCCGGGACGGGACGGCCGCACCAGATCGGTATCCGCGCGGGCACGCTGATTGAAGACCACTTCTCCAGAGGGTCGCTCAGGACGATAGGTCGTTGTTGTCGGTCGCTCCTCGCGGCGTTCGCGCCCGGGCTCGTAAGTACGGGTCTGGATTGCCGAAGGTCGTGCCGATTCGACTCCTCTGCCTGCTTCGGAAGGCGAACGGGGCTCTGCCTGCGGCCGGGCGGCGGCGGTCTGGACCGCAATCGGCTCCGGTGGCGGAACGGGGCCGGTCTCGGGAGCAGCTGGCGCAGTCGCCGCCTGCGGTCCGACGGCGTCGACGACGGGCAACTCTTGTTCGCTCGCCGCCGCGGATTCTAGGTTCGCTCGGTTCGGGCGCGCCGCAGCCGCGCGGTCGTGCTGCTGGCGCGCAAGTTCGATGACGCGCTGGCGCGCCCTGCGTTCATCCTCGGAGAGTCCGCCGGCGGCCGCCGGCTCCAGGGCGGTCGGCTTCTTCGGCGCCGGTCCCCGAACGTCGAATACGATCCGTTTCTCCGCTGGAGGAGGGGCGCCAGGGCCTGGGCCTTGCGCATCGGCGCGCCGCCGCTTGGTCTCGACGACGACTGTCTTCGAGCGACCGTGACTGAAGCTCTGTTTCACGACTCCAGCGCTGACCGCGCCGCCGGAGCGCGGCTTGAGCGTCAGGGGTGGGCGTCCCCCGAGCTGGGAGGGCCTTCGCCCATTTTCGTTTTCGTCCGTCATGCGCCTACTGAATTGGTCCTGAGGCGTAGGGGGACCGGCCCTCAACGCCTGTGTTTCACAAATCGGCTGCGAGGCGGCGCGTTTCCACACCGCCCCCTAGCCTCGAGGCTCCTCGCGCCAACTCTCAGGGAAGAGCGGACGGAAGCCTGATAGTCGCTCGACTTCGTATGTCCAGCGATCAGAAGCGCGCCCGGCAAGGAAGACGGTGTGTATCACATTCTCGCCGCCCAAGGCCAAACCCAATTCTGCCGAACTGAACAGGCCGGTCAGCCGCGGTGGTCGCGGACAGTTACGCGCCGCCGCGAGAAGCTTCCGCCGCCCATCGACCGCCCCATCGACCGCTTCGATCAGGTGGGCCGCCTTGCCGGACTCCACCGCGGCCAAGACCTTGGCGAAACCGGAGGTAAGGAGGCCGGCCTTGCGCGCAAGTCCGAGAGACGAGAGAAGCCGCTGAATGAGGAGATCGGCCACTTGGTCAGCGAGACCGGCCGGGGGTGTGAGCCGCGTCCTGGCGGCGCGCGAGAAGAGCCCCTTCCTGGCCGCCGTATCCACCGAGGCTCGATCAGCAGCGACCCAGAGACCGCGTCCGGGAAGCTTGCGGGCAAGATCGGGAACCACTGTCGAGTCCGGTCCAACCACAAAGCGAATCAGCCGGACTTCCTCGAACACATGGCCCGAGACGATATCGCGGCGAACGCGCGAGGCCTGCGCCAGCGTCCTTGGGGCCGGCGCCTCCATCAAAGACGTCGTGGCCGAGCGGGAGCACACCTTGATCGCCTCAGAGCGCTGGCTCGGCCGCCGCCCCGGCCGCAAGCTCGCCATCGCCTTCATCTGTCCCACTCTCGATCTCCGGCTCGGGATCTATCCAACCCGCCGCCACCCGAGCGCGCATGATCAGTGCCTCAGCGTCCTCCGGCGCCAAGCCGAACGCGTCCAGAATCCCCGGTTCGCGCACCCTTTCGCCGCCCTTTGTTTCATACCAGCCGCGGATGTCGTCCGGGACCAGGCCGGCGAAGTCTTCGAGGCTCTTCACCTCGCGTTCGCCCAGGGCTACCGCCATGGGAAGCGTAATTCCCTCCACCTCTAGAATGGCGTCCTCCACCCCAAGCTCCCGACGGCGGGCGTCGTACTCGGCGGCCTCCTTGTCGAGATAGTCGCGCGCGCGCGCCTGAATCTCTTCGGCCGTCTCCTCGTCGAAACCCTCGATCGCGGCGATTTCTTCGCTCTCCACATAGGCAACGTCTTCAACGGTCGCGAAGCCTTCGGTCACCAGGAGTTGGGCGATGACCTCGTCGACGTCCAGCGCTTCCTGGAAGAGCGCCGTGCGTTCCGCGAACTCGCGCTGCCGTCGCTCGCTCTCCTGGCTCTCGGTCATGATGTCGATCTGCCAACCGGTCAGCTGGCTCGCCAGGCGCACGTTCTGGCCGCGCCGGCCTATCGCCAGTGACAGCTGCTCGTCGGGAACTACGACCTCGACACGCTCGTCCTCCTCGTCCATCACCACCTTGGTGACCTCCGCCGGCGCCAGGGCGTTGACCAGGAATGTCGCTTCGTCAGGATTCCACTGGATGATGTCGATCTTCTCACCCTGGAGTTCAGCCACCACCGCTTGGACTCGCGAGCCGCGCATACCCACACAGGCGCCTACCGGGTCGATCGAGGAGTCGTTGGAGACGACCGCCATCTTGGCTCGGCTTCCAGGATCGCGCGCAACCGCCCGAATCTCGATCACGCCGTCGTAGACTTCCGGCACCTCCTGAGCGAAGAGCTTGGCCATGAAGCCACCGTGGGCGCGGGAGAGCATGATCTGCGGCCCCTTGGTCTCGCGGCGGACGTCATAGATGTAGGCGCGAACGCGATCACCGACCTGGAAGGCCTCGCGCGGAATCGACTGGTCGCGGCGCATGATGCCCTCGCCGCGGCCAAGATCGACGATGACATTGCCGTATTCCACCCTCTTGGCGACGCCATTGACGATTTCACCGACCCGATCCTTGAATTCCTCGAACTGGCGTTCCCGCTCGGCCTCCCGCACCTTGCCGGTGACCACCTGGCGGGCCATCTGAGTCTGCACCCTGCCGAATTCGAACGGCGGGAGAATCTCCTCATATGTCTTGCCGATGACAGCTTCCTTGTCCTCCGCGAGGGCGTCGGTCAGCCGCCTCTGGGCGTAGTCGTTGAATTCTTCCGTCTCGTCTTCAACCACGGTGACGAAACGGGTGATGGTGGTCTCTCCGGTCTTGGGGTCGATGTTGACGCGAATGTCGTGCTCGCCGCCGTATCGGGTCTTAGCGGCCTTCTGGATCGCCTCCTCGATCGCCTCGATGACGATTTCCTTTTCGATCGCCTTTTCCCGGGCGACGGCGTCGGCGATCTGCAAAAGTTCGAGCCGGTTGGCGGAAATGCCGGTCAAGCTCATGGCGTTTGTTCCTTGTCGACTGAAATCGGCGTTTGCGATGGGGTTATGCGGGCGGTTCTCGCCGCCGCGCCTTTCTTGAGAAGAGCCTCGTTGAGAACAAGTTTGGCTTCGACGATCCGGTCGAAGGGCAGGCGCAGGCCACTGGTCTCGCCCTCCACTTCGATCGCAACCGTATGGTCCTCGACGCCGGCCAGGGTGCCCTTGAAGCGCTTCCGATCCCCATAGGGCCGGTCGAGTTCGATCCGCGCTTCGAACCCCGCCCAGGCCGCGAAATCATCCAGCCGCGTCAACGGGCGGTCTACGCCGGGGCTGGACACCTCCAGAAGGTAGCCCCCGCTGATCGGGTCGGCGGCGTCCAGGACTCGCGACACGGCCCTGGCGAGCGACGCGCACGCCTCCACCGGCATGGCGCCGTCCGGCTTTTCGGCCATGATCTGCAGGCGCCGCGCCCGGTCGCCCGCCATCAGGCGCAGGCGCACGATCTCGTATCCCCCCGCATGGGCGACAGGGTCGACGAGCTCCAGCAGCCGAAAATCCTCTGCCGTCTTGCCGCGCAAATCCCGGGCTTCCCTTCGGGCCAAACAAAAAGCGGCAGACCTCTTTCGAGGCCGCCGCTCGTAAACGCCATCCAGCGCTAACGGACGATGCGAGAGTCATATAGCGCGGTCGCGGCGGCTTGTTAAGCCCCATCTCTGCGACCCTGTCCAAGCCCCCCAAGACAGTCGCGCGCGCAGCCCGGCTGCTGTGAGGCTAGTCGCCGATCGCCGGCGGCACTATCGTCACGAAGGTGCGGTCATCTCGCTTTGTCACGAACTTCACGGCCCCGGTCTGAAGCGCGAAGAGCGTATGATCGCGGCCCATACCGACGTTTTCCCCAGCAAGGAACTTCGTGCCACGCTGACGGATCAAGATATTCCCGGCAAGGACCGCCTCGCCGCCGAATTTCTTGACTCCCAGGCGTTGGCCCGGGGAGTCACGGCCGTTTCGGGAGGAGCCGCCCGATTTCTTGTGCGCCATGTCTTCAGAGTCTCCTTGCGGGCTGGCCTCAGACCTTGGCCGAAGGTTTGGCGGATGTGCCCGGAGCTTTTTTGGGCTTGGCTTTCGCCGCCGGCGGCGGCTTTGCCTTGGACGTCTTCTTGGTCGTCTCGGGCGCCGTCTTGACCTTTGCCGGCTTCTTCTCGGCGTTCGCCCGAGTAGCAGCCTTCGTCGGACCCTTCTTCGGGGCCGCCGCTGCGCTCTTTGCCGGAACAGACTTCTTGGCTGTGGCCTTCGCCTTGGCCTGCTTGGTCTGCGTCTTCCCCTTGGGTGGGCGCGGCGCCGCGATCGTCTGGCTGGCCTTCATGGCGCGAGCGAGATTGCGGGCCCGGGCGTTGAGCGCCGCCAGCGGCGTCAGATCCACCTCGCCGTCCCAGACCTCGTTCCTTTCGCCGGCGGCGAGGGCAGTCACTCGGAGCACCGACTCAAACTGACGATGACCGCGCGTGCGGCGATACCCCTGTCGACGGATTTTCTTGAAGACCTTGATCTTCTTGCCCTTGCGCGTTTCGACCAGGGTGGCGCTCACGCTCGCGCCAACCACGACGGGCGCGCCGACGGTGACATCGGCCCCCTCGCCGATCATCAGCACGCGATCGAAAGCCACGACAGCCCCAGGCTCGCCTTCCAGCCTCTCCACGATCAGCAGGTCGCCGGGCTTGACCCTGTACTGCTTGCCGCCAGTTTGAATGACCGCGTACATCGCTCGACGCCTTCAAGGATGAGGGAAACCTGGCGAAAAAAACGCGCCCGCGAGCTGACCCGCGAGCGGGGGCTGGGCATAGCTCAGCGAGCCTCGTCAAGTCAACCGCGCGCCGAACCCACAAAGGGCGCGATGCCGCCCATCGCAGCTGCGCGGACGTCTTCGCGGACCGTCCCGCGGGCGTCGAGCTTAGCCGTTGCCGAGGTTTTCGGCGATCAGTCCGATCTTATAGTAGCCGTCCAGCTGGAGCTGGTTGATCACATCCATGAACTGCCGATACCGCACGTGCCTGTCGGCCCGGATGAAAATCCGCTCGTTGGTGGGGTTCGCAACCCCTAAGGACGCGGGAAGGTCCGTCGCCAGTTGTTGCATGGACGAGGGCCGTATCTCGGTCTTGCCGAAAGAGACGAAAATCTGGCCGCTGTCCTGGATGGAGATGAACGTCGGCGGCTTGTCGTGTTGGCCGGGAGGCGGCGGAGTGGCCGGCGGCAGGTCGATGCGGATCGAAACCGTGGCCAGGGGCGCCACCACCATGAAGATGATAAGCAGAACCAGCATCACATCCACGAACGGCGTGACGTTCATGTCGCTGTTCTGTCCGAGATCGAATTTGCCGCGACCCGTACCCGCCAGCTTCGCAGCCATGGAGCGCTCCTCGGGCCTCGGCCCTTCGTCAACCGATCCCTACCCATTGCCCGGATGGGGCTGGAAGTAAAGTCCGCCAGAGGCGCGGCGGTTCCTTCTCATTCGACCAGCCGCCCTGCCGTCGGCGCCCTCCCTCCCTGTGGAAGCACCTGCCGTGACCTTCAGCCAAATCCGCGCATCTGACCCCAGGCCTCGAACGGATCGCGCCGCGTGCGCCAGGCGTTGATCGGGTGCGCCTCATCGCGATATCCCATGGCCATGCCCGAAAAGACCATGTGATCGTCCGGAAGACCAACGAACTGCGCTACGGTTCGGGGGTAGCGCGCCCAGAACTCCTGAGCGCAGGTGTCGAGGCCCCGCTCCACGGCCAGGAGCATCACGCTCTGCATGTACATCCCGACATCCGCCCATTGGGGCGGTCCCAATCGCCGGTCGAGGCAGAAGAAAAGGGCCACCGGCGCGTCGAAGAACTTGGCGTTGCGCGACAGCTGGCGAAGGCGAGCGGCCTTGTCCTCTCGCGGGATGGCAATCGCCCCGTAGAGGTCTTCGCCGCACTCGAACCGGCGGGTGCGAAACGGCTCCCACAGGCTTGGCGGGTAGACATCATATTGCGGCGCCTCCAACGAGGTTTCGGCCACCAACGCTTTGAACGCCGCCAGATCGTCGCCCGCGATCGCGTAGACCCTCCAGGGCTGGAGATTGCCGCCGGAAGGCGTCCGGTGCGCCATTTCCAGAATTTCACGCACCACCGCGCCGGACACGGGATCGGGCCTGAAGGCCCGGACCGACATGCGGCGCGCGATGGCTTGGCTGACCTGCATCATCTGGGAAATCCCTTGCGGCGCGCCCTTGACGGCGGGCGTGCCATCGCAGCAAGCCTAGCACCTTCGTCGGTTACGCGACGATGCCGCAGAAGGGTCTCAAGGCCAGAACGATGCCCGCACACCGCCCGCCACAGCGTCCCGGCGGCGCTGGCGGCTTCGCCCGCCGGCTGCTGGCGACTCTCATCGTGCTTCTTCTGATCCTTCCGCTGGCGGCCGTGGTCATCTACCGTTTCGTCCCGCCGCCGATCACCCTCCTGATGGTAGAACGGCTCTTGCATGGCGAGGGCCTAGACCACCGCTGGACACCGCTGAGCCGAATCTCCCCCACGGTGATCCGGGCGGTGATCGCTTCGGAGGATTCCCGCTTCTGTGAGCACCACGGATTCGATGTGCTCGCGATCGAGAGCGCGTTGCGCCATAATCGGATTCGACCCGGCGGTCTGCGCGGCGGATCGACAATCAGCCAGCAGACGGCGAAGAACGTGTTCCTCTGGCCGGAACGCTCCTGGCTCCGCAAGGGGTTTGAAGCCTACTTCACCGTGCTTACCGAAGCGATCTGGGGAAAGCGCCGGATCATGGAAGTCTATCTCAACACCATCGAACTGGGCCCGGGTGTATACGGCGTGGCCGCCGCGTCTGATCGCTATTTTGGCGCCGGATCCTCGCGTCTCACGCCAGCGCAGGCCGCCAGATTGGCGGCGATCATACCCAGCCCCCTGAAGTGGAAGGCCGAGGATCCCGGGCCCTATGTGAGGCGCCGAACCGGTCGGATCGTCGCCCGCGCCGGCACGGTGCGCAGGGACGCCCTGGCGACCTGCGTCCTGGACTGAAAGCGCGACCAGCCGTTGAAAGGGGCGGGACTTAAGGCCTAAGGACGGGCTTTGTCGCGCGGAACCGTTTTATGTCGACCAAACTGCGCCATGACGCCGGACAGGCCCTCGAGGGCCTGCTGTTCGACGGCATGAGCATCATGTCCGGTGGTTTTGGGCTCTGCGGCATCCCGGAGAATTTGATTGCGGCCATCAGGATCGCCGGGGTCAAGGACCTCACGGTGATCTCGAACAACTGCGGGATCGATGACTTCGGGCTGGGGATCCTCCTCGCCGGCGGGCAGATCCGCAAGATGATCAGCTCCTACGTCGGAGAGAACAGGCTCTTCGAGCAGCTGTATCTGGCGGGAGAGCTCGAGCTGGAGTTCAACCCGCAGGGCACCTTGGCTGAACGCATTCGCGCCGGCGGCGCCGGCATTCCGGCATTCTTTACGGCAACCGGCGTCGGGACCCTCGTCGCCGAGGGCAAGGAGGTGCGCGCATTCGAGGGCAGGAATTATGTGATGGAGCGCGCTCTGACCGCCGACGTCGCCATCGTCAAGGCCTGGAAGGGTGACTGCGAGGGCAACCTCGTTTACCGAAAGACGGCCCGCAACTTCAATCCGGTGATGGCGACGGCCGGCGCGGTCACCGTGGCGGAGGTCGAGATCTTCGTCGAGCCGGGCGAACTCGACAAGGACGCCATCCACACTCCTGGCATTTTCGTCGATCGGATATTCCAGGGGGCGGCTTACGAAAAACGCATCGAGCGGGTGACTACCCGGCCTCGAGACGCCTCGGAGACGCACTGATGGCGTGGAGTCGCGATGAGATGGCCGCCCGCGCCGCGCGCGAACTCAAAGACGGGTTCTATGTCAATCTGGGCATAGGAATCCCGACCTTGGTCGCAAACTTCATACCGCGCGGGATGACGGTGACCTTGCAGAGCGAGAACGGCATGCTCGGCATGGGTCCGTTCCCCTATCCGGGCGAGGCCGATCCCGACCTGATCAACGCCGGCAAGCAGACGATCACGGAGCTCGCCGGCTCGTCTTACTTCTCCTCCGCGGACAGCTTCGCAATGATCCGCGGCGGCCATGTGGCCCTGTCCATACTTGGCGGAATGCAGGTGGCGCAGAACGGCGATCTCGCCAATTGGATGGTGCCGGGCAAGATGGTGAAGGGTATGGGCGGGGCGATGGACCTAGTCGCGGGTGTCGGCAGGGTGGTTGTGGTGATGGACCATGTCGAGAAGTCCGGCGCGCCGAAGCTGCTGGAGCGATGCTCCTTGCCCCTCACCGGCGTCGGAGTGGTCGATCTTCTGATCACCGATCTGGGCGTGTTCGAGTTGGAGGGCGGATCGGAGACAGTGAGTCTGACCGAACTCGCGCCGGATGCGACTATCGAGGAAGTGGCGGCCAAGACCCAGGCGCGGTTCTCCATCGCCCTGAAATGACAGGTCCAGTCCCGGCGGAGTGGAGTCCCCATCAGGCGATGTGGGTCGCTTTTCCCAGTCACCCCGAGCTCTGGCTCGAGCATCTCCAACCCGCGCGCGAGGAGGTCGCCGCCCTCGTCTGCGCCCTCGCCGGACCGGGCGGCGAACACGTGAACCTGCTCACCGCGACCATGGAGGCCCACCAAGCGGCCCGCGAGCTGCTGGGTCTGAGTCTCTGCTCGGTCGATGTCCGCCTCGCCAGGTTCGGCGACATCTGGCTGCGCGACACGGGCCCGATCTTCACCTCCGCGTCGACCACCGAGGTTTTCCGGTTCAACGGCTGGGGCGGAAAGTACCACTTGCCCGGCGACGCCCAGGTCGCCAGACGGCTCTCACGATCGGCGGGCGCCCGGAGGACGCCCCATCCCTTCGTCGTGGAAGGCGGCGCCCTGGACCACGATGGGGAAGGAACAGCGTTGACCACCCGTCAATGCCTGCTGAATGCGAACCGCAATCAAGACTGGGACGAGCACATCGCCGAGCGAGTTCTTTTCGGCGCCCTGGGAATCATCCAGACTATCTGGCTGCAGGATGGCATCGCCAACGACCATACGGATGGACATGTCGACAACCTCGCCAGGTTCGTTTCGCCCGGGGTCATCGTCTGCCACGCGCCATTCGGCCGGGACGATCCTAACGCCGAAGTCTATGATTCAACCGCCGCGACCCTCTCCTCGTCGAGGGACGCCGCTGGCCGGCGGCTGCGTGTGGTGCGCATACCCTCCCCAGGCCGGATTGCCGATGACTCCGGCCTTCCGGCGCCCGCGTCGCACATGAACTTTGTAATCGCCAACAAGGTGGTGATCATGCCCTCCTACGAAACCGTGGCGAGCCGCTTTGCGATGGAGGCGCTGCAAATGGTTTTCGATGAGCGCCAAGTCATCGCACTACCCGCCAACGCCCTGCTGACAGGCGGCGGGTCTTTTCACTGCATCAGCCAACAGCAACCTGCGTGATGCCAAGGACGCTCGCGCTCGCGGCCATCCAGGCGGCTTTCGGCGAAGATCTGGAAGCGAACATTTCTCGCGCGGCCGGTCTGGTTCGTGAGGCCGCCGGCCGGGGCGCCCAGGTCATCCTACCGCCGGAACTCTTCCAGGGCCCATATTTTTGCGTCACCCAGGATGAGCGCTGGTTCGCCGCCGCCCGTCCGTGGCGCGAACACCCGTGCGTTGCGGCCCTGGCGCCGCTGGCGGCGGATCTCGGCGTGGTTCTGCCGATCCCGATCTTCGAGAAGGAAGGGCCTCACTATTTCAACAGCGTGGTCGTGGTCGACGCCGATGGCGCGGTCCTGGGCCTCTACCGCAAGAGCCACATTCCCGACGGGCCAGGCTATCAGGAGAAATATTACTTTCGGCCCGGGGACACCGGTTTCCGGGTTTGGGACACCCGCCACGGCCGCATCGGCGTCGGGATCTGCTGGGATCAGTGGTATCCAGAAGCCGCTCGCGCGATGACCCTGATGGGCGCGGAAGTCCTGCTCTATCCCAGCGCCATCGGTTCCGAGCCGCACGATCCGAACCTCGATACCGCCGCACCCTGGCGCAGGGCGATGCAGGGCCACGCTGTCTCCAACGTGATCCCCGTGGTGGCGGCGAACCGCTCGGGATTCGAGCCTTGGAACGGCTATCCGGCGGGGGGGCAACGCTTCTATGGCTCCAGCTTCATCTGCGACCACCGCGGCGAGGTCCTGGCCGAATTGGCGAGGGACGAGGAGGGGGTGGCGACCGCGACCGTCGATCTGGACTTCCTCGCGGCCCACCGCGCCGCCTGGGGCTTCTTCCGTGACCGGCGCACCGACCTCTACGGCGCCTTGACCTCCATCCGGCCGGCGTGATCGAGACGGCGCGGTCATCGGCTCCATCCGTGTGCGCCGCGCCCCACGGGAACGGCGCATCCGATGTGCGGAGAATTGGAGCTGGACGCGCCCCGGAGGGAGACTTCGATCACCCCGGCCTGGCCGAACATCATGCTCCGCGCCGCCACATCGTCTATGCCGCAAGGCCGCCGAGCCTAGCGAAGCACCGTCTTGCCGTTCTTGATCACCGTGGCGTCTCGGGCCTTCACCCTGGCGACAAAAGAGATGATCTTGCCATCCCGCCAAAGATCCACGGTCACCGTATCGCCGGGAAAGACCGGGGCGGAGAACCTGGCCTCGTGGCTTGCGATCGCCTCGGCATCGTAGGCGGTGACGCCCTGGAGAATCGCCCGGCAGGTGATACCGTAGGTGCAAAGGCCGTGCAGGATCGGACGCGGGAAGCCTGACCGCCTCGCGGACTCTGGATCGGAGTGCAGTGGGTTCCGGTCACCGTTCAAGCGATACAGCAGGGCCTGGTCGGGCCGGGTGGTTATATCGAGCGAGGCGTCCGGGCCTCGGGTCGGGGTCTGGTGGGGTTGCGGCGCGCCGTCGCTGGGTCCACCGAAACCGCCATCACCGCGAGCGAAGGTCGAGCCGGTGAGGGTCGCCACCTTCTCGCCGGCCTCGCTCAACCACACCGTTTCGCTGACGACTACGGCGCCCTTGTCCTTGCCCTTGTCGTAGGCGCCGATGGTGCGGGTCTCGGCGGTGAAGGCGCCGGAGACCGGGAGCGGTCGATGCAATTCGACCTTCTGCTCGCCGTGCACGACCATCAGATAGTTGAGCTGGCTGACCCGGTGCTCCGCCGGGGCTTGCGGGACCGCGGCGGAACGGGCGCCTGCCGCCAGGACGGTCGCGGCGGTCGGGACCACCTTCAGTCCGCGCTCGTAGACGAACGCCAGTTCCCTTTCGTCCAAGGGGTCGGCGCCCATGCCGACGCCGATGGCGTAGAGCATCACGTCCTTGTCTCCATAGGAAAACGTCCTGGGCGGGCTCTTCTGATGGAGGATGTCGGGATAGAAGATGGGCATGTCTGGCGGCTCCTTCGTTTGGGTTCGACCTATTGAAGCTGTGGGGCGGGCACGGATGCAACAGGCTTGGGTAACCCGACGCGCCGTCCTTAGGCCGCCGATTGCCGCGCTTTCGGCGATCGGCTAGAAGGCCGCCACCCTAGGCGCGCGCCGCCAGGCTCTTCCTTTTCTCCCGCTTAACTCGAGCGTTTCATGGCGACCACCCCACCGCCCGACCAGGGACAGATCTCCGGAAGTGTCCTCTTCTACGGAAAACCCGAGCCGCTGAGCAGCGCCACTCATACCGGGCTGGGCCTTCGCCGGCTCGACAGGCCGTTCGCCTTCGCCGCCGGCGCGCAGGCCGCTCCTCTGACGGTGACCGAGTTTCCGATCGCGGCCCTGTCCTACCCGATCATCTTCGCTGGCGAGCGCATGCAGCCCTTGGCCGTGATGGGGGTCAACGCCGATAGGAATATCTTCATCCAGGCCGATGGAGCGTTCGAGCCCGGCGCCTACATCCCGGCCTATATCCGGCGCTATCCGTTCGTCCTGGCCGCGGACGCGGCGCGCGAGCAGCTGGTCGTCTGCATCGATCGCGGGGCGCCGATGCTGGGCGACCTGCCCGATCTCGCCTTCTTCGACGCCAAAGGAGAGCCCACCGAATATACCAAGGGTTGCATCCAGTTCTGCAATGACTTCGAGGTCGAGGCCCGGCGCACCGAATCTTTCGTTAACATGCTGAAGGATCTCGACCTGTTCGAGACCCGCACGTCGACCTTCACTCCGCTCAACCCCGATGGCACGCCCAGCGCGCCGCAACCGGTCGCCGAGTACTTCGCTGTGTCGGAACAGAAAATGAAGGCCCTGCCGGACGAGAAGATCAGGGAGCTCCTGGACAATGGGGCGATGGGTCACATCTACGCGCACCTGGCCTCGCTTCTGGGTTTCGATCGTCTTGTGGTTTTCGCCGCCACCAGGCAGGGGGCCGCGTTGTCGCCGGCGAATCTCAACTAGCCCGCCGTCCCGCTCCGCCGATCTCTCACCGTGGATGGACTGACCTTGTCAGACACGAAAACACCAGCCGGCCGGCTTCATCGAGCAGATCGTGTTGGGCGATGACAATGCCCTTGGCTTCGCCCACCAGGTCCTTGCCCATGATGGTCATCCGGCCGCGTAGCACTTCTCCCGCGGGCGGATTTCTGAACCACCGCAGGGCGTCGACCCCGACCCTTTTCGCCGGCGGCGGTCCGGCCGCCTCCCGATCCGCCAAGCCGTCCCAAATCGCGAAAACCATGGCGTCGGGCGCCCCGCGATCGGTGGGCCACGCAGGAGCGAAGAACGCCGCAAACGAGGCGACCGCTTCCCCGCTCACCGCGGCGGCGCCTAGTTGAACGACCTGCCCGATCTCGAGTTCGTCGAAGCCGGCCATCGCGAAGATTTCCTTGCCAAGAGGCGGGGCGGACGCGCCTGCGTCAAATGAAGCGCGTCGCCGTCTTGACGCAAGGCGCGGAGATCGATCGCCTGTTAAGTTTTCGTAGAGCTGCGATGGCTCTAGCATCGCCGTCATGAATCCGTCCCGCGCCGCCATGCTGCTACTGATTCTGGTCCTTGCTTCGCCGAACCCGGGGCGGACCCAGCCGGTTAGGGCGGCGCATATCGCCCTCGACCTGGCGGCGCAGACCGAGACGGTCGCGCCAGGGTCAACAGTCTATGTTGCGGTTGTGCAGACCCTGGACCAGGGCTGGCACACCTATTGGCGCAACCCCGGCGACGCTGGCGAGCCGACGACGATCCGCTGGACGCTTCCCGCCGGCTGGAGCGCTGGTGGAATCGTCTGGCCGGCGCCGCGCAGACTGCCGGTCGGACCAATCATGAACTACGGTTACGAGGGGCGCGTTCTGCTGGCGAGCCCAGTCGAGGCGCCGGCGAACGCCAGTCCCGGTGAGCACGCGGAGATCGCCGCCAAGGTCGACTACCTGGTCTGCGCCGAGGTCTGCATTCCTGGATCGGCGAACCTGAAGATCGACCTGCCGATCGCCGCCGGCGCGCCCAGAGCCGATCCCCGGTGGGGCCCGGCCATCGCCGCCGATCTCGCGGCCGCGCCGAAGCCCGGCCGACTTCAAGCAGCGTTCCGGCGCGAGAGCGGCGCGGTGAAGCTGGCGATCACCGGCGCCGCGGTCAGCGGCGCCAGGGGCTCCGACGCCTACTTCTACCCCTTCGACGACAAGCTCATCGACCAGGCGAGACCGCAGGGCGTCGAACTGGGACCCCGCGGCCTCACTCTCAGCCTCACTCCCGGCGCCGCCTTTACCGGGGGCGCCGACCCCAGCATGGCGCGAGGCGTGCTCGAAGTCGACGGCAAGGCTCTCGAGGTGGACGCCGGCCCAGGGCCTCCGCCGCCTGGGGCGTCGGGTCTGGGACCGCCCGCGCCGGTCAGGGCAAGCCTCGGAATCGCCGTCGCGGTGGCCTTCGCCTTCGTTGGCGGGATCATCCTCAACCTCATGCCCTGCGTCTTTCCGATACTTTCGATGAAGGTGGCCGCGCTCGCGCGCCACGGGGACGACCCGCGGGCCGCGCGAAGCAACGCGGTCGCGTTCGTCGCCGGCGTCGTCATGTCATTCCTGGCTCTCGCCGCCGTTCTGATTGCCGCCCGGGCTGGCGGCGCCGCAATCGGCTGGGGTTTTCAGCTGCAGTCGCCGCTGGTGGTCGCGGCGCTGGCTCTGGTGATGTTCGCCGCCGCCCTGAACCTCTCCGGACTCTACGACGTAGGCGGCTCCGTCCAAGGGTTGGGGTCGGGCCTCGCGCGACGCGGAGGTCTGGTCGGATCCCTGCTCACGGGCGCCCTGGCGGTGGTCGTGGCCGCCCCCTGCACCGCGCCCTTCATGGGACCGGCGCTCGGCTACGCCCTGACACAGCCTGGGGTCGTCGTCCTTGCGGTGTTCGCCGCGCTGGGGCTGGGCTTCGCCGCCCCGTTCGCGATCTTCTCATTCAGCCCGGCCCTCCTTCGCCACCTTCCCGCGCCGGGACCCTGGATGGATATCACGAAGAAGATCCTCGCCTTTCCGCTCTACGCCTCGGCGGCCTGGCTGGTATGGGTCTTGGCGCAGCAAACCGGCTCGGCCGGTCTGGCGCGGATGCTCGCGGCGATCGTCGTGATGGGCGCCGGCGCCTGGATCTTCGGCCTCGCCCAACGTCGGCGCGCCGCCGGCGCCGGCGCGACATCGCTCCTGGCGCTCGCCGCAGTCGCCGGCGTGCTTTGCCTCGCGCTGATCACGGTCGGACGGAAGGGCTCACCACTCCCCGTCCCAGGCCGGTCGACCGCCGCCGCCATCACCTCCGAACCCTACAGCGCGCAGCGACTCGCCGCGTTGCGCGCGCAGGGAAGGCCCGTACTCGTGAACTTCACCGCCGCCTGGTGCGTCACCTGCCAGGTGAACGAGCGGCTGGCGCTGTCCTCACAAGCGGTGGCCGCTGCGTTCCGAAGGTCCGGAGCCGCCTATCTGGTCGCTGACTGGACCAATCACGACCCGGTGATCGCCAAGGCTCTCGCCGAGCAGGGGCGGATCGGCGTGCCGCTCTATCTCGTCTATGGAGCCGGCGGCGGGGCGGCCAAGGTCCTCCCCCAGATTCTGACGCCACGCGCCGTTGTCGAGGCGTTGGACTGGGCGAGGCTCAACTCGTCGTCGTCGCGGGCGTCGTGATCACCTCGACATTGTCGCGCAGCAGGTAGGTCAGATCGTTCATGGCCTGGACGCGCGCCTTGGGCGTTGAGGCGGCCTCGAGGGCCAGCAGCTTGACGGCCAGATCCTGGCTGATCCCCTTGAGGATGCACTTGAGATCGCCGTCGGCGCCTCTGGCGGCAAGGACTACGTGACCCTTCATATCCAGCTCGGCGAGCGCCGCGATATCCGCCTTGAATGCATCGAAGCCCGAAAGCTTCGCGATCTCCCCGTCCAGGCCGCTCTTGCTCCAGCCTTCCGTTTCAATTTTCAACAGCCCGGCCCGTCGGGCGATGTCCGTGAACAGGGGCTCATTCGCCACCGACTTGGGCGCCGCGAGGGTGGTCGCGGCCGCGGCTACGCCGGCCGTTGGCGAGGCCGACGCCAGCCAGACGATGGCGCAGAGGGCGAAAGCGGGACGGAACATCAGAGGATTCCTCGAGGCAAGCTTGGGTTCTTGGATAAGCCCGGCAGGTAAACGATCGGCTACCGCGGAATCGGGTCGCCGACCCGCTTCCTTGCCCCGTGGGGTCCGAACAGGTAATCGCGCCCCATGACCAAGGATGGCCTTGCGCGCCCGCGAGCCCGCGCGCCACGCGGCTTCGACGATCGGCGCGCCCCCGCCCTCCGCGCCGAGCGCGGCATCTTGCAGGCGGTCGCGAAGGTCTACGAATCCTTTGGTTTCGAGCCTCTGGAGACCGGCGCCCTTGAATACGCCGACGCCCTGGGGAAGTTTTTGCCCGACGCCGAGCGTCCCAACGAAGGTGTCTTCGCCGTACGCGACGAAGACGACGAGTGGCTGGCGCTGCGGTACGATCTTACCGCGCCGCTAGCCCGCTTCGTGGCTGAGAATTGGGACAATCTCCCCAAACCGTTCCGTCGCTACGCGTACGGCGCGGTGTGGCGCAATGAAAAGCCGGGGCCAGGCCACGGCCGCCAATTCATGCAGTGCGACGCAGACACCGTCGGTTCGGCCGCGCCCGAGGCGGACGCGGAGATCGTCGCGATGGCGGTGGAAGGTTACGCGGCCGCCGGCCTGCAGGCCGGGTCCTTCGTGGTGAAGATCAACAACCGAAAGCTCCTCAGCGGTCTCTTGAGCGCCGGGGGCGTGGTCGATCCAAACCAGCGACTTGCCGTGCTGCGCGCGGTGGACAAGCTCGATCGGCTGGGCGTCAATGGCGTCGCCGCCCTCCTTGGCTCCGGTCGCAAGGATGAGTCCGGCGCTTTCACTACGGGCGCTGAACTCGCGGGGCCTGCCGTCGACTCCGTGCTGGCCTTCGTCGAAGCCGGACGGGCGACCCGCGCCTCCACACTGGCGCGCTTGGCCGAAGTGATCGGCGGCTCGGCGGAAGGGGACGAGGGCCTGCTGGAAATGGCCTCTATCGACAAGGCGTTGGCCGGCTTCGGTATCGACAAAGAGACGACCGTGTTCGATCCCTCGGTGGTCAGAGGGCTCGAGTACTACACCGGGGCCGTCTTCGAGGCGCAGCTTACGGGCGTCGGCTTGGCGGACCCAGACAAGGCGATGCGCTTCGGTTCGATCGGCGGCGGGGGTCGTTATGACGACCTGGTGGCGCGGTTCACTGGCGAGAAAACTCCGGCGACCGGATTTTCGTTCGGCGTCTCGCGGCTCGCGGCGGCTATGGCCGCCGGCGGCGTGGAAACTCGCCCCTCCGCGCGGGGACCGGTGGTGATCATCGCCGTCGATCGATCAAGAATGGCCGACTACTTCGCACTTGCCGGCGAACTTCGCCGCGCCGGTCTCGCCGCCGAAGTCTATCTGGGCGCCTCTGGGATGCGCGCGCAGATGAAGTATGCCGACCGCCGGGTGTCGCCGGCGGCGGTGATCCTGGGCGAAGACGAGATCGCTGCGGGTACCGTCACCATCAAGGATCTCGATCTGGGACGCGCCTTGGCCAGCAAGGTCGATGACAATCGCGCTTGGCGCACGGACCGACCCGGCCAGGTGACGGCGCGGCGCGCCGACTGGGTATTGGCAGTGCGCAAGATCGTCGAGGCGGGTCGGTGAGGCTGGAAGCTCCAATACCCACGCGGGCCATGATAGCCATCAGGGCGCCCTTCCTCGATGCCGGCGCGGAGCTTCTCGACGCCCCAACGGTTCAGCCGTTGGGGCAACTGCTGGATCTCGCCGGCGAGGTGCTGCGCGAGCGACTGTTCGTGCTTCAGAGCGACGGCGGCGAAGAGGCCTGTCTGCGGCCGGATTTCACGATCCCGGCAGTCCGCGCCCACGTGACGTCGGGCAGGCCGAGCGGCCGGTACTTCTATGAGGGTCACGCCTTCCGCGTCGCACCGGCCCTGGCACACCGCGCGGAGGAGTTTCTCCAGATCGGGCTGGAGGCGTTCGAACCCGGCGATCCCTGCGGAAAGGACGCGGAGATCGCCGCGTTGGCCTGGCGGTCGGCGGCCGCCGGAGGAAGAGACGACCTCAGGATCGTTTTTGGCGATGTCGGGCTGTTCTCCTCTTTCATCGAATCCCTGGGTCTGCCGGCGGCGCTGCGGGCGCGTCTGGAACGAGCCTTTTCCAGTCGCAGACGGCTCAGAGCGGAACTCTCGGCGGGCGCGACGACCGCGGCGGCGAAGGCCGCTGATCGTTTGGCCGCCTTGCTAGGCGACATTTCCGAGAGCGAGGCGGCAGCCGCTCTGGAGGAAATCTGGCGTCTCTCCGGCATCGACGCGGTCGGAGGACGTTCGGCTGTGGAGATCGTCCATCGCCTTCGCGAGCGCTCGGCGATCGCGTCTGCGCCCCACCTCACACCCGCCCAGGCTGAGCTGATCGGCCGCTTTCTCGCCATCGCGGATCGTCCCGAGGCGGCGTTGCGCGCCATCGCCGAATTGGGCGGTCCCGAGGCAGAGCGACTCGAACGCGAACTGGAGGCGTGGCGGCGACGTCTCGATGTCCTGGTGGCTCTCGGCGTCCCGCCGCAGGCGCTCACACTGTCATCGGCCTTTGTCCGCGCCTTCGGCTACTACGATGGTTTTCTCTTCGAAATCCGAAGCGCGGCGCTGGGCGAGGATGAGCCGGTAGCGGCGGGCGGCCGCTACGACGGCTTGCCCTTCAGGCTCGGCGCCTCCTGCGCAACCGGAGCGGTGGGCTGCATGGTGCGCCCTTCACGCGCCTGGGCGGGCGCTGGGCGATGAGCGAGCCGCTGATCATAGCCGTACCTTCGAAGGGCCGCCTCCAGGACCAGGTTGAAGCGTGGCTCGCCGATTGCGGGCTCTCGTTGATCGCCAGCGGAGGAACGCGAGGCTATCTGGCGCGGATCGACGGCTTCGATGACATGCAGGTGCGTCGCGTCTCCGCCGCCGACATCGCCGCCGCCTTTTTCGGTGGCGACATTCACCTGGGGGTCACAGGGGAGGATCTCCTGCACGAGGCGGGCGAAACCCTCGAGGGCAACGTCCTGCCGGTGATGGCGATGGGTTTCGGGCGCGCTGATCTGGTCGTCGCCGCGCCCAAGAGCTGGATCGACGTCGAGACGATGGCCGACCTCGACGATGTGGCGAGGCTCTTTCTGGCTCGCACCGGCCGCCGCCTTCGCGTGGCCACCAAATACCGTTCCCAGACCCGCAGCTTCTTTGCCCTCCATGGATTGGCGGACTACCGCATCGCGGATTCCGCCGGGGCCACCGAAGGGGCGCCGGCCGCCGGCGCCGCCGAACTGGTGGTCGATATTACCTCCAGCGGAGCGACATTGGCCGCCAATGGGCTCAGGCCGATTTCCGATGGCGTTATCCTGCGCAGTCAGGCGCAGCTCGCCGCCAGCCTCAAGGCTGTATGGACATCACCGCAGCTCGCGACAGCCCGCCGTCTTCTGCGAATTCTCGAAGCTCGGGCGAAAGGCAAGGCCCACCTGGCCTTGGCATGGCCAACCGAGCAGGATGCAACCGCGTGTCGCGTGATCGCGCCGTTCGCCGGTCTCGGCGACCGGCCCGTCGCGCCGAGGGTCCTGGTGCCGCTCAGCGCGCTTTTCACGGCCATGGAGGCGCTGGCGGCAGCCAATGTCGGGCCGGTGACCGTCGAGCGGCCGACCTATGTCTTCGAAGCGGTCAGCGCCGGCGCCGACCGGCTCGCCGAGGCGCTCAACCTCACTGCTGATTCACGCCCCAGAAAGAGAAGGCCGCCCAATCAAGTGCGCTGACGCTGATGCGAGCCCGCGCGGCGGCGATGACCAGTGCGCTGTCAGCGGCGTTTCATCGTCCGGCTCGGCCTCCACGGGAATGGTCGAACGCGAGCCACGAAATGCAGCGACCGCGCGTCAGGAGCCAATTCCCAGGGCCGCAAGGGCGTGGGCGCGGAGCAATTTGTAGTCGAGCTTGCCGTTAGGGGCGCGGTCGATCCTGGCTAAGACGAGGTTCCGGGGCGCCTTGTAGGCGGCGAGCTGGCCCCTCACGTGATCCGAGATCGCCGCCAGCGACGGAGGATCGCCTTCGGCGTCGACCACCGCGCAGATCCGCTCTCCGAAGCGGGCATCGGGAATTCCCACGACGGCAACGTCGCGAACCCCGGCGAATCGCTTGATGGCCTCCTCGACCTCCTCGGGGAAGACCTTCTCGCCGCCTGTATTTATCACCTGGGAGCCGCGGCCGAGCAAGGTGAGGCTGCCGTCGGTTTCGACGGTGGCGAAGTCCCCGGGAATTGACCATCGCCGACCTTCGATCTCACGAAAGGTTCCGGCTGTCTTGTCGGGGTCCTTGTAGTAACCGACCGGCAGAAAACCCGAGACCGCGACCTGCCCGCGCTCGCCTGAGCCCGGCGTGACGCGGCGACCGTCTTCGGTGAAGACCGCGCTATTGGGTCCGACCAGAAACCTAGCCGTCGCCGCTTCGGATCCCGCCGCTGAGGCCGAGGCGCCCAGTCCCACCGCTTCGGAGGAGCCCAGGCTGTCGAAGATCGCGCAGCCTGGCAGGTGGCGCAGCAATCCCTGCTTGTTTTCCATGCTCCACACCGTGCCCGAGGATCCAAGGCGGCGCAGCTTCGAGAGATTCCAGCGGCCGGGATTGGCGTTCAGGGCCTCGAGCATCGGGGCGGCGAACGCCATGCCGACTATCGCCGCTCCGGTGGCTCCGAGCCGCGCCGCCTCTTCCCACAGCTCTTCAGCGTCGAACCTCGAGGAAGGCAGGCAGGCGATCGTCCCGCCCGCGGTCAAGGCGGCCATGGCGCTGAATTGGGCGGTGCCGTGCATCAGGGGCGCCGCCGCGATCATTACCCCGGGGTCCAGTGCGAGCGCTCTGGGCCCGGCGTCCTCAGGGCAGGAAAACGGCGGCAGGCCCAATAGGACATTGCCTCCGGCGCCCAGAACGAAGAACAGGTCCTCCTGGCGCCACATCACTCCCTTGGGCAGGCCCGTGGTGCCCCCGGTATAGAGGATCAGCAGATCATCGCCGGAACGGCCCCACGGAGCGAGAACGCGGCCCACATCACGTCCAGCGACCGTCTCGTAGTCGGTGGCGAAGGCGGGCGGATCGCGTCCTTCCTCGTTCACGACCACCCAGGTCTTGACCCTCGGCAGTCGGGCCCGGATCTGCTCGACCATCGGCGTGAAGGCGGCATTGAATACGATCGCCTCGGCGTCGGCGTTGTCGAAGAGATAGATCAGTTCGTCGGCGACATAGCGGTAGTTGGTGTTCACGGGCGCCAGACCGGCCTTGAAGGCGGCGAAGTAGGTCTCGAGGTATTCCGGGCCGTTGTGGAGATATGCCGCGACCTTGGACTGTCTCTGAAGGCCGGCATCCAGGAAGTGCCGTCCGAGTGCGTCGGAGCGGCGGTCGAACTGGGCCCAGGAGACAACCCGCGGGCCATGCATCTGGGCTGGCCGAGAGGGCGCCGCCTGGGCGATGGTTTCCCAAAGATCGGCGTAGTTCCAGCTCAACAAGTGCGGTCTCCAGCAGACTCTTCGAAGGGTTGGCCACCCGTCTGGCGGCTTGGCCGGGACGGGGTCAACCTCGCGCCTTCGTCGGCGGCCGCGGGGCTCGTCGCGCCGATCAGAGCGTCCTCGGTCGCCGAGAAATTGTCGATGCGCAGGCGCCCCGCGTCCGCGCCGTCGGCCTCGGCGGGCCGCGCGCGGGCGTCGTGAAGACTCAGCCCAGGCGCGGCCCCGCCGGACGCCTGGCGTGGCGCGGCCAGGAGAACCGTCAAGACGGCGAAAGTCGACGCACAGACCGGCGTGTTCTTGGATGCGTCCATCGCCCAAGGGCTTTAGGACCCGCCGTCCGTCGCCACAAGCGTGGCTTCATTCCGTCAATGGTGGGACATCACGTCCTGCACCCGGATGATCGTCGGGCCGAGGATGACGACGAACAGCACCGGCAGAAAGAACAGGATCATCGGCACCGTGAGTTGGGCCGGCAGGGCCGAGGCCTTCTTTTCCGCCGCGGCGAGTCGAAGGTCACGATTTTCCTTGGCCATGACCCGCAGCGCCGTGCCCAGCGGTGTTCCGTAGCGTTCCGCCTGAATCATGGCCATGGTGACGGCCTTGATTCCGGGATGATTGGTCCTCTTGCTGAGTCCCTCGTAGGCCACCCGCCGCTCGGGAAGGTAGGAGAGTTCAGCGGTCAGCAGAGAAAGCTCCTCGGCCAACTCCATCGAGGCGCCGCCGATTTCCTGGCTGACCTTCTGCAGGGCGGTCTCGACCGACATCCCCGACTCGACACAGATCAGCAACAGGTCGAGGCAGTCGGGGAAGCTTGCGACGATCGAAGCGCGGCGCTTTTGGGCGATGTGGGAAATATAGAGGCTGGGGGCGTAGAACCCGATCACGAAGGCGGCGAAGCAGGCAGTCAGCCTCGCCATCGTCGGCAGCCCGAAGTCGTTGAACACGAAGAGATAAAACGCCACGGCGGAGCCGAGCAGGAACGGGCTCACGAAACGGAAGAAGTAATAGCTCGACACCGGCCTGGGTCCGCGGAATCCCGCCTGCGCGAGCTTATCGGCGACAGAGTCGTCCTCGAGAAGGCGCCCGAGCTGAAGGCGCTCCACCACCCGCTTGTAGAAGCTTTCGTCGGTCTGCCGCAGACTCCCGCTCGCCGCCTTGGTGCTCAGCGCCTCTCTCGAACGCCGGCGGAGCTCCTCGCGGCGGTTGGCCACCGCCTTAAGCCGCGCATCGAGATTGTTGCGGGCGAAGACCGGCATGGCCAGGGTGACGAACGCGGCGAAGGAGACCAGCGCCACGAACGCCGTGAACAGGTTGTTCGGATCGGTCAGCGTCTGCGCGAGGTCTCTGTCCATCGACGCCCGTCAGAATTTGAAGTTGATCATGCGGCGCATCACGAAAATCCCGAGGGCCATCCACACACCGCTGGCGATCAGCATCAGCTGACCTCTCGGATCGGCAAACATGGGGACCATGTAGGCCGGCGAGGTGATTGAAATCAGCAACACCACCGACGGCGGAAGGGCGCCGATGATCATCGCCGAGGCCGTGGCTTCCGATGACAGGGCCTTGATCTTCTCGCGCATCAGCTTGCGCGAGCGCAATACGGTGGAGAGGTTGTTGAGCGCCTCTGCGAGGTTGCCGCCCGTTCTTTGCTGCACATTCATGACAATGGCGAAGAAGCGAAGCTCGTTGGTCGGGACGCGCTCGGACATCTTGTCCAGAGCGGTGTCCAGCGGCATCCCCATGGCGAGATTTTCCACCAGCCGCCGGAACTCGCCGGCCATCGGCTCGGGCGTTTCGCGGCCGATGATTCCAAGGCACTCATGCACCGGGAGACCAGACTTGATACCCCGCACTATGATGTCCATTCCGTCGGAAAAGGCCGCGGTGAATTTCTTGAGCCGCCGCTTGCCGAGGAATCCGAGGATCCAGCGCGGCGGACCGGCGGCCGCGGCAAGGCCGAGCAGAAGGTCGGCCCAAAGCACCGGGCGAACCAGGAAGGCGATGAAGAGCACGACGACGCCGAACGCGGCGCTGGCGATGTAGAACTGTCGGGCGCGAAAGGTCAGGCCGGCCTGCAGCAGCTTGCTCGCAATGGTCAGCCGGGCCTTCTTCTGTTGCCGCTCCTGCTCCTTGAGCGTGTTGACGATCTGTTTGCGGCGCGCGTCCGGATTGGCGGCCGCTCTGACGCGAGCCCGGGCATCGCGCACCGAGGCGCTGCCACCGATCGCCTGAGCCCGCTTGAGCGTCCTTGTCTGTGAGGGTGAGCCGCCGGCGAAGACCAGGCCGACCCCGGCGACTGCGACGAAGCCGAGGATGGCGGCGACGATCACGATGAGACCGGGGCCCATGGTCTACTCGGCTTCGTCCAAAGCCTCGGCGAGTTCGCGCGCGAGGCCGAAGTAACGCGCGCGATCCCAGAATCGGGGTCTGGCGATCCCCGTCGAGCGATGCCGACCGGTGACCCGGCCGTGCTCGTCTTCGCCGGTCATCTCGAACACGAACAGGTCCTGGGTCACGATCACCTCGCCCTCCAACCCGACCACTTCGGTGACATGGGTGATGCGCCGCGAGCCGTCGCGCAGACGCGCCGCCTGGATGATCACGTCCACCGAGCCCACGATCATTTCGCGGATGGTTTTCGAAGGCAGGCCGTAGCCGCCCATGGTGATCATCGACTCCAACCTGCTGATCGCTTCGCGCGGCGAGTTGGCGTGGAGCGTGCCCATGGAGCCGTCGTGGCCGGTGTTCATCGCCTGGAGCAGGTCGAAGGCCTCGGGACCCCTGACCTCGCCGACAATGATCCGTTCGGGACGCATCCGAAGGCAGTTCTTGACCAGGTCGCGCATGCTGACCTGGCCGCTGCCTTCGAGGTTCGGCGGACGGGTCTCCAGGCGCACCACATGCGGCTGCTGCAGTTGCAGTTCGGCGGCGTCCTCGCAGGTGATCACCCGCTCGGTGGGATCAATGTAAGCGGTGAGGCAGTTGAGCAGGGTCGTCTTTCCCGAGCCGGTGCCGCCCGAAATCACCACGTTGCATCGGCATGCGCCGATCACGCCCAGGACTCTCGCGCCTTCGGGGCTGATCGAGGCGTACTCGACCAGGTTCTTCATCGTCAGCTTGTCTTTGCGGAACTTCCGGATCGTGAGGGTCGGACCCTCCAGGGCTAGGGGGTGGGCGATGACATTGACCCGGCTGCCATCTGGGAGGCGGGCGTCGCAGATCGGCGAACTCTCATCGACCCGCCGCCCGACTTGGCTGACGATCCGCTGACAGATGTTCATCAGCTGCGAATTGTCGCGAAACCGGACGTTGGTGAGTTCGACCTTGCCGCCCACCTCGATAAAAACGCGGTTGGCGCCGTTCACCATGATGTCGGCAATCTCATCGCGGGCGAGGAGCGGCTCGAGAGGGCCGTAGCCGAGGACATCGTTGATGATGTCCTGAACCAGATGGTCCTGCTCGATCACCGACATCGAGACATTCTTGATGGCGACCAGCTCGGCGACGATGTCGCGGATCTCGGTCGCCGCCGACTTCGCGTCGAGCTGGGCGAGTTGGGCCAGGTCGATGGTGTTCAAGAGCGCGTTGAAGATCGTGTTCTTCGTCGCGTGGTAGTAGTCGCTCTGTTCGTTGACAATTTCGGCCAGGGGCGCCGAAGCCGTCGGGGCACGGGGCGGATCGAAGGCGTGGCTCGCCTCCTTGGGCGGTGTCTTCACCGGACTTGGGGGCGTCTCGCGGGCCGGGCGCGTGGCGATCCGCGCGCCGCCGGAAGCGGCCGGGGGCGGCGCCTGGGGCTGGGCGGGTTGGGTTGAAGCTCTTTTTCCGAACACGGCGTCGACCGCCCTACCTACGCTTGAAGAGGCCGGAGAACACCGAAGACTTGGCCGACGGAGCGGCTGGCGCGCCACGCTGGTTGAGCATCATCCGGATGAGCTGGTCGATGGACTCCACCGCCTTGGATCTGGTCCCGGCGTTGGTGATCATCTGACCGTTGTTCGCCGCCTGCCCGAACGCCTTGGCGTCGAACGGGATCGAAAGGCTCGGCGTCACGCCCAGAGCCTCGCCGAAGTCCTTCAAAGGTATCTCGGGACGCCCCGGAACCCCGACCTTGTTCAGCACCACTCGCGGCGGAGCGTCGTGGGGTCTGGCTGCGCGCACGAGATCGATGATGTTCTTGGCGTTGCGAAGGCACGCGAGATCGGGCTCGGCTACGACCACGAGGTCGTCGGAGGTGAGCAGCATCCGCCGCTTCCAACGACTCCAGGCGTGGGGCAGGTCGAGCACCACATAGGGCGAGGCCATCCTGATCTTGCGGATCACTTCTTCGAAAACGTCCGAACCGATTTCGTAATCCTGGTCCAGCGTGGCGGGAGCGGCGAACAAGCTGAGGTGATCGCTGTGCTTGGCCATCATCCGGTCCATCAGGACCGGATCGAGGCGGTCAGGTTGCGAGAGCGCGTCGGCGACGCCTTGCAGAGGATCGTGGTTGAAGTCCAGGGCCGCGGTGCCGAACGCCAAGTCGAGATCGACGATCACCGTCCCGGCCGTCATCCGCTCCGAGATCTCATAGGCGACGTTATGCGCCAGGGTCGAGGAACCGACCCCGCCCTTGGCGCCGCAGAATGAAATTTGTCGACCGATGAAGGGTGCGGCGGGGTCGGCGTACAGGCTGGTGATGGCGCTGATGAGCTGAAGGGTCTTCAGCGGCGGCACCAGATAGTCGCTGATCCCCTGGCGCATCAGTTCGCGATAGAGCGCGATGTCGTTGGCGACGCCGATGACCATCACCTTGGTTCCCGGATCGCACACCTCGGCCAAGCGGCTCAGAAGCGCCAGGAGTTCGCCGGCGCCTTCGGTGGCTTCGACGATCACCAGGGAGGGCGTCGACTGATTTTGATAGTGTTCGACCGCCGCGGCGAGGCCGCCAAGGCGCACAATGGTCGAGGCGCGCTCCATGCGCCTGTCTCCGGCCGCGCTTTTGACCAAGTCGATGGCCGTTTGCGTGGAACAGAAGGCGTTGATGGTTATCCTGGGCGCCACCGGCTCGCCCAGCACCGTGGCCGGCGTGGGTATCGGCTCTGGGACCGCCGCAGGTGGGGCAACCATGAGCTGCGCGGCCGGTTCCTCCAACGCTGAGGATTCTTCTTGGTGCGCGGAGGCGGGGTGCGTCTCGGCCGGTGTGAGCTCGTCGAGAACTTCGCCGACCGGTTCCGGTGCGAGCACCTCGGGGAAGGGAGCCAGATCGGGTTGGCTTGGCGGCGCGATGCCAACGAAAGGGTCGTCGTGGGCGACGCCGGGGCCAGCCCTATCCCCTTCCTCCTCCAGCGTGTCGTGACGCCACGGCTCTTCCGGACTTCGCGGCGAAGCGAACTCGTCGTCGGCTTCGAAATCGAGATCGAAGGGATCGCTTTGCGCGGGTTTGGTTTGCATTTGAGGGCGCCTAGTGAACTGCGGTCGAAACCGCGCCGTTGGCCTGCTCATCCTTCGCCGAGGAGGTGGCTTCACCCTTGCGATAGTGGTCGAGCACCTGCTGGCGCCGGGCGCCGTCCGGCGGGTCCAGATCTCGGGGCGAGAGCAGGTCGGCCGGGTTTGCGATCTGCGCGGCGATGTCTGCGGTAACCGCACAGCCGAAATTGTCGAACGCCCGGTTGTCGGCGGTGGCGCTCAGATTGCCCCAACCCTGACCGCAGTCAGGGCCCTTCGCCCTATACCTCGGGTAGGTCACGACCACGGTCGCCGGATGGCCGCCAAACGCCGTGTAGCTGACCATTCGCAATTTACCGGGCGGGATGCCCCGGGCGAGAAGGATGTCCCGCGCGTCCGTCGCCGTGCGGTAGGCCGAGGCCGGGTCGGCGCCCCTTGTCGGCACCTGTATGCGGATTTCCCCGCCTCCCATATCGGTCCATTGCTGGGCGAACGCGCCGAGCGCATCGGCCTGGCGACGGGTGGCGCCCCCATGATGGGCCGCCAGCTGGAGCGTCTCGGGCTGCGATTGCACCTCGATCGCGAAATGCTCGGTTGGAGTCACCGCATCGCTGTCGCGCAGGCCAGCCTCCGAGGCACACGCCCCCAGGGCGATCCCGGCGAGGAGAAGAACGATCGCCGTGGTTTTCATTACCCTTCGCTCCTTGCTTGCCTACTCGACCACGTAGCCGATCGGGGCTTGGTATGTGCGGCCGGCCGTCGCCGCAGGCGGGCGGTTGTAGGACCTGTTGAGCCGGCCGAGCAGGACGGTGTCCTTGTCGGTGGCGATCCTCAGCCCATCCGCCGGTGTCTGCATGTCTTGAGGACTGGCGGCGGTGACGATGTATGGCGTCACGATCACCACCAGCTCAGATTCCCCCGCCTGGTAGTCTCGCGATCGGAAGAGGGCGCCGAGCACCGGGAGATCCTTCACCCCGGGCACGGCGTCGATATCCTGCTTTGAGGTATCCTGGAGAAGGCCGGCGATCATCATCGCTCCGCCCGACGGCAGTTCGACGGTCGTCTCCGCCCGCCGCACCGTGAGCGATGGCACGACCAGCGTCGGCGCTCCTGGTCCGTTGCTCAGCGAGAAGGCGCCAGTGTTGCTGAGCTCGGAAACCTCGGTCGAGATCTTCAGCGATATCCGGCCGCCGGACAGCACAACGGGTGTGAACCCGAGGCCCACGCCGAAAGGCTTGAAGTCGATGGTCACCCGTCCGGTGTTGTCCTGGCCCGTAGGGACGGGGAACTCGCCGCCAGCGAGGAATTTCGCCGATTCCCCCGAGATCGCCGTGAGGTTCGGCTCCGCGAGCGTGCGCACCAGGCCGACTCTCTCAAAGGCCTGGATTGTCGCCGCGGCCTGGTTGAGCCCATTGCTCCCCGGGACGAGCCCGCCCTGGGTGGTGTTAAGCTGATAGCCCCCGCTGACCCCTCCCAGGATCGATCCGTTGATCGCATAGGTGGCCGGATTGGCGAGGGTGAACTGGGTCTGGCCCAGCCGCCCGATCACCGCCGAGAGGTTCAGGCCCAGCTGCTTGATGATGCTGCGCTCGACCTCGACGATGCGGACCTTGAGCATCACCTGATCCTTGCCGGCGATGTTGAGCATGTCGACCACCATTTCCGGCTTGGCGACGCCAGTGCGAGCGATCTGCACGGCCTTGTCCGCGTCCGAAGCGGTGGCGACCTGACCACTCAGGATGATGCTTCCGTTCAGCCCCTCGGCATGGACATCGGCCCCCGGCAGAAGGCGATCGATCATCTCGCCCACGGCGGTGGGATCGATGTCCACATGAATGTTGAGGGAGAGGATCCGGCGCCCCTGCGCATCAAAGAATGAGGCGTCGGTCGTGCCCTGCTTTATCCCGAGCACCGATATCCGCCGCGGCGAACGCAGCACCACGTCGGCGACCCCCGGGTTGGTCACCATGACGTCGCGCGCATCGATCGGCAGTTGCACCAGCGCCGACTTGCCCATCGGCAGGGCCAGGGACTGCGAAGCCCCGCCGCCGCTCAAATCCACCCTGATCATCGCCGGGGAGCTGGTTTCGTTCCCGGCGTCCCGCCACCGACTTTGCGCGCTTGCCGGATGCGCCCACCCGACGACCGCCGTCACCAGAGTCGCGCCCGCGAGCAGAGCCGAACAGACCCGTCCGATCGTCATTGTGACACCATGGTTTGGCTGACTTCACCGCCCTTGAAGAGGTGCACGCCGGCAGCCGCAGATTCTCCGCCTAGTCCCGGCCCACCACCGGTGTCGGCGTAGGATCTGAGCGCGAGCATGACCCCGCCGCGCGCTCGCGCTTCTGCAACGAGGGGAGCGGAGAGAGAGGGCACCTCCAAGGTCACGGTCGCGCCGACGATCGACTGGCCGTTCTTCGCTTGACCGGTGGTCTGGTCGACCGCGAGAACCCGGGCGTTCGTGACCACAGTCTGGGTGAGAAAGCCCGTGCCGTTTTTCTGAGTGGTGTCTGGTCGCGAGGCAATCAGGTCCACCCGGTCGCCGGGTTGGATGAAGCCGCCGGCGCCGGTCTCTGCGTTCACCGGAACCGCCATGGCGCGCATTCCCGGGTTCAGCCGCACGGACATGTATCCGCCGTCGCCCGCGACCACGATCTTGCCTTTGACGATGGGCTCGCCTTTGACGATCGCGTCCCGGACCACCGCCCCCTTGAGAGCCTGCATCGCCGGTCCGCCGCCCGTGGCGATGTCCCTTGCGGTCGTTGCCGCGGTCTTGACGATTCCCCCGGCGCCGACGACCGGCGCGGCATTATCGGTGATGAAACTCGCGTTCAGGGAATCCGCCGGCCAGGGCTGCCACGTCATGTCGGATTCGCCGAGGCGCTGGCCGACGGCCAGGTCGTGCGAGGCCACAAGCACCCGCGCGCTCGGCCTGGCGGCCGGTGAAGCCGCCGTGGGCTGCAGGGCATGCGGCGTAGCGAGATTGCGGAAGAGCACGGCCAGGCCTATGGCGGCGACCGCCGCAACGCCCACGATCGCGATTCGGACGGGATTCATCGGCTTGCGCAGGCTCCTGCGAATCTGGGAAAGCGCCGGCGCCCGAAACGCCGACATTCTTCCTCAGCTTCAACTCGCGTCTCGAACCGGCGACGCGCAGTGCGACATTGGCCGCGCATGGTTAACGCCGGCCTAAACCTCCATTGCAGCTCAGAACGCCGCATGCGGGCCTATGGTGAGGAGACTTTGGGGAAATGCGGCCAGCGCACCGGCCGCGATTGCCACCCCGTAGGGCGTCGCGGCGCCGGGAGTGGCGAGACGACCGAGCCAGCCGGGGCCGGCCACCACGAGGGGCCGCACCCAGGCCGAGCGTAGGGCAAGAAGGCTCAGGGCGAGAAGGCCACCGGCCAAGCCGGTGTAGAGAAGGAACGGCGCCAAGCCCGGAAGACCGACCCACAGGGATGCGGCCGCCAGAAGCTTGGCGTCGCCGCCTCCCATCCACTTGAGGGCGAACATCACCATGCCGGCCACCAGCATCGCCGCCCCGAGCCCGGCGGCCTCCAGGAGGGGCAGGAGCGGGACGCCGCAGATCAACGCCGCGGGAACGAAGGCCGCGGCGAGAGCCCCAGACACCCAGTTGGGTATGGTGTAGCTGACGATATCCCGAACCCCGGCGAACACCACCAGCAGCGAGAATACGCACAGCAGGGCGGTCCGGAGCAGATCGGGCGACATCGAGGTTGGCGATCCTTCTGACCTCACATCACCATCGCCCAACCGAATGAACCAAAAGTTTCGAGGCGCGGAGCGCCGCGCCGATACGGATCGGAGTCTGGGGGCTTAGGCCGTCAGGCCGCGCCGGGCCGCCGCCGCCGCAGGGACCCGGAGTCGGTGCGAAACAGCGGGGACAATTGACCGAGCATGTCGGCCGGCACGAGGTAAGTGTCAGGCGGAGTCCGTGAATACCGCTCCCAGACTTGGGGCACGTCAGTCGTCATCGGCGGAGTCGCCGGGTAATAGAACGATCTCACGATCTGAAGCGCCGGCGTCACGGCGCCGACCGCCAGGACAACGATCGCCAAAGCCGCCGAGGTCCAATCCCTGCGTTGCAGATTGGCCTCGAGGCGGTCTGCGATGATCAGGGCCGCCAGGACCAGCGGCGGGATCGAGGCCCGCATCATGAAATCGTTATTCCAGCCGATCAGATAGAGCGGGATAAGCACCAACATGCCGGTGATCATGGCCATCTCGACGCGCGACCCTCGGGTGCGGCCCCCACCTCGCCACATCAGATAAACAATCGGCACGACCTCAACGGTGAGGAAAAGTCCGTAGCGCGGCCAGAAGCCGCGCAGGAGCTGAAACGCGAAACCGTGCACGACGCTCGCGCTGCCCAGGCGCAGGTAAAGAAGAACCGGAAGCAGCGCCAAGCCGACGGCGAGCACGAACCCCAAGTCCCTGAGTCGCACCCTTCCTCGCCGGAGGTCGGTCACTGCGGCCAGCAGGATGAAGGGCGCCATTCCCATCACCGCCAGCGGCGACCAGAAAACGCACAGACCGGCGAACACGGTCAAGGCAGTCGCCGAGATCTCCCGGCGCCTCCAGCATAGGTAGGCGCCGACAAACGCGAACGCCGGCAGGCCGTGGTTGGGCGCCCAGAAAATGTCGGTGAGAAACGACGAATACTCCATGTCCCCGGCCCATCGCTCGATATGCAGCGGAAAGGGGATGGAATGGCCGGCCGCCTGGGCCAGGCTCCAGACCTTGATTTCGCCGACGATGTCCCATCCGCTGAATAGGACGAAAACCGCCAGGGTGATGACGCGCCACCGCCATCCTTGCGCCCCGCGCAGGTAGAGCAGCAGAACCGCCGTCAGTATCAGCGTGTTCTGAACCAGCACCGCGGCATGCGCGACGCTAAGGCCAAGCCAAGCGCCGGCCAGACCGGGAAGCATGTAGAAACCGAGTGGCGCACGAAGCGCCCAGCGGACGCCGTGCCAGTCGTAAGTCACCGGCCATCGCCAGCGCGCGACGTCGGACAATACGGAGTCCCGCGCCACCCAGTCTTCGGCGGTGAACATCAGGTGCCCCGCGCCGCCGAGCACCGAAATTGCCAGAGCCAGAACGGCGCAGATTGCCGCCCAGCGCCACTCCACCTCGGACCAACGCTCGCGCTTGCTGAATACCAAGCCACCCGATGCGGCGACCACGACGATGCAGGCGAGGGCAAGCCAGGGCTGAGCGAGTGCGCGCCACAGGAACAGGGCGTTTGCCGCCGCCAGGACAATGAACAGGATCTGAAGGGCGACCGGCGCCACGCGATCTTGGCACCTGGCCTTGTCGACCCCCACTCTCTGCCGTTCGCGACCCGGGCTTGGTTCGAATTTGGCGCAGGTCGCGAGCATGTTCGGCGTCAGCCGGCCGTTGGCTGGAAAGCAGGCACGCCAGGCCGAGCGTGGCCCTGGAGAACCCGTTCAAACACCGCCGGCGGCGCCCTCGATGCGCCTGGGCGCGGTGAACAAGAGCACGCGCCGCGAGATGAAGTTGAACACGAACGAGACCCCGGCCGCCGGGATCTTCGCCAGGGCATAGCCAAATCCCAACCCCTCGACCATGCCCCGGAGCAGCAGCTCGTTCAGCCCCAGCCCGAGCAGTCCGATCAGGACAAACCCTCCCAGTTCGAAACCGCGGCCGAACCGCCGCTCTCGAAAGATCAGGGTGACGCTGAGCCCATAGGTGACCAGTAGTCCGGCCGTGAACCCCACCGCCGCTGACCAGAGATAGTTCAGCCGGACAATTTCGCTCAGGAATACGAGCAGACTGAAATCGACCGCCAGGGCCGCGACGCTGGCGGCGAGGTAGCGCCAGGATTCCCGGGCGAACGTCCTGATTCGCGCCGGGCCGCCCGCCGGCGCCGCCAGTTCGGCGGACAGGCCTGCGAGCTCCGAAATGGCGCTCACGCCGCTCGCCTCGGGACCAGGCGCTCGCTCGTCAGCGCCTCCCGCGCGCCGGAAAGTCCCGACTCGCCGTACTCGGCGTCTTCGTTGACGTCCCAGACATCGTAGAGCTTCTCACCGGCGATGATGTTCGAGGCCGTGAGCAGGCCGGTCATCATGGCGTGGTCCTGATTGTTGTATTTGTGCATGCCGTTTCGCCCGACCAGGTGGAGGGTCGGATAGAGCCGCTCCAGCGCCTCGCGCACCGCCGCGACATGTCGTCGATAATCCTCGTCGTACACCGGATAGGCCTTCGCCTGGCGCACCACGCAGCAGTCCCTTATGTCCCCCGCCCGCATCAGGCCGATGGCGGCGATTTCGCGTTTGGCGAGTTCGGCCAGGGCCTCATCGGACGCGGTCCACAGTGGGTCGCCCTCAAAGCAGAAGTATTCGAGGCCCAGGCATGTCGAGACCGCATCGGGGATGAGCTCAGGCGACCACGAGCGAAAATTTTGGACGCGCCCGACCATTACGCTGGGATCGTGAATATAGACCCAGTTGTCTGGCAACTCACGCGCCGACAAGCCGATCAGGACCACGGTGAGAAAGTCCCGATAGCGCAGCTCCATAGCCTGGCCAAGGCACGGCGGAGGAGGATCGATGGCCGCCACGAGATCGCGCATGGCCGCCGATGAAATCAGATTGCGCGCGTGAAAGGTCTCGATCCGCCCGGCGCCGGTTCGCGATCTTACCGACCAGGCGCGCGAACTGGCGTCCCAGGCGATTCCTTCGACCCGCCGGTCCATGACGACATCGCCGCCCAGAGCCTTCACCTTGGCGGCGCACGCCTCCCACATCATGCCCGGACCTCGTCTGGGATAGCGGAAGGATTCGATGAGGGACTTGGCCGCCGAACCGCCTTTTCTTCGAACACCCAGCGACCGCGCCAGACCGTCGGCGACCGCAGTCCACAAGTCCAGGCCCTTGATGCGCTGCGCCGCCCAGTCCGCGGATATTTCGTCGCAGGACATGCCCCAAACCTTCTCAGTGTAGGTTTTGAAGAATATCGAGAACAGCCGCTCACCGAATTGATTGCGCACCCACTGATGGAAGGTCGCCGGCGACTTCACCGGCCGCATCTTCGCCCATGCGAACGAGGCCAGACAGGCGGCGCTCTGGACCAGACCCAGATTGGCCAGGGCTTCGAAGGCAAGCAACGGATACGCGTAGTATTTGCCGCGGTAATATATGCGCGAGAGCCGGGGCCGCTCGATGAAGTCGTTGGGAAGAATCTCGTTCCAGAGATCGACGACCTCCTTCGACTTGGAGAAGAATCGGTGGCCGCCGATATCGAACAGGAAACCCTTGTAGTCAACCGTCCGGCTGATGCCGCCGAGATAGACCGCGTCCTGTTCCAGGACCGCGACTTCGCGCCCAGCCTTGGCGAGGGCATAGGCCGCCGTGAGTCCCGCCGGCCCGGCTCCGATCACCAAGTTCTCGACCATCGGTTGCAAGAATTCGACTCCGCGGCGCCAGCCGGCCGGCGACGAACGGTCCTCGCCCAAATGGGTGAACTTTCCATCAATCGATTGCGGGACTTCCGGGGCCCCGGGGCATCTTTCCTGGTTAACGCAAGCGCAACTTGGCGCGCACCATGTTCGCCGACAGTGGCGAAAACGGGGGCGCTGTAGTTTCAGGTCATCTCATGCGGCTCTCGGCGAACCCGGATCTCCGCGCGCCCCGTTCCCTGGTTCTGGTTTGCGCCGTCGTCACCGCGGTCATCTGGGGGGTGCTGGCCTGGCAGAAGGGCCCAATCGGTGCGAGCCTGGGGGATACCGATGACGCCATGCGGATGGTGCTCGTCAGGAGCCTGCTCTCCGGTCAAGGCTGGTATGATCAATTCCTGCCCCGGCTGCAGCCTCCGGTAGGCGTCTGGCTCCATTGGTCTCGGCTCCTCGACGGCGCCCTGGCGGCCCTGATCTGGGTTCTCCGTTCGGTGACATCGCCGGCGCGCGCCGAGCTGGCGGTGCGTTTCGCTTGGCCGATGCTGTGGATTTTTCCGGCTGTCCTTTGTGGTCTCTCGCTCGCCAGGAGGCTGGGTGACCGCGCGGCGGTGATGGTGACGGCAATCCTGATGCTTTTCGCGACGCGGCTCTTCGTCCAGTTCCTGCCTGGCCGCGTGGACCACCACAATCTGCAGATCGTCCTGATCCTGGCATCGGTGACCGCTTCGCTCTACGCCTCGCGTCGCCCCGCCTACGCCGCCCTGTCGGGCGCCGCCTCGGGGCTCGGTCTCGCCATCGGGCTCGAGGCGCTGATGTTTCATGCCCTGGTGGGCGCGAGCTTCGCCCTGCGGCTGGCGCAGGACCGGGACGAAGCGCGCGCGAGCAGAGCCTATGGCCTGGGGCTCGCGCTCGCGACAGCCGCCTTTTTCGCGGTCCAAACACCGCCGTGGCGCTGGTCGCTTTCGTTTTGCGACGAGATTGGCCTCAACCTGGTGGCGGCGGTGGCGGCGGCGGGCCTGGGACTGGCGCTTGCGGCGGTACTTTCGGGCCATGTATCCGCGCGGATGCGTCTGTCGATGATCGGCCTTGCCGGAATGGTCGCCGTGGCGATCTATCTGGGTCTCGGCCCGCAATGCGTCCACGGGCCATTCGTCGCCCTGGATCCCAGGATCCGGCCGTTCTGGTTCGATCGCATCCAGGAAATACAGTCGTGGCGATCGACGATTGTCGGCGACCGACCCGGCGCGATCCGCCAAATGGTCATGGCCGCCCTGGGGATGGCGGCAGGAATCGCCCTTCTGTCGAGGCGCGGCCGCAAGACCGACGCGGGGATCGTCCTCGTCTTTTTCTGCGTTGTCGCCGCGGCCTTCGCCACCGCTTCGGCGCGACGGATGGAGGCCTATCTATTCTGGTTCGGAATTCCGATTCTGGGCGCCGCGCTGAGCGTCGCCGCCCGGATCTGGCTGCGCGATCTCCTGGCGCCGACATTGATCGTGAGCATGGCCCTGGCGCCTGATGTCGCTGGCGCGATTGCGGTTTCGGTCTCTAACCTGGCCTTCGGCCGGCCCAGAGTGGTCCACGCCGCCCCGATCGACAAATGCTTCCTGACCGGCGCCTATGCGCACCTTGCGCAGCTTCCCGCGGGCCTGGTGCTCTCTGAGACCGACCTGGGCCCATTCATTCTCGCCGCCACGGCCGATGAGGTGCTCGCCGCCCCCTATCACCGAATGTCCTTCGGAATTCTCGCCGCCCACGATGTGCTGGCGGTGCCGACGGAACGCGCCGAGGCCCTGGCCCGGGCCACCCACGCCGACTATGTCGTGGACTGTCCGCCCTATCCGATGATGGTCGCCGCGGGCAGTTTCGGCGCCGCCCTTCGGGCCGGGACGACCCCGCCGTGGCTACAACGGCTCTCGAAGCGGAACGAGACTCTGCAGATCTACCGGTTGACGACTGCGGCCCACGCTCGGTAGCGGCGAAAGCGGCGTCCCGCCTCAGTGGCGGGCGCAAAAAGAAAGGGCCGCGGATTTCTCCGCGGCCCCTCTTTGTTTCGATCGAAATCTAAGATCAGGCGCTGCCGATCTTGGTGCCGACCGTGGTGAACGTTCCGCTGAGGTTCGTGCCCACGGTGGTCACAGCCGTGATGATCACGACCGCGATGAGGGCGACGATCAGGCCGTACTCGATGGCCGTGGCCCCCGAGTCGTCCTGCATGAAACGCGTGACGAACTTAGACATTTGCTTGTCTCCTTGGCTTGCAAGCAGGCTAGTGAGGGATCAAGCCTTTGCTGGCCTGCTCGCCCCGAACACGTGCTCACCATCCCTCCTTCCGCTTAATGGCCAGTAAACGAATGAATATGAATCCGCGTTTTCTTTGATTTACTTGCGTTCATCATTGCTAACGGTTTACCAAGTCAAATGGGGCTAGAAAGCGCGATCGGGCGACCGCTTGTTCAGCCTTTGTTGACCATTCCAAGAGAAGCCTGACGCCATTCCCTCGCGGAGTGCCTCGAAAACCCATGCGCGTCCCGGCCCTGGTTTCTTGCCTTGTCATCTTCGCCCCACTGCAGGTCGCCGCCCAGGCCCTGACAGTGAATGTCGATCAGGCTACGCGCGTGACGCTGCCGCGTCCGGCCCGCGACGTCATTGTCGGCAACCCCGCGATCGCCGACGCCAGCGTCCTGGACGCCACCCATATCGTACTGGTCGGCAAGGGGTTCGGGGTGACCAATGTCGTGGTCACGGATCGGTCCGGACACACCATGTTGAGCCGCCAGGTGGTAATCGCCTCGCCCGACGCAAACCGCGTTTCGATCTATCGCGGCCCCGATGTCTCAACCTACGCATGCGCGCCGCGCTGTGAACGCAGTTCGGCCGCGGCTACCGCGGCGGCCTCGCCGCCCTTGACGACGCCCGCGCAATAGTCATTACGCGCAGAGGCGCGCTCGGCGGCCCGCGCCAGGCGACGATAGCGGTCGCCAATCAGAAGAAGCCGGGAATGATCCGGTGACGGACCCTGGCCATATAGCCGCGGTAGGCGGGATCCGCCGACAACAGCCGCTCCTCGACGAGGATTCGCGCGACTTGCATCGCCGCGGCGAAGAGGGCGAGCGCTAGATTCACCCACAAGGCGTTGATCGAAAGAAAGCCGAGCCAGGTGATCGCGTACCCGAGATACATCGGATGCCGCACCATGACGTAGGGGCCACCCATCTTGACGCCTCTGTTGGCCGCCGCGATCCCGAAACTGCGGCGCAGGGAAAACTTTGCCGAGACCTGAATGAGAATCCCGGTGACCATCAGGCCGCCCGCCAGGCCGGAGGCGATGAGATGGCCACCGCCCGCGTGAAAAAACAGCGGCGGCAGGGTCCCGCTCAGAGCGAGAAGCCAGTCGGTCGGGTCTTTTGTGATTGTCGAGGTTTGCCTGCGAAAGACCACGAAACCAACGACGACCGTCTCGGCGAGGATCAGAAGGCCATTGAACGGAGCGCTGGCGAGCGACGGCTGCAGCCGAACAACAAGAAGAATGTAGAGGCCGACGAGCAGCCCTCGCTCGCCAAGGTCCAGCACCACGGCGAACCGGTCGGGCCGCAGAGGCGCTGCCGGGCCTCGCGACGCCACTGTCACGTGCCCCTCCCATACGCGCCCGGCGAAAAGGCGTGGGCGCGGCGAACCGTCACCGCCGACCAAGGCCAGGCAAGCGTCTGCCACAGGTCCGCCGGAGGGGGGCGGTCATCCAGTCCGGTCTGGGGAAAGTCTCCCGGTTCGGGCCTGCGGTAGGTCCCCCCGATGACGTCGAAGATGGTGAGCAGGGCGGCGTAGTTGCCGCCGAAATGGCTCGGATCCCGGGCGTGGTGGATCCGGTGATACTGTGGAGAATTCACCAGCCACGAGAGCGGCCCGAAGCCCAGCCGCAAATTCGCGTGCAGAGCCAGATTGTAGAGCTGCAAAACGCCGTACAGAGCAACAATCGTCGCCGACGCCTTGAGAAGAAGAGCCACGGCCAGCCAGATGGTGACGCTCTTGATCGCCGCTTCGAGCCAGAAGTGACGCCCGGCCGTGGTGACGTTCACCGCGGGGTCGCTGTGGTGCAGCGAGTGCATGGCCCACAGCGCCGGGATCGCGTGCTGCGCCCGGTGGAAAAGATATTCGCCGAAATCCATCGCCGCCAGGTAGGCGAGAAGGCCAACCGCCAACCCCCAACCCTGGGTCGGAAGGACAATCAGACCGCCGCCAGTGGCATTGATCGCGAGGGTCGCCGCGCCTGCGGCCACGGGCGTCGAGGTGAATCCGGCGGCAATGGTCAGCGCCCAGGCGCGAAGATTGTTCCACCAATCGCCTCGCTGCTCGCCCCGCGCCGGACGCCAGCGTTCGAGGGCCAGGGTCACGGCCAGCACGATCAGCCAGAGACAGGCTGCGCTCTCCTGGGCGTAGGCGCCGATGCGCACGGCTGCGTCGTCTCCGGAAGCGGCGGTCTCGCTCGAAGGCGTTCGCGCCGAGCGATGACAATGAACCCGAGATCGGCGTGATCGCACGCCACTGGTAAACCGGTCGTAACGCGAAGGGGCCGGCCTCCGGGCCTTCATGGCGCCCGTCTTGCACGGATTGGGGCCGCGTTAAGCGCCAGTTAGGCGCGGTTGTCGTATGGATTGGGCCCAAGGGCGGATGATGGATTGGCGAAGCCTAATGCTTGGTTTTCCAAGGCGCGGGTTGAGCTTCCTGCGGCGCTTCGCATGCGAGCGCCGCGGCGCGGCGGCCGTCGAATTCGCCATCATCGCCACGCCCTTCTTCATGCTGCTGCTGGGCGTGGTCGAGTTGGGCATGCTGTTCATGGCCTCGACGACGCTGGACGCCGCAACGTTCAATGCCTCCCGAGAAATTCGCACCGGCCAGTTGCAGCTTTATGGAACCAACACCGCCGCCGGCTTCAAATCCGTGGTCTGCGCGAACATGTCCTGGCTCTCGGCCTCGGACTGCAGCGCCAACGTGGTGGTGGACGTCCGCACCTTCGCTACCTTCTCCTCGATCTCGGTGACACCGCCGATTACAAACGGCGCGCTGGATCCCTCAAAGACCAGCTTCGATTCTGGCACCTCATGCAGCATTGTGCTGGTCAGGGTATTCTACCCCTACACCCTGCTGGCCCCGCTGCTCGAGCCTGGGATGCCCAACCTCGGCGCCACCCAGCGGCTCGTCACCTCGTCGGCCGCCTTCCGCAACGAAGATTTCGCCGGGATCACCCCGTGTTCGTGAAACGCTTCGCCCGCGATGTCTCGGCTGTGGCGGCGATCGAGTTCGCCTTCATCGCCCCGGTGCTAATCATCATGTATTTCGGACTGGCGGAGATGACCGAGGCGATGATTGCCCAGCGTCGGGTTGCTCACACCGCTTCGACGGTGGGCGATTTGGTGGCGCAGAGCAGCACCATGACGCCGAGCGAAATTTCCGACATCTTCACCGTCGGCCAGGCGATCGTCGCGCCCTTCCCCATCGCGCCACTCGAAATGCGCGTTTCGAGCGTCACGACCGATGCGTCGGACAAAGCGACCGTGGACTGGAGCGAAGGCAGCGGCATGGCGCCGCTGGCCAAGGGTTCGACAGTGGTCATGCCGGCGACCGCCATGTCGGCAAGCCAGAGCGTGGTCATGTCAGAGGTCCAGTACGTCTATACCTCTCCGGTGAATTACTTTCTCACTTCGCCGATCACCTTCTCGAACGTCTATTATCTGCACCCGCGAATTTCCAATCAGGTGGCCTGCGCCACCTGTTGAACCGCGCGCACTCGCCCGGCGGGCTCGCCTCCGCGCACGAAATGAAGGCCGGCGCGAGCACCACCCCCAGCATGAGACGACCTCGTTACGCTGACCGGATCGCCAACCACGGTCTGGGCTACGTAGGGCATGAAGATGTGGATGGTGATCAGGGTCACAAATGGATATCTCGCCCCCTCGAAGAGCGACCAGCAGACGCCGCCGAAAGTGAGGCGTCCACGGCCGTCGACAGTCGTCGGAGCCGGCGATAGATCGGCCTCCTGGTTGAGTTCGGTCACCCCGTCCCCCCGTTGAACGGTCATCACCGCGGCTTGCCGAGCTTTTCGAGACCGCATGGCGACCCTATATCCCAGCTTTCTCCCCTTCTCGCCTATCCGAAAGGAATACCGCCGTTCATCGGGAACCAAGCTGCGCCACGCGCGTCAGGAGGTTTTGGTGAAGTGTTGTTGGCGCTGGAGTTGATCGATGAAGATAGCCCAGGTCGCGCCGCTATATGAGGCCGTCCCGCCCCGTCTTTATGGCGGCACCGAACGGGTTGTCGCCAACCTGAGCGACGCCCTTGTCGGTCTAGGCCATGAAGTGACGCTGTTTTCGAGCGCTGATGCAAAGACGCGCGCCAAGCTGGTTCCGGTCCGCGACCAGGCGATCCGACTGGACCCCGCCCCGCTCAAGTCCGATCTCGCCGCGCATATGAACATGCTCAACGAAGTGCGCCGCCAGCGGGATCGCTTCGACATCATTCATTTCCACGTCGACATGATTCACTTCCCGATGTTCGAGGACATGGCGGCGCGGACCTTGACCACGATCCACGGCCGCCTCGACCTGAAGGACCTCCCGGAAGTCTACCGGCGCTGGTCGAAATATCCCCTGGTCTCGATCTCGAATTCTCAGCGGGTCGATCTGCCCTTCGCCAACTGGGTGGGCACCGTCCACCACGGCATGCCTCAGGGACTTTATCGGTTCTGCGTCAAACCCCGCGGTTATCTTGCGTTCCTCGGCCGGATATCCCCGGAAAAAGGACCCGACCGGGCCATCGCCATCGCCAAGCGGGTCGGCATGCCGCTGCGGATCGCCGCCAAGGTCGACCCTGCGGATGCTCGATATTTCAGCGAAACCATCGAGCCGCTCCTCGATCACCCGCTGATCGAGTTCATCGGCGAGATTGGCGACGCCGACAAATCGGAGTTCCTTGGCGGCGCCGAAGCCCTGCTCTTCCCGATCCAGTGGCCCGAACCCTTCGGCTTGGTGATGATCGAGGCGATGGCGTGCGGAACCCCGGTGGTCGCCTACGATTGCGGCTCCGCGCCCGAGGTTGTCGAGCCTGGAATCACCGGTTTTCTGGTCGACGGCGAGGCGCGGGCCGCCGCCGCCGTGGGCGACGCCCGCGGCCTCGATCGGCGCGAGATTCGCCGCCGCTTCGAACGGCGGTTTTCCGCCACCGCCATGGCCAGGGGCTACCTCGATCTCTATGCCGCGCAACTCGCTCGCCGCCCGTTCGCGGCGGAGCTTGCGCATGATGCGGTGAAGCCCGAGAACCCGCACTTCACCGCCAACATCGCCTGAATCACCCCTCCACCATGGACGATCTCGCTGGACCCCCCGCGCCGGAGCCCGACGAGACGGCCGCCACCGGCGACCTCGACCAACTGCTGGCGATGAAGAACGGCGACAGCTTCCTTGTCGCCGATCCCTGGGGGGACATCCGGGGCGGCCTTGACGGGTTGTTCAGCGACGACACCCGGATCTTGTCGCGCTTCCGGCTGCTCGTCGGCGACAAGCGCCCCTCCCGGCTCAGCTTCGGTCTTTCTCGCGACAATGTGGTCTTCAGCTTCAACGGCGCCAACCATGCGCTCCCCCCGGTCGGTGGGCGTTCCGCGCCGCGCGGCGTCATCCACCTCGAGCGCAGACGATGCCTGTGTCGGGGGCGACTGTTCGAACGCCTGCGGCTCACCAACTATGGGCTAGACGAGGTCATGGCCCCGATCGCCTTCGAATACGCCGCCGATTTTCGCGACATGTTCGAGGTGCGGGGCATGCAGCGCAACGCGCGTGGCCGGGTCGCCCCGCCCAAGGTGAACGGGCGATCGGTGGTGTTCGTCTACGAGGGCCTGGACCACGCGGCGCGAACCGGCGTCGTGGCGTTCTCCGAGGCGCCGGGCCGGATAACCCACCGTCGAGCAGACTTCATCTTTCCGCTCGCCGCGGGCGGGCGAAGCGATCTCTTCGTCGAAGCCGGGCCAGGCATTGACGCCGAAGCGCCCAGCAAGGAGCGTTTCAACTCGGCCATTGCCGCGACGCGCGCGGCGGTGCGCAGGATCAAGGATCGCGGGGGCCTGCTGAAGGCCTCCGACAGCGCGTTCGATGATTGGTTGCAGCAGTCTCGCGCCGATGTCGCGATCCTCACCACCGAACTTTCCACCGGACTCTACCCGTACGCGGGCATTCCCTGGTTCTCCACGCCGTTCGGTCGCGACGGGATCATCACCGCATGGCAGATGCTCTGGCTCGAGCCATCCTTGGCCCGGGGCGTCCTGCGCTATCTCGCGGCCCGTCAGGCCCGCGAGACTTGCGCATTCGGCGACGCCGCGCCTGGCAAGATCATGCACGAAACCCGTCGCGGCGAGATGGCGGCTCTCAAGGAAATCCCGTTTGGGCTCTACTATGGCGGCGTCGACACGACGCCCCTCTTTGTGGCGCTGGCCGGCGCATATCTCGAACGGACCGACGATATCGCCCTGATCGGCGAGCTGTGGCCGGCGCTCACCGCGGCCATCGGTTGGCTGGACCACCACGGCGATTCGAACGGCGACGGCCTGATCGACTACGTCCGCGGCGAGGACAGCGGTCTGGCCAACCAGGGTTGGAAAGACAGCATCGATTCGGTCTTCCACGCCGACGGCCGATTCGCTCCTGGACCGATCGCACTGGTGGAGGTTCAGGGGTATGCCTTCGCGGCGTGGCGGGCGATGGCGGCGATGGCCGACCGACTTGGTGAGGACGGTGCCACGGCGTGGGCCACGCGGGCCGAGGCTATTCGCTCCAAGGTGGAGGACTGCTTCTGGATGGAGGAGTCCGGTCACTACGGGCTGGCCAGGGACGGCGCCGGCGAACTGTGCCGGCCCGAGACGTCCAATCCAGGTCACCTGCTCTTCGTCGGCCTCCCCAAGCGAGAACGCGCATTGCGCGTCACCAGGCGGCTTCTTTCCGGCCGTTTCGACAGCGGGTGGGGGATCCGCACCCTCGCCAGGGACGCGGCGCGCTTCAATCCCATGTCCTATCACAACGGATCGATCTGGCCGCACGATACGGCTCTCGCGCTTCAGGGGATGTCCCGTTATGGCGAACGCCACGGAGTGGCGAAGGTGCTCTGCGACATGTTCGAGGCGTCGAAGACCTTCGACATGAAGATGCCGGAGTTGCTGTGCGGATTCACTCGGGACCCAAACGAACCACCGATCGCCTACCCGGTCGCCTGCCGTCCTCAGGCCTGGGCCGCCGGCTCGACCTTCATGATGCTCCAGGCCTGCCTCGGGCTTTCCATCAGCGCCGCTCGGCGGGAAGTGCGCATCGTGCGGCCAACCCTGCCGGCCGGCGTGCCGCACCTCGCCATCGACGGGCTGATCGTCGGCGACGCCAAGGTGGACCTGCGCTTCCAACGCATCGGCGACAGCGTCGCCGTAACGCCGGGTCCCGGGTCGAATCGGTCGGTTTCAGTGGTCCTGGAGGGGTGAGGGTCGCACCCTGCCCGAACCCGGTGAAGGGGCGGTGATGTCGATTGCGGCCACGCCTACACGGGCCCTGCCGGCCCCGCCGCCGCTCGATCTGTCGCGCGCCGCCCTCTTCGCCGACCTGGACGGCACCCTCGCGCCCATCGAGGCGACTCCCGATGCGGTCAAGCCGGATGGCGACCGCCGCCGCCTCCTGCAAGCGCTCTTGAGGGCCCTTGGCGGGCGGCTCGCCGTGATCAGCGGCCGCGGCCTCGCTGATCTCGACAGGGTTCTCGAAAAGCGCGTCGTCGCGGTAGCGGCCGTGCATGGGCTGGTCCGGCGACGAGCAGACGGCGAAGTGCTGGCGACCGCGCCGCCGGCGAAAGTCGAGCAGGCGGCCGAGCGTTTTCGCACCTTCGCCCTGGGCGATCCCCATCTGCTCGTCGAAGACAAGGGATCCGCCGTAGCGTTGCATTATCGCCAGGCGACGAGTCTCGAGGGCGCCTGTACAGCCCTCGCCGACCTACTCGGCGCCGAATTGGGCCTTGTGATTCAGAAGGGCGACATGGTGGTCGAACTCAAAGCCCCCGGCCCGGACAAGGGCGCCGCGGTTCGGGCATTCATGGCCGAAGCGCCGTTCGCCGGATACACTCCGGTCTACCTGGGCGATGATCTCACCGATGAACCGGCCTTTCGCGTCGCCCAGGCGCTTGGCGGGTTCGGAGCGCTGGTGGGATCACGGCGACCGACGGCGGCGCTCTTCGGCCTGCCGGATGTCCACGCGACCAGGCTGTGGCTCGCACGCGCGGTGGAGCGGCGGGCTTGAAACGCGACCTGGACCTCGCGCCCATCGGCAACTCGGCGATCAGCGCCCTTGTCGATCGTCATGGCCGGTTCGTGTGGTGCTGCGCGCCAAGGATAGACAGCGATCCAGTCTTCTCCAACCTGCTAGCCGCCGGAGAACCGTCGGCCGCCGACGCCCAGGGCGTGTGGGCGATCGATGTAGCGGGCGCCGCGCGGACCCGCCAAGCCTATCTGCACAACACCCCGATCCTGCGCACGGAGATCACCGACCAGGCCGGGGGCGCGGTCGAAATCACTGACTTCGCGCCCCGGTTCCGGCTCTATGGCCGGGGCTATCGACCCAAGTCGTTCATCCGTCTGGTCCGCCCGATCGCCGGCGCGCCGCGGATCACCATCCGCCTTCGCCCGACGGCCGATTGGGGCGCCGGCGGCGCCGCGGTCACCTCCGGGTCCAACCATGTCCGATACGCGTGCACGGACGTGACGCTGCGGCTTACCAGCAACGCGCCGATCTCGCATATCCTGGAGGAGCGGACGTTTCGCCTCGAAGGGCAGATCGCCCTCTTCCTTGGCCCCGACGAGCCGTTCCAAGGCGAGGTGCTTTCCACCGCCGCCAGCATGCTCGATGACACCACCGCCTATTGGCGCGAGTGGGTGCGCACGCTGGCCGTCCCCCTCGAGTGGCAGGAAGCGGTAATTCGCGCGGCGATCACGCTGAAGCTGTGCTCCTATGAGGAGACCGGAGCGATCGTCGCGGCGCTGACCACCTCGATCCCCGAGGCGCCCGACAGCGGGCGAAACTGGGACTACCGATACTGCTGGATCCGGGACGCCTACTACGTGGTGCAGGCCCTTAACCGGCTGGGGGCCGTGGATATCCTCGAGAGCTACCTGGGCTATCTGCGCAACATCGTGGACGCCGCCGGCGGCGGCCACATTCAGCCCGTGTACGGCGTCGGATATGAGACCGCTCTGGACGAGCGGATCATACATACTCTGCCGGGGTACAGGGGGATGGGACCGGTGCGTGTCGGCAACCAGGCGCACGAACACGTCCAGCACGACGTGTATGGCCAGATCGTCCTGAGCAACGTTCAGGCGTTCTTCGACGAGCGGCTTCTGCGGCCGGCCACTCACGAGGACTTCGAGACGCTCGAACGGGTCGGAGAGCGCGCCTTCAACCTGTTCGACAAGCCCGACGCCGGACCATGGGAGCTGCGCACGAGGGCCGCGGTGCACACCTACTCCGCGGCCATGTGCTGGGCGGCATGCGATCGTCTGGGCAATGCCGCCGAGAAACTCGGCCTGGCGGCGCGCGCCAGATTCTGGAACGACCGGGCGCTGAAGATCCGCGCGGCAATCGAGGAAAAGGCCTGGAACGCCGCGGAGGATCATTTCACAGCCACCTTCGGTGGCGATGAACTGGACGCCAGCTTGACCCAGCTGGTCGATCTGCGTTTCCTCCAGCCTGACGATCCGCGCCATCGCGGCACCTTGAAAGCCATCGACTCCCACCTGCGCCGCGGGTCAAACCTGCTTCGCTACGATCGGGCCGACGACTTCGGCACGCCGCAGACGGCATTCAACTTCTGCACCTTCTGGTTCATCGAAGGGCTGCATCTGATCGGTGAAACGGCCGAAGCGCGTCGCCTGTTCGAGGAGATGCTCGGTCGGCGCAATCATGCCGGGCTGCTCTCGGAGGACGTCAGCCTCAGCGACGGCACCCTTTGGGGGAACTATCCGCAGACCTATTCGCTTGTGGGTCTGATAAACTGCGCGGTATTGCTCAGCCGGCCTTGGAGTTCGGTGCGATGAGTCGCCTGATCGTCGTCTCCAACCGCGTCAATCCTCCAGAGAAGCCCGGGGAGGCGCCGGCCGGCGGTCTCGCGGTCGCGCTCGCGGCCGCTCTCAAGGAATATTCCGGCTTCTGGTTCGGATGGAGCGGGGAGACGACGCCAGTATTCACCGGCGTGACGACGACCCGCCGGGTAAGTGACGTCACTGTGGTCACCGTCGATCTCGAAGAGAGTGACTATCAGGAATACTACAACGGCTACGCCAACGGCACGCTTTGGCCGCTCTTCCACTATCGGATCGACCTGACCGCCTACGACCGTTCGTTCGACCAGGGCTACCAGCGGGTCAACAGACGATTCGCCGAGACCCTCGCGCCCTTGATCGAGCCTGGCGACCTGATCTGGGTGCACGACTATCACATGATCCCGCTCGGCCGGGAGTTGCGCCGCCTGGGAATCACCAATGCGATAGGCTTCTTCCTCCACGTTCCTTGGCCGGCCGCGCCCCTGGTCACCACCCTGCCGCGCAATCGCCAACTGGTCGAGGCTCTCTTTTCTTATGATCTGGTGGGATTCCAGACCGACGAATGGCTGTGGGCTTTCGAGTCCTATGTGCTGGGCGAAGCGGGTGGCGGGTGGACCGTCGACGGCCGTCTGGAAGCGTTTGGAACGACCCTTCGTGCTCAGATCTTCCCCATTGGGCTCGACGTCGAGGAATTCTGCGCCCTCGCACGTTCCGACGTCGCAAACCGGGCATACGATCGCATGGCCGCCCACAGTGTTTTTCGCTCGCTCATCCTGGGCGTCGACCGTCTCGACTATTCAAAGGGCATCGAAGAGCGACTCCACGGCTTCGAAAGGTTCCTTCAGGACAACCCGGAGCATCGAAGAGACGTCCTCTATCTTCAGGTCGCGCCCACCTCTCGCGGCGAGGTCGAGGCCTACCAGGATTTGCGCGCGCGCATCGATTCGCTCTCCGGGCGGATCAACGGCGCCTATGCGGACGTCGACTGGACGCCGATCCGGTTCGTGCACCAGAACCATCGTCGCGACGAACTGGCCGGCATTTATCGCGCCGCCCGGGTCGGTCTTGTGACCCCTCTGCGCGACGGAATGAACCTCGTGGCCAAGGAATATGTGGCGGCGCAGGACCCCCATGACCCAGGTGTCCTGATCCTTTCGCGGTTCGCCGGCGCTGCGCGCCAGATGACCGACGCGGTGATCGTCAATCCGTTCAGCCGCGAGGAAATCAGCGAAGCCCTGAAGCTGGCGCTCACCATGGACCGCAAGGAACGCATCCGGCGCTGGGAGAGTTTGATGCAGGGCGTTAGGCGCAGCGATGTGAAGGTGTGGCGGGATTCCTTCGTCGACGCCCTGAAGGCGTCGCACGAACCTCGCCTGCCGTTTTTCGACTCGCCGACGAGGAGTATTCTTCGGGAGGCGCTGAAGGTCGATGGCCCCAGCGAAGCTAGCCACCTATCGCGCGAAGCGGAACTTCAGCGTGACGACCGAGCCGAGCGGCAGCGCCCGCGCGCCAAGGTCCGACCGGCTTCGCTACGTCATCCAGAAGCACGACGCGACCCGTCTCCACTATGATCTGAGACTGGAGGCCGGCGGCGTGTTCAAGTCGTGGGCAGTGACCAGAGGTCCCTCCCTCGACCCCGCCGACAAGCGTCTGGCCGTGGAGGTGGAAGACCACCCCCTGGACTACGGAGACTTCGAGGGAACCATCCCCAAGGGGCAATACGGCGGCGGTACGGTCCAGATGTGGGACCGGGGCTACTGGGCGCCGGAGGACGGCGCCGATCCCCTGAAGGCCCTGGCCAAGGGGGAGCTGAAGTTCGTCCTCGAGGGCGAGCGACTGCACGGCGGCTGGGTTCTGGTCAGGATGGCCCGCGACCGCGAGAGAACGAAACGAACCAACTGGCTCCTCATCAAACACAGGGACGACGCCGCCAAAGCCGGGGAAGACGGCCTGCCGACGGCCGAGGACCGATCGGTGGCCTCGGGCAGAAAGATGGCCGACATCGCGGCCGGAAGGGGGAAATCTCCCAAGCCGTTCATCCTGGCCAAAGCGGGCGCCGCCGACGCGATCTGGTTGTCCGATGGCGCCCCGGCGCCGGTGCAGGCCTCGAGCGCGGCCACCGCGCCGGCGGCGCCTCGAGGCATGCTCGCCGTTCCACCTCGTTTCGTGGAGCCGCAGCTCTGCAAGCTGGTCGATCGCCCTCCGTCCGGAACCGGTTGGGTCCACGAGATAAAGTTCGACGGATATCGGATGCAGTTGCGCGTCCAGGCCGGAGACGCCCGCCTTCGCACCCGGAAGGGTCTGGATTGGACCGACCGTTTCTCAGGGATCGCCCGCTCCGCCGCCAGCCTCGCCGACTGCCTGATCGACGGCGAGATCGTAGCCCTGGATCCTCGTGGCTCCCCCGACTTCGCGGGCCTTCAGGCCGCGCTCTCCGAAAAGAAGACCGACGACCTGGTTTTCTTCGCGTTCGATGCGCTCTTCGCCGGCGGCCAGGATCTTCGCGAACTGTCGCTTCTTGACCGCAAGGCGGGCCTGCGCCGCTTGCTCCGCCGACTCGGCTCGGCTGCGAGAAAGTCCATCCGCTTCGTCGATCACTTCGAGTCCGGTGGTGAGGCGGTCCTGCGATCGGCGTGCAGACTCTCCCTGGAAGGAATCGTTTCCAAGAATCTGGCCGCCCCCTATCGATCGGGACGGGGAGAAAGCTGGACCAAAGCCAAGTGCCGCGCGGGCCACGAGGTCGTACTCGGCGGCTGGGCGACAACCAATGGCGCCTTCCGCTCCCTCCTAGCCGGCGTCTTCCGTGACGGAAAGCTGGTCCCCATCGGCCGAATCGGCGCCGGTTTCGGCAAAAGAGCCCTTTCGGATCTGCTGCCTAGGTTGGAAGCTCACGAGGCGGCGCGGTCCCCCTTCAGCGGCGCGGTCGCGCCCCGGGGTGGAGTGGAGGTCCATTGGCTCAAGCCGGTTCTCGTCGCGGAGATCGAATATGCGGGCTTCACCGGCGATGGCGCGCTCCGCCAAGCCTCTTTCAAGGGTCTCGGCGAGGACAAGCCGGCGGGCGAGGTGCATGCCGACGCGCCCACCCGGGTCGAGGATGTAACGCCGCCTCGCCCGCGGGCGGCGCGCCCGGCTGGCGAGGCGCCGTCGAACCAGGTGATGGGCGTCGTCATCTCCCATCCGGATAAACCTCTGTGGCCGGACGGCGGTGACGGCGCGCCGGTGACCAAGCTCCAGCTGGCGCAATATTTCGAGGCCATGGCGGGCTGGATCCTCCCGCACGTGACAGGCCGGCCGTGTTCCCTCATCCGCGCTCCCGACGGCGTCGAAGGTCAGAAATTCTTCCAGAGGCACGCGATGAAGGGGACCTCCAGCCTGCTGGAGCTTGTGAGCGTCTCGGGCGATCGGGAGCCATACATCGAGATCGATCGTCGGGAGGGACTCGCCGCGGTGGCCCAGACCGCGGCGGTGGAACTCCACCCGTGGAACTGCCGACCCTTCGCGCCCGATCGCGCCGGCCGTCTGGTGTTCGACCTGGACCCGGCCCCGGATGTCGACTTCGCCGCCGTGGTGGCCACGGCCCGCGAACTTCATGAGAGGCTCGACGACCTGGGCCTAGTGGCCTTCTGCAAGACCACCGGCGGCAAGGGGCTGCATGTGGTCACGCCTCTGAAGGATGGTCTGGACTGGCCCACGGCGAAGGCCTTCGCGCGCGATCTGTGCGATCGCATGGCCAAGGACCGGCCCGAGGCCTACGTGCTGAACATGGCCAAGAAGCTGCGAACGGGCCGCATCTTCCTCGACTATCTGCGCAACGACCGGATGGCGACCGCGGTCGCTCCCCTATCGCCGCGCGCCCGGCCGATGGCGCCGGTATCCATGCCGCTCACCTGGGACGAGGTGCGGCCGGGCCTCGATCCGATGCGGTTTACGATCCGCACCGCTCCGGACCTGATCCGAAACTCGAAGGCATGGAGCGGCTATCACGGGGCCGCCCGCCCGCTCGCCGCCGCGATCAAGCGCCTGCGAAGGCCTAGGCCGACCGCGTCGCTCTAAAGGCCGGGGAGTTTGATCTTGCCCGACTGCCGACGTGAGATGACCACCGCCTGATCGCCTGTCAGGCTCCTGATCCGGGTCGCTTCGGCAGTGGCGTCCACAGGGGCTGGGGTGGCGGCCGCCATCGCGTCAGGGCTCGCGGCGGGCTGACCCTTGCGCCAGAACATCACCCAGGTGGCGAAGCCCTTGTCCTTGTGGGCAACCGCCCCGAACTCGTCGTCGATCACATAGCGGATCAGCGGGTCGGCCTTGTCCGCGCCGGCCTTCGCCACCAGCAACTTCTCACCCTCCGAGCGCACCTCGGAGGCCCGCTCGCCCAGCAAGGCGGCGCGCGCGGCGCTTTCCGGCTGCAGCTCCTGGGGCCGCGGCTCTCCGGGCGCTGGCGGCCGCAGCGAAAAGTCCGGCGGCACGACGAGCGGCGCCTTGCTGACAACGCGAAATTCATCGGGCGAAACCTTCGTCACCCCCAGGGCGCGCGAAGCGGACTGGCAACCCGCCAAGCCGACAGCACCCAGGACGGCCATCGCCATCAGCAGACGGGTGAAAATCATGAAGGACGCGTCCCTTGAGAGAAAAAGCCGCCCCGGCCCCTCACCAACCCCTTCGATAGCCTATTCGGGGGGGCGGCGACAACGCTCTTGGCTTCGCCGATCACACCTTGCGAGGCGAGAGGAGGCTCTCGGCGATCAGCAGGGCGATGCCGATGCTGATCGCGCTGTCGGCGACATTGAACACCCAGGGGAAGTGCAGGCGTGTGGCGTCCAGGAAATCGGCGACCGCCCCGTAGCGCACCCGATCGATGAGATTGCCTACAGCTCCGCCCATCACCAAGCCGACCGCCAATCCCGAGAGCGGTCGCTCGATGCGCCTTGCCCATATCGCGAGGGCGGTGGCGACGGTGAGCGAGAAGGCGGCGAGAGCCCAACGGGTCCAGAGCGAATCATATCGGAACAGGCCGAAGCTGATCCCCGGATTCCATACCAAGCGCAACGCCAGCGGTCCCACCAGCGGCACGGCGCCGCGCCCATCGAGGCCGTAGACATTCAGCAGGAACCCCTTCGCCGCCTGATCCGCGGCGACTATGGCCGCGGCCAGGCCATAGGCCATCCAGCCGAAACGGGTCACGGACCTCATGGGTGGCGCGCGTCCCACCAGGCTACGGCATCGGCGTCCCTCAGCGACAGGTCCGGATACCTGGGATCGCTCCCCACCTCGCGGAGGATCCGCCACGAGCGGGCGCACTTCGCGCCCTGCGCCTTCCTGGGCTCGACCGCAACCGCGACGACCTCCTCCAGCGCGAACGCACCGTCAGGAGGGTTTGAGCGGGATAGTTCCGCCTGGCTGGTGCGGAACACTTCGGCCGGATCGAGGCCCTCGAACGCGCCCATGAGCTCTGGATCGCTGATGTGCACGACCGGCGCCGCCTCGAGTGGTCCGCCCATGCGCTTTTCCCGTCGCTCGACCTCCAGAGCGCCGGTGACGACCGAAGTCACCCGCTCGACGTCTCGCCAGCGCCGCGCCTCTTCAGGATCGCGCCATTCTTCAGGGGTGGTCGGGAAAATCCTGGCGCTGTTGGCGCCGGCATCGCCGCGCCTCGCCGCCCAGGCCTCCTCCATCGTGAAAGGCAGCAGCGGCGCCAGCCACGCGGTCAAGCGCTCGAAGCACCGTTCCATCACGGTGCGGCACGCCCGCCGACGCATCGAGTCCGGCCGGTCGCAATAAAGAGCGTCCCGGCGAATGTCGAAGAACAGGGCCGAAAGATCGTTGGAGCAGAAATCGGAGAGGCGCCTGATCACCTCGTTGAACGCATAGTCTTCGTAGGCGGCGCGCACCTGGCCGTCGAGCTCCCAAAGTCGGTGCAGGATGAACCTCTCCAGCGGCGGCGACTGGGACCTTCCCACGCGCTCGGCATCCTCGAAGCCGGCCAGCGCGCCGAGCAGATAGCGGATCGTGTTACGAAGCTTTCGATAGGCGTCGATGGTCGTCTGCAGAACCGCGGGACCGATCCTCTGGTCCTCCGAATAATCCACCAGAGCCGCCCAAAGGCGCAGGATCTCCGCGCCGTTCCTTCGCGTCACCTCCTGCGGTTCGACGCTGTTGCCCTCCGACTTCGACATCTTCTCCCCCTTCTCATCGAGGGTGAATCCGTGAGTGAGGACGGCGCAAAAGGGCGCCCGGCCGCGCGTTCCGCAGGACTCGAGGAGCGACGACTGGAACCAGCCCCGATGCTGGTCCGAGCCCTCGAGGTAGAGATCCGCGGGCCACCGAGTGTGCTCGCGGCCTTCGAGGGCGAAGGCGTGAGTCGAGCCCGAGTCGAACCAGACGTCCAGGATATCATCGATCTTTTCGAAGCGGTCGGGATCATGATTTCCCAGAAAGTCGCGCGCGGGCCGGGTGAACCAGGCGTCCGCGCCCTCCTTCGCGATCGCCTCGACGATCCGGGCGTTGACGTCGCCGTCGTTCAACGGCTCACCTGTGCGCTTGTCGGCGAAGATCGCCAGTGGAGATCCCCACGCGCGCTGGCGGCTGATCAGCCAATCCGGGCGATCCTCGATCATGGCGCGGATCCGCGCCCGCCCGGCCTGGGGATGAAAGGCTGTTTGATCGACGGCGGCAAGCGCGGTCTGACGCAGAGTTCGGCCGTCGTGAATCTCGCCCTTCAGGGGCGCATCCAGGGCGATGAACCATTGGGGCGTGTTGCGGAAGATCACCGGGGCCTTGGAGCGCCAGGAATGCGGATAGCTGTGTTCCAGTCGGCCCCGCGCGAGCAGCTTTCCTGCTTCGATCAGCCTGGCGGTCACCGCCTCGTTGGCGCCGCCGAACCGGCCCGCGCGTCTGCCCTCGGTCTCGAGAACCTTCAGGCCGCCGAATAACGGAACCTGGGGATAATAGGCGCCGTCCTCGTCCACGGTCTCTGGCATGTCGCGGTGACCGTTGGCCATCCAAAGGGCGTAGTCGTCCGCGCCGTGGCCCGGCGCTGTGTGGACGAAGCCCGTTCCGACGTCATCGGTGACGTGGTCGCCGGCGAGCAAGGGCACGGCGAAGGCATAGCCTCCATCCAGCGCCGCCAGGGGATGGGCGCAGACCATGCCGGCGCAATCGACATCGCTGATTTTACGCCACCGGGCCACCTTGGCCGCGGCGAACACCGCCTCCGCCAGCGTGTCGGCGATGACCAGGCGATCCCCCCGACGCGCCCATGGCTCGAAGTCGAGGCCCTCCGCCGGCTCGAGAACCTCGTAGAGGCTGTAAGCGATCCGCGGATTGTAGGCGATCGCGCGATTCGCCGGGAGAGTCCACGGCGTGGTCGTCCAGATAACGACGTCGGCGTCCGCGAGCGCATCGGAGCCTTCCCGGATCGGGAACCTCACCCACACGCTGGGGGATACATGGTCGCGATACTCGACCTCGGCTTCGGCCAGGGCGGTGCGCTCCACCGGGCTCCACATCACCGGCTTGGAACCGCGATAGACCTGATGGGCGGCGACGAACTTGTGGAATTCCCTGACGATCGCCGCCTCGCTCGCGTAGTCCATAGTGGCGTATCGGCCGGCCCAGTCGCCAAGCACGCCTAGCCGCTGGAATTCACGAGACTGTTCCTCGATCCAATAGGCCGCGTAATCGCGGCAGCGGGCGCGAAATTCGGCCTTGGTGACGTCCTGCTTGAGCCGCCCCTTCGCCCGGAACTCCTCCTCGATCTTCCATTCGATGGGCAGGCCGTGACAGTCCCAGCCCGGCCGGTAGTCCACGTCGTAGCCCAGCGCGAATCGCGAGCGGACTACAAAATCCTTCAGAAGCTTGTTCAGCGCATGGCCAATGTGGATCGCCCCGTTGGCGTAGGGCGGACCATCGTGCAGCACATAGAGCGGCGCTCCGCTCGCCTGCCGCGCTCTGCGGATCGCACCATAGAGATCGCCCCATTCCTCGAGGATTCGCGGCTCGAGCTGTGGCAGGCCGCCACGCATGGGAAAGGTGGTGTCGGGAAGGAAGACGGTTTCGCGGTAATCGCGATGGGCGGCTTGGGCCTCGTCGGGCATGACGGCTCTTCTTGGGCTTGTCGGAGAATAGAAAGTGAGAGGCGAGGAAATCCCGGCGCGCGCTGGAACTCAACGGTCCGGCGGCGTCACGCCGGGCGCGAAATTCGCGGCCTTGCCCGTTCGGTCGTCATCGCCGCCCTTTACCAGAGCCCGCGCCATACGGCTAGGTCGCTTCAGTGCCGAAAGGCGCGCACCCCGGTGAACGCCATGGCGATCCCGGCGGCGTCCGCCGCTTCGATGACCTCTGCGTCGCGGATCGATCCCCCAGGCTGGATGACGGCGGTGGCGCCGGCCTCCACTGCCTGGACCAAGCCATCGGCGAAAGGGAAGAAGGCGTCCGACGCGCATGCCGACCCCTCGGCGAGCGATCGACCCAATCCGGCGGCGCTTCCCGCCTCCGCCGCGCGCAGAGTGGCGATCCTCGCCGCATCGCGACGGTTCATCTGGCCCGCTCCGATCCCGGCTGTCTGGCCGTCCTTGGCGAAGACGATCGCGTTCGACTTGACGTGCTTGGCGACAGTGAACGCAAACAGCATGTCCTCGACCTCCGCTGAGGTCGGCCCGCGCCGGGTGACGACCTTCAGGTTTTCCGCCCTTATCCTCGTGGTGTCCCTGGTCTGCACGAGGAACCCGCCGGCGACCGACTTGTAGGTCTCGCTCACCGCCAGCGGATCGGGGAGAGCCCCGGTCACCAGAAGACGAAGGTTCCTCTTGGACTCGAAGACGGAAATGGCCTCCGCGTCAGCGGCTGGCGCGATGACCACCTCGGTCAGGATTTTCACCATTTCTCTCGCCGCTGCGCCGTCAAGGCGGCGGTTGACGGCGATGATCCCCCCGAAGGCGGACACCTGGTCGCACTGCAGGGCGCGCAGGTAGGCGTCGCGAAGATCGCCTCCCAGGGCGACGCCGCACGGGTTGGCGTGCTTGACGATGACCACGGCGGCCGCTTGCGCGGGGTCGAACTCCGCGACAAGTTCGATCGCGGCGTCGCTGTCGTTGATGTTGTTGTAGCCCAGCGCCTTGCCCTGGAGTTGTCGGGCGGTCGCGACGCCAGGCCGAGGATCGGCCGAGATATAGAGGGCGGCGGCCTGGTGCGGATTTTCGCCATACCGCATCGCTTGCTTGAGAGTTCCCGAAAGGGTCTTGCGGCTCGGCCAGCCCGCCTCCGACTCACTTCGGCCGAACCAGGCGGCAATCGCGCCGTCATAGGCTGCCGTCGTGGCGAAGGCGCGCGCCGCCAACTGCCGTCGCATTTCCAGACGTGTCGCGCCTTCGTTGCGCAGCGCCTCCAGGACCTCGGCCATGTCCTGCGAAGTGGAGCAAACCGCGACATAGGCGTGGTTCTTGGCCGCCGAGCGGATCATCGCCGGGCCGCCGATGTCGATGTTCTCGACACAAGCCGCGAATGACGCCCCGGCCTCCACGGTCGCCGCGAAGGGATAGAGGTTCACATAGAGAAGATCGATCCCGGCGATGCCGTGCCGCGCCATCGCCGTGGCGTGTTCAGGCGAGTCGCGCACGGCCAGCAGGGCGCCGTGCACGGCCGGATGCAGGGTCTTGACCCGTCCGTCCATCATCTCGGGATAGCCAGTGAGGTCCGAAATGTCCTTGACCGCGATGCCCGCCGCCGAGATCGCCGCGCGCGTGCCCCCGGTGGAGACGATCTCCACCCCAAGTTCGGCGAGGACTTTCGCCGCAGCGACGAGGCCGGTCTTGTCGAACACCGAGATCAGCGCTCTGCGAATGGGCGCGAGGTCCGGGGCGGGTGGGAAATCGGGCATGCTCATGGCGGTCTCCGCGTGACGAGAGGCGCCCAGGCGTGCGGCTTCAAAATCGCTCCCGCGCTTCCCGGTGGTCATCCACCTCATCGCCAGTCGCTCGGGAGGCTGGGAAAATAGGCGCGACCGCCCAGGTGTCAACGCGCCAGATTCACCCCGCGCAGGGCGAGCGGGTCAACGCATCCGCGCCACTCGAAACCGGCGACCCAGGCCTTCGAATACTCGCACCACCAAGGTTACAAGGCGCGCACAATCCTGAGCGCTCTTCCTGCTCATCGCGTGAAAACCCGAGAATGGGTCCACGGTTTGCGGAAGGAAGACGCTGTTCAAGTACCGCGAAGAGCATCAATGTTGCCGGCGTAAGCGCTCGGGCCGCCGCGGAAGACGGCGGTCCCCGCGACCAGGGCGGTCGCGCCCGCCTCGCGGCATAGCTTCGCGGTTTCGGGGGTGACCCCGCCGTCCACCTCCAGGGGAATGTCGCGGCCGCTGGCCTCGATCATCGCGCGCAGGCGGCGAACCTTGGCGAGCTGGGAGGACATGAAGCTCTGTCCGCCGAAGCCGGGGTTGATGGTCATCACCAGGATGAGGTCGATCTCGTCGATCATCCATTCGATGGCGTCCGGCGAGGTCGACGGATCGAACACCACCCCGGCCTTCGCCCCCAGCTCGCGGATGCGCTTGACCGTGCGGTCGAGGTGCGGACCCGACTCGGGATGGACAAGGATGTGATTGGCGCCAGCTTCGCGAAAAGCCTCCAGGAAGGGATCGACCGGAGCGATCATCAGGTGCACGTCGAAGGGTATCGCCACATGTGGCCGCAGCGCCTTCACCACCTGCGGCCCGATGGTGATGTTGGGCACGAAATGGCCGTCCATGACATCGACGTGCAGCCAGTCCGCTCCGGCGGCTTCCACCGCCCGCGCCTCCTCGCCCAACCGGGAGAAATCCGCGGCGAGGATCGAAGGGGCGATGATCGGGCGTCGCGGGGTCATGGGCCGAGACTTAGACGCGCGGTGACGCAGGCAAGTCAAACCTCCAGACGCCGCAACCTCGCCACGAAGAACCCGTCGACGCCGCCAGCCAGATGGGGGGGGAGAATGCGTAACCATCCCTCCGGCGTCCGACTCTTCGCCGGAGCGCCGCCTTCTCCCGCCTCGATGGGTTCTGACACGAAATCGGCCCGAGACTTCAGGAGGGCCGCGACCTGGGCTTCTCCTTCTTCGCCTTCCAGGGAACAGACGCTGTAGACGAGGCGCCCGCCGCTCTTCACGCGCAGGGCGGCGGCGGCGATCAGGGCGCCCTGAATGTTCGCCATGGAGGCGATATCACCCGGTCGCGCGTTCCACAGCACGTCGGGATGGCGCCGAAAGGTCCCGGTCGCCGAGCACGGAGCGTCTACGAGCACGGCGTCGAAGCGCCGCTCGTCCCCCCAGGTGATGGCGTCGGCCACCACAAGTTCGGCGGAAAGGCCGGTCCGCGCCAGCCCGGCCGCGACGCGTCGCATCCGCTGCGCCGACCTGTCGAGCGCGGTGACCTTCGCACCGGCCGCCGCGAGCTGCAGGCTCTTTCCTCCCGGCGCCGCGCAGACGTCGAGCGCGCTCTCGCCGCCTCGGATATCCAGCAGTCGGGCGGGGATCGCCGCCGCGGCGTCCTGGATCCACCACCGGCCTTCGCTGTATCCGGGCCAGGTCGAAGGATCGCCGCGCCGAGCCGTGCGCATCGATCCACCGCTCAGGATCTCGGCTTCCAGGGCCTGCGCCAATCCCTGTTGCGCCTGGACCAGCGGAGTGAGGTCGGTGGCCGGCTCCTTTGCGATCCACTCGGCGATCTCCATTGCCGCCTCGGCGCCGTAGGCGGCTCGCCAACGGGCGAAGAGCCAGGCGGGCGCAAGGGCTTCGAAGTCCACGGCTGGCGCCCCGCCGCGTGTCAGACCGCGCATCACCGCGTTGACCAGCGCCCTGAGCGGCCTGGGGGCCAGCTCGACGGTGGTCATCACTGCGGCGAAGTTGGGCACGTCCAGGAAGAAGAGCTGGGCCGCCCCCAGGCGAAGGATGTCGCGGATCGGCCGCGGCGGTTCGCGCAAGAGCCGCGCGTCCAGAGCCCGGTCGATCGGCCCCATTCGGCGAAGCGCCGCCATCACCAGGGCGCGCGCGAACGCGCGGTCACGCAGCGGAAGCCGCGCAAACCCCGGTTGGGCGAGGGCCTCTTCCAGGCCGCCGCGCTTTTGCAGCGCGGCGGTGAGCACGCGCAAGGCGGCGGCTCTGGCCGGAAGCCCGGCGGATCGGGACTCGTTCACTCCCAAAGCCGTGCCCGTTCAAGCTCTGCGGGGCAAGAGGCGGCGCGGCGGGCGGCCGCGAGGAGGCCGCGAAGATTTCGCGAAAACTCGCCTGAGAGGCGCAGTCGCTTCACCCTTCCGCCGGCGGGACGTAGATTGCGTGGTTCGAGATCGGTTCGAAGGAGTGCGCCATGAAGCTCACGACCATCGCCCTTACCCTCGCCGCGTTCGCCATCGGCGCGCCAGCAGCCAACGCCGGAGGCTGGGGGGGCCGCTATGGCGTCACCACCCAAAGCTCGGAGGAGACATCCACTTCCTGGAGCTATCGCAGCACCCAGACCGTCGAGGGTTGCAGGGCCGCGATGGATAACTCGCGCGCGGACCGTCGTGAGGTCCCGCGCTGTGAAGAAGCCGGCGAGGTGAGACTTCCGGCCCTATTCTTCGCCGGCGACGGCGGCGTCGGCCCATTCCCCGATTTCGGAGGCGGCGGCGGTGGTGGCGGCTTCGTCCTCGCCGGGGGCGGCGCGAGCGCCTTCGCCAGCGACTCGGCAAGCGCCCGGGTCTCCGTGCGCGTCAACATTCACGGCCATGGCGGTGGCCACGGCGGCTGCGGCTGCCGCTAGAGGCCTTCGCAAGGCAGGCGAGGGCCAGCGGGACGCTTTGGCGTCCGAGCAATCTGCGCTAAGCGCCGGCCATGGGCCGGGTCGAGTTCGCCATCAATTTCTTCGTCGCTCTTTTCGCCCTCATCGACCCGGTGGGCAACGTACCTCTTTTCGCGACCGCCACCGCGGGCGCCTCGCCCGCCGGCCGTAGACTGACGGCCTTCTACATCGCGCTGTTCGCCTTCGCCTTCTTGAGCTTCTTCTATCTGACGGGGCTCTCGCTGCTGCGGTTCTTCGGGATCTCCCTGCCGGCGTTTAGAATCGCCGGCGGCATATTGCTGCTTCTGCTGGGCCTCGACATGGCGCGGGGCGACATCGCCGCCTCGCTCGCCGACTCAGGCGCGGAAAGCGCGACCCTCTCGACGCGCGCCTATGCGGCCAAGCGCTTCGAGGGGCTGGTGGTCCCGTTCGGCATGCCGCTTCTGATCGGCCCCGGGGCAATCTCTTCGGCCGTCATCTATGCCGAGGAGGCGAAGCGCTATGGCCTCGCCGGCGCGGCGATCGGCGTAACGGTCATCGCCACGGTGTGCCTCTCGATCATCCTCGCCTTCGGCCTGGCCAGCGCGATCTCCCGGGCCCTGGGCAAGATCGGCATGGTCATCGTCGTCCGCGTCCTGGGCCTCATCCTGTGCGCCATGGCGGTGCAATTTGTCCTCGCAGGTCTCGCCGATCCCTCGATCGGGGTAGTCCGCGCCGGCGCCGCCACCCCCTATCGCGCCGCCGGAGCCTTCTAGTTCTGCGCCGCCCGTCCGGCCCGGCGCGAGATCAGGGCCATCACCCATTCGTCGGGAATGAACCGCATCAAGGCGGCTATCGCCTTGTTCTGGGCGCCGGGCACGCACAGCGCCCGGTTGGCCTCGGCGGCTTCGTAGCCGGCGGCCGCGACCTCGTCGGCCCCTTGCCACAGCCACGCCGGGATCTGGTCCCTGGCCGGCAGCTGGTTGGCTTCGTGGAATTCGCTGTAGGTGAAACCGGGACAGAGCGCACAGACATGGACGCCGGCGGCGGCGGTTTCCAGATGCAGACCTTGAGAGAACTTGACCAGGAAGGCCTTGGTCGGGCCGTAGAGCCCGGTGTGGGCGGAACCGGGTAGAAGGCCCGCCAGCGAGGCGACGTTGACGATTCGTCCGAACCGTCGCTCGAGCATCCCCGGCAGCACCTTGTGTGTGAGCTCGCACACCGCGGAGAGCATGACCTGGATGAATGCCCGCTGGTCCTCCCAGGAGGTCTCCGCGTAGCTCGCCGCGATACCGTAGCCGGCGTTGTTGATGAGGGCGTCGATGCTCCTGCCGTGCGCCGCCACTTGCGACACCAGAGCGTCGGGCGCGCCGGGATCGGCGAGATCGGCGGGTATGATGATGGCGCCCACTCCGTGACGAAGACGCAGCTCGTCGGCCAGGGCCTCCAGGCGATCCACGCGTCTGGCGGTGAGCGCGACGTCATAGCCGTGGGCGGCGTAAATTCGCGCGAAGGCCGCGCCGATCCCCGCAGAGGCGCCGGTGATCAAGGCCAGGCGCGAACTCATGGGCGGGGCTGGATGGGCATGGAAGTTGAGGGCCTTGCGAGGCTGCCAGGGTTGCCTCGGCAGGCCTAACCGCCTTTAAGGCGCCGCGAAAGTCTCCTCGTGCCTTGAGGAGCCGCGGAGGTGACGGTGGCCCAAGCCAAGCCGATCAACAAGGTGGTTCTCGCCTATTCCGGCGGCCTGGACACCTCGATCATCCTCAAGTGGCTCCAGCAGACCTACGCCTGCGAGGTGGTGACCTTTACCGCCGACCTCGGCCAGGGCGATGAGCTCGAGCCAGCTCGCCAGAAGGCGCTGCTCTTGGGCGTCCCGGCCGAAAGCATTTTCATCGAGGATCTGCGCGAAAGTTTCGTGGCCGACTACGTCTTCCCGATGTTCCGCGCCAACGCCCTCTACGAGGGATCGTATCTCCTCGGCACCGCCATCGCCCGCCCGCTGATCGCCAAGACGCAGATCGAGATCGCCCACAAGGTCGGCGCCGACGCCGTCTGTCACGGCGCCACGGGCAAGGGCAACGACCAGGTCCGCTTCGAACTGGCCTATTGCGCCCTGGACCCGGACATCCAGGTGATCGCTCCCTGGCGGGAGTGGGGTTTCAAGAGCCGAAAAGCCCTGCTCGAGTTCGCCGCCCGCCACCAGATTCCCATCGCCAAGGACAAGATGGGGGAGGCGCCGTTCAGCGTCGATGCGAACCTTCTGCACTCCTCCTCGGAGGGCAAGGTGCTCGAGGATCCGGATGTTGAAGCCCCCGAGTTCGTCCATATGCGCACCCTGTCTCCGCAGGAGGCCCCCGATCGCGCCATGGTGGTCGAAATCGAGTTCGACCGGGGCGATCCGGTGGCGATCGACGGCGAGCGGCTGTCGCCCGCCACCCTGCTCGCCCGGCTCAACGCCTTGGGCCGCGACAACGGGATCGGCCGCCTCGACCTGGTGGAAAACCGCTTCGTCGGCATGAAATCGCGAGGCGTCTACGAGACTCCGGGGGGAACGATCCTCCTCGCCGCCCACCGCGCCATGGAGTCGATCACCCTGGACCGCGGCGCCATGCATCTCAAGGACGAGCTGATGCCCCGCTACGCCGAGCTGATCTACAACGGCTTCTGGTTTTCACCCGAGCGGGAGATGCTGCAGGCGGCCATCGATACCTCCCAGACCTTCGTCGCCGGCAAGGTCAGGCTGAAGCTCTACAAGGGCAACGTCGCCGTCGTCGGCCGGTCCAGTCCTTCCTCCCTCTACGACCAGGACCTCGTCACCTTCGAGGAGGGCCAAGCCGCCTATGACCATCGCGACGCCGCCGGCTTCATCAAACTCAACGCCTTGCGCCTGCGCGTGAAGGCTCGGCGCGACGCACGGTAGGGCTGAAGGGGACATGTATCCGGGATCGCAGGCCAGGATCCGGCCCGAGCAGGACGCCTTCATCATGGCGGGCGGCGGCGAGGCGGTGACCTATCGCGACCTCGAAACACGCTGATCGGCTTCTGCCGCGAGAGGCTCGCCCACCTGAAATGCCCGCGCTCCATCGATTTCACCGACGAACTTCCGCGCCTGCCCACAGGCAAGCTCTACAAGCGCCCCCTGCGCGACCGCTACTGGGTCGGGCGGACGACGCGGATCGTATAGATGCGATGGACGCGATCGACCGCTCCGGAGACATGCCCCATCCGATCGACCGCCGGCTCTTTTTTGCGGGTCTCGGCGCGCTCGCTGTGGGCGTCGCGGCGCGCGCGGACGCCCAACCGGCGCCCGGTCTGGACGGAACCTGGGGCGGCGCCCGCGATGGCGCCAGCGCCCAGGTCATCGTCGTCGGCGCCTCGGTGATCGGCTTTTACTGGCGGGGCGACTATCTCGACACCCGGGACGCCACGCTCGCCGCCGATGGCCGCAGCCTGACCTTCGGCTTCAAGGGTGGCCAGGCGAGGCTGACCCGCACCGGCGAGCGCACCGCCAACCTCGACGTCCGCGAAGGCGGCCACGCCCTCCACCTGGACCTTCGGCGCGATTGAAGGCTCGGCGGTGCGCAATCCACCTCAGGGAGGCGGGCGCCGTGACGCAGAACGCTCGCCATTGCCGCCGGCGCTTGCGAACGACTAGCCCTGGGACCTTGCCCGTTCGACCTACTTGCTCGGCGCGGCCGCGCCCGCGGAACCATCGGGCGCCGCGCCGGCAGGGCGCTCGGCGCCCGCAAGGCCCGCCTTGGCCAGGGCGCCGTAGGCCGCCACCTGCACCGCGCCCCGCCAGGCGAGCTTCAGCGCGAGGTGGATGAAGCGATTATCGGTCTCGCGGCGAATGTCTCGCTGTCTCGCCCTGAGAGTGCGCGCGATCTCCGCCTCGCGTTCGATCCTGCTCTGGTCGTCGATCCCGATCGGGCCCCACAGGGAGTCCGCCCTTCCGAGGCGATAGAAGGCGCAGACCTGATCGAGGAAATGGACGCCGCCCGACCTGATGGCCCGGGTATAGAATTCGTGGTCCTCCATCAGGCGGTATCTCGGATCGAAGCCGCCCAGACCGGTGAGGCTCCGCTGACGGATGACCCCGCCGCTGCACAGGAAAAGCTCCGGACCGAACATCGATTGCAGGGCGAACAGCCCTTGGGTCACCCAGGATTGTCCCAGGGCGCCGCCGACGCGCTGATAGAGTCGGGCGACCCGCGCGGCGTTGGTTCGCCACCTGCGCGCCTGCGACAACTGGATTTGCTGGAGCCTGCGGACGTCCGCGTCCGGGGAAGGGTCGCAGAAGGGCTCGAGGACGCCGAAGACCACCGCAAGACGCGGATGGGCGGCGAACGCCCGCTTCGCGGCGGCGTAGAAGCCCTCGGCCGCGACATCGTCGTCGTCGAGGAAATGAATGAAGTCCGCCTCGATTCCCGTCGCACGGGCGGCGGCGAATCCGAAATTGCGAACCCTGCCGGGCCAGCCGCCCGTCGGCCGCGGGTGCCTCAGATAGGCTACGCCGGCGCTCGCGAACCGCTTGGCCACGGCCTGCGCCGACCCGTCGGGACAATCATCGACGACCATCACCTTCTTGGTCGCGCCGGTCTGACCAAGCGCGCTCTCGATCGCCTCGGCCAGCAACAGCGGGCGAGCGCAGGTGGGAATGACGACCAGGAAGTCACAGCTTTCGCGGATCATCTCCGGAGCCATTTCCGCCATGGAGCTCAGTCTCTGATGCACGCGTCCTGGCGCATTCTCGCCGCCGGGGTCTTAAGATTTCCCCGGCATCCGGCGCGAGCCCCCAGAGGAGCGGGCGCCGGCGAACTACTGTGGCGAGGGTCATCGCGGCTCATCTCCGCCAAGCCTGGAGGAAATCGTTTGCGGCGAACTTGCCCCGCGCGCCGCGCTCCCTACAATCTTCGAACCAGCCGGCCCACGGAAAATGGACTGACGATGAATATCCACCCGGAAATCGGCGCGCTGGTCGGCGAGATCGACTTCGACCCAGAGGCCCTGCACAGCCGCTATCTCGCCGAGCGCGACAAGCGGCTGCGCGCCGATGGCGCCGCCCAGTACGTCGAGGTCAAGGCGCAGTTCTCCCGCTACGTCGAAGACCCCTACGTCGCGCCGGGCTTCAGCCGCGCGCCGGTTTTCGACGAGGTCGAGTTCGCGATCATCGGCGGCGGGTTCGGCGGCCTTCTGATGGGCGCGCGCCTGCGCGAAGCGGGATTCGACAAGATCCGCGTCGTCGACAGCGCCGGCGACTTCGGCGGCACCTGGTACTGGAACCGTTATCCAGGCGCGATGTGCGACGTGGAATCCTACTGCTACCTGCCGCTGCTCGAAGAGCTCGGCTACATGCCCCGGCACAAATATTCATTCGCTCCGGAGATCCTCGAGCACAGCCGCAACATCGCCCGCCACTACCGGCTCTACGACGACGCCCTGCTGCAGACCGCGGTCACCGAGCTGCGCTGGGACGAGGCGGCGGCGCGCTGGAGCATCACCACCAGCCGCGGCGACAGGTTCACGGCGAAATATGTCGCCATGGCCAACGGGCCGCTCAGCCGGCCCAAGCTTCCCGGCATTCCCGGCATCGACGAATTCGCGGGCCACACCTTCCACACCAGCCGCTGGGACTACGCCTACACCGGCGGGGACAGCGAAGGCGGCCTGACCGGCCTGAGGGACAAGCGGGTCGGCGTCATCGGCACCGGCGCGACCGCCATCCAGTGCGTTCCGCACCTGGGGGAGTGGGCGGAGCGGCTCTACGTCTTCCAGCGCACCCCTTCGTCGGTGGACGTGCGCAACAACGTCGAGACCGATCCAGGTTGGGCCGCCTCCCTCGAGCCCGGCTGGCAGAGGCGGCGGATGGACAACTTCAACATCCTGGTCAGCGGCGGCGATCAGGACGAGGATCTCGTCCATGACGGCTGGACCGACATCTTCCGCAACCTGACCGGAACAGCGGCGAAACAGGCGGCCCGCAAGCTCGGCCGCCGGCTCACCGGCGAGGAGCGGGCGGAGCTGATGGCCCTGGCGGACTACAAGAAGATGAACCAGGTCCGCGCCCGCGTCGACGCCATCGTCGCCGATCCGGCGACCGCCGCCGCGCTCAAGCCGTGGTACCGGCAGTTCTGCAAGCGTCCCTGCTTCCACGACGAATATCTGCAGACCTTCAACCGGCCCAACGTCACCCTGGTCGACACCCAGGGCAAGGGCGTCGAGCGGCTCACCAGGGCCGGAGTGGTCGCCGCCGGCCGCGAGTACGAACTCGACTGCCTGATATTCGCCACCGGCTTCGAGGTGGGCACCGCCTACACCCGCCGCGCCGGCTACGAGATCATCGGCCGCGGCGGCAGAACGCTCACCGACTATTGGGCGGACGGCCTGCGCACCCTGCACGGCCTCACCGCCCACGGCTTTCCGAACTGCTTCTTCCTGGGCTTCACCCAGACCGCGATCACCATCAGCGTCCCGCAGGCCCTGCACGAACAGGCCGCGCACGTGACCTACATGGTCAGCCAGGCGCGCGCCGCCGGTCATGGCGTCCTGGAGCCGACCGAAGAGGCCGAACAGGCCTATGTCGACGAAGTTCGCGGCCTGGCGCGGCTGGGCCTGCGTTTCTACACCGAATGCACACCGGGCTATTACAACAGCGAGGGCGCCCCGGGTAACCGCAACGGCTTCTTCTCCGACATGTATGGCGCCGGGCCGCTTCGCTTCTTCGAAAAGCTGGACGCCTGGCGCGCCGATGGCCGCATGGAGGGACTTGCCCTCAGTTGACCTGGGGCGAGGCTTCGCGGCGCGGGGCCGGGCGCCGGTTCAGTTCGGCTGGACTTCGCTGCGCCCGGCGCCGAGATACCGGAGGAGGCTCGCCCGGACCTGCGCCATCAGGGCCGGCGGGACGGCGCCCAGCGGTTGTGCGTGACGCGCATCGATCGTGGCGAGCTTGCAGGGCCGCACGATCGACGGCGCCGAAAGTCCGGTGAGCTCGCCGGACCTGCCCAGCGGGACGTCGTCCGGCCAGGGGCGGTTTTCCGCGCTGGTGATCATGGCGACCCAGACGAGCCCGCCGTCTTGCCCGATCCCGCCGCGCGACACGACCAGCGCCGGCCGGTGTTGCCGGGTGGAGCGGTCCCTGTAGGGAAAGGGAACGCGGACGGTGTCGCCCTGTTCAAAGGTCGCCATAGGCTCGCCGATCGGCCTCGCTGTCCCACTCATTGAAGGCGCCGAACGGATCGTCGATGATCGCCGGGCGTCCTTTGCTGAGGATCACCCGGCCGTCCTCGATCACATAGGCGAGCTCGTCTCCGGCGGAAAGTTTCAGCGCGACGCGGATCGGCTGAGGGATGGTCGTCTGCGCCTTGGTCGTCAGCTTGCTGGTGATCATCGACTCGCTCCGGCCACGGACTGGAGAAAGGTAAGGAATATCCTTGCGCAGCGCAACCGCCCTGCCCTGGCATTTCCGGGCCGCTCAGAAATAGACCGGGTCGAGATAGAGGCCCTTGTCGGCCGCGTCGGCGGGGACGGCGATCCCCGGGGTCCACATGTCGAAGGCCTCCAGTTCGCCGGCGAGCGAGCCGATCAGCGCCGCGCCGCGCGAGGCCGGCGAGGTGAAGATCGAAAGCCGGTCCATGCCGCGCTCGGCGAGCCAGCCGCACCAGGCGCGCACCAGGTCCTCGAAGGCGCCCTCCGCTCCCGGCGCGAAACCATAGTCGAGGACCACCCCGGGCTCGGAGACGCTCCGCGTCCCGTCCCGCTCGGTCACCAGGCGCAGCGCCCGGCCGGCCGGCCAGACGCCGACCACCGCGCCTGGCGCGAGCCACAGCCGCTCCCACGAATAGAGCTCGCTCGCTCGCGCCATGCGCCGCGCGAGGCTTTCCGCCGTCCAGGGAACATACATCTCCTCGCCCTCGCGGAAGGCGTTGATCAAGGCCGCGACGGCGCCCGCGTCCGCGGCCGTCGCCCTGCGCCCGCACGCCGGCCCGGCCAGGGCCGCGGTATCGAGGCGCGCCCACAGCAGAGGCCCCGGCCACTTGTTGGGCGTTGAGCGAAAGCCGTGCTGCATGGCGGCGTTGTCGACCGCGATATAGGCGTTCGAGCCATCCACCTTCGGCCAGTATTTCCCCAGCACCGTGTTGACCTCGCCCCACAGGCCCTTGCGCTGGTGTTCGGGCGCGACCCTCAGGTGCGAGACGGTGACGATGGATTTGTCGGCGCCGCCGATCCGCACCGTGTGCCGCGCCCCGCAGGTGACCGCCGCCGCCTCGCCGTCGACGAAGGCTATCCCCACCGTGTGTTCCTCCATCAGCCGCGAGAAGTCGAACCAGGCCTCGCCGCGGTCGAACCAGATCTTCGTCCCCTCGCGCACGATCGGCGCCCGGCGCTCGAGGTCGGCGAGGATCGCCGCGTCGGCGTCCGTCGCCTCGCGCACCTCCAGGGAAAAATCGCGCAGCCTCTGCCATTCGAGCCGCGTGATCCGATGCGGCGCCGCCTCCTCCACCGCCACGGTGAGCTTCCAGCGGCGATCGACGCCCGTCTCCACGGCCGCCTCGATTTCGACATCCGATGTCGAGGCGAAGGCGACGGCCCGGATCGCGCCCAGCCGCTCGGCCAGGCTCCGCCAGCCTTCTTCAGCCTCGCCGCCGCGCCCGACCGTCTCGGCGAGCGCCGGGACATAGCGCGCCCAGTCTTCCGCGCTCGCCCCCTCGCCGCGGCGGTGAATGCGCGCCAGCATCCACCCCGCCTGCCGCCCCGCCGGAGTCGCCGGCGCCTTGCCGATGGCTTCTTCGATCTTCATGCCGCGCGGGGCTTGATGCGATCCAGACTCTTCCCGAGCTCATGCCGACGCTCCATGAGGTCGTGATCGATCGGCAGGCGAAGCCAGAAACCGGGCGTCAGGCTCCAGTAGCGCGCCAGCCGCAGATCGGTGTCCGCCGTGACCGCGCGTTTGCCCAGCACAATCTCGTTGATGCGTCGGGGCGGGACGCCGATGGCGCCAGCCAGCGCCGTCTGGCTCATGCCCAGCGGCTTCAGGAAGTCCTCCATCAGGACATCGCCCGGTGTCGGATTCGCGAGGCGGCCGGCATCGTCAGCGATAGTCGCAGATCTCGACATCCTCCGCCTCTCAATCGATCCACCGAAAGCAGATCCGTCACTTCTGGTTGCCGCTGCGCGAATCACCCGATGATCGCCGCATGGGTCAACTCGATCTCTTCCCGGAGGTTCATGCCGCCTCGTCGACAACCCCGACCGTGGAGTCGGTGCGCGCGAGGATCGAGCCGGTTCTGGACGCCCTTCGATCATCGCACGCCATGCCCTGGTCGGCCAAGGAAGCGGCGATGTGGCGGGTGGTCCTGCCGCAGATGGCGAACTGGCTGCCCGCCGAGGAGCGTGACGCGGTGAGGGCCGAGTTCGCGGCGCTGATCCGGAGATTCTGACAGCTCGATTCGAATCCCCTTGACGTGCGCCCCGAGTAGTTGCAATATGCAAGTCTGCATTTCGCAAGGAGCGCCGTCAGTGCCGACACTCGAAGACCCGCGCCAGGAGGCCTTCGCCAGGGCGCTGGCGCGCGGGCTTTCGGTTCGCAACGCCGCCAAGGAGGCTGGCTATTTCGACAGCATCACCCGCGGCGGCCGGCGAGCGAAGCGGCCCAAGATCGCCGCGCGGATCGAAGAGCTCGTCGAATTGGCGACCTGGGGCGGCGACCTCAAACTTGCGGTGGTGTTCAAGGAGCTGATGCGCCTGGCCAAGGCGGCCGCAAAGCTGCAGACCGGCGCGGGCATGGCCGCCGCCAGGGGCATGCTCGCCGAGGCGGCCCAGGTCCGGGCCCAGGCGGCCGCCGCACCTTCCATCACACCGGCCATTGCCGGCGCCGGCCCCGTCCCGCCGCCCACCCTCACCAAGGAAGAATGGATCGAAGCCTTTGCCCCAAAATCATGAAACCCGATCCGCCTGGAGGCCGCAGGCCGGTCCTCAGGCCGCCTTCGTCGCCAGCAGCGTCTTCGAGGTCGTCTATGGCGGCGCGAGGGGCGGCGGCAAGACCGACGCGGCCCTGGGCGACTTCGCCATGCACGCCGAGAAATACGGGGCGGCCGCCAAGGGCCTGCTCGTCCGGCGCACCCGCGTCGCCCTGACCCCCACCATCGCCCGCGCCAAGGCGATCTTCGCCCCGGCCGGCGCGGTCTGGGCCGAGACCCGGTCCACCTTCGTCTGGCCCAGCGGCGCGATCCTCTATTTCCGCCATCTGGACCGCGACGCCGACGCCGACCTCTACCAGGGTCACGACTACACCCGCGTCTATGTCGAGGAGATGACGCAGTTTCCCGATCCGCGAGCGATCGACAAGCTCAAGGCCACCCTGCGCAGCGCCGCCGGGGTCCCCTGCGGCTTTCGCGCAACCTGCAATCCGGGCGGCGCCGGCCACGCGTGGGTCAAGGCCCGCTATATCGACGCCGGCGCCTACCGCGTGATCAGCGAGCCCTTCGTCAATCCCTTCGATGGCGCCAGCGCCGTGCTCGACCGGGTGTTCATCCCCGCCCGCCTGACCGACAACCCAAAGCTGATGGAGCGCGATCCGGCCTATGCCGCCAGGCTCGCCCAGTCCGGTTCGGCCGAGCTGGTGCGCGCCTGGCTCCAGGGCGACTGGTCGGTGGTCCAGGGGGCGTTCTTCACCGAATGGTCGGAGCGCAACGTCCTGCCGCCCTTCGCGATCCCCAGTTTCTGGACGCGTTTCCGCGCCTTCGACTGGGGCTACGCCGTGCCCTTTTCCGTCGGCTGGTGGGCGGTGGTCTCCGATCCCATCGCGACCAGCCGGGGCGTGCGCCTGCAGCGCGGGGCGCTCGTCCGCTACCGCGAGTGGTATGGTGTGGGGGACCGGCCCAACAAGGGCCTGCGGATGGTCGCCGAGCAGGTCGCCGCGGGAATCCTCGAGCGCGAGCGCGGCGAAAAGGTGCTCCATGGTGTTGCCGATCCGTCGATCTTCAACCAGGCTGGCGGGCCCTCGATCGGCGAGCGGATGCGCCGGGCGGGATGTTTCTTCTGGCCGGCCAACAACACCCGGGTCGGCAGCCTCGGGGCGATGAGCGGCTGGGACCAGCTGCGCGCCCGGATCGCCGGAACCGAGGACGGCCCGATGCTGTTCGTCTTCGACACCTGCCGCGATTTCATCCGCACCGTGGCGGCGATGCAGCACGATCCGGCGCGGGCGGAGGATCTGGATACCGGCTCGGAAGACCACGTCGCCGACGAGGCCCGCTATGCCTGTCTCTCCCGGCCGCTGATCGCCCCGAGCCCGGAACCCCCGATCCTTCCCCGCCCCGAATGGGACTGGGAGCGCATGCGCCGCGAGGACCGGGCGCGGGGCCAGAGCTGGAAGACGATGTGAGAGCGCGAGCCGCGCCGCGAAGCTTTTGAATTGATCTCGCGGCCTTCCAGGTTGACACTGTTCACCTGGATCGAAGGGACTTCCCGCCATGGCCGACGGCAACATCACCAAGGACACCATGTACGAGGCCGTGGCCCCGGATGATTTCGAATCCATGCTCGAGCTCGACCGCTATGGGAACCGCTCGACCGCCTTTGACCGCATCATCAGCGCCACCCACGACC
>DATCBS010000029.1:0-2830 GCA_036511715.1 Caulobacteraceae bacterium
CTTGCCATCCGAGCGGCCGCGGTTCGCCTCCGAGCGCACCCACTGCGACTGCGCCGCGTCCGCCGACCAGATCACCACCACCGCCTTGGCCGAGGCGAGCCGCTCCTCGATCACCTCGCCATAGGCGCGGTGGGCGGGAAGCTCGTCGTCGCGCCAGACGCCGTAACCCAGCGCCTCGAGGGCCGCGGCCACTCTCTGGGCCTCGGCGGCGGTCGAGCGGGCGTAGGAGATGAAGATCTCGGACATCGGCCAGCGGCTCTCCGCCCCCTATCGAACTGCAATCCCTAACGAGGCGGTGGAGCGGGGGGCAAGGAAAAGCTGTAGACTAGGGCGCCTCGCTCGCCACGCGGAGCTCGGCGTCGCGAAGCCTCACGAGCGGCGAAACAAGGCCGATGGCCGCCGCGAGAGTGACCCCGGCGCAGGCGATGAGGAGTGTCGGCCGAGCGCCGATCACCCCGCCCAGCCAGCCGCCGAGGATCGCCCCGGTGATGCCGGTGATCCCCGGCGCCACGGCGAACACCCCGCCGACCCGGCCCATCATATGCGGCGGGACCAGGCTCTGGCGCAGGCTGCGACCGCAGATCTCGCTGACCGTGCCGAAGGAATCGCCGATCAGCTGGGAGATCATCAGCATCCCCATGGCGACGAGCGGCGCGCCGTGCGCGAGGGGCACGAACACGCTTCCCGCGGCGGCGACGATGCTGGTGGCGACGAAGGTCGGGCCGATTCCGAAACGCCGGATGAGCGGCGCCGCGAGAGCCGCGCCGAACAGGGCCGCGACGCCGCCGACCGCGACCGTGGCGCCCAGCATGGTCGCGGCAAGGTGCAGGGTCCGCACCGCGAAGACGATGTAGAGGGCCGAGAAGAAGGCGCCGAACAGGGCCGCGGCGGTGGTCATGGCGAGCAGCGTGCGGACCGCCGGATCGGCGAGGGCGGCGCCGAGCCCAAGGCGAAAGTCGCCGACCAGATCGGCGCGCCGCCGGACCGAACCCGGCGTCGGCGCCGGCTCGCGCGAACGGATGGTCGCCAGGGCGGCGGCGGAAAAGAGATAGGTCCCGGCGTTGACGGCGATGGCGATAGGCGCGGTGAGAAACTGGAAGAGCACGCCATAGAGGGCCGGGCCGCCGATCTCGGCGATCGAGTCGGTGATCGCGAGCTTGGAATTGCCGTCGACGAGATGGTCGCGGGCGATCAGGGAGGGCAGGTAGGCGTGGTCGGCGATGTCGAAGAAGACACTGAGCGCGCCGACGGCGGCGGCGACGCCATAGACCTGGTTCATGGTCAGGACGCGCGACCAGGCCGCCAGGGGGATGGTCGCCAGCACCAGGGCGCGGCCGAGGTCGGCGCCGATCAAGAGCGGCCGGCGGCGGCTGCGGTCGACGACGCCGCCGGCGGTGAGGCCGACGAGGATCGCCGGGCCGCGGGCCAGGGCGGCGAGGATGCCGACCTGGGCGGGACTGGCCCCAAGACTCATCACCGCGGCGAAGGGCAGACCCTCGCGGGTGATCCGCGCACCCAGGGAAGAGACGGACTGGGCCGCCCAGAGCTTGAGGAAGTCGGCGTGGCGCCAGAGGCTTCCAGAGCCGGTCGCGCCGCTCCCGTTCACTGCTTCCCCCAAAGCTCAGAACCCGGCGCCGCTAATCCAGGCGAAATGGCATGGAGCGCGGCCTCCGGCCGCGTCGCGAGCGGGACGCCCGCGCTCGGGGCCTATTCCGCGGCGATGAGGCCCTCGGCCCCACGGGCGGCGCGGGTCTTGAAGTTGATCGCCTGGAGATAGCGGATGCCGTCCTCGGCGATGGCTTCCCCGGGCATGGTCTCGCCCTCGGCGACCAGTTCGTCCATGTCGACATAGGCGGCGTAGAAGCCGCGGGTGCGCTCGGTGATGATGTGCCCCTGGAGGAGGGTCTTGATCATCACCCGGAAGGCGTTGGTCTCGCCCTTCATCTTGCGGTTCGGGTCGCGGTTGGCGGCCATCTCCTCGAAGCCTTCGCGGACCCTTTCGGGATCGAGGCCAAAGTCGGCGTAGATCGCCGCCTGCTGCGCGGGGACCGCCTGGTTGAAGAGCAGCGACTGGAAGCAGTGGGCCGACCAGTCCTCCACCAGGTCGCGCTCGGCGGTGGTCATCATCGGCACGGTGCGGTCGGCCCAGATCTTCCCGAACTTGTGGTGGAAGGCCTCGTCGGTCATGACCAGCTGGAACAGCCGCTTGGCGAGGGGATCGGCATTGTAGCGATAGCCGTTGGCGAAGGCGCCCATCGCCAGGCCCTCCACCAGCATCTGCATGCCGACGATCTTCTTGTAGACTTCGGGCGCCTCGATGATCTCGATCAGCAGCGCCTTGAGCGCGGCGCCGCAGGGTTTGGGCCGCCCCCAGCGGGCCTTGATGTATTTGGCGAAGGCGGTGACGTGGCGGGCCTCTTCGCGGGTCTGGTTGGCGGCGTATTCCTGGGCCCCCTGGTCGTAGAGCACGTGGCACAGCGAGGCGGAGAGGTTGAGCGCGCCCTGTTCCCCATGGAGGATCGAGGAAAAGCCCCAGAGCTGCATGTGGTTGATGAACCGGACCCGCTCCTTCGGATCGGCGAAGTGGTCGGAGACGTAGGGCACGCGCAGCGCCATCACGTGGCGGTCGGGGACCATCGCCACGTTCTCCATGTCGAAGGGTTCGTCGAAGTCGATGTATTTCTTGTCGAGCGGATCCCAGAAGTGGTCGTGGGTGGCGCTGATGATGCGGTCAAAGGCGGTCGAGCGGTTCCCATAGCGGTCGAGCTCGAGCATGGATTCGAAATCATCCGGGGCCACGGCCTCGTACATGGTGTCCTTGGTGATGTTG
>DATCBS010000030.1:0-204693 GCA_036511715.1 Caulobacteraceae bacterium
CTCGCCATGCGCCAAGCCGGAAAGCCCGCCAAGGTCGCCCTCATCGCCATCGCCCGGAAGATCGTCGTCGCCGCCAACGGCATCCTCAAGTCCGGACAGCCATGGCAAAAGCCCGTTTGACAACACAGTCGCCGGCTCTCCGGGCGGCCAAGCGGCCGCCCTGCGGCCGGGATGACGCCATGGTTGGTGGAATTTGCGCGCGCCGCCGCGATCGGCGGTCGCCTTCTCACCGGTCTGGTCCGCGCGGGAGCGAATGAGCGCCGCCTCTTGTAGAGTCGGGGCCCACCGAGATGGGAGAATGCCATAGCGCGAACGCCGGGAAAACGCGACACGTGGGCCAAGCTGGTTGGATTGCTTTCTAGCGGCGATCGGTCGGCGGAGGGCCCATGAGCGCCGGCTGGAAGATCAGCGCCGAGACCAGGGTCCAGAGAAGGGAGATCATCAGCAGCTTGCCCATGCTGGCGGTGCCGGGGTGGCTGGAGGCCCAAAGGCTGCCAAATCCGGTGGCCGTCGCCAGGGCGGAGAAGAAGATCGCCCGGGTGAGGCTCGACTGCAGCAGATGCCCGCCCCCCGAGCGCCACGCCATCACGAAATAGATGTGGAAGGCCACGCCTATGCCGAACAGCAGCGGCAGGGCGATGATGTTGGCGAAGTTGAGCGGCTGGCCGATCAGGACACAGCTCCCCAGGGTCAGCAGGCCGGTCAGAACGATGGGCGCCATGGTAATGGCGACGTCGCGCGGGCGGCGCAGCACCGCGAAGAGCAGGGCGATGATGGCGACAAACGAAAGCAGCCCCGCCTCCATGAAGGCGCCGGCGACCGTGCGGCCGCCCTCGCGGGTGTCGATCGGCGCCCCCGTGGCGCTCGGGGCGATCGCGAGCACGGCGTCGATGAATCTGGCGAGGACCGCGTTGTCGTTCGGATCGCCCCGTGGGATCACCGAGACCCGCGCCCGGCCGTCGCGAGCGATCCAGTCGCGGCGAATCTCGCTGGGCAGGCCCGCGAGGCTCACCGGTCCGGCGCCGAGCACGCCGCGGGTTTGATCAAGGATGGTGAGAAGGCCGGACATCAGGACTTGCGACGCACGTGTGCGCGCCGCCGGCGGCGCTGCGGCGAGCCAGTCGAGGTCCGAGGCGAGCCTGGGCGCCGCGGAGCCACCCGCGGACGCCGCGGCGGCGGCGACGCGGAGGTCCGCGGCGGTTTGATGCAGCGCCGCCACGACCTCCGTGTCGGTCGGCGGCGGCTGGACCACCAGCGGATCGAGGGTCAGATCCAGGAGGTTCGCGGCATCGGCGATCGCCGCCAGCTTTCGCGCCTGATCGGTCGGCACGAAGCTCGACAGGGTGCGAACCTCGCGCACCTGTGGCAGGCGCCGCAATCGCGCCGCCAGAGTGTCGGCGGCGGCGAGCGAAGGCGCGACGATCTCGACGGTGTCGGGCGAGAGGTCGGGATCCTTGCGCAGATCGGCGAGGGTGGAGACCGATTCCGTGGCGCCGCTTTTCAGGTGGATCGGATTGAAGTCGAAACGCAGCCAGGGCAGCAGGCAGGCCGAGGCCACGGCGGCGGCGACCCCGGCCCAGACCACTACCCGGCGGTTGCCCAGGACGAGCCTGTCCAGCCGCGCGAGGCGGCGCGAGTCGTCGAAGGCCGGACGGCGGGGGGGCGCGGTCAACATCACGAGCGCTGGCAACAGGGTGAGATTGAGCGCCAGGGCGATCATCATTCCCAGGCCGGCGATCACTCCGAGCTGGGAGAGGCCGACATAGGCGGTGGGTGCGAACGAGAGGAATCCTGCGGCGATCGCGCTCGCCGCCAGGGCCAGGGAGCGTCCCATGCCCCGGCCGGTCGCGCGCAGGGCCTCGCCGACGTCGGCGCCGGCGTCGTGCTCGGTGCGGAAGCGGACGCTGAACTGGATTCCGAAGTCGATCCCCAGTCCCACGAACAGGGGGATGAAGGCCACCGAGATGACGTTGAACCTGCCGAAGACCAGAAGCCCCACCGCTCCGGCGGTCACCAGGCCGATGAGCGTCGTCGCCAGGATGGCGGCGATCAGCCGCTTCGACTTCACCGCCAGCCACAGCATCCCGATGATCGCGGCGACGGCGAGGGTCGCGATGAGCAAGGCGCGATCGGCCAGGGTCGAGAGTTCCTCATCCTCGAGCGGGACCGGTCCGGTGAGCCGCACCCGCACCCCGTGATTCGGATCGAAGGCCAGACGGCGCGCCGTCGCCCGGATGAAGTCGATCGGCCCCGCGCCCGGTTGCAGCTTGGCGTAGTCCAGCGTCGGGCTGGCGAGGACGACGCGGCGCAGTTCGCGCCGGTCGGGCGCACCTCCGGCGATCAGGGTTCTCCAGGAAAAGAACGCGGTTTGTCGCGCGCGAAGCCGATCGAGCACGCCGGCGAGGGCGCGGATCGGCCGGCCGAGGTCGGCGATGTTGGCCTCTCCGCCCGTGACGCCCTGGAGGGCGGTCGACAGCGTCCCCATCAGACCTCTCAGGCTCGGATCGGCGGCGAGCGGGCCGAGAAACGGCTGGGCGGCGATGGTCTGGTCGAGACTGGCGCGAACCTCCTTCAGCGGCACGAACAGCAGGCCGTGGCGCGCGAAGAAGACGCCGCCGTCCGGACGGACCACGTCGTGGAACAGTTCTGGATGCGCGCTGAGCGCCGAGGCGAGACCCGATGCCGCCTCCTCTGCGAGTTCGGGCGTCGCCCCGTCGACGACGATCACCACCTGGTCGCCTTGGGTCTGGAAGAGGCGATTGAACGCCGTCTCGCGCTGGCGCCACGCAAGCTGCTTGGAGATCAGCTGATCGGTGTCGGTCGTCATGGAAAAGTGGGTGAGAAACAGGGCCAGGGCGGCGGCGCCCACCCCCAGACCAATCGCCGTCACGAGTCGGGGCCGGCGGCAGGCGAATGAGACGATCCGCTCGACCATTGTCTTACGGCTATGCGCCGGGACGATTGGGGTATTCAGGACCAGCCTCCGACAAGCTCACCCGATCGGAACCCGCTCCCGAACAGCCGGCGGATAGACCATCGAGGCTCGGCTCTGTCCAGCCGGTTGGCCGGGCGGGCGCCCGAAGGCGCCGAGCGTTCCTGAGCCGCATGCCCCTCGCGGCCACAGGGCGATCGGCCAGCTTTCGATTGAAACAAGGGATGCCGCGGGGGATATGCAGCTTTCACCACAGGGAGCGTCGATGCGCCGTCTGGTCTTGTTGTCCGTCGTCGCGACGGCGTTCGCGTCGAGCGCGCTCGGCTCGGCCGCGGCGCACACCCGGGGCGATCCCCTGGAGCGAATCAACCGGGCGAATTTCAACGGCAGTCGCAGTTTCGAGCCGATCGTACGGCCCGTGGCGGCGTTCTATCGGCGCCTGACCCCAGGGGTGATCGGCAAGGCCATCCACAATGTGCTGGTCAATCTGCGAGAGCCGGTCGTGATCATCAACGATCTGCTTCAACTCCGCATCGCCAGAGCGAGCGAGGCGACCGCCCGGCTTGTCCTGAATTCGACCATCGGCGTGGCGGGCATCGCCGATGTCGCCAGCCGGGCCGGCAATCCACATCGCGACAACGGTTTCGGTGACACGCTCGGGCGCTATGGGGTCGGCCCCGGCGCCTATCTCTTCCTGCCGCTCGCGGGCCCCTCAACGGTGCGCGATCTCATCGGAGGCGGCGTCGACACCGCTCTCAATCCGCTGCGCTGGGTCAGCTTCCCCGATCGCACCGCGGTGAATCTCAGTTTGGTCGCCGTCGGCGAACTGGACAGGATATCGCGCACCCAGGACGAGCTCGACGCGGTCCTCGCCGACGCCGCCGACCCCTACGCCACCCTGCGCTCGGTCTATCTCCAGAGCCGCCAGGCGGAGATAGACGAAGGCCGCTCGAAGCAAGCGCTTCCCGACCTGCCGCCGCTGGAGGATCCCGCCGAACCGCCGCCGCCTGCTCCCGCATCCGTCGCGCCGGCTGTGCCGGCCGAGCCCGCCGCGCCGGCGGCCCAAGGGGCGGAAAACCCCAGCCAGGACGCGCAGCTCGACGCCCCGATCGCCACCGCCGTTCTCGAAGGCGCAAGAGCGGGCTAGTCGGACTCGAGCGCGGCCGGACGACCGGCGCCGGCGAGCCGCCGCCCTTCGAGAGCCTGCCAGACGAGCAGGGCCGGCAAGCCCAACGCCAGATCGCGGGCGCGCTTGATGAGCGAAATGGCCAGAGCCAGATCAGCCGGCAGGCCGAACAGCGGACCGACGAGGCCATAGGCCGCCTCCTGGACGCCCACCCCCATGGGCGCGACGAAGGCGGCGCTGCGCACGGCGTAGACCAGGCTCTCGATCGCCAGGATCGAGGCGAGGCCGATCTTGACCCCCGCGAAGCGCAGCGCGAGCCAGACGCCGGTGGCGCTGGCGACCCAGGCCGCCAGATGGATGCCCACGGCGATCGCGAGCTTCAGCGGCCGTTCGTAGAGTCCGTCCAGCTCCCGGCCGACATCGCCCGCGCGCGCGGCGAGGGCGGGCGCGAACCGCTTTGTCAGCCTGAGGATCAGGCCCGAGGCGTTGCGCTGCACGAGGATGAACCCGGCCGCGCCGGCGGCCGAGAGCGCCAGGCCGATCACGCCCGCCGCGAGCAGATCGCCGTGGCTCGAACGCAGGCCCAGGATGAGCGCCAACATCGCCACGCCCAGGCCGGTGAAGCCGAGCTGGGCGATGAGCTCGGTGGTGACATCGACGATGGTCGTCGCCGAGGCGGTCGTCGCGGAGATCCCCTGCAGCACCGCCGCGCGCGCGCCGACGACGAAACCTCCGAGCTGCGAGAACGGCAACAGCTCGCCCGCCGCATCGCGCGCCACCCTGGCGAGGATGAACTTCCACCAGCGCCGCGCCGGCGATGGCGGGACGATCACCCACCATGCGGCGCCCAGCAGGGCGAAGGGCAGCACGGCGTAGAGGCAGAGAAAGGCCAGGCCCCGCAAGCCGATTAGCGCGACCGCCGAGAGCACCGCGGCGAAGCCGACATAGCCGACCACCGCCAGGGCCAGGGCCGAGCCGAGGATCGCCGCGAGGATGGCTCCGAGCTTCAGCCTCGAGCGGGCCGCGACCCGCGCCGGCGCGGTCACGCGGCGATCCGGCCGCGGTCGGCGACGAAGTCGCCGAAGCCGCCGAGCCTCACGGACCCGGCGGCGCGACGCACGTCCGGATCGAGCAGGGCGGCGAGCTCCTCGGCGTGGCGATAGCCCGCGGGCGATCCGGCGAAGGCGTCGGCGGCGGTCGGGTGCAGATAGATCTCGCTCAGGCCCGGCGGCAGCCGGCTGATGAGACCGCGCAGCCGCCGCGCGTTCATCGCGCCGGTCCAGCGCAGGCCGAAGACCTGGTCGGCGACGAGGATGCCGGCCCGGCGAAACCGGCGCCGCGCCAGGGACGCCCAGAACTCGACCAGCGGATCGCCCAAGGCGCCGCCGCCCGGCTCGATCGCGTCGAGGACGCTTCGCGGCTCGATGGGGATCCGCGCGGCGCTCATCGCGAACCGGCGACCCACCTTGAGGACCGCGCCGGCGATCGTCGGATGAAGGTGGAAATGCTTGTGGGCGTTGACATGGTCGAGCGTCAGACCGGTGGCCGCGAAGGCCGCGAACTGGGCCGCGATCTCCGCCTCGAGCTGGCGCCGGGCGCGGGGATGGAAAAACATCATCGCCCCCGCGGCGACCATCCCGTCCCGGAATGTTCCGCCGGGCCCCACCAGCTGCGGCAGGGCCGCCGGCTCGAGCACGGGACGGCCGTCGACCAGAACGAGATGAAGCCCGACGCGAAGGCCCGGCAGGCGCCTGGCCCTGGCCACGGCGTCGGCGGCGGCCGGGGCGCCGACCATCAGGCTGGCGGCGGTGAGCACGCCCTCGACATGCGCCCGCTCCACCGCCTCGTTGATCTCGACCGCCGCTCCGAAGTCGTCGGCGGTGATGACCAGAGCCCTCAAGCGGCGGCCCCGCGGCGCTCCTTCAGGAATTCGAAGAACTCGACGCCTTCGCGCAGCCGGCGCTTCATCATTTCGGGGCTGCGGACCATCTCGGCGACGATCGAGCCGATCTTTCCGGCGCGGAAGTAGAAGCGTTTGTAGAAGGTCTCCACCGCGCCGAAGATCTCGGCGTGCGAGAGGTGAGGGTAGTGCAAGGGGGCGATCTGGATGCCGTGGTCGTCCACCAGTTCGGCGTTGTCCGCATCGAGCCAGCCATTCTTCAGCGCCTGGTCGTAGAGGAACGTCCCCGGATAGGGCGCGGCGAGCGAGACCTGGATAGTGTGCGGATTGATCTTGCTCGCCCAGCGCACCGTCTCGTCGATCGTCTCGCGGGTTTCGCCTGGCAATCCGACGATGAAGGTGCCGTGGATGGTGATGCCCAGCCTGTGGCAGTCGGCGGTGAATTTCTCGGCGACCTCGACGCGCATCCCCTTCTTGATGTTGTACAGGATCTGCTGGTTGCCGCTCTCGTAGCCCACCAGCAGCAGGCGCAGCCCTCCCTCCTTGAGCGCCTTGAGGCTTTCGTAGGGGACATTCGCCTTGGCGTTGCACGACCAGGTGACGCCCAGCTTGCCCAGTTCCCGGGCGATCGCCTCGGCGCGGGGCAGATCGTCGGTGAAGGTGTCGTCGTCGAAGAAGAACTCCTTGACCTGCGGAAAAGCCTTCTTCGCCCAGGCGATCTCCTCGATTACGTGACCGACACTGCGTGTGCGATAGCGGTGGCCGCCGACGGTCTGCGGCCACAGGCAGAAGGTGCAGCGCGATTTGCAGCCGCGGCCGGTGTAGATCGAGATGTAGGGGTGCTTCAGATAGCCGATGAAATAGTTCTCGATCGTCAGGTCGCGCTTGTAGACCGGGGTGACGAACGGCAGGGCGTCCATGTTCTCGAGAATCGGCCGCTCCTGGTTGTGGACGATCACCCCGGAGGAGTTGCGCCAGCTCAGCCCTGAAATCTTCGACCATTCAACGTCGTCCGCGACATCCTTGATAGTGAAGTCGAATTCGTTCCTGGCCACGAAATCCACCGCCGGGGCGGTCCGCAGGCTGCCTTCGGCGTCGACCGCGACCTTGGCCCCGATGAGACCGGCCTTGAGGTCCGGGTTGACCGATTTCAGCGCCTCGACGGTCTTCACATCGGAGGCGAAGGAGGGCGTCGAGGTGTGCAGGACCACGAGGTCGTAGTCCTTCGCCAGCGGCGCGATGTCGGCAAGGCTCTGGCGATGGGGCGGGGCGTCGATGAGCCGGCTGCCCTCCACCAGGGCCGCGGGCTGGGCCAGCCATGTGGGATACCAGAACGACTTGATCTCCCGCTTCGCCTGATAGCGGGATCCCGCGCCGCCATCGAAGCCGTCGAAGGACGGGGCTTGCAGGAAGAGCGTGCGCAACATCGGCTTTAAGACCTCGAAACCTTCGAAAGGACGCCATCGCGCCCGACGCGGAACCGCCTTCCCTGCCAGACCACCGTGTCGCCAGCGAAGCTGATGAGGAAGACGGCGAATGATAGCACGTCGCTCGCCGGAAGGAGCCACCACGGCCCGGCGCGTCCGCCGACCGCCGCATCGACGCGCGCCTTCAGCGCGATACGCACCAGCAGGATGGCGAAAATCAGACCCAGGGAGGCGGGGGTGAAGCCGAGCAGCGCCGCGCCGACAAGCGCCAGCGGCAGGGCGTGGGTGACGCCGCTTCCGGCGTAGCCGGCCGGATCGATCCGCCGCACCGTTCGCGCCCAACGGATCTCGTGGTCGATGAGCGCGCGAAAATCGCCTTCCGCGCAGGCGTGGATGACGGCGATCGGCGGAATTGCGACCTCGAGCCCGGCGCGGCGCACCGCGGCGCCGATCTCAAAGTCGTCGGCGAGACAGTCGGCGAAGGCGGCGAAGCCACCGATTGTCGCGAGCAAGGGGCGGCCAAGGGCGATGGTCGAGCCGAAGCATGGATGGGCCAGGCCCAGAGACGAGGCGAGAACGGCGCTCGGCAGGAACCGGTAGTCGATGCCCATGGCCGAAAGTCGCGACCAGAACCCGCCATCGCCGCGCCCTCGATAGAGGCAGGTCACCGCGCCGACGCCGGGGGCGGCGAGTTCGCCGATCACCGTCCGCAGATAGTCTGGCCCGACCTCGATGTCGGCGTCGCTCAGCACGATGATCTCGCCCCGGGCGTGAGGCACCATGTTGATCAGATTGGAAACCTTGCGATTCTGCCCATGCTCGGTCTCGTCGACGACCAGGACGATGTCGAGCCCGGCATGGGTTTCCGCGAGCCGCCGGGCGATCGCCGCCGCCGGATCGGCGGCGTCCCGGACCCCCAGGACGATCTGCACGGCCGCCGGGTAGTCCTGGGCGCAGAAGCTCTCCAGCGCCGCCTCCAGCCCCGGCGCGGCCCCATGCAGAGGCTTGAGAATAGTCACGCTCGGGAAAGTCGCCGCGGCCGCCGGCCGCCGGGCCATGAAGCGCCCGACCAGGGCGGCGGCGGCGAGGCCATAGACGGCGCCCGCGACCGCCAGGGCCCTGGAGACCCAGCCGAGGGCCGCGAGGAGCGTCAACGCGATGTTCCGAGCAACGGGCGAGTCTTCGTCATCGTCCCATTACCGTAATGCCTCACAACCGCCGCGCTACTGGCCCGCCAGAACGTCCGCGACCTCGCTGTCACTGATGTCGAGCCTGGTCTGCGCCGCGTGTGAATCGGCCGCGAGCGCGTCGAGCGCGGACAACAGGTCGGCTGTGTCGCTTCCCCGATCGCCTTGTTGCAGCACTTCGACCTTGATCCGAATGAACTGCGCCGCCCGGAAGTAGAGGCCCGCGTCGAAAGCTTCGTAGCCTTCTCCCACGCGTTGCTGATTGCGCGTGTGGGCCTCCTGAACGCAGCCGGTGAAGTCGGCCGCCTGGCGCAGGCCGGAGAAGCGCAGGTAGCAAACGAACGCGGCCGCGGCGCCACGGTGAATCTCTGAGCCGACCGTTGGGACAGCCGCTGGGATCGATGCGTCATGGGGTCCCGCCGCCGCCGCGGCGGCAAGGGCCACGGCGCACGCGGCGAGAACAAGCTTCATGCCTCGCCCCATCGCCTTGAGGGTCGCGGACAGCAGGCGCCTGATCGCTTCGCGGCGACCTGGCCCACGCTCTCGTCTCGCGCCATGCAGGCTCGCCCGGACGAGGCCCCTCTGCGAAGGCCTCTTGCGCTTGGTGTCATCACGCGCTTGGCCTTGCCCGCCAGCAGTCGAGTCGCACGCAGGTGTCGAGTCCGAGCGGCTCCGTCCGACCCCACGGCTCATCCTCAAGATGAAGGGACAAAATAGGCCCCTGATCCAGAGGCGCGCAAGTCACGTCACCCGGTCGGCGGCGTCCCCCGGGTCCGGCCACGACAACACGCCAACGCACTTTTCCCTTGACCGCGCCGCCGGGAACTTTATAATATGCAATATCGGCGAGCGTTGTCCGAGGGGACGGAGCGCGCCATGCCCGCCGCCGGGGAGAACGGGCGCATCGGGAGGATCGGCCCCGTCTTTCGCCGGTCAGAGGCCGCCGCTCTTTTCTCTCGGGCGTTCCGCGCCGCCGGCGTCACGGGCGAGATCAGGACTCAGGAAACAGGGGCGCCCCGCGGCCGCGGGGCGGAGGCTGGAGACTTGCGCAAGGCGAGGGCGTGGATCGGCGGATGTGGAAGGAAGGGCCCAAAACGTCGCCAAATCGGCCCGCCGGGGGCCCGAAGCGTTGAAAGAAAGGCCCGAACCGTTGAAGAAACGGGACAAAGCGTTGAAGGAATCGGGCGGTCTTTCTGCCGCGCGCGAAGCCCGATGCGAACCCATGTCCGGGAATTTGTTGATAAAATCGCCGTTCGTTGGCCGGCGGAGCCTTGTCGGGCGTTGAAAACACCGTCCCGATTCTTCAACGCCCATCGCGCGGCGCCTCGGGCAGTGGCGATCGGGCGCGTCCTCCGATCGCCTTTTGTGACCCGCCCGGTTGCGGACACAGAGTTGGCTCATAGATGGTATCCTTGGGGCTGGATGAGGGCGCGCGAGCCAGGGTTCTCGATTCGCCGCGGCCGAGTGAGCGGAGGGCCAAGATGAAGGTGATACTGGCCCAGCCGAGGGGCTTTTGCGCCGGTGTCGTGCGCGCGATCGACATCGTCGAGCGGGCCCTGGAGAAATACCAGGCGCCGATCTATGTCCGACACGAGATCGTCCACAACCGTCACGTGGTCGAAAGTCTGAAGAGCAAGGGCGCGATCTTCGTCGAGGAGCTCGCCGAGGTTCCCGACGGCGCGCGCACGGTGTTCAGCGCCCACGGGGTTTCGAAGTCCGTGGTTCAGGCGGCGCTGGCGCGCGGCCTGCCGGTCCTGGACGCCACCTGTCCGCTGGTCTCCAAGGTGCACGCCCAGGCCAAGCGCTATGTGCGTCAGGGAAGGACGATGATTCTCATCGGCCATGCGGGCCATCCCGAAGTCGAGGGGACGATCGGCCAGATCGAGGCGCCGGTTCATCTGATCTCCACCGTGGCGGACGTGGCGGCGCTCGATATTCCGGCGGACCGGCCCCTGGCCTATGTCACCCAGACGACCCTGAGCGTCGATGACACCAAGGCGGTGATCAGGTCCCTTCAGGCGCGGTTCACCGACATCGTCGGCCCGGACACCGCGGACATCTGTTACGCGACCCAGCACCGGCAGAGCGCGGTTCGCGAGATGTGCAAGGTCGCTCAGGTCATCCTCGTGGTCGGCGCGAAGAACAGTTCGAACTCCAACCGCCTGTGTGAGATCGGCAAGGAGGGCGGCATTCCCAGCTATCTCATCGACGACGCTTCGGCGCTCGATCCGGCATGGATCGCCGGCAAGCAAGTCGTCGGCTTGACCGCCGGCGCCTCGGCGCCCGAGAAGCTCATCGAGGAGGTCATCGGCGCGCTCAGACTCCTGGGTCCGGTGGAAGTCGAACCGATGGACGGCGTGGAGGAGGACATCGAGTTTCGCCTCCCAGCGGAGCTGAGAGCGTGAGTCATTTCCCCAAGGTTTCAGGAGCTTAGGCGTGGGTCTTCCGATGAAAGCGGTGGCGCGGATCGGCGCCTATATCGCGGGGCGGCATCTCAGCGGCGCCAAGCGCTATCCGCTGGTGCTGATGCTCGAGCCCCTGTTCAGGTGCAATCTGGCGTGCGCCGGATGCGGCAAGATCGACTATCCCGACGACATCCTCAATCAGCGGCTGAGCTTCGAAGCCTGCATGGAGGCGATCGACGAATGCGGCGCGCCGGTGGTCTCGATCGCTGGTGGCGAACCGCTGCTGCACCGGGATCTGCCGAGAATCGTCAGGGGTTATCTGGATCGTGGCAAGTTCGTGATCCTGTGCACCAACGCGCTTCTGCTCACCAAGAAGATCGATCAGTACAAGCCGGACCCGATGTTCACCTGGTCCATCCACCTGGATGGCGACAAGCTGATGCACGACAAGTCGGTGTGCCTCGACGGCGTCTATGAAACTGCGATCGCCGCGATCAAGCTCGCCAAGGAGCGCGGCTTTCGGGTCAGCATCAACTGCACCCTTTTCCAGGGCGCCGTGCCCGAACGGGTGGCGGCCTTCCTCGACGAGATGAAGGCGCTGGGGCTGGACGGAACCACGATCTCCCCCGGCTATGCCTATGAGCGGGCCCCCGACCAGGACCACTTCCTCAACCGCACCAAGACCAAGCAGCTGTTCCGCGACATCTTCGCCCTGGGCAGGGGCGGCAAGAAATGGTCGTTCACCCAGTCGACGATGTTCCTGGATTTCCTGGCCGGCAATCAGGCTTACCACTGCACCCCGTGGGGCAATCCCACCCGAACCGTCTTCGGCTGGCAGCGGCCCTGCTATCTGCTCGGCGAAGGCTACGCCAAGACCTTCAAGGAACTGATGGAGGAGACCGACTGGGACGCCTATGGGGTGGGCAACTACGAGAAGTGCGCCGACTGCATGGTCCACAGCGGCTTCGAAGCCAGTGCGGTGATGGACACGGTGAAACACCCCATCAAGGCGCTGGGCGTGACCCTGCGCGGCGTGCGCACCGAAGGGCCGATGGCCCCCGACATCCCCATCGACAATCAGCGGCCGGCGAAGTTCGTCTTCTCCGGGCACGTCGACGCCAAGCTCGCGGAGATCCGGGCGAGCCAGCCCAAGGCGCGCCGCAAGGTCGTCTCGGTGGCTTAGGGAATCAGCGAGGCGCCGTTCGCGCATCGTCTCAAGGCGCGGAACCCGGCTTCGGCTTCGAGCGCGGTGCGAATGAGGGCGGGGAGCTGACGCGGGTCGGCCGCCAGCGAGCGGAGAACCGCCGCGAGGTCTGGACGGCCGTCGCCACCCAGTCCCACCTGGGCCGCCGCTGGCAGCGCGCGCGAGGCGCCGTCGGAAACGGCGCGGAGGGCCGCGAATGGCAGCCGGTGACGCGCCGCCAGCCTCGCGGCGATGTGGGATTCGGTGTCGACCGCCGCCGCGCCGGCAGCCTGCGCCAGTGAGGCCTTGGCGACGGCGTCGACGACGAAGCTGTCCGCTCCCGCCAGCACCGCGCGCCTCGCCTCCGGGACGCTGGCGGCGAGCTTGTCGGCCCAGGCTGCGTCGGCGGGGAATCGTCGCTCATCGTCGGCCACCGACGAGGCGATCAGCAGATCCCCTGGCCGGAGCGCGCCTTGCAGCGCGCCGCACAGGCCGAAGCTCAGAACGGCGGACGCACCTTCGGCGATGGCGCGCTCGAGCCCGGCTTCGAGTTCGGCCGCGCGGCCGCCGCCGACGACGATCGCGGTCACAGCGGCGCGGCGCAGAATCCGCGCCTCTCGCACCATGCCGACAACGGCGACCAGCAGACCCGGCGGGGGCTGGGCCGAGATCACATTCCGAAATCCGGACGGCCGATGTTGGCGCCTCTGAACCCGCGGTAGCGGGCGAGGGCCCAGAGCGGGAATATCAGACGATAGCCGTGGTAGCGCAGGTAGAAGACGCGCGGAAAGCCGCCGCCGGTGTAGTGCTCTTCTCGCCAGCCGCCATCGGCCTTCTGGCCGGCGAGGAGCCAGGCGATCCCTCGCGCCACCGCTGGATCGCCGGCATGGCCGGCGGCCATCAATCCCAGCAGAGCCCAGGCGGTCTGCGATGGGATCGAGGGGGCGGCCTCGTGGCCGTGGTAGTCCAGCTTGTAGCTGTCGCAGGCCTCACCCCAGCCGCCGTCCGAATTCTGGATGGCGATCAGCCACTCCGCGGCTCTGCTCACGACCGCCGTCCGAGGATCCACGCCCGCGGCGTTCAGCGCGCACAGCGCCGACCAGGTCCCATAGATGTAGTTGACGCCCCAGCGCCCGAACCAGGAACCGTCCGGCCTCTGCTCACCTTCGAGGTAGCGCAGGGCCGCCCGCATCCGCGGCGAGGACGCCTCCTCGCCCAGTTGGGCGAGCATGCCGACGCATCTGGCGGCCACGTCCACCGTGGGCGGATCGAGCAGGGCGCCGTGGTCGGCGAAGGGGATGTTGTTGAGATAGTGACAGGTGTTGTCGGCGTCGAACGCCGCCCATCCGCCGTTGCTGCTCTGCAGACCGTCAATCCACTCGCGGCCCCGCTCGATCGCGGAAGCGTAGGCTTGCGCCCCGGTGAGCCGGCCGCGCGCGCGGTCCATGGCCATGACGACGACGGCGGTGTCGTCGAGGTCGGGATAATGATCGTTGCGGTACTGGAAGGCCCAGCCGCCGGGCCGAACGCGCGGGCGCTGCTGCGCCCAATCGCCGGCGACGTCGAGCACCTGAAGCGTCGCCAGCCATTCGAGGCCGCGAAGGCAAGCGGCCTGTGCCTTCGCGGTTCCGCACTCGAGCAGCGCGTGGCAGGCGAGCGCGGTGTCCCACACCGGCGACAGGCAGGGTTGGCAATAGGCCTCGTCCTCACCGACCACGAGCAGCTTCTCGATCGCCCCGCGCGCCACCGCCCGGCGGGGGTCTTGCGGCGGAACGCCGAGGGCGTCGTACATCATCACCGCGTTGGCCATGGCCGGGAAGATCGCTCCCAGCCCGTCCTCGCCGTTCAGCCGTTCATCGACAAAGGCCACGCAGCGGCCGATCGCGCGAGCGCGCATCGCCTTGGGAAAGAGCGGTTCGACGAGCCCGAGCACCTGGTCGAGCAGGATGAAACCGCTCGCCCAGGGCTCCTTCTGGTGGGCGCCGCGCGGAAGGCCGCGGAGCATCTTCGCCGGCTCGCGGAAGAGTTCATCGATCCCGACGCCTCGCGGGTTCCTCGCCCGCGGCTTCAGGGCGACCAGGACCAGCAGCGGCACGATCACGGTGCGCGCCCAATAGGAGATTTTCGACAGGTGGATCGGAAACCACCGCGGCAGAAGGATGATCTCGGCCGGCAGGCGCGGCACCGCCCGCCAGGAGATGACCCCGTAGAGGGCCAGGAGGATCCGGGTGAAGACGTTGCAGGCGCCGGCGCCCCCGCGCGCCAGCAGCGCCTTGCGGGCCCGGACCATGTGCGGAGCGTCGACCGGGTCGCCGATCATCTTCAGGGCGAAATAGGCTTTGACCGTCGCGCTGACATCGATGTAGCCGGCATGGAACAGCGACCAGCCGCCGTGCGCCGCCTGGATGCGGCGCAGATACGCCCCGATCTTGCGTTCGAGCTCCAGCTCCGCCGGCTCGCCCAGATAGTGCTTCAGGAGGATGTACTCGGCGGGAATGGTGGCGTCGGCCTCCAGCTCGAACAGCCAGTGGCCGTCCGATCTCTGGCGGGCGAGCAGGTCGGCGCTGGCGCGTTCGACCGCCGCCTCGAGGATCCCGACAGACGGGTCGGCGGCTGCAACGGGATGGGCGGAGGCGTCGTCCATGGCCGATCCTATCACGCCGGACCAAGGCTTTTGAGAGCCAGGTCCGCGGCCGTCGCGCCGGAGCGGATGGCGCCCTCGATCGTGGCCGGCAGGCCGGTCCTGGTCCAGTCGCCGGCCAGGAACAGATTTCGCCATGCCGTGACAGGGCCGGGACGCCGGGCGTTCTGCTCCGGGGTCGCCGCGAAGGTGGCGCGTCGCTCCTTGACGATCTGCCACGGGGGAAGGGGTTCGCCCAGGCCGTGAACGGCGGCCACGTCGCGCCAGAAGAGGCGGGCGAGGCTCTCCCGGTCCCGGTCGACCAGCTCTTCCGCCCCGCTCGCCGTCACCGACAGCCGGTCGGCAAAGGCGAACACCCATTCCGCCGTCCCACCGATCACGCCCACCATGGGCGGGGCGCTGGACGGCGCGAGAGTGCGGAAATGGCCATTGACGATCGGCGAGAAGCGATCGGGCGCCACCAGTCCGGCAATGAATTGCTGGGTGATCCACGGCGGGGTGGCCAGGATGACCGCGTCGGTTGGGCCGATGGTTTGCGCCCCCTCGCCGAGATCCAGAGCAAGGACGACCCGCCCGCCCATCTCCAGGCCGCGCAACCGCTCGCCGAACCGCAGGCGCGCGCCCCTGGCCTCCAGGAAAGCAATCGCCGGATCGACGAAGGCGGCGGAGAGGGAAGGGCGGGCGATTCGCGGCCGGCAGGCGCGCCCGCCCTTGGCCAGGGTCTCGCGGATCACCGCCCCCGCCAGAGCCGCGGACCCGATCCTTGGATCGGTGTTCAGGGCGGCCAGGAGCAGAGGCGCAAGCAGGCGCTCCCACAGAGGCCCCTTGCATCGGATCGTCTCGTCAATGCGTCTGTCGGCCCGCCGCAGGACGAGGTTCGCCGCGGCGAGGTATTCGCCCAGGCGCGCGCCGGGGACGCGCCGCGATCTGTCCAACAGCCACCAGGGCAGGGGTCCGGGGTTGGGCCGCACCGTCCAGCGCCTGCCATCGCGTACATCGACGAAGGGGAAGACGGCCTCGTCCGGGCCGGTCAGGCGATCGGCCGACCCAAGCGTGCGCAGATAATCGAAGGTCGCATGGTTGCCGGACAGGACCAGGTGATTGCCGTTGTCGATGGTCATGTCGAGAAGCGGATCGAAGTAGGAGCGGCAGCGACCGCCCGCCTGCATCGCCGCTTCGACCAGTTCGACGCGCACGCCCTTCGAGGCAAGGGCGACGGCGCCGGAGAGCCCGGCGAGCCCGGCGCCTATCACATGAACCGTCGGGACCGCCCCGACGGCGCCAGCGGCCCCATCCATCCTAGAAAAGTCCGCGGGTGAGGATGATCCACATCAGTCGGCCCCTGCCGATCTTGGCCCGGCGCCGTGGGGCGCTCCAGCCTTCGGCCTCCATCGCCGCGAGAATCTGCCCATAGACCGCGCTCATCAGCCTGGGCGTGCGAAGCCGCCCAGCGGGCCGCGCCGCCATGACCAGATCCGCCTCGCGGTAGTGGCGATGCGCGATTGCCGCCAGCCACCGGCAGGCCTGGTCGATGGCGGGGTCGCCAAGGACGGTCTGCGGGTCGGCGGTTTCCACGCCGACTGCGCTGAGCGCCTCGGCGGGCAGGTAGAGCCTGCCGATGGCGGCGTCCTCGTCGAGATCGCGCAGGATGTTGGTGAGCTGCAGGGCGCGCCCCAGGTGGTGGGCCAGCCGCACGCCGGGATCCGCGTCCATGCCGAAGATGCGCACCGACAGCCGGCCCACCGCGCTCGCCACGCGGTCGCAGTAGAGATCGAGTTTCTCGAACGCGGGCGCGCGGATGTCCTCGTCGACGTCCATCTCCATCCCGTCGACGACGGCGAGGAAGTCTTCGCGCTCAAGGCCATAGCGGAGGACAGGCTCGGCCAGATCAGCCGTGCGCCCCGTCGGCTCGCCGCCGAAGAGCGCCGCCAGGTCGGCCCGCCAGGCCTCCAGCGCCGCCCGCCGTTCAGCTCGCGACGGCCCTGGCTCGTCGGCGATGTCGTCGACCTTGCGGCAGAAGGCGTAGATAGCGAACATCGCCGCGCGCTCGGGCCGCGGCATCAGGCGCATGGCGGCGTAGAAGGAACTGCCCGCCGCCCCGGCCGCGCCTGCGGCCTGCTCAAGATCCGCGCTCATCCCCGCCCTATGCCCGAGCCGCTCGCCCTTGCCGAGCCCAGGCGCGAGCGCAGAGCCCCGCCAGCGGCCAGAAGCGCCAGCCCCGCCGCCTCGGGCGCGCGGTGATGAACGCGCTCGCAGAGCGGGTCGCGGCGAGTGAGGCGCCGGTTCAGGCTCTGGGCCAGGCGGTGGATGACGGCGATCTCCAGACCCAGGCGCAGGTCCCCCACCCGCCGCGCCAGGGGCCTCGCCGTCTCGAGAAGGCCCCCGGTGCGTTGGGCGAGGCTGGCGATGACGCCGCGCAGCGCCGCACTCGCCTTGGCCGCTCCCAGGGATTCGACCTCGACGCCGGCGGCGCTCAGGGCGTCCTGCGGCACGTAGACCCGGTTCAGGTCGCGAAAGTCCGCGCCGCAGTCCTGGAGATGGTTGATCACCTGCAGGGCGGCGCACAGGGCGTCGGAGGCGGGCCACAGGCCTTGCGGCTCTCCGTGCACGTCCAGCACGAACCGGCCCACGGGCGCCGCCGACAAGCGGCAGTAGTCCATCAGATCGGCCCAGTCGGCGTAGCGATTCTTCGTCACGTCGAGGCGGAAGGCCGCGATGAGCTCGAGAATGTGCCGCGCGGAAAGATCACGCGCCGCGAGGACCCGGCGCAGGGCGGCGGCCTGGGGGACCTGCTCATCGGCGCCGGTGAGAGACCTCTCGATCGCCTCCAGGCGAGCCAGCTTATCGGCCGGCGCGGCGGTCGAATGGTCGGCGACATCATCGGCCATCCGGGCGACGCGGTAGAAGGCCAGCACCGCCGCGCGGTGGCGTGGGGCGATCAGGACCGAGGCCACCGGGAAATTCTCGTCCCGATGGCCTTTCCCGGAGTCCCAGGCGACGCCGGCGCTCACGGCGAAGCCGTGGCGGCCTGGGCGCGCCCCTTCCACATCCCGCCGCGGCCGCGCCAGAATTCGATGGCGGAGATCACCGTGAAGGCCGCGTAGAACGCGCCGACGAGCGGCAGGGCGACGCCCCACCAAGGTCCGAGGCGATAGAAGCGCAGCGTCGGTTGGATGGACGCCGCCATGACCAGCCAGGCGGTCAGCCCCAGGAGGCGGCCAGTCCCGGTTCCGAACAAGGCGAGGATCGGCGGCGCGATATAGAGGAGCGCCATGCCGGCGACAGCGAGCACCAGCAGCAATGGCGAGAAGCGAAGCTGGGCAAAGGCGGACCGGGACACCATGCGCTGGATGGCCCCCAGGCTGTCGTAGGGGCGCAGGCTTCGCGCCCGCAGGGTGAGTCCAATCCAGATCGGACCCTGGCGTTTCATCAGCGCCGCGAGGGCGCAGTCGTCGATGATCTCGCCGGCGATGGCCTCGATCCCGCCCGCGGCCTCCAGGGCGGCGGCGCGCACCAGCATGCAGCCCCCGGCCGCGGCGGCGGCGCGGCGGCGCGGATCGTTCACGATGGCGAACGGGTAGAGCATCGCGAAGAAGAACACGAAGGCGGGGATCAGCAGGCGTTCGGCCCAGGTCTCCACCGTCAGCCGGGCCATCAGCGAGGTCAGCACCAACCCTCCGGCCCGCGCCCGCTCGACGAGGCGCCGCACATTGTCCGGCGCGTGGGCGATGTCGGCGTCGGTGAGCAGGAGAAACTCAGGCCGCCGGCGCCCCCCGGAAGCGTGGCGGATCCCCTGATGCACAGCCCACAGCTTGCCCGTCCAGCCCAGGGGGAGGGGAGAGCCGGCGATCACGGCGAGCCTGCGCCCGGGGTCGGCGACCCCCATCGCCGTCGCGGCGGTCCCGTCGGCGCTGCCGTCGTCGACGAGGATGACATGGAAGTCGCCCCGATAGTCCTGGGCGAGAAGGCTGGCGATCGAGCGGGCGACGACGTCGGCCTCGTCGCGAGCCGGGACGACGGCGACGACCGATGGCCAGCCCTCGCCAGGGGCCGGCGCCTCGCCACGGTCATCGCGCTCTCGCGCCAGCCAGAAGAAGCCGCGCCCGACAATGAGATAGAACCAGGCGGCCAGGGCGGCGAACGCGATCGCGGTCGTCACGCCAGCCTGCCCTGGGCGCGAAACCAGGCGAGGGCGTCGACGAGCGCCTCGCGGTACGGGCGCGCCGCGTATCCCAGCTCGCGCTCGGCCTTGGCGGAGGTGAAGAACATGTGGTGCGCGGCCATCTGCAGCGCCTCGCGGGTGATGAAAGGCTCGCGGCCGGTGATCGCGGCGAGGCACTCGGCGGCGAGGGCCAGGGGCCAGAGCGGCGCGCGAGGAAAGCTGAGCGTGGGCGCCCGCCGACCGGTCAGGCCGGCGATGCAGGCGAGCAACGCCTTGAGGCTCGCGTTCTGGCCGCCCAGGATATAGCGCTCGCCGATCCGGCCCTTCAGCAGCGCCAGGACATGTCCCTGCGCAACATCGTCGACGTGCACGAGATTGAGGCCGGTGTCGACGAAGGCCGGGATTCGTCCCCGCGCCGCCTCGATGACGATCCGCCCGGTGGGCGTCGGCTTGATGTCGCGCGGGCCGACGGGCGTGGATGGGTTGACGATCACCGCCGGCAGGCCGCGCTCGGCCACCATCCGTTCGACCAGCCGCTCGGCGGCGACCTTGCTCTGCTTGTAGGCGCCGATCGCCTCGGCCTGGTCGAGCGGGGCGGTCTCGTCGACCACGGTCTCGGCGCCTGCCGCCCGCAGGGTCGCGACGCTGCTGGTGTGGACGATGCGCTCCACGCCGCTCGCGAGCGCCGCCTCCATCACGCTGCGCGCGCCCTCGAGGTTGGCGCGCATGATCGCCGAAGGGTCGGGCGCCCACAGTCGATAGTCGGCGGCGACGTGGAAGAGGTAGCGGATGCCTCCCAGCGCCGCGCGCATGGACCCGGAGTCGGCGACATCACCTTCGACGATCACGCAGTCGACGCCTTCGAGGCTGCGCCGCGAACTGGTCGGGCGGACGAGCACTCGCGGCCGAATCCCGCGCCCGGCGACGGCGCGCAACACCGCCGAACCGACGAACCCGCTGGCGCCGGTGATCAAGACGGGATCGTCCTTTTCCATCGGCCCAGGGGGATAGCACAGGCCGGCCAGGGCGACAGGCTGGAGCGCGCCCCACCGACCGCCGCCGCTATGGGACGTGCGGGCCCGGAGCGCCGGCGATGGCGACCGCCTCGGCCTCCGCGGCGAGGACCCGCAGGGTTTCGGCGTGGCTCTCCCGGGTGATCTTGTAGCCGAACATCAGCAACAGAGAGAACGCGTAGAGAAAGACCATCGTCGGCACATAGACCATGGCGAGGCGGCTCACGACCTCGGGCGCTACATGCCCGGGCTTGGCGGCGGCGGGGAAGTGGATCAGGCCCAGGATCACGGTGGCGGCGAAGATCCCCATCCCGGAGACCGCCTTCGCCACCAGGCTCGAGGCGGAGAAGAACAGACCCTCCGATCTCCGGCCGGTCTTCAGTTCGCTGTCCTCGACGACGTCGGCGATCATCGAGGAGACCATCGTCGTCGCCCCGATGTAGAAGGCGGTGGAGATGATCGAAGTAAAGAAGATGGTGATCTGCAGCGCCGGCGAATGGTTCGGCGGCATCAGCCCCATCAGGCGCAGGATTAGCGGCGTGATCCCGGTCACCAGCCCCAGGATGAACAGCACCATGGCCGAGGGGCGCTTGCCGAAGCGGCGCGAGATGATCGGCGCGCCGCCCAGCGCCAGGAAGGCCGAGATGAAGACGCCGGCGGTGAAGAGGGAAATCTGCTTGGCCGAGAACTCCCAGAAGAAGGTGTTGAAGTAGTTGTTCATCGACGAGCCGAGGCCGGCGGCCATGGCGATCGCCACCCCGGAAAGAGTGAGGTTGAGGAACGAGCGGTGCGACCAGGTGGCGACCATCTCCTTCGCCATGGCGAGGAGGCGAATCTTGCGCTTGGGCGGGATTCGCAGGCTGGGAATGTGCCGATGGGTGCCGGCCGCGGAGATCAGGATGGCGAAGAACATGATCACCGAGCCGACCATGCCGTAGTGGGCGTAGCCGGCCGGATTGAGCTGGCCCACCGGGTGGGTCTTGTCGGGGGTGAGGAGAAAACGGAAGGCGATGAAATTGATGGCGAGCCCGCCGACCCAGCCGAAGAAGTAGCGATAGCTGAGGAGCACCGTGCGCTCGTCATACCCCGAGGTCAGCTCCGCCGAGAGGGCCGAGCTCGGCACCTCGTAGAAGGTGATGAAGGTGCGGATGACGATGGCGACGCCGACCAGGTAGAAGAAGAGATGGCCATTCGACCAGTGCGGCGGGTTCCAGATGGCCAGGTAGGAGATCGCGACGGGCAGGGCCGAGGCGTACATGAACGGGTGGCGCCTGCCCCACTTCGAGCGCCAGTTGTCGCTTACCTGGCCGACGATGGGGTCCAGGAAGGCGTCGAACAGCATCGCCACCAGGATCGCCAGTCCCACCGCCGGGGCGGGCAGGCCCACGACCTGGTTGTAGAAGATCAGCAGCAGGTACTGGAAACCGTTGTCCTTGACCCCGAAGGACACCGAACCGAAGCCATAGAAGAGCCGGGTGACCAGGCCCAGGCGGCGCGCCGGTGGCGCGAGAAGCGACGGTGCATCGGTCAAAAGGCGATCCCGAATTTGGCGATGAGGAGATGGCCGCCCACTCGACCCAGGACATCAGGTTGTCTCGACCGGCCGCCAATTGCAACGGGGCCGCGCTTCGACCCACGCGGCGCCTTGGTGTAAGACCGCCGCCCGATGACCGTGCGCCCGGCCAATTTTGCGCTTGCCAACGACCGGCTCGACCTGATCGGCGAGCTCGATCGCAAGGTCCATTGGCTTTCAGCCTGGACCATCCATCACGCCAACCATCTGCGAAAGAGCCGCGATGGCCTGAAGGTCGGCGGCCACCAGGCCTCCTCGGCCTCGATGGCGACGATCATGTCGGCGCTCTACTTCTCGGTGCTCAAGCCGCAGGACCGGATCGCGGTGAAGCCGCACGCCAGCCCGGTCTTCCACGCCATCCAGTACCTCTTCGGCCGCCAGAGCCTCGACCAGCTGCAACGCTTCCGCGGTTTCGGCGGCGCGCAGTCCTATCCTTCGCGCACCAAGGATGAGGACGAGGTGGATTTCTCCACCGGCTCGGTGGGCCTGGGGGTCGCGATGACCGCCTTCGCCTCGATCGCCCAGGACTACCTTCTCGCCCACGACCGCATCCCGGCGGAGCGGGCGGGGCGGATGATCTCGCTGCTGGGCGACGCCGAACTCGACGAAGGCAACATCTACGAGTGCATCATCGAAGGGGCCAAGCACGATCTGCGCAACTGCTGGTGGATCGTCGACTACAACCGGCAAAGTCTCGACGCGACGACCTCGGAGCGGATGTTCCTGCGCTTTTCCGAGATCTTCACCGCCGTCGGCTGGGACATCGTCACCCTGAAGTACGGCCGCGGCCTGGAGGCCGCATTCGCCCAGAGCGGCGGCGCGGCGCTTCGCGCCTGGATCGAAGACTGCCCCAACGATCTCTACGCCGCCCTGAGCTTCCAGGGGGGCGAGGCGTGGCGGAAGGCGATCCGTGCCGACCTCTCCGCCGACCCGAACGTGCAGCGGCTCATCGCCGGCTATGGGGACGATGAGCTCGCGGCCCTGATGACCAATCTGGCGGGCCACGATCTGTCGCTGCTGCTCGACGCCTTCCATGCCGTCGCCGACGACCGGCCCAAGTTCTTCATCGTCTATACGATCAAGGGGTTCGGCCTGCCTTTTCAGGGCCACAAGGACAACCACTCCGGGCTGATGACCACGGCGCAGATGCGCGCCTTTCAGGCGAAGATGGAGGTTCCGCAAGGCGAGGAATGGGCGCGTTTCGCCGGCCTGCCGCGGCCGGCCGCCGAATACCGGCGGTTCATCGCCGCGACGCCGTTCGCGGGCCGCGTTCCGGAGACCGCCGCGCCGCGCATCGCCGTCCCGGACGAGGCGAGCTTTCCCCGCCCCGCCGGGCGCCAGTCGACCCAGGTCGCGTTCGGCAAGATCCTCAATGACCTCGCCCGCGCCGGCGGCGCCCTGGCCGACGCCATCGTCACCACCTCGCCGGATGTGACCGTCTCCACCAACCTCGGCGGCTTCGTGAACCAGCGCGGCCTCTTCGCCCGCGACGCCCGCGCCGACCGCTTCCGCGATGCGGCCATCGCCTCGCCGCAGCGCTGGCTGCTGGGTCCCAAGGGCCAGCACATCGAACTTGGGATCGCCGAGAACAATCTCTTCCTGCTTCTGGGGGCGCTGGGGCTTTGCGGCGAGCTCTTCGGCGCGCGAGTGATCCCGATCGGCACCCTCTACGATCCGTTCATCAACCGCGGCCTCGATGCGCTCAACTACGCCTGCTACCAGGACGCGCGGTTCCTCCTGGCGGCGACCCCGTCGGGAGTGACCCTCGCCCCCGAGGGGGGCGCCCACCAGTCGATCCACACCCCGCTGATCGGCATGGCCCAGGATAGCCTGAGCTATTTCGAGCCCGCCTATGTCGACGAGCTGACGCAGATCATGCGCTGGGCCTTCGACCACCTGCAAGCCGACGATGGCGGCTCGGTCTATCTGCGCCTTTCGACCCGCGCCCTCGACCAGCCCCGCCGGGAGCCCGGCGAGGCCTGGACCGAACAGGTCGTGGAGGGCGCCTACTGGCAGGTTCCGCCCGCCCCCGGCGCCGAGCTGGCCGTCGTCTACACCGGAGCGGTCGCCCCCGAGGCCCTGGAGGCCTTCGAGCAGATCCGCGAGGATTTCGAAGGCGCGGGGCTGCTCGCCGTCCCCAGCCCCGACCGCCTGCACCGCGGCTGGTCCAAGGCGCAGGAAAAGGGCGCCGTCTCCCAGGCCGAGCGGCTGCTGGCGGCGCTCGGGCGCAACGCCGCCCTGGTCACCGTCATCGACGGGCCGCCGGCGACGCTCTCCTGGCTGGGCGGCGTCATCGGTCATCGGGTGAGGGCGCTCGGCGTCGACCGTTTCGGCCAGTCGGGCGATATCCAGGATCTCTACCGCGCCTATCGCCTCGACGCCGAGGCCATCCTCGACGCGACGGCGGCGGCGCTGGCGGGGGGTTAGGGCGGAGCGCGCAATGCGCGACTCACCACCTCAGCTTGTGACGCGCCAGGCGCTCATAGTGAGGCCGGGCGGCCCGCGCGATCGGCCTCAGCGTGGGATCCAGTTCCTTCGGTCTCACCGGCGCGCCGGGCGGCGCAAAGCCGGTGGAGCGCTCGACCGCGTCGTACCAGGCGGGGGCCCAGGGCCCATCGGTGGCGCGTGGTCCGGGCGGCCAGCTCAGCATCGCGGGGTCGAACGGGATTGCCAGCGCCCGGCAGAGCGCGCTGAGGGCCCTGGGCGGGTCGGAAAGCACGTCGCGGGCGTCGATCACCGGCGGAGCGCGGCCGAGGCGATCGGCCTCGCGGTCGAAGAGCTCGCCCTGGCGGACAAAGCCGATGTCGCTCTCTGTCACCACGGCGCGGCGCGCGCCATAGGAGGCGAGGACCTCTTCGGGCGCGCGGATCAGGAAGGCGTTGCGCCACCGGTCCATCCACCCAAGGCCGATTTCACCCAGCATGTGGTGGCTCATGTGCTTGGCGTAGAGGATCGGCCGGCCGCCCGGGACCGGGCCCTCGAGCTGGCGCACCACCTGCCGCCAGGTCCCGGGCCGGGCGGCCAGGACCGCCTCGCGCAACGGGTGATCGATCCCCGTGGCGGCAAGGTAAGGACCATAGAAGGGCTCGTCGATCACCGCGCAGTCGGCCCGGCCGCCGAAGGCGCGCATCATCGCGGTGGAGATGTTGCGCGGCCCCGACCACATCGCGATGCGCACCGCCTCGGCGGTCACCTCAGTGGATGCGCCGCGGCGTCGGCGTCCTTGAGGGCTTCGTAGAGACCCTGGAGGCGCCTGGTGACCGGGCCGGGCGCGGCAAGAGCGTGGCCATCGATCGCGCTCACTGGGGTGATCCCGCCCATGGTCCCGGTGGCGAACGCCTCGTCGGCGCCGTGCGCCTCCGCCAGGGTCAGGTCGCATAGGCGGACGGGCGCGCCGCCCTCGCGGCAAAGCTCGATCACCCTGGCCCTGGTGACGCCGTTGAAGCAGTAGTCGCCGGATGAGGTCACGACCTCGCCAGCCCTCACGGCAAAGAAGTTGGTGGCGTTGCAGCTCGAGACGAACCCGCGCGGATCGAGCATCAGCGCCTCGTCCGCCCCGGCCTCGATCGCGTCGAGAAGGGCGGTGATGAGATTGAGCCGGCTATGGGAATTGAGCCGCATGTCGAACATCTCGCGCGGCGTGCAGCGGATGGAGGCGGTGTGGAGGCGCAGGGCTCGGCCCGCCGGCGGCGCCTTGTGCTCGGCGGCGATGACGATCGTCGGACCGCCGAGCGCATTGCGGGGGTCCTGACTCACCGTCGCCTTCAGACCCCGTGTCACCATCAGGCGGACGTGCACGCCGTCGGTCATCGCGTTGGCGGCGAGGGTCGAGGCGAGCGCGGCGACGATCTCGTCCCGCCTCATGCCGATTTCCAGGTGGATGGCGCGCGCGCCTTCGAAGAGCCGGTCCAGATGCGCCTCCAGGAAGAGCAGGGCGCCCTTGTGCAGACGAAGGCCTTCCCACACCCCGTCGCCCAGGGAAAAGCCGGCGTCGAACACGGAGATCTTCGCCTCCCGGCGAGGAACCAGTTCGCCGTTCAGCCAGACGAGCACCTCGGCGTTGCGCGGATCGGGCGCATAGTCCTGACTTCCGGCCATGGCGCCTCCTAGGCCAGGATGCCCACCTCCGGGAAGGGGTCTCACCACAAGGGCCGGCCCCGCGCCGGCGACGACGCGCTTTGACAAACCGCGCGGGCGGCTTCTATCTCACCGTGGGAAAAATCCAGCATTTGGTGGCGAGATGAAGACCTGGACCTTCTGCATGTTCATTGGCTGCGCGCTTCTGGCGGGGTGTGGCGGCGGCGGCGGCGTTACGGCGCCGGCAGAGGTCGCCGGAACCTGGGGCGCCGACTGCACCCAGCCGTTCGTCAAGTTCGACGGGGCCAAGATCACCGTCTTCCCCGACAAGGCGACCTACGACCTGAAGAGCGCGGCGCTCGCCGGCGGCCAGCTGACCGTCGCCTACGACACCGCCCAGGGCGCGGTGAGCGAAGTCTACCTCCTGCAGGGCCAGACCCTGCGCCTGGATCACGGAACCTATGGCGGCAGCCAGGCGACCTGGCACAAGGCGCCCATGAACAAATGCCCGTGAACGCGGGGCTCGGATCGCCGCGCCGGCGCCCAGTTCGATAGTCACGACACGACGGAGGCGAAACCACGCAATGAAACGAACAGGCACTCACATCGCGGCGACCGCGGCAGTCGCCTTGAGCTGCGGCCTCGCTGCCTCGACGACCGCGCGGGCGGCCAGCCTGCTCGATGGCCGCTACACCTGCCTGATGGCGGTCGGTTCCAACACCGTGACCTTCGGCTTCGTGGACATCAAGGGACGCACCTATCGCGATCCGAGCCTCGGCGCCGGAGGGCCATTCGCTCCCTACGGCATCGGCCCGGGCGGCGCGATCCAATGGAGCCGTGGTTTCGGTGCGCTGAGCGCCAACGGCGCCCGCCTCGGGACCACGGATGTCTCGAGCAGCACGCGGTTCGTCGTCCACTACCTTTCACCGCGCGGACGTCAGGAAGGGCTCGATTGCGCGCGCGAGTAGCGCCTCGACCGTCCTGGTGACCGCGAGCTTGTCACCACCGAGCCGCCGCCATGGCTTCTATGAACGCTACATCCTGCCGCCGCTGCTGGGCCTCGCTTGCGGCGCCAAGCCGATCCGCAAGCAGCGCGAGAAGATCGTGCCGAGAGCGCGCGGCGTCGTCCTCGAGCTGGGCTTCGGCGCGGGGCTGAACCTGGCGCACTACGATCTGGCCAGGGTCACGCGGATCTTCGCCCTGGAGCCCGCCGCGGGCATGCTCGCCCGCGCGCGAAAGGCGGCCGCCGGCTTCGACCGCCCGATCGAAATCCTCGAAGAAACCGCCGAGACCGTGTCTCTGGGTCCCGCGAGCGTCGATACGGTCCTCGTCACCTACAGCCTGTGCAGCATCCCCGACGTGGCCGCCGCTCTCGAAGGCGCCAGGCGCGTGCTGAAGCCCGCGGGCAGGCTGCTCTTCTGCGAGCACGGCCTGGCGCCCGACGAGGTGGTGCGCCGGCGGCAGCGGTCGATCGATCCCTTCTGGCGGCGGATCGGCGGCGGCTGCCGGCTCACCCGCGACATCCCGGCGCTCATCGCCGGCGCCGGCTTCACCATCGAGGACCTCCAGACCATGTACCTGCCGGGAACGCCGCGATGGGCCGGCTTCAACTGGTGGGGCTCGGCGAGGGTGCGATGAGGCTCTAAGCTGGCGCCGCGATGCTTCGACCTTGGGGGAGGGCGGTGAAAAAGGCGGGCCTGCGGCTCTGGACCGTGGCGATCCTGGCGGTGGCCGTCGGGCTCGCCTCCTACCGCTATCTGCTGCCCGGAACGCCGGGCGCCCCGCCGACGGTCCTCGCCAACCACTTCAACCAGTTCGGCGCGCTCGTCTTCCATGCCACGCTCAGCGCCACCGCCCTTATCCTCGGCGCCGTTCAGTTCTTCCCGGCCATCCGTGCGCGCTGGCCGGCGTGGCATCGCCGCGCGGGCACGGTCTATGTCGGCTGCAGCCTAATCGGAGGCGCCGTCGCGCTCGTCCTTGCGCTTGGAACCACCTCCGGTCCGGTCGGCAGCGCCGGCTTCGGCCTGCTGGCCCTTTCGTGGCTGGGGGCCACCGTCAACGCCTGGCGACTGGCCCGGGCTCGGGACTTCGTGCGCCACGAGCGCTGGATGGTGCGCAGCTACGCCCTGACCTTCGCCGCCGTGACCCTGCGTCTCTATCTGCCGATCGCCGCAATCGCCCATGTGGACTTCATGACCGGCTACCGGGCCATCTCCTTCCTGTGCTGGGTCCCCAATGTGATCGTCGCCGAGCTGATCCTGGCGCGACGCCGCCCGGCGAGAGGGCTCCTGGCGCGCGCCGCGGTCTCGCCGGGTTCGTCTTGATCGACGCGGCCCTGCTTCCGCCCGTGGAGCGGCGGAGGGTTCTCATCCTCGGCGGCGTCGTCCTGCTTCTGCTCAACTTCGCCGCGCCCAACGGCGGCCTGATCGGCGTGCCGATCAGCTTCTTCCTGAAGAACCGCCTGCATCTGGCGGCGCACGAGCTGGCGATCTTCAACCTGTGGACCGGGGCGCCGCTCTACGCCGCCTTCCTGTTCGGGTTTCTTCGCGACCGCTGGAGCCCGTTCGGGACCGGAGACCGCGGACACCTCGTCCTGTTCGGCGCGGCGACGGCGGCGATCTATGGGGCGATCGCGTTCGCGAGCCCCACCTACGCCATGCTGTTCGCCGGCGTCCTCATCGCCACCGCCGCCCTGCAGACCGTGTCGGGGGCGGCCAACGGCCTCATCTCGGCCCTGGGTCAGGAACAGCTCATGGCCGGTCAGGCGAGCACGGTGATCAACATCTCCACCTGCCTGCCGGCGGTGATCGGCTATCTGCTCGGCGGGGTCTTCAGCGAACTCCTCGAAGGCGCCGATGCGCCGAGCGCGGCGCGCGCCCTGTTCCTGGTCGCCGCCGGCCTGATGGCTATCGTCGCGGTGATCGGCGGCTTCGGCCCCCAGCGCCTCTTCACCCACCATGCGCCGGCGCCGGGCGCCAGCGCTTGGCGCGACGTCACACGGCTGGTGAAGTGCTGGCCGGTCTATCCGCCCCTGATCATGCTGGTGCTGTGGGACTTCGCCCCGGCGAGCGGCGCCGTCCTGCAATACCACCTGGCCAACACCCTGCACGCCTCCGACAGCCAGGTCGGGGCCTTCTACGCGATCTTCTACGCCTCGGTGCTGCCGACGATCGTCCTCTACGGAATCCTCGCCCAGAGAGTGCGCCTCTCGAAATTGCTTTTCTGGGGAACGGTGGTCGCCATCCCTCAGTGGGTTCCCCTGGTCTTCGTCCATTCGCCCGGCGCCGCGCTCCTGGCCGCCGTGCCGATCGGACTGATGGGCGGGCTCGCCTCGGCCGCCTACGTCGATCTCGCCATCCGCTCGTGCCCCAGGGGGTTGCAGGGGACGATGATGATGCTCGTGGTCGCCACCACCTACTACGTGGCCGCCCGCTTCGGCGACGTCTGGGGAACCGAGCTCTACGACTTCAGGGGCGGCTTGCTGACCACGGTCGTCGCTACCACCATCGTCTACGCCCTGATCCTGCCGGCGCTTCTCCTCGCGCCGAAGAGACTGACCTCGACCACCGATGGGCAGGGGGCGACGCCTGCATCGCCGGGCGGGCTTTCACGAGCGAATGGCGATTGACGAAAGCGCGGCGTCCTTGACGGCGGGCGGCCAGCCGCGCCCAATCCTCACCTCGAGGCGGCGACGATACGGCCCATGCGAATACTCAATGTCGCCGACTTCAACTGGATGACCGGTCGCGAGCGCGACGTCACCGGCCTTCGCCTGTTCGACCTCTGCCGGAAGATAACCATGGCGGCGACGCGCGCCGACCACCTGGTCGTCGAGTTCTCCGACCGCTCCGTGGCCCGCACCGGCGCGCCGCTTCGCCTGCGGGCCCTGGGCGCCGGCGCGGCGAGCCGCCGGTTCCTCCAGGTGGTGGACGAGTTTCAGCCGCAGCTGATCCTCCTCCACTTCGCCGACGCCATTACCAACGACGCGCTCGGCGAGGCGCGGCGGCTCTCGCCGGGGGTGGCGATCGCCGACATCAACATCGACCCCATCGACTTCGCGCGGAACAAGAGACGTCTGGCGCGTCGCAAGGGAGCGGTCGATGGCCTGTTCGTCACCACCGCCGAACCGGCCCTGGCCGCCAATGTCGGCGCGACGGCCTTCGCCGCCTATCTGCCCAACCCGGTGGATCCCGCTGTCGAGACCGGCCGCGGGTTCGAGACCGATCGGCCGCAATTCCATCTTGTGCTGCCCGTTTTTGGCGAGGCGCCGCGCTCCATCGGCGCGCAGTCCATGACGCCCACGCGAGCGGCGAGGATGCTCATCCGCGAGGTCCCCGACCTTCGTCTCTCCACGCCCGGCGCGGACGGCCAGCCGGCGGCGAGCGGATACGGATACTTCATGGCGCTGCGGTCGGCGCGCGCGGGCTGGTCTCTCTCGAAAGTGGCGAACCGACCGCTCTACGCCTCGGACCGCATGGCGCACTTCTTCGGCTGGGGACTTCTGGTCGTCATGGAGCGCGCCGCCGGCTTCGAGCGGTTCTACGGTCCTGACGAAGCGGTCTTCTACGACGACTTCGAGGGCCTCGCGCACGCCGCCAGGCGGATCGCCGCCGACGATTCCTGGGCCCGCGCGGTGGCGGAGAACGGCTGGAGGAAGACCTGGACCCTCTTCAACAGCGGCCGGGTGCTGCACTACCTCCTCGCCCAGCTGTTCGACGAGGGCGGCGCCGCCGGCTACGAGTGGCCCTGCGAGCGCTGGGGCGCGAAGTGAACCTTCGAACTACTCGAATGGCCAGAGAGTTTCGAGCGTGGCGTTCGGGAAAAACGTAAGATCACGTAAGAATATTCGAAGACTGCCTTGGCAATTGCCGAGGTTCTGGCGGTCCAATGCGAACATTGCATCGATTTCACAAAGGGATTAACGTCTCCGTTGGCGATCCCTAAAATTGTCCGGGCGTCCGGCGCTTGCGGCTCGCGGCGAGGGACTGCACTTGGCGACCTGCTCCTGTAGCAAGCTGACCATCGGTCGGGACGCCAGGTCGTGGCCCATCTTCGGTCTCACCCTGGCGAGCCTGATCGGCGGGGCGAGCCTCGCCTCTTCGGCGGCGGCCGCGAGCGCGCCGGTTCTGCCCACCGGCGGCCAGGTGCGGGCCGGCGCCGCGGCGATCGGCGCCCCGGCTGGCGGGGCCATGACCATCAACCAGTCCTCGAGCCGGGCGATCATCGACTGGTCGAGCTTTTCGATCGGCCAGGGCGGCGCGGTGCAGTTCAACAACGGCGCCGGCGCAACCCTCAACCGGGTCACCGGAACCGCCGGCTCGCAGATCGACGGCCTGCTTTCGGGAACCGGCAGTGTCTATCTGATCAACCCCGGCGGGGTGATCATCGGCAAGAGCGGCGTGGTCAAGGTCGGCGGGACCTTCGTCGCCTCGAGCCTCGATGTCGCCGACAGCGCCTTCATGGGCGGCGGCGACCTGACCTTCTCGGGGTCCAGCGGCGCGGCGGTGATCAACTACGGCAAGATCGGCGCCCTGGGCGGCGACGTGGCGCTGATCGCCTCGCAGGTTCAGAACTACGGCGAGATCGACGCCGCCAATGGCACGGCCGGTCTCATCGCCGGCACTCAGGTGGTGCTGCGCGACAAGGCGCTGGACGACGGCAAGTTCGCGGTCCTGCTGGGAGGCTCTGGAACCTCGGCGACCAACAGCGGAGTGATCGCCGCGGCGAATGCGGAGCTTCGCGCCGAGGGCGGCAACGTCTATGCGCTCGCCGGCAACACCGCCTCGGTGATCAAGGCGACCGGCGTCACAGCCTCCGACGGCAAGGTCTTCCTCGTCGCGGGGAGCGGCGGCGGCGTCGCGATCGGGCCGGCGGCGCAGATCTCGGCGCGGACCGCGAGCGGCGCTGGCGGAGCGATCGTCGCATCCGGTGACGTGGTCTTCAACCAGGGCCGGCTCGATGCGGCCGGCGCCGCCGGCGGCGCGATCACCATCTCAGCGCGCAGCATCGCCAACGCCGGCGTGCTCGACGCCTCCGGCTCGCAGGGCTCCGGCGGCAAGGTCTCGATCACCGCGAGCGGCTCCTACGTAGAGACCCAGAGTGGCCAAATCCTCGCCGCAGGGACCACCTCGGGCGGCGCCATCGATGTCGAGGCGGCATCGAACCTCTTTACGTCCGGAAGTTGGTCGGCAGCCTCGGCGGCCGGCGCCGGCGGGGCGATCACCGCGGTGGGCGGCGCGACGACCCTGGATGATGCGAGCTTCAACGCCAGCGGGGTGATCGGCGGTTCGATCCGGGTGGGCGGCGACTTCCACGGCGCCGGGACCCTGGCCCACGCCCAGACGACGACCGTGACGCCCGGGAGCGTGCTGAAGGCCGACGCGGCCCTCCCCACTCAGGGCGGCTCGGTCGTCGTCTGGTCGGACAACCACACCGCCTTCTTCGGGGATGTATCGGCCCAGGGCGGCGGGCGGATCGAGATCTCCTCGGCGGCCGGCCTGGAGATGGGCGGCCTGGCCAATGCCGGTCTGGGCGGCCAGGTCCTGTTCGATCCGAAGAACATCGTGATCGACGCCGCCACCGGGGTCTATCCCCAGTATCAGCTCATCGATCCGGACAAGAGCGGTGGCGATGGGTTCGCAGCGACTGTCCTGCCTCTCTCCGGGGGCAATATCGTCGTCACTGCGCCTTTAGACTCCTTTTCGGCGAAGCAATCAGGCGCCGCCTACCTGTTCAACGGCGTGACCGGCGCGCTGATTTCGACCTTGGTCGGATCGCAGGCCGGCGACAGCGTCGGCAACTCAGGCGTCACGGCCCTGTCCAATGGAAACTACGTCGTCAGGAGTTCCGCTTGGGTGAACGGCTCGGCGATCAATGCGGGGGCGGCCACCTGGGGCAGCGGCGCGAGCGGCGTCACCGGCGCGGTCTCGGCGGCGAACAGCCTGGTGGGTTCGCAGGCGGGCGATGCGGTCGGTCTCTCCGTCACGACCCTGACCAATGGCGATTACGTGGTCAGCAGTCCCTTCTGGGCGAACGGCTCGGCGATCTATGCTGGGGCGGTGACCTGGGGCAGCGGCGCGAGCGGCGTCGCCGGCGTGGTCACGGCGGCGAACAGCCTGGTGGGATCGCAGACGAGCGATAACGTCGGTTCCTCCGGCGTCACTGCCTTGCCCAACGGAAACTACGTCGTCCGCAGCGGCAATTGGGCGAACGGCTCGGCGACCCTGGCCGGGGCGGTCACCTGGGGCAGCGGCGCGAGCGGTGTTTCAGGCGCGGTTTCGGCGGCGAACAGCCTGGTGGGCTCGCAAAAGTACGATTATGTCGGCAGCGCCGGGGTCACGACGCTGATCAATGGAAATTTCGTGGTCGACAGCCCCTTTTGGGCAAACGGCTCGGCGACCGCAGCGGGGGCTGCGACCTGGGGCAACGGCGCAAGCGGCGTCGCTGGCGTGGTCTCGGCCGCCAACAGCCTGGTGGGTTCGCAGACGAATGATCAGGTCGGCTTCTCCGGCGTCACGGCCCTGACCAATGGCGCCTACGTGGTCGCAAGCCCCTATTGGGCGAACGGCTCGGCGACCCATGCCGGGGCTGCGACCTGGGGCAGTGGCGCGCGTGGCGTTGCCGGCGCGGTCTCGGCCGCCAACAGCCTGGTGGGATCGCAGGCGAATGATGAGGTCGGCTACTTCGGCGTCACGGCTCTGGCAAATGGTAACTACGTCGTCGACAGCGCCTATTGGGCGAACGGCTCAACGCCCGATGCCGGGGCGGCGACCTGGGGCAATGGCGCGACGGGGATCACCGGCGTCGTCTCGGCGGCGAACAGCCTGGTGGGATCGCAGGCGTACGATGAGGTCGGCCAAACCGTCGCGGCTCTGACCAATGGCGACTACGTGGTCAACAGTCACTCTTGGTCAAACGGCTCGGTGCCCGGCGCCGGGGCGGCCACCTGGGGCAGCGGCGCGAGCGGCGTCACCGGCGCGGTCTCGGCGGCGAACAGCCTGGTGGGGTCGCAAGCGGGCGATGCGGTCGGCCTGTTCGTCACGGCGCTGACCAATGGCGACTACGTGGTCAGCAGTCCCTACTGGGCGAACGGCTCGGCGACCGCCGCCGGGGCGGTGACCTGGGGCAACGGCGCGAGCGGCCTCACAGGCGCGGTCTCGACCTTGAACAGCCTGGTGGGGTCGCAAAAGTACGATTATGTCGGCAATGGCGGCGTCACGGCCCTGACCAACGGCGACTACGTGGTCAGCAGTTACTCTTGGGCGAACGGCTCGGCGGTCCGGGCCGGGGCGGCCACCTGGGGCAATGGCGCGGCCGGCGTCGCCGGCGCGGTCTCGGCGTCCAACAGCCTGGTGGGCTCGCAGGGGAACGATGCGGTCGGCATCCATGGCGTCACGGCTCTGAGCAATGGCGACTACGTGGTCAACAGCCCCTACTGGGCCAACGGCTCGGTGACCCGGGCCGGAGCGGCCACCTGGGGCAATGGCGCGAGCGGCGTCGCCGGGGTGGTCACGGCGGCGAACAGCCTGGTGGGCTCGCAAGCTGACGATCAGGTCGGCGCCGGCGTCACGGCTCTGAGCAATGGCGACTACGTGGTCAACAGCTCCAATTGGGCGAACGGCTCGGAGGCCCAGGCTGGGGCGGTGACCTGGGGCGCCGACGCAACCGGCGTCAGCGGCGCGGTCTCGGCGGCGAACAGCCTGGTCGGGACCTCCCGAAACGCACTATTGGAATTTCGGGGCGACGGCGGCGCCACGACCACCTTCGTCGCCTCCGGCGGTGGCCAGGTTTTCATCGGGATCACCGATCTCAATGCCCTGACCTATTCGCGGGCGCAGGATCAGACAGTCACGATCACTCCTTCGGCCCTCGCCGCCGAGCTGGCGACCGGCTCGGCGATCACCTTGCAGGCGAGCAACGACATCACGGTCAACAGCGCCGTCGACGTGCCGGGATCTTCCGGCGGCGCCCTTGCGCTGGACGCCGGCCGGTCCATTGCGCTCAACGCCTCGATCACCACCGCCAACGGCAATCTCACCCTCCTGGCCAACACAAAGCTCTCCGCCGGGGTCGTCGACAGCGAACGCGACCCCGGCGCAGCGACCATCGCCATGGCCCCAGGCGTGAGCCTCAACGCCGGAACCGGAAACGTGGTGATCGACCTGAGCGGCGGGGCGGGGAAAACCAACACTTCCAACGGCGCGATCTCGCTCGGCTCGATCACCGCCGCCTCGATCGATGTCGAAAATGGCGGCGCGAGCACGGGCAGCGACATCTCCATCGCCAGCGGCGGCGTCCTGACCGCTTCGGGATCCGGCGATGCGATTGTCCTGGCCGCCGACGGGAACTTCATCAACAGCGCCGGGGCCGGCGCCCTGAGCGCCTCCAGCGGCGTCTGGCTGATCTACACCCAGGCGACGGGCACGTCGGGCGGGGCGCCCACCGGTGACAGCTTCGGCGGTCTCGTCGCCAAGAGCTACTATGGCGATCAGTACACCTTCGGCTCGGGGACCCTGGGCGCCTTCGCTTCGGCCCCCAACGCCGGCGACCGGTTCGTCTATGGGTACCAGCCGACCGTGACGGTGAACCCGGCCACCCGGAGCGTCACCTACGACGGCAGGCTCCGCACCGACCCCTATCGAGTGATCGGCCTGCAGAACGGCGACAACCAAGCCGACGCGGTCCAGGGCATGCTCGCGACGACCAGCCAGAACGTCGGCGTCTACGGCTTCGCCTCGGGCCTGACCTCCGATGAGAACTACGCCATCAACTACGGCGCCGGGACGCTCACCATCGACCCCAAGGCGCTGGTCGCCTCGCTCGTCGGGACCGTGGAGAAGACCTACGACGGGAACACGGTGGCGACCCTCACCTCCGCCAACTACAGCCTTTCAGGGGTGATCCGCGGCGACGACGTCAGCCTCAACGATCCGACCGTGGGCGTCTACGGCAACCCCAATGTGGGCCAGAGACGGGTGAGGGTGCACGGCCTCTTCCTCACCGGTGCGGCCGCCGGGAACTACACCGTCAACAAGGCGACAGGGGCGAAGATCGGGCTCATCGTCGCCGCGGCCGATGGCTTCACCTTCTTCGGACTGACCGGCGCCAGTGACGCCGTCCTCGAAGAGGCGCGGCCCGTCGCCGATGCGGCCGACATGCTCGTCTCGTCCATCGGCGACGACCGCGGCCGGGGAATGATCCCCTAGGGCGGAATCCAACCAGCTTGGCCGAGATGTCGCCTCGAGAAGACCCTCTCCCTGAAGGGACAGGGGTTCTGTGGCGTGCGTGCCGACCTTGTTTGCATCCTCTGGCGCGTAAGCGGGGAGCCAGGGGTTTCATTCACGGGCGCCTCACTTTGAAAAAAGCCTAGGTCCCCGCCTTCGCGAGGAACACGAAGGAAGGGATGGGCCGAGCCACCTCTTTCCGATCGCGCTGCGCGGGCCTGGCGATCTGCCTCTGGCAGACGATCGCCGCGCCGGCGCACGCCCAGGTGGTGGAGCGCCATCTGCCGCCGCCGCCCGCGCCGACGGCGCCGACGCTTGCCACCCCTCTACCGCCGGTCGCGGCCGGGGACGATCGCGCGCTCGGCGCGGTACTCCACGCCATCGTTCTGCTGGGCCCGAGCGAGGCCGTCCAGTCCGGACCAGCGAACGGCGTCGTCGTTTCGTCCGCGCTGCCGCGGATGGATCGGGAGAGCGCTCAGCGAACCATTCGCGCGTTCCTCGGTGAGCCGATCACCCGCCGACTGATTTCACGCATCGAGGCGGCGATCGTCAACGCCTCTCGACGCCAGGGCTTCCCCTTCGTCGAGGTCTCGACGCCGGAGCAGGAGATCAGCGGCGGCGTCCTGCAGATCCGCGTCGTCGAGTTCAGGCTTGGCAAGCTGAACCTGGCCGGCGCTTCGCCACGCGAGGCGGCCAGGATCGCCGGCGCGGTACGCCTCGTCCCGGGCGGCGAGATCGACAGCCGGCGGCTCTCGCAGGACCTGGATTGGCTTGGCCGCACTCCGTTCCGCACGATCGCGCCGGCCTTCACGCCTGGCGCGGAACTGGGCCAGACCGACCTCGACCTGGCGGTGACACACCTGCGGCCATGGCGGGTCGAAGCCGGCTATTCGAACTCCGGGGCCTCGCCCACCGACCAGGATCGCTACTTCGTCGGCGCCACGGCCGGCGGCGTCGTGATTGCCGATTCGGTGCTCTCGCTGCAGATCACCGGAAGCCCCGACTTCTGGGTTACGGGGGACGAGGTCCTGGTCCAGAGTCATCCGACCTATGAGAGCGTCGCGGGCCGGTTCACCGCCCCGCTCACGCCGCGCTCCGACATCGAACTGAGCCTCGATGCGGTGGAGACCAATCAGGCCGTGCCATTCTTCGTCGTCCGCGAACAGACCCTCGAAACGAGCCTCGCCTGGCGAACCGCCGTTTCCAATTTCGTTCCGCTGCCCGGCGACGTCAGGCTCGGGATCGAGGCGAAAGCCCAGAGGCGCATGACCTTCTTCGGCCCCGTCGACGTGCTCGAAGGAGGGGTCAACATCTACCAGATCCTTGGCGGGTGGTCGGAGAGCTGGAACGACCGCTTCGGTCATTCGACCCTGGATCTGGCGATCCATGTCGCCCCCGGGGGCGTCGACCGTCTGAATAGCGACGCCAATTTCAGCGACTTCACCAGTGGTCGTGTCGGTGGAGCGGGATACGCCTATCTCGACATCGACTATGGTCGCCTGACCACCCTGCCGCGCGGCTTGAGCCTGGCGACCCAGCTCACCGCCCAATACGCCGGCCGACCCATCCCCGACAGCGAGCAGCTCGGCCTCGGCGGCCAGGGCCTTGTTCGCGGCTATTTTCTGGATGTCGGCGCCTTCGATGACGCGGTCATCCTGCGCGACGAGCTTCATGCGCCCGCTCTGGCCGTCGTGAAGAGCGCAGCGGCGCCCGTCGCCGTCGCGCCCTTCGCTTTCCTGGACCTCGGCTGGGGTCGCAACGAGGCGGCGGGTCAGAACGTGCGGCTCGCCTCGGTTGGTCTCGGGGCCGATCTCCAGGTCACCCGCCGCATCGCCGCCGACCTGAGCCTCAGCTATCCGCTCGCCAGGGTGCGCGAGACCCACGTCGGCGACTGGCGTCTCGAAGCCAGGTTGGCCGTTTCCTACTGAGAGCCGCCGACGGTGGCGAGCTCGTCAGCCATCATGGCGTTCCATGTCGACTTCAGGTTTGGCGACGGGATCGCCTTGGTCTCGTGCATGATGGCGTCGACAAAGTCGCGATACCCGCTGCTGAAGTATTTTCGGCCCATTTTCCACGCCACGCGAAACGCGGGAATCACCGACAAATCTCGAAGCGCACTCTCGTCGGACTCGAGGCCGGCCGCGTCGAGAGTCCCAGCCTTGTGCTGAAGAAATGTGTCCTCCCAGTTGAAGAGCGTTGCATCGATCGCGGCGACAAACGCACGTATCTGTTCGTCATCCATCTCTGCGTCGCCCTGCATGGCTTGGCTGATCACGCGGTTCAAGCCGGGTTCAGCATGCCTCAGTATGGTGTCGATCATGCGTGCGCTGCGCATTTGCTGCATGAGCGCACGCTGATTCAGATTTGCTTGCCGCATTTGCAGAAGCAGGAACAGCAATGTGACCACGACGGCCAGTCCGCTGAAGAAACTGCCAATCGATGCAAGGTCTGAAAGCGCCATTGGATATCCCCGATGTTTTGCATTGCCAAGACCCAGGCTAGGTCAATGAGGCCCGCCCGGCTACGTCGCCGCTTCAGGCTCCGCCTCTCTCAGTAGCGGGACTGGCTGATGGTGCAGGCGGTCTGGTAGCAGCCTGTCTCCGACGGGCGAAGGAAACCCAGTTCCCACCTAGCCCTGCCATGGCTGATCGCCACTCCGCCGACGCGGCGGAGTGTCTCTGTCGGTAGATGTCTCGCCTGATGAGGCGGCGTTCCCGGTTGAAGCGATTTTCGACCGCGCCGTCGACCGAGCTGAACTACGGCTGGGCTCGCGCGCCAGGTTGCGCCTTGCCATCGGCGCAGGCTTCGGGCCAAGGTCGCGGCGAGGCGTAACGGGGGACGGCGGCATGACGGATGCGACGGCCGCCGGCGCGGGGCCCGCCCCGGCCATTGACGCGGCCGCCCGCCGCAGGATCCTCCTCTACCTCTGCGGCCTCATCTTCATCATCAGCCCGGCCGCGCCCTACCACGGCCTCATCGCCATCCCGGTCAGCTTCTTCCTCAAGAACCGGCTGCACCTGCCGGCGAGCCAGGTCGCCCTGTTCCGCCTGATGACCGGGGCGCCGCTCTACGTCGCCTTCCTCTTCGGCTTCGTGCGCGACAGCTGGAGCCCGTTCGGCCGGCGCGACCGCGGCTACTTCATGCTGTTCGGCGGCCTGACAGCGCTGGTCTACGTCGTCTTCGCCCTGCTGCCGGTGAGCTACGTCTCCCTGCTCGCCGGCATAGCCCTCGCCACCTGCAGCTACCTCTTCCTCTCCAGCGCCTGGAGCGGCCTCACCTCGACGATCGGCCAGCAGCAGGCCATGTCGGGCCAGCTCGCGGCCGCCTACAACATCGTCGCCTCCCTGCCGGGGCTGGCGGCCCTCGCCCTCGGCGGGGCCCTCAGCGACCGGCTGGAGGGGGTGAGGGCCGGCGAGGTGGCCAGGACCCTGTTCCTTATCGGCGCGGTCCTCGCCGCGATCATCGCCGTCGTCGGGGCATGGCGTCCGCGCGCCGTCTACGACAACGTCCACGCCGAGCACGGGCCGAGGGCCCACCCCATCGCCGACATCAAGCGGCTGGCGCGCCACTGGCCGATCTATCCGGCCCTGTTCATCTGGTTCCTGTGGAATTTCGCCCCGGGCGGCTCGACGCCCCTGCAGTACTACCTGCAGGACACACTGCACGCCAAGGATTCGGACTGGGGCCTGTGGAACATGGTGTTCGGCGCCGGCTTCATTCCCACCTTCGCCCTCTTCGGTCTGCTCGCCCGTCGCTATTCCCTGCGCCGCCTGCTCTGGTGGAGCACGCTTTTCGCCGTGCCGCAGTACATCCCCCTGCTCTTCGTGCCGACGGTGAACGCCGCGCTTTTCGCGGGGGCGGCCATGGGCCTGATGGGCGGGGCGGCCAGCGCCGCCTACATCGCCCTCATCATCCGCTCGTGCCCGCGCGGGCTGCAGGGGACGACTCTGATGGCCTCGACCGCCATGTACTGGATCGTCTCCAACTTCGGCGACCTGCTCGGCACCTGGCTCTACGACCGCTTCGGCCACACCTTCACTGTCTGCGTCGTCGCCATCACCATCGTCTACGCCCTGATCCTGCCGGCCCTGCTGCTCGTTCCCCGCCGCCTGATCGAAACGCCGGACGGGGTCGCCCCAAAGGGCGGCTTCCACGCCGACGAGGGCGCGGCCGAAGCGGTTCCGGCGTAGCCGCCTTCGCCCGCCGAACCCTCTCGGCCCGTTCCTCGAGGCTCGCGACTTCGCAGGTCAGGATCACCGAAAACGGCGCCGCCCGCAGCCATGTTCCGGCGAACATGCGCCCCTTGGCCTGGCCCGGGGATCAGGCGCTCGCCCAGGAGCGGGACCGGTTGGTGGACGCGGCTGGGATCGAACCAGCGACCCCCTCGGTGTGAACGAGGTGCTCTCCCGCTGAGCTACGCGTCCGCACGGCGAGGCACGGGGCTATAGCGATTGGCCGCCGGCCGGACAAGGCGCGAGCAGGCGCGCGCAGGCCGCGGGCAGGGCGCTGAACACGTCGATCAGGATGTCGGGCGCGAGATCCCTGGCGGGGGTCTCGCTGTAGCCGAAGCTGACCAGGATCAGCGGCACGCCGGCGGCCCGCGCGGCGTCGGCGTCGGCCGCCGAGTCGCCGACCATCAGGGCGCGCTGCGGGCGTCCTCCCGATTGCTCGATGGCGGCGAGAAGGTGGCGGGGGTCGGGCTTGGCGGCGGGTGCGCCTTCGGGGCCGACGATGGCGGCGAAGCGGGCGGTGAGGCCAAGGGCGTCCAGCAGACCAAGCGAGAGCTGCGTCGGCTTGTTGGTGCACACAGCCAGGGCGGCGCCGGCGCGCGCGAGGGCGTCCAAGGCGTCGGCCACGCCGGGAAAGGGCAGGCTCTCCCTGGCGATCCTGCCGCGGTAGCGGGCGATGAAACGATCGAAGAGGCCTGGCGCCCGTACTGGGTCGAGGGGGACGCCGGCGGCGGCGAAGCCGCGCTCGATGAGGACCCTGGCGCCGCGGCCAATCAACGGCCGGGCCGCCGCGAGGGGCAGGGCGCATAGGCCCTCCTCGATCAGCAGGTCGTTGAGGACCGCCACCAGATCCGGCGCGGTGTCGACGAGGGTGCCGTCGAGATCGAAGACGATCGTCGCCCCTGTCAGGGAAGGCGCGGGGCGGTCCACGGCGAACTCCGGTCGAAACCGGTCGCGGTTTCCGCTAAAGCCCGGTCCTTGGCAAGGCGCGCGATCGCCTGCGGGAACTTTGAGAAGGACCATGACCGGCAAGCCGCATCGCCCAAGGGCCGCCGTGATCCTCGCCGCCGGCAAGGGCGAGCGGATGAAATCGCCGATTCCCAAGGTCCTGCACGTGCTCGCCGGCCGGACCTTGATCGACCATGCGATCGACACCGCCCAGGCGCTCGACTGCGCGCCGATCCTGGTGGTGGTCGGCGCCCATGCCCCGAAGGTGCGCGCCCATGTCGCCGCGCGGCTCGGCGAGGCGGCGATCGTTGTCCAGGACCCGCCGCTGGGAACCGGCCATGCGGTGCTGGCGGCGCGGCAGGCGCTGAGCGGCTTCATCGGCGAGGTGATCGTCACCTTCTCGGACGTGCCGCTGCTCACCGCCGCCACGGCGCGCGGGCTGTTCGCTCTCCGGGACCATGGCGCGGACATCGCGGTTCTCGCCTTCGAGGCCGCGGTCCCCGGCGCCTACGGCCGGCTTATCCTGGGCGGTCATGGAACCCTGATGCGCGGCGTCGAGGCGAAGGACGCCAGCCCCGAGGAACTGGCGATAACCACCTGTAATTCCGGCGTCCTGGTCACCGACGCCGCCCGGCTGTTCGCACTGCTCGGTCAGGTCGGCGCCGACAACGCCCAGGGCGAATACTACCTGCCCGACATTCTCGGACTGGCTACCGAACAGGCGATGTCGGTGCGTGCCGCCTTCGCCGAGGAGGCGGAGGTGACCGGGATCAACGCCCAGGCCGAACTCGCCGCCGCCGAGAGCGCCTTCCAGCGGCGGCGGCGCGCCGAGCTGATGGCCGCGGGCGTCGCCATGGCCGCCCCCGAGACGGTGCATCTGGCCTGGGACACCAAGGTCGCGGCCGGGGCGAGGATCGAGCCGTTCGTGGTCTTCGCCCCGGGGGTGAGCGTCGAGGCCGGCGCGGTGGTGCGTTCGTTCTGCCACCTGGAGGGCGCGGTGGTGCGCGCCGGGGCGCTCGTCGGTCCCTATGCGCGCCTACGCCCAGGCGCCGACATCGGCGAGGAGGCGCACATCGGCAACTTCGTCGAGGTCAAACAAGTGAGGATCGGCAAGGGCGCCAAGGCCAACCATCTGGCCTATCTGGGTGATGGCGCGGTGGGCGCGGGGGCCAACATCGGCGCCGGGACGATCTTCTGCAATTACGACGGCTTCGACAAGTTCGACACCCATGTCGGCGATGGCGCCTTCATCGGCTCCAACTGCGCCCTGGTGGCCCCGGTGCGGATCGGCGCCGGCGCCTACACCGGCTCGGGATCGGTGATCACCAGGGATGTCGCCGGCGACGCCCTGGCGCTCGGCAGGGCGCGGCAGGTCGAGAAGGCGGGCTGGGCGGCGGCCTTCCGCGCCCGCAAGCTTCGCGAGCGGGAGGGGCGATGAACCGCCCCGCCATGGCCCGGCCTTGAGCGCGCTAGCTCAGAAGCGCGCCGTCGGCGAGGCGGCGGCGCGGCTGGTGGAGGCCGGCTCGACCGTGGGCCTGGGCACCGGCACGACGGCGGCGTGGTTCGTCTCCGCCCTGGCCGCCCGGCGGCTCGCGGTGCGGGCGGTGGCGACCTCGGAGGCGACCGCGGCCCTGGCGCGCTCGCTGGGGATGGAGGTCGTGGACCTCGACGAGGCCGGCGCCATCGACCTGACGGTGGACGGCGCCGACGAGGTCGGGCCGGGGCTCGCCCTGATCAAGGGCGCGGGCGCCGCCCTGCTGCGAGAGAAGCTGGTGTGGCGCGCGTCCAGGCGATGCGTCGTCATAGCCGACGAGAGCAAGCGCGTGGAAAAGCTGGGGAAATCTCCGCTGCCCGTCGAGGTCGTGGCGTTCGGCCACCTCTCGACCGCGGCGCGGATCGACGGCGCCGTGAAGGCCCGCGGGATCGCCGCGACGGCGACGCTGCGGTCGGTCGCGGGCGAGCCGGTGCGCACCGACGGCGGCAACGTCATCTATGACCTTTCGTGCGGTTCGATCGACGATCCGGACGCCCTGGCGAGTGCGCTCAAGGCGATCACCGGGGTGGTGGAGCATGGCCTGTTCCTCGGCCTCGCCGCCGAAGCCCTGATCGGCACCTCCGGCGGCGTCGTCGTCCTGCACCCCGGGGAAGGCTGAACATGGCCGGCTACGACTACGACCTCTTCGTCATCGGCGCCGGGTCGGGCGGGGTGCGGGCGGCGCGCATGGCGGCGATGAGCGGGGCCAAGGTCGCGGTCGCCGAACAGGATCGGGTCGGCGGGACCTGCGTCATCCGCGGCTGTATCCCGAAGAAATTCATGGTCTACGCCAGCGAGTTCTCGCAGAGCTTCAAGACCGCCCAGAGCTATGGCTGGGGCGAATGCGCGCCGGCTTTCGACTGGAGCCGCTTCATCGAGGCCAAGGACATCGAGATCGCCCGCCTCTCGGGGATCTACGTCACCAATCTGCAGAACGCCGGCGCCGATCTGGTCCATGCCCGCGCCGAGCTCACCGATCCGCACACGGTGACCCTGCCGGCGAAGGGCCAGACCCACACCGCCGGGAAGATCCTCATCGCCACCGGCGGCCGGCCGGTCGTGCCCGGCAGCCTCCCCGGCATCGAACACGCCATCACCTCCAACGAGGCCTTCCACCTTCCGGCGCTGCCGGCCCGCATCCTGGTCGTCGGCGGCGGCTACATCGCCGTGGAATTTGCCGGCATCTTCAATGGCCTGGGTGTGGAAACCACACTGATCTATCGGGGCGCCAACATTCTGCGCGGGTTCGATAACGACGTGCGCGCCCACCTCGCGGGCGAACTCGAACGGCGGGGGATCAGGGTGATCCTGGGCTGCGAGCACGAACGGATCGAGAAGACCGGCGCCGCCATGGTCAGCCACCTCACCAGCGACCACGCGGTGGAGACCGACCAGGTCCTCTTCGCCACCGGACGCGAGCCCAACACCGCCGGCATGGGCCTGGAGGCCGCTGGGGTGGCCCTCAACGAGCGCGGGGCGGTGGCGGTGGACGAATACTCGAAGACCAATGTCGCCAATATCTGGGCGGTTGGAGACGTCACCGACCGCATCAACCTCACGCCGGTGGCGATCCGCGAGGGCGCGGCCTTCGCGGAGACCGAGTTCGCCAACCGTCCGACCCGCTTCGATCATGAATTCGTCGCCAGCGCCGTCTTCTCCCAGCCTCCGGTGGGCGTGGTCGGGCTCTCCGAGGCCGAAGCGCGGCACACCGGAGCGAAGATCGAGATCTATCGCGCCGTGTTCCGCCCGATGAAGGCGACCTTCCATGGAGGCGAGGAGCGGATGCTGATGAAGCTGGTGGTCGACGCCGCCAGCGACAGGATCCTCGGCTGCCACATCGTCGGCCCCGACGCCCCCGAAATGATCCAGGTGGCGGCGATAGCGATCAAGCTGGGGGTGACCAAGGCGCAGTGGGACCAGACCTGCGCGGTCCATCCCACGGCCGCCGAGGAGCTGGTGACGATGCGCGAACCCTACACTCCGCCGGAACTGGCGATGAACGGCTGAGGCCGGCCCGCTCCGACCGCCGATGTGGGCGCCGGAAAGGCCCGGCGACTTTGCCTTTCCCGCCCCGTTCGGCTAAAGCCGCGCCCTTCCTTTCGGGGCTCTCGCCATGACCGACCGCTGGACGCCCGCGTCCTGGAGGCAGAGGCCGGCCACCCACATCCCGGCGGACTGGCCCGACGCCGCCGAGCTCGGGCGGGTGGAGGGCGAGCTTCGCCGGATGCCGCCGCTGGTGTTCGCCGGCGAGGCGCGGCGGCTGAAGACCCTGCTCGGCGAGGTCCAGGCGGGGCGGGCCTTCCTGCTCCAGGGCGGCGACTGCGCCGAGAGTTTCGCCGAGTTCTCCGCCGACAACATCCGCGACACCTTCCGCCTGATCCTGCAGATGGCGGTCGTACTGACTTTCGCCGGCGGCAGGCCGGTGGTGAAGGTCGGCAGGATGGCCGGCCAGTTCGCCAAGCCGCGCTCGCAGGCCACCGAGACGATCGGCGGGCTCACCCTGCCGTCGTACCGCGGCGACAACATCAACGGCATGGAGTTCGAGGCGGCCGCGCGGACCCCCGACCCGCGCCGCCTGCTCAAGGCCTACGCCCAGTCCGCCTCGACGCTGAACCTGCTGCGCGCCTTCGCCGGCGGCGGCTACGCCGACCTGCACAACATCCACCGCTGGACCCTCGGCTTCGTCGAGGGAAGCCCACAGGCCGAGCGTTATCGGGAGCTTACGGACAAAATCTCCGAGGCTCTGACGTTCATGGAAGCGATCGGGGTGACGCCGCGCAGCGCCCCCGATCTCCACCGCGTCGAGTTCTTCACCTGCCACGAGGCTCTGCTACTCGGCGTCGAGGAGGCGATGACGCGGGTCGATTCGACCAGTGGCGACTGGTACGATGTTTCGGCGCACCTGCTGTGGATCGGCGACCGCACCCGGCGCATCGACGGCGCCCACGTCGAGTTCCTACGCGGGGTGATGAACCCCATCGGCCTCAAGGTCGGCCCGACCATGGCGACGGACGAATTGATCAGGCTGGTCGACGCCCTCAATCCGGCCGACGAGGCCGGAAGGCTCACTCTCTATGGCCGCTTCGGCGCCGACCAGATCGCCGCCAAGCTGCCGCCGCTCATGGAGGCCACCAGGCGCGAGGGCCGCAAGGTGGTGTGGGCTACCGATCCTATGCACGGCAATACCCTCAAGGCGAAGAACGGTTATAAGACAAGGTCGTTTGAGAGAATCCTCTCCGAAGTGCGCAGCTTCATCGAGATCGCCGAGGCCCAGGGCGTCCACCCCGGAGGGGTCCATCTGGAGATGACCGGCCAGAACGTCACCGAGTGCCTGGGCGGCGCCAGGCAGGTCGGGGAGGGCGAGCTGGGCGATCGCTATCACACTCACTGCGATCCGCGGCTCAATGGCGAGCAGGCCCTCGAGCTCGCGTTCCTCGTCGCCGAAAAGCTCAAGGCGGGGCGCAAGGTCGATGGCGGCCGGGCGGCGGAATAGGCCGCCGGCAAGGCTCGAGCGGATCGCCGGACGGGGCCTCTTCGGCGCCGATCCGGCCGCCTACGACCGGGCGCGGCCGGACTATCCGCGGTGGGTGTTCGACGCCCTGCGCGCGCGTTGCGGCCTGGCGCAGGGCGCGCGGGTGCTGGAGATCGGCGCGGGGACCGGCAAGGCGACCGGGGCCCTCCTCGCGCGCGGCGCAGACCCGCTGGTGGCCGTCGAGCCCGACCCGCGCCTGGCGGCGTTCCTGCGCACTCGCTTTGCCGGCCACGCGGTGAGCGTGATCGCCGAACCTTTCGAGACAGCGGAACTGGGCGGGCGGCAGTTCGACTTGGCGGTCTGCGCCACTGCGTTCCATTGGCTTGACGAGGACGCGAGCCTCGCCAGGATCGCCGATCTCCTGCGGCCCGGCGGCTGGTGGGCGGCGCTGTGGAACGTCTTCGGCGACCCGGAGCGCGACGATGCCTTCCACGACGCCACCTTGGCGCTTCTGGCCCCCCTGCCCCCCCTGCGCAGCCCATCGGCCGGCGAGGGCGGTCTCCCCTTCGCCCTGGACGAACAGAGGCGGCGCAGGGCGCTGGCGCGAGCGGCGGCGTTCGAGCCGGCATGGCATCGCCGGCGGAGCTGGACCTTGACGCTGGACCCCGACCAGACCGTGGCCCTCTATGCGACCTATTCCAATATCGCCGCGCGACCTGATCGCGTCGAGGTTCTGGCCGAACTGCGCCGCATCGCCGCCGAAGGGTTTCCTCGCGGGGTTACACGCAACATGATCACCAGCCTGTTCCTGGCGCGACGGCGCTGACGGGGATGACGCAGTCCATGGCTCAGGGTTTTACCGTCTTTGCCACGCCGATCGGCGCCTGCGGCATCGCCTGGAGCGAGCACGGCGTCATCGGCGTCCAGCTTCCCGAAGGCGGCGAAGAACAGAGCCGCGTGCGCCTGGCGCGGCGTTTTCCCAACGCTCGGCCGGGGCCGCCGCCGGCGAGCGTGGGCGAGGCCATCGCCCGGATCATCGCCCTGCTGGGCGGCGAGCCCGACGACCTCGCCGGCGTGCCGCTCGACTTTGGCGCCGCGAGCGCCCTTCACCGCCGCGTCTGGGAGCTCGCCCGCGCCATTCCTCCGGGGAAGACCCGCGCCTATGGCGAGATCGCCGCCGATCTCGGCGATCCGGCGCTGGCGCGCGAGGTCGGCCAGGCTCTTGGCCGCAATCCCTTTCCGATCATCGTCCCGTGCCATCGCGTCCTGGCCGCCGGCGGCGGGATCGGCGGCTTTTCGGCGCACGGCGGGATCGACACCAAGCGGCGGCTGCTGGCGATCGAGAGCGACTTCGCCGACGGCGAGCCCGATCTCTTTCGCCCGGCGCGCGGGTAGGGCCGAGGTCAGACCCCGAGGATCCAGCCTTCCTCGCGCTCCGCGTCGAGGACGACATCGGCCGCCGCGCCCTTGGCCGGCCCGAAGAGGGCGCCGAGGGTTCCGGCCTCATCGAGCCTGGCGAGGTGTTCGGCCAGGGCGCGGACCTGGGCCGCCTCCTTGGTTTCGCCCGGCTGCGGCTGCGGCTTGACCAGCATCGCACCGACCTCCGCGGCGACCACCTGGGCCCCGGTCAGATGCGCCTCGGTGAAGGCCTTGTACCCGGTCTCGAAGGGCCAGATCCTGAAGGCTTCGCCCAGCGCCAGCTTGATCCGGCGGACCATCGGAATACCGAGGATCGCCTGGCCGCCCACCGAACCGCTGAAGAACAGCTTCCACACCGGGCTCGCCGATTTCGCCGCCACCTCGGCGTGGCGGAATTCGGGGATGTCACCGGGACCGTGGGCGCGCTCCCGCTTGGGCTTCAGCGTCGTCAGGGTGTCCCTGGCCGGGCAGCCCCAGAACGGGAAGGGGCCGGCGGTGAGCCGGCGGTTGATCTCGGAGCCGACGCCGAAGCGGTTGTTCGCATTGTCCGCCTTGTCCTTGACCATTTTGGCGAGCTGGTCCCAGACCGCCCGCCATGGGGCATCCCCGGGCAGGCGCAGGGCGGCGGCGAGACCGCGCGGCAGGCCGAGCGGAAAGTCGAACACGACCAGAGTGCGTTCGCGGCGCTTGATCCGTTCCTCGAGGACCGCGAGCAAGGCCCGTTCGGCTTCGGTGCGCGTTGTCGGCTTCATCGCCTCGAAGGCGAGCCGGAAGCGAACGTCGCGCTTGAGCACGCCGATCCACACGCAGTCCGGCCCCGAGGTCGGCTTGGAGGCGGCGCTCCAATGGACGATCAGATAGGCGGTGAAGAGGCGGGCCACCAACGGGCTCCCCAGGGGTTTCAGATGCGGACAGCCCGCTCTTTAGCCCCAGGCTTCGACGCGGCCAACGCATCTTGGCCGCGTGGCCCGCGGCTTCCGGGATCGCCAAAGCCGCCGGACCGTTGATAGCGTCGTGGCGCCACGGGGCCGCGAACAAGACGAGGGTGGACTCTTGGCCGGTTCCCTATACGGAGCCGCGAGCGCGCCCTCCACGCGGCGAGGTTGTTGAAGGTTGGCGATGCCAGCGGAAGTCCCGACGACCCTCGTTGCTCCAGCCGCCGACCCGGTGGAAGCGCAGGATACGGGTCGCAAAAAGCGGCGGCGCCGCGGTTTTCTTGGCCTCGCGATCGGCTCGATCGGGGTGGTGTTCGGCGACATCGGCACCAGTCCGCTCTACGCCTTCCAGGCCGCGATGGGTCAGGCCGCGCACGATCCGGTCACCCGCCCGGCCGTCCTGGGCGTCGTCTCCCTGGCGTTGTGGGCCCTGATCCTGGTGGTCACGGTCAAATATGTGCTGTTCGTGATGCGCGCCGACAACAAGGGCGAGGGCGGCGTGCTCTCGCTGATGGCGCTCGCGCAACGCGCCATCGGCCGGCGGACGCGGGCGATCTTCGTTCTCGGCCTGGTCGGCGCCGCGCTCTTCTACGGTGACGCGGTGATCACCCCGGCGATTTCGGTTCTCGGCGCCTTTCAGGGTATGCACGATGTGCCGACGCTGCATCATGTGGCCACGGCCCATGCGGTCACCGCGGTTTCCGCTGTCCTTCTCTTTGGGCTGTTCCTGATCCAGGCACGCGGGACGGCCACCGTCGCGCGCTGGTTCAGCCCGGTGATGCTGGTGTGGTTCGTGGTGATCGGGCTTCTGGGCGCCGTCCACATCATCGACGATCCGCAGGTGCTGTGGGCGTTCAGTCCACACCACGCGGTGGGCTTCATGATCCACCACGGCCTGGTGGGCTTCCTGGTTCTGGGTTCGGTGTTTTTGACGGTCACCGGCGCCGAGGCGCTTTATGCGGACATGGGCCACTTCGGTCGATGGCCGATCCAGGCCGCGTGGCTCTTTTTCGCCCTGCCTTGCCTGGCGCTGAATTATCTGGGCCAGGGGGCCTTTGTCCTCAAGGCGGTGAAGCGGGCCGCGGCGCACCATCACGCGTTCGTCAATCAGGACTGGTTCTTCGTGATGGCCCCGCCGCTGCTGCGGGCGCCCCTGGTCATCCTGGCGGTCGCGGCCTCGGTGATCGCCAGCCAGGCTGTGATCACCGGAGCCTACTCGCTCTCCCAGCAGGCGATGCAGCTGGGCATGGTTCCCCGGATGGATATTCGCCGGACTTCGGAGACGCAGTCCGGCCAGATCTACATGCCGCAGATCAACCGCTTTCTGCTCGTCGGCGTGATGATCCTGGTCCTGGTGTTCCAGAACGCCAACAACCTCACCAACGCCTATGGGCTGGCGGTGACCGGGACGATGCTGGCGACCACCATCCTCGCCTACATGGTCGCCCGGCGACTGTGGAAATGGCGGTTGGCCTCGACCCTCCTGCTGATTGCCCCCCTGATCAGCCTGGACACCGTCTTCCTCGCCGCCAACGGCCTCAAGGTCGTCTCCGGCGGCTGGGTGCCTCTGGCGATCGGGATCAGCCTGCTGACGATTATGGTGACCTGGGTGCGCGGCGCCCAGATCCTCACCGAGAAGACCCGGCGCGACTCGGTGCCGATGGACGATCTGATCGAGATGCTGCGCGCCCGGCCACCGAACAGGGCCAAGGGCAACGCGATCTTCCTGACTTCGGCGCCCGGGATGGCCCCGGTGGCGCTCATGCACAACCTCAAGCACAACAAGGTCCTGCATGAACACAATGCGATCCTCACCGTGGAAACCACCGAGACCCCCAGGGTCGCGGACTCGCAGCGGATCGAGATCGAGACGATAAACTCAGATTTTCAGAAGGTGCGCATCTCCTATGGCTTCATGGAGAGCCCCAACCTGCCCCATGCTCTGCAGCTCTGCCGCAAGAAGGGACTGAAGTTCGACATCATGGCCACCAGCTTCTTCCTCGGCCGCCGCTCGCTGGTTCCAGCCGCGCATTCGAGAATGCCGGCGTGGCAGGACAAGCTCTTCATCTTTCTGATGAAGAACGCCGCCAATCCCACCGATTTTTTCAGAATTCCTCCCGGCAGGGTGGTAGAGCTCGGGACCCAGGTGATGGTCTAGGCGCTAGCTCAGGCGCACCAGCATCTTGCCGAGGTTCTCGCCCTTGAACAGCTTGAGAAAGGCGGTCGGGGCGTTCTGGATCCCTTCTTCCACCGTCTCCTTCCACTTGACCTTGCCCTCCTTGATCCAGCCGGCCATCTCCTTCTGGAAGGCGGGCAGCTGGTCGAAGTGGCTGGAGACGATGAAGCCCTCCAGGCGCAGCTGCTTGCCCACCGCCATGATCAGGCCCCGCACGCCCGGGCCCATGTCGGTGGCGTTGTACTGACTGATCATGCCGCACAGCGCGAAGCGGGCGAACGGCCGGGCGGCCATCAGCGCCGCCTCCATGTGCGCCCCGCCGACATTCTCGAAATAGACGTCGATGCCTTCGGGGGCGGCGCGCATCAGCGCCGCGGTGAGATCGCGCTCGGCCTTGTAGTCGATCACGTGGTCGACGCCGATCTCCTTCAGCCATGCGCCCTTTTCCGCCCCGCCGGCCGACCCGATGACGGTGTGGCCGCGCAGCTTGGCGATCTGGCAGACCACCTGGCCCACCGCGCCGGCGGCCGCCGAGACGAAGACGACGTCGCCGTCCTTCAGGGCGGCGATCTTCAACAGCCCGACATAGGCGGTCATCCCGGGCATGCCGGCGACGCCGAGGAAAGCCTGGGGCGGCAGGCCCATGAGATCGCGGCGGCTCACCGCGGCGGCCGGGGCGTTGAACGCCTCGCGCCAGCCGAAGAAGCTCTCCACCGTGTCGCCAGGCTTGAACGCCGGATCGTTGGAGGCGACCACCTCGCCCACCGCGCCGCCCTGCAGGGCCTGGCCGATCTGGAACGGCGGCGTATAGCTCTGCACGTCGTTCATTCGCCCGCGCATGTACGGATCGACCGTCATCCAGCTGTTTCTGACCTGGACTTCGCCCGGGCCCGGGTCGGGCAGGTCCACGGTGGCGAGTTCGAAATTGGCCGCGGTTGGCTCGCCCACCGGACGGCTCTTCAGGTGAATTTCGCGCGATGTGGTCATGGGGGCTCTCCGATCGGGTTCAAACAGTCGTTTAGCGCGCCGCCACGCTCCGCTCCAGTGGGCACGGTCCGGGCGGCATGCTAGGCGATCGGCGATGGCCGGGAGCTTGCGAGCGGGGGTGATCGGCGCAGGCGTCTTCGGTGGGCGCCACGCGGCGAAATACGCCCAGATGAGCGGCGTGCGGCTCACCGCGGTGAATGATCCACATCCCGATCGCGCCGCGGCCCTGGCCCGCAGGTTCGCCGCTTCGCCCTTTGACGACCTCGCCGCATTCCTCGAAGCGGTGGATATCGTCTCCGTCGCCTCGCCGGCGAGCGCGCACGCCCCGGCCGCCCTGGCCGCACTGGCCGCGGGCAAACACGTCTACGTCGAAAAGCCGATCGCCACCTGCCTGGAGGACGCGGACGCGATCGTCGCGGCGGCGCGGGAAGGCGGCCTCGTCGCCGCATGCGGTTTTCTCGAACGCGCCGTCTTCAAGGCGATCGGCCTGCTCGACATAGGCGAGCCGCCCCGCCGGCTCGAGGCCGAACGGCTGGGCCCGCCGGCCAGGCGCAACCTCGATGTTTCGGTGGTCCTCGATCTGATGATCCACGACCTGGATCTCGCACTCTGTCTCACGCGCGCCGACCCGCTCACGGTGGAGGCCAGCGGCGCGTGCGTGGCCAATAGCCTGCTCGACGAGGCCGAGGCCGAAATCGACTTCGACGGCGGCTTCACCGTCCGGGCGCGGGCCTCGCGGGTGGCCTCGGGGCCGGCGCGAACCATGAAACTCGTCTACCCCTCTGGACAGATCACCATCGACTTTCTGACCCACGCCTTCGAAAACACGACGCCGTTTCTCCTGGACTGCGCCTATGACTCGACTCCCGCGGGTCATGACCGGCTGGGGGCTAGTCTGGCTGCGTTCGTCGCCGCGGTTCGCAACCAGACGTCCGTGCCGCTCGCCGACGCCGAGGATGGCGCGCGCGCCCTCGATCTGGCGCTTGCGGTGGAGCAGGCCGTGGGCCGATAAGCTCAGCCGTTGTCGGATCAGGAGGAGACCGCGATGACCACGGCCCACGATTTCAGCTTCGAAAGCATCGACGGCGGGCCGCTGCCGCTGGCGAACTTCAAGGGCAAGCCGGTTCTGGTCGTCAACACCGCCTCGAAGTGTGGCCTCACACCGCAGTACGAGGGCCTCGAAAAACTCCACCGCGACTACCGGGACCAGGGCCTGGTCGTCCTGGGCGTCCCCTGCAACCAGTTCGCCGGCCAGGAGCCGGCCGCCGAAAGCGAAATCAAGACGTTCTGCTCCCTCAACTACGGTGTCGATTTCCCCATGACGGCCAAGGCCCAGGTCAATGGCGCCGACCGTCATCCGTTCTACGCCTGGGCGCAGCAAGAGCTGGGCGAAGCGGCGGCGCCGGCCTGGAACTTCCACAAGATCCTGGTCGGTCCAAAGGGCGAGGCGATCGCCGCCTTCGGTCCGCGCACCGAGCCCCTCGACCCGGCGGTCCGCGAGGCGATCGAAAGGGCGCTCTAGCGGAGAAGGTCCCAGGCGGCTCACGCGGCGGGCGCGTGCCCGTCTTTCGCATCTTGACGGCGGCGATAAATTGCAATATGCAATTGATTCGCGGTTCGAACCGCGTTCGCCAGGCACCCCATGACCCGATCCGCAGATCCTCACCGCGAGATGTTTTCTCCATGCCGGGGCTCAGGCGGACGGCCAGGCGCCCGGCGCGTGGGTCGGGACCGGCGTGAATCGGCCAAATTTTCGGCCTGCAATGTCGCGATTTTGGGCAGATATGCGGACAAGAACGCAAGAAAGTGGAACTAATCCTAACAAAAGCGAACGAATCCGGAGGGCGGCGGCGGCGCCCTGGGAGGGTGGATTTCCTTGCGGCGCAAGGCTTTGCCGACGAAGGCCGCCTCGAAAACCGGCGCCGGGACGAAAAAAACGGGCGAATCGCTGCGCCTCGCCCACGCGAAGCGCCGCCGCCTCATCGCTCGGCGGCGTCCGCCGCTCTCCCGGCCCTGGCGATGCCGTCGTTCACCATGGCGTGCGCCGTCTGCGCGTCTGCCCAGCGCACGATCTTCACCCACTTGCCGGGTTCCAGGTCCTTGTAGTGGGCGAAGAAGTGCTCGATCTGCTGCAGGGTGATCGCCGGCAGATCTGTGTAGTCCAGGACCTTGTCGTAGCGTTGGGTGAGTTTCGGCCCCGGCACGCCGATCAGCTTCTCGTCGCCGCCGGCCTCATCCTCCATGACGAGCACGCCGACGATGCGGCAGCTGATGATCGCGCCAGGCGCGATGGCGCGGGTATTGGCGACGACCACGTCGCACGGATCGCCGTCGCCGGAGAGAGTGTGCGGGATGAAGCCATAGTTTCCCGGATAGCGCATGGCCGTGTAGAGGAACCGATCCACCATCAGCGCCCCCGAGGCCTTGTGCATCTCGTATTTGATCGGTTCGCCGCCGATCGGCACCTCGATCACGACGTTGACCTCTCTGGGCGGATCGATCCCGATCGGGATGGCTTCGAGGCGCATGGTCGATCTCCCCAACCCGCTTTGCGCCCGGCGCGGCGCTCGGCTAGGCATGCCCTCTAAGCTCGGAGCCCGCCATGGCCAAGAACCCCGACGGAACCTGGGACAAGTCGAAACTCCCCAGCCGCCACGTGACCGAGGGACCCTCGCGGGCGCCGCACCGATCCTTCTACTACGCCATGGGCCTTGGCTCTCGGGAGATCGCCCAGCCCTTCGTGGGCGTGGCCTCGTGCTGGAACGAGGCGGCGCCGTGCAACACCGCCCTGATGCGCCAGGCGCATGCGGTGAGCGAGGGGGTCAGGACCGCCGGCGCGACCCCGCGGGAATTCTGCACCATCACGGTCACCGATGGCATCGCCATGGGCCACGAAGGGATGCGCTCGAGCCTGGTCAGCCGAGACGTCATCGCCGATTCCGTGGAGTTGACGGTGCGCGGTCACGGCTACGACGCCCTGGTCGGGGTGGGGGGCTGCGACAAGAGCCTGCCCGGGATGATGATGGCGATGCTGCGCCTGAACGTGCCCTCGGTGTTCCTTTACGGCGGCTCGATTCTGCCCGGGCGCTGGCGGGGCCGCGATGTCACCGTGGCCGACGTCTTCGAGGGTGTGGGCGAACACTCCGCCGGCAGGCTGGCCCTCGAGGATCTCCGCGAGCTCGAGCGCCTGGCCTGCCCAGGCGAAGGCGCCTGCGGCGGCCAATTCACCGCGAACACCATGGCCTGCGTCTCCGAGGCGATCGGCCTTGCCCTGCCGCTCTCCTGCGCGCTCCCGGCGCCGTACGAAAGCCGCGACACCTATGCGGTCGCCTCTGGGGAGGCCGTGGTGCGGCTCATCGAAAAGAACATCCGCCCCCGCGATATCTGCACGCTCGCCGCGTTCGAAAACGCCGCCGTGGTCGTGGCCGCCACCGGTGGCTCGACGAATGCGGCGCTTCACCTGCCGGCCATGGCGCACGAATGCGGGATCGAATTCAGCTTGCGCGAAATCGCCGAGATTTTCCGCCGCACTCCGTATCTTGCCGATCTCAAGCCCGGCGGTCGCTATGTCGCCAAGGACATGGGCGAGGCGGGCGGCGTGCCGATGCTGCTCAAGACCCTGCTCGAGGGTGGCCACATCCATGGCGACTGCCTGACCGTCACCGGCCGAACGATTGCCCAAAATCTCGAAACAGTGAGGTGGCGCGACGACCAGCAGGTGATCCGCCCGATCGAGCGGCCGCTCTCGCCCTGTGGAGGGGTGGTGGGACTTTGGGGCTCGCTCGCCCCTGACGGCGCCATCGTGAAGGTGGCGGGGATGGCCTCTCACCGGGTTCACCGCGGACCGGCGCTGGTGTTCGATGGCGAGGAGGCGTGCTTCGCGGCGGTGGAGGCCGGGGACTACCGCGACGGCGAAGTGCTGGTCATCCGCTACGAAGGACCCAAGGGCGGTCCGGGGATGCGGGAAATGCTCTCCACCACCGCCGCAATCTCTGGCCAGGGCAGGGGAGACAAGGTCGCCCTGGTGACCGACGGCCGTTTCTCCGGCGCCACGCGCGGGCTCTGCATCGGCCACATCGGTCCGGAGGCCCAGGAGGGCGGCCCCATCGCGCTGGTCGAGGACGGCGACATCATCGCCATCGACGCCGACGCCGGGACCATCGAGCTGGAAGTCGATCCCATCGAGCTGGAGAACCGTGCGCGCCACTGGGCGCCGCGCGAGACTGCCTACGGCTCGGGGGCCCTGTGGAAGTTCGCCCAAGGCGTCGGCCCAGCCCACCTGGGCGCGGTGACCCATCCTGGGCAGACGGGCGAGCGGCACGTCTACGCGGATCTTTGATGAAGACTCTCGGGTTGCTGGGGGGCATGAGCTGGGAGAGCACCAGCGTCTATTACCGCCTGCTCAACCGGACGGCGCGAGAGCGCCTCGGCGGCCAACATTCGGCCAGACTGCTCATCTGGTCCGCCGACTTCGCGCCGATCGCGGCGCTGCAGGCCGCCGGCGAGTGGGAATCGGCCACGGCGATCCTGGTCGATGCGGCGAGGCGTCTGGAGGCCGCGGGCGCCGACGCCCTCATGATCTGTGCCAACACCATGCATCGGATGGCGAACGAAGTGCGGGACTCGGTGGCGATCCCGCTCCTGCATGTCGTCGATTCCACCGCCGAGGCGATACGCGCCTCGGGGTCCACCCGTCCGCTGCTCCTGGCGACCCGCTTCACCATGGAGGAGGGGTTCTGGCGCGAACGGCTGAGAGAGCACGGGGTGAATGCGATCATCCCACCGGCGCTCGATCGCGAGCGGCTCCACGGCATCATCTTCGACGAACTGGTCCAGGGTCGTTTCGAACCCGCGTCGCGCGCGGCGGTGATCGCCATCGCTGAGCGCCAGATCGAAGGCCAGGGCGCCGACGGCGTCATATTGGGGTGTACCGAGTTCGGTCTGCTGATCGAGCCGGGGGATCTTGCCGTCCCGGTCTTCGACACCACCGAAATCCACGCCGCGGCCGGGATGGACTTCGCCCTCGCCGGCTAGCGCAGTGGGGCGACGCCGAAGGCGTAGGGGTGGACGAAGATGAGGGCGCCCCAGATGAGAGGGACGAGCGCCAGTCTCCACCATCCCATCTCCGCGAAGCTGAAGCTCTGCCGGCCGGCGGCGATGGCCGCGAACGGCACGTTCGAGGTGCGCTGCGCGAACGCGTCCCAGGAAGCGCCCCGTGCGCGCCTGCGCTTGGCGTCGATGCTCAACGTCCCGGAAAGGGCGAGCACGAGCATCGAAGCGAAGAGCACGATCCCGGCAAGGTCGCCGCCCACCAGCAGATGCCCGGCCGCCCAGATCGCCGCGCCCCAGAGGAAGGGATGGCGGGTGACCCGCAGAATTCCCCTGGCCACGTCGGGCCGGTCCAGGGCGCTCTCCTGGCGAACGCTGGTCGGGTTGGGCGTGGTCAGGCCGACGACGATGAAAAAGAGGGCGACGAACTGCAGCGCTGCCTGGACCACGCGCATCGGATGGGTTGAGTTCCAATAGACAGGGTCGGCGCCGCCGCTCCTGGCCGCGGCGAAGGCGAAGCCGACCCACACCAGCAGGCCGACCGAGACCAGGGAGAAGAGACCGGTGTACGGCCCCTGTCCGACGGCGCCGGTGAGCGCATCGCGAAGTCTGGTCCCGGAAACCAGAAGGTGGAGAAGCACAAACGCCGCGGCTGCCGCGATGAGGCCGGTCATTTCAATCCGCGTCCCCTCTACATGACCGGATCGGGGGAGGATGGGAGCGGCCCGCGGGACTGTCAAACGCCGGCTCAGTCCTCGTCCGGCGCCTCCTCATCGAAGTCCGGGTCCTCATTGGGGCGGGGTCTTGGCCGCGGAGTGTCCGCGCGGATGACCGGCGCGGCGGCGAAGCCGCGGCGGACCAGGGTCTCGGTCCGCGCCAGCCAACTGTTCGCCGCCCGGATCGCGGCGGCCGGAGAGGCCGGGTGTTTCGCGCCCGGCGAGGCGCTCGGCCAGAGTTCGAGTTCGAAGTCGGGGCGGCGGGGATCGTCGAACAGCAGCCGAAGGCAGACATTCCGCGCTTGGCCGGAAATGACCTCCAACGGGCGTCGCTGCTCGCCGCGGAAGGCTCGGGCGGCGACGACGTCGTCGATGAGGATTTCGGCGCCCATCAGTTCGTCCAGCGTGTAGGTCATTCGCCATCGGCCTTTGTCCCACACGATCCCGATGGCCCCGGTCTCGAGCGAAAAGCCCGCGCCGCCATTGCCGGTGATGAGTTCCGCGTCGGGCTTCGCGCCCACCGCTCGCCTGACGGCGCGGCGGACGCGGCGGTCGGCTCTCATCCACCACAGCGCCGGTCCGGCCGCCGCGGTGAGCGCGCCCGAGGCGAGCAGAAGCAACAGCGAGAGCCGCGCGACTTCGTTCATCAGGGACGACCATACCCCAATGTTCAGGAAATCGGTGGCGAGCCTAGCTGTCCAGGCCGGGCGAACCCGCCGCTCAGGGCAGGCGGTCGCTGATGAAGTTTTCGAGCACCGCGGCGATCGGAGGGTCGCGGTTGGCAAGGACGACGACGACATAGTCATTGTCGGGAAAGATACGGATGTCGGCGCTCTGTCCGTGCGATGCGCCCGCATGGCCGAAATAGATACGTCCGTCCGCGGTTCGGTTGCTGAAGTCGTAGCGTGCGACGGTTCCGTTTGGCAGGGTTGCGCCGCCCGTGGTCAGCCGCTGAGTGTAGTCTGCGTTCAGCAGTCGGTCCTTCAACAGAGCGTTGGCGAACCGGAGTAAATCCCCGACCGTCGAATACCCGCCGCCGGCAGGTGTGCCGCGAGCCACTTGGAATGAGGAGGCGGTCTGGAGCCGCCCCTGCGCCATCTCGTAGCCGACCGCGCGATTGGGCATCCGCACGGTCTCCGGTCGCGCGCCTGTGGCGGCCATGTGCGCCGGCCCGAAGACATTGCGCTGAAGATATTCGTCATAGCTGAGGCCACTGACCGCCTCGACGACGCGGCCGAGGACGATATAGCCGTAGTTGCTGTAGGCTTGGCGGCTTCCTGGCTCAAACAGAAGCGGACGAGGCCCGAACAAGGCCACATAGTCTTTGGGGTCCACAAGTGCGTCGCGATGCGCCTCGAATTCCGGCCCGAAGAAATCACCCATGCCGCTGGAGTGGGTCAAAAGCTCATCGACCGTAACCCTGCTCGCGACGCCGCTGTTTGGATAGCCGGGAAGATAGCGAACGAGCGGAGCCTCGAGGTCGAGCTTGCCCGCCTGCGCCAGCTGCATGATCGCAACTTCCGTGAAGGCCTTGTTCATGGAGCCGACGCGGAACTGTGTGTGTACGGTGTTCGGCTTCCGCGCCTGGCGGTCCGCCAATCCGTAGCCCGCGGCCAGCAAGGTGCGGTTGTGTTGGGCGATCAGGACCGCGCCTGAGAACCTGTCCGCGGCGACTTCGTCGCCAATCTTAGCGCGCACAGCGGCGACCAACTGATCGGGCCGGAGCTTCGGAGGGGCCGGAACGTCTGCGGGCCTACGGCCCTTATGAAGCGAAAAATCGGTGATCGCGTAGGGCGGGTCGGGCTGGACGGTTACCAGAATCAACGTCCAACCATCGGTGGCGGCGTCGAACACGGATAGTCTGGCGTGAGTGGCGTCCGCCTCCTCGACGCCGTGGAACTGCAGCTTGCTCCAGTTGGGCCGGATATTCAGCCATTCCGCCGGTGTGAGTCTCGATCCCGGGTAGATATCGCGCACCATTCGGAGAAAGCTGGCGTCGTCGCCCATGGTGACCGCGCGCAGGAAACGTCTACCTTGCTGAACGGCCGGTGGATCATTCCGCAGCCCGGCGATCGGCGCCGCGACGAATTCCCTTGAGACGTTCGGAGGTGAAGGCGACAGCGCCGCCGTGGCGGCGACGAGACTCGCCACGAGAGTCTGCATCATTCGGCGACCCCCGCCCGTATACCCACCCGCTGTCCAGCAAGATCATTTGAACCGACGAGAGCGACCGCCATCGGTTCAACAGCCATGTCGCGCGCGGCGCCCATGGCGGCCGGATCCTCGCTGAGAGACGACGGTCGTTCCTGGCGAACTCCGGCGGTCAGAGCGCCAGCTCCGCCACCACCGGCACGTGGTCGCTGGGCCGGTCGCGGCCGCGCACATCGCGGTGAATGGTCACCGCGGCCAGCCTGTCGGCGGCCTGTGGCGAGAGCAGCAGATGGTCGATGCGGATTCCGTGGTCGCGCTGCCAGGCGCCGGCCTGGTAATCCCAGAAGGTGTAGGCGCCCGGCGCGCCGTCGGCGGCGAGAAAGGCGTCGGTGAGGCCGAGCCATTTGAGCGCGCGGAACGCCTCCCGGCTCTCGGGCTGGAAGAGTGCGTCACCCAGCCACGAGGACGGATTGTCGGCATCTCGCGGTTCGGCGATCACGTTGTAGTCGCCGGCAAGGACGACGATCTCCTCCAGGGCGATCAGCGACCGGGCGTGGGCGTTGAGCCGCGCCATCCATCGAAGCTTGTAGGCGAACTTCTCGCCTCCGGGTGGATTGCCGTTGGGCAGGTATATCGAGGCGACGCGGACTGGCGAAGGACCGGAAACCATCGCTTCGAGGTAGCGGGAATGATCGTCGGACGCCTCGCCCGGCAGACCCCGCCGGACATCCTCCAACGGCGTCTTGGAGAGCAGGGCGACGCCGTTGTAGCTCTTCTGACCGTGGACCACGACATTGTATCCGAGCCGCGCGAAGGCCTCGGCGGGGAACTTCTCGTCGAGGCACTTGATCTCCTGCAGGCAGGCCACGTCGGGTGCGGCCTCCTCGAACCACGCCAGGACGCCGTCCAGGCGGGCGTTGATCGAATTGACGTTCCAGGTGGCGATGCGCATCGGCGCCGCGCGCCGTCAGATCGAGAAGCTTACGCCGCAGCCGCAACTCGACTTGGCGTTCGGGTTGCGGACTTTGAACTGGGCCCCGGCGAGTTCATCGGCGAAGTCGATCTCGGAGCCCTTGAGAAGGGCCAGGGAGATCGCATCGACCACAGCGGCCGCGCCGTCGCGCTCGACCTTGACGTCGTTCGGTTCGACGGTGTCGACCAAGTCGAATCGATATTGGAAGCCGGAACAGCCGCCGCCATCCACCGCCACCCGCAGCATGACGGGTCGGCCCTCCGCGACCGCCAGACTGTTGAGGCGGCGCGCCGCGGCGGGGGACAGGGTGAGTTGGGTTGGCGTCATCGCGCTTAGCAATCCTCGAGCTCGCCCTATATGAGGTCTCTCGCGTCCTTGGCAAAGGCCGGCGAGCATTTGGGGAGCGCCATGAACTTCGCGCCAGGGGCGCGCGCGCCTTTCGCCGAGGACCCCGCCAAGAGCCGCGGCCGACTTCGTCCAGAGCCCGAGAGCGCCACCCGAACGGCTTTCGCCCGCGATCGTGACCGGATAATCCATTCCTCCGCCTTCCGCCGCCTCAAGGAGAAGACCCAGGTTTTCGTTGCCCATGAGGGGGACCACTTCCGCACCCGGCTCACCCACTCCCTCGAGGTCGCCCAGATCGCCCGCGCCCTGGCTACGGCGATGGGACTGGATTCGGATCTGGCCGAGACTATCGCGCTCGGCCACGACCTGGGCCATCCGCCTTTCGGTCACGCAGGTGAGGAAGAACTCGAGCGGAAGATGGCCGCATTCGGCGGGTTCGACCACAACGTGCAGACCTTCCGCGTGCTGTGTGAACTCGAGACGCGCTATCCCGAGTTTCCAGGCCTCAATCTGACCTGGGAGACCCTGGAGGGCGTCGTCAAACACAACGGACCCGCCAGCGGCATGCTCGAACGTCCGGCGTGGCGTCCGATCGCGGCGAGCGACGCCGGCTATAGTCTCCGCCTGGACAGCTGGGCTTCGGCCGAGGCTCAGGTGGCCGCGATTTCCGACGATATCGCCTACAACAACCACGACGTCGACGACGGGCTGCAGGCCGGGTTGTTCCGATTGGACGAGCTCGCCGAGGTGCCGCTGGTCGGGCCGGTCGTGGTCGGAGTCCGCAACGACTATCCCGCGCTCGATGATCGCCTGACGCGCCTCGAGACGGTTCGCCGCCTGATCGGGGTCATGGTCGCCGACGTGATGGCCGAAACCCAGGCCCGGGTCTCCGGCTCGGGCGTGGCCAGCGCCGACGATGTCAGGGGTCTGGGCCAGGCTCTGGTGGCTTTCTCTGTCGCCGTGGGCGAAGGCCTTGCCCGGTTGCGCGCTTTTCTCCACCAGCGAATGTACCGGCACTGGCGCGTCAACAGGACACGCAGCCAGGCGCGGCGCATCCTCGCCGACATGTTCGACCTGTTCCTCGCCGAGCCCGAGGTCCTGCCCGGCGATTGGTTCGCCAGGCTCCGCGAGTGCGACGAGGCGGCCGCGCCGCGCGTGATCTGCGATTACATCGCCGGCATGACCGACCGATTCGCCATCGAGGAGCATCGGCGGCTGTTCCACCTCGAGGCATGGGCCTGACCCGTTCTTTGAGCCAGCGTCGGCTGCGTTAGACTGGGCGCCGGCGATTCGTTTCGCCGGAGCGTCGCGTCGTCCTCAGTCAGGAGTCTGCAATGTCCCAGTACGACCGCGGATCTCAGCGGGGGGGTTCCGAACACCCCTTGAGCTTCGAGCCGCGCCGTCCAGTTCGGAGCAGCGGACCGGCCCCGGTGACGCTGGTGTTGAGCCTCCTGCTCCTGGTGGTGATCGGCGGCGGGGTCTTCTTCCTTTACCGCGGCGGCGTGCGCGGCCCGAACGACGCCCCCCAGCCGGTGGGTGTGCCGATCGGCGATTTGAGGTCGCCCGCGCCGGCCCAGCCACAGTCGGTCGATCCGGCGGCTGGACTTTCGATCTACAAGGACAGCTCGAATGCCCCGGACACGGGTCCGGCTTTTGCGCCGCCGCCCGAGCAGCCGTTGGCGTCTGCCGCGAAACCTCCTCCGCCATCGGCGGTCGCCGCGACGCCGGCGGCCAAGGCCGCAACGGCCGCGCCGGGCGCGACCAAGGCGGTCGTGTCGACAACGACCCCGCCCGCGGCGCCGACGCATCCTGGGCCGACCGCCGCCCCCACGCCCACTCCCAAGGAGACCGCGGCGGCCACCGCGCTGATGGCGACCCCCGCCGATGCCCCAAAGGCCCCGGCCGCGAGCGGGAAGGCCATGGTTCAGATAGGCGCCTATTCCTCCGCCTCCCAGGCCGACGCCGGGTGGAACTCGGCCGCCGGAGTGGCGCCCGCGGCGATGGCCGGCAAAGGCAAGAAGGTCGAGACGGTGGCCCATGGCGCGGCCACCCTGTACCGGACCTCGATCACCGGTTTCGCCTCGCGCAAGGAGGCCCAGGCGCTGTGCGACAAACTCCAGGCGGCCGGAAAAACCTGCTTCGTCAAGTGAGCCACGCGTGCGTCCTTGGCTGGGTCGAAGCCACGCTGAGCAGCGAGGCGCGGTGGGCGGCTTGACCAGGACCACCGACGACCTCGAACTCGATTCGCTCGGCGCCGCGGCGCGGCCCGAAGAGGCGCTGATTGTCGATCTCGAGGGTTATGAGGGTCCGCTGGACGTCCTGCTGGCGCTCGCCAGGGCGCAGAAGGTCGACCTGCTGAGACTCTCCGTCACCAGGCTCGCCGATCAGTATCTCGCCTTTGTGCGCGAGGCGCGCGAACTCCGCCTGGTGCTCGTCGCCGACTATCTGCTGATGGCGGCCTGGCTGGCGTTCCTGAAGTCTCGGCTCCTTCTGCCCAAGGCGAATCGATCCGATCAGGAGGAAGCCCCGGAGAGCATCGCCGCCAACCTGGCTTTCCGCCTGGCCAAGCTGGACGCGATGAGGCGCGCCTATCAAGCTCTCAATTCCGGCCCGATCCTGGGTCGGGACGTCTTCGGCAGGGGCGACCCGCAAGCGATACGAATCATTTCTCGCACGCGCTTCGAAGGCGACCTCTACGCCCTGATGGAGGCCTACATCAGTCAGAGACGTCGCCACCGCGATCGAAGCTACAGCCCGGCGCCGGCGCAATCCTACGCTCTTGACGATGCGCGTGAGCGGCTTCGCTCCCTGTTGCCCGAGCTCGAGCATTGGACACCGCTCACGGGGGTCGCGCCCATGCCTCAGGGTTCTGGCCCCACGCGGGCGTCGTACGTGGCATCCACTTTGTCGGCGAGCCTGGAGCTGGTTCGAGAGGGCGACCTGGAGGCTCGGCAGATCGACCAATTCGCGGAGATCTACCTGCGTGCGCGAGAGCGAAAGGCTGCGGCGTAATGGACCCAGCTCGTGCGGAACGGATGATCGAGGCTCTGCTGTTCGCCGCCGCCGAGCCTCTGAGCATCACCGATCTCGCAGAGCGCCTGCCGCCCGGGACCGACGTCGAGGCCGGTCTGCAGGCGCTCGGAGAGCGGTACAGGGACCGCGGCGTCGAGCTTGCGTGCGTTGGCGGCCGGTGGCGTTTCCACACCGCGCCGGATCTGGCCTTCCTGATGACCGTCGAGCGCGAGGAGCCGCAGCGGCTCTCACGGGCGGCGCAGGAGACCTTGGCGATCGTCGCCTACCATCAGCCCGTCACCCGTCCGGACATCGAAGCCATCCGCGGCGTCCAGACCAGCCGCGGCAGCCTCGACGTCCTCCTCGAATTGGGATTCGTGCGCATGCGCGGCCGCCGGCGCAGCCCTGGACGCCCGGTGACATTCGGCACCACCGACGCCTTCCTGGAGCACTACGGCATCTCCGCGCTCGCCGATCTGCCCGGCGCCGCGGAAATGAAGCTGGCCGGTCTCCTGGACCTCGTCGCGCCCTCGGAATTCGCATTGCCGGACCCCACCGCTGGGGCGGCCGACGAGGATCCGCTCCCGGACGAGGCCGCGCCGGCCTTCAACCAGGACTTCCTCGGCGTGGAGGCCGGCGCGTCAGGCAAGGCATGAGGCCGGGCGCGAGCCCGCCTTGGCGTTGCAGCGACTGGCGGCCTATATTGCGGTGCGGGCCCTTCGATGCCGAGGACCGTTAGTCGAGGAGAATAGCTGTGGGTGGTCTTGCTCCGTGGCATATCCTGTTGATCGCCATCGTCGTCCTGTTGTTGTTCGGAGGTCGGGGCAAGCTTTCGGGGCTCATGGGAGACGCCGCCAAGGGCATTCGCGCCTTTCGGGACGGATTGAAGGGCGAGGAAACGCCGCCGCCCACCGCCCCGCCGCAGCCCCTGCCCCGCGCCGAGACCGAGAAAGACCCGATCGTTCGCTGAACCAAGGCCACGCGCTCGCCGAGCCGGCAGGCGCCCGAGAACCCGTCACGATGTTCCCTGAAGGCCGGATTCTCGATTTCATCATCGTCGGCGCCATCGCCCTGATCGTGGTCGGACCGAAGGATCTGCCGATCCTGATGCGCAAGGTCGGGCAGTTCCTGGCCAAGATGCGCGCCATGGCGGCCGAATTCCGGGCCAGTTTCGATGAGCTGGCGCGCCAATCGGAGCTCGATGAGTTGCGGCGCGAAGTCGAAGCAATGAAGGCGGGCCGTCCGCTCGAGGCCGCCATCACCGGTCATGGAGCCGAGGTCCAGACAGTGCTCGACGACATCCACGCCGGTCTCCGAGGGGACGGCGCGCAGCTCCATCCGCCTATGGCGCACCAGTCGCCCCCCAGTTTCGCCGCCGCGCAGGAGGCTTTACCGTCGTTTTCCGAACCCACCGAACAAGGCCAGGCGGCTATCGTGGCCGCGAAGCCCAAGGCGCGCCGAAAGCCTCGGCCGGCGACTTCTTCCGGGCGAGGTGACTCTCGGGCCCCGACGAAGGCCGAGACGAAGTCTTGAGCGTGACTCACGACGACAGTGAGATAGAGGCGTCCCGCGCGCCCCTTCTTGATCACCTGATCGAACTCCGCAGGCGCCTGATCATCTGCGCCCTGGCTCTGGTGGTCGGCTTTCTTCTCTGCTTCGCGTTCTCCAAGCAGATCTACATCATCCTGCTTCAGCCCTTCGAGGCCGGAGCGAGTCTGCTTCGGGCGCAGAAGGCGGGGGGGCGCCACGGGCCGTTTGATCTTCTGCTGGTCCTGACCCACCTGAAGGCCGCGCCGGCGGCGGTCGGTGAGCTGAAGCTGGTTTTCACCGCGCCGTTGGAATTCTTTTTCACCAAGGTGAAGCTGGCGGTGTTCGGGGCCATAGTGGTCACTTTCCCGGTCCTGGCGTGGCAGCTCTATCGCTTCGTGGCGCCCGGGCTCTATCGCCGCGAGCGTCGGGCTTTCCTGCCCTTCCTGATCGCCTCGCCAGTGCTTTTCACCATGGGGGCGGCGCTCGTCTATTTCGTCATGCTGCCGTTTGTTCTGTGGTTTTCGCTGAACCAGCAGATCGTCGACGCGGGCCATGTCTCGGTCCAGCTTCTGCCCAAGGTCTCCGACTATCTTTCCCTGGTCACGACCCTGCTTCTCGCGTTCGGCCTATGTTTTCAGCTCCCCGTCGTGCTTTCCCTGATGGGCTTGGCGGGCCTGGTCAATGCGAGGCTTCTCCGCTCCGGGCGCCGCTACGCCATCGTCGGCGTGTTCGTGGTGGCTGCGGTGCTCACTCCGCCCGATCCGATCAGCATGGTCTCTCTCGCTCTGCCGATCTGTCTTCTCTACGAGGTTTCGATCTGGTGCGTCGCCCTCATCGAGGGTCGGCGCGAGAAGGAGGACGCCGTGGCCGCGCAGGAAGTCTCCACGGAGTGAGCCGCCTTGGCGTGGGCGCCGACGCGCCTTAAGGGATTGCGCTTTCCTCCCTGGCGCTCCTCATCGATGCACGACATCCACGCCATTCGCGAAAACCCCTCGGCGTACGACAAGGCGTGGGCCAGGAGGGGCCTGCAACCGCGGACAACGGCGATTCTCAACCTCGATGGAGCGTTGCGCGCGGCGCGGACGGAACTGCAAGGCGCGCAGGCTCGGCGGAAGGAAATTTCGCGTCGCATCGGGGCGCGAAAAACCCTGGGGAGCGAGGCTGGCGCCGGCGACTTCATGGCGGCCGCCGAAGCTCTGAAGATCACCATCGCCGCCGCCTCCGAGAACGAAACCCGGCTGGAGAAGGAACTTCACGATCTTCTGGCCGCCCAACCAAATGTTCCCGACGCCGATGTCCCCGACGGAGATGGACCGAGCGCGAACCTCGAGGTGCGCCGATACGGAGAGCCTTTCCTGGCCGGCTGGGTGAAGGACCACGTCGAACTGGGCGAGGGCCTGGCGATGATGGACTTCGCGGCCGCCGCCCGGATGTCGGGCGCGCGGTTCGTTGTGCTCAGCGGCGGATTGGCGCGGCTGGAAAGAGCCCTCGGACAATTCATGATCGACTTGCAGACCCTCGAGAACGGCTATCTCGAGGTGGCTCCTCCGCTGCTGGTGCGCGACCAGGCGATGTTCGGGACCGGCCAGCTGCCGAAGTTCGCCGAGGAGCTCTTCCTTACCACCGATGGTCGGTGGCTGATTCCCACGGCCGAAGTCTCACTCGCCAACCTGGTGCGCGAGAGGATCGTACCGGCCGAGGCGCTGCCCATGCGTTTCACCGCCCTCACCCCCTGTTTCCGCTCTGAGGCGGGAGCATCGGGCACGGACACCCGCGGCATGATCCGAATGCACCAGTTCTCGAAGGTGGAGCTGGTGTCGGTCACCACGCCCGAGGAATCGCCGGCCGAACTGGACCGCACGGTCGCTTGCGCTGAGGGCGTCCTGAAGCGCCTGGAGCTGCCGTTCCGCACGGTCGTTCTCTGCGCAGGCGATATGGGTTTCACGGTCCGCAAGACCTACGATCTCGAGGTGTGGCTGCCGTCGCAGCGGACTTATCGGGAGATCAGTTCCTGTTCGGACTGCGGCGACTTCCAGGCGAGGCGCATGGACGCCCGCTTCAAGGTGGCTGGCGAGAAGGGCGCACGCTTCGTCCATACGCTCAACGGCTCCGGACTCGCCGTTGGTCGCACCTTGGTCGCGATCATGGAGAATTATCAGGACGAGCGGGGCCGAATCGCCGTGCCCCAGGCGCTGCATCCCTACCTGCGGGGTCTCAGCCACATCGAGCCGGACAACTGATGCGGATCCTCCTGACCAACGACGACGGAGTGAACGCGCAGGGCCTGGCGGTTCTCGAGCGGATCGCAGGAGCGTTGTCGACGGACGTCTGGATCTGCGCGCCGGAAGCCGAGAGGTCGGGCGCTTCGCGCTCGCTGACGCTCACCGAGCCGCTGCGGGTCCGCAGGATCGATGCGCGGCGTTTCGCGGTCCTGGGGACGCCCACCGACTGCGTCATGCTGGCGATCCAACACCTGATGGACGGCCAACGGCCCGATCTGGTGCTCTCCGGGGTGAACCGCGGCCTGAACGCGGCCGAAGACGTCACCATGTCGGGGACCGTGGCCGGAGCGATCGAAGGGATGGCGATGGGCGTGCCGGCCATCGCGCTTTCGCAGATGATGGGTCCGGTCCATGACGACGAACAGGGGCGGTTCGACTGCGCCGAGGCCTTCGGCCCGGGCCTCATCGCGCGGCTGGTCGAATTGGGTTGGCCCGACGATGTCATTTTGAACATCAACTTCCCCGCCCGCGCCTGCGACGAAGTGGACACCGTCGAAATCACCCGCCAGGGATTTCGCGACGTGCGCACGCGATACGCCGAACAGCGGACCGATCTGCGAGGGCGTAACTACTATTGGCTGGGCTACAAGAACGAACCTTCCCGCCCGGCGCACGGGACCGATCTGAGGGCCGCCTACGAAGGGCGCATCTCGGTCACGCCGCTGCACATCGACCTCACGCACATGGAGACCGTCCATAAGCTGAGGGCCCTAATGGGCGGTCCGCCGCCGAAGCTGCGCGTGCAAGCTTGACGCGCCGGCACAAGGAACCAGCGGAAAGCCAGACCAAGCTCGCGAGACTTGTCCTTGGTCTACGCTCACAAGGGGTCATCGACCCCTCGGTGCTTGCGGCGATTGAACGCACCCCCCGGGATCTCTTCACCCCCGATCTGTTCAAGGACCGTTCGTGGGAGGATTCCGCCCTGCCCATCGCCTGCGGCCAGACGATCAGCCAACCATACATCGTCGGATTGATGACCCAGGCGCTGACCCTGGAGCCGCGGGCGAGGATCCTCGAGATCGGCACCGGATCGGGATACCAGACCGCCGTTCTGGCCCGGCTTTCACGTCTGGTCTACACGGTCGAGCGGTACCGGACCTTGTTGCAGGAAGCCGAGATCCGTTTCAAAACGCTCCAACTCACGAACGTCATCACCAAGTTTGGCGACGGCGCCTTGGGCTGGCCCGAGCAGGCGCCATTTGACCGCATTCTGGTCACCGCCGCGGCGCCGAGCGAGCCGAAGACGCTGCTTGGCCAACTCAAGCCGGCCGGCGTGCTTGTCGCTCCCATCGGCAAGGGGCCGGTGCAAAAGCTTTGCCGTTACGCTGGCGACGGGGAGGGAGCCTTCCTCATGGACATCCTCTGCGAAGTGCGCTTCGTGCCGCTGCTCGAGGGCGTAGCGCGAGAACTTTGAGATGGCGGCCCCGGTTCGGCGAGCGCGATCCTTGCGCATGCGGCGGCCGCCGGCGCTGTCGGTCGGCCAGGGTGGGAGGGCTTAACCAATGCTTTACCTTCAGCCGGCGAGGGATGTCAGGGTGGGCGATAGTGCTGTGATGAAGTGTGTCTTGGTTCGAGCGGCTTTGATCGCCATTGCGTCCGCGGCAGTGGCGGCCTGCGCCTCCAGCCCTACCTACGCGTCGCGCGCCGGCTACAGCCCGCCGCCACCCGCGCGGCCTGAATACCCGATTCAGGCGCAGTCGACTCCAACGACCGGTGCGTCGCCGTCGGCGACGCCGGCCGCCCCCACCCCTGCGCCGCCGCCGCCGACCCCGACGCCCGCGGTGGTGGAGAGCAGCGCGCTTCCCCCGCTTGTCTCGGCGCCGCAGCCCACAGCCGAACCTCCACCGCCTCTGCCCAAGCCGGTCCCACCGCCGCCGCGCACTGCCGAACCATCACCGCCTCCGCCCAAGCCGGTCCCGCCGCCGCCGTCGCCGCCGCTTGCAATCTCATCCCCGCCGCGAACGGAATATGATTCCCCGCCGCCGCCGCCGCAGCGTCGGGCGGTCGTCCGCGAACTGCCGGCTCGTTTCGCCGCCGCTGGCAAGGTGGTGACGGCGACCGGAATGTTCCGTGACTACGAGGTGGAAAAACACGATCACGTCGACGCTATCGCCCGCGATCTTGGAACGACCCGCAAGGTGATCGTCGAAGCCAACCACCTGAAGGCGCCTTATGGGGTGAGACCTGGACAACACCTCAAGGTGCCGGTCGCCAAGGCGTATGTGGTGCAGAGCGGCGACACCTTGGCGCAGGTCGCCAAGCGCTTCAGTCTCAGCCCGGCCGATCTGGCGTCGCTCAACGGGGTTTCGGAGCGAGGCCGTCTCAAGGCGGGCGAGCGGCTCGCCCTGCCCGCGGATTTTCACGACAAGGGTCCGACCCGCCTCAAACCGACGTATGTCACCGAATATCGGACGGTCCCGGCCGAGCCGTCGCGATACCGGGCCTCGGCCATGCCTGCGCGCACTCCCCCCCACGGCATCGCCGCGGTCCCGGCCCCGCAGGGGCCATCGCCGTCAGTGCAGACCGCCGTCGCGCCGTCGCCCCCCGCGATCCAGGCGTACGTTGCGCCCAGACCCGCGCCCCCTGTCGCGCGTCCGCCGGTCCAAACAACGGCGCCATCGAGGCCCATCTATGCGCCGCCAGCCCAGAGCTACGTTCCCCCTCCACGGCCGGCCCAGCAGGCCTATGCGCCGGTTGCGCCGCCGCAGGGCCGCGCCCCGGAAGCCGAGCCGCCCGCACAGGGCGCCGCCGCCATCACCGCCTCGGCGAGGGGCCGCTTCATCTGGCCCGTCAGGGGCGAGATCATCTCCCCGTTCGGATTGAAGGGCGTTGGGCGGCGAAACGACGGCATCGACATTCGCGCTCGGCTGGGCACAGTGATCCAGGCTGCGGCGAGCGGCAACGTCGTCTATGCCGGCGATCAGGTTCCAGGCTTCGGCAATCTCGTGCTGGTCAAACACGCCGACGGATGGGTGACCGCCTATGCCCACCTCGACCGGATCAGCGTCCAGATGCGCCAGAACATTGTCCAGGGCCAGGAAGTCGGCCAGGCGGGTTTGACCGGAGGGGCCGTCGAGGCGGAACTTCACTTCGAGGTGCGGTACGCGCCGACGCCCACCGACCGCGCCAAACCCGTCGATCCCCTGATGGTGCTCCCGCGATAGGTTGACATCCGCCGAGGCGGCCTCTCTCGACCGCACGAGCGCCGACTTCGATGTTCACGCCGGTAGGCTCACGCCGAGTTCACCGGCGAGTTCGCGGATGAATTGCCAGGCGACGCGGCCCGATCTGGCGCCACGCTGCAGCGCCCACTGCAGGGCCCGGCGGTCGAGATCTTCGGCGCCGAGGCCGAAATGATCGGCGTAGGTCCGAACCGCGCGGAGGTAGGCGCCCTGGTCCATGGGGGGGAAGCCGATCCACAGCCCGAAACGGTCGGACACGCTGACTTCCTCCTCGGCGTCCTCCGCCGTCGCGATGGCGCCGTGGTTTTCGGCTGAATCGCGCGCCATCAGGTGTCGGCGGTTGGAGGTGGCGACCAGCAGAGTGTTCCGCGGTGGGCCGCAGACCCCACCCTCGAGAGCCGACTTGAGGGCTTTCGCCGCCGCCGCGCCCGCCTCGAAGGAAAGGTCGTCGCAGAGGATGACGAATCTCTCCGGGAGGGGTCGCAGTGTCTCGAACAGCGCGGGGAGGGCCGTAACCTCGTCGCGGTCGACTTCGATCAGTCTCATCAACGGCGAGTCTTCGGCCACTGTCATGAACGCGGCCTTGGCCAGGGAACTCTTGCCCGCGCCACGGACGCCCCACAGAAGAACGTGATTGCAGCCCACTCCGCGGGCGAATCGCTCGAGGTTCTGGAGTAGAGCGTGCTTCTGGCGCTCGACTCCCACCAACAGATCGATGAATAGTTCATAATCCGGCGCCGGCACGAAGCGACCGGTGGCGGGATCGTGACGGAACAGGCGACTCCCGTCGAAGGACTGCGGCGTATGGGCGGCCGGCGCCACGCGCTCCAGAGCCTCGGCGATCCTGACCAGCGCGGCTCGCATGTCCGGGTCCATGGTCCCTCCTAGACGCCCCGCGCGCATTGCAAAAGGGCGCCGGGGCGCATAGCTTCCGCCCCCCTTGGGCGGCCGGGTTGGCTCGCCTCGAAGCTGCTTGTTCGGAGCGAAGATGATCCTCACGCCGGCCCTGGTTCCCGCTGTCGCCGCCGGCGGCATTTCGAGCCTCTTCTCCTCTGGCGGCATGACCAGTTTGCTGCCGTTCATCGTCATCCCTCTGCTTTTCTACTTCATGATCCTGAGGCCTCAGCAGCGACGGGCGAAGGAACATGCCGCCCGCATCGAATCCGTGAAGCGGGGGGATACGGTGGTCATGTCGAGCGGGGTGATCGGCAAGGTGGTCCGGGTCGAGGACAAGGAGGTCGGGGTCGAGATCGCCCAGAACGTGACCGTGAAGGTGGTCAAGGCGATGATTTCGGAGGTCCGCGCGCGCGGCGAACCGGCGCCCGCGAACGACGCGAAGTCCTGATCTCCGCGACGGCGACCGACCGATGCTAACCCTTTCCCGCTGGAAGATTCTGCTTGTCGTCGGATCGCTGCTGTTCGGCCTGCTCTTCACCCTGCCCAATCTGGCGCCGGCCGGGTTCCTGCCAAGCTGGGCTCCGAACCAGCGGCTGAACCTCGGGCTCGACCTGCAGGGCGGCTCATATCTGTTGCTCGAGGTGGACACCAACGCCCTCAACAAAGAGCGGCTCACCAATCTCACCGAGGACATCCGCACGCGGCTCAAGGCCGGGCAAATCGAGTTCACCGAGCTTGGCGGCCAGGGCGACACGGTCAGCGTCCGAATCACCGACCCCGCCCAGGTTCAGACCGCCTATGGGGTGTTGAACAACTCGGTCGGCGGGCGCCTGCTGAACGGCGGCCGCGACGTCACGGTCCAAACCCGTCCCGACCAGCACATCGAGGTCGCCTTCGTCTCGCAGGCCTCGAACGCGGCGGCCTCGGACGCGGTCAGCAGATCGATCGAGATTGTCCGCAAGAGGATCGACGCCCTCGGAACCAAGGAGCCGATCATCACCCAACAGGGGTCGACCCGAATCGTTGTCGAAGCGCCCGGCGAGAGCGATCCGGAGAAGCTCAAGGCTGTGATCGGCAAGACCGCCAAGCTCACCTTCCAGATGGTCGACACCGATGTTGCGCCGCAGGACATCTCAGCGGGGCGCATTCCGCCGGACGACCAACTCGTGCCCAGCGACGACGGATTCGCCCCGGCCTATGTCGTGAAAAGGCGCGCCGTGGTCACCGGGGAAATGCTCACCAACGCCTCGGAAGGCAGTGACGAGAACAGTGCGCCGGCGGTAAATTTCAGCTTCAACGGCCAGGGGACCCGCCGTTTCGCTGAAGTCACGAGCCAGAATATCGGCAAACCGTTCGCCATCGTGCTCGACAATAGAATTATCTCCGCGCCGAATATTCGGACCGCTATCACCGGCGGAAGCGGCCAGATTACTGGGAGATTCACCATTGAGTCCGCCAACAACCTGGCGCTGCTGTTGAAGTCCGGCGCTCTGCCGGCGCCGTTGATCGTGCAGGAACAGCATACTGTCGGGGCCGAGCTGGGGGCTGACGCGGTCCGGGCCGGACAGATATCGATTCTGATCGGCGCCACGCTGATCTTCCTCTTCATCATTCTCGCCTACGGCCTGTTCGGCGGATTCGCCGCGATCGCCCTTGTCGTCAACGGGCTGATGATCGTGGGGGCGATGAGCGTCACCCAGGCGACGCTCACCCTGCCGGGCATCGCCGGCCTCGTTCTGACTCTGGCGGTGGCGGTGGACGCCAACGTCCTCATCTACGAGCGAATGCGCGACGAGGTGCGCGGCGGCAGGCCGCCGATGAGCGCCGCCGACGCCGGATTTCGGCGGGCGCTCGTCACGATCATAGACGCCAATGTCACGACCCTGGTTGCGGCGCTGATCATGTTCCAGTTCGGCTCTGGGCCGGTGAAGGGGTTCGCCTGGACCCTGTTCATCGGGGTGATCAGCTCGGTGTTCACCGCCGTCTTGATCACCCAGGTGCTGATCGGGTGGTGGTTCCGGACGTTCCGCCCCAAGAAGCTGCCGATCACCTAGGACCGAGCACATGTGGCCGCTGATCAAGATTCTGCCGCAGAAGACCCACTTTCCTTTCGTGAGGTTTGCGCGGCTGTTTGCGACCCTTTCGATCATCGGAGTGGTCGCGACCGCCATCGGCTTCTTCTACCCCGGTCTCAACCTCGGCATCGATTTCAAAGGCGGAACGGTGCTGGAGCTGAACACGGGTTCCAAGCCGGTTGATCTGGGCAAGGTCCGGTCAGCGGTCACCGGGCTGCGGCTTGGCGACGTGCAGATGCAGACTTTCGGCAAGCCCAACGACGCCATCGTGCGTTTTCAGACTCCAGCAGGCGCTTCCCCGGCCGGCACCGTCACCCGTGTGAAGGCGGCGATCGCCCAGGCCCTGGGCGCGGTCACCTATTCGCGCACCGACGTGGTGGGCCCCGAGGTTTCGAGCGAGTTGAAGATCCGGGGCGCGGCGGCGCTCCTGGCGGCGATCGGCCTCATGCTTCTCTACATCTGGTTCCGCTTCGAATTGCAGTTCGGATTGGGCGCCGTGGTCGCCCTGTTCCACGATCTCACGCTGTCGTTCGGCCTGATTCTTCTGTTGCGTCTGGAATTCAGCCTCAACCTGATCGCGGCCCTGCTCACCATCATCGGCTACTCCATGAACGACACGGTGGTGGTCTTCGACAGGCTCCGGGAGAACAGGCGAAAGTACAAACGCATGTCTCTGAGAGACCTGATCGATCTTTCGGTGAACGAGACCCTTTCCCGAACCGTGATCACCGGCGTGACCGCGCTTCTCGCCCTCTCGGGCCTGGCGGTGTTCGGCGGCGAGTCGCTGCGGCCTCTTTCCATCGTCCTTCTGTTCGGGATCGTGATCGGGACCTATTCCTCGATCTACGTCGCTTCGCCGATCATCCTGTTGTGGGGCGCGCGCAAGGATGACGAGGCCGCGACCCCGATCGCACCGCAACCCGCCCGCCCTTAGCCAGCGCCTGCGCTGTCCAGCGACAATTGACGGCTACGGCGACGGCGGCTTTGGGGTCCTTGGCCCGCGGCCGCTGCGCTGATGCGCCAAATCCCCGGCTGCGAGGGCAGCCCCGCGCTTCCACGCTGACCGCGCTCCAAAGCAAGTGGTCCCGGGGGGCCGGCGCCCTTGCTTTGCGCCTCGGTCGAAAGGCGCTATTCCTTCGCGGCCTTCGGGAACGAGAACAAGGGGTCGGCCATGGCTGGAATTCTGCTCAACTTCAGGAACACGATGATCGTCAGCGTGCTCCTGGCGATCGTCATGATCATCGCCTTCGGCAAGGTCCACGGCCACGCCGATATGGCCTTCTGGCAGGCGGTGTTCCGCTGGATGCATGTCTTCTTCGGCATCCTGTGGATCGGCTTGCTGTATTACTTCAACTTCGTTCAGACCCGGAAGATGCCCGACATTCCCGCCGAGCTGAAACCGGCGATATCCAAATACATCACCCCAGAAGCGCTGTTCTGGTTCCGTTGGTCGGCCCTATTCACGGTGCTCGCCGGCCTTGGCGTGGCGATGCTGAGGGGCGGCAACTATGCCGAAAAGGTCTTCAGCCTCGGATTCGCCGGCGGCTACGGGCCTGACGATCGCGCGTTCACCCTGATGGGGATCGGGGTGTGGCTGGCGATCATCATGTTTCTGAATGTCTGGGGGATCATCTGGCCGAACCAGAAGATCGCCCTTGGGATCAAGGAGGCTGACGCCGACGCGAAGGCCAAGGCGGCGCGGATCGGCACGCTGGCTTCGCGGATCAACACCTTGTTGTCGCTGCCCATGCTCACGTCCATGGCGATGTACCAGACCCTGTTCGGGTAACCGTCGATCGACGCCGGCCCGGGCGCAATGCTCTCGACCGGCGCAACCGCAGGTTTTCGATCGCCCGGTCCGCCGCCTGAGCCCCCTTGACTGACAAGGATGTCCCGCGCTCGCCCGCCTGGTTCGCCGTCGAAAGCGCTGAAAAAATGGGGCGACGATTTTCGCGTCGGCCGCTGTCGCGTACGCGACCCTGGCGCGAGGCGAGGCTATTTCGCTGCCCGCCTCGGAAGCCACCAAGCGGCTTCGGTGGCCCTGGGCGGTTGGATAGGGGCGCCTGTGATCTGGCGGTAGGGCCACGCTTGGGTCTATGGTGGCTGGCGAGACAGGGGAGGGGGATTGATGGCCGATCAGGCCGTCGAAGAATGCGCGACCGTCGCGCTTGCGCGCGCGGCCCGAAGTCCTCGCCGACCTTGCACAGGCATTTTCAACCACGGTCTCGAGGGGGCAATGCATGGCTGATCTCGCTGTTTCTGGAGCCGTAGGGGCTGGCATGTCGCTGATCCGGCGGCGCCCCGTGACCGTCGTGATCTGGGGCCTTCTGCTCGGGGCGCTGTTCTTTCTCGCCTTGCTGCTTTTTGCTCCGATGCTCCAGATGATCGGGGCGAAGGTTCTCGCGAAGGATCAAACCCCCCCGGACTTCGCCTTGTTGGCGCAGCTCCAGGCCTCCTCGGCGCTGTTCAATATCGGCTCTTTTTTCGTCAGGGCGGTTATCATGTGCGCGGTCTTTCGGGCCGTGCTCCGCCCCGAAGCCGGCGCCTTCGCCTTCATGCGAGTAGGGATCGCGGAACTCTTCATGGCGGTCTTCCTGTTTGGAGGCGGAATCGCCTTGGGCTTCTTGATTGTCTTGGTCGCCGCGCCCTTCATCCTGGCTGTCGTGTTGCTCGCCGTGGCTCACAATGTGGGCGCGGCGGTGGCCGTGGGCATTGTCGGCGTGATCGTCATTCTGGTCGTGGCTATCTGGCTGGCACTTCGGCTGTCGCTGCTCGGTCCGATGATCGTGGATTCGGGCGAGTTTCCATTGGGCAAGGCGTGGGCGCTCACCCGCGGCAAGGTCGGGAGCCTGTTCCTCATCGGCCTGGTCGTCACCTTGATCGTGTTTGGCCTCGAGGTTCTCTTCTTCGGGATCACCGGAATCCTGGGATTCGGCTTCCTGAGCGCCGTTCCCCATGATCCCGAGAGCGTGAAGAGCTTCTTCAATCGCCCGCTTGGGGCCCTCGTGGCTGGCTTGGCGCCTGTTCTGGTGTTGGGCTGGCTCGTGTGGTCGGTGTTCATCGGGGCGGTGTCGGCGATCGTCTACGCTCCCTGGGCGGAAGCCTATCGGCAGCTCGCGCCTGCCCGCGAGCCGGGCGCGATCGCCTAGGCATTGCCGCGAGGAGGAATCGGAACGCTCATGCGGCGTCCAGGAGGGGCCGCCTCTTTGTCGGCAAAGGAACTTGGGCATAGATCGGCTGCCGTCGTAGCCAAGTGAGTCTGTCCCAGCTCCCCATGACCGCCTTTTCCCCGGTCTCCGCCGCCTTCGAGGGATTTCGGGTCCTGCGCAGGCAGCCCAAGGCGGTGCTCATCTGGACGTTACTTTGGCTGGCGGCGTTGTCCGTGATGGCGGTCGTCGTGGCGTCGGGCGACCGTGTGGTCGTCGCCCGTCATGCACCCCATCGCAATCTGTGGGAAATCACCCGCCAGTTCGGACCCTTCGCGGTCGTCTTCATCGCGATGCTCCTGGTCATCTGGGCTTCGACCACGGTGGCCACATTTCGCGCGGTGTTGCAGCCGGAGCGCAAGGAGTCATTCTTCCTGCGACTGAGCGCCGACGAATTGCGTCTGGCGATCATGACCATCACCGCGGTCGGCCTGGTGCTTGTGGCTGGAGGCGCCCCGGCTTTTCTATTATTCGCGCTTGTCAGCCCACTGATGGCCGCCGCTCCGACGTTCGCCCGTGATGTCGCGACCTTGGGCGCGGTCGCGACCGTGTGGCTCGACATATGGTTGGCCGTTCGCCTGTCGCTCATCGCTGTCGAGACGTTCGCTGAGGGGCGCTTCCACTTGACCGCTTACTGGCCTTTGACCCGCGGACGATTCTGGTACCTGATGGCGAGCTACGCCATCTGCTTCGCCATTTTCTTCTTGTTCTTGATTTTCTTCGGTCTGGCAGGACTGTTGCTCGGCGCGGTGCAGAACGCGGTTGGCCTGCCAGTCGGCCTCGATCTCGTGAGGCGGACCGTCCTGCTGGGGCTGGCCGGGTTTCTTGCACTGCTGACGGCCGGTTTCTTCGTGGTTTCCACGACGCTGTTCTGCGCCTGCCAGGCCCATGCGTTCCGAGCCATCGTGGCTACCCATCCGGCTGACGCCGCGCGGACTTAGGCGGCGGCGCTCGGTCGGGCCGAGACGCGGGCGCGCCATTCGGCGAGCCTGTTGTTGTCAGGATCGAGTGGAAGGCCGATCCAGGACGCGAAGTCCACGGTCGATATGGCGCAGATGTCGGCCATGCTGAAGTCTTCGCCGGCGATGTAGGGGCCCGAGGCGAGTTCGCGGTCCAGCCACCGCTGGGCGTTGGCGTAGGCCTCGACATTCGATTGGCCGAAATCCTTGTACTGGGTGAGCAGGGCGGCCGTGCGCGGGTGCGCGTGGCGCCAGTAGTTCCCCACCGGCGCCATCAGGACGAACTCCATCCGCCGGATCCACATGTCGACGTGAGCCTTCCCAATCGGGCTTCTGCCGAACAACGCAGGTTCGGGCTGGATCTCCTCGAAATAGCGGCAGATGGCCACGGTCTCAGAGATGGTCGTCCCGTCGTCGAGCTCGAGGGTCGGGATCTGACCCAGGGAGTTCCTGGCGCGATGTTCCGGCGACTTGTGCTCTCTCGTCATCAGATCGATGCGGATTTCGGGCAGATCGATGCCTTTCTCGGCCAGGAACATGCGCACCCGGCGCGGATTGGGAGCCGGCATCGGCGCGCCATAGAGTTTCATCAACAGAGACCCCTTCTTTCCATTGTGGTCGGATCGTCCCGCCGGCCGCCGCGAGCGATTTTCCTACGCCTCTGAGGCGACGAGTTCGCGATTGACGGTCGTGGGTCCCTTTGCGCGCCGATTGAGCACGCCCGCGAGGTAGCGCCCGGTCCAGCTGTCAGGGTTCGCCGCGATCTGTTCAGGCGAGCCGGTGGCGATGATGCGGCCGCCTCCGTCGCCACCCTCCGGCCCGAAATCCAGGACCCAGTCAGCTGTCTTCACCACATCGAGGTTGTGTTCGATCACGACCACCGTGTTGCCTTGTTCGACCAGTTCGTGCAGCACCTCCAGAAGCTTTCGAACGTCTTCGAAATGCAGTCCGGTGGTCGGTTCATCCAATATGTAGAGCGTACGTCCCGTGGCCCGCCGGGAAAGTTCCTTTGAAAGCTTGACCCGCTGCGCCTCGCCGCCGGAAAGGGTCGTCGCTTGCTGGCCAGCCTTGATGTAGCCTAGGCCAACGCGTTTGAGCGTCTCCATCTTGTCGCGAATGGAAGGAACGGCCCTGAACATTTCCGCAGCCTCCACAACCGTCATGTCAAGGACGTCGGCTATACTCTTGCCACGAAACAGTATTTCCAACGTTTCGCGATTGTAGCGTTTGCCGCGGCAGACATCGCAGGTGACATAGACATCCGGCAGGAAATGCATCTCGATCTTGATCAGACCGTCGCCCTGGCAAGCCTCACAACGACCGCCCTTGACGTTGAAACTGAACCGTCCAGGCCCGTATCCCCGCGCCTTCGCTTCGGGCAGGCCGGCGAACCAGTCGCGAATCGAGGTGAAGGCGCCGGTGTAGGTGGCAGGGTTGGAGCGCGGGGTGCGGCCGATGGGACTCTGATCGATGTCGATAACCTTGTCGAAGTGTTCGAGTCCTTCGACGCGCTCGTGGGGAGCGGGTCCGTCGGAGGCGTTGTTGAGCCGCCGCGCAGCGGCCTTGTACAGGGTCTCGATGATGAAGGTGGACTTGCCTCCCCCAGACACCCCGGTGATGCAGGTGAAGGTTCCCACGGGTATCTCGCCGGTGACGAATTTCAGGTTGTTTCCGGTTGCGCCGACCACTCGCACCGCGAGGTTGGCGGAAAATGGCCTTCGGTGTTTGGGGGTCGGTATCGCGCGCGCGCCGGTAAGATACTGGCCCGTCAGGCTCGCGGGACTTGCCATGATGTCCGAAGGGGCCCCCTCGGCAACGATTTCGCCGCCGTGCACGCCGGCTGCGGGGCCCATGTCGATGACGTAATCAGCGGCGAGAATGGCTTCTTCGTCGTGCTCGACAACGAGCACTGAATTGCCGAGGTCCCTCAAACCCTTGAGGCTGGTGAGCAGGCGCGCGTTGTCGCGTTGATGCAATCCGATGGACGGCTCATCGAGCACGTAGAGGACCCCGGTGAGGCCAGATCCTATCTGACTTGCAAGGCGGATCCGCTGGCTTTCGCCACCTGAAAGCGAGCCGGAAGCGCGGGAGAGGTTCAGGTACTCCAGTCCCACATCGACCAGGAACCGAAGTCGGTCGTTGATCTCCTTGAGAATCCGCCGGGCGATCTCCATCTGCTTTTCGGAGAGCTGGCTCTCGAGCGATGCGAACCAGTCCCGGGCCGGACGGATGGCCAGCGTGGAAATCTCGGCGACGTTCCGGTCGGAGATCTTCACCGCCAGAGCTTCCGGTTTCAGGCGGGCCCCGCCACAAGCCTCGCACGGAGTCTCCGACTGATACCGGCCGAGTTCCTCGCGCACCCAACTGGAATCGGTCTCCCGCCAACGGCGTTCGAGGTTGGGCAGGACGCCTTCGAAGCTCTTGCTGACCTCGTATTTGCGGGCGTTGTCGTCATAGACAAAGCGGATCTTCTCACCGCCCGATCCATGCAGGATGACCTGCTTCGCCTCGTCGGGAAGCTTCCACCAGGCTTCGTCCATCGAGAATCCGTAATGGCGCGCGAGCGCCTGGAGAGTCTGGGTGTAGAGCGGGGAGGGCCCCTTGGACCACGGCGAGACCGCGCCGCGATGGAGAGTCCGATCCTTGTCGGAGATAACGAGGTCGGGATCGAAGGCGAGTTTCATGCCGAGGCCATCGCAGGCTGGGCATGCCCCGGCGGGACTGTTGAATGAAAACAGCCGCGGTTCGATCTCCGCGATCGAGAATCCGGAGACCGGGCAGGCGAACCGCTCGGAAAAGATCAGTCGTCTGGGCCCTTCCTGGGACTGATCCTCCTCCGCCCATTCGGCGATCGCGATGCCATCGGCCAGACGCAGCGCCGTCTCGAGGCTGTCAGCGTAGCGACTCTCCTGACCAGTGCGCGTGACCAGGCGATCCACCACGACGTCGATCTCGTGCTTGAAGGTCTTCTCCAGATGCGGGGCGTCTTCGATAGGATAGTACCGGCCGTCGATTTTCAGCCGCTGGAAGCCGGCCTTCTGCCACTCGGCGATCTCCTTGCGGTGCTCGCCCTTCCGGTCGCGCACGACCGGCGCGAGCAGGTAGATGCGCTCGCCGTCGGCAAGTTCGGCGAGCTTGTCCACCATTTGACTTACGGTCTGGCTCAGAATCGGCAATCCAGTCGCAGGCGAATAAGGCACGCCGATTCTCGCCCAAAGCAGGCGCATGTAATCGTGGATTTCGGTCACGGTGCCCACGGTCGAACGCGGATTTCGGCTGGTGGTTTTTTGCTCGATCGAAATAGCGGGCGACAGGCCCTCGATGTAGTCGACGTCGGGTTTGCTCATCAATTCGAGGAACTGCCGCGCATAGGCGGAAAGGCTCTCGACATAGCGGCGCTGGCCCTCGGCGTAGATGGTGTCGAAGGCGAGGCTGCTCTTGCCAGAGCCGGAAAGGCCGGTCAGGACCACGAGTTCGCCGCGCGGGATATCGACGCTGACGTTCTTCAGGTTGTGCTCGCGTGCGCCACGAACGCGGATGAAGCGGGAATTCTCGGACATTGGGTGAGGCTAAACTCTCGCGCGCCGCCAGCCGGCCAAGGGACCAATTTAGTAGATGGAGTCGCTGATACAGCAAGAACAAATCATGAACATGAGCGGTGACGCCGGGGTTGTCTCGCGCCGGGCGCTCGCGCATGGAGCGAACCGCGCTAAGCGCGACAACGGCGAATTTGTTGCTGGGTTGCGGCGAGACAGCGCGGCGGCGCTACGTTCATTGCCCGTTCGGTTCCTTTTGATATAAGCGCGGCGTTGTGCGGGGAGCGGTGCTTCCGAGGCGGGGTCGCGAGGCGTCGATGCAAGCGTCTGTAAAATTGAAAGATGTCGAGTATCGTCCCAGAGAGGACGAACCCTTCATGAACGACCGGCAGCTCGAGTACTTTCGACATAAGCTGCTCGACTGGAAGGACGATATCCTCCGCGAGTCGCGCGAAACCGTGACCCATCTCCAATCGGAAACCGAAAATCATCCAGATCTCGCGGATCGCGCCTCCTGCGAAGCCGACCGCGCGCTGGAGCTTCGGACTCGCGACCGCCAACGCAAACTGATCTCGAAGATCGACGACGCGTTGCGCAGGATCGAGGCGCGCGCCTACGGCTACTGCGAGGAGACCGGCGAGCCAATCGGTCTGGCGCGCCTCGAGGCCCGACCGATCGCGACCCTGGGTCTGGAGGCTCAGGAGCAGCACGAGCGCCGAGAACGGGTTCACCGCGACGAGTGACCTGCGCGGGCCGAGCCGTGCGAACCAGGATTTGCCGGTGGTCTCCGAGATGGTGCGACGGTAGAAACCGCGCATGCCATCGCGTTTTGTCGTCGCATCCCTTCAGGCCAATCCAACCGTGGGCGACATCGAGGGCAATGAGGCCCTGGCGAAGGATCTGATCGCCCGCGCGACCGACCGCGGGGCGCACCTGGCGCTTTTTCCGGAACTGTTTCTGATCGGTTATCCGCCAGAGGACCTGGTTCTCAAGCGCGCCGCCGTGGCCGCGTGTCGACGCGCGTTGGACCGGCTGGCGCCGGCGACAACGGCGGGCTGCGCGGCGCTGGTGACCTTGCCTTGGCCCGGCGAAGACGGGCGCCCGCGAAACGCCGTCGCTCTGGTGGCGGCGGGGTCCATCCAGGGCGTGGCGTTCAAGATCGACCTGCCCAACTACGGTGTCTTCGACGAAAAGCGGATTTTCGCGCCCGGTCAAGACCCGGGTTTCTTCGAGGTCGCCGGCGTGAAGATCGGGGCGCCGATCTGTGAAGACATATGGGGCCCCGAGCCCTGCCGGCGTCTGAAGGCGAAGGGGGCCGAGTTTCTCCTCGTCCCCAACGGTTCCCCCTTTCGCCGCACCTCCGACGACGAGCGTCTCGGGATAGCCCGCGCCCGGGTGGCGGAGACGGGACTTCCGCTGATCTACGTCAATCAGGTTGGGGGTCAGGATGAACTTGTTTTTGATGGCGGCTCCTTCGCCCTCCAGGCTGACGGCGAGCTGTGCATGTCTCTTCCGATGTTCGCAGAGGACATCGGCTACTCGACCTGGGAAAAGAGCGGCGCGCTGTGGCGCTGCGTCGATGCGCCCCGAGCCTCGTGGCCGCGCGGTCTGGAGGAGATCTATCGGGCCATGGTGCTGAGCCTTGGCGACTACGTGCGCAAATCGGGCTTCAATGGGGTGTTGGTCAGCCTCTCCGGCGGCCTCGATTCGGCTCTTTCACTCACCGTCGCCCGCGACGCCCTGGGGGCGGAAGGCGTGCGCGCCTGGATGCTCCCCTCGGCCTACACCAGCCGCGAAAGCCTGGAGGACGCAGCCGACTGCGCCCGCCGCTGCGGGGTCCGCCTGGAGGAGATCGCCATCGGCCCGGCCGTGGCCACTTTCGAGGCCATGCTGGCGCGGGACTTCGAGGGCCTCGCGCCCGACATCACCGAGGAGAACCTGCAGGCGCGCATCCGCGGCGTGACCATGATGGCCCTCTCCAACAAGCTCGGCCTGATGCTGCTCACCACCGGCAACAAGAGCGAGATGGCGGTCGGCTACGCGACCCTCTATGGTGACATGTGCGGCGGCTACAACGTCTTGAAGGATCTCTACAAAGTCCAGGTGTTCGCCTTGGCGAGGTGGCGCAACGCCAAGGCCCCGTACGGCGGCCCGGCCGCGCCGATCCCCGAGCGGATCCTCACCAAACCGCCCTCGGCCGAACTTCGGGCCGGGCAGACCGATCAGGATAGTCTCCCCCCCTATGAGGAGCTGGACGCCATTCTCCACGGTCTGGTGGAAGACGAGGCCACGTTGGATGAAGTCGTGGCGCGCGGCCATGACCCGCGAACCGTGGAACGGGTGCAAGGTCTTCTCTACCGATCGGAATATAAGCGCCGCCAAGCCGCTCCGGGCGTCAAGATCGGCGCCAGGGCCTTTGGCCGCGACCGGCGATATCCGATCGTAAACGGCTTTCGCGACCGCGTCGGCGAGGGCGGCTGACGGCTTTGCCCTCTCAAATCAAGGTCGCGATGACCGGAATTGTCCTCATTGCCGAGGAAGGCATCGCGCGAAGGGCCGGCAGAATGTCGCGGACTTCCGTGACGGCGCGCCAGCACTGATCGAATTCGCCCGGCAGCATGCGCTGTTCAATGAAAGCCCCGAAGAGATCGAAGAGCGGGTCCCAGAAACCATCCGGATTGAAGAAGACGATCGGCTTTGCGTGAAGTGCGAGGCGACGCCATGACAGGAGTTCCACGACCTCCTCGAGCGTCCCGATCGCGCCGGGAAGAATGGCGAACCCGTCCGCCTGCTCGAACATCATCAGCTTCCGCTCGTGCATCGATTTGACCACCATGGTGTCGGCGCCCGCGGACCCCGCTTCCCGGGGAACCAGAAAGGCCGGGATGACGCCGAGCACGCTTCCGCCGGCCGCCCTCGCCGAACGGGCGCATTCGCCCATCAAGCCGACGCCGCCGCCGCCATAGACGAGGCGCAGGCCTTGGTTGGCAAGGATCCGCCCTAGGTCGGTCGCCGCGGCGCGCCAAGCCGTGGGTGCGCCCTCGGAGGATCCGCAGTAGACGCAGATCGATTCCAGACGGGCGCTCGGCTCCGGCACGATCTCCCCTTCGGGCGAGAAAAAGTCCGCGCCCGCGCCAGCGGATGTGCGACGATTCTCTGGTATTCCAGCCGACAGTCGACGGAAAGGCGAAACGATTCAAGCGGACCGAACTGTGGCGATGGGGCTCTGCCTGGGGCTGTGGATCTCCGTCGGCGCTTGCCAGGCCCCGCCTGGCTCGACGGCCCGGCCCGGGGAGCCGCCGCGCCGTTCGGCTGCGGAGCGCGCTTACCACGCGCCGCCTCGGGTTCTTTCGATCCGCCCCGAAGTCGGCGGCTTGATGCTCATCGAGGGGCTGGCGAGCGCCGGCGCGAAGGTGCGGTTGGCTAGTCCGAAAGGCGCGGCGATTCTGACGACCGCGGATCGCGACGGTAAGTGGCGCGTGTCGCTCTCCAGATCCAGCGAGGTCAGGCTGCTCGGACTGTCGATGTCGGAGGCAGGACGGGTCATCCAGTCCGAGGGCTATCTGGCGATTTCGCCCACCGGCTTGGCGGCGCAACTGCGCGCGGGCGCCGGGGCGAGCGTCTTCATCAATCGCCTCGCGGGTCTTCGCCTGCTTGCCGTGGACTACGACCGGAAGGGGGCCGCGGTGGTCTCCGGGACGGGTCCGGGGGCGACGCCCGTTACCGTCTTTGTGGACGGCGTTCGCCGCGACCAGACCACCACCGATTCGCGGGGGCGGTTCACTGTCGCTTTGGACGAGCCGCTCTCGCCGGGGGTGCATGAGCTCGGCGTCTCGGGCGCGGGACTACAGCACGGCGTCAGCGTTCCGGTGACGTCCCTGGCCTTGCCGCCGGTTTCTTTTGACGGAGAGCAGATCGCCCTTGGCTGGCGCATCGACTGGGTGACCCCAGGCGGAGGCGTTCAGACGACCATTCTCGCTGACCCTGCGGCGCCGACTCGATGAGGTCGCTCGATCCGACCGGAGACAGGGCGATCGCGCCGCCGGCCGCCGCTTCGTCGCCGTCGAGGTTCAACTTCTGGACCTCGATGGCCGACTTGATTCGGCTGGTGATGCGCTCGAGGGCGAAGGGATTGAAGACCAGACTGGGCGCCGCCTTGGGGCTGGTCCTGCTGGGGAAGTGGGCGGGGGTGACCGGGCCCCTGCTCATTCAGGCGGCGATCGACCACCTGAACCATGGACGACCCTCCAGCCACGCGGTCTTCCTAGGCTTCGCAGGACTGGTGTTCGGATGGGTGGCTCTGAGGTTCCTCGCCAACACCACGCCCTACGTGCGCGATTCGATCTTCACGCCTGTCTCTCAGATGGCTCTTGCGCAGTCGGCGATCGAGACCTTCGCCCACTCCCTGTCGCTGTCGCTCAACTTCCACCAGGGCAAACAGACCGGCGGTCTCTCGCGGCTGATCGACAGGGGGGCGCGGTCCACGGACTTCCTGCTGCGTAGTGTCGTCTTCAACCTGGGCCCCACGGTTCTCGAGCTGATCATGGCGGCGCTGGTCCTCACGACCCGCTTCAACTGGCGCCTGGCTCTCGTCGCCGTGGCGACGATCGTCATCTACGTCGGCTTCACCTTCTCGATTTCCAACTGGCGGATAAAGCACCGGCGGGCGCTGAACGAGGCCGATTCCGACGCCGCCGGTTTCGCGGTCGACGCCTTGATCAATTACGAGACGATCAAGACCTTCGGATCTGAACAACGCATCGTTTCTCAGTACGAAAAGGCGCTGGGACAATACACGCAGGCTGCCGTCAAATCCAACACCTCGCTGCAGCTGCTCAATTCGATCCAATCGGTCGTCTTGAATTTCGGTCTCGTGGTAATCGTACTCCTTGCAGGACTCGAAGTCCTGAACGGCAGAATGAGCATCGGTGGCGTGACCGCCTGCATCCTCATTCTGCAAACGGTGTACGCGCCGCTGTTCACCTTGGGGATGAACTATCGCGAGATTCGCCAGTCCTTCATCGACATGGAGCAGATGTTGGAATTGCTGACGGTCAAGCCAGACATCGTCGACGCGCCGAACGCCAAGCCCCTTCCCCCGGCATCAGGGCGGGGCGCCGACCTGGTGTTCGAGAACGTCGGTTATCAGCACGCCGCCCGTTCCGTGGGACTCGAGGAGGTCAGCTTCAGAACCCCCCCGGGGTCGACCACGGCTCTCGTCGGACCGTCAGGGTCCGGCAAGACCACCATGGTGCGCTTGGCGCTGAGGCTCATCGATCCCCAGCGCGGCCGGATCATCATCGACAAGGTCGACCTTCGCGAGGTGAAATCGAAGGCCCTCCGCGGCGCCATCGCCCTGGTCCCGCAAGACGTCGCCCTCTTCAACGACACCTTGTTCTCGAACATCGCCTTTGGCGATCCAGACGCCTCCGAGAGGGCGGTCTGGGACGCCGCGGAGGCGGCGGAACTGGCCAAATTCATCGACGGACTTCCACATAAGATGCAGACGCGGGTCGGCGAACGCGGCCTGAAGCTTTCCGGCGGAGAACGTCAGCGCGTGGGACTCGCCCGAGCCCTCCTCGCCAACCCGCGCCTCCTCATCCTTGACGAGGCGACCAGCGCGCTCGACGGGCGCACGGAGGCGGCCATCCAGGAGACTCTGCGTCGGGTGAGATCGGGCCGCACGACTCTGGTAGTCGCCCATCGGCTCTCCACAATCGCTGACGCGGACCAGATCCTCGTCATCCGCCGCGGCCGGATCGTCGAAAGAGGCGGTCACGCCGAGCTGCTGTCGGCTGGAGGCGAGTACGCGGCGCTCTGGCGCAGGCAGACGCGCGGCGATCGGCCCCCTATTCGGCGGCCTGCGGCAACCGCGGCCGAGTAGATATGGCCGCCGGCCCGACGGCGCGGGGCCGGGGAAGCCTGCGGGCGAGGCCGCCGAGCGTGCGGCTCATGGCCTTGGGCGCCGCCAACGCGACCGGCGTCAGAAACAGCGTCAGGAGCGTCGAGAACGTGAGTCCGAAGACGACCGTCGCAGAGAGCTGCACCCACCATTCCGAACCTGGCGCCTTGTAGTCGATACCCCCGGCGCCGAAGTCCGGATGTAGCTGAAACATCAGCGGCAGGAGGCCGATGACCGTCACCACGGTGGTCAGCATCACCGGTCGGAACCGTTGCGTGGCGGCGCGCACCGCGGCGTCGTCCGCCTCATGGCCGGCCCGCCGCAGCTGGTAGAAGGTGTCCACGAGCACGATGTTGTGGCCGACGACCACGCCGGCCAGGGCGATGATCCCGGTCCCCATCATGATCGTCGAAATATAGTCGAAGGTGTGAGCGATATTGAGATCGGCGCCGAGCAGCACCCCGACCGTCGACAACACCACCGCCGAAAGGGTCACGAACACGCCGTAGAAGCTATTGAATTGCCATAGCAATATAGTGGCCATCAGGAACAGGGTGACCGCCATGGCGACGGCGAAGAAGGCGCCGGCGTTCTGATTCTCCTCATCGGCGCCCCGGAACTTCCAGCGCACCGTGGGATCGATCGGCGCATGGGCGAGCCACGGCCTCAGTTCGGCGATCTTCTGATTGGGCGCCTCGCCCTTGACGTTGCCCTGAACCACCACGAGCCGCTGGCTGTCGCGGCGGACGATGGAATTCACTTGCTGGGCGGGGGTCATTCTCACGAAATAGCTGGCCGGGACGGGACCTTGCGGCGTGGCGATCTTCAGCCTTTCGAAGGCGGAGATGTTACGCTGATCCGCTGGGAAGCGGACTCGGATGTCGAGTTCCTGCTGGGCGTCCACCGGCCTGAACTTGCCGGCCAGTATGCCATCGGTGACGAACTGGATGGCCTGACCCACCGAGGTGACGTCGACGCCGTAGCGGCCGGCGGCTACCCGGTCGACCGTGAAGTTCCACTCGATTCCCGGCGATGTGCGGTTATCCTCCAGCTCGACGATCTGGGGATCGGCCGCGAGCTTGGCGCGGACCAGATCGGCGGCCCTGTCCAGCGCAACGGGGTCCTGGCCCCGCAATTCAACCTGCACGTCCTTGCCGACCGGCGGGCCGCCTTGGGGGAGGCGCAATTCAGTGAGGATTCCGGGCGTCTCGCCGAGGCGCTCGCGTATCGCCGCGGCGATCTGGCGGCCGGTCACGCCCAGCGCCTTCTCGGCGGCGAAGTCGACGAACTCGATCTGGATACGGCCGATGGTGTCGTTGGGCGGCGCGTTGGGCCCGCCGCCGGAAAGGGCGCCGGAACGCACATACATCGACTTGACGCCCTTGACCCCGGTCAGCCGCCGCTCGACCTCGGCCACCAGGGTGTCCTGCGCCTGGACCGACAGATTACCGCGCGCCTTGACGTAGACGGCGACGTAGTCCGGGTCCTGATCGATGAAGAATTTCACGTCGTGCGGATGGGTGGCGAACACCCCGATGACGATGGCGATGGCGGCCACCGCGCCGCCGGTCACGATTCCCGGATGTCGGCCCGCCCGGTCCAGCGCGCGGGCGTACCAGCCCATGAACCCGCTCATGACCTTGGGATCGCCGTGCTCGGACTTTTCGATCTCGGCGAGGTGCTTCAGGTCGGCCCCCTGCTTGCGGCCGACCAGCGAACCGAGCGCCGGAGTGACGACCAGGGCGACGAAGATGGAGGCGCCGAGCACGAAGAAGAGGGTGATCGGCAGGAAGCTCATGAATTTGCCGGCGATCGAGTTCCAGAACAGGAATGGCACGAAAGCGCTCAGGGTGGTCAGGGTGCCGTTCACCACCGGCCAGAACATCCGCTTGGCGGCGGCGGCGAAGGCGGCCGATTTGTCCAGGCCCTCGGCCATCTTGCGATCGGCGTACTCGACGACCACGATGCCGCCGTCGACGAGGATGCCGACTGCCAGGACCAGACCGAACATCACCATCTGGTTGAGGGTGATATTCAGCCGCTGGAGCAGGAGAAAGGCGATCAGGAAGCAGGCCGGAATCGCCGCTCCGACCATCAGTCCCTGGCGAATCCCCAATGCCCCGATGATGATCAGCATCACCAGGAGCGTCGCCGTGATGATCCCCGATTCCAGGATGGTGAGGGTCTGGCCGATGAACTCGCTCTCATCGAAGGTGTAGTCGGCGTGGATGGTCGAGGGCCAATGGAGCTGATCGGCGGCGACCGCCGCCTTGATCACCTTGACCGTGTCCAGCACGTTGGCGCCGGGACGTTTGACCACGTAGAGCGCAAAGGCGGGCGCGCCGTTGAAGCGGGTGATCGAGGTCGGCTCTTTGAATGTCCGGTGCACCTCGCCGATGTCGCCGACGGTCACGACCCTGTCGCCGTTGGTCTTGATCGGCAGGTCGAGGATGTCCTTGGGGTTCTGGACGACGCCAGGCAGCTTGACGGCGAAGGCGCCCTGATGAGTGCGAAGATCGCCGGCCGGAATGAGCTGGTTGTTGCGCCCGATGACCTGAGCGAGGTCCGTCGCGCTGACGCCGTACGCCTCCATGCGAACCGGATCGACGGTGACTTCCATCACCTCTTCACGGCCGCCCTCGACATCGGCGCGAAGGACGCCAGGCAGGCCTTCCAGATGCTGCTTGAGATCGAGGACGGCCGCATTCAGCGCCCGCTCCGGCGCCTGGCCTGAAAGCACGATGCCGATCGAGGCGTTGTCGCTGATGTTTTCCTCTTCGATGTCAGGAGGCAGGGCGTCGGGCGGGAACCGGCCGCGCGCCAGGTCGACCTTGGCGCGGACATCTTGCAGCACCTTGTTCTTGTCGAAGTTCACCTCGAACTCGAGAGTGACGATCGCGGCGCCCTGAACGGCGCGGGCGTTCATCTCCTTGAGGCCGCGGATCGACTGGAGCTCGCGCTCCAACGGCCGCACGAGAAGGCGCTCGGAATCCTCGGGGCTCACCCCCGGATAGGGCACGGTCACCGTGATGAACGGCACGGTGATGTCTGGATCGGCTTCGCGCGGAAGGGTGAGATAGGCCCACAAGCCGAACAGGCACAGGACGACAGTGACCGCCAGGATCACCTTTCGCCTCTTGATCGCGCCGTCGATGAGCGCCCCGACCATCCGCCTCTCCCAAAGGGGTCCCCGGCGCTCAGCGCGCCGCGACTCTCACCCGCTGACCTTCCGACACATAGGATTGACCGACCGTGATGACACTGGCGTCGCCGTTGAGGCCGGTGACCCACACTCCATCCGGATCGACCTCGAGCACCGTGACCGGCGCGAACGCCACCGTTTGTCCGGCGGCCACGTAACGCACCCCCTGGCGGCCGGCGGCGTCGAGGACGAGGGCCGAAACCGGAACCTTGTGGGCCGCGCCGATCCCGGCGCGAACGGCGAGCTCCGCGGAGAGCCCCGACGCCGTCCGTCCGCCGGGATTGGCCGATGTCACCTCGACGCGATAGGTCCTGGTCGTCGGATCGGCGTCGCTTGCCACGAACCGTACGCGGCCGGTGATCGTCGCGCCCGAGACCAGCTTGGCGCTGGCGGTATCGCCGATCCGCAGCTTGCCGACGTCGGTCTCAGGCACGTCGCCCACGATGAGTAGCGGATCGAGTTGGATCATCGTGCCGCACGGTTGGCCGGGGGCGAGATAGGTCCCGACCTCCGCGTCGCGGTGATCGAAGACGCCGGCGAAGGGTGCGCGGATATCCACCTGTCGCAGGGCCACCTCAGCTTGACGCACCGCCGCCGAGGCCGAGTCGAGGTCGGCCTGCGCGCTCAGAACCTGAGTCCTGGAACGATAGCCCTTGGCGGCGAGATTGGCCGAGGCCTGCATCTGCAGGCTCTTGGCGCGCATGTTGGCGCGCATCTCGTCTAGCATCGCCTGCCGGGCATCCACGGCCAGTCGGCAGAGCACCGTTCCCGCCCGCACGACGGTCCCCTGGAGGACCGGAGTCGCCGCCACCGGTCCCGCCGTCTCCGAGCGCACGACCACCGTGCGGAACGCCTGGGTGCGACCGCGGAAGGTGACGGCCCAAGGATGCTGCATCTCCGGCGCGAGGCTCACCTGGACCAGGGGCGGCGCCGATGCGCCGGCCGGTTTGGCGGTCGCGGCATGCGCCTTCTTCTCCGCGCCCATCAGAGGACGCAGAAGCAGATAGGCGAAGACGAGCACGACGAATGCCCCGACGACCAGATATTGTGGCTTGAAACGCATGCCGTTTGCTTCGAGAAATCGGCGGAACCGCCGCTACCTTTCCTGGCGATCGGGAATGCCGACGGGTTGTGATGCGCTCCCGGTTCGAGCGCAAATGAAAACGCGGACAGAATCTCGCCGCAAATCGGACTGTAACCCACGGGCCTCACCCGCCACGGCGCTCGTCGGGCGGGCGCGAAGAGAGGATCGACATGCGCTATCTTCACACCATGGTTCGGGTCGGGGATCTGAACCAGGCCCTGGATTTCTACTGCGGCAAGCTGGGCCTCGAGGAAGTTTCCCGTTTCGACAACCCCGGCGGCAAATTCACTCTGGTGTTCCTGGCCGCGGCGGGGGACGTGGAAGACGCAAGGCATCGGCGCGCGCCGACCGTCGAGTTGACTCACAACTGGGATCCGGAGAGCTACGACGGCGGTCGCAACTTTGGACATCTGGCCTACGAGGTCGAAGATATCTACGCCGTGTGCCAGAAGCTGATGGACGGCGGGGTGACGGTCAATCGGCCGCCACGCGACGGTCACATGGCCTTCGTTCGCTCCCCGGACGGCATTTCCATAGAGCTGCTCCAGAAAGGATCGGCGCTCGCGCCGGCCGAGCCGTGGATGTCGATGCCGAACTCGGGAGTCTGGTGAGGCGAGGCTGGCGGCGATCCGGCCCAGGCGCCGCCGCGTTCCCAGCCAAGCGGCGCGAATCGAGAGTTTGACCGATGAGAATCATGATCACCGGTTCCGCCGGCTTCATAGGCTTCCATCTGGCCGGCCGTCTGCTCGCCGAGGGCCACGAGGTCATAGGCATCGACGGAATGACCGCGTACTACGACGTGGAACTGAAGAAGTCTCGCCACGAATTGCTGAAGCGGAGTACGAGATTTTCTGCACATCTATTCATGTTGGAAGACATGGATGAACTGCTTAGAGTCTCATATGAAGTGAAACCGGAAATCATCGTTCACCTTGCCGCCCAGGCGGGTGTGCGATATAGTCTCACTCACCCCCGATCGTATGTTGATTCCAACCTCGTGGGCGCCTTCAATATAATGGAGGTGGCGCGCGTTCTCTCGGTTCGCCACCTGCTGGTCGCCTCGACGAGCTCGGTGTACGGCGCCAATACGCTCATGCCGTTCGTGGAAACCGAGATGGCGGATCACCCGCTGACATTCTACGCGGCGACGAAGAAGGCGTCGGAGCAGATGACGCACTCGTACAGCCACCTTTGGGGCATTCCAACCACAGTGTTCAGGTTCTTCACGGTGTACGGTCCATGGGGCCGCCCGGATATGGCGCTGTTCAAGTTTGTTGACGGCATAGAGAACGGGCGACCTATAGATGTGTTCAACAATGGCCATATGGATCGCGACTTCACCTATGTGGATGATCTTGTCGAGAGTGTGAGGCGTTTGTTGGATGTCGAGCCGCGCCAGGGCTCGCCGATCGAAGGCGCCCGGGATTCCCTCAGCCCGGTGGCGCCGTGGAGGGTAGTGAATATCGGGCGAGGGGAACCGGTGAATCTGCTGGTGTTCATCGCCGAGGTCGAACGCGCCCTCGGAAGAAAGGCGATCCTCAACCTGATGCCGATGCAGCCTGGGGATATCCCGCGGACATTCGCCGACGCCTCGCTGCTCGAAGCCCTGATCGGATATAAGCCGTCGACACCCATAGACGTCGGAGTTTCGGCGTTCTGCGACTGGTACCGCGCCTACTATGCCGCCGACCGGCCCGCGAGCGGCGGGCGATCGAGCGGATTGGGCGAATCCACGGAGAACGGCCGGTGATCGCGGGATCGGTGCTCGTGACCGGCGGAGCAGGATTCATCGGCAGCCACGCGGTTCTCGCCCTGTGCGATGCCGGCCGCGACGTCGTCGTCATCGATGATCTGTCCACCGGCGTGCGCGAGGCGGTTGTGCGCGAGGCGCCTTTTCATCAAGGGAACGTCGGCGATCTGGCGTTTGTCGACAGTGTGCTCGCGCGCCATCGGATCGAATCGGTGATGCATTTCGCGGGAAGCATTTCGGCGCCGGAATCCGTGGCCGATCCCGCAAAATACTACCGCAACAACACCTGCGCTTCGCTGGCGCTCGCTCAGGCATGCCTGAGAAGGGGCGTGACTCGTTTCGTCTTTTCCTCGACCGCCGCTGTCTACGGCGCCTGCGCCACTTCGCCGGTGAGCGAGGACGCGCCCGCGCGCCCCCTCAGCCCCTATGGCGCCTCGAAATACATGACCGAGATGATGTTGAAGGATCTCGCGGCGGCCCAGCCGGGATTCCGACCGGTGTGCCTGCGTTACTTCAACGTGGCGGGCGCCGATCCGCGGGGCCGCTCGGGTCAGGCGGGGGCCGAGTCGATTGGTCTGATCAGGCACGCCGTGGAAGCGGCGCTCGGTCAGCGACCGTGGCTGGAGATCTACGGGGACGACTACGACACCCGCGATGGCACTGGCGAGCGCGACTACATCCATGTCTCGGACCTGGCGGCCGCACACCTCGCCACGCTCGACTACCTCGAACGCGGCGGCCCGCCGGTCACCCTCAACTGCGGCTACGGCCGCGGCTACACGGTGCTCGAGGTGATCGCCGCGCTCGAATCGCTCCTTGGCCGTGAAATCCCGCAATGTCGGACCGCGAGACGGCCTGGGGACCCCGCCAGTGCGGTCTCGGACGTGAGCCGGATGAGAGCGACGCTTGATTGGACTCCGCGATTCACGAACCTCGAAACCATCCTGGAAACCGCGCTCGCCTGGCACGGACAGCGAGCAGAAGTCACCAGCTGAGTTCGCCGTCCCCAAGCAGGAGCGACCTGAAAGTGGCTCCCCGGGCAGGACTCGAACCTGCGACCCGCCGGTTAACAGCCGGCTGCTCTACCAACTGAGCTACCGAGGAAAAGGCCCATCGCGGAGGAGCGGCCTCATACCGCCGCCGGACCTGGGGTGCAACAAAGCGGCGAGGCGGTTGCGAAAAAAGAGCCCGGCGATGAAGCCGGGCTTCTGAAGAAGTCGATGATGGTGGGCGCCTTCGAACTGAAGACCCGCGTAAACTCGCTGTTCATGATGAAGAATTGGTGAACGGCGCGACGCGCGGGACGCGGCGCGACCGGGCTCGCGCGTGACTCGTCAGGCGCTTTGGGCCATGATCGCAGGCTCTCATTTGGGGGTCTGCGCCATGAGATCCGATCTCGTTCTATCCGCCGCCTTCGGGCTCGCCCTTGTCGGAGTGAGCCTCGCGGTCGCGCCGGTGCGCGCAATGGGCGGCGGCGGGGGAGGCGGGGGCCAGATGCCCAGCGTCTCGGCCCCTGAATACAACGCCGTCGAGGAATATCAGCGTGGCACGGCGGCCTTTCAGAGCGGAAAGTACAAGGATGCGGCCCGGGACTTCGAACATGTCACCGAAGTCCAGCCGAAGGTCGCCATCAGCTGGTACATGCTGGGGATGGCGAGAGCGGCGGCCGGCGACGTCAAGGGCGCGGCGCACGCCTATGAGCGGTCGGTGAAGATCGATCCCGACCCGATCGACGCGCGCCGCGAATACGCCGTCTCCCTGGCCAGATTGAAACAGAAGGACAAGGCGGCCGCGCAGCTCGAGGTGTTGAAGGCCCGGGCGGCCACCTGCAACGACGCCTGTCCGCAAGCCGCCGATCTGAAGGCCGCCGTCACCGCCGTCGAGGCGGCGATGTCCGCCGCCGGCGGGACCGCGTCCCTGGCGTCTCCCGCCGGATTGATGTTCGCTTCGGCCGGTGAGGGTGACAGCGCCTATGTCAGGGCCGTGAGCCTCATCAATGAGCGGCGCTACCCCGAGGCCCTCATCGCCTTGCAGCAGGCGCAGCAGGCCTTCGGACCCCACCCCGACATCATCACCTATCAGGGTTATGTCTGGCGCAAACTCGGCGATCTGGAGCGGGCGGAATCGCTCTACCGGGCGGCGCTGGCGATATCCCCGACCCACCGGGGAGCGAGTGAATACTATGGCGAACTGAAGGTGATCCGTGGCGATCTGGCGGGCGCGCGGGCGATGCTCGCGAAGTTGGACACCCAATGCGCTTTTGGTTGCGCCGAAGCGGAGGCCTTGAGGCGTTGGATCGATCACGGCGGCGATCCGGCTTCCTGATCGCGGCCACCCTCGGCCTCGCCGCCACGGCCGCGGCTCCCGGGCCACCGCCCCTGAAGGCGATGCGATGGCTGGCGCGCGACTCGGACGCGTCGGTTTTGTTGACGAGGCGGCCCACGGAGTGTCTGGCCCTCCCACGCGTGGCGGGCGTCGCTTACAGTGTCGAACTCGGGCGGGCGGCGTTCCGTGATCCCTTGCTGCTCGGCGGCCAGGCGGCGCGCGCGGGGATCGCCTGCGAAAGCTGTCATCAGAACGGCCGCACCAACCCTGACTTCCAGTTCCCGGGCCTCTCCGGCGCTCCGGGGACGGCCGACGTGACGTCGTTCCTGTTCAGCTCCCATCGCGGCGATCACATCGACGATCCGCGCCCCATTCCCGATCTGGGCGGTCAAAGATCGGCGAGAAAGGTCTCCCGCGATCCTTCCTCGGGCGCGCTCGAAAAGTTCATCCATGGCCTGATCACCGAGGAGTTCGATGGTCCTGAACCGCCCCCCGCGGTGCTCGAGGGCCTGGCCGCCTATGTGCGCTCCCTGGACCCCGCGAACTGCCCCGCGGCCCGCAGCGAGCCGCTTCGCGTGGGCCAGGCGGTCGAGGACGCCCGCCGTGCGGTGCGCGCCGCGGCCGCCGCGCTGGAAAATCGTGACGCGGCCTCGGCGGTCGTCATGCTTCAGGCGGCGCGAACCCAGTTGGGGGCGATCGCGGAGCGATACCCTGGCGCCCGTCTGGCCACGATCCGTCAGGGCATTGTCGCCGCCGATCTCGATCTGGCCGCCGCCCTGGACGCGGTGCGCGCGGGGCCCGGCGATGCCGGCGAGCGGCTGAGCGAATGGCTGGCGAGATCAGAGGAATGGGCGGCCGCCGCGCGGCGCAACGAGTCACGCTCCCTCTATGACCGGGCCACTTTGGCGGACGCGGTGTCGCCGCAGGGCTCTGAAATCACTCGCTAGGGCGCGGGAAACCCCATATCGAGGCTCGCGAGGCGCGGACGTGGCGGAACTGGCAGACGCACTGGGTTTAGGTCCCAGCGCCGCAAGGCGTGGAGGTTCGAGTCCTCTCGTCCGCACCAGCCGCTCGCGGGCCGGGGTTGAGGCTGCGCGGAGCTTCGTGACATAAGGACGCTCGTTCGCGCGCGGGTCGGCCGGCGCTTCGTCTTTGTCACCGCACCCCTCCATCGCGCTCCGGACAAGCCTCGCTAGGAAGATCTGAAGCCCTCATGCAAGTCGTTGACAAACTGGACGAAGGCCTCAGCCGCGTTTTTGGCGTTCGGGTGCCGGCCACCGAACTCGGCGCACGGCTGGACGCGCGTATCGCCGAGATCGGCCCGACCCTCAATCTCAAGGGATTCAGGCCCGGCAAGGTGCCCCAGGCGCACATTCGGCGGATCTACGGCAAGGCTCTGATGGGCGAGGTCGTCGAGAAGACGCTCAACGAGACCTCGCAGCAGGTCCTCGAGGACCACAAGCTGCGCATCGCCGCTCGGCCCGATCTCACGCCCCAGTCGGACATGGATCAGGTGCTCGCCGGCAAGGAGGACCTGGCCTACGACCTCGCCGTCGAGATCATGCCCGAGTTCGACCCGATGGACGTCTCGACACTGAAGCTCACCCGGCTGGTCTACGCTCCCGCCGAAGCGGAGCTGCAAGAGGGGCTGGCCGAGCTGGCGGCGCAGAACCGCACCTTCACCAAGCGCGCGGGCAAGGACATCAAGGCCAGGGACGGCGACCAGGTGGTGATCGATTTCGCCGGCACGGTCGACGGCGCGGCGTTCGAAGGTGGCGCCGCCAGCGACGCCGAGATCGTCCTCGGCTCTGGCCAGTTCATCCCGGGTTTCGAGCCGCAGCTCGTCGGCGCCGCGGTGGGCGGGGAGGTGGCCGTCACGGTCATTTTTCCCGACGACTATCCCGTGGAGGCGTTGAGAACAAAGACCGCGGCGTTCGCGGTGAAGGTCAAGGAAGTCCGCGCACCCAAAGCCGCCGTCGTCGACAAATCCCTGGCCGAGCGGCTCGGAATGGCCGATCTCGACGCCCTCGAGGCCGCGCTTCGCGCAAACCTTCAGCGCCAGTACGACTCCGCATCCCGCTTCAAGCTGAAACGAGCCCTCCTCGACGCACTCGACGCCGCGCACCCGATTTCCCTGCCGCCGGGCATGGTGGAGGGCGAGTTCCAGGGCATCTGGCGCCAGGTCGAACATGACAAGGAGCACGGCCACCCTTCGCCGGAGGACGAGGGAAAGAGCGAGGAGACTCTCCGCGCGGAGTACCGGAAGATCGCCGAGCGCCGGGTGCGCCTTGGCTTGGTGCTGGCCGAGATCGGCAGGCGCGCCGAGGTCACGATCACCGAGCAGGAATTGAACGACGCGCTGCGCGCCGAGGCGATGCAGTATGGCGCTCAGGCCCAGCAGGTGTTCGACATGCTGCGCCAGAATCCCGACGCTCAGACCCAGGTTCGCGCGCCGCTTTACGAGGAGAAGGTCGTCGATCTCATCCTGAGCCGGGCCACGGTCAGCGACAAGGCGGTCAGCAAGGAGGTCCTGCTGGCGGAGGACGACATGCCGCCGGGCTTCGCGGCCGGGAAACCGGCCAAGGCGAAGTCCGCGAAGGCGAAACCCCGGAAGGCCGGCCATGGCGAAGCCGCACCGGCCAAACAGGAGAGGGCGGCGGACGCCACCGCCGCTGTCGGCGCGCCCGCGGCGGGGAGGAGCGGAGACAAGAAGCAGTCCGGGGTAGAGGCGCGGGCGACGGCCGAGACCAAGCGGACCGCGGCAAGGGGGGCGCCGGCCAAGGTCCCATCCGACCGGGGCCAGCGAGTATCGGCGACGCGGACGAAATCAGGGAAAGCTTAGACGCTCGCGCGCCGCGCGCGCTTGCAACCGCTCCACCGCCACGCGATATCAGGGCTCGAAGCGAGCCGCCCCTCTGGACGACTCGGTGCATTCACCAACCCCTGGGCGCGTCCATGACCGACACCTTCACTCACTCCCTCAATCTCGTGCCGATGGTGGTCGAGCAATCGAGCCGGGGGGAGCGCGCCTTCGACATCTTTTCCCGCCTGCTGCGGGAGCGGGTGGTGTTTCTCAACGGGCCGGTTGACGACTCTCTGTCGGCGATCATCTGCGCGCAACTGCTCTATCTGGAGTCCGAGTTTCCCAAGAAACAGATCGACATGTACATCAATTCGCCGGGCGGCATCGTCACCTCCGGCCTCGCGATCTACGACACCATGCAATATATTCGCTGTCCGGTCGCCACGACCTGCATGGGGATGGCGGCCTCCATGGGATCGTTCCTGCTCATGGCCGGCGAGGCGGGAATGCGAGTGGCCCTGCCCAACGCGCGGATCATGCTCCACCAGCCTTCCGGCGGGTTTCAGGGAAAGGCTTCGGACATTGAGCGCCACGCCGAGGACATTCTGAAGACCAAGCGGCGCCTGAACGAGCTCTATGCCAAGCACACCGGCCGGACCTACGAGGAGGTGGAGCGCACTCTCGACCGCGATCACTTCATGAGCGCGGAGGAAGCCAAGGCGTGGGGAATCGTCGACCACATCTACGATAGCCGCGCCGCCTCGGAGGAAGCCGCCAAGTAGCGGTCACAGTCCACAGACCCGCAGGCGACGCAGCAGCTCGACACGCCCGGTTTCGTCGTCGACCTGCAGGCGGTCGAATGAGCCGCCATCCGCCGACCGCATGTCGGCGTAAAGGCCGCTCGGATCTTCGTGGAAGTGGAGAAAGGCCCTCGACCGCCGATAGAAGACGCCGCGGCTCTTCTCCCTCAATCCCGAAAAGCCCCGCACGACCGCCAGGAGGGGTTCGAGACGATCGAGGGCGGCGCCGCCTGCATGCTTCATGGCCGTTGCACGAACACCCTGTATCCCCGCTCTTCGGCCAAGCCGAGCATCTCGATATCCCCGTCGCTGTCGCCGTAAGCCGCTTGCAGCCTTGCCGACGCGCCGAACGCGGCCGCTATTCGGCTCACTTTCTCGGCCCCCCGGCAATTGGCGCCATCGAGGCCCCGCGCCAGGTCGTTCTCATCGAAGGCGAGCCGCGAGCCGATCAGCAATTCCGCGCCGAGCCGGTGGGCGAATGGCAAGACGATGATCTCCGGAGTCGCGGTGACGATGATCAGGCGCGCGCCGCGGCTTTGCCAGAGGTTCCAGCACTCCAGTGCATCGGGCCGCAGCAGTCGGCGCCAGGACGAGAGTGCGAACTCTCGCGCCTGCCCTTCGAGATCGGCGCGGCAAGCGCCTGCCAGGAACTCGTCGATCATGGCGGTCTTGAGCTGGCCACGATCGCGGTCGAGAGCGTATCGGGCGGCCGCGGCCGACAGTCTGGCCATCCCCAGCGCGTATCTCAACGGCCCGCCGCGCCAGGCCAGGAAGGCTCTGAAACTATCCCGACAGGTGAGAGTCCCATCGAAATCGAAAGCCACCAGAGGTCCAGGAGAGGTGGGGGTCTGGCGAATGGGCTGTGGTCGTCCTACTTCCAAAGTCTCGCCATTTCCCGCGCGTCGCAAACGCGGCGCGCGCCCTCTTCACCCCGTTTCGTCGCGTGTTAAGCTTGTGATCCGCTTCCGGATCGAAGAAAGTCAACAATTAGACAATCTGCGGCGCATATCCTGCAGGGCGGGGCGTTCTTGAAGCGCGGGCCGCGTGGGCGTCGGATTTGAAACGGCGCCGTCCAAAGAGTGAGATGCGACGATGACGAAGGCCGCTAGCGGCGACAGCAAGAGCACCCTCTACTGCTCTTTCTGCGGAAAGAGTCAGCATGAAGTGCGCAAGCTCATTGCCGGCCCGACCGTGTTCATCTGCGATGAATGCGTCGAGCTGTGCATGGATATCATTCGCGAAGAACACAAGATCGCCTTCGTTAAATCGAAGGACGGTGTTCCGACCCCTCGCGAAATCCGTGAGGTTCTCGACGACTACGTGATCGGCCAGGAGCACGCCAAGAAGGTGCTCTCCGTCGCGGTTCACAATCACTACAAACGCCTCAACCACGCGCAGAAGAACAACGACGTCGAGCTGGCCAAATCGAACATCCTGCTCGTGGGCCCCACCGGGGTCGGCAAGACCCTGCTCGCCCAGACTCTGGCGCGGATCATCGATGTCCCGTTCACCATGGCGGACGCCACCACCCTCACCGAGGCGGGTTATGTGGGCGAGGACGTGGAAAATATCATCCTCAAGCTCCTGCAGGCCGCCGACTACAATGTCGAGAGGGCCCAACGCGGCATCGTCTACATCGACGAGGTCGACAAGATCAGCCGCAAATCGGACAACCCGTCGATCACCCGCGATGTCTCTGGCGAGGGAGTCCAGCAGGCGCTGCTCAAGATCATGGAAGGCACCGTGGCCTCGGTGCCGCCGCAGGGCGGCCGCAAGCATCCTCAGCAGGAATTCCTGCAGGTGGACACCACCAACATGCTGTTCATCTGCGGCGGCGCCTTTTCGGGTCTGGAGAAGATCATCACCAGCCGCGGCAAGGGCACTTCGATCGGCTTCTCGGCCAAGGTCTCCGACCCCGATGATCGCCGCACCGGCGAAATTCTCCGCCAGGTCGAGCCCGATGACCTCCAGAGGTTCGGGCTCATTCCCGAATTCATCGGTCGCCTGCCGGTGATCGCCACCTTGGACGATCTCGACGAGGTGGCGCTGGTGCGGATTCTCACCGAACCGAAGAACGCCCTGGTCAAGCAGTACCAGCGTCTCTTCGACATGGAGAACGTCGGCCTGGCCTTCACCGAGGACGCCCTCAAGGCCGTGGCCCGCAAGGCGATCCTGCGCAAGACGGGCGCGCGGGGTCTTCGGTCGATTCTCGAAGCCATCCTGCTCGAGACGATGTTCGACTTGCCGACTCTCCAGGGTGTCGAGGAGGTGGTCGTGAACGCCGAGGTGGTCGAGGGCCGGGGCCAGCCGCTGATGATCTACGCCGAGAAGAAGAGCGGGGCCGCGTCGGCCTGAGCTTCGGCTGGCGCCTGTTGGCGATAAGGGCCGCTATCGGCGCGCCATGGCCGGGGAACTCTCCAATCACCTCTTCGATCGGCTGTTCAGCCGCGGCGACCCGCAAGCGCCGGCGCTCATCACGCAATCAGCGTCCCTTAGCTACGCGCGCCTGCTGGCGCGGAGCGCGCGATGGGCGAACGCTCTGGTGGATCTTGGAATGCGGCCCGGCGATCGGCTCGCCGTTCAGGTGGAGAAGTCGGCGGCGAATCTGATCCTCTATCTGGCGGCGGTCAGGGCCGGCGCGGTCTTCCTGCCGCTCAATCCAGCCTATACGCCGGCTGAAGTCGCGTATTTCATCGCCGACGCCGCGCCCCGACTGCTGGTCTGCGATCCGGTGAACCGCGATGCCCTGATCCCCATCTGCGGCGGTGCGATTGTCCAGACCATGGACGGGAACGGCCAGGGTGCGCTCGCCGAGCAGGCGGCGCGCGCCTCCGAGCACTTCACGACCGTCGCGCGCGGCCCGACGGACCTGGCGGCGATCTGCTACACCTCGGGCACCACCGGGCGGTCGAAGGGGGCGATGCTCTCCCACGGCAATCTCGCCGCCAATGCCGGGACTCTGCGCGAGCTTTGGCGATTCAGCGAAGCGGACGTGCTAATCCACGCCCTGCCGCTCCACCACGTTCACGGCCTCTTCGTCGCCACTCACGTGCTTCTCATGGCTGGCGGTTCGATGATCCTGCAGCCCGGGTTCGATCCCGCGGGCGTCATCGCGGCGATGCCCGCGGCGACAGCCCTGATGGGCGTGCCGACCTTCTACACCAGGCTCCTTGCCAGTCCGCGGCTGACCCGCGAAGCGACGAGCCGCATGCGATTGTTCATTTCCGGCTCGGCGCCGCTGCTCGAACAAACCCACGCCGCCTGGCGCACCCGGACCGGCCACGTGATCCTCGAGCGCTACGGCCTCACCGAGACTGGAATGAACACCTCCAATCCCTATGACGGCGAGCGCCGCGCCGGCACGGTGGGCTTTCCTCTGCCGGATGTCACCTTGCGAATCACCGATCGGTCGAGTGGACAAGCGTTGGCCGCGGGGGAAGCCGGCATGATCGAGGTGAAGGGGCCAAACGTCTTCCCAGGCTATTGGCGCGATCCGGAAAAGACCACCGAAGCCTTTCGCGACGGCTGGTTCGTCACCGGCGATCTCGGTTTCATCGACTCCGGCGGCTATGTGTGGATCGCCGGTCGCCAGAAGGATCTGGTCATCGCCGGGGGTCTCAATGTCTACCCCAGGGAGGTCGAGGCGGCCATCGACTCCGTTCCCGGCGTGATCGAAAGCGCCGTGATAGGCGTGCGCCACCTCGATCTGGGCGAAGCGGTGACCGCCGTGGTCGCCGTCCGCGCCGCCGATCCACCCTCCGAAGAGGCGATTTTCGCCGCTCTGGCCGGGCGTCTTGCACGGTTCAAGATTCCGAGGCGAATCCTCCTGGTCGACCATTTGCCGCGGAACTCCATGGGAAAGGTGGAGAAGTCCACGCTCCGCGATCGCTACCGCGGCATCTATGATCCCGCGCCGTGAACGCCACGGCGGGCCGCGGGCGCGCGACCCATCGCCGCTCGCGCCGGCGGCTCGCTTGAACGGCGGCGTCAAAGCATCCACATAAACCTCGAACCCGCCCGCCCGTAGGCGGCGGACGGACGAGACGACTCGGCGCATCGTCGGTGACCCTCGGCCCAATCAAGAGCTCGTGGCGCTCCCCGACCAAGGGAGTTCGCGCGGGCCCGGAGTTTAAGTCCAGATGAGTGAGATCAAGATCCTTCCCGTATTGCCGCTCCGGGACATCGTCGTCTTCCCGCACATGGTCGTCCCGCTTTTCGTCGGCCGGGAGAAATCGGTCCGCGCCCTCGAGGAGGTCATGAAATCCGACAAGCAGATCCTGCTGGTCACCCAGAAGGATCGCGACCAGGACGACCCTGCGCCGGCCGATATCTTCGAAGTCGGTGTGCTGGCCAGCGTGCTGCAGCTCCTCAAGCTCCCCGACGGGACGGTCAAGGTCCTGGTGGAGGGCCGCTCCCGCGCCGCGGTGTTGAAGTTCACCGACCAGGAAGCCTTCTACGAAGCCGAGATCGCGGCGATCGCCGAGGATCAGGGAGAGCCGCACGAGGCCGAAGCCCTCTCGCGAGCCCTGATCGATCAGTTCGAGAACTATGTGAAGCTCAACAAGAAGGTCCCGCCCGAGGCCCTGGCGGCGATTCCGCAGATCACCGAACCGGGCAAGCTCGCCGACAACATCGCCGCGCACCTGGCGGTGAAGATCTCCGACCGCCAGCAGCTGCTCGAGATCTTCAATGTCGGCAAACGCCTGGAAAAGGTTTTCGCCCTGATGGAAGGCGAGATCAGTGTCCTTCAGGTCGAGAAGAAGATCCGCAGCCGCGTCAAGCGCCAGATGGAGAAGACCCAGCGCGAGTATTACCTGAACGAGCAGATGAAGGCGATCCAACGTGAACTCGGTGAACACGATGACGCCCGCGATGAACTGATCGAGCTCGAAAAACGGATCAAGAAGACCAAGCTGTCGAAAGAGGCGAAGACCAAGGCCGAGAGCGAGCTCAAGAAGCTCCGCAACATGAGTCCGATGTCGGCGGAGTCGACCGTCGTGCGTAACTATCTCGACTGGCTGCTGTCGATCCCGTGGGGCAAGTCCAAGACCATTTCAATCGATATCGCCAAGGCCGAGCAGATTCTCGAGGAAGACCATTACGGCCTCGAGAAGGTGAAGGAGAGAATCCTCGAATACCTCGCGGTCCAGGCGCGAACCGGCGCTCTCAAGGGCCCGATCCTCTGTCTCGTGGGTCCTCCGGGGGTCGGCAAGACCTCATTGGGACGCTCGATCGCCAAGGCCACAGGTCGTGAGTTCGTGCGCCTTTCCCTGGGCGGCGTTCGCGACGAGGCCGAGATCCGCGGCCACCGCCGCACCTACATCGGCTCGATGCCCGGCAAGATCATCCAGTCGATGAAGAAGGCGAAGACCACCAACACCTTCTTCCTCCTGGACGAAATCGAGAAGATGGGCGCCGATTGGCGGGGCGATCCCTCGAGCGCCTTGCTGGAGGTTCTCGACCCCGAGCAGAACTGCAACTTCAACGATCACTACCTGGAGGTCGACTACGATCTCTCGAACGTGATGTTCATGACCACGGCCAACTCCCTGACCATGCCCCAGCCGCTGATGGATCGAATGGAGATCATCCGCATCCCCGGCTACACCGAGGACGAGAAGGTGGAGATCGCCAAGCGCCACCTGCTGCCCAAGCTCGCAAAGGATCACGGACTTCACGAGGGCGAGTGGATCGTGCCGGAGAAGGCCATCCGTGACCTCATCCGCTACTACACCCGCGAAGCCGGGGTCAGGTCCCTGGAGCGCGAGATGGGCAATCTGGCGCGCAAGGCCGTGCGCGACATGGCCAAGGAAACCCTGATCACCGTCACCATCGATGACGCTCGGCTGGCGAAGTACGCCGGGGTGCGGAAATTCCACTACGGGGAGACCGACGAGGAGGATCAGGTCGGCATCGTCACCGGTCTGGCCTGGACCGAGTTCGGCGGCGATATCCTCACCATCGAGGCGGTGAAGATGCCGGGCAAGGGCAGGATGTCCATCACCGGCAATCTCAAGGAGGTGATGAAGGAGTCGATCTCCGCGGCGGCCTCCTACGTCCGCGCCCGGGCGATCAAGTTCGGCATCAAACCCAGCGCCTTCGACAGAACCGACGTCCATCTGCATGTCCCCGAGGGGGCCACGCCCAAGGATGGTCCCTCGGCCGGCGTGGCGATGGCGGTCGCCATCGTTTCGGTGCTGACCGGAACGCCGGTGCGCAAGGACCTGGCGATGACCGGTGAAATCACCCTGCGCGGTCGGGTCCTGCCGATCGGCGGTCTGAAGGAGAAGCTCCTCGCGGCGCTTCGCTCAGGGATAAAGACCGTCCTCATTCCGCAGGAAAACGAGAAGGATCTCGCCGAGGTGCCCGAGAACGTCAAATCTGGGCTGGAAATCATCCCGGTGGCGACAGTGGACGAGGTGCTCTCCCGAGCACTCACCGGTGCGCTCACCCCCATCGAGTGGAGCGAGGAGAGCGAGACGCCGGCCCCCGCCCCCGCGGCGGACGACCGGGAGGGCGGTCTCGTCATCACCCATTGAGCGAGTGAACGCTGATAACTTGGCCCAGGGAGGATTTTCCGCGACGTGTCGTTTGACGCGCGCGTTCCACAAGGGATAATTCCTTTCAGGCGAAGCGGAATCGGCGAAGATCGAATTGACGCCGCTTCAGGGTTGGGAGAGATCAATGACCAAGGCTGAACTCGTCACTGCGATCGCGGAACAGGCGGGGCTCAACAAAGTTCAAGCGAAGGACGCCCTCGAGGCTTTCATCGCTTCGGTGACCGGGTCGCTGAAGTCCGGCAAAGAGGTCCGGCTGGTGGGTTTCGGGAGCTTCGTTCCGGTCAAACGCGCCGCCGGCACCGCGCGCAATCCGCGCACCGGCGAAACGGTCAAGCGCGCGGCGTCCGTCACCGCGCGCTTCCGGGTTGGCGAAGCCCTGAAGAACTCTTTGAACTAGGAAGGCCGGCCGGCGAGTTTTCAGCGGGCGCCGCGTCGCTAGACACGGCCGCAATGGATCGCGCCCGGGCGGCTAGCTCAGTCGGTCAGAGCGCCTGGTTTACACCCAGGAGGTCGGGGGTTCGAGCCCCTCGCCGCCCACCACTGCGCGGCGGTTTGTCGGTGAATAGAATCTAACGGTTGGCGCCCCGCGCGGCGATTACGGTGACATGTTGCCGGCGCCCTGACCGATCGGCTGGCCGGATCCCGGTCAGCCGGCTGACGGCGGCGTGACTTGGGCCCCGCTCACATCTTGTGGCTGAGGTCGGCGGCGGCCGGCGCGGGCGAGCCGTCGGACCAGCGCCGAACCGGAACGAACAGCACTGTCGGTTCGAAGTCTCGTCCCTCCGCGCCGATGACCGGCGAGGCCTCGAGGCCGGCCCCCCAGGCCGCGGCTTGGCCGTGGGGGACGAAGAACATCACGTGCGGTAGCCACGGGCCGCCGCCGGCCGGGTCGCCGAGATTCCCCTGCCTGGACAGCATGAAGGAAAACGCCCCGGGCTCCGGCGCGACGATGCGGTGGGCGGCGAAGGCGGCGCGGCTCCTGGCGATGATCTCGGCTCTGCCGAGCCCGGCCAGCACCCATCTCGTGCGCTGGACGAACATCGGCAGGACGGTGCGCACCGCCGCCGGATTGAAGCAGTTCGGCGCGCGGATTTTCGGGTCCCAGAACACGGGGTCATCGAGACCGGCCGTCCACGAACGTTCGATGAAACAAACAAAGCCGTTCGAGCCCTTGACCGCCGCCACATACCCGCTCGCGCCGAGCACAAGCACGGTAGCGTCGGCCGAGATCGACGGCGGTGCGGCGGTGCGGGCCAGGGCGATCTCCGCCTGGGGGTCGGCCATCCGGTAGCGCTCGGCCGGCGCCATCACCGGGTAGGGGCTCGCCCCCTCGGCGCGCGCCGCTCCGGCGAGCAACAGGATCGACAGCATCACAAAAGCTCTCATGGCGCCCCCCATAAATCTCCTGACCAGTCCGTCCACACCATCACCGTAACCCAACGTCCTGACGAGTTGACCGTTTTAGCGGTCCGAAAAAACGCTCTATCATGAGGACGATGCTCTGGTTCGTCGTCTTCGCCGTCCTCTTCGTCGTTGTTTTTATCGCTTGGCGGCTGGCTTCGAACCGGGCGAGCCTGCCCTGTCCGGCCTGGCTCTCATGGCTTGTAGAACTCGACAATCCCCTCTTTCGTAACAACCGCGCAGCCGCGATCATCGCCGGGCTGGAACTTGGGCCCGGAATGTGGGCCCTAGACGCCGGTTGCGGGCCTGGGCGTCTCACCATTCCAATGGCGCGGGCGGTCGGACCCTCGGGCACGGTCCTAGCCTTTGACCTGCAACCGGCCATGCTAGCTAAGGCTGAGGCAAAGGCGCGAGTCGCCGGCCTTGGTAACATTGTCTTTCGGCAGGGCGCGATCGGCTCTGACGCCTTCGATGCGGGCGCCTTCGACCGGGCGACACTCGCCACCGTCTTGGGCGAAGTTCCCGATCAGAAGGGCGCACTCGCCGAAATCTTCGCCACTCTTAAGCTCGGCGGCGTCCTCGCCGTCACAGAGGTTATCGCCGACCCGCATTTCCAGTCGAGAACCCACGTCGTGCGCCTAGCCGAGGCCGTCGGCTTTCGCGAAATGCGACGCACTGGCGGGGCGCTCTCCTACACTGTCTATCTGGAGAAACCCAATTAGTGCCCAGGTTGCGACACCGTTCGCTCTCTTGGATCCAAGGGTCAAGCAATGGAAAGGTCGCCAAACTCGCAACGGCCGCTTTCCACTCTGGCGCCTAGATGCCATCGGGGGGCGACCACCCCATCACCCGAAGCGGACATAAGACGGCATCGCTCGCCCTGGTCAGCCGATCGGCCGAGCCGATGAGAACTGATCAGCACGGAAGTCCGCTTGTCCGATCCGAATCTTGCGCGCCATCTCGAGACTGGCCAACCTTGAAGTCGGCCCCCCATGCCTGTCTACTGCGCCCTTCCCGAGTTGCCGCCCGGCGCCTTCGCCAAGGAGGACGCGAGCGAGGATGCCGCCTTCTATGGCGCGGCGCGCCTTGTCACCCACATCGACGACGCCGCGATCGCCTCGCTCACCGAGTTCTATCGCCAGACGCTGCCGAGGGGCGGCGTGCTGCTCGATCTGATGAGCAGTTGGGTCAGCCACCTGCCGGGAGACATCGCCTATGGCGAGGTCATCGGCCACGGTATGAACGCAGACGAGTTGGCCGCCAACTCGCGCCTCAGCCGTTGGTTCGTCCAGGATTTCAATCAGGGCCCCGAACTGCCGTTGTCCGCCGCAAGCATCGACGGGGCAATGATCTGCGTCTCGATCCAGTATCTTCAGCGGCCCGTGGCCCTGCTCAGCGAGGTCGCCCGGGTCTTGCGGCCTGGCGCGCCGCTGGTGATCAGCTTCTCCAACCGCTGCTTTCCGACCAAGGCGGTAGCGATCTGGCGAGCAATCGACGGTGACGGTCACGCCCAGTTGGTCGCTCTCTATCTGCGGCGAGCCGGATTTACTGACATAGTGAGGCGACGGCTGGTCGACGGGCGGACCAGCGACCCACTCACCGTGGTCGTCGGGCGACCCTGAGAGGACGACCCAACTCCCAGGATCTGGAGGCGACCCATTTGATCGTGTGGGTTGGTCGGCGGCCAAAGCCAGCGCCGGCCAATGTCGCATTTGAGTCGAAACTCCCCGTTGGTGGCAGTCCAGAAAGCCGACGTTGGGCAGATGCCTGACGTGATGCCCGGAAGCGGACGCAACTAATGTCGGTTCGGGGGGGATTTCAGACCTTGAACCACTTATGATCGGCCCTCGATGAGCCTTGTGCCTCCGACGTTCGGCAACCCGCCGCTACGTTGGCGAGACCTGCCTCCGCAATTACGTTTCTTGCGGCTTCTCCTCGCCGTCGCTTGGGCTTGCGGTATTGCGTGTCTTGGCGCACTTTTCTTTCTGCAGTCTCAAGTTCTAGCGTCGCCCAAGGTCGCTACCTTGGGATATGCGCATGTGGTGAGCTTCAAAGGGGGGACGTTTTATCTTATGGAACCGCTATTCACCGTCTGGACGACGTTGAATTTGATTGCAATGCCGCTTCTGCTCGCTGGGTTCCTGCTGATCTTTGCATGCAACACTCTTGAGTACCGGCTAAAGCGACGGCTATGGGACGCGGCGCTTGGCGACCTTGTTGAGCGACCAGGCAACGAGGATACAAGCCCCGGATAGAGTCTGCTCAGGGTCAAAAGTGATCGTTGCCTCTTGATCAAGATGCTCGCATTCTCTCTGCTGAAGCAAAATCGATGGCCGTTCGAGTATCCCGAGAGCTCCCCTTTGTCTGAACAAATCTCGCCCGCGCCTGACCCAGGAGTCAGGCACCTAGCAATCGCCTGTCTGATTGCAGGCGGCGCCGATGTGGTGCTGCGCTTTATTCTGCGCGGGACGTTCGGGCCGCCGCTTTGGGTGCTGGCGCTTGTCGGGTTCGTGCTCTTGAAAATTCATCCTTCGAGAACCTCCAGTGTCGGCGCCGTCATATTACTCTCGGCTTTGGTATCCATCTGGGCCACAATAGGAATAGTCCTGCGTATTATTCGGCCTGATATTCGTATTCTGATAGTCCCAACGGTCGGATATTTCCTTGGGGGCGCGGTATTCGTCACATGGGGATGGGTTGTCCTCTGGCGCATGGACGTGGTCACGGGGAACACCAGCGATGGCGAAGCTGCGGCCAAGATCGGCTATTCCATGGGTGGGGCCGTGCGGCGCTGGCGTCGGCAATAGCATTGCAAGGGCCGCTTCGGGTCGGTTCATACCTTTGGCTTCCGGCCCGAAAGCAGACGTCCCCGCGACGGCTGGCTGGCGTCGGTTGCGCGCCAAGCGTCAGATTTTAGCCACTAGATGAGCGTGCGGTAGTGGTCCGCCAATCCGGCTTCCCGGGCGCGGTCCCACCTCGTGGTCGAAACCCCGTCGATGGCCGCGGCGAGGCGTTCCAGATGCTCGTGCCAGCCGGCCGCCACACTCACCCGATCATCGCGGGCCACGAACGTCTGGGTAAGGGTGAGCCTGCATCCCGAGGCGTGCGGCGCCAACTCGAACCTCACCACCGATGCTTCGGCGGCGCCGGGCTCCGGCCAGGTGAATTCGAACAGTCTGGGCGGATCGAGACGTCGAACCTCGCCCTCCATGCGGTAGGGCGGGTCGGGAAAGTCGAGAACCAGCGTGCCGCCGGGACGCGGATCGATCTGCGTGACAGCGAGCCAGGCGGCGAGACGCTCCGGCAGGGTCAGGGCCGCGAAGACCGCCTCGATCGGACGGGGGTAGACACGCTCGAATCTGATCTCGAAACGCTCGCCCACCGCGGTGATGACTCCATCCATTTTCGCTTCTCCTTACCCGAGGAGTTCGCCCAGGGCATCGAGACGATCGGCCCAGAACCGGCGATAGGGGCCAAGCCAGGCGTCGATCTCGGCGAGCCGGGCCGGCGCGAGGGCATAGAGACGGTGTTGCCCCTGCGCCCTGACCTTGACCAGGCCGGCGTCGCGCAGGATGCGCAGATGTTTCGAAACGCCGGGCTGGCTGAGCGTGAGTGCCGCGACCAGCGCCCCGGCCGGCTGCTCGCCGCCGCGCAGGACATCGAGGATTCGCCGGCGACTTCCATCGGCGAGGACGTCGAAGACATCGGACACGGCCATTTAATGCCATCAGAGTTATATAACCGTCAAGCGATATGATGCTCAGTCGAAGATCACCTTCTCCTCGCCCCACCACAGCGGCGAGCGGGTAAGATCGATGAACTTGCGTTCGTCCTCCAGCAGGAGGCGAGCGGCGTCGGCGGCGCGCGGATCCTCGCCGATAACCGCCATCTCCGCGAGACTGCCCCACCAGAGCTGGGCGACACCGTCGAAGCCCTCGGGCCCGCCGCGCACGGCCCGCAAGGCCGCCGATTCCTCGGCCGGGAGGCTGTGAAGCTGAACGTAGCGGCGAATGCGCAGGACCTCCCGCACACTCGCCACCAGCGGCGCGTGGCGATCGAACCAATAGGCCTGAAACGATTCCCGGGTGAACTCGGGCCGCCGGACCAGGGCGAAGGTGAGCTTGATCATGGCTGGCTCCTCAAAATGCGCGACACGGGCCCCGGCGCAAGCTTGGGCGCGGGCTGGCTGTCTTGTCGGGATTTCACCGAAACTCTTATGCGCCGCGATCGTCACCGGCCAGGCGATCGCCGCCTGCGGCGGTCTCGCCTCGAGAATCTGAAGAGCGCGGCGATAAACGGAACCCGCGGCTCGCCAAGGCGTCTTAGCCCTGGCCACGCAATCAGTGTAGGCAGGGCACGGACCGGGGGGAGTCTCTCTTTGCAAAGCGTCTTGGCAGAGTCCGCTGGCGTCACGGGCGCCCTGCACTCGAGGCTCGCCTCCAGGGGCCGAGCCAGGCTCGTCGACACCACCATGCTTTATGCCCCGCGTTCTGGCGGGGTGAAGCGCTACCTCACCGCCAAGCGCGCCTGGCTGGCCGAAAACAGGCCGCGGGTTCGCCACACCCTCGTCGCCCCGGGGCCGAAGGATGGCTACGACGGCGCCGGGCGCCTCTCCATCTACGCCGCGCCGCTGCCCTTCGGGGATGGCTATCGCTGGCCGGTGAGCACGGGCGCCTGGATGAAGCGCCTGCTGCGCCAACGCCCCGACATCATCGAGGCGGGCGATCCCTACACCCCCGGCCTGGCCGCGCTGAAGGCGGGAGCGGCGCTTGGCGTTCCCGTCGTCGGATTCTGCCACACCGATCTTGCCGCCCTGGCCGCCCTGCACATCGGCGAATGGGCCGAACGGCCGGTCCGCCGGCATTGGGCCGAAATCTACCGGCGGTTCGATCGCGTGGTCGCCCCCAGTCACTATCTCGCCGGCCGGCTGGCGGAAGCAGGGGTGGCCGATCCCGTCGCGATGCCGCTCGGCGTCGACACCACGATCTTCCACCCGCGCAACGGCGACGGCCAGGCGCTGCGCCGCCGACTGGGCCTTTCCTCGCGCCACCGGTTGCTGGTGTTCGCCGGCCGCCCGGCGCGCGAGAAACGGGTCGACGTGCTCGTCGATGCTGTCCAGCGACTGGGCGAGCCCTACGTCCTGCTCGTCATCGGCGGAGCAGGCGTGGCCGGCGCCTCCGACAGGGTCATCGAGATTCCCTATCAATCCGATCCCGGCGCCCTGGCGCAGATCCTCTCCAGCTGCGATGTCTTCGTGCACGCCAACGACGGCGAAGCCTTTGGTCTCATCGTGCTCGAAGCCATGGCCTGCGGCCTGCCGGTCGTCGGCGTGGACCGCGGCGGCGTCGCCGAGAGCATCGACGAGGCGGTCGGCCAGCTCGCCACCAGTTCGGAGGGCCCCGCCTTCGCCGAGGCGGTCGCCGCCCTCTTCGACCGCGATGTCGCGGCCGTCGGCCGCGCGGCCCGCGGGCGCGTCATCGAGCGTCACGGCTGGCCGCCGGTGTTCGAGCGCCTCTCCCACCTCTATGGCGCGCTCACCGGCGATGAAGCCTTCCTCGGCGCCGCCAGCGGCCGGTCGCGAGCCCATTGATTGCGCTTCCACTGCGGAGCCCCGGTCGAACGCCAGGAGGCAGCCGCGGCCCGACACACGCCGAGACTGGCATAGGGTGGGCTCGACGCGACATTCACGACGCAGGGGCAGAGGCAGGATATGGACAGCGGCGCCCGCGACGAGCTGCTCAGTCGCCTGGCCGAGGCGGTCGGACTCGTCACGATCGCGCACCCGACGCGGGTCGGCGTCGACGGACCGCCCGCCGCCGGCAAGACCACGCTGGCCGACGAGCTCGCCGTCGTCCTGCGCGCGCAGGGCCGCGAGGTCATTCGCGCCTCGATCGAAGGCTTCCTTCTCCCCCGGTCACAGCGCTATCGGCGCGGCGAGCACTCTGCCGAAGGCTGCTATCACGACAGCTTCGACTTCGACGCGCTGCACCGGGTCCTGCTCGATCCGCTGGGCCCGGGCGGAGACCGAAGGTTCCAGCAGGCGGTCTACGACCGCCGCACGGACACCGCTCTCTCCCAGCCGGTCACCACGGCGCCGCCGACGCCGTGCTGGTCTTCGACGGCGTGTTCCTCCTGCGCCCGGAGCTGATTGACCGGTGGGACCTGCGCATCTTCGTATCCGCCGCGGTCGAGGAGACACTGGCTCGCGCCCGGACCCGAGACCAGGCGCAGTACGGATCCGCCACCGAAGTCGAGCGACGCTACCGCAACCGCTACCTACCCGCCCAACAGCTCTACTTCGACACGGCCCGCCCGACCGATCACGCCGACATCATCGTGCACAACGACGAGCCCCAGCAGCCGGCATGGGAGGCCCGAACACGCTGATCAGATATACAGGACGTGACAGTTACTCGCGTCTGCCAAGAACGCCGAATGGCGCGAGTGACGGGACTTGAACCCGCGACCTCCGGCGTGACAGGCCGGCGCTCTAACCAACTGAGCTACACCCGCGTTTCAGTGAACGCCGCACGGCGCGGAACCCCGCGACGCAGGGGCGTCCTGATAGGTCCTTGGCGCCATGTCCGTCAACCAACGCGCGGCCTCGTCGATCCGGCGCTCCAAGGCGCCGCCACAGTTTGAACCGCAAGGGTCGCTAGGCTAGAAGGGCGCGCGATCGCCTTCCCCGTTGGCCCGGCAATGAACGCATTCCTCCTCGGCTATCTGCCCATAGTGATCTTTCTGGGCCTTTCAGGGGCGCTGGCGGTGGCCTTCATCCTCGCCGCCTGGGTCGTCGCTCCCAAGGCGCCTGACGCGGAGAAACTTTCCTCCTACGAGTGCGGGTTCAACGCCTTCGACGACGCGCGGATGAAGTTCGACGTGCGGTTCTACCTGGTCTCCATCCTGTTCATCATCTTCGACCTCGAAGTGGCCTTTCTCTTCCCCTGGGCGGTGGCCCTGATGAAACTGCCCAGGGCCGTGGGCCAATACGCTTTCTGGAGCATGATGAGCTTCCTCTTCGTTCTCACCGTCGGCTTCGTCTACGAGTGGAAGAAAGGCGCGCTGGAATGGGAGTGACGGCGGGCGATCGCCCCCTGGCGCTGCATGCGGCTGGCCGATCGACCGCGACCTACGACCGGGCGATCCACGATCCCTATTTCGACGGGGTGTCCGGCCAGCTCGCCGACAAGGGCTTCGTCATCGCCGCGGCCGACGATCTCATCACATGGGCGCGGACCGGCTCGCTGATGTGGATGACCTTCGGCTTGGCCTGCTGCGCCATCGAGATGATGCACGCCTCCATGCCGCGCTACGACCTCGAACGATTCGGTTTCGCGCCTCGCGGCAGCCCCAGGCAATCGGACGTGATGATCGTCGCCGGAACGCTCACCAACAAGATGGCCCCGGCCCTGCGCAAGGTCTACGACCAGATGCCCGAGCCGCGCTACGTCATCTCCATGGGCAGCTGCGCGAACGGCGGAGGCTATTACTATTTCAGCTATTCGGTGGTGCGCGGCTGTGACCGCATCGTGCCGGTGGACATCTATGTTCCCGGCTGCCCGCCGACCGCCGAAGCCCTGGTCTATGGCGTGCTGCAATTGCAGAAGAAGATCCGGCGCACCGGGACGATCGAGCGATGACCTGGCCGATCTCCGACGCCGCTCTCGCCGAGCTGGGCGAGGCGATCGTCGCCAACGCGGCCGGCGCGGCGACGGGTTTTTCGGTGGCCTTCGGGGAGCTGACGGTCCTTGCACCCACCGATCGGATCGTCGGGCTTCTCACCTGCCTGCGCGACCACCCCGCGCTGCAATTCCAGCAACTGATCGATCTTTGCGGCGCCGACTATCCGCAACGCCCTCGCCGGTTCGATGTCGTCTACCACCTGCTTTCCCTGACCAGGAACCACCGAGTGCGGGTGAAGGTGGAGACCGACGAGGATACGGCCGTCCCCTCGGCGAGCGGGGTCTATCCCGCCGCCGACTGGTTCGAGCGCGAGGCGTTCGATCTCTACGGGATCTACTTCGCCGGCCATCCCGACCTTCGCAGAATCCTCACCGACTACGGCTTTGTGGGTCACCCGATGCGCAAGGACTTCCCCATGACCGGCCACGTGGAGGTCCGCTATGACGACGAGCTCAAGCGCGTCGTCTACGAGCCGGTGAAATCGGTCGAGTTCCGCAGCTGGGACTTCCTTTCCCCGTGGGAGGGCGCCGAGTACGTCAAACCGGGCCAGGGGTACCCTTACGAGCTTCCCGGGGACGACAAGGCGGGGGAAGACCGATGACCGGGGACAACGCCGCCGCCGGCGCCACCGAGTTCATTCCTGAAACTCCGCCCCCCGGCGAGGCCGAGGCGCGCAAGTTCACGATCAATTTCGGGCCGCAACACCCGGCGGCGCACGGAGTTCTGCGTCTTGTCCTCGAGCTCGACGGCGAACTGGTGGAGCGGGTGGACCCGCACATCGGCCTTCTGCATCGCGGCACCGAGAAACTGATCGAGGCGCGGCCCTATACCCAGAACACCCCCTATTTCGACCGCCTCGACTATGTGGCGCCGATGAATCAGGAGCACGCCTTCGTGCTCGCCATCGAGCGGCTCACCGGCCTGGAAGTCGCGCGCCGCGGACAGATCATCCGGGTGCTCTATTGCGAGATCGGCCGCATTCTCAACCATCTGCTCAACGTCACCACCCAGGCGATGGATGTCGGCGCCCTCACCCCGCCGCTCTGGGGCTTCGAGGAACGCGAGAAGCTGATGGTCTTCTACGAGCGCGCGTCGGGCGCGCGCCTGCACGCCAACTATTTCCGCCCCGGCGGCGTGCGCCAGGATCTCCCACCCGACCTCATCGAGGATATCGATCTGTGGGCGATCGCCTTTCCCAAGGTGCTCGACGACATCGAGGTCCTGATCACCGGCAATCGGATCTTCAAGCAGCGGAATGTCGACGTGGGCGTGGTCACCCGCGACCAGGCCTTCGCGTGGGGCTTTACCGGCCCGATGCTTCGCGGGTGCGGCGTTGCCTGGGACCTTCGCCGCAACCAGCCCTACGAGTGCTACGACGAACTGGAATTCGACATTCCGCTGGGGGTCCACGGCGACTGCTACGACCGCTATCTCATCCGGGTCGAGGAGATGCGGCAATCCATCAGGATCATGCGACAGTGCATTGATATATTGCGCAAAACACCGGGCCTCGTTCTTACGGACGACCACAAGATCACCCCGCCGCGGCGCGGCGAGATGAAGCGCTCGATGGAGGCGCTCATCCACCACTTCAAGCTCTACAGCGAAGGCTTCCACGTCCCGCGCGGCGAGGTCTACGCCGCCGTCGAAGCGCCCAAGGGCGAGTTCGGCGTCTATCTCGTCGCCGACGGCACCAACACCGCCTATCGGTGCAAGATCCGCGCGCCGAGCTTCGTCCACCTCCAGGCCATGGACTGGATGACCCGCGGCCACATGCTCGCCGACGTCAGCGCGGTGCTGGGCTCCATCGACATCGTGTTCGGCGAGGTCGACCGGTGAGCGTCCGCCGTCTCGCCAAGCAGCAGCCGGCGTCGTTCGCCTTCAACAAGGAAGTGCTGAAAGAGGCGCGCTGGTGGATCGGCAAGTTCCCCGAAGGGCGCCAACAGTCGGCCGTCGTGCCGCTGTTGTGGCTCGTTCAGAAGCAGGAGGGCTGGGTCCCCGAACCGGCGCTGCGCGTGGTCGCGGACATGCTCGCGATGCCGGTGATGCGCGTGCTCGAGAACGTCACCTTCTACACCATGTTCCATCTCGAACCGGTGGGCAGCCTCGCCGTGGTCAGTGTCTGCGGCACTCCGCCGTGCATGTTGCGCGGGTCGGACGATCTCAAGGCGCTCCTCGAGAAACGCATCGGGCCCCGCGATCGCCCCTCGGCCGACGGCCGGCTGTCCTGGGAGGAGGTCGAGTGCATGGGCGCCTGCGCCAATGCGCCGATGGTGTCGATCAACGATCGCTACTACGAGGATCTGACCCCCCAGGCGCTCGGGCGCCTCCTCGACGAGTTCGCCGCCGGCCGAACCCCGCCGCCGGGCTCGGCGATCGGCCGCCAGGGCGCCGCGCCGGAAGGCGGTGCGATGACCCTCACCGACCCGGCCCTGTACGACGGCTCGCGGGCGCGGGCGCTGGCGAGCCTGCCCAACGCCCCTGAACGGGCGCCCCGTTGAGGCCGCCCCGATCGAGATCCTCCCCCCCAAGAAACCCTCTCCATGAAGGGAGAGGGAGGGGCCCATTGCGCAGCAATGGGAGGGTGAGGGGTTACGCCGCTGCCTCCAGTTTTCTCTGCGGGCGCCGCGCCTTCTTGACGAGGACCCTAACCCCTCACCCTCCCACCGCTCCGGCTTGCGCCGCACCGGCGGGCCCCTCCCTCTCCCCTCCGGGCGAGGGGTCTTGGGCGCCGGCCGCCGCCCCAAGAATCCCTCTCCCCTCCGGGCGAGGGGTTTTGTGGCTTGGCCGCCTACGTTCGGTGAATCCGCTAGCGCTGACGCCCAGGGGAGGATTAGGCCCCTCATGACTGAAGCCGATGTCCTGGAACGGAAGGCCGCCTATATCGACGTCGTTCGAGCCCTGCATCGGCGAACGCGCAACCTCGGCTTCGTCGCCTGCCTCGCCGGGGTGCTCATTCTGGTTTTCGCCAAGTTCGTCGCCGGATCGCCGCCGCTGCTCCTCTGGGCCGGGCTCGGCGTGGTCCTCCTCGGCTGGGGGCTCTTCGCCTGGTCGGTCGTGCAGCGGATCGCCTGGGTCCGCGCCCACCCATTCGTGGCCAAAGACTAGCGCCATGCCGGGCATCCTCGAGGACAAGGACCGCATCTTCACCAACCTCTACGGCCTCCACGACTGGAAGCTGGAGGGCGCCAGGGCGCGCGGCGTGTGGAACGGTCTGAGCGAGATGCTCTCCATGACCCCCGAGTGGATCTGCGAGCAGATCAAGGCCTCGGGCCTGCGCGGCCGCGGCGGGGGGGGCTTCGCCACCGGCCTGAAATGGACCTTCATGCCCAAGCAGGAGGGCGAGCGCCCGCACTACCTGGTGGTGAATGCCGACGAGTCGGAACCGGGCACCTGCAAGGACCGGGAGATCATGCGGTTCGATCCGCATCGCCTCATCGAGGGGTGCCTGGTGGCGGCCTACGCGATCCGCGCCCACGACTGCTTCATCTACATCCGCGGCGAATATGTGCTCGAGCGGGAACGGCTCGAGGCGGCGATCCTCGAGGCGACGGCGGCGCGGCTCATCGGCCAGGACCCGGTCCACGGCTGGCGCTGCGCGATCCGTGTCACCCATGGCGGCGGGGCCTACATCTGCGGCGACGAGATGGCCCTGCTCGAGGGTCTGGAGGGCAAGAAGGGCCAGCCCCGGCTGAAACCGCCGTTCCCGGCCGGCTCGGGGGTCTACGGATGCCCGACCACCGTCAACAACGTCGAATCGATCGCGGTCGCTCCGGAGATTCTCCGCAGGGGGGCCGAGTGGTTCGCCGGTTTCGGCCGGCCCAACAACGGCGGCACCAAGCTGATGAGCGGCGCCGGCCACGTCAACCGGCCCTGCGTCGTCGAAGAAGTGATGTCGATCCCGATGCGCCAGCTCATCGAAGACCATTTCGGCGGCGTGCGGGGAGGCTGGGGAAATCTCAAGGCGGTCATTCCCGGCGGGTCATCGACGCCGCTCATTTCGCCCGAGCAGGCCGAATCGGCCCTGATGGATTTCGATCAGCTCAAGGAATTCAAGTCAGGGCTGGGCACCGCGGCGGTGATCGTCATGGACAAGGACTGCGACGTGGTGCGCGCGATCGCCCGCTTCGCCTATTTCTATAAGCACGAGAGCTGCGGCCAGTGCACGCCGTGCCGCGAGGGCACCGGCTGGATGTGGCGGGTCATGGAGCGGATGGTCACCGGCGAGGCCGATCCCAAAGAGATCGACATGCTTCTCGACGTCGCCAGCCAGGTGGAGGGCCACACCATCTGCGGCCTGGGCGACGCCGCCGCCTGGCCGATCCAGGGCCTCTTCCGCCACTTCCGCCCCGAGGTCGAAGCGCGCATCGCCGCCTATCGCTCGCGAGCCCCCCACGTCCAGGGCGCGCGCCTGGCGGCGGCGGAGTAGGGGAGGGGGCAAGGCCGCCCGGGCGACCGTGGCGACGGCGGCGGTGCGCCGGTGCTCCGGTGTCTTGCGGCGCCCGTCTTTGCATATTGACAATGGCGCTTCGAGGTTGCAAAATGTGTATTCATGCCCCGGGACGCCACTTGCCGCGGCTATGCCGCACAACCCCCGTCACGAAGCCCTTCGCCCGGGCGGCGACGCCGGCTTCTGGCCATCAAGTGCGGGCTTCGGCGCGCCCTGGTCATGATCGAGGCGTCGAACGCCAGAGGCTTGTCGAGCAGAATCGCCGCCGCCATCGCCTTTCGCAGGACGATCCGTTGCAAACCTGTGAAAATGCAAAGGGTTGGCGGCGACCCGCGCGGCGCGCGCCGACCGCCATTTCATGCCATTTCATGCCAGAACATGCCAAAAAAACGCCCGCGGCATGCCCGCGGCATGCCCGCCGGACGCCATCGGCATGCCCGCCGACCGCCAAATGCCGCCATATCCCGCCATCAGACGCCCTCCTCCCCCTCGAAAGCCTGAAACGTCGAAGAAGCAGACCGATTCGTTGAATGAACGGGGCAGAGCGTTAAAGGAATCGGACGGTGCCGCCTTGTTCATCCGGGGCTCCTGTTCCGCCCCGGTCCGAAGCCATACGCCTAAAGCGCTCCGGCCGCATGTCCGGGGCGTCAACTTGATCGCGGCCGAGTAGGGGGCTAAGCGCGGCGCCATGGCCGATGAGCCCGACAATCTCGTCCTTCAGATGCTGCGCCGCATGGACGCCAAGCTCGATCGTGTGATCGAGGACGTCCAGGACCTCAAGGTTCGGACGACGAACGTCGAGGAGCGCCTTGCGAGTCTGGAGATGCGGCTGGGACAGGTGGAGATGAGTATTGCCGGCGTCCAGCGACGCATCGACCGTGTCGAGCAGCGTCTTGATCGGATCGAGAAGCGGCTCGATCTCGTTGACTCGCCGAGATAAAGTCCGCTCGTGCCCACCGCCACTGTAAACGGGGTCGAGATCGAGTTCGAGGCCGGGATGACCGTTCTCCAGGTCGCCGAGCTGGCGGGCGAGGAGATTCCGCGCTTCTGCTACCACGAACGGCTCTCTATCGCCGGCAACTGCCGGATGTGCCTGGTGGAGGTGAAGCCCGGGCCGCCCAAGCCCCAGGCCTCCTGCGCCCTGCCCGCCGCCCAGGGCCAGGAGATCATCACCAATTCGCCGATGGTGAAAAAGGCGCGCCAGGGGGTGATGGAGTTCCTGCTCATCAATCATCCGCTGGATTGCCCGATCTGCGACCAGGGCGGCGAGTGCGACCTGCAGGACCAGTCGATGGGTTACGGCCGCGACGCGACCCGCTACGAGGAGAACAAGCGGGCGGTCGAAGAGAAGTTCATGGGCCCGCTGATCAAGACCGTGATGACCAGGTGCATCCAGTGCACCCGCTGCGTGCGGTTCATCTCGGAGGTGGCCGGGGTATCGGAGATCGGCCTGGTCAGCCGCGGCGAGGATGTGGAAATCACCACCTATCTCGACCAGGCGGTGACGAGCGAGCTCTCGGCGAACATCATCGATCTGTGCCCGGTCGGCGCCCTCACCTCCAAGCCCTACGCCTTCAACGCCCGTCCCTGGGAGCTGACCAAGACGCCCAGTGTCGATGTGATGGACGCCCTGGGCAGCGCCATCCGTGTCGACGCGCGCGGCCCGGCGGTGCTCCGGGTGCTGCCGCGCACCAAGGAGGACATCAACGAGGAATGGATCTCGGACAAGACCCGCTACGCCTGCGATGGGCTTGCCCGCCAGCGTCTGGACGCGCCGATGCTCCGCAAGAAAGGCCGACTGTCGCCGGCCACCTGGACCGAGGCGCTCGCCGCGGTCGCCCAGGCCATTGGCGCCACCGCGCCGGAGCGAATCGGCGTCATCGCCGGCGACCTCCAGGATGCCGAATCCATGAAGGCGGCGCTCGATCTCTTCCGCGCCCTGGGCGTCGAAAACCTCGATTGCCGCCAGGATGGACTTCGCCTGGGAACCGGCCCGCGAGAGAGTTGGCTGTTCAATACGACCATCGCCGGCCTCGAGCAGGCGGACGCGATCCTGCTGATCGGGACCAACCCTCGCCTGGAGGCGCCGGTGCTCAACGCCCGGATCCGCAAGGCCTGGCTCGTCGGGCGAACCGAGATCGCCCTGATCGGCGAAGGCGCGGACCTCACCTACGATTTCGCGCACCTCGGCTCAGGCGGCGCGGAACTTTCGGATTTCTCAGGGAGCGGCGGCGCGTTTCGCAAAGCCTTCGCCGCCGCCGCCCGCCCGGCGATCGTCCTTGGCCAGGGCGCCCTGACCAGAGCCGACAGCGGCGCCGTGCTGCAAGCCGCGGCGAAGCTCGCCGGCGAGTTCGGGGTGGTCAGAGCGGGGTGGAACGGCTGGAATGTCCTGCACACCGCCGCCGGCCGGGTGGGCGGCCTGGATCTCGGCCTGATCCCCGGCGGCCGGGGCATGGGCGCCTTGAAGATGGTGGAAAAAGGCGCCCTCGACGTGCTGTTCCTCCTCGGCGCCGACGAGATCGACCTTTCGCGAACCGACGCCCTGGTCGTCTATCTGGGGACCCACGGCGATGCGGGGGCCCAGCGGGCCGACATCGTCCTGCCCGGCGCCGCCTACACCGAAAAGAGCGGCCTCTACGTCAATACCGAGGGACGGGTGCAGCGGGGCGAGCGGGCGGTCTTCCCCAAGGGCCAGGCCAAGGAGGATTGGGCGATCCTGCGCGCTCTTTCCCAAAGCTTGGGCGCGGCCCTGCCCTACGACACCCTCGACTCCCTGCGCGAGCGCCTGTTCGACGAACACCCGAGCTTTCGTGAGTTCGACTATGCGCCCGGATCGGTTGCCTCGGCCCTTGACCTATCGGCCATCGGCGAGGCCGGCGAGATCGGCGACGAACCCTTCTCGAGTCCCATCAGGGCCTTTTACCTCACCAACCCGATCGCCAGGGCCAGCGTGACCATGGCGCAGTGCGCCGCCCTGGCGGCCAGCGTGAAGATGGCGGCGGAATAGGCCATGGGAAACTCCGGCTTCTGGGCCTCGCCGACCGGGTGGGCGACGCTGACCGTGTTGCAGATCGCCGCCATACTGGTGTGGCTGTTGCTCTCCCTGGCCTTCCTGCTTCTCGCGGACCGCAAGATCTGGGCGGGAGTGCAGATGCGCAAGGGCCCCAACGTCGTGGGGCCGTTCGGCCTGTTCCAGTCGTTCGCCGACCTGATCAAGTTCGTGCTGAAGGAGATCGTCATCCCTTCGGGGGCGAACAAGGCGGTCTTCCTGCTCGCGCCGGTGGTCAGCTTCACCCTGGCCTTCGGGGCCTGGGCGGTGATGCCCCTGGCGCCTGGATGGGTGGTGGCGAACATCAATGTCGGGGTCCTCTACCTCTTCGCGATCTCCTCGCTGGGCGTCTACGGCATCGTCATGGGCGGCTGGGCGTCGAATTCGAAATACCCGTTCCTCGGCAGCCTCAGGTCGGCGGCGCAGATGGTGAGTTACGAGGTCTCGATCGGCTTCGTGATCATCACCGTCGTCATCCTGGCGGGTTCACTGAACCTGCAGACCATCGTCGAGAAACAGGCCGGCTGGTTTTGGCACTGGAACGTGTTCGGCGGGGGGGGGCTGCGGCACCTGCCGGCGGCGCTGGTGATGGTCCCCATGGCGGTGGTCTTCTTCGTCTCCGCCCTGGCGGAAACCAACCGCCCGCCCTTCGATCTTCCCGAGGCCGAGTCCGAGCTCGTCGCCGGATATCAGGTGGAATACTCCTCGACGCCCTATCTGCTGTTCATGATCGGCGAGTACGCCAACATCGTCCTGATGTGCGCGTTCATCTCGGTGCTGTTCTTCGGCGGCTGGCAGGCGCCGTTCCCGACCTCGTTCACGGCCAGCTGGAACCCCACCGCCGCCAGTTTCTTCGGCTTTCTGTGGTTCTTTTCCAAGATCATCTTCTTCTTCTTCCTGGTCGCCATGGCCAAGGCGATCGTCCCTCGCTACCGCTATGACCAGCTGATGCGGCTGGGCTGGAAGGTGTTTCTGCCGATCTCCATCGGCGCGGTGGTCCTGATCGGCGGCTGGCGGGAGTTCGGACCAGGATGATCGCTCGCACTGTCGTGGCCGTCGCTGCGTGCCTCTGGCTAGGCGGTTGCGCCGCGGGGACTGGCTCCTACGGCCTTGGCCAGGGCGACGCCAACTACGACGCCCTGGCCAAGGCAACCACGGAGTGCAGCGCCAAGGGAGGCGAGATCAGCCTCAGGAACGGTTATGACGGTCGCGAACTGTCGAGCTACGAGTGTCGGACAGGCAAGCCGAGGTAGGATGTTCCAGCGCATCGTCCAGATGCTCAAGGGCGCGATCCTGATGGACTTCGCCAGCGCATTCGGGCTGGGGATGAAGTTCATGGTCCGGCCCAAGGCGACCGTGCTCTACCCCAACGAGCGGGGTCCGCAGTCGCCGCGCTTCCGCGGCGAGCACGCCCTGCGCCGCTATCCCAGCGGCGAGGAGCGCTGCATCGCCTGCAAGCTCTGCGAGGCGATCTGTCCGGCCCAGGCGATCACCATCGAAGCCGAGGCCCGGGAGGACGGTTCGCGCCGCACCACCCGCTACGACATCGACATGGTGAAGTGCATCTATTGCGGCCTTTGCCAGGAGGCCTGCCCGGTGGACGCCATTGTCCAAGGTCCGAATTTCGAGTTCGCCGTCGAGACCCGCGAGGAGCTCTACTACGACAAGGAGCGCCTCATGGCCAACGGCGATCGCTGGGAGCGGCAGATAGCAAAGAATCTGGAACTGGACGCGCCCTATCGCTAAGAAGCGCCCGTGACCGGCCCACGCCTTTTGTCGCGCGTCGACCGGTCCTGACCCTGGCGTGATGACGACGGAGTTCAGTTAGCCGCCATGGTCCTCCAGGCCATCGCCTTCTATCTGCTCGCGGCGACGACCCTCGGCGCAGGACTGCTCGTCGTCCTGGCCAAGAACCCCGTCCATTCGGTGCTTTTCCTGATCGCCGCCTTCTTCTCCGCGGCCGGGCTCTTCGTGCTCCTCGGGGCCGAGTTCCTGGCGATGATTCTGGTCGTCGTCTACGTCGGCGCGGTCGCGGTCCTGTTCCTGTTCGTCGTCATGATGCTCGATGTCGACTTCTCGGCGTTGCGCGCCGGCTTCGCGCGCTACCTGCCCATCGGCGGAGCGGTCGCCGCCTTGCTCACCGCCGAAATGGTGTTCGTGGCGCTGAGCGTCGCGAGCGGCGGCGCGGCCGGAAAGTCGGTCGGCGCCATGACTTCGCATGCCGGCGGGACCAACGCCGAAGCGATCGGACGGGTGCTCTACACCGACTATGTCTACCTCTTTCAGGCGGCGGGCCTGGTGCTCCTGGTGGCGATGATCGGCGCGATCGTCCTGACCCTCAAGCGCCGGCCGGGGGTCAAGCGCCAGAACATCGCCGCCCAGGTCGCGCGCACCCCGGCCAGCGGCATGCGCATCGTCCAGATCGCCTCGGGCGAGGGCATCGAGCCGTGAGCATCGGCCTGGCCCACTACCTGACTGTGGCGGCGATCCTGTTCACGATCGGCGTGTTCGGCATCTTCGTGAACCGCAAGAACGTGATCGTCATCCTGATGTCGATCGAGCTCATTCTTCTGGCCGTGAACATCAACCTCGTGGCCTTCTCCTCGTTCCTCCATGATGTGATCGGCCAGATCTTCGCCCTGTTCGTCCTCACGGTCGCCGCCGCGGAGGCGGCCGTGGGTCTGGCGATCCTGGTCACCTTCTTCCGCAATCGTGGCGACATCGCCGTCGACGACGCCTCTGTGATGCGGGGCTGAGCCATGTCGTCGGCCCAGCTCATCGTCAGCGTGGCCGTGCTCATGCCGCTGGCCGGCGCCGCGATCGCCGGCCTGCTCGGCCGGCGGATCGGCGCTGTCGCTTCCATGGCCGTGACCACGGGACTGCTCATCGTTTCCTGCGCCCTGGGATGGCTCACTTTCTTCCAGGTGATCTGGGGGTCCTGGCCGGCGCACTTCACCGTCGAGCTCGCGCCGTTCATCGATGTCGGCAAGTTCCAGTCCACCTGGTCGGTGCGGATCGACTCCCTGTCGGCGGTCATGCTCGTCGTGGTGACGACGGTCTCGGCCCTGGTCCACCTCTACAGCTGGGGATACATGGCCGGTGATCCTCATCGGCAGAGGTTCTTCGCCTACCTCTCGTTCTTCACCTTCGCCATGCTGGCGCTGGTCACCGCCGCCGACTTCATGCAGCTTTTCTTCGGCTGGGAGGGCGTCGGCCTGGCGAGCTATCTGCTGATCGGCTTCTGGTACGATCGGCCGGCGGCCAACGCCGCGGCGATCAAGGCTTTCGTGGTCAACAGGATCGGCGATTTCGGCTTCGCCCTTGGGATCATGACGGTGTTCTGGGCTTTCGGGACACTGCGTTTTTCGGAAATCTTTCCGCTTGTCGCCGCGCACGCCCGCACCGCCTGGACCTTCGCCGGACATTCCTGGCCCCTGATGGATCTGGCCTGCGTGCTGCTCTTCGTCGGCGCCATGGGCAAGTCGGCGCAGTTCCTGCTCCACACCTGGCTCCCCGACGCCATGGAGGGCCCCACCCCGGTCTCGGCTCTGATCCACGCGGCGACCATGGTCACCGCCGGCGTCTACATGGTCTGCCTTCTCTCGCCGATGTACGAGCACGCCCCGATCGCCAAGGCGGTGGTGACCATCATCGGGGCGGTGACCGCGCTCTTCGCCGCCACGATCGGTCTCGCCCAGAACGACATCAAGCGGGTGATCGCCTACTCCACCTGCTCGCAGCTCGGCTACATGTTCATCGCCGCCGGCGTCGGCGCCTATCAGGGCGCGATGTTCCACCTCTTCACCCACGCCTTCTTCAAGGCGCTGCTGTTCCTGGGCGCGGGTTCGGTGATCACCGCGATGCATCACGAGCAGGATATGCGAAAGATGGGAGGCCTGTGGAAGCTGACGCCCGTCACCTACGCGGTGATGCTCATCGGCACGCTGTCGATCACCGGCGTCGGCATCCCGCCGCTCGATCTCGGTTTCTCCGGATTCTTCTCCAAGGATGCGATCATCGACGCGGCGTATCTGGGGCGCGGCGGCGCCTCGCACTTCGCCTTCGCCGTCGGGGTCATCGCCGCGGGCCTCACCTCCTTCTACTCCTGGCGGCTGATCTTCATGACCTTTCACGGACCCGCCCAGTGGCGCCATGTTGCTCACCAAGGCGCGGCCGCTGGCGCGCACGGCGATGGACACGCCATCGAGCCACGCGAGAGCGGCTGGTCGATGCTCCTTCCCCTGTTGGTCCTTGCCCTGGGAGCGGCGGTCGCCGGATGGGCTTTCGTCGCCTCCTTCGTCGGCGCCGACAGCGCGGCCTTCTGGCGCGGCGCCCTGCTGACGATTTCCGCCCATAAGCGCGCTCCGGCCGGCGGACTGCCCCCGTGGGTGGTGTGGGCGCCTTTGGCGGTGACCGCCATCGGCTTTGTCTGCGCCTGGTACGCCTACGTCCTTCACAAGGGCCTGGGAGCGCGGATCGCGGCGCGGAAGGGCCCACTTTGGACCTTGCTCTACCACAAGTGGTTCTTCGACGAGTTCTATGACCTCGTCTTCGTGCGCGGGGCCAGATTCCTCGGCGATCTGTTCTGGAAGGAGGGCGATCAGAAGCTCATCGATGGCCTGGGGCCCGACGGAGTATCGGCGGTGTCATACGCCGTGGGCCGCGCGACGGGCCGGCTGCAGACCGGCTATGTCTACCACTACGCCTTCGTGATCCTTCTGGGCGTGGCCGGACTTCTCTCCTACGCGCTCTGGGCCTTCTCGAGATGACCGGGGCCCTCTCGCTCGCGACCTTCACGCCGATGATCGGGGTCGTCGCCACCCTGGCGCTCAAGCTGTTCGTCAAGGGCGATGATCCCAGGGCGACCTCGGCCGTGAAGTGGATCGCCCTCGCCACCACCCTGGCGACCCTCGCCCTGGCGATCCTGGTGGTGGCGCGCTTCGACCCCCGCCAGAGCGGCTTCCAGTTCACCGAGAACGCCGTCTGGTTCGCGGGCCTCCACTACCGGATGGGGGTCGACGGCATTTCGGTCCTCTTTGTCCTGCTCACCGCCTTTCTGATGCCCGTGTGCATCCTGGCGAGCTGGCGGTCGATCCACAGCCGGATCATGGAATACATGATCGCATTCCTGGTGCTCGAGACGCTCATGGTCGGCGTCTTCTGCGCTCTTGACCTGATCGTCTTCTATCTCTTCTTCGAAGGCCAGCTGATCCCGATGTTCCTGATCATCGGCATCTGGGGCGGCGAAAGGCGCGTCTACGCCGCCTTCAAATTCTTCCTCTACACCCTCCTGGGCTCGGTCCTGATGCTGGCGGCGATCCTGGCCATGATCGGCATCGCCCACACCTCGAGCATCCCGGCCCTGATGGCCTATCATTTCGCGCCGGGGGTGCAGAGCTGGCTGTGGCTCGCCTTCTTCGCCTCCTTCGCGGTCAAGACTCCGATGTGGCCGGTGCATACCTGGCTGCCGGACGCCCACGTCGAGGCGCCCACCGCCGGGTCGGTCATCCTGGCGGGGATCCTCCTGAAAATGGGCGGCTACGGGTTCATGCGCTTTTCCCTGCCCATGTTCCCCGACGCGAGCGCGGCCTTCACCCCGCTGATCTTCGCCCTGTCGGCGATCGCGATCGTCTACACCTCGCTGGTCGCCTTTCGGCAGACCGACTTCAAGAAGCTGATCGCCTATTCATCGGTGGCCCACATGGGCTTCGTCACCCTGGCGATCTTCTCGGGAAACGTGCAGGGCGAGCAAGGCGCACTCTTTCTGATGCTGAGCCATGGGCTCATTTCCGGCGCGCTCTTCCTCTGCGTCGGAGTGGTCTATGACCGGATGCACACGCGCGAGATCGCCTTCTATGGGGGCCTCGTCACCCCGATGCCGGTCTACGCCGCGGTGTTCATGCTGTTCACCATGGGCAATGTGGGACTTCCCGGGACCAGCGGATTCGTCGGAGAAATCCTCAGCCTCGCCGGAACCTATTGGGCCTCGACCTGGGCGGCGATCATCGCCACCACCGGCGTGATCCTCTCGGTCGTGTACGCCCTGACCCTCTATCGCAGGGTGATCTTCGGCAACCTGACCAACCCGGCCCTGGGCGGCATCGCCGATCTCGGCCGGCGCGAAGTGCTCTTCTTCGCCCCGCTGGCGGTCTTAGTGCTGATCCTGGGACTGCAACCCAATCTCGTCTTTGACCTCACCGGCGCCTCCGTGGCGAAGCTGGTCGCCGCTTTTCATCCCGCGAGCCTGATGTGACAGCCTTGGCGTTGCCCTCGGTCGCCGCCCTGGCCCTGCCCGAGTTGATTCTCGCCGGCTCCGCTCTGGTGCTTCTTCTTTGGGGCGCGTTTCAGGGCCGGATCGGCGCGCCGTTCATCCTCGCTTCGATGGCCGCCCTGGCCGCAGCCGCGGCGGCGGCGGCCCTGGGGCCACTCGGACGCGCCTTCGCCGGCGGCCTCATCGCCGACCAGGGCGCGGTGTTCGCCAAGGTGTTCATCTACGCCGCGAGCGCCATCGCTATTCCTCTGGGCCAACGCTGGTTCGAGAACAAGGGCATCCGCAGCTTCGAATATCCGGTCCTGGTGGTGATCGCCGCACTGGGGATGGGAATGATGGTCTCGGCGGGCGATCTGATCTCGCTGTTCATCTCCATCGAACTCCAGTCCCTGGCCCTCTACATCCTGGCCGCCTTTCACCGGGATGACGCCAAGGCTTCGGAGGCCGGACTGAAATACTTCGTGCTTGGCGCTTTATCCTCTGGATTGTTGCTCTATGGTGCCTCGCTGATCTACGGCTTCGCCGGGTCGACGCGATTCGATGCGATTTCCCTCGCCGTCCATGCCGGCGCTGGCGGCGGCGTGCTCTTCGGCCTGGTGTTCCTGATCTGCGGCATCGGCTTCAAGGTCTCGGCCGCCCCGTTCCACATGTGGACCCCGGACGTCTATGAGGGCGCCCCGACACCCGTCGTCGGCTTCTTCGCCGGCGCGCCGAAGCTTGCCGCCATGGTCCTGCTGGCGCGCGTGCTCACCCAGGGGTTCGGCGGCGCGGTCGACCAATGGCGGCAGATCCTGGTGGTCATGGCGCTGCTCTCGGTCGCCATCGGCGCCTTCGCCGGCCTGGCCCAGAAGAACCTCAAGCGGCTCTGGGCCTACTCCTCGATCGCCAATGTCGGCTACGCCCTGATCGGCCTCGCCGCTGGCGGCGCGGCCGGGATCCAGTCGATGCTGCTGTTCATGATCCTCTACGTGGTCGACGTGACCGGCTTTTTCGCCTGCCTGGCGGCGCTCTCCCGCGAGGGCCGGGCGATGGAGACGATGGACGACTTCGCCGGCCTGATGCGCGAGCGGCCGGGCCTGGCCGTCGCCATGACCGTGTTCTGCCTTTCGGCGCTGGGCTTGCCGCCGTTCAGCGGATTCTGGGCGAAGTTCTTCGTGTTCAAGGCGGCGATCGCCGCGGGCCTGGCCCCGGTCGCCGTCGCCGCCCTGGTGGGCAGCGTGGTGGCCGCCTTCTACTATCTGAAGCTGATCAAGATGATGTGGCTCGACCCCGCGCCGGGTGTCACCGACGCCCCGTCGCGTGGCGCCGCGGCGGTCGGTTTCGCCGCGGCGCTCTTCGCCTTTCCAGCGGTGATGATCGCCCTGATCGGCCTCGATCCCCTGGCGCACGCCGCCGCCCTCGCCCTTGCGGCCCGGTGAGCGGTTGGCCAGCATGACCAGGCGGGCGATCGCGACGAGGCTGCCGGCCGCCGCGGCGCTGCTGATGGCAGCGCCGGCGATCGCCGATCCCGCGGAGGCGGCGCGCTTCGAAGCGATCTATTCGGTCGAATGGGCCTGGCGGCAAAAGGAATTTCCCGACGACGAGGATCCCGAGCGTGAGATCGCGCCCTATCTGCCGGATATCGGCCCGGCCGCCCAGGCGCGCCGGCTCGCCATCTGGCGCGAGGTGCGGGCGAAACTGGCCGCGATCGATCCGGGCAAGCTGGACGACGAAGGGCGGATCAACCTCGCCGTCTATCGCGGGCAGATCGAGGCGATCGTCGCGTCGCAGGCGTTTCGCGACTGGGAAATGCCCTTCAATTCGGACACCTCCTTCTGGGGCCAACTTACCGGGGTCGCGCGCCGGACTTTCCGCAAGGAAGCCGACTACCGAAACTACATCGCCCAGATGCGCCAGTCGCCGAGGTATTTCGGCCAGCAGATCGCCAACATGCGCGCCGGCCTCGCCCGGGGCTTCACGCCGCCGAGGGTCACGCTCGAGGGGCGGGACGGCTCGGCCGCCTCCATCGCCCAGGCGCCTTCGCCCCAGGCGACGATCTTCTCCAAGCCCTTCGAGACCATGCCCGAGGGCTTCGCTCCCGCTCTGCGGAGCGAGCTGCGCGCCGCCGGCGCCGCGGCCATCGCCGAGGCTGTGATCCCGGCGCATCGCGACCTGCTGGCCTTTCTGCGCACCGACTATATTCCGGGCGCGCGCGCCGGTCTGGACGCCTATTCGCTTCCGGACGGCGCCGAATACTACCAATCGAAGATCGCCGAGTTCACCACTCTGGATCTGACTCCCGAGCAGATTCACGTCACCGGTCTGGCCGAGGTCGCCAAGATCCGCGCGCGGATGGACGAGGTGGTCGCCGAGGTGAAGTTCGCCGGCGGTTTCGAAGCGTTTCTCCACTTCCTGCGGACCGATCCACAGTTCTACGTCACCACGCCCCAGGCCCTGCTCGACCGCGCCGCCTGGACGGCCAAGACCTTCGACGGCAAGGCCGCCGACTGGTTCGGCCGCCTGCCGCGCGCCCGCTTCGCGATCCGGCCCGTTCCGGCCGACCAGGCGCCGTTCTACACCGCCGGCCGGGGCGGGCGGGGCGTCTATCTGCTCAACACCTATGATCTCGCCTCGCGGCCGCTCTACTCGCTCACCGCCCTCACCCTGCATGAATCCGCCCCCGGCCACGCCTTCCAGATTCCACTCTCCGAGGAGACTCCGGGCCAGCCAGAGTTTCGCCGCAAGAGCTACATCTCCGCCTATGGCGAAGGCTGGGCGCTCTACTGCGAGACCCTGGGCGAGGAGATGGGGATGTACGAGACCCCCTACGAGCGGTTCGGCATGCTCAGCTACCAGATGTGGCGCGCCGCCAGACTGGTGGTCGATACCGGCATCCACGCTCAGGGGTGGTCCCGCGAGCGGGCCCTGGCCTATCTCTCGGCCAACACCGCCCTTTCCGAGCACGAGATCACCACCGAGGTCGATCGCTACATCTCCTGGCCGGGTCAGGCCCTGTCCTACTATCTGGGCGAAATGGCGGTCCTGGCCGCCCGCGCGAAGGCTCAGGCGGCCTTGGGGCCGAAGTTCGCCATCCGCGCCTTCCACGACACGGTGCTTCAGCTGGGATCGGTCCCGCTCCCGGTTCTTTCCGCGCGCATCGACCGGTTCATCGCCCAGGGCGGTGTTTCCCCTTACCCGGCCGAGGTCTGAGGGCGTGGATCACCGCGGCGGCAGGGCAGCCCATCCGCCCATCGAAGTCTTCGAAGCGCTCGATTCCACCAACGCCGAGGCGAGGCGCAGGGCCGAAGCGGGGGAGGGGGGACCGCTGTGGCTCACCGCCGAGGTCCAGACCGCGGGGCGGGGAAGGCGAGGCCGGGCCTGGCAGACCGGGGCGGGCAATCTCGCCGCCACCTATCTGTTCACGACGCCCAAGCCGCCGGCGCAGGCCGCGCAGGTCTCCTTCGTCGCCGCCCTGGCGGTGGCCGATCTGGCCTGCGCCTTCGTCGCGCCCTCGGGGGTGAGCCTCAAATGGCCCAACGACACCTTGATCGCGGGGAGAAAGGTGGCGGGGATCCTGGTCGAATCCGGGCAATCCCGCTTCGGCGGCCTGTGGGTCGCGGTCGGGATCGGGGTCAACCTCGCCCGGGCCCCGGCGGGTGTCGAACCGCCGGCGACGGCCCTGGCCGCGCACATGCTCGCGCCGCCGCCCAGCCCGGCCGAGGCCCTGGCCATCCTCGCGACGGCGCTCGAATACTGGCGCGGTCTTTGGGAAGACGCCGGATTCGCCCCGATCGCCGCCGCCTGGACCGCCCGGGCGCACGGCATGGGCGAGCAGTGCATCGCCCGGCTGCCGGGCGAAACGGTCGAGGGGATCGCCCAGGGACTCGACGCGGACGGGGCGCTGCGCCTCGCGATGGCCGGCGGCCTCGTCAGGCGGATCACCGCCGGCGACGTGTTCTTCTAGGAAAAACCTCGATGCTGCTGGCTGTCGAACAGGGCAACACCAACACTCTCTTCGCCGTCCATGACGGGGAGCGCTGGATCGCCCAGTGGCGCGCGGCGACCGAGGCGGCGCGCACCGCCGACGAATACGCCGTCTGGCTCTCCCAGCTCCTGGCCATGGCGGGACTCTCCCTGGAGGCCGTCGACGGCTGCATCGTCTCCAGCGTCGTGCCCCAGTCGATCTTCAACCTGCGCAACCTCGCGCGCCGCTACCTGAAGGTCGAGCCGATGGTCATCGGCGAAAATGTCGAACTGGGAATCGCCGTGCGCATCGAAAAACCCTCCGAGGCGGGGGCCGACCGGCTCGTCAACGCCATAGGCGCGCACATCACCTATCCTGGCGAGCTTCTGGTGATCGATTCCGGCACGGCCACGACCTTCGACATCGTCGCCGCCGACGGCGCCTTCGAGGGCGGGGCGATCGCCCCGGGCATCAATCTTTCGATGCAGGCTCTGCACGCCGCCGCGGCGCGATTGCCGCGCGTCGCCATCCAGCGGCCGCCACGGGTGATCGGCAAGGACACGGTCGGGGCGATGCAGTCCGGTATCTACTGGGGTTATGTTTCGCTCATCGAGGGTCTGATCGAACGCATCTGCGCAGAATACGGAAAACGCCTGAAGGTGATCGGCACCGGCGGGGTCGCCTCGCTCTTCGAAGGCGCCACCAAGGCCATCGACCACTTCGATCACGACCTCACCATCCTGGGCATGCTCGAAATCTTCCGCCGCAATCCCCACTTCCGCTCCCGATGACTCCTGGACCGCGCGACGAGCTCGTCTTCCTGCCGCTGGGCGGTTCGAACGAGATCGGCATGAATTTCAATCTCTACGGCTTCGGCCCCTCCGAGGAGCGCAAGTGGATCGTCGTCGATCTCGGCGTCACTTTCGGCGACCAGACGACGCCGGGGGTGGAGCTGATCCTCCCCGATCCCGCGTTCATCGAGGAGCACGCCGCCGATATTCTCGGCATCGTTCTCACCCACGCCCATGAGGACCACATCGGTGCGGTGGCCTGGCTGTGGCCCAGGCTGCGGGCGCGTCTCTACGCCACGCCGTTCACCGCCTTTCTGCTTCGTGAGAAACTGAAGGAGGCCGATCTCCTCGACGAGGCGCCGATCACCGAGATTCCGTTGGGCGGCACGATCAGCCTCGGCCCATTCGAGATCACCCTGCTCACCCTCACCCACTCCATCCCCGAACCCAATGGCCTGGCGATCAGGACGCCCCTTGGCGTCGTGCTGCACACCGGCGACTGGAAGATCGATCCCGACCCTCTGGTCGGCGCGCCGACCGACGAGGGGGCGATCCGCCGCCTCGGCGACGAGGGGGTCCTCGCCATGGTCTGCGATTCGACCAATGTGTTCGTCGATGGCGAGGCGGGCTCGGAGGCCATCGCGCGGGAGACGCTGGAGCGCCTCATCGGCGCCCTGAAGGGCAAGATCGCCGCCGCCTGTTTCGCCTCCAATGTCGCGCGCATGACCAGCATCATCGGCGCCGCCCAGGCCAATGGACGGCGCGTCTGCCTGGTCGGCCGCTCGATGATCCGGATGAGCGAGGCGGCGAAGTCCGTGGGCTTGTTCGCCGGTCTCGCGCCCTTCGTTTCCGACAAGGAGGCCAGGCGCCTGCCTGACGACCAGATCCTCTATCTGTGCACCGGCAGCCAGGGCGAGCCGCGCGCCGCGCTCGCTCGGGTCGCCGAAGGCGCCCATCCGCATCTCAAGCTCGGCGATGGCGATGCCTGCATCTTCTCCTCGCGGATCATTCCGGGCAACGAGATCCCCATCCGCAACCTGCAGAACAAGCTCGCCGACCGCGGCGTGCGCCTCTACACCGAGCGCGACCACCCGGGGATCCACGTCTCTGGCCATCCATGCCGCGACGAGCTTTCGCGCATGTACCGCTGGGCAAGGCCCCGCATCGCCGTCCCCACCCATGGCGAGCGGCGGCATCTTCTCGAACATGCGGCCCTGGCCCGCGATCTTCAGGTCCCTCAGGCGATCGCGCCGCGCAACGGCGACATGGTGCTCCTCGCGCCGGGGGAGGCGCGGATCATCGATGAGGTCCCCAGCGGCCGGCTCTACATCGACGCCGGCATGATCACCGAGGAGAATGGCCCGGCCCTGCGCGAGCGCCGCCACGCCGCCGCCAACGGAATCATCACCGTCACAGTCGCCCTGGACGGCGCCGATCGGACCGTCGGCGGACCGAACGTGCGCGCGCTCGGCCTGCCCGGCGATGACGACTTTCCCCTTGTGGAGGCCATGGAAGATCTCACCAGCGAAGCGGCCGCCGCCCTTCGCGGCCTTTCCGATCACCAACGCTCGGAAGATCAGGCCGTGGAAAACGCGCTCGCCCGCGCGCTGAAGAAGGCGGCGTTCCGCATCTGGGAACGCCGCCCGATGGTCGAGGCCACCGTGCTGCGCTGTGACCCGGCTGCTCGGCTTTCGCCGCCGAGCCATGGGTGATACGCCCGCGCCATGATCGGCAAGCTCAATCATGTCGGGGTCGCGACCCCCTCCATCGAGGATTCCTGGAGGCTCTATCTGGATGTTCTGGGCGCGACCTCGGTCACTCCGAAAAAGGCTCTGCCCGAGCAGGGCGTGTGGGTGTCGTTCGTCAATCTCCCCAACGCCCAGATCGAGCTCATCGAGCCGCTCGGCGAGGATTCGCCGATCTGGGGTTTCCTTCAGAAGAACCCGCGCGGCGGCCAGCACCACATCTGTTTCGAGGTCGCCGACATCCTTCTCGCCCGCGACGAGATGCGGGCCAAGGGGGCGACGGTGCTGCGCGATGGCGAGCCGCGCATCGGCGCCCACGGCGTGCCGGTGATCTTCGTTCATCCCAAGGACATGGGCGGAGTGCTGGTGGAGTTGATGGAAACCCCCGCTCCGGCGCACGCTTCTCAATGAACCTTCCCACCGACATCGCCGCCTATCTCACCATCTGGTGGGTCACCCTGTTCGCGATCCTGCCCTTGGGGGTGCGCAGTCACGCCGAGGAGGGGTTACCTGTTCCCGGCGGCGGCGATCCCGCTTCGCCGGTCGACCCCAAGCTGAAGCGCAAGTTCTTCACCACCACCTGGGTCTCGGCGATCGTCTTCGCCCTTTTGTGGCTCACCCTTCGCTTCCATCTCGTGACCCTGCCGAACCTCTAGCGGTCACGAGCCGCCGCTTCCCACCGGCGCGCGGCGAGGCTATCTCGGCGGCTCCGCCACACGAAAGCCGACCATGCGCCTTTCGCGCTACTTCCTGCCGGTTCTGAAACAGACCCCCGCCGAGGCGCAAATCCCCTCGCACCGCCTGATGATGCGTGCCGGCATGCTGCGCCAGGAGGCGGCGGGCATCTACGCCTGGCTGCCACTGGGCCACCGGGTGCTCAGGAAGATCGAGGCGATCGTGCGCGAGGAGATGGACCGCGCCGGGGCGATCGAGCTGCTGATGCCGACCCTTCAGCTCGCTGACCTCTGGCGCGAGAGCGGCCGCTACGACGACTATGGCGCCGAGATGCTGCGGATCACCGACCGCCACGACCGCGAGTTGCTTTTCGGACCCACCAACGAGGAGATGATCACCGAGATCTTCCGCGCCTATGTCCACTCCTACAAGGATCTGCCGAAGAACCTCTACCACATCCAATGGAAGTTCCGCGACGAACTGAGGCCGAGGTTCGGCGTCATGCGCGGGCGCGAGTTCCTGATGAAGGACGCCTATTCCTTCGATCTGGACGAGCAGGGAGGCAGGGCCTCCTACAACAGGATGTTCGTGGCCTATCTGCGCGCCTTTTCGCGGATGGGGCTGAAGGCCATCCCGATGAAGGCGGAGAGCGGCCCCATCGGCGGCGAACTCAGTCACGAGTTCATCGTCCTGGCCAACACCGGCGAATCCGCCGTGCACCTCGATCGGCGGATCCTCGAGCTCGAGGTTCCCGGCGAGGACCTGGACTACGAAGGCGACCTCTCCTCCGTGGTGGCGGCCTGGACGGGCTACTACGCCGCCACCGAGGATGTCCACGATCCGGCCCGCTACGAACGTGAAACCGCGGCGGTCGACCGGATGACCGCCCGAGGCATCGAGGTCGGCCAGACCTTCTTTTTCGGCGACAAATATTCGAAGCCGATGAAGGCGACCGTGACCGGACCGGACGGGGCCGAGCGGGCGGTGCAGATGGGGAGCTACGGGGTTGGCGTCTCGCGTCTCGTCGGCGCGGTCATCGAGGCCAGTCACGACGAGGACGGCATCGTATGGCCTGCCCCGGTCGCGCCCTTCGGGGTCGGAATCGTCAATCTTCGCCCCGGCGACGCCGCCGTGGATCGCGCATGTGAGCACGCCTACCAGGCCCTGACCCGCGCCGGCCTGGAGCCGCTTCTGGACGATACCGACGAGCGGCCGGGCGGCAAGTTCGCGACCATGGATCTGATCGGCCTTCCCTGGCAGCTGATCATCGGCCCGCGGGCCCTCGCCGAGGGCAAGGTCGAACTCAAGCGCCGCGCCGACGGTGAGCGCCGAAGCCTCACCCTCGCCGAAGCCCTCGAGAGACTCTCCCAGTGATCGCGACAAGGCTCGCGAGGTGAACCCCGCCCGGCCGTTCAGCCGATGGGAGCGGTCGATCGCCATCCGCTATCTGATGGCGAAGCGCAGCCAGGGCGGCGTCGCCCTGATCTCGATCATCTCCTTCATCGCGATCGTCCTGGCGGTCGCCGCTCTGGTCATCACCATGTCGATCATGAACGGCTTTCGCACCGAGCTCACCTCGAAGATCCTCGGCTTCAACGGCCACGCCTATGTGGTCGGCGGCGCCGTCGGCCCCGGAGCGATCGACGCCATGGTCCGCCGTGTCCGCGCCGTCCCTGGCGTCATCCAGGCCGAGCCGATCGTCGAATCCCAGGCGCTGGTCCAGGGCCCGCAAGGCGCCTCCGGGGCGGTGGTCCGCGGCGTGAGACCGCGGGACCTGCGCGCGACCAGGATCATCACCCGCAACATCAAGGCCGGCGGGCTGTCGGGCTTCGGCGTGGGCGAGGACGGCGGCGAGGAGGTCCTCGTCGGTCAGAAACTCGCCGAGAATCTGGGTCTGGGCGCCGGCGATCCGATCTCGATCATCTCGCCCTCGGCCGATGCGACGGTCCTGGGCGAGACGCCGGTCGAGAAGGCCTACCGGGTCGCCGGCCTCTTCCAGGTCGGGATGAGCGAATACGACCAGGCCTTCATCTACATGCCCCTGACCCAGGCCCAGCTGCTCTTCGGCCGCGGCGAGGCCGTTGACTTCATCGAGGTCAAGCTCGCCGATCCCGACAAGGCGCCTGCCTTGAAAGCCGCCCTCGCCGCGGCCGCCGGTCCTGGCGCCACGGTCACCGACTGGACCCAGAAGAACCAAGCCTATTTCGGGGCCCTGCAGGTGGAGCGCAACGTGATGCGCATGATCCTGATGATCCTGGTGGCGATCGCGGCGATGAACATCATCTCCGGCCTCATCATGCTGGTGAAGAACAAGGGCCGCGACATCGCGATCCTTCGCACCATGGGCGCGGGGCAGGGGGCGATCCTGCGCATCTTCTTCATGGCCGGGGCGGTGATCGGGGTCCTGGGGACGGCGTGCGGAGTGCTCGCCGGCGTCCTCTTCTGCCTGAACATCGAGGCCATCCAGGCCTTCGTCGAATGGCTGACCGGCGCCCAGGTGTTCAGCCCCGACGTCTACTTCCTCGCCCATGTTCCGGCGCGGATCGACTGGGCCGAGGTGGCCCTGGTCTCGGTCTGGACCCTCGCCGCCTCTTTCCTCGCAACCCTGCCGCCGGCCTGGGGCGCCTCGCGTCTCGATCCGGTCGAGGCTCTGCGCTATGAGTGAGCCGGTTCTGCGCCTCACCGGGCTCTCGCGGACCTATCTGACCGGCGGCCGCGCCCTGGAGGTCCTCACCGGCGTCGACCTCGAGGTCCGCGCCGGCGAAGTGGTCGGCCTCGTCGGTCCTTCGGGCTCGGGCAAGTCATCGCTGCTGCACGCCGCCGGCCTTCTCGAACATCCCACCGCCGGCGCGGTGATCATCGGCGGCCGGGATTGCGCGGCGCTGGACGATCGGGCGCGCAGCCGCATCCGCCTCGAATCCATAGGTTTCGTCTATCAGTTCCATCATTTGCTCCCTGAACTCAGCGCTCTGGACAACGTCGCCCTGCCGGCGATGATCGGTGGCGCCTCGGCGCGCCAGGCCAAAGCACGGGCGAGCTCGCTGCTGGGCCAGCTCGGGCTCGCGGACCGCCTGGGCCATCAGCCGGCGCAGCTCTCCGGCGGCGAGCAGCAGAGGGTCGCGGTCGCCCGCGCCCTGGCCAACGCCCCCCGGCTGCTTCTGGCCGACGAACCCACCGGCAACCTCGACCCGGCGACCTCCGCTTCGGTGTTCGAGAACATCCAGGACCTGGTCCACGCCACCGGCGTCGCGGCCCTCATCGCCACCCACAACCTCGACCTCGCCAGGAGGATGGATCGCGTCCTGGCCCTGGAAGCCGGGCGCCTTGTCGAACGCGCCTGAGAGATGCCCGCCCTCCCATTCATGGGAAGGCAGAAAGCCTATTTGGTGATCGTGCTCGATCTGGCCAGGAACTGGTCGGTGAGCGCCAGGAATCCGGTTGCGATATCCGAGGAATTGACCGCCTGGAAGTAGTAGCCGGGCGAGGCGCAGGCGAGGAGTGCCGCGCTCACGACGCTCGGCGTACTGGGCCCGCCGGGGAAGATCGTGCCGCGGACGTTGGATTCGTAAGGCGTCTCGTTGGGGTCCTGGCCGGTCAGGGGAACGTAGGGGGTTTCGAGCACCCCCAGGATGACGCCGTTGTTCTTCATCTGCGTGCACGCCGCGGTGCTGAGAGGCGCCGCGAAGCCGCCCTGGCATTGGGAGAAGTTCCACAACGAACTCCAGACGTGCGCGGTGCAGTTCTGCCAGTCGAGATTGCGGTCAGACTGCAGGCCGTCGCTGACCAGGATCACGAACTTCAGCGGCGAGAGATTGGAACTTCCCGTTCCGTTCGAGCCGACCTGGGTGGCGAGGGTGTTCATCGCGTTGTTCACATAGGTGTCGAGCCCGGGGGTCACCTGGCCGACGGCGGTGAGGGCGGCGGCGTAGGTCGGGATGTTGGTGGCGCCGTAGCTGTGCAGGGTGGTGTCGAAGGACATCACGTTGAACAGGTAGGTGTTGCTCCGATTGAGCGTGTTGCCGGTGGCGATGGCCTGGACGTGATTGATCAGCTGTTTCGCCGCGGCGACCATGACATCGAAGCGGGTGGTCGCGCCGCTGGCGTGGGCGTTGGTGAGGCCAGTATTGATGTCGGCCGGGGTGGTCGAGTTGCCCACGTCGTGACAGGCGAAGGCGCAGGGCGGATTCGCGTGCGCATAGGGCTTGGGATCACCGGGCTCCACCTGGTTCCAGTGCGCGCCCACCCAGTTGCTGATCGTGGTGACATCGCCGGTCGTCGCTCCGACGATCATCGAGGCCGACCCGTCCATGACGATGTTGAGCTGGACGGTCTTGCCGAAGCGGATCGTGGTCACCGAATCCGATCCGACGGTCTGGGTCGCGCCGCCGACACAGAAGCTCGGCATCAGGCTGGCGTACAGGCAGGTGGTCGGGGCCGCCGCCACCAGCTTGACCGTGCCCATCTGCATCGGCCCGTCGCTGGCGCTGCAGTCGTTCTGAACCGGGGCGCAGACGTGGAACTCACTGATCGTCGGGTTCGATCCGTGAAAGTTGGCGATGAGCGCATTGTTGGCGATCGTCTTGAGCTGGGCGACAGTGGCGTTGGGGTTCTGGGCCGCCGCGATGCTCGCGGCCAGCGAGGCCTCGTCGCTGGCGTCCTGTAGCTGGGTGCGGGCGTTGACCGCGAACGAGGCGTCGATCCCTCCGGCGATCAGGATCGCCAGGATCGGCAGCACCAGGGCGAAGATGATCGCGACCTGGCCGCCGCGCGCGGCGCGCAGGGCGTGCATCGGCCTTGCGGCGAGAGCGGACCACGGCCGCCTTGGCTGATCGTTCGGTGAGTTCATGAGTCGCCGCCGCTATCGAGTTTCGCGCGGGACAATGCGCGCGTTCCGGTTGAGGCTTCATGAAGGCGCGAGGTAAACGGCCGGGCGCTCACGTCGCGGCGGCGCGCCGCGATCGGCGTGTATTTCAGGACGCGGCGGTCCTACCGCCCCTGAAAGCTCGGCTTACGTTTCTCGACGAAGGCGGCCGAAGCGGCCCTGTGGTCGTCGGTCATCATCGCGCGGATCATGTTCATCGCCTCCAGGTCGAGCACCTCTGCCAGGGTGGCGTGCTGCGCGGCATTGAGGTTGCGCTTCATATATTCGATCGCCACCGTCGGCAGGTCGGCGAGAGAGCGGGCGTACTCCCCGGCCACGGCCCCGAGGTCTTCCCTCGCCACCGCCTTGTTGACGATGCCCAGCGCCGCCGCCTGCTCGCCCAGGATCACCTCAGCGGTGAAATAGAGTTCCCGGGCCTTAGCCGCGCCGACCAGCTTCGTCAGGAAATAGGTCCCGCCGTAGTCGCCCGACAGTCCGACCTTGGAGAAGGCCGTGGTGAGCTTGGCGTCCTTGGCGGCGATCCTCAGGTCGCAGGCCAGGGCGATCGAGAGGCCGGCGCCCGCGGCGGCGCCGCCGATGACCGCAAGCGTTGGCTTGGGCGCCTCGTGCAGCCAGCGGACGATTTCCATCCCCCGCCGCAGCCCGTGCACCCGCGCCTCGAAGTTGAAGCCGCCGCCGCCGCCACCGCTGTCGCCCCGGCCGGCGGCCGCGGCGAAGCCCTTGACATCGCCCCCGGCGCAGAACGCCCCGCCGGCCCCGGTGAGCACGATCACCCGCGCCTTGGGATCGGCGGCCAGCCGCGGGATGGCTTCGGAAAGGCCCGCCTGCATCTCGCCGGTGAGGGCGTTGCGCGCCTCCGGCCGGTTCATGGTCAAGGTGGCGACGCCGTCCTCGATGGTCTCGATCAGATGATCGGTCATTCCCCGCCCCTCTGAGTTACCCCGGGCCCCGCCGGGCCGCCTGATCGGGCCTAGCGCGGATTGCGAGACGCGCGCAAGGCTGGCCCCATCGCTGCGATCGGACTAGGGTGCCGCGCCCCTTGGTCCCTCGCGATTGGAACATCCCATGCGCGCTGCAGTTCTCGCGGTCATCGCCTTCGCCGCGGCCATGGCGGCGGGTTGTGCCTCCGCTGAAACGCTTCGCTACGCCGTCGCTCTCACCGGCGCCGCGGAGACCCCGCCCAAGCCTGGCATGGGCGCGGGCGCGGCCGATGTCGCATTGGATACCGAGACGAAGACCCTGAGCTGGACGGTGCGCTATGCCAATCTCAGCGGACCGGCGACCATGGCTCATTTCCACGGGCCCGCGCCGGCCGGGGTCAGCGCCGGCGCCCTCGTCCCGCTCACCGGTGATCTGAAAAGCCCGATCAGCGGATCGGCCACGCTCACCGATCCGCAGATCGGCGACCTTCGGGCCGGGATGCTCTACCTGAACATCCACACCGCGATGAATCCCGGCGGCGAAATTCGCGGGCAGGTTGTTGCCGCCCACTGATCGAAGGGTTGGCGCGCCGTGGCGAAGGGGGTTCGCCGCGAGCGCCTCCGTCTCAGCGCTTTCGCCCCAGCTCGGCGGCGATGTCCTTGACCATCCTGCCGGCCTTGCGGTGCGCGGCGGTGAGCTGATCGCGGCTCACTCCCCAGCGTTTCATCCAATATTCGACCGCCTGCCGCTCGCTGAGGTCCAGCCGGTCCTTGTCGATGAAGCCGCGCTTGTCCTTGAGCCCAGCCATCGGTGCTCCCTCAAGCCCCGGCTCGCCCCGCCAGCAGGGCGCCGACATCGCGCGCCGCCATCGGCCGGCCGAAGTGATAACCCTGCAGGGCGCCGCAGCCCGCCGCGATCAGCACCTGGCGCTGTTCCTCGCTCTCCACCCCCTCGGCCACCACGCTCATTCCCAGGGACGAGGCCAGCTTCGCCACCGAGGCGACGATGATCGCCGACTGGTGATCGCGGGTGACGTTGTCGACGAACGACTTGTCGATCTTGATGCAGTCGATGGCGAACTGGTTGAGATAGACTAGGCTGGAATAGCCGGTCCCGAAGTCGTCCAGGGCGATGCGCACGCCGGCGGAGCGGAGGGTCTTCAAGTTCCGATCGGCGCGCTCGACATCATCGATGATCGCGGTTTCGGTCAGCTCGATCTGGATCTTCTGCGGCGGCAGGTCGGCGTCCTCGGCGTACTGCAATATGCGCTCGGCGACGTTCTGGCGCAGGAACTGCCGCGCCGAGAGGTTCACCGAGACGTAGAAATCGCCCCACCGCCGGCAATCCTTGAACGACTGGCGGGTGATCCAGTCGCCGAGATCCAGGATGAGGCCGGTCTCCTCGGCAACCGGCACGAAATCCGCCGGCGCGACCGGGCCCAGCTCGGGACTGTCCCAGCGGACCAGCGCCTCGAAGCCCAGGATCTGGCCGCTGTGCGCCTTGACGATCGGCTGATAGGCCATCTTGAACGCATTGCTCTTCATCGCCCGTTCCAGACCGCTCTCGATGATCAGGCGTTGCTTGGCCGCGGTGTCGATGGCGATGTCATAGACCCGGTAGCGGTTGCGCCCGCCGCGCTTGGCCGCATAGAGGGCGAGATCCGCCTTGCGCATCAAGGCGACCTTGCTCTGGTTGCCGCCCTGCGGGGCGACGCCGATCGAGGCGCTGACCTGGACCTCGTGGCCGAGCACCCGCCGGCTCTGCGCGCACACCCGCAGGATTAGGGCGCAGAAATCGGCGACCCCCTGGTCGGTCATCCCCTCGACGAGGATCCCGAATTCGTCGCCGCCCAGCCGGGCGAGCACGCCGCTGGGCGGAATCACGGCCGACATCGCCGTGCAGATCTTGCGCACCAGATCATCTCCGGCGTCGTGGCCCAGGGTGTCGTTGACCAGCTTGAAGCGATCGAGGTCGATGAGCAGCAGGGTCTGTTTCTGCAGGTTGCGGCAGAGCCGGGAGCTCAATTCGTCGACGAAGCCGGCGCGGTTGAGGATCCCGGTCAGGCCGTCATGACGGGCGGCGTGCATCGCCACGTCCAGGCGCGTGTGCAGCTCGCGGACCTGGGTCTCCAGACTGCGGATCGCCTTGCTGCTGTCCACCCGCGCGCGGCGGGCCTCGTTGCGGGCGCGGTAGCGCTCGGCGACGATCGAAATCGCCCCGGTCGCCTCCTGCCGCTGCAGGGGCGCCAGCAGAAAGGTCAGCTTCTCGGGGGTGTCGGCGACCTGCAGGCAGGCCTCGAAGGGCGCGCTGTCGCGGCGGTCGGCGACCACGATCAGCTCGGCGGCGGGAGCGGCGATCCTGACCCTGCGCACCTGCTCGGCGAGTTCGCCGACGGTGTGGCCGCGATAATCGAAGACGAACATAGCCGCCCACCAGCCGAAGCGCCGGGCCGCGTCCGCCCGGGCGATGGCCTGGGAGGCGCCGACGCACGCCAGGACATTGTCGGTCGGCAGGGCTTCGTGGATGAGCGCGGTGAGGTGTTCGGACCCTCCCGGCTTGGGACTGACCACGATCACCAGCAGAGTCGGCGCCGCCGCCGCCGGCTCCGGCGCGCGGGCAGCATCGACGAAGGGCGCGTCCGCTATCGCGAGTGCGCGTCCTGACATTCCTGAGCCCCCAGCCGACACCGAGGGCGCATAATGGCCAGTCCGCACGAAGAAACGGCTAACGGGGGTAGTAAACGCTTTTTCGCGGTCGAGGTGCGACGGCCCGACCGCGGGGCGCCAGGCAACGCGGAACACCCGACCAGAGACGAAGGTTGGACTGCGTTGACAACATACCATGTTATGCATAATATGGTGTTATGCACCTGAACCTCATCGACGGCGGCCTCGACGTCCGGGGTTTGCCGGCGCGCCCCACTCATGACCGTTCTTTCATTTGCCGCCGCGGCCGGCGCGTGCGTGCTTTGCGAGCGACCGTGCAAGACGAAGGGACGAGCGCATGCTGATCATCGAGGCCCTGGGCCACGTCTACGGCGGCGGCGTCAAAGCCCTGAACGACGTGAGCCTGACCATCCCCAAGGGGATGTTCGGCCTGCTGGGTCCAAACGGGGCCGGCAAATCGACCCTGATGCGCATCGTCGCCACCTTGCAGATCCCCACCTCCGGCTTGGTGCGCTTTGGCGATATCGACGTGCTGAAGAACCCCCAGGCGCTACGGCGCACCCTGGGCTACCTGCCGCAGGACTTCGGCGTCTATCCCCGGGTTTCGGCCCAGGACATGCTCGATCACATGGCGGTGCTCAAGGGGATCGCGAAGGCCAGGGAGCGCAGGGCCACGGTCGAAGCCTTGCTGTATCAGGTCAATCTCTGGGAGCATCGCAAGAAGGCCCTGGCCGGCTTTTCGGGGGGCATGCGCCAGAGGTTCGGCATCGCTCAGGCCCTGATCGGCGCGCCGTCGCTGATCATTGTCGATGAACCCACCGCCGGCCTCGATCCGGAGGAGCGCAACCGCTTTCTCAATCTGCTGGCCGAGATCGGCGAAAACGTCGTGGTGTTACTGTCCACGCACATCGTCGCCGACGTCGCCGACCTGTGCCCCGCCATGGCGATCATCTGCGACGGCCGCATCGTCCGCCAGGGCGCGCCCTCCGCCCTGATGGCGAGCCTTAAGGGGCGGATCTGGATGAAGACCGTCGACCACGCCGAACTGGCGGCCGTGCGCGAGGCGCACCAGGTCATCTCCACGCGCCTGTTCGCCGGCCGCACGGTGATCCATGTGCTCGCCGACGCGGCCCCTGGTCCGGGCTTCGCGCCCACCAGCGGCGGGCTGGAAGACGTCTACTTCTCCACCTTGGCCCAGACTGCGCGCGCGGCCTGAGGAACCAGCATGTTCGGCCGCATCGCCGCCTTCGAGTTTCGCCAGCAGCTTCGCTCGCCGCTGTTCTGGGTCGTGACGGGAGTCTTCTTCCTGCTCGCCTTCGGCTTCATGGCCAGCGACAATATCCAGATCGGCGACACCGCCAACGTCCACAAGAACGCCCCCTTCGTCATCGCCCAGACCCATCTGATCATGGGCCTGTTCTTCATGTTCGCCGCCACCGCCTTCGTCGCCGGGGCGGTGATCCGGGACGACGAGACGGGCTTCGGCCCGATCGTCTGGGCCGCGCCGATCGCAAAATTCACCTACCTCTACGGCCGTTTCACCGGGGCCTTCGCCTCCGCCGCCCTGTCGTTCCTGGGGGTGAGCGTCGGCATGATCGTGGGCGCCTCCATGCCCTGGATCGATCCGGAGAAGCTCGGCGTCTTTCGCCCGGACGCCTACGTTTTCGCGTACCTGGTCCTGGCTGGACCGGTTCTGCTGTTCACCTCGGCCCTGTTCTTCGCGGTGGCGACCGCGGGCCGCTCGATGGCCTGGACATTTGTCGCCGTGATCATGGTGGTGGTGATCTATGTCATCGCCGGCATCGCCTTGGGCAGACCCGGGCTCGAACCCCTTCTCGCCAGATGGGATCCATTCGGCCTGTCCGCGTTCGAACTGGCGACTCGCTACTGGACCGCCAGCGATCGCAACACCCTGCTGCCGGCCATTGCCGGCGCCCTCGCCTTCAACCGCCTGTTCTGCCTGGGACTCGGCCTCGGCGTCCTGGCCCTCGCCTATCCCCTCTATCGCTATCGCGTTCCGCGCGTTCGTGGGTCCAAGGCGGCCAGCCCAGCCAGGGTCGCCGCGGCGCCGGCCCCGCCGCCGACCGCGCCGCCGCGACCCAGATTCGACTCCAGCGCCGCCTGGGGACAGCTGGCCGCCCGCACGCGCTTCGACATGGGCCACGTCTTCAAGAGCCCGGTGTTCTGGATTCTCCTGGGAGTCGGCCTCGCCAACGCCGGCGGCGGCCTCTGGGTCACCACCGACGATGGCCGCTACGGCGGCGCTCTGCTTCCGGTCACGCGCATCCTGATCCCGACACTTCAGGGCAGCTTCACCTTCTTCGCGGTGATCATCGCCGCCTACTACGCCGGTGAACTGGTCTGGCGCGACCGTGACCGCCGGGTGCACGAGATGATCGACGCCACCCCCGCGCCGGATTGGACCTTCATCGTTCCCAAGACGGCGGCCGTGAGCCTTGTGCTGATCGCGGCCCTGCTGACGAGCATCGCCGCCGCCATCGTCGTTCAAGCGGTCAAGGGCTGGTTCGACTTCCAGCTGGGCGAGTATCTGCTCTGGTACGTCCTCCCCAATTCCGTCGATCTGATCATTCTCGCCGCCCTGGCTGTGTTCGCCCAGGTAGTGAGCCCAAACAAGTTCGCCGGCTGGGGGGTGATGGTGCTTTACATCATCGTCCGCTTCGCCCTGCCGTCCAGCGGTCTGGAGCACAACCTCTACAACTTCGGCGGCGTCAATCCCGTCCCCTTGTCGGACATGAACCGCCAGGGCCGGTTCTGGATCGGCGCCTGGTGGCTGCGGTTGTACTGGGGCGCCTTCTCTCTGCTGCTGCTGGCGGTCGCCTACGCGCTGTGGCGGCGTGGAACGGTGGCGTCCCTGCGCTCCCGCCTCGCCCGGGCGCCTGCCCGGCTCAGGGGACCTGCCGGAGTCATCGCCCTGGCGGCGGCTCTGGTCTTCGCGGGCGCTGGGCTGTTCATCTACCAGAACACCAATGTCTGGAACACCTACCGGACGCGCCAGGGAGATGACCGATACTTCGCCGACTATGAAAAGGCGCTCCTTCGCTACGAGCATGTTCCGCAGCCCGGCGTGGTGGCCGTTCGCCTCGACGTCGACGTCGACCCGCACGCGCCCCTTCTGGAGACCAGGGGGACGTACGTGCTGGAGAACCAGACCCGCGGGCCGCTCACCGAAGTCCATGTTCGCTTCGACCGCGATCTGGAGGTCCGCGCACTCGCCGTTCAGGGCGCGACGCTGAGGAAGGCTTACGCTCGGTTCAACTACCGCATCTTCGCCTTCGACAAGCCCCTGGCCCCGGGCGCGCGCCGGGGACTGGCCTTCGAGACCAGGCTGGCCGAGCGTGGCTTTCGCAATGGCCGGGGGGCCACGCGCGATCTCACCGGCGTGGTCGACAATGGGACTTTCGTCAATTCGACCCAGATCGCCCCGGTGATCGGCATGAGCCGCGACCGGCTCCTCACCGACCGAGCCAAGCGCCGAAAATACCACCTGTCCGCCGCCCTCCACCCCGCGCCCCTGGGGGACCAGGCGTCCAGGGCCTTTTCCTACGCCGGCCATGCCGGTTGGACCCGCGCGGACATCACCGTCACCACCGCCGCCGACCAGACCCCGATCGCGCCGGGCTACAAGATCTCCGACAGGACCCTGGGCGGCCGGCGCACGGCGCGGTTCGTGACCGAGGCGCCGATCCTGGAGTTCTTCTCGATCCAATCGGCGCGCTACGCGGTCAAGACCGAGACCTACAAGGGGGTCGCCCTGTCGGTCTATTATGATCCCCATCACGGCGTGAACGTCGAGCGGATGCTGCGCGCCCTGAAGGCCTCGCTCGACTACTACCAGGCTAATTTCAGCCCCTATCAGTTCCGCCAGACCAGGATCGTCGAGTTTCCCGACTACGCCCAGTTCGCCCAGTCCTTCGCTGGAACCTTTCCCTGGTCCGAGGGCCTGGGCTTCATCGCCGACTATCGCGACCCCAGCCGGGTCGACATCGTCACCTACGTGGCCGCCCACGAATTCGCCCACCAATGGTGGGCGCATCAGCTCATCGGCGCCGATCAGCAGGGTGCGACCGTGCTCAGCGAGACCCTGGCCCAGTACTCGGCCCTGCGGGTCATGCGTCGCCTCTATGGACCCGACCACATCCGCAAGTTCCTGAAGTATGAGCTCGACTCCTATCTGCGCGCCCGGGGCGGCGAGGTCGCCGAGGAACTGCCGCTCGAAAAGGTCGAGGACCAGGGTTACATCCACTACCGCAAGGGCTCGTTGGTGATGTATCGGCTCGCCGACGAGATCGGTGAGGATGGCGTCAATCGCGCCCTGCGCTCGCTGTTGGCGAGATACGCCTTCAAGGGCGCGCCCTATCCCACCGCCCTGGATCTCGTCGCCGCCCTGCGCGCCCAGGCGGCGCCGGACAAGCAGGCCCTGATCACCGATCTGTTCGAGAAGATCACCCTCTACGATCTGAAGGCGAAAAGCGCGGTCGCCCATCGCCGCCCCGATGGCCGCTTCGACGTCACCTTCACGGTGAGCGCGGCGAAGTTCTGCGCGTCCGGGACGGGCAGGGAGACGGCCGCGCCGATGAACGAGGCGGTGAACATCGGCCTTTTCACCGCCCAGCCCGGTGACCGCGGCTTCGGCGCTGACAAGGTGGTCGCTTTCGAAAAACGGCCCGTCCGATCGGGCGTTCAGACCTTTCGTTTCGTCACCGACCTGAAGCCGAGGTTCGCCGGCGTCGATCCCTACAATGAACTGATCGACCGCAATTCGGACGACAACACCATCGCGGTTCTTTAGGGCAAGGTCCGAGATCAGGAATTCGACCGGGCGGCCCCCATGCCTGAAGCGCCGCCCTGAGCCCGTCGGGGATCGCGCCGGGCCCCGGGGTCGCGAACCGCCGCCACGGTCCGACCGAGCCGTCCGCCCCGACGTCATGGACGTGCGCGACCTCGCTACGGGAATCCAAGTGATAAAGACGCGCGCCATCCCGCGAAAAGCCCGTCCCGCTCCGCCGTCCACCCTGCCCATGAGGGGAACTATATACTTGACAAAGCATCAATGAGGGTGTTTCTAGGCGGCATAAGGAATTACCGCCATGAACCTCACCGATCCGATCTTCACCAACGAGACCAAGGCCCGCGAGCATCTTGAAGCCACGCGCTGGCCGCATGGCCCCGTCTGCCCGCACTGTGGCGTTGTCGATGAGGCGACGGGCCTCAACGGCAAAGCGCATCGCCCCGGCGTCTATCAGTGCAACGCTTGCCGCGAACAATTCAGCGCCACGGTCGGAACGGTGTTCGAGTCGAGCCATGTTCCCCTGAACAAGTGGATGCTGGCGAGCTACCTGATGGCCGCGTCCAAGAAAGGCGTCAGCGCCCTTCAACTGCAACGCACTATCGGCGTCACCTATAAGACCGCTTGGTTCATGGCGCACCGTCTGCGCGAGGGAATGAGCGAAGGAGCCAGCCCAGCGCCGATGGGCGGCGAAGGCAAGATCGTGGAAGCCGACGCGACCTTTGTCGGCGGCAAGGAGCCCAACAAACACGTCTCCAAGCGCAACCCGAAGAACATCGGCGGCATGGGCAAGCAAATCGTTCACACGCTGGTCGAGCGCAACGGTCGCGCCCGCTCGCATCATATCGCCAACGTTACCGGCAAGACGCTCGCGCCGATCCTGTTCAAGAACGTGAGCCGCAAGTCGGCGCTGATGACAGACACCGCTGGCGGCTACTATCACCTCGGCAAGGAGTTCGCCCGTCACGAAATGGTCGATCATGGCCGCGACGAATATGTGCGCGGGGACGCCTACAGCAACACGGCCGAGGGATATTTCGCCATCCTGAAACGCGGCGTCTATGGAACCTTCCATTCGATCAGCGAGGCGCATCTGCATCGCTATCTGGCAGAGTTCGACTTCCGCTACTCGAACCGCATCGCGCTGGGCATCAACGACACAATGCGCACCGACGAACTACTGCGCGGGATCGGCGGCAAGCGCCTTACCTACCGGCGGACTGCGCAAGCCGCGCACGTTTAAGCAGAAGGCGAGGCAAATCCTCGCCAAGCGCAGGAATAAGCCCAATGCCGAGCACACCTAGGCCACCGACTGAGTGGTTGTTTGATGACCTCGGTCGCATGTCGATGCAAATGGCATACGACTTCACGTCGGGCGAGTTCTTCGGTACCGACGTGGGGATCGTCTTCGCGCTCAAGCTGCGGCCGGAGGACCCTGAGGACGGGGAGAGGCGGTTTCAGCTTCTAATGAAGCCGGCGCTTGCGAGCGCCTTGATTGAGGCTCTATCCGAACACGTCGCAAACCTTCAGCGACAATAGCCGCGCCGGAGCGCTCATTTCGCACATCTTCGCGCCGGGCGCTGTACATCGGGTGCCTCCATCTTTGTGCGGCCCCCTATTTACAGGGAAACGCGCCCTTCTTTAGTGAGCCGTGGTGGCCGATGGCGCGGGTGCAGGCGCCGACGCACACAGCGAGTCTACCTGATGCGCCAAGTCAAAGTTCCCTTCGTTCAAGGCGTAGGCTCGCGCTTGGTCGCAATGGCCCTCCGCGATCAGATGGCCGGCATGCTGATTGATCTCGGTTTGGCGATCCTGTTCCGCCTGAGCGGCTTGGGCCTCTTGCTGCGCTTCCTCGGCTTGTTGTCTCGCCTGCCGCGCCGCCGCCATCTCTCTCTGCTGTTCCATGATTAACGGCCACGGATTCGGCGCGGGGGCGGTTGTCCCGGCAGAATCGAAGTAGGGCTGCGCTTGCGCCGAGACAGCCATTGCGGCGAGCACGATGACAAGGCTCGTTCCCATTTTGCCCATAGCTACACAGGCGCCTTCGTCGGACTCGACTCTGGCTTCGGCTTGTGTGGCTTGTGCGGCGTGTTCACCAGGTTCCCAACCAAGCGCTTGAAGCGGGCGTCGGCTTCGGCGTCTGGTAGCTTGTCAGTGGTGGGGGGTTTGGCGACCATGAACGGATAGTATCACTATGCGTGACGATCTCTTAGGCGCTCAGGCAAGCGTCGATTGGGCGGTATCCAATTTCCCAGCCCTCCAAACGCGCCTGGATCGCTGGCGGGACGACAATTTCGAGATGGTTGTCAAAAACGCGCCAGGTAACGACGCGGAGAACCTCTTGGTAGCGCAGGAAAAAGAGCCGCTCCCGTTCGCCGTGGCCGTCGAAGCTGGCGCCTACGTCAACGCCATCCGTAGCAGCCTGGACATTCTCGCCACGGCCTTGGCCCACCGCCACCGCATGGCGATTCGGGACGAGGACATTTACTTCCCTATCGTAGCCAGTGAAGCGGTCTTCACCGACGGAAAATACAAGGGGTCCAAATTCGTGCAGGGTCTCCCAGCACCCGAACGCAGGCTCGTCGAACTTCTGAAACCTTACCAGGGAGGGAACCCACTGCTCTGGTCCCTCCATCACCTGGACATTTTGCGTAAGCACTTCCGGCTTCTCGCCGTTGACGCAAATCCCGCAAGTTTCCACATCACCGGCCTCGGGCTGAAGGATCACTTTAGGCGCGTTGGCACCGGCTGGGTGGAGGGCGCGCCAGGAGAAACCGTAGTTGGCTTCCTCACCAAGAACGCACCGCGTTTCCAGATGAAGTTCACCGGATACGTAGGCCTTAATGAACCCGGGCCGCTCGCGCGTGACCCATTGGTTTCCGCGCTCGACAAGCTCGCCAGCTTGGCGAACTCGATCATCAAACTCTTCGACACGCCCTAACGATGCGCCAATCATGACGCATCGCGAGCGCCGGCCTGTCCCAAGGAATCATAGCGCCCATGCTTTGCCATGTATATAGTTCCCCCCATGAGGGGGAGGGAGGGAAGAATCGATCGACACGATCCATCCGGATCACGTCCTAGCGCTCCGCGTCCACCGCGCGCCAGCGGTGGGTGAGTTCATCCAGCCTCACCTTGAGCTCCGCCTCCAGCGGGCCATGCTGCTCGGCGGCCAGGCTGTCGGCGAGCTGCTCCGGAGCGCTCGCGCCGATGATCGGCGCGGTCACCGCCGGGTTGGCCATCACCCAGGCCAGGGCGAGGCTGGCGAGACTCATTCCCGCCTCGTTCGCCAGACCGCGCAGGGCGTCGACGGTGTCGAACTCCGCCTCGTGCCAATAGCGGGTCTGGTACATCGATCCGGCGCGGCCGACGGTGAAACGGGTCCCCTCCGCCGGGGCGGCGTCGCGATCGTGCTTGCCGGTGAGCAGGCCGCCGGCCAGCGGGTTGTACGGGATCACCGCGACCCCTTCTTCCTGGCAGAGCGGCAGCAGATCGCGCTCGAAGGTACGGAACAACAGATTGTAGCGCGGCTGAACGCAGTCGATCCGCGCCAGGCGCTTGACCTCGCTTCGCCCAAGGGCGCGCGCGACCCTGATCGCCGGCCAGTTCGAAACCCCGACGTAACGCGCCTTACCCGATCGCACCACAGTATCGAGGGCCTCGAGCGCCTCGTCGATCGGCGTCGTCGGGTCATAGCCGTGCAGCTGGTAGAGATCGACGAAGTCGGTGCCCAGGCGCTTCAGCGAGGCGTCGATCGCCTCGAGGATGTGCCGGCGCGACATCCCCTGGTCCCAGGGCTTGGGACCCATCTGCCCGACACATTTGGTCGCCAGGACGAAGCTCGTCCGCTTGCCCTTGAGCCAGGCGCCGAGGATCTCCTCGGTCCGGCCGGCGGTGGTCCGGTCGCCGCCCAGGGGATAGACGTCGGCGGTGTCGAGAAAATCGATCCCGCCCTCGGCGGCGGCATCGAGGATCGCGTGGCTCTGCGCTTCGTCGCATTGCAGCCCGAAGGTCATGGTGCCCAGGCACAGGGCCGAAACGCGCAGGCCGGTGCGGCCGAACTTGGTGTGTCGCATCCAAAAACCTTAGGCGCCTCGCGGTCGAAAGGCCAGTGCGCCATGGTTCGCTCGCGCGGCCGCCGTCTGGTCATCCCGCGGACCGCCGCCTAGGCTGCACCCGGTCCGCGGAGGCGAGGCGATGCTCAAGGTGTTGGCGTGCTCGATCGTGCTGGTCTTGGCCGGCGCGGGGTCGGCGCAGGCGCGGCCGTTCACCGCCAAGGATCTGGCGATGCTGGAGCGGCTTTCCGATCCCCACGTCTCACCCGACGGACGCCTGGTCGCCTACAATCTGCGCTCCACCGACTTCGAGGCCAATCAAGGCTTCAACGCCGTCTGGGTCCTGGATCGCGAGCTCCCCGGCGCGCCGCCGCGCCTGGTTCGCGACGAGGAAAAGTCGGCGACCGCGCCGCGCTGGTCGGCGGATGGGCGTTGGCTTTATTTCCTCTCCTCCCGTTCGGGCTCGACCCAGGTCTGGCGCACGCCGGCCGGCGGGGGAGAGGCCCGACGGATGACCGATCTTCCCCTCGATGTCGCCCTCTATCGCCTCGCGCCGGGCGGCCGGGCCCTGGTGGCGGCGGTGGACGTCTGGCCCGACTGCGCCACCCTGGCCTGCAGCAAGGCGAAGGACGAGGCCAGGGCCAAGGAGAAGTCCACCGGCGTCACCTTCGACGACGCCACGCCCAGATTCTGGGACCGCTATCTCGATGGGCGCTACATCGACCTCTTCGCGATCCCGCTGGGCGACGGAACTCCGGCGCGCGACGGTGTGGCCCTGACGCGCGGCTACAAGGCCGACATCCTCGCCAGGCCCGAGGGAAGCGACGCCTCCTTCATCATCACCGCGGATGGGGCGGCGGTGATCTTCGCCGCCCGACCTTCCGGCGCCGCCCAGGGAATGGGCGATCCGAGCAGCCTCTACACCGTCCCCCTCGATGCCAGCGCCACGCCGCGCCGGCTCGATCCGGCTTCCGCCTCATCGGACAGCAACCCGGCCGCCGCCCCCGATGGTACGCGCCTGGCGTGGCTCTCCGCCTCTGGTTCGGTGTTCACCGCGCCGCGCGCCAAGGTCATGGTCCGCGATCTGAAGACCGGCGCGACCCGCGAGCTCGCCCCCGCCTTCGATCGCTCCCCCGACACCATTTTCTGGTCGGCGGACTCGAGGATCGTCTACGCCCTCGCCGAAGATACCGCCCAGGAACGGATCTTCGCCATCGATGCGGCGAGCGGCGCGGTGAAGCCGCTCACCGGCGAAGGCCATGTCGGCGCCCTGGACGTCGCCAAGGGAATGGTCGTCTTCAGCCGCGAGGCGCTGGATTCCCCCGCGCAGATCTTCGAGATGGGCGCCGGCGGCGCGGCGCGTCAGCTCACCCATATCGACGCCGAGAGCCTCGCCCAGACGCCGTTGTCGGCGTTCGAGCCCTTCAGCTTCCCCGGCTGGAACGGCGAGACCGTCCACGGCTATGTGGTCAAGCCAGCCGGGTTCCAGCCGGGCCGCAAATACCCGGTGGCCTTCCTGATCCATGGCGGCCCGCACGGCTCGTTCGGCAACGCCTGGAGCTACCGCTGGAACCCGCAGGTCTGGGCCGGCATGGGCTACGGCGTGGTGATGATCGATTTCCACGGCTCGAGCGGCTATGGCGAGGCCTTCGCCAAGTCGATCATCGGCCACTGGGGCGACCGGCCGCTGGAGGATCTGCGCAAGGGCTGGGCCTATGCCCTGGCCCGCTATTCCTTTCTCGACGGCGATCGGGCCTGCGCCCTGGGCGGCTCCTACGGCGGCTACATGATCGCCTGGATCGCCGGAAACTGGCCGGCCCCGTGGAAGTGCCTGGTCGACCATGACGGCGTCTTCGACATCCGCCTGATGTCCTATTCCACCGACATTCCCGGTTTCCAGCAGGCCCAGAACGATGCTCCCACCTGGGCGACGCCAGAGGCGGTGGAGCGTTTCAACCCCATCGATCATGTCGGCGACTGGAGCGTCCCGATCCTCGTCGTCCATAGCGGACACGACGTGCGGGTGCCGCTCGACCAGGGCATGGGCGCCTTCGGCGCGGCCCAGCTACGCCATGTACCCAGCGAACTGCTCTATTTCCCCGACGAGAACCACTTCGTGCTCAAGCCGCAGAATTCGGTTCAGTGGTACGCGACCGTGCAGGCCTGGATGAAGCGCTGGCTGGGAGGGTGACAGGCGCGCCGCGCGAAACGGCGCGGCGGTAGGGGCGGGAAGGACCCCACCCGTCCCTCTCCGCGGTCCACCCTCCCCATGAAGGGACAAGGAACGATGACGGCCGACGAACGTGCGCTGCTCTTGTTTGTGGCGCGATGGGTGGTTGCTTAACAGAGGCACAGCATGACATTGCCTTATCGCCCAAGCGCCGTGATCTTCGATATGGACGGCCTGCTGTTCGATACCGAAGCTCTCTGGCAGGAGGCCCTTCTTTCTGCTGCCGCCGAAGGTGGGCACGAGGTCGCGGACGAGCTTTTCAGCAAGTCGATCGGCGTGCGACGGTCGCAATGCAGGGGTTTATTTCTATCGCACTTCGGCGAGGATTTCCTTTTTGACGATTTCCACGCGAATTGGAGACGCCATTTCTGGCTGATCGCCGAAAATAAGCTCACCCTAAAGCCAGGAGTCCCTGAACTGCTGGAATTCCTGGACCAGTTCCGGCTGCCGCGTGCAATCGCCACTTCGTCATCTCTAACGACCGTCGAGCATCACCTGACCTCGCATAGTCTGATGGATCGTTTCGACGAGATCATCTGCCGTGGCGACTACGAAAAGGGCAAACCTGCGCCCGATCCTTTTCTGAAAGCCGCCGAGCGGCTTGGCGTTGAACCTCGGTTATGTCTGGCCCTCGAAGACTCGCACATCGGCGTTCGTTCGGCGTCGGCGGCTGGCATGATGACCGTAATGGTGCCCGATCTGCTTGAACCAACAGAGGACATTTGCACGCTCTGCGTCTTTGTCGCCCGTGATCTCCATGAAGTCCGCGATCTGGTTCTGGCGTGCGCGTAAATGAGCCTACGAGAGTGGCGGGTTGCCGGGCGTTCGCGTATTCCGCTGAGCCGCTCCTACTACGTAAAAGGGATAATTCCCCCATGAAGGGGACGGAGGTGGCGACCAGTCGCCCGGCCCTCAGCCCGCCTCGGTATAGAGGTACTCGTGCTGGCCGTCGCGGATGATGAGGGCGCGCTTGCCCCCGCGGGTGGAAACCACGAACTCGAAGCCGGCCACCGTCGGATCGATGGTGATGAAGGAGACCGTCCCGTCGTCGTTCCGGCGCGAGGCGACCCGGCTCTTCCAGGCGCCGAAGTCGAAGACCACCCCGGCGCCCTCGCGGCGCACCGTGATCCGGCCCAGTTCGCGACTCGTGTAGGCGCCGGCGAGACCGGCGGCGAGCGCCGGCGCCGGCGGAAGCACCAGCCGCTCCCTATCCTTGGCGATCTCCGCCTGGTTGCGCGCCGCCGCCACCGCGACATCGCCGGCCGCTTCGCTCTTGCCGTCATAGAGGATCTCGAGCATCCGGCGCATGAACGGGCGCAGCATGAGGCGCCCGTCATCGGCGTTGGTCAGGATCACCGCCCCGACGCCGGCGGCGGGCACGAAGACGATATCGCTCTTGAACCCTGCCATGCTGCCGCCGTGGTGGATGACGGTGACCCCCCAGGTCGTGTCGATCTCCAGCCCCATGCCATAGGAACCTTCCTCGCCCGTGGGCACGCTCGGCGCCCGGCGCAGCAGCAGGTTCTTGGCCGAGACCAGCCGCCTGCCGTCGGCAAGCCTGCCGTCGCTGAGCTCATCGCCGACATAGCGGATCAGATCGTGGGCCGATGACCACGCGCCCCCGGCGGGCCGGTAGGGCGCGATCATATGGTTGAAGTCCATGCTCGCCAGGGTCGGCCTGCCGTCGATGTCGTCGCCGTGCGGGCTGGCGTGATCGCCCGAAAGGGCCCGGGCCATGTCGAAGGTCGTCTCGTTCATCCCCAGCGGCGCGAAGATTTGCTCGGCCATCGCCGCGTCATAGGCGGCGCCCAGTTCGCGGTCCGGGTGGACGAGGTGGCCGCCGATATAGCCGGCCGCCGCCGCCATCAGATTGTTGTACTGGAACGCCTCGCCAAAGCCGCTCGTCGGCTGGGTCGCCGCCAGCTCGTCGAATGTCGCCGACGCCGGAGTGTCGGCGCGGGTGTCGAAGATCCAGTCCAGGTCCTTCCGCGGCAGGCCGGTGCATGCGCACACCAGATGCCTTATCAAGACTTGGCGAGTCGTCTCGGGGCTGCCCAGGCGGAACGGCGGATAGACCTTGGTCACCGGTTCGTCCCAGGCGAGCTTGCCCTGATCGACCAGACTGGCAAGCAGCAGGGTCGACATTCCCTTGGTGTTCGAGGCGATCATGAACAGGGTGTCGGCGTCAACCGGCGTCGGCTTGCCGAGCTCGCGCACCCCCAGGCCGCCTTCGAACACCACCTTGCCGTGATCGATGATCGCCAGGCCGGCGCCCGGAACTCCGAGCCGCGCCATCGACGCCTCGACGAACGAACGCAGCGCCGCGACCCGCGCCGCATCCATCGGGTGCGCCACGCGGCCGGCGAAGCTCTCGCGCCGATAGCCGGCCGGCCTCAGGCTCTGGAAGACGAGCCGCGCCGCCGCCTCGCGTTTCTCGAACGTCGACTGGCTGCCGTCCTCGATCGCCACCGTCCAGTTCGCGCCGCTGCGGAAAGCCACCGCGTCGACGAGCAGATGTTCGTTCGGCGAGGTCTCGTAGTCGAAGAGCTCCTCCTCGTCCCAGCCGTTTCGCGCCGCGCGCGCCGTCGCCAGCCTCAGCGGCCGGCTCGCCGCCGGGCGCCAGGCCCGCCAGGCCGCGGCCATCGCCGCGGCGGCGGCGGGTGCGCCCTTCACATCCACCAGAGCGATCCTGCTGTCGCCCTCCGGAGCGGCGAGGACGACCAGCGCGGGCGAGGCGCTCAGCGACCACGCCTTGGGCGCGGTGAATGTCGCCCCCGCCGCCGTCGCCCTGGGCGTATCGGCGGTAAGGGCGCTCGGGGCCTGGGCGCGCGCCGCGCCCGCCGTCAGCACAATCGTCGCCGCTATCCAAAGCGCAATGCGCATCGCCCCTGGCCTCCCAAGCCCGCTCCAGCTTTGCGTGGCCGCGCCGCCCGCGCAAGCCCGATCGCGGGCTTGGTCGTCCAACGAGGGCCAGCGGTCTTCGCGCGGAGGCGATGGGCTTCGACGCGGCGTCATTGAGCGCTGCGGCGGACTCGAGCGGGTCTACACCTGGAAGCCGCCCGTGAGCACGTCGTCGAGATCGACGATGCTATCACCCGCGCGTCGCAGCAGCTCCAGATCGCCGTTGACGGCCTTGATTCCCGTGTCGCGTTCGCAGCCGTGATAGCCGAGTACGAATGATGTGGCGCGCCGGCTCAAGCCGGGTCGGTCTTGTCGCCGCCGTAGTCGGGGCTGAGCTTGCCGTCCTTCGTATAGATGCCGGTCTTCATCAGGCTCGCCCGCGCGGCGGCAGGGCTGGCCAACGCCTTCTTCGGATGGCGTTCGAGCATCCGGAGGATTTCGGCGCGGCGCTCGTCCTTCATGATCCTCTCCGGGGGCGGGTCACCCTAGACTGCACCGCCCGGTTTGCAAACGCCCGCCGCAAGGCTACCAGCGGGACGCCAAGTCCCCGCGCCTCTTCAGCTTTCGCCAACTGTGCTCGACAAAGCGGCAGGAATCGCCACCGCGATCAGGTGGGGCGAGCTTCACGTTCGCCAAGGGCGCCTCGCGCCCCTTCGACCTCACTCGCCTGGGCGGCGGCGAGCCCCTGGGCTGCGTCGGCCAGAGGAAGTTCTGGACCACCACTTTGCACATGGATCTGCCGGTGCAATTCGACGCTCCGTTCCAGGTCTTTCTGTTCGTCCTGGTGCTGAACGTGACCATGCAGCAGTTCGAAAAACTGAGCCACCTCTCCGTCTAGAGCATGAGCGGACGTGAGCTGAATCGCCCGCTCCGTTCCTTCGTTTTCCTCGCGAAAGCGGGGACCCAGGTTTTTTTCAAGATTGGCGGCAGGAGCACAAAAACGCCTAGGTCCCTGCTTTCGCGGGGAAGGCGCAACGGGCGAGTCCGCTTGGTTGGATTCGGCCAAACAACCGCGGGGTTCATCGGCGTCGACGCCCGCGCACTGGAGCTGTGCGCCGGCCTTCGCTATTGATGCCATCGGTGGCATAAGTTACAATATGCAATGTTCTTGGAGATCATCCCATGAGCGCAAGCAGGCCGTCTCGCTGGACGGGAAGAACCGGCCCGATTCGTCGAATCCGCGGCCCGCTGCGGACCCGAACTGTTGAAGTTTCGGACCGAAACGTGGATGAAATGACCCAAAGCGTTGAAGAAACGGGGCGCGTTTTTAACGCTTCGCACCCTTCTGAAGGGTTTCGATATGTTGCCGAACCTACGGAGAATGCTGAGGATTTCCGCTCACATGTCTACGAAGGGACTCCGTCGGGAGAAAAAACGAGCCCCGATTCTTCAACGCCTCGCTTGCACCGCGGCGTCCTGGCGCTTCGCACGCCCAGGTGGCCAGACCTGGGTTGCTTGACCTGAGAACAAAACAGGAACATGGACGCATGAGGAATCCACTTTGGAGCTATCCCCATGATTCGCTTCGCTCGGGACTCACTGGCGCTTGCTTCGGTGGCGTCGTTCGTTTGGATGGTCTGCCAGGTCGCCCAGCTCGCCGGGTGAGTCGGCGCGCAGTGAGGAGAAGTTCGCCATGATCGCGCAGGCCGACGGGTTCGTGCATCTGCGCGTACGCTCGGCCTATTCTCTGCTGGAGGGCGCGATCCGCGCCGAGGCGATCGGCGCCCTGGCGCGCGAGGCGGGCATGCCGGCGGTCGCTTTGGCCGACCGCGCCAATCTCTTCGGCGCCCTCGAGTTCTCGCAACTGACCAGGGACGCCGGCGTGCAGCCGATCATCGCTTGCGCCCTGCCGGTTTCCGGCATCGGCGAGGGCCTTCCCGAACGCTGGGCGCGGATGCCGACCGTCGTCCTCATCGTCCAGAGCGAGGCCGGCTACCGCAACCTGACCAAACTCTCCTCGGCGGCGTTTCTCGAGGTGGAGGCCAACGCCGAGCCGCACGTCGCCTGGGAGCGGGTGTGCGCAAACGCCGAGGGGCTGATCCTGCTCTCGGGCGGGACCGACGGACCGGTCGACCCGCTGTTCGCCGCCGGCCGGGTGGCCGAGGGCCGGGCGGCGCTCGCCGAGATGCAACAGGTGTTCGCCGATCGCTTCTATGTCGAGCTGCAACGCCACGGTCTGGCCGCCCAGGCCCTCGCCGAGCCGGCGCTGGTCGCCTGGGCCTACGAATGTGACGCGCCGCTGGTGGCGACCAACGATGTCTACTACGCCGGGCCGGCGACCCACGACGCCCACGACGCCCTGCTGTGCATCGCCGACGGCGCCTTCCTCGCCGCCGACGAGCGCCGGCGCGTCAGCTCCGAGCATTGGTTCAAGTCCGCCGCCCAGATGCGCGCCCTCTTCGCCGATCTGCCGGAGGCCGCCGACAACACCGTCGAGATCGCTCGGCGCTGCGCCTTCATGGTCGAGAAACGCGATCCGATCCTGCCGCGGTTTCCCACCCAGGGGGGACGCTCGGAGGCGGATGAACTGGCTGAACAGGCGCGGGAGGGTCTGCGCGCCCGTCTCGCCGCCGCGCCGCCCACCGAGGCCGATGGCGGGGAGGCGCCCTACTGGCAACGGCTGGAGCGCGAGATCGGCGTCATCCAGTCGATGGGATTTTCCGGCTACTTCCTCATCGTCTCGGACTTCATGAAATGGGCGGTGGCCCAGGATATCCCGGTGGGGCCGGGGAGAGGCTCGGGGGCCGGATCCCTGGTCGCCTGGTCCATGCTCATCACCGGCATCGACCCGCTGCGCTTCGGCCTGCTCTTCGAGCGGTTCCTGAACCCGGAGCGGATCTCGATGCCCGACTTCGACATCGACTTCTGCCAGGAGCGGCGCGAGGACGTGATCGCTTATGTGCAGGAGAAGTACGGCGCCGACCGCGTCGCCCAGATCATCACCTTCGGCAGCCTCCAGGCCAGGGCGGTGCTGCGCGACGTCGGCAGGGTGATGCAACTCCCCCTGGGCCAGGTCGACCGCCTGGCCAAGATGATCCCGAACAATCCCGCCGCGCCGGTGAGCCTGGCTCGGGCCATCGAGATGGAGCCACGCCTGCAGGCGGCCAGGGACGAGGACGAGGCGGTAGCCGGACTGCTCACCGTCGCCCTCCAGCTCGAGGGTCTCTACCGCAACGCCTCCACCCACGCCGCCGGCCTGGTCATCGCCGACCGGCCCCTGACCGAGCTCGTGCCCCTCTATCGCGATCCCAAGGCTTCGCTTCCGGCCACCCAGTTCAACATGAAGTGGGTGGAGAGCGCCGGCCTGGTGAAGTTCGATTTCCTCGGCCTCAAGACCCTCACCGTCCTGCATAGGGCGGTGAAGCACCTGGAGCGCCGCGGCGCGGGCCTGGCCCTGGATCTGCTGCCGCTCGACGATCCCGCCACCTACGAACTCATCGCCTCGGGCGCGACCGTCGGGGTGTTCCAGATGGAAGGCCAGGGGATGCGCGACACCCTGCGCAAGCTGCGGCCCTCGTCGGTGGAGGAGATCACCGCGCTCATTTCCCTCTATCGGCCCGGCCCGATGGATTCCATCGACGAATACGTCGACTGCAAGATGGGCCGCCGGCCGGTGAATATCCTCCCTGGCCTGGAAGCGGCGCTCGGCGAGACCTGGGGGGTGATCGTCTATCAGGAGCAGGTGATGCAGATCGCCCAGATCCTGGCCGGCTATTCCCTGGGCGAGGCCGATCTGCTGCGCCGCGCCATGGGCAAGAAGAAGCAGGCCGAGATGGATGAGCAGCGCACCCGGTTCCTCGACGGCGCCGCCACCCATGGCCTCACCCCCGCGGAGTCCGGGGCGATGTTCGATCGGATGGCGAAGTTCGCCGGCTATGGCTTCAACAAGTGCCACGCCGCGCCCTACGCCCTCATCGCCTACCAGACCGCCTGGCTCAAGGCGAACACGCCGGTGGAGTTCTTCGCCGCCTCGATGAGCCTGGATATTTCCAACACCGACAAACTGGCAGTCTTCTACCAGGACGCCCGTCGCCAGGGCGTGGTCATCGAGCCGCCGGACATCAATCGTTCCGGCGCCGATTTCGAGGTCCTGGACGGCCGGGTCCTCTATGCCCTGGGCGCCATCCGCAACGTCGGCGCCCAGGCCATGGCCCACCTGGTCGAGGTGCGCGGGCGCGCCGGTCCCTTTACCGATCTCTTCGATTTCCTCGAGCGCATCGATCCAAGGCACATCAACAAGCGCTCGCTCGAAAGCCTCGCCCGCGCCGGCGCCTTCGATGGCCTCAACGCCAACAGGGCCCAGATCGTCGCCTCGGCCGACACCCTGGTCGCCTACGCCCAGTCGATGGCCGCCGATCGCGCTTCGGCCCAGGAGAGCCTGTTCGGCGAAGCCTCCGAAGCCGCCCGCCCGCGCCTCGCCAAGACCGAGCCCTGGAACCCGGTCGAGAAGCTCGACGAGGAGCTCGCCGCCGTCGGCTTCTATCTCAGCGGCCACCCCTTGGAGGATATGGTCGAGGTCCTGCGCCGTCATCGCACCACCCTGCTGGTCGACGCCCTGGCCCAGGCCCGCGCCGGCGCCGAGGCGTTCCGCATGGCCGGCGTCGTGCGCCGCCGCCAGGAGCGCACCGCCCAGGCCAGCGGCGCGGGGAAATTCGCCTTCGTCACCCTTTCGGACCCCACCGGCGAATATGAAGTCCTCTTCCCTCCCGAGACCCTGCGTCGCTGCCGCGATCTGCTCGAACCGGGCCGGGCGGTTCTGTTGCGGACGCGGGCCAAGGCCGCCGACGGCGAGGTGCGCTTCTTCGGCGACGACGCCGAGCCCCTGGAAAAGGCCATCGAGGCGGTCGGCGCGGGGCTGCGCGTCCACCTCTCGCCTGCGGTGGCTCAGATCGAGGCCCTCAAGAAGCGCCTGCGGCCCTCGGCCGGCGGCGGCGGCGAGGTGATCTTCGTCGCCGCCTTCAGCGGCGGGCGCGAGGTCGAACTCAAGCTCCCAGGCCGTTACCACCTCGACCCCGCGGTCCGCGGCGCCCTCAAGACCGCCCCCGGAGTCGCCTTCCTCGAGGATGTCTAGCATTTCAACCGTCATCCCCGGGCGTCAGTCCCGGGGACCCACCTCGCCATCGCTTCGGCGGGCCGTGGCCGCGCCAGGGCGCGGCCAGTGCAGGCGCCCGCGCCCAATGGGTGGCCGGGACGAACGCCCGGCCATGACGGTGGTGAGGGGGGAGGCGCCGGTCATCCTGGGACGTCAGTCCCGGGGACCGCCAAGGCCGCCTTCCCCGTCACGAGATGGTCCTTCCCTTGCCTTTCCGCGCCATCCCCCCTATCTGACCGCCCCATCACGCACGCTGGGCGTTCGGCGAGGCGCGGGGGAGACATCCCTTCGCTTTTCCGTTCCGGTCTCCCGCTTCTTCGGGAGTTTGCCCGGCGGAGGCGCAACCGGAAGAAGGAACGCGACGACCCCATGGCTCTGCCAGAATTCACCATGCGCCAGCTCCTCGAGGCGGGCGCGCACTTCGGCCACCAGACCCACCGCTGGAACCCGAGGATGGAGCGCTACATCTTTGGCGCCCGCTCCAACATCCACATCATCGACCTCTCCCAGACCATGCCGCTGCTGCACCAGGCCCTGGTCAAGGTGCGGGAGGTCGCGGCTTCCGGCGGGCGGGTGCTGTTCGTCGGCACCAAGCGCCAGGCCTCCGACCCGGTCGCCGCCGGCGCCAAGCGCTGCGCCCAATACTATGTGAACCATCGCTGGCTGGGCGGCACCCTCACCAACTGGCGGACCATTTCCGCCTCGATCGCCAGGCTGCGCGAGCTCGAAGGCGTGCTCGACGGCGGGGAGACCGGCGGGCGGACCAAGAAGGAACTCCTCCAGCTGGCCCGCGAGCGCGAGAAGCTCGAGCTCTCCTTGGGCGGCATCAAGGACATGGGCGGGATTCCCGACCTGATGTTCGTGATCGACACCAACAAGGAGGCGATCGCCGTTCTCGAGGCGCGCAAGCTCAACATCCCGGTGATCGCCATCCTGGACACCAACAGTGACCCGGTGGGGATCACCTATCCGGTGCCGGCCAACGACGACGCGGCGCGCGCCCTGCAGCTCTACTGCGACCTCGTCGCCGACGCGGTCCTCGATGGATTGACCGAGGGTCAGGCGGCGATGGGCGTCGATATCGGCGCTTCCGAGGCTCCGGAGGAACCGGCGCTGAGGAAAAGCTCCGCCAAGGCCGCCGAGCCGTCGGCCGAGCCCGCCGCGGCGCCCGAGCCCGAGCTGGAAGCGGCCTTCGCCCCGGCTGCGGCCGAGCCCGCCGCCGTGCTGGCTGCGGAGCCCGAGGTCGCCGAGCCCGCCGCCGAGCTGGTTGCGGAGGCAAAGGCCGCCGAGCCCGCCGAGCTCACGGCCGAAGCTGAATAAATCGTCCCATCGCGCCGGCGCGGCGGGATTTTGTTGAGACCAACACCAAGGGAGACAACCCATGGCCGAGATCACGGCGGGGCTCGTCAAGACGCTGCGGGACAGATCCGGCGTCGGCATGATGGATTGCAAGAAGGCGCTTCAGGAAACCGGCGGCGACATCGATGCGGCCATCGATTGGCTGCGCACGAAGGGCATGGCGCGCGCGGCGAACAAGGCCGACCGGGTCGCCGCCGAAGGCGTCGTGGCGGTGGCCGCGCGCCAGGAGGGCGCCGGCATGACCGGGGCGCTGATCGAGCTCAACGCCGAGACGGACTTTGTCGCCCGCAACGCTGCCTTCCAGGAACTCGCCCGCAAGACCGCCGCCGCCGGATTGGATGCCGGTGACGTCGCCGCCCTGCGCGCCGCCGCGCTCGACGGCGCCGGGAGCGTGAGCGAGGCCGTCACCCATCTGGTCGCCACCATCGGCGAGAACATCGTCCTGCGTCGGTCGGCGCGGCTGCATGTCGCGACGGGCGTCATCGGCCACTATGTCCATCCCACCGGGGATGTCGGGCGGATCGGCGTCCTGGTCGCCCTCGAAGGCGCCGGCGATCAGGCGAAGCTCCGCGATGTCGGGCGCAAGGTCGCCATGCACATCGCCCACACCGACCCGAAGTCTCTTTCCACCGACGACCTGGACCCCGCGGTGGTGGCCTATGAGAGAGGCATCTTCACTGAGCAGGCGGCCAGCTCGGGCAAGCCTCCGGCGGTCATCGAGAGGATGGTCGAGGGTCGGCTCCGCAAGTTCTACGAGGAGGTCGTGCTGCTGAAGCAGGGCTTCGTCATGAACCCCGACCAGACCATCGAGCAGCTCGTCGCCGAGACCGGGGCGAGCCTCACCGCTTTCGTCCGCTTCGCCCTGGGTGATGGGATCGAAAAGCAGACGGCCGATTTCGCGTCCGAAGTCGCCGCCCTCACCGGGGCGTAGCTGCACCCCTTGTCGTCGCCTCGCGATTTCGCGGGCGAGGTGGTCGTGGGGACGTAAGGCCGCTAGCCTCGGCGTCGGACGAGTCGATAAAGTGACGCAATGACCGAGCCTTCCCCGTCCTATCGACGCATCCTGCTCAAGGTGTCCGGCGAGGCTTTGATGGGCGATGCGCCGTTCGGCATCGACATGGCGACCCTCGAGGCGGTGGCTGCCGACATCGCCGCCGTGGTCGCCGCTGGCTTCCAGCTCTGCCTGGTCGTGGGCGGGGGAAACATCTTTCGCGGCGTCTCCATGGCGGGCCGGGGCATGGAGCGCGCCAGCGCCGACTATGTCGGGATGCTCGCCACGGTGATGAACGCCCTGGCCATGCAGAGCGCGCTGGAAAAACAGGGCGTCAACACCCGGGTGCAGTCGGCGATCCCCATGGACGCGATCTGCGAGCCCTACATCCGCCGCCGCGCACTTCGGCACCTGGAGAAGGGCAGGGTGGTGATCTTCGCCGCGGGGCTCGGCGCGCCCTTCTTCACCACCGACACCCCCGCCGCCCTGAGGGCGGCGGAGATGGGATGCGACGCGCTGCTCAAGGGCACCAGCGTCGATGGAGTCTATACCGCCGATCCGAAGAAGGACCGCTCCGCCCGCCGCTACGAGCGGCTCACCTACCAGGACGTGCTGGCCAAGGATCTCAAGTTCATGGACGCCTCGGCGATCGCCCTGATGCGCGACAATGACATCCCCATCCTGGTGTTCTCCATCCGCGAACGCGGCAATCTCCTGAAGGTCCTCACCGGAGAGGCCGTCCACACCACCATTTCGGATCGCCCTGGGCCGCCACAGGCGGGCGAAGGGTAGCGATCGAAAGGGGAGCCCCGATCATGGCCATTTCCGAGAAACCCGATCTTCCCAAGTTCCGATCGCGGATGGAGAAGGCCGTCGCGGCGCTGAAGGAGGAATTCGCCTCCCTGCGCACCGGCCGCGCCTCGGCGTCCTTGCTCGATCAGGTGCAGGTCGAAGCCTACGGGGCGAAGATGCCCATCAACCAGCTGGGCTCGGTTTCGGTGCCCGAGCCCAGATCCCTCACGGTCAGTGTCTGGGACAAGGCGGTGATCGTCTCGGTGGAGCGGGCGATCCGCAACGCGGGCCTTGGCCTCAACCCGGTGGTCGAGGGCCAGAACCTGCGCATTCCCATCCCGCCGCTCACCGAGGATCGGCGCAAGGAGATCGTCCGCCTCGCCGGCAAATACGCCGAGCAACAGCGGATCGCGGTTCGCAATGTCCGCCGCGAGGCGATGGAGGATCTGCGCAAGGCCGAGAAGGACGGGTCGATCAGCCAGGATGAGCACCGCCGGCTCGATGGCGATGTCCAGAAGATGACGAACGAGGCGATCGCCCACGTGGACGAGACCTTGATAAACAAAGAGCATGAGATCATGCAGGTCTGACCGCCGCGACGTGGTGACCCGCTAAGGACGAAGGAAGGTTTGGATGTCGTCGGCGACCGGAGCCCACGCGAGGACGGCGAAGCCGGCGCGATCTGCTCCAGGCGCACTGCACGTCGCCATCATCATGGACGGCAACGGCCGCTGGGCCAAGCAGCGGGGTCTGCCGCGGGCGCTCGGCCACCGCGCCGGCGTCGCCGCCTTGCGGCGGACGGTCGAGGCCGCGCCCGATCTTGGGATCTCCCGCCTCACCGTGTTCGGCTTCTCCACCGAGAACTGGAGCCGGCCGCGGCGCGAGGTCAACGAGCTGATGGGTCTCTTGAAGGCCTATTTCGAGAGCGATCTGGCGCGGCTCGAGCGCGATGGAGTGCGCGTGCGAATCGTCGGGCGGCGCACCGGCCTGGACGCCGACATCCTCGAGATCGTCGACACCGCGGAGGCGCGAACCGCGGCCAATGACCGCTTTCACCTCCAGGTCGCTTTCAACTATGGCGGACGGGCCGACATCGCGGCGGCGGCGCGCAGCTTCGCCCTCGACGTCGAGCGCGGCGCGGCCCGCGCCGCCGACCTCGATGAAGCGATGTTCGCTTCGCGTCTCTCCACCGCCCCGGCCCCGCCGCCGGACCTGATCATCCGCACCAGCGGCGAACAGCGCCTCTCGAATTTCCTTCTCTGGGAGTGCGCCTACGCCGAACTGGTGTTCCAGGACATCTACTGGCCGGACTATGGCCCAGCCCCCTTGGCGGCGGCGATCGAGGACTACCACTCCCGGGAGAGGCGCTACGGCGGAGTTGCTGTCGATGACGTCCTTGCCGCGGGCTAAGGGCTTCAACTGGAGCAATTTCGGGGTTCGGGCGGCTTCTGGGGCGGTCCTGGCGTCGGCTTCGATCGGCGCGGTCTGGGTTTTCGACTGGCCGGCCTCCTATTGGCGCGCGCCGTTCCTGATTCTGATCGCGGTCGCCGGCGCGCTGCTCTCCATCGAGTGGGCGGCGATGGCCACGCCCCGGGTTTCGAGGCGGGCGGCGGTGGTCACCACCCTGGCCGTGGCGAGCGTGATCTTCCTGGCCTACGCCGGCTATTACCCCGCGGCATGGGCCTGCGTCGCTCTGGGCGCCCTCGTCGCGGCGGCGACGGTGCGGGGTGCGTCGGTGCGCGCCATCGACGCGGCCTACGGGGTGCTCTACATCGCTCCCGCCTGCCTGGCGATCGTCTGGCTTCGGGAGACCCTTCAGGGAAGGGGCTGGATCCTGATGTTGTTCGCGACCACCTGGGCGGCGGACATCGCCGCCTTTCTGGTCGGCAGCGCGTTGAAAGGGCCGAAGCTCTGGCCGCGGTTCTCCCCCAACAAGACCTGGACGGGCTTTTGCGGCGGGCTCGCCGGGGCCATGCTCGCCTCGGTCGGCATCGCGGCTTTCTTCATGCGGCTTTCCTTGGCCGGAGCGGCGCTGATCGGCCTCCTCGCCGGGCTGGCGACCATGGGTGGCGATCTCTGGGAATCGATGCTGAAGCGGCGGTTCGGCGTCAAGGACTCGGGCGATCTCATCCCTGGCCATGGCGGCCTGCTCGATCGGGTCGATGGAATGATGTTCGCGGTGATGGTGTTCGCCGTCGCCCGCCTGGTCGTGCGCTTCGGCTGGGCGCACTGACCGTGGGCGCCGTCCAAGGCCTCGGTTCCCTTCTCCCGCAAGGGGCGAAGGGTGCGAGCGGCAATCGATGACTCGCCGCACCGTCGTGATCCTCGGGTCGACCGGCTCGGTGGGGGTCTCGACCCTCGACCTCCTGAGCCGGGTCGAGGCGCGGATCGACCTGCTGGCGCTGACCGCCGGACGCAACGTCGAACTGCTCGCCGAGCAGGCGCGGCGCTGGCGCCCCAGGCTCGCGGTTATCGAGGACGAGAGCCTCCTTGGCGAACTCCGCGAGCGCCTCGACGGTTCAGGCATACCCGCGGCGGCCGGGCGCGAAGCGATCGTCGAGGCGGCCGGCCAGGGCGCCGATTGGGTAATGTCGGCGATCGTCGGCGCCGCGGGCCTGGCCCCCACCCTTGCCGCGGCCAGAGCCGGTTCGATCATCGCTCTGGCCAACAAGGAGAGCCTCGTCTGCGCCGGCCCCGCCCTGCTCGCCATCGCGCGCAAGGCGGGGGGGACGGTGATTCCCGTCGACAGCGAACACTCGGCGATCTTCCAGGTCTTCCAGCCCAAGTGCGCCGACCAGGTCCGCCGGCTGATTCTCACCGCTTCGGGCGGCCCGTTTCGCGAATGGTCCCAGGCCAAGATGGGTTCGGCCACGCGCGAACAGGCCGTCGCCCACCCGAACTGGAGCATGGGGGCGAAGATCTCGGTCGATTCCGCCACGATGATGAACAAGGGGCTGGAGATGATCGAGGCGTCCTACCTCTTCGCCATGCCCCCCGAGCGGATCGAGGTTCTCATCCACCCTCAATCGGTGGTCCACAGCCTGGTCGAATATGCCGACGGCTCGACCTTGGCCCAGTTGGGGCCGCCGGACATGCGCGCGCCGATCGCCTGCGCCTGGGCCTGGCCGGAAAGGGTCTCATGGCCGGCGCCGAGGCTCGATCTCGCCGCGATCGGCCAGCTCACCTTCGAGGCGCCCGACGAGGCCCGCTTCCCGGCTCTGGCGATCGCCCGCGAGGCCCTGGCCGTGGGCGAGGGGGCGCCGGCCGCGATGAACGCCGCCAACGAGATCGCGGTGGAGGCCTTCCTCGATCGACGTCTCGGCTTTCTCGATATCGCCGCGGCCGTGCGCGAGACCCTCGACAGGCTGAACGGCGCCGGCGAGCTGGCGGGCGGAGCAGATGAAGATGCGGTCGAGCGGGCGCTGATGATCGATGCGAGTTCGCGTAGGGTGGCCGCCCAAGTCCTGTCGCGATTCGAGCGCATTGGCTAAGCGTGCGCGGGCGGAGACCACCAGGAAGATGATGGCGTTTCTGCAGAATGCGCTGTTCTACGCGCCGTTCGTGTTGGTGATCACGGTCATCATCACTATCCACGAGCTCGGACATTTCTTCGCCGCCCGCGCCTTTTCGGTCGCGATCGACAGGTTTTCGATCGGCTTTGGCCGGGCCATCGTCTCGTGGACCGATCGGGCGGGAATCGAGTGGCGGATCGGCTGGCTGCCGCTCGGAGGCTATGTCCGCTTCGCCGGGGACGCCAACGCCGCCAGCGTGCCCGACCAAGGCGACCTGGAGGCGATGCGCGCGGAGATTCGCGCCCGCGAAGGCGTCGGCGCGGAGCGAAGGTATCTGCATTTCAAGCCGCTGTGGCAGCGAGCCCTGATCGTGCTCGCCGGTCCGGCGGCGAACTTTCTTCTGGCGATAGCCCTCTTCGCCCTCTTCTTCGGCCTCTTTGGCCAGCCGATGACCTCGACCCGCATCGACCAGGTCGTCCCCGGCGGCGCCGCGGCGAAGGCGGGATTCCACAGCGGCGATGTGTTGCTGAAAGCCGACTCAAAACCCTTGCAGAGCTTCGAGGATCTGCAGTTCTACGTTCAGTACCGCGCCGGAGTTCCTATCGACTTCACCGTCGAACGGGCCGGGCGAGTCGTTCGGCTCGTCGCCCGTCCCGCGGCGGTGCAGCAGAAAAGCCCCTTCGGCGGCAGCCAGGCGATCGGGATGCTCGGCCTCACCGCGCGTGGCGGCGTCCTCAAGCGCTACGGACCGATCTCTTCGCTCGTCATGGGCGCCAGGAAGACCTGGGAGGTCACCTCCACCACGGTCTACTACCTGGAGCGCATCGTCACCGGCCAGGTGGCGGCCGACCAGCTGCACAGTTTTGTCGGTATAGCCCACGCCTCCGGGGACATCACCCGCCAGGCGGTCGCCGCGGCTCGCGACGACGGAGTGAACCTGTTTGTGGCGACCGGATTCTTCCTGATCCAGCTCACAGGCTTCCTTTCGGTGAGCGTGGGGCTGCTGAACCTGATGCCGATCCCGGTTCTCGACGGCGGTCATCTGCTCTTCTACGCCTACGAGTGGGTCGCGAGGCGACCGGCCAGGGCAAGCGTTCAAGCCGCCGGATATCGTGTGGGTCTTGCGTTGCTGGTGGGTTTGATGTTGTTCGCCACCTGGAACGACCTGCAGCGACTGCACGTGTTCCGGTTCTTCGGCAGCTTGTTTTCCTAAGGCGACCGACCACTCATGGCCGACTCGACGATACATCATTGTGCGCGCGGCCCCGCGCTGGTCTGCGCCCTGGCGCTGATCCTCGGCGCCGGCCTAGTCGCCGCGCCGGACCGGGCCTGCGCCCAGGCCCAGCAAAGCGGCGTGGTCAGCCACATCGTCATTCAGGGCAATGAGCGGATCGATCCAGAAACAATCACGTCCTACATGCCGATCGCCGTCGGCGACTCGGTCGATCCGGCGAAGATCGACGTGGCGATCAAGGCCCTCTTCCGCACCGAACTGTTCAGTGACGTGAGGATCGACCTGCGGGGTTCGGACCTCATCGTTGAGGTGGTCGAAAATCCGGTGATCAACCAGGTGCTCTTCGAAGGCAATTCGAGCCTCAAGGACGACAAGCTGAAGGACGAGGTCAAGATCCGGCCGCTCGGCGTCTTCACCAAGGCCAGGGTTCAGGAGGATGTCGGCCGCATCGTCGAACTCTATCGCCGCTCGGGGCACATTTCCGCCACCGTGACCCCCAAGATCGTCCAGCTGCCGCAACGAAGGGTCGATCTCATCTTCGAGATCAACGAAGGACCCAAGAGCGGAATCCTCGGTATCAGTTTTCTCGGCAATGTGAAGTTCTCCTCGAACGATCTTCGCAACGTCATCGTCACCAAGGAGAGCCGCTGGTATCGGTTTTTCTCGTCCAACGACAACTATGACCCTGACAGGATCGAGTACGACCGCGAGCAACTTCGTAAATACTACCGCAACCGCGGCTTCTACGACTTCAGGATCATCTCGTCGGTGGCCGAGCTGGCGCCCGACCGCCACGGCTTCGCGGTGACCTACGCCCTCAACGAGGGGCCACAATATAGGTTCGGGAAGATATCGGTTCAGACGACTCTCAGGAAGCTCAACGGCGACATTCTTCGCCAGCTTCTTCCGATCAAGCAAGGTCAGATCTACGAAGACCAGAAGATCGAAACCGCAACCGATGCACTGACCTTCGCCGCGGGAGCCGCTGGTTTCGCCTTCGTCGATGTCCGGCCCAAATACACAGCCAATCCGGCCACTCACACAGTCGATGTCGTGTTCGAGGTCAAGGAGGGGCCCCGAGTCTACATCGACCGGATAAACATCGTCGGCAATACCAGCACGATGGACTATGTCATCCGACGCCAGCTGACGGTCGCCGAGGGCGACGCCTACAATCGAGCCCTGGTCGACCGATCCAAGAACAACCTCAAGGCGCTCGGTTTCTTCAAGGACGTCGACATAACCAATATCCCCGGCTCAGCGCCGGATCGCACTACCTTGCAGGTCAAGGTGACCGAGCAGCCGACAGGACAGCTCTCGTTCAGCGCCGGCTATAGTTCGCTGGATGGCGTGATCGGCGACATCGGCCTCACCGAGACCAATTTCCGCGGCCGAGGCGAGGATCTCAGCATTCGGCTCGAGGCCGGCTCGCTGCAGCAGCAGGTCGATCTGTCGTTCACCGAGCCGCATTTCCTGGATCGCGACCTCAGCGCGGGATTCGACATCTATGCCGACCGCTACAATTTGCAGCTGCAGGCCTCCTACAACACCGCCTCGATCGGAATGACTGAACGGGTCGGGTTCCCGCTGACGCAGAACAGCGCCTTGGGCGTCCACTACACGCTGCGGACCGATGACGTGATCGTCGATGACTCGCTTTGTGTGCCGGGCGCCGAGCTGGTCTCTCTGGTGCTGTGTGAGCAGCGCGGGTCGACCCTCACCTCGCTGGTGGGCTACGCGCTGCGTTTCGATCACCGCAACGATCCGATCCAGCCGACGCGGGGCTACATTCTCACCCTCTCTCAGGATTTGGCCGGGTTCGGCGGCTCTGTGCACTACCTGCGGAATGAGTTGCGAGGAACGTGGTGGCATGGGTTCAACAAGGACTTCATCTTCAGCTTCAGCGGCTCCTCTGGCTACGTCGATGGCTGGAACGGGGACACCGTGCGCATTTCGGATCGGTTCTATGAAGGCGGCGACACGTTCCGCGGCTTCCAGATCGCCGGCCTCGGTCCAAGGGATACCCAGTTCGGCGATGCTCTCGGCGGCAAGTTCTACGCGATCGGAACCGCCGAGCTGACGATTCCGACACACCTGCCTGAGCAGTATGGAATCAAGGCGGCCCTGTTCAGCGACTTTGGCACCCTCGGAATTCTCGACCGCCAGAACAAGATCAACCCGAACACCAATCTGCCGCTGTTGTCGGTGCAGGATGACCTTGGACTTCGCGCCTCCGCAGGTATAAGCATATTCTGGAAATCGCCGATGGGTCCGCTGCGGTTTGACTTCAGCCAGATCATTCGCAAAGACTCCTACGACAAGACCGAACTCTTCCGGTTTTCCACATCAACAAGGTTTTAGACTTCATGACTCCAAGAAATTTGATCGCCGCGGGCGCAGGCTCTCTGCTGATTCTCGGTTCCTCCTCCGCCGCGACCGCCCAGGCGGCCGCCCCGCCCATCGCCCAGGGGCCGGCGATCCCTGGCGTGTGCGTCATCGCGGTCAATCAGGCGATCGGCGCATCGGCCGTCGGCCGTTACGCGAACCAGCGGATGGAGCAGATCGTCGCCCAGGTGAAGGCCGAACTCGCGCCCGAGGACACGGCCATCTCCAACGAGGGTCGTACTCTGCAGACCGCCCGCGGCACTCTCGACGCCCCTACCTTCCAGACCCGGGCGAACGCCCTGCAGGCCCGGATCACCGCTTTCCGGACAAAGGCCGATCTGCGCCAGCGCGAGGTGCAGGCCACCGAGCAGAAGTCGCTCAACAGGATCGCCCAGGAACTCGATCCGATCGCGCGCCAGCTCTACCAAAGCCATCGCTGCAGCATCCTGCTCGACAAGCAGGCGGTGATGATGGCCAACCCCGCGATGGACCTGACGACCGAAGCGGTGACCGGACTCAACGCCCGCATTCAGCAGTTCGCCTTCGATCGCGAACACCTCGACAACGCGCCTGCGCCGACAGGGCGCTGAGATCGTTGATCCGCGCTTCTTCGAGTCCGTTGGCCCGATCAGTCTGGGAGGCCTTGCCCGGCTGACCGGCGCGACTCTGAGCGATTTGGATCAGGCGGACCGACCCATTGGCGCCGTGTCCGTCCTCTCGCGAGCCGGCCCTTCCGAGGTCGCCTTCCTTGCCGACACCCGTCACGCGGCGCAGCTGGAGAGCAGCGCGGCAGGCGCCTGCTTCCTCGCGCACGGCTGCGCAGACCACGCTCCCGCTGGCTGCGCCAAGCTCACCACTTCGGTGCCCCAGGCTGCCTGGGCGGTCGCCGCGGGGCGCCTGCATCGCCCGAAGCTTCACGGCACGGGCGCGGAATCCATCGATCCCACCGCAGCGATCGAGGACGAAGTCGAGATCGCCGCCGGGGTGGTGGTCGGGGCGGGTGCGATGATCGGCAGGGGAACCACATTGGGTCCCGGCGCGGTGATCGGTCCTGGGGTCGCCATCGGACGGGACTGTTGCATCGGCGCCAACGCCACCGTGGGTTTCGCCCTGATCGGCGACGGGGTGCGGGTCTACGCCGGGGCGGTGATAGGCGAAGCGGGCTTTGGGGCGACCGCTGGCCCCGAGGGTCTGATCGACATTCCTCAGCTCGGCCGGGTGATCATCCAGGACGGTGTCACCATCGGGGCCGGGACCTGTATCGATCGAGGCGCCTTCGAGGACACGACCATTGGCGAAAACACCAAGATCGACAACCTGGTGCAGATCGCTCACAACGTCGTGGTGGGCCGCAACTGCGTGCTGGTCGCCCACACCGGAATCTCGGGCAGCGTCGTGATCGGGGACGGCTGCCAGCTCGGAGGCCGGGTGGGGACCATCGACCACGTGACCATCGGGGCCGGCGCGCGCCTTGCCGCTGGGGCAGGGCTGATGGAGAGCATGCCGGCAGGCGAGACCTGGGGGGGCTTTCCGGCCCGTCCATTGAAACGATGGCTGCGGGAGGTCGCCTGGGTATCGCGTCAAGCGGGCCGACCCAGGGGAAGCGGGAGCTAAGAGATGAAACGCGGTGCGGCCGTCGCCCAAGCCGAAGGGGCGATCGATATCGAGGAGGTGATGCGGCGGATTCCGCACCGGCCGCCGTTTCTGTTCGTCGACCGGGCCGAAGCCTACCGACCCTATGAGTCGCTCGTGGGCATAAAGTGCGTGACGATGAACGAGCCATTCTTTCTCGGCCATTTCCCCGACGCTCCGGTGATGCCCGGGGTGCTGATCGTTGAGGCGCTGGCCCAGACCGGCGGCCTGTTGATGTCCAAATCCTGGGACGTACCGCCGGAAGGCAAGATCATTCTCTTCATGTCGGTCGACCACTGCCGCTTCCGCAATCCGGTTCGGCCCGGCGATGTGCTTCGGATGGAGGTCGAAGTGATCCGTGCTCGCGGCGATGTGGTGAAGTTCCGCGGACGGGGGATGGTGGCCGATAAATTGGCGGCGGAGGCGGAGTTCGCCGCGATGTTGGTCGACACGCGGGAATGACGGTTGTCCACCCCACCGCGATTGTCGATCGCAGGGCGAATCTGGCGAGCGATGTACAGGTCGGAGCCTATTGCGTGGTCGAAGGGGACGTCGAGTTGTCCGCGGGCGTGCGTCTCAAATCGCATGTGGTCATCGAAGGCCATACGTCGGTGGGCGAGGGGTGTGTTATTCACGCGTTCGCTCACATCGGCGGGGCGCCGCAGCATACCGGTCACAGGGATGAGCCGACGCGGCTGGTGATCGGCGCCGACAACCTCATCCGCGAGCAGGTGACCATGAACTGCGGCACCTCCATGGGCCGCGGCGTCACCACGGTCGGCTCGCACGGCTTCTTCATGGTAGGCGTGCACATCGGCCACGATTGCATCGTCGGCGACCACGTCGTGATGGCGAACACAGCGACGCTCGGAGGCCATGTAATCGTGGAAGACCATGTAATCATGGGAGGTTTGTCGGCAGTTCACCAGAACACCCGCATTGGCCGGCATGCCTTTGTGGGCGGCATGGCGGGGGTCAACCACGATGTCATCCCGTTCGGCAATGTCTGGGGCAACCATGCACATCTCGAGGGTCTCAACCTCGTCGGCCTCAAACGGCGCGGGTTCAGCCGGGACGCGATCAATCACCTGCGCGCCGCCTACCGCATGCTGTTCGCCGAAGAGGGCACGTTCCAGGAACGGCTCGACGACACTGCGGCAGCGTACGGCGCGTGCTTGGAAGTCATGGAAATCGTTGACTTCATTCGCGCCGATTCCAGCCGGCCGCTGACCACGCCGCAGCGGGAGATCTAGGGTCTGACGACGATGCGCAAGCTCGGGCTGATCGCCGGCGGTGGGTCGCTGCCGGCAAGCCTTGCCCGACATTGCCTCGCCGCTGGTCGACCGCTCTTCGTGTTGCGCCTGAAAGGATTCTCGGGGGCGGAACTGGCTGAGTTCGACGGCCTCGAGATCGGAATTACCGACGTGGGAGGGGCGTTCTCCGCGCTGCGCGCAGCCCAGTGCGGCGCCGTGTGCTTCGCTGGGACAGTGAAGCGTCCGGACTTCCTTGATCTGACCCTTCCCGACGCGGGCAGGGCGGCCCATCAAGGCGATGACGGACTTCTCCGGTTTCTGGTCCAAAAATTGGAAAACGAAGGATTTTCTGTCGAGGGCGCGCACCAGGTGATGGCGGATCTCACCTTGCCGGTGGGTCCGCTTGGGCGCGTGCTGCCGACCCAAGCCGATCTCGCGGATATCGCCCGCGCCCTGGACGTCGCAAGAAGCATCGGGCGATTGGATGTCGGTCAGGGCGCGGTCAGTTGCGACGGACTGGTCCTGGCCGTGGAGGCGCAGGAGGGAACCGACGCGATGCTGCAGCGGGTGGCCGGTCTTCCCGAGGCGATCCGGGGCGTTGACGCCCGCCGGCGTGGCGTTCTGGTCAAGGCTTCCAAGCCGGGCCAGGAGACCCGGGTCGATCTTCCGACAATCGGCCCGCGCACGCTCGAATTCGCGGCGCGCGCCGGACTCCGGGGCATCGCGGGCGAAGCAGGTCGCCTCCTCATCGTGGAGCGAGCGAGGACCGAGACCCTGGCTGACGAACTGGGTCTGTTCGTTTTCGGCATCGACGCCGACGTCCCGTGACCGCCCGCTGCGTCATGCTCGTCGCCGCCGAGCCTTCCGGAGACCTCCTGGGCGCAGACTTGGCGCGCGCGATTCGCGCCAGGCTCGGGGCGGAGGGCGTTCGTTTCGTGGGTGTGGGAGGTGAGCGCATGGCCGCCGGGGGGCTGGAGAGTCCCTTTGCCATCGCCGATCTCTCGATCGTCGGCGTGTTCGACGCGCTGCTGGCCCTGCCGCGCGTCCTGCGCCGCGTCCGCGAAACCGCGAATCTCGCGAGCCGCGAAGGCGCCGAGATGGCCGTGCTGATCGACGCCTGGGGATTCAACGTGCGGCTCGCACGGCGGCTCCGGCGTCTCAATCCACGGCCAATCCTCGTCAAATACGTGGTCCCGCAAGTCTGGGCGAGCCGGCCTTGGCGAGCGCGCGAGATCGCGCGCATCTTCGACCACCTTCTGGCCATCAACATTTTCGACGCCGCGATTTTCGAGCGGTACGGCGCGAAGATCACGTTCGTGGGCAATCCCGCGCTGGCTCGCGACTTCTTCTCCGTCGACCCCTCGCGACTGCGTTCGAAGATCGGCGCGGAAAGCGGTGAGCCGATCCTCCTGGTCCTGCCAGGCAGCCGGCCGAGCGAGGTGCGGCGCTTGATCCAGCCTTTCAAAGAGGCCGTGAGCCTCCTGACGGCGGATCGGCCCGCGCTCCATGTGGTCGTCGCCGCCGCGCCCAGCGTCGCCGAGGAGGTGAAGGCGGGCATCATCGGTTGGCCCGGCCGGATCCACCTGATCGAGGGCGATGAAGCCCGCTTCGACGCGATGGTTGGCGCCACGGCCGCTCTTGCCTGCAGCGGCACAGTCACGACCGAACTCGCCCTCGCGGGCTGTCCCATGGTTGTGGCCTATCGCGTGGATTGGCCGAGCTATCAGATCGGCCGCCGCCTGGTGACCATCCGTTTCCTCACTCTCTTCAATCTCGCCGCCGATCGCGCGGTGGCTCCGGAACTGATCCAGAGCGATTGCAACGGGCCGGCGCTCGCTCGGGCGATCGGCGCGCTGCTGGACAATTCTGAACTGCGCGCGGCGCAGGTCGTGCAGCAAAGAGAGGCGGTCGCCAGGCTCGGCGGTGGAGTAGCTGATCCTATCGGCGCGGCCGCCGATGCGATCATCGCCGCCCTTCCGCCCAGCTAGGCGTCAACGGCCTCGCAGCACGGCCGCGAACTGGTCGACCGCCCAATCGACCTGATCGGCGGTGATCACCAGCGGCGGAGCGATCCGGATGATGTGCTCATGCGTTTCCTTGGCCAGAAGGCCGCGCGCCTGAAGACCTTTGCAGTAGGCGCGAGCCCCGCCGGCATCCTCGGCGAGTTCGACGGCGACCATCAGGCCACGGCCGCGGACATCCTTCACAGCGGGTCCGCCGATCGCCGCAAGACCATCGAGGAGCCGCGCGCCTTGGGCCGCGGCGTTCTGGATCAATCCTTCCTCGACCAGGACCCTCAACGCGGCTCGAGCCACGGCGCAGGCCAGGGGATTTCCGCCAAAGGTGCTTCCGTGCTCGCCCGGCTTGAGAACCCCGAGCACCTCCTTGTTGGAGAGCACCGCCGAGACTGGATAGAATCCGCCGGAAAGGGCCTTGCCGATGAGGGTGAGGTCGGCCTCGATCCCCTCGTGCTCTTCCGCCAGCAGCCGACCGGTGCGGCCAAGGCCGGTCTGGACCTCGTCGAGGATCATGATCACCTCGTTGCGCGTGCACAGATCGCGCGCGGCGCGCAGGTATCCGGCCGGCGGAATGATCACTCCGGCTTCGCCCTGGATGGGTTCGACCATGAAGGCGACGGTATTGGGATTGATCGCCTCTTCGAGGGCCATTTCATCGCCGAAGGGCACGATCCGGAAACCCGGGCCGAAGGGCCCGAACCCGGCGCTCGATGCCGGGTCGGTGCTGAAGCCGACGACGCTCAAGGTCCGGCCATGGAAGTTTCCGGCGCAGACGATGATCTCCGCCTTGCCGGCAGGCACGCCCTTGACCTCGTAGCCCCACTTCCGCGCCACCTTCAGCGCGCTCTCCACCGCCTCGACGCCGGTGTTCATGGGCAGCACCGAATGGGAGCCGGTAAGCGCGCACACCTCTTCGTAGAAAAGGCCCAGCTGGTCGTTGCGGAAAGCCCGCGAGGTGATCGTGAGGCGCCGGGCCTGATCGATCATCGCCGCGAGGATACGCGGGTGGCAATGCCCCTGGTTCACCGCCGAATAGGCGGAGAGACAGTCGAGATAACGCCGGCCGTCGACATCCCAGAGATGCACGCCCTCGCCGCGGGTGATGACCACATCAAGCGGTTTGTAGTTGCAGGCGCCGTATTCGGCCTCCAGGGCCAGGTAGTCGGTTCCCTGCGTGGGTCTATCGAGCAGTTGGGTGGTCATGAGGTCACCTCATCGAGCTGGAGGGCGCCCAAGGCCCGCGTCTCGGCGCCGCCTGAGCGAAGATCGAGCCGAAGGGTCATGCAGAAGGCGCCGCCTCCCGAAAGAATGAACGGAGAGACGTCCACGCCGACGACGCGGTAACCCCGCTCGGCAAGCCGGTCTGAGAGGCTGCGGGAAGGGGTCGCCATGACCAGAGTGTCGCCCAGCCCGACGGCGTTCACGCTGAACCTCTCGGCGTCTTCGTCGGCCGCTTCGATCAGAAGATGCGCCGGCGCCAGCTCGCGGAGCCGGCCAAGCGCCTCCGCAGTGAGGGCGGGCGGATAGTAGAGAATCTCGCCGCCGCTCAATGGGCAGAAGCAGGTGTCGAGATGATAGTACCGGTCCGTCGCCAGGGGCAGGCTCATAACCTGCTCACCGAAGTGGTCGGCGATCATCGCCGCCGCCGATGGGCTCGAGCGGGGCCCGCTTCCCATCCAGAAGAGCCGCCGGGAGGCGTCCCAGATGCAATCACCGGCGCCTTCCTGGAAAATACCTGGATTGATGGAGATGTCGCGAACCACGCCCGCCTCGCGGAGATTTTCGAAAACCCTCAAGAACACAGACTCTTCCGCCGCACGTTCGGCGTGGCGAAACTTCGCCATGAGAACCCTGCCGTTCAGAACCACCGCGGCGTTGGCGGGGAAGACCATGTCGGGGAGGGCCGCGCGCGCCGCCGCGACATGGATGACGCCGCCCTCGAGTTCGAGCCTCTCCTTGAGGGTTCGCCAGAGCGCCTTGGCGGAGCGCAGATGGCTGGTTGCATCCGCGCTCCACTCCTGGGGACGCATCCAGGGATTGATCTCGTAGGTGACCCCGAAGTGCGACGGATCGGTCATCAGGAAAGTGCCTCGACCGCGCATTCCAATCTCTCCTTCACCCAACCGAATCGGGTGTTGTTTCGAAGACTCGCCTCCGAGGGGCTCAGCGAAAAGCTGGCGATCAGGTGGGAAACGTGAGCACGATCGACGAATCGTCAGTGGGCGCCGAGCAAAGAGCAACGTATTGGACGAGATCGACCGCCGCCTTATCGAGCTCCTGCGCACGGATGCGCGTCTGGCGGTCGCAAGCCTCGCCAAGACCGTGCGCATGTCGCGGGGGGCGGTCCAGAACCGCATCGACAGGATGGTGGCGCGCGGCGAAATTCAAGGGTTCACGGTCAGGCTGAAAGCCGGCGCTGGCGCCGCCAGAATTCGCGCGATCATGGCCATTGCCGTGGAAGGCGAGCGCTCCACCGCGGTCCTCAAGGCCCTGCGCCGATTTCCCGAGATCGAGACTGTCCATATGACCAACGGTCGGTGGGACATGATCGCGGAAATCGACACCGATAGCCTGGCGGGATTCAGCGCCGTGCTCGATCGGGCCAGGCTCGTCGAGGGGATCGCTGCGACGGAGACCAGCCTTCTGCTGGAGACGCACCGGATGTGAATCCTAAGGCGCTTCCTCTCCGCCTTCAGGAGGGCTGACGATCAGTTCCTCCGGCAAAGGAAAGGTCACCGGCTCTCGGCCGAGGTCGCGAAGTTCGACGTTCAGATCCGCCAGATCACCGTCGCGCAGCGAAATCCACGTCGCCCAAAGAGCTCGAACTCGATCCCCAGCGTATGCCGCGGCGGCGGTTTGGGCCTGGGTCGGCGCGAGGTCGGTTCCTTCGAGATCGGTCTCGATCCCGGTGAGGATATCACTCAGGTCGACAAAGGTCGGCGCCACCGCCGGTCGCGCCAATCGGTCGGCCAAATCCGAGACTCGGCGCGCGAGGCCGTGATCCGCTCGCGCCTTGCCGACCCTGGCAAGAATTGATGTAAGTTGGCTTCGGGCAGCCTGCTCCTCTCCGTACCCGAGCCGCGCAAGTCTCAGGCTCTCGCCGACAGACCGGGACAGGGCGAGCGAGGCTTCCATTGCCGGCAAAGACAGGGGCGCGCGAGGGTCGGCGGTGATGACCAACGGCTTGATCACTCGCCGTCCGTCGACGTCGAGGATGACTTGGTAGCGTCCCGGCGGCGAAAGGACGCCTTGCGGCGCCAGGGGAGTGTCGGCGCCGGGAACCGTGGCGATCGAATAGGCGTACCTGATCGCGCTCGGAGGCGTTGAACGCAGATCCCACACGACTTGCTGGAAGCCAGCGGCGCGGGAAAGGGGCGCCGGCACATCGAGCCAGCGGCTCGCGAAATAAACCTTGGCGGCGGGCTGGGCGTGCGGCTCACTGGAGAAACGACGGACCAGATGGCCCGATGAATCGCGAATTTCGATGCTGATGGGACCTTTGGCCGGTGAAGCCAGCCAGTAGTCGACAACCGCGCCGGTCGGCGGATTCCTGCCAAGAGGCTCGTCCGGCGGGGGCGGGGTATCACCGTGATTGTTGTTGCCGCGAAGCCGCATCGCGGGCGCCGGCGAGAAGAGATGCGGACCTCGTGGCGGCGCGGTCGCCGCCGCCTGCCGCAAGACGCCTAAGTCGCCCACGATCCAGAGGGCTCGCCCCTGGGTCGCGGCCAGGAGGTCGTCGCCGTGCAGGAGAAGGTCCCGAACCCACGCCGTGGGAAGGCCATGGCCGAGGGCGCGCCAGCGGAGGCCGTCGTCGAAGGAAACGTATGCACCCACGTCGGTGCCGGCGTAGAGGAGGCCATCGCGCAGCGGATCGGCGCGCACCACGCTGACGAAGTGGTCTTTCGGCAGGTCGCCGGCGACAATCCGCCAGGTCGCGCCGTAGTCGCTGGTTTTCCACAGGTGCGGGGCGACGTCGCCCAGCCGATGGCCGTCGATGGCTACGTAAGCGGTCCCATCCCGCGCAGGCGATAGATCGATCGACGAAACCTTGGCCCAGGGAGAAACTCTCGGCGGCGCGACCTCAGACCAATGCTTGCCGCCGTCGCGCGTAAGCTGGACAAGCCCATCGTCGGTTCCAACCCACAGTTCTTCCGCGTGACGCGGGGACGGGGCCAAGGTCCAGATGCCGCCGTATCCGCACGCCCGGGCGTCTTCGATCCTGACCTCGCCGTCGCAACCCTTCGCGGCTTCGCGCTTGCCCGTGAGGTCGGGGCTGATGGTCGACCAGTGAGCACCCTCGTCGGTGGAGGCGAACACCACCTCGCCGCCGAGGTAGAGGGTTTTGGGTCCGGCGCGCGAAAGGGCCAGGGGCGTCACCCACGTGAACCGATGTTCCGTCGTGGTTTGGCGCTTGCCGTAGTTGGGGATCGGGAACGGCGTGATGTTGGTTACTTCGCCGGTCCTGGAGTCGAACCTTGTGACCCGGCCGCCAAGACCGCTGCCGTAAACGATCTCGGGATGGTTCGGATCAGGGATCTCGTAGTCTCGCTCATCGCCGCCGACGCTTCGCCACTCGCGCTCGCCGATGGCGCCATAGTCGCCGCGGCTGGCGATTTCGACTGTGCCGGAGTCCTGCTGCCCGGCGTAGATTCGGTAGGGAAAGCCCTCGTTCGCCGCCAGGTGATAGAACTGGCCCGTGGGCTGATTGTACCAGCTGGACCAGGTGCGGCCGCCATTGACGCTGATCACCGCGCCCTGGTCGCTGGCGGCCGCGATGTGATCGGGATGGTTGGAGTTGATCCAGACCTGGTGATAGTCGTCGCCCCCCGGGGCGCCCTTGATGATCTCGCACGTCGTCCCGCCCTGCTCGCAGCGGCGGATCGACTGGCCGACGAGGAACACCTCGTCCGGATCGTCGGGGAACACGGTCACGCGGCTTGCGTAATAGCCGGCGAAGCCCAACTCAGCATTCACGCGCCTCCAGCTCCGCGCGCCATCGTCGGACCTATAGAGCCCGCTGGCCTCACCGGCAGAGATGACCGCGTAGAGACGAAGGGATCCGCCTTTCCGTGTCGCGGCCAGGCTGATTCTGCCGAGATCGCCCAATGGCCAGCCGCCCCCGGAGATCCGCGTCCAGCGCCTGCCGCCATCCGCCGACCTATAGAGGCCGCTCCGCGGACCAACGATCGGCGTGAAGTAGCTCTGCCAGGGATACTGTCGCGCCTGCCAGGCGGCGGCGAACACCGTGCGCGGATCATTGGGGTCGGCGGTCAGGTCGACCGCGCCGGTGTCGGGGGCGATGTTCAGGGCGTGCGACCAGGTCAGGCCGCCATCGGTGGAGCGGAAGACGCCGCGTTGGTCGCCCGGGGCGAAGAAGTCGCCGACCGCGGCCACAAGGACATTGTCGGCATTGGCCGGATCGATCCAGATTCGACCTATATGCCGGGTTCCCGAGAGGCCGACCGAGCGCCAGGTCTTGCCGGCGTCGATGGACTTGAACACGCCTCGCCCGGCGGCGACATCGTAACGCGCCTCGGGCTGGCCCTCGCCAATGTAGATCACCCTCGGATCGGAAGGGGCGACTGCGATCGCGCCCACCGAGGCTGCCGGGCCGCCGTCAAAGACGGACGACCAGGTTCGGCCCGCGTCGTGGGTCGCCCACACACCGCCGCCGGCGGCGCCAAAGTAGAAGGTGTCGGGCTGGACGGCCACGCCCTCGATCATCTCCGCCCAACCGCCTCGAAAAGGCCCGATCAGACGCCAAGGAAGAGATTTCGCCACCGCTGCCCGGAAGTCGGCGCGCGATGCCGCCACGGGGCGATGGGTCATGGTCGCCGCGGACGACGGTAGACCGAGAAGGACGGCGAATACGAAGCTCGCCGCCCAGCCCGATGCGCGCTGGAGCCTCGACACGCGCACGGGTTGCTGGTGGACGTCCGTTCCGCTCAGCCCCGAGCCTCGATGGGGGGGTAATCCCGCTTGAGGGGGCCGGTGTAAAGCTGGCGTGGCCGGCCGATCTTACGCTGTGGATCCTCGAACATCTCCTTCCATTGGCTGATCCAGCCGACCGTCCGGGCGATCGCGAAGAGCACCGTGAACATGGTCATGGGAAAGCCCATCGCCTTGAGGGTGATTCCGGAATAGAAATCGATGTTCGGGTAAAGCTTACGCTCAACGAAATACGGATCATTCAAGGCGATCTTCTCCAGCTCCAACGCCACCTTGAGCATTGGATCGTCGCCATGACCCACGTCGTCCAGTACCTCGTGGCAAGTCTTCTGCATCACTGTCGCGCGCGGATCGTAGTTCTTGTAGACGCGATGGCCGAAACCCATCAGGCGATACTTGCGGTCCTTGACGCCCTGAACGTATTCGGGAATGCGATCGACGGTCCCGATCTCTTGAAGCATCATCAGCGCCTCCTCATTGGCCCCGCCATGGCTCGGGCCCCAGAGGCAGGCGATCCCCGCGGCGATACACGCAAACGGGTTTGCTCCTGAAGAGCCCGCCAGTCGCACCGTCGAGGTGGAGGCGTTCTGCTCGTGATCCGCGTGCAGGATGAAAATCCGATCCATTGCGCGGGTGAGCACAGGGTTGGGCGTCCAGTCTTCGGCGGGAACGGAGAAGGCCATCCGAAGGAAATTCTCGGCGTACGAGATGTCGTTCCGCGGCGTCACGAAGGGTTGTCCGACCGAATACTTGAAGGCTCGCGCAGCGATGGTCGGCATCTTGGCGATCAGGCGATGCGCCGAAATCTTGCGTTGCTCGGGGTCATCGACATTGATGCTGTCATGATAGAAGGCGGAAAGGGCGCCGACCGCCCCGGTCATGATCGCCATGGGGTGAGCGTCGGACCGGAAGCCGGTGAAAAACCGGTCGAATTGCGCGTGCAGCATGGTGTGGTAGGTGATCGTCCGCTCGAAGTCGGCGAACTCGACCGCCGTCGGCAACTCTCCGTTGAGCAGGAGGTAACACACTTCCAGGAAGCTCGAGTGCGCCGCGAGCTGCTCGATGGGGTAGCCGCGATGCAACAACACCCCAGCGTCGCCGTCGACGTAGGTGATCTTGCTCACGCAGCTCGCGGTCGAAGCAAAGCCGGGATCGAAGGTGAAGACATCGGCTTCGCCGTAGAGTTTTCGCACGTCGATGACATCTGGGCCCGTGGTGCCTTGGATGCATTGCAGATCGTAGGCTTTGCCGCCCACGGTCAGCGTGGCGTAATCGACCATGCGCTCAATCCTTTTCCGCAAGGAGCCCGATACCCGACGAAACGGCGACGTTTTCCGGTCCGCCTTATAGCGTCTTAGTGCAAGCGCGAAAGGGCGTCTTCCAGACGTCCCAATCCCTCTTCCCGACCGAGCGCGCTCAGCGCTCCGGCGAGATCTGGCGCCGGCGACCCGCCGGAGAGCAATCCGCGCAGGGCCGGCCCGATGCGCCCCAGACCTACCCCTTCCGCGTCCGCGAACGAGCGGAGCCGCGAGGCCAACGCCGCCGGGCCCCAGTCCTCCTGGGCCGCCAGAACCATGCTCAACCGCTGCAAACGCGCGCGCGTCTCGTCGGTGAGTTCGGCCACTGTCCGCTCGTCGAGCTTCAGGGGTCGAGCTTTCAGGGCGAAGATCACAAGCTCCACGAGATCGAGAACTGTCTTGGCGCCCTCCTTCACCAGAGGGATGACCGCCATCAGTCTACGATCGGCCCCGGGAGGGATGGGAAATCCGCGCCGCGCCAGGCCATCCAGTACCAGGTTGGTCAATCGGACGTCGTCGGCGGCGCGGATGTAATGGTTGTTGATGTGGGCGAGCTTGACCAGATCGAGTTTCGCGGGCGCGCGCACCACGTCCTTCAGATCGAACCAGGCGATCGCCTGTTCGTCAGTAAAGATCTCGTCGTCGCCGTGGCCCCAGCCCAGTCGCGCCAGATAGTTGCGAAGCGCTTCGGGCAGGTAGCCCATATCGGCGAACTCGCCCACCGACTGGGCGCCGTGTCGCTTCGACAGCTTGGCTCCGTCGGCGCCAACGATCAACGGAAGATGCGCGAATGCCGGCGCAGTCCACTCCATTGCCCCGTAGATGAGCACCTGGCGCGCCGCGTTGCTCAGATGTTCCTCGCCCCGGATCACGTGAGTGATGCCCATGTCATGGTCGTCGACTGTGACCGCGAGATTGTAGGTAGGTGCGCCGTCGCTCCGTAGCAGGACGAGGTCCTCGAGGTCCTTGTTTGGAAAACGCACCGCGCCGCGGATGACATCCTCGACGATGGTTTCACCAGTGTCCGGGACCCTGAAGCGAAGCACATGGGGCTTGCCCACCTCATCCGGACCTGGCGCACGATCGCGCCACAAAGAGCGTAAGGCATGGCCGTCCTCGCGCGCCAGTCGCTTGGCGACTTCGGCTTCCTCGGGGGTCAGGTAGCACCGGTAGGCGTGGCCGGTGGCGACTAGGCGATGGGCGATATCCCGATGGATGTCGGAGCGGGAGAACTGGAACACCGGTTCGCCGTCGGTCTCCAGGCCGAGCCATTCCAGGCTCTCGAAAATTACCTTCACTGCGGCTTCGCTATGGCGCTGGCGGTCAGTGTCCTCGATGCGGAGCAGGAAGCGGCCGCCGCAGTGGCGGGCATAAAGCCGGTTGAATAACGCCGCGCGAGCATTGCCTATGTGCATTGAGCCGGTGGGCGATGGGGCGATGCGGGTGACGACAGGACTCGCGGGGGCGGACATTTCGGTTCCGAAAGGGACGCGCGCGAGAGTCTCGCCGGGGGGTGAGAAGTGGCGCCGTCGAATGGGCGCGGCACTTATCACTCGTGGCCGGCGGCTGCCTAGTCCAAGGGCGATCTCTGGCGCCTTCGCGGCCCAGGCCGGCTCGCAATTCGATCGACTGACTCTCTGGTTTCCTGTGGCCTTCGGTCTAGGGGCTGCAGCCTACCTGGGTCTGAAGTCCGAGCCGGCGGTGTGGCCCGCCGCTCTGCTCGCTGCTGGACTGACCGCGGCTGCGATCTGGTTGCGATTGTATTCGCGCCGCCGGCTGTTCTTCGCCATGGGCGTACTTGCCGCGCTCGCAGCGCTCGGCTTCCTGGCGGCCAAGGTTCACAGCGACCAGGTAGCCGCGCCGATCGCTCCAACTGGCCTGGGCGTCGTCCGCATCGATGGATGGGTGGTGGACATCGCGACCCCCAGCCAGCGGGGTGAGCGTCTGGTTATCGCGCCGGTGGCGATAGGCCGCCTTGCGCCGCCCCAGACCCCCACCCGGGTTCGCATAGTGGTCGCCGCCGAAGGCGGCCCGGATGGGGCGCCGGCCCCGGGCACGGCCATAAGTCTGATGGCGCTTCTGGACCCACCGCCGGGACCCGCGGCGCCCGGCGCCTACGACTTCGCCAGGGACGCCTGGTTCGATGGCCTTGGCGGCGTCGGACTTGCCATGCGTCCGCCGGTCATGGCGTCGCTGCCGCCGCCGACCTGGCGGCTGCGTCTCGAGATGGCGGTCAACGCCCTGAGGTGGTCGGTGGCCCGACGGCTGGTCGCCGACATCAGTGCGATCATGGGCAAGGATGACGGTGGCGCGGCGGGTCTCGCGGCGGCGGTCACCACCAGCCATCAGGACTGGCTCGATCAGTCCCATCGGGACGACCTGCGCGCTTCGGGGCTCGCGCACATGCTTGCGATCGCGGGCCTCCATACGGCCGCGTTGAGCGGCTTCGCATTCTTCGCCTTCCGCATCGCCATCGCGGCCTGGCCCTGGCTGGCCCTGCGGGTTCCAGGCAAGAAGGTCGCCGCCGCCGCCGGACTTCTGGTGGTGTGGGCCTATCTCATTCTTTCAGGCGCCCATCCGCCCGCAAGGCGAGCCGCCATTACCGCCAGCGTGGCGTTCATCGCCATTCTCTTGGATCGGCGCGCAGTCAGCCTCCACTCACTAGCGATCGCGGCAATGATCATCCTCGTCGCCGAACCGGAGGTGGTGGTCCAACCCGGCTTCGAGATGTCCTTCTGCGCAACCGCCTCGCTGGTGGCGTTGGCCGAGATGTGGCGCCGACCGATGCGACCGGCATCGCTCCCATGGCCGCTGGCCGTGGTGCAGAGCGTCAGGGACTGGACGCTGGCCATGCTGATGGTGAGCTTCATCGCCGGCGCGGCCACCGGACCGTTCGCCATCCAGCACTTCAACCGCGTGGCGAATTACGGAGTCTTCGCCAATCTCACCGCGGATTTCCTGGCAAGCGTGGTGCTGATGCCGGCGCTTGCGGTGAGCCTGGTCGTTGAAGCTCTCGGCCTCGGCCATGCCGGTAGCGCGGCGTTTTGGGTGGCGGGCTGGGCGGCCAGGAGCGTGGTCGCCATCGGTCATTTCTTCGCCACCGCGCCTGGAGCGGCGATGGCCTGGTCGAGCGCCCCGGAGGTCGCCCTCGCCGTCTCCTATCTCGGCATCATCTTTGCGTGCCTGTGGCGGGGGTCCCTGCGCTGGGTAGGTGCGCCCCTCGCCGCGGCGGTGGCCCTTTGGCCAAGGCCCGCGCCGCCGGTGGCCTGGATGGCGGCCGACGGCAATGATGCGGCCATCGTCGTGGGCGGGCAAGAGGTGGCGATGAAGCCCGGCTTGCGGCTCTATGCGACCCAGCTCTGGGCCCAGCGCCGTGGTTTCGCCCTGCCCGCAGATCCCGTGAGCGCCCAACGGACGCACTTCGATTGCGACCGAAAGGGCTGCGTTCCAATCGGACCTGCCAGGCCGGCCATCGCCGCCTGGTGGGGCAAGAGGCCGCCTTCGATCGAGCGTTACAAGGCCCTTTGCGGCTCGGCGCAGATCGTGATCTTCCGGGCTCGTTTCGCACCATGGTCCTCATGCGGGAGCGCGCTGGTGCTCACCCGCGCCGACTTCGCGCGCGGCGGAGCGGCCGAAATCTTCCGAACTCCAGGCGGCCTGCGAATCAGCTGGGCGCAGCCTGTCAGAGGCGAGCGACCCTGGTCGGTCAGTGGTAGCGGCGAATGAGTCCGACCAGCTTGCCCTGAACCTCGATCTGATCAGGTCCGAAAATTCGCGTCTCGTAAGCCGGATTGGCTGCTTCGAGCGCGATGGAGGCGCCCCTGCGGCGCAACCGCTTCAGGGTGGCTTCCTCTCCCATCACCAAAGCGACGACGATCTCCCCGGAGTTGGCGCTTTCGGTTCTGCGAACCACGACGTAGTCGCCATCCAGTATCCCCGCCTGGATCATCGAATCGCCCTGGACCTCGAGCACGAAATGCTCCCCGGTCCCCAACATCGATTCCGGAACGTGCATCCGATCGCGTTCGTGCTGGATCGCTTCGATGGGTGTGCCCGCGGCGATTTTGCCGAGAACGGGGACCTCGCGCGTTTCGTTGGCGGCCGAGGGCCGCGCGGGCTTGGCGGTTTGCACCATGTGCGGGCGAAGAACGTCTGGGGGAGCCACCGGAGTGGCCTGTTCTGGAAGTCTCGTCACTTCCAGCGCTCTTGCCCGATGCGGTAGGCGGCGCAGGAATCCGCGCTCCTCCAGCGCAGTGATCAGGCGGTGGATGCCCGACTTAGAAGCGAGGTCCAGCGCGTCCTTCATCTCATCGAAGGAAGGGGAAACACCCGTCTCCTTGATTCGTTCGTGGATGAACATCAGCAGTTCGTGCTGTTTTCGAGTGAGCATCGCAGCCTCTCGATACTCCGCCTGGAAAGCGGAACAAATCAAAAACGTCGACGGCGTTCTCTGAGTGTTCTTTTCAAATGTCAAGCGCTGTCGAAGCCGAGCCCCGAGCCTGCGCAGAACTTGACCCGTGGGTCTCCGGCTATTCCTGCGAAGGCCGAGTCGGCAGAACTGCTGACTTTAGCGCCTGTGATGTCAGGTGGATCCGGCCTTCGAGCCGAGCAATGCTCTTGTCGCCGCCTCGACGTCTTCGTGACGCATCAGACTTTCCCCCACCAGCATCGCTGTTGCGCCCGCGTACGCCAGCCGAGCGACGTCCGCGAGGGAGAAGATCCCGCTTTCGCTGATGAGCATTGCATCCGCCGGTACGCGTTGGGCCAGCGTCTCGGTCACGGCCAGATCGGTGACGAAAGTGTTCAGGTCGCGATTGTTGATTCCGATCAGCCGGGCGCCCAGAGCGGCGGCGCGGTCGATCTGCGCCCCGTCATGGGTTTCGAACAGTGCGTCCATCTTCAGCCGTCGCGCTTCGGCGGCCAGATCGGTCGCAAGCGCATCGTCGGCCGCGGCGAGGATGATCAGGATAGCGTCCGCGCCGAGCGCCCGCGACTGCACGACCTGCCACGGGTCGACCAGGAATTCCTTGCGCAGACAGGGGAGGGCGCATCCCTCCCGAGCGCTCGTCAGATCCTTGTCCGCGCCCATGAAGCTGGGACCATCGGTGAGCACCGAGAGGCAGGACGCGCCTCCGCGTTCGTAGGCCCCGGCCAGGGCCCGCGGGCGGAAATCGGCGCGGATCAACCCCTTCGACGGCGAGGCCTTCTTGATCTCGGCGATGAGGGCGAGGCGGCCAGGGCGATGGTCCCGCAACAGAGCCGCGTGGAAGTCCCGCGGCAGGCTCGCCGTCCGAGCGAGCCGTTCGAGCGCCGATTGAGAAGTGGCGGCGCGGGCGACCGCAACCTCGCGCCGTTTGTATTCGAGAATGGAGGCGAGGACACCGGTCGTCATCCGCCGCTCGTGATTTCGACAAGTCGCTCGAGCGTGCGCGTGGCCGCGCCGCTGTCCAGGACTTCGACGCCCAGGGCGAGCCCTTCGCGCAGGGTCTCGACTTGCTCGGCCACCAGGAATGCCGCCGCGGCGTTGAGAAGGACGATGTCCCGATATGGCCCCGTGGCGCCTTCAAGAAGGCTGCGCAGAGCCGCCGCATTGACCGCCGGCTCACCTCCAACCAAGTCGCTTCGCACCGCGCGAGGCAGACCCACGGCTTCAGGCGTCACCGTGAAGAGCCTCACCCCGCCATCGCGCCACTCGGCGATCTGCGTCGGGCCAGTGGTGGTGATCTCATCGAGGCCGTCACCATGAACGACCCAGGCCCTTTTTGTCCCAAGCGCGCCGAGCGCCCGCGCCAGGGGTTCGACCCACTTGGATTCGAAGACCCCCAGAAGCTGCCGGCTCGCGCCGGCCGGATTGGAGAGTGGTCCCAGCAGGTTGAAAATCGTCCGGAAGCCCAGATCCTCTCGAACCGGCATCACGTGACGCATCGCGCCGTGATGGGCGGGGGCGAAGAGAAAGCAGATCCCCGCCTCGTCGAGCGCCCTGCGCTGGGCGCCCAGACCAGCGGCGATGTTGACGCCCAGGGCCTCGAGCACGTCCGAAGAGCCCGAACTCGACGACACCGCGCGGTTCCCGTGCTTGGCTACCTTCAGCCCACCCGCCGCTGCGACAAGGGCCACGGCGGTCGAAATGTTCAGGGTGCGGGCGCCGTCACCGCCGGTGCCGCAGACGTCGATCACGTCGTAGGGATGATCGAGGGTGACGGCTTCGCGCCGCATGGCTCTGGCGCAGGCGGTGATTTCACCGAGCGTCTCGCCCCGCAACCGCATCGCCGTCACCGCCGCGGCGACCTGGGCCGGAGTTGGCTCTCCCTGAAGGCAAGCGGAAAAAAAGATGTCGGCGTCCTCCTCGCCGAGCGTGGCCCCGTCCGCGAGAAGCGCCAACAGCGCCTTGAAATTCTGCGCCATTGCGTTCTCCCTCAAGGTGCTGTCGAGCGCTTCACGCCGCCCAGATCGAGGAAGTTGGCGAGCAGCCGATGGCCGCCCTGGGTGGCGATCGATTCGGGGTGAAACTGGACGCCATGGATCGGCCGTCGCCGGTGAGAAAAGCCCATGATCTCGCCGTCCTCGGTCCAGGCGGTGATCTCGAGGCTCTCCGGAAGTGAGTCCCGCGCCACAGCGAGACTATGGTAGCGGGTCGCCGGGAATCCGTCGGGCAGACCCTCGAACAGTCCCAGGCCATGGTGGTGGATCGCGCTCACCTTGCCGTGCATCAGAGTCTTGGCGGCCACGACCTCGCCGCCGAGCGCCTGGCCGATCGCCTGGTGACCCAGGCATACGCCCAGGATTGGCAATGCGTCGGGCGCGGCCTTGATCAGCGCCAGGCACACCCCCGCCTCGTTGGGCGTGCACGGACCTGGCGAGAGCACAACCGCTTGCGGGCGTTGCGCGATGGCTTCTGCGGCGCCGATCGCGTCATTGCGATAGACCCTGACCTCGGCCCCAAGCTCGTCGAGGTAGTGGACGAGGTTGTAGGTGAAGCTGTCGTAATTATCGATCACCAGGATCATGTCGCCGCCTTCGTAGGACGAGCCAGATCGGAAGGGGCGCGATGACCACGACCGCCGACCAGAATCCCGCCCAAGGATCGTCCCAGACCACCAGAGCGATCAGGCCGGCCTGTATGGCCACCGCGACGATGGCGGGCAAGGGATAGAGCGGCATCTTCCATGGCCGCTCGAGGTCAGGCTCGGCAATCCGAAGGCGGATGGCGCTCAGGCAGACGATGAGAATTCCGCCAATGCTCCAAGGCGCATAGATGCGAACCAGGCTCTCATAGCTTCCGGTCGCGGCGAAGAGCAGCGAAACGACCACGACGATCGCCACGCTGCGTCGTGGCGTTCCGCCGCGTGCAACCGCAGCAAGACCTCGCGGCAGCACGCCGTCGCTGGCCATGCGGAAGGTGATGCGAGAGGCGGCCATGATCTGCAAGTTGACGATCGCCGCCAGCGAAAAAAGCCCGATCGCCGTGATCACTGTGTCGCCAACGGCGCCCAGGGCGACCCTGGCGGCGTCCCCGACAGCCAGGTCGGATCCGGCAATTGCCGAGGGCGAAAGCACGTGCAGCACCGCGGCGTTGACCAGCACATAGAGCACGCTCACCAAGCCTATGCCGGTGAATGTCGCCCGCGCCACGTTCCGGTCCGGCCGATGCACCTCCTCCGAGAAGTAGATCGCCCCATCCCAGCCGGCATAGGTGCTGTAGATCACCCGGATCGCCATCACGACTGCGCCCACCCCTGCGCCGGCCACACCCGCCGCCGTCACCACATGCGCCGGAACACGGCTCGGCGGCGCATGTGGTGAAACGAAGAGCACCGCCGCCAGGATGACGAAGGCGCCGCCTTTCAGGGCGCTGCCGATGCTCTGGGAGGCGCCGCTTACTCTGGTCCCGACCCAATTGATCACCGCGACGCCGAGGATCAGCGCGCAGGCGAGGAACCCGACCGGGAGCGCTGTCGCCAAGCCGAGGCGATGGACATATTCACCGAACACCACGGAGATGAAGGCGTTTGCCGCCGCGTATTGCAGCCAGGTGATCCACCCGGTGAGAAATCCGGCGGTCGGCCCGAAAGCGCGCTCCGCGATGGGAAAGGCGCCGCCCGCCCTAGGCACCGAGGCGCCGGCCTCGACCAACGGCATGGCGGCGATCATGGCCACAACCCCGCCCGCGACCCAGGCAAGCATAATGCTTGGCGCGGTCGTGATTCCCTGAGCCACGACGCCCGGGGCCCGCATGATCCCCGAACCGACAACGCCGCCGACGACTACAGCTAGTCCAAACGCAATGCCGAGCACGCGCAGAAGGCGCGGCTGCGCCTGCTCGGGAAATTCGCCGTGCAGAGGCGCGTCGCTCACGCGCGCGAGCGCAGAGGATTTCTCTGCTCCCAGGCGGGAACAAGGTGCGGGGCTCCTTTAGTCAAACCGCCAAGCCTCCTCAGCGGCCTGGCGAAGGGCCTGGGACTTGTGGAGAGTTTCCTCGTACTCCGCCTCGGGATCGCTGTCGGCGACAACGCCGCCGCCAGCCTGGACATACATGACACCGTTCTTGATCAGCGCCGTGCGCAGGACGATGCAGGTGTCCACCGAAGCGTCGGCCCCGAAATAGCCCACCGCGCCCCCATAGGCGACGCCACGCTTCTCGCTCTCCAACTCGTCGATGATCTGCATCGCCCGCACCTTGGGCGCCCCGGAGAGCGTGCCAGCCGGGAGGGCGGCCATGACCACGTCTACCGGGTCCACGCCCTGCGGCGCGACGCCTTCGACGTTGGAAACGATGTGCATGACGTGGCTGCAGCGCTCGATGGTGAAACTCTCGGTGACCCTGACGTTCGCCCCATCATTCGGCCTGGGCGTATTGCGTCCGTCCTGACCCAGCCTCGCGACCCGGCCGACATCATTGCGGCCCAGATCGAGCAGCATCAGATGCTCGGCGCGTTCCTTTTCGTCGGCGAGCAGTTCCCGCTCGAGCTCCAGATCCTGCTCGGCCGTCGCCCCTCGCGGGCGGGTTCCGGCTAGTGGCCGGATCGTGACCTTTCCATCTCTGAGCCGGACCAGGATCTCAGGTGACGACCCGACAATCTGGAAGTCCGGAAAGTTCATATAATACAGATACGGAGAAGGGTTAATTCGCCTCAATGACCGATAGAGCGAAAGCGGAGCGCCGTCGAACGGCGCCGAGAAGCGATGACTTGGCACGACCTGGAAGATGTCGCCCGCGCGGATATAGGCCTTGGCCCGTTCGACGATCGACAGGTAGTTCGCGCGCGTGACTTTCGAGGCCAAGCGATCGACTGCTCGATGGGCGCCCGGGGCGGTCTTCACGAGGGGTGTGGCGAGGTCGTTGCTCACCGCCTCGAGCCTCATCAGCGCATCGGCGTAGGCCGCCTGGGCGCTGAGATCGGAAGGTCGCACCGTGGTGATCAGCAGGATCTCCTGGGCGACGGAGTCGAACACGGCCACGATCGAGGGGCGGATCATGATCGCGTCCGGCAGCCCCAGGGGATCGGCGTTCACGTTTGGCAGACGTTCGGCGAGCCGGACCATGTCGTAGCCCAACACGCCGAACACGCCGGCCGCCATGGGCGGCAGGCGCGATGGTAGGTCGACCCGAGCGCCGGCCACCAGATCTCTTAGCGAGGCGAGCGCGCCTCCGCCCTGAGCGCGAAAGTCGTCGGCCGCAATCGCTTCGTCCCTGGCGATCTCGGCGCAGTCGCCGTGGCATCGCCAGACGAGGTCTGGGCGCAAGACGATCACCGAATAGCGGCCTCGCCAAGCGCCCCCTTCGACGGATTCAAAGAGGAAGGCGTACGGCTGCCCTTTGGCTATTTTCAGGAAGGCCGAGACCGGCGTCTCGAGATCGTCGATCAGGCGCGCCCAGACGACCTGGGCCACGCCGCGCTGATAGACCCTCTCGAAGCCGGAGAAGGCCGGCTCGACATTGCTCACTTGGCCCTGGGGCCGCCCTTCGCCCTGGCCGCCACATTCGGATCCACTCCGATCGCCTGCCTGGCGGCCGCCAGATTGATCGTCGCCTTGACGCGGCTTCGGGCGGCGGCCTTGACCGATTCCAGCAGGTCCGAAGCGTAGTCCTGGGAGAGGCGTGGCCTGATGGTCTCCACCGCGCGCCCCATTGTGGTCAGGTCCCCTGGTCGCACCGCGTCCAGTCTTGCGACGAACACCTGTCCATTCGGCGTGGGGGCGGCGAAGACCTCACCGGGCTTCGAGGTGAATACACCTTGGAGGAAGTCTCGGCCCATCGCCTGATATTGTTGCGCCGCGATACGCTGCATCCCTACCTGGTGAACGACGCGCCCGCCCACCGACCCGGCCACGGTCTCCATCGCGGCGCCCTTGCGAAGTTGATCCATGAGGCCGTCAGCCTTGGCTCTGAGCGCATTGGTGAACTGTTCGTTCACCCACGCCTTGGCGAGCTGTGGCCGGATCTCCGCGAGCGGTGGCGGCGCGGCCGGAATCACCTTGTCCACGTGGAGGGCGAAATACTCGCCGGACCCGGCGTCCTCGAGATCGCTGTCTTCGCCCGCTGTCTGGCTGAAGGCGCTCTTCAGGATCTTTTCGGTGAGGAGGGGGTTGGGCTTGCCGTCGAGGCCCACGCCTTGGGCGGTGACCGGGCCGACCGTGGCCACGGTCACCCCGACCTTGCGCGCCGCGTCGATGACGCTCGAGCCGGCCTGCCGCGCGTCGTCGAATTTCTGGCTCAGCTGATAGGCGCGATCCTTGGCTGCGTTTGTCCGCAGGTCCGCCTCGATCTTCGCCCGGGCGCTCTCGAGGGTCGCCGCTACGCCGGGCGTCACCTTGACGACCTTCAGCACCGCCAGGCCGAGATCGCCCTGGACCGGGCCGGTCACCTGGCCAGCCTTCATCGAGAAGGCGGCCGCCGCGAGTTTGCGGTCGGCGATCGCCGACTGCGGTTTGTCGGTGTAGGTCACCGGTTCGGCGCCAAAAGCCTTGGCGATGACGGCCGGATCATCTCCGTGGGTGAGCCGGGCCGCCGCCGCCGCGGCTTGCGCCGCGGTCTTGACGGGCACCTGCACGATGGTCCTCGTCTCCGGCGTCGAAAGACTGTCCTTGCTGAACGCGAACTGCTTCTCCACCGCCGCCGGATCGACGACGATCGTTGGCGCGAACGCCGCCGCGGAGAAGCGGACCAGGCTGATGCTCCGCATTTCGGGCCGGGTGAGCTGGGCGGCATGAGCTTTAATGAAGGCCAGGAGCTGGGCGTCGCTCGGGGCCGGGGGCTGCGGGACCGTCTTCGGATCGAGGATGAAGTAGGTGACGTCGCGGTTCTCGAGCCCGACGATGGCTGTCAATGCGGCGTAGATTCGCGGCACGCGAAGTCCGGTTTCCAGAGCGTACCCGAAGTGCCTCTGGGCGAGATCATCGGTGATTTCGGCCTGGGCCTGGCGAGGCGTCAGTCCCTGACTCGCCAGGGCCTGCGTGAACTGCGCCTCGCTGAACTTGCCGGTGATGCGGTCGAAGGCGATCGGCATCTTCCTGATCTCGGAGTCTACCAGGCTCGCCGCCGGCGCGATCCCCGAGCGGCTGAGCATCTCGATCTCCGACTCGTCCTCAGCGATCGCATTGAGCAACTGCTGATCGAAGCCATTCTGCACAAGAAGCTCCACCGGCGCCTCCTGTTGGCTCTGTTGTTCGAAGCGCGCTTTTTCGGACTGGAAGATGCGGCGGAAGTCCTGAGGACTCATGGAATGCGCGCCGGCGCTCACCACCGCGTCGCCACCCCCTGAGCGAAATACATCGGGAAACCTGCCGCCTCCGCCGACGCCCAGCAGCAGGAACACGAGCATGAGCAACCCCATCAAAGCGATGGCGAGAGGGTTTCTTGCGGTGGAGCGCAGGGAGCCGGTCATGGGGCGCTCTTCGGATTGCACACGGGCGCCGTGGCGCTCGCCAAAAGGGCGGTATAGTGGAGCGCCATCGTCGGTCGCAAGCGCGCAGGGCTCGTCGGCCAACCCACCGCCCTTGGCGCCAGGAGTCGTTTCCTACCTTGAAAGCCCCTCGCCCGCTCATTGCCGGAAATTGGAAAATGCACGGCCTGGAGGCGAACCTCGACGAAGCTCGGGCGATCGCCGCTGCGGTGGACAGCCATCCTCCCGCTGCGCGTGTCGCCCTCTTCCCTCCTGCAACCTTGATCAGTCGCATGGTCGAAATTCTCGCCGGGTCGACGGTCGCGGTCGGCGCTCAGGACTGCAGGCCGGAACCCTGCGGCGCTCTGACTGGCGATTTGGCCGCCGAGATGCTCGCCGACGCCGGTGCGAGCCTGGTCATCCTGGGGCATTCAGAACGGCGTCACGGACGCGGAGAGAATGACGCCCTGGTCGCCGCGAAGGTCGGCGGCGCGCTTCGCGCCGGTCTGCAACCAATAGTCTGCGTCGGCGAAAGCGAGCAGGATCGTGACGAGGGACGGGCGGAGGCCGTGGTGACGGCGCAGGTGGCCGGATCGCTTCCTGGTGCGCTCATGGAGAGGGCGTTCTTTGTGGCTTACGAGCCCGTCTGGGCTATCGGTTCAGGCAGGATGCCTCAGATCGGCGAGATCGAGCAGATGCATCGCGCGATCCGCTCATGCCTGGTCGGGCGGTTCGGCGGGCGCGGCGGCGAGGTTCCGATCCTTTACGGCGGCTCGGTAAAGCCCGGCAATGCGCGTGAAATCCTCGCCGCCGCCGAGGTCGCCGGAGCCCTGGTCGGCGGCGCCTCCCTCAACGCGAAAGATTTCATCGCGATCTTTCGGGCGACCTGAACAGGGCCAGTTGTCTCGAGCGCGCCCACCCACACTATGGTGCGGCGTCGGCCTTGGTGATAGAGGGGCCGCTTCTCGTCAAATGACCTCCTCTTCCGACCGGAACCGGAAAGCCGTTCATGCTGCTTGGCCTTCTTCTGACCCTCAACATCATGATCTGCTTGGCGCTCATCGCGGTGGTGCTCCTGCAGCGCTCCGAAGGCGGCGCCTTGGGCTCGGGGAGCCCGACGGGACTCATAACGACCCGCGGCGCGGGCGATCTTCTGACGCGCACGACGTGGATTCTGTTTTCCCTGTTTCTCACCATCAGCCTTGCCCTGACGCTGTTGGGCGGCAGGGAGCGCTCCTCTCAGGCGATCCTCAATCGCCTCAAGCTACAATCGGTCAATCCCGACGCTTTGGCGGCGACGACCCCGGCGAGGCCGTCAAGCCCGGGTGAAGCGACGCCGCCTGAGCTTCTTGCGCCGGCGCCAAGTGCTCCGACGCCCGCCGCGAAACCCACGACCGTTACGGCTCCGGAGCTCTCCGCGCCGGTGCCGAAGGTCCGCGTGGCGCCCTCGCCGAGGCAGTCGCCGAGCCAGTCCGGCGGTTCGCTCGCTACGCCGCCGCCGGCGGCGGCCACGGCAACGGCCAGTTCAGCCGCCGCGATCCCCGCGCCCTCCGTGCCAAAGCTTCTGGCCCCGGCGCCCGCGCCTCTTCAGATTCCTTCGCCCGCGGCCAAATCCGGCGACGGCGGCGCGCCGGTGAAGAACGGCCCGCCATCGTGACGGAGACGAGCCGCCGAAAAGGGCGACCTTGAGAGCGAATCGGGAATAGGCTGAACGTCCATGGCCCGGTACATCTTCATCACCGGCGGCGTGGTCTCGTCCCTGGGCAAAGGTCTGGCCTCCGCCGCTCTGGGCGCCCTGTTACAGGCGCGAGGGTTCAAGGTGCGGCTGCGCAAGCTCGATCCCTATCTGAACGTCGATCCAGGGACGATGAGCCCCTATCAGCATGGCGAGGTCTTCGTCACTGACGACGGCGCCGAGACCGACCTCGATCTGGGCCACTATGAACGGTTCACCGGCGTTTCCGCCACGAGGGCCGATAACATCACGACCGGCCAGATCTACAAGACGATCCTCGAGAGGGAACGTCGTGGCGACTATCTCGGCGCGACCGTTCAGGTGATTCCCCACGTCACCGACGAGATCAAACGGTTTGTCTTGGCCGATCCGGGGGACGTGGACTTCGTTCTGGTGGAGATTGGCGGCACGGTGGGCGACATCGAAGGCCTCCCCTTCTTCGAGGCCATCCGCCAGCTCGGCCAGGAGCTTCCTCGCGGGCACACCTGTTTCGTTCACCTGACCCTGCTGCCATTCATCAAGACGGCCGGCGAGATGAAGACCAAGCCGACCCAGCACTCGGTGAAGGAACTGCGCTCCATCGGCATCCAGCCCGATGTCCTTCTTTGCCGATGCGAACAGCCGATTCCACCCGAAGAGAAGCGCAAGATCGGGCTCTTCTGCAACGTTCGCGCTTCCGCGGTGATCGAGGCCCTCGATGCGCCGAACATCTACGCCGTGCCTTTGCAGTATCATCGACAGGGTCTTGACGCCGAAGTGCTGGATGTATTCGGCCTTCGCGACGCTCCGCCCCCGGATTTGTCGCGCTGGGAGGAGATTTCAGAGCGGTTGATTCACCCCGACGGCGAGGTGACCATCGCGGTGGTCGGCAAATACACCGTGCTCAAGGACGCCTACAAATCGTTGATCGAGGCTCTGGTTCACGGGGGAGTCGCCAACCGGGTGAAGGTGAATTTCGACTGGGTGGAGAGCGAAGCCTTCGAAGGCGATGACGGGGCGGCTGCGACGAGACTGGAGGGTGTGCACGGTATCCTGGTGCCCGGAGGCTTTGGGGAGCGGGGCGCCGAGGGGAAGATCCGGGCCGCCAGATTCGCCCGCGAGCGCCAGGTGCCATTTTTCGGTGTCTGCTTCGGAATGCAGATGGCCGTAATTGAGGTCCTGCGGAACGTAGCCGGCCTCAGCTGCGCCTCATCGACCGAGTTCGGCCCGACCTCCGAACCGGTCGTCGGCCTGATGACGGAATGGACACGCGACAATCTGCGTGAAGTACGCGCTGAAGGCGACGACCTGGGCGGGACCATGCGGCTGGGCGCCTACGAGGCGGTTCTGAGCCCGAATTCCAAGATCGCCGGCCTCTACGGGTCGGCCACAGCGATCAGTGAACGCCACCGTCATCGCTACGAGGTGAACATCAGCTATCGCGAGGCGTTCGAGGCGGCCGGGCTCAAGATGACCGGCGTCTCTCCCGACGGGGTGCTGCCCGAGATTGTGGAGCGGGAAGACCATCCGTGGTTCATCGGCGTCCAGTTCCATCCCGAACTCAAGAGCCGTCCGTTCGCGCCACATCCGCTGTACGCGAGTTTCATCGCCGCCGCTGTCGAGCAGAGCCGTCTGATGTGACTCGTGGTGCGGCCAACGCGGAGGACGTGCGCCGGCTGGCCCTGGCCCTCGATGGCGCGGTCGAGGCCGTCCACCACGGGGCGCCGTCCTTCCGGGTCGACGGCAAGATTTTCTGCACTCTGCGGGCGAGCGAAGGGCGAGTGATGGTGAAGCTCGAGCCCGAGGATCAGCACAATCTGTGCGAGACTTTCGGCGAGTCCATGGCCAAGGTTCCGGGCTATTGGGGTCGCAAGGGTTCGACTTTCGTGCTCATCGACCGCACGGACCCGGCTCTGATGGATCAGCTGCTGCGTCTGGCATGGGCGAAGGCCGCGCCGGCGCGCGGGCGCGCGACGTCTTGAAGAGGAAAGCCTTTTGCGCCATAGACCCCGGCGCGAGGGCGGCCGAAGAGGCCGCCCTCGCCATTGAAGAATCCCTTGAGAAGAAGCGCCCATGGCCGTCCCAAAACGCAAAGTCTCTCCCTCCCGGCGTAACATGCGCCGAGCGCACCACGCGCTTGGCCCAAACAGCTACATCGAGGACAAGGACAGTGGCGAGCTGCGGCGTCCCCACCACATCGACCTGAAAACGGGCATGTATCGCGGCCGCCAAGTGCTCGTCGCCAAGGAAGACTAGGCAGTTCAGGGGCAGGGGGAATCGGCGGTCAGCGAAGCGATGAGCGAAATCGTCGATATCAGAGCTCGCGAAATACTCGACAGTCGCGGCAATCCAACCTTGGAGGTTGATGTCAGCTTGGACGATGGCGCCTTCGGCCGAGCGGCGGCGCCATCGGGCGCGTCAACCGGAACTCATGAGGCGGTGGAGTTGCGCGATGGCGACACAGCTCGGTATGGCGGCAAGGGCGTCCTGGGCGCGGTCGAAGCCGTAAACGGCGAGATCTTCGACGCACTTTCCGGAGCGGAAGCGCGGGACCAGCGCCGCCTCGACGGCCTCCTGACGAAGCTGGACGGGACCGAAGACAAGAGTCGTCTGGGCGCCAACTCGATCCTGGCCGTAAGTTTGGCCACCGCCAAGGCGGCCGCGCAATCGACGGGTTCACCCCTCTATCGTTACGTCGGCGGGGTCTCGGCCCACGTGTTGCCGCTCCCGATGATGAACGTCATCAACGGCGGCGCTCATGCCGACAATGGCATCGACATCCAGGAATTCATGATCCTGCCCACCGGCGCGCCGAGCTTCACCGCGGCGCTTCGCATGGGATCCGAAATATTTCATGCCCTGAAGGCCCAGTTGAAGGCGGCGGGCCACGACACGAACGTCGGCGACGAGGGTGGATTCGCGCCCGACCTCAAACGCGCCGAAGAAGCCCTTACCTTCATCGTCAGCGCCGGCGAAGCGGCCGGATACCGAGCGGGCGAAGACTTCCACCTTGGTCTGGACCCCGCGGCGAGCGAGTTCTTCCGGGACGGTCGCTATCACCTGGACGGCGAAGGCCAGGTGCTCGACGCTGCGGGGATGGTCGACTATCTGGCGGCTCTGGCGGCGAAATTTCCGATCGCCTCCATCGAGGACGGCTGCGCCGAAGACGACTTCGAGGGCTGGAGCATGCTCACAAGCAGACTCGGCGACCGTGTCCAGTTGGTGGGCGACGATATCTTCGTGACCAACGCCAAGCGGCTCGCGAAGGGTATCAGCCAGGGCCTGGGCAATTCGATCTTGATCAAGCCGAACCAGATCGGGACTCTTACAGAGACCCTCGACGCGATGGAGATTGCCCGCGCCTCCGCATACACCTGCGTCATGAGTCACCGTTCGGGCGAGACCGAGGACTGCACGATCGCCGACCTCGCGGTCGCCACCAACTGCGGCCAGATCAAGACCGGCTCACTTTCCCGCTCAGACCGCCTTGCAAAGTACAACCAGCTTCTGCGAATCGAGGAGGAACTGGGCGATCAGGGCATCTATGCCGGCCGCGATGCGCTCAGACGCCTCGCCTGATTTTCCACGCCCGCAAACGATCGTGAGTTCCGTTAGGCGCGTGTTAAGCATCCTCCGCGATTCTTCGGTTACCGCTCCAAGTCATTGAGTCCGTAGATTGTTCTCGCGTCTCCAGACCTACATCCCGACCGCCGCGCTCGCGTTCATGATCTTCTACTTCGGGTTCAACGCGCTGACCGGGGACAAAGGGTTGCTGCTGACGCGCCAGCGCGAATCCACGCTCAACGAAAAGCAGGCCGAACTCGCGGCGCTCAGAGCCGAACGGGTCGGGCTGCAGACGCGCGTGAGATTCCTCCGCGATGACAACCTCTCGGCCGATCTGCTCGAGGAGCGCGCCCATGTCCTGCTGGGCTTTACCGATCCCAGGGACTATGTGATCCGCCAGGCCCGAAGGAGCGGCTGAAGGTTCTTCCGCCAAGCGCAAGAACCCACGGTTCTGTTGGCGGGAGAGATTCGATGGCGGGTGAGCGCATCGCCAAGGCCAAGTCCCGAAAGGGCCGGTCAAAGCCGGTTCTCGATACGGTTGGCGACGCCAAACCCAACAAGGCCGATCTCCTGAAGTTCTACCGCGCGATGCTCCTCATTCGGCGCTTCGAAGAGCGCGCTGGACAGCTCTACGGCATGGGTTTGATCGGGGGTTTCTGCCATCTCTACATCGGGCAAGAAGCTATCGCCGTCGGAATGCAAGCGGCGAAGCAACCCGGCGACCAGGTGATCACTGGCTACAGGGAGCATGGCCACATGCTCGCCGCTGGGATGGACCCGCAGAGGATCATGGCGGAACTCACCGGGCGCGCGGCTGGAGTGTCGAAGGGTAAGGGCGGTTCGATGCACATGTTCTCGGTGGACGCCGACTTCTTCGGCGGACACGGAATCGTCGGCGCCCAGGTGAGTCTTGGAACCGGCCTGGCGCTCGCCAACCGTTATCGCGGCGACGGCAAGGTCGCCTTTGTCTATTTTGGCGACGGCGCAGCCAACCAGGGCCAGGTCTACGAGAGTTTCAACATGGCGGAGCTTTGGCGTCTGCCGGTCGTCTATGTGATTGAGAACAACCAGTACGCCATGGGGACGAGCATTGAGCGCTCTTCATCGCAGACCCATCTCTTCCGCCGTGGGGCGAGTTTCAACATCCCCGGCGAGGAGGTCGACGGTATGGACGTGCTGGCCGTCCGCGAGGCCGGCCTCAGGGCCGCTCAACACGCCAGGAGCGGAAAGGGACCCTTCATCCTCGAGATGAAGACCTATCGATACCGCGGCCATTCGATGAGCGATCCCGGAAAATATCGGACCCGTGAAGAAATCGACGAGGTGCGCAAGACGCGCGATCCGATCGAGCACCTGCAGGAGCGCCTCGACGCGGGGGGTCTAGTGGACGACACAACACTCAAGAGCATCGACGCCGAGATCAAGACGGTGATCTCCGAGGCGGCGGAGTTCGCCCGCGCGTCGCCCGAGCCCGATCCGACCGAGCTCTATACGGACATCTACCTGGAAGCCACGACGTGACCGACATCCTGATGCCGGCCCTCTCGCCGACGATGGAAGAGGGGACCTTGGCCAGGTGGCTGGTGAAGGTGGGCGATCAGGTGAAGAGCGGAGATGTGATCGCCGAGATCGAGACCGACAAGGCGACGATGGAAGTCGA